>JBBCID010000011.1:0-353012 GCA_037200705.1 Sphingomonas sp. | reverse complement strand
CCGGCTCACCTCACGGAATCTCGAACAGCCCGGCCGCGCCCATCCCGCCCGCAGTGCACATCGATACCACGACGAAGCGCGCGCCGCGCTTGCGCCCCTCGATCAGCGCATGGCCGACCAGCCGGCTGCCGGTCATCCCGAACGGATGCCCGATCGCGATCGCGCCGCCGTTGACGTTGAGCCGCTCGGGATCGATCCCGAGCGTGTCGCGGCAATAGTGGCATTGCGAGGCGAACGCCTCGTTGATTTCCCACAGCCCGATGTCCGCCACCGTCAGCCCGGCGCGCGAGCAGCTTGGGCACCGCGAGCACCGGCCCGATCCCCATCTCGTCGGGATCGCAGCCCGCGACCTGGAACCCGCGATAGATGCCGAGGATCGGCTTGCCCTCCGCCTCGGCGGTGGCGCGGTCCATCAGGATCTGCGCGGCGGCGCCGTCGGAAAGCTGGCTGGCATTGCCGGCAGTGACGTGCCGGCCCTGCGCGACGAAGTCGCCGTCCTTCCACACCGGCGCGACGGCCGCGAGCACTTCGGCGGTGGTGCCGGCGCGGATGCCCTCGTCGCGGTCGATGGTGACGGTCTCGGTGCCGGTCCGGTTACCCTGCTTGTCGAACAGCGCCTTCTCGACCGTGATCGGCGCGATCTCCTCGGCGAAGGCGCCCGCCGCCAGCCCGGCCGCCGCGCGCTGCTGGCTGGCCGCGGCGAATGCGTCCTGCGCCGCGCGGCTGATGCCGTAGCGCTCGGCGACCCACCTCGGCGGTCTCGATCATCGGCATGTATGCCGTCGGCACCTTGTCGGTGACCGAGCGATTCACGTAGCGCGGGGCGTTCTTCATCGTCAGGCTGATCGATTCCATGCCTCCCGCGAGCGCGACATCGATCTCGTCGACCATGATCGAGCGCGCCGCGAACGCGATCGCGGTGAGCCCCGATCCGCACTTGCGATCGAGGCTGAACGCGGGGACCGAATTGGGGATGCCCGCGGCGAACAGCGCGAGCCGTGCCATGTTGCCGCCCTGCGTCCCCCATTGGTTGCCGATCCCGTAGAAAACGTCGTCGATCCGCGCGGGATCGATCCCGGCGCGCGCGATCGCCGCGTTCATCGCGTGCGCGGCGAGCACCGGCGCCTCGGTATCGTTGAAAGCGCCGCGCCCGGCCTTGCCGATCCCGGTGCGGGCGGTGGAAACGATCGCGGCCTCGCGCATGCATGCCCTCGAGTTTCGGATATGGGCAGGCTTAGCCGGGCCGAGTCAATCCGTGAAGACCGGCGCGCGCTTCTGGAGGTTGGCCATCACCGCCTCGATCTGGTTGGGCGCGCGCAGCAGCGCCGCCTGCTCGGCGCTTTCGGCGGCGAGGATCGCGGCGGCATCGCCCGCGAGGTTGGCGAGGCGCTTGGCGGCGCGGATCGCGTGCGGGTTGCGCCCGGCGATCGCGCGGGCAAGCACCATCGCTTCGGCATGCGGATCCTCGGCGATCCGCGTGACGAAGCCGAACGCCGCCGCTTCCTCGGCGCCGAACTCACGCGCGGTGTAGATCAGCTCGCGCAGCACGTCGTCGCGCACCAGCCCGCGCCACAGCGCATAGCCGGCCATGTCGGGGACGATCCCCCACTTCAGCTCCATCGCCGACAGCCGCGTGCCCGGCGCGGCGAACCGCACGTCGGCGCCGCTCGCGATCTGCAGCCCGCCGCCGAACGCGACGCCGTGGAGCGCCGCGATCACCGGCACCCCCAGCGTCCGCCAGCCCCAGGCGACCTGCTGGAAGAGGTTCGCGGGCCCATGCGTCCGCGCGCGCAGATCGATCGCCGGGCCGCCACCTGCCATGCTCGCCATGTCGAGCCCGGCGCAGAAGCCGCGCCCCTCGCCCGAGAGCACCACCGCGCGCAGCCCCGGCGTCTCGCCCAGCCGCGCGATCGCCGCGACCAGCGCCTCGAACATCGCCGGATCGAGCGCGTTGAGCTTGTCGGGACGCGCCAGCCGCACGTCGGCGACCCCCGCTTCCAGCTCGATCGCGACTCTGGTTTCCGTCATGTGTCTATCCCCTTGCCCGCGGCCCGCATCAAAGGGCATGAATAGGCGGAATCCCGAACGCGGGACACAGGGAAGGAGAGGTCATGAAGCGCCTGATCGTCGCGGTCGCCCTCGTGCTGATGCCCGGCATCGCCTTTGCGCAGGATTCGGCGGAGGACGATCGTCCGCGCCCAAGCCGGTGGCCACCGCGCCGGCGGTGGCGCCCGAGCCGCTCGCCACCGTCTACGACAAGGCGCTCGGCCCGGGCTGGGAGAATTGGAGTTGGGCCAAGACCGAGCTCAGCGCCGACATCGGCAGCGCCAAGATGCCGATCATGGCCGACGCCAAGGGCTATGAGGGCGTCTATCTCCACCACGCGCCGTTCAGCACCGCGCCCTATCGCGGGCTCAGCCTGCTGATCCAGGTCGTCGGCGGCAACGCGCAGGTGCGCGTGATCGCGATCGCCGGCGGCAAGCCGATCCCCGACGGCGCCAAGCTCGGCGCCGACGGCCAGCCCCAGCCCAAGATGAAGCTCGTCGCGCTGGTGCCGGGCGGGTGGAAGCAGGTGGTGGTGCCGCTCGGCGATCTCGGCGCGGACAATACCGTGATCGACGGCATCTGGGTGCAAAACGACAGCGCGCAGCCCGCGCCGCATTTCTACATCGCCGACGTCGCGTTCAAACCATGAGGGCGTTCAAGCCGTGAGGCGATAGCCGAGGCCCTTTTCGGTCCGCAGCAGCGGCGCGCCGAACCCGCGGTCGAGCTTGGCGCGCAACCGCGAGATATGGACCTCCACCACGTTGGTGCCCGGATCGAAGCGCAGCCCCCAGACCGCGCGGAGCAGCTCGGCGCGGTCGACGCACCGCCCTTCCTGCCGCGCGAGATGGAGCAGCAGCGCATATTCGCGCGGCAGCAGCGCGATCGGCCGCCCCGATCGCGTCACGCGGCGCTCGACCGGATCGATGCTGAGCGGGCCGATCACGATCTCGAGCGGCACCAGGCGGAGGCCGCGGGCGCGCGCGGCTTCCTCGAGCTGGGGCATGTCGAGCGGATGGACCCTGGTACCGGACACGCCCGCGAGGCTAGCGCGAAGTGGCTGGCGCTCGACCCCAACTGGCTCCGTTACGGAGCAGACTGGCGCGCCGCCGCCGCGAGCGTGGCGAGCCGCGCGCGGGCATGGCCCGCGACATAGGCGCGCGGCGAGTCGGCCGCCCGCGCGAGGATCGCGTGGCTGGCGTCGCGGCCGGACGCCACGGAGGCAAGCGCGGCGATCGCGGTGACGCGCATCCGGTCGCACGGATGGTCGCGCGCGAGGTGATGCGCGAGGTCGACCCCGTTGCCGCCGAAATGGACCGCGAGCGCGACCAGCGCCTCGGCGGCGGTGCAGGTCAGCCCCTCGGCGATCGTGCCGCGCGCCACATCGAAGCGATATTGGTCGAGCCATGGTTGCGCCGGATCGGCGCCGAGGATGTTGAGCGACACCGAGAAGCTGTCGGGGGAAGCTGGACATGGATGTCGCGGCGCATGCGATAGAGCATCAGCCGCCCCGGCTCGAGCCGCGCGCGCTCGACGAAGCGCAGCCCGGCGGGCTCCCCGGCAGGCCGATCACATCGCCGATCTCATATTCGTAATAGTCGCTCCAATACCCCGGGCCGAGATAGCCGTAGGTGAGGAAGGGGAAATTATGATCGTGCGGCAGATCGTAGAAGAAGGCGGCGGCGCCGCTGGCGCGCGTCACCGGATCGGCGCGCGCGGGCCAGAAATTGGCGCGCAGCACGTAGCGGCCGTTGGGCGGCCGCAGCAGCAGCACCTGTGCGCCGTAGCCGTTGCCGGCGGACCGGGCTTCGCCGCGGGTCTTGAGTTCCGCGATCGCCAGCTCGGCGAGGAAGTCGCGGTTGCGCCCGAGCCGCGCGAGCAGCGGACCCAGCCGCGCGAAATCCTCCTCGTCGCGCGCGTCGAACGGGGTCGCATCGAGCGCGTCGACCAGATCTTCGAGCCCGCCCCTCGCCGGGATCGATCAGGCGCGGCATCGCGTCTCGTCGATCCGGCGGCGGACTGCGATCAGCGTCAGCGTCGCCGCGGCGCGCACCTCCGCGTTGGGGTCGCTCGCCGCCATTTCCGAAAGCCGCGGCAGCGCCGCCTCGGCGTCGAGCGCCAGCCATTCGCGCATCGCCGCCCAGCGCAGGTGGAATGCCGGATCGTGCGTCGCCGCTGCGAACCGCTCGCCGGCGTCGGCGCGGCCGGCGAGGCGCAGGAAGGTGAGCAGCAGCTCGGTGCGCGACGCGCGGTCGTCGGCGCTGGCGACACGCGTGAGCGCGCCGTCCGCCACCCGATATTCGCGGATCAGCGGATCGTGCCCCGCGCGGATCGCGGCGACCAGCATCACCACCTCGCCGGCCGCGTCGCGCAGCTGGTGCGCGTGGATGCGCCCGTCGACGCGGTGGAGATCGCCGTCGGACAGATGGATCGGCGCGAGCGGCACGCAGGGCGGGGCATCGGCCGCGGTGAACCCCGGCGTCAGCGGATCGGTCCGCCAGCGGCGCAGCGTCGCGCCGCCGGCCTTGACGTAGCGCGTGACGGTGACGCGCCCCGCGAACACGATCGTCGCGGGCGCGGGCCGCGTCGCCAGCGTCGTCGCGTCGGTGACGCTGGCGGTGATCGTCGCCGCCGGGCCGTCGAACAGCACCGCGCCGGTGCGCGCGGCATCGCGCGCGATCCGCAGGGGCGGCTCGAAGAAGCGATCGGCGGCGAGCGCCTCGACCAGCGGCGCGAGCAGCGCCCCCGCCAGCCCGGCGTCGGCGAGCAGCCGCTCGGCGCGATCGGCGGCGGAATCGGGCGCGTCGAGCGGGCAATCGGCGAACGCCGCGGCGAGCGCGCGATATTCGGCGCCGTCGCGCCATCGCCGGGCGGCTTTCGATCGAGGGCTGGCGCGACGCGGCGATCGCATCGCGCAACCGCGCGGGATATCCCGCCGCCCATGTTCCGGCGCCTAGGGCGCCAGCTCGATGATCAGCGCCACCAGCCCGACGATGATTACGAAGAGATTGTCGACCAGCTCGGCGCCCCGCGCCGATCGCGCCGTGGATGGCGACCTGGGTGCCGAGCTCGGCGACCTCGCTCGCGTCGATCTGGATCAATGCCATTGCTTCCCCCCTTGCGAACGCGCCGGTGTTCGCGGCGGCGAAGCTATTGCGAGGCGCCACCGGGGCTAAGTTAAAACCCTGTAATCTCTGCGGACTTGCCGCGCGTTTGCGCCGGCGGGACTGGCGCGCTAGGGGGCGCGGGCGATGCAAGGCTTCGATCTCGCCAGTTCTTCGAGATGCGGCACGGCGGACATGGCGAGCGGCTCGGCATCGGCTATCGCGCGCACGGCCAGGATTGGGCGGAGCTGACGCTGCCGTACCAGCCCGAGCTGGTCGGCGATCCGGCCTCGGGCGTGATCGCTTCCGGGCCGATCCTCGCGCTGATGGACACGGCGACCAGCGTCGGCGTGTGGCTCAGGCTCGGCGGCTTCCGCGTCACGCGACGCTCGACCTGAGGATCGACTATCTGCGCCCCCGCCGCGCCCGGCCGCACGGTGATCGGGCGCGGCGAATGCTATCGATCACGCGCGCGATCGCGTTCGTGCGCGGCCAGGCGCACGACGGCGACCCCGCCGACCCGCTCGCGCATGTCGCCGGCACCTTCATGGCGATCGAGGGCTATCGATGAACCTGCCGCCCTATGCGCTGCTGCTCGGGCTGATCGAGGAGCCCGGCGAGGTCGCGCCGGACCTACTTCTGATGCCGTTCGGCGCGGGAGTCGTCGGGCGCCCGGGCTTCCTCCACGGCGGCGCGCTGGGCGGGCTGCTCGAGATGGCGGCGATCGGCGCGCTGCGGCAGGCGCTCGGCGACGGCGATGCCAGCCGGATCAAGCCGATCAACGTCACCGTCGACTATATGCGCGGCGGCCGAGACAAGCCGACCCACGCGCGCGGCACGGTCACCGGCTGGGCAACCGCATCGCCAATGTCGAGGCCAGCGCCTGGCAGGACGCGCCCGACAAGCGATAGCCTCGGCGCGGATGAACTATCTGATCGCGCGCTGAGGCGGCCGTTCCCCCGGCGCCGGCCGGGGCCCGGGATCGACGGACAAACGTGGGGCATCCCGCCCTCTCGCACGGCTCGCACTGGGGCCCCCGGCCTTCGCCGGGGGAACAGATCAAATGGGCCGAATCCGACTCTACCCCGTCGGCGCCAGCTTCATCAGCCACGCATCGGGGCCGTCCTGGAGCAGCCAGACGTTGCCGTCGGGCGCCTGCACCACGTCGCGGATGCGCATCCCCAGGTCCCATTGGTCGGCCTTGCTCGCCTTGTCGCCGTCCAGCGCGATGCGGATCAGCGCCTGGCCCGACATCGCCCCCATCAGGATCGATCCCTTCCATTGCGGGAAGACGTTCCCTGAATAGACGATCATCCCCGAAGGGCGAGATCGACGGGTTCCACCAGACCTTGGGCGGCTCGTAGCCGTCGCCGGGCGCGTGATCGGGGATCGGCTTGCCGTCGTAATTGTCGCCGTTCGAGGCGTTGGGCCAGCCGTAGTTGCGCCCCGGCAGGATCAGATTGACCTCGTCGCCGCCCTTGGGGCCCATCTCATGCTCCCCAAACGCCCGGCCGCATCGAAGGCGAGGCCATAGGGATTGCGGTGCCCGATGCTCCAGGTCTCGGCGGGCACCAGATTGGGCCCGCCACCGCCACGCGCCGCGCCTTGGCGGTCTTGACGGCGACGGTGTCCTCGGGCGGATCGGTGACGATCACGAACGCCGCGCCGATCTTGCCGGCGCCGGGATTGCCCGGTGCCGGCCGGCCGTCGAGCGTCAGGTGGAGGATCTTGCCGAGCGCCTGGTCCGGGTCCTGCGCCGGCGTGAAGCGCTGGCGCTCGCCCGAGCTGAGGAACAGCGACTTGCCGTCGGGCGCGAAGGCGATCTGCGCGCCGAACTGGCCGCCCTCGCCGTCCGATCCCGCGCGCCAGATCACGCTCAGGTCCTTGAGCGCGGGCGCCGCGCCGGCATCGAGCGTGGCGCGGGCCAGCGCCAGGCTGCTGCCGCCGGGGCGCGGCTCGGCATAGGTGAGGTAGATCGCGTGGCTGGTCGCGAAATCGGGGGCGGGGAGCGACGTCGAGCAGCCCTCCCTGCCCGCCGGCTGCCACCGCGGGCACGCCGGCGACGTCCGCCGCCGCGGCCGCGCCCTGGCGCCACAGCTTGAGGCGGCCCGGCTTCTCGGTGACCAGCGCGGTGCCGTCAGGCAGGAAGGCGAGCGCGAACGGCTGGTCGAACCGCGCGAGGCGGGTGATGCCGAACGGGCGCCCGGCGGCGCTCGCGATGCTCGATGCGCCGGCATTGTCCTGCGCGGCGGCGCCGGAGGTTTGGTTGCATGCCGCGAGCAGCGCGATCGCGGGGATTAGGGCTCGAACCGGACGGATCATGGCGTCGACCTTTGCTGATCGTGGGGAGAGGAAAACTATAGGCCTGGAACGCATCGTCGATCCTAGCGGGTCCCCGGATTTCCGCTTGCGCGAATCGGCGCGAGAGCGCCATCTAGGCGGAATTCGGCTCGGGGGGGCAAGTCCATGGTTCGGGGTCTTTTTCGCGGCTTCGTCCTGGCGTGCGCGGCTTGCTGCGCGAGTCCCGCGTCGGCGCGTCCCGACCCCAGCGTCCCGACCGCCGCCGATTTCGGCGCGCTTTCGTCCTCTCGCAGCCCGTGCTCTCGCCCGACGGCAAGCGCATCGCCGCGCGCGGCTTGATGCATGGGCAGACGGGCATGCTGATCATCGACATCGCCGACGGCGGACGGAAAGTCACGCCTTTCGCATTGCCAAAGGGCCATCAGCTCGAATGGTTCCGCTGGGCGGGAAGCGACCGCGTGATCGTCAGCCTCAGCCGGATCGACCGGCTGATGCAGCAGGAAGTGCGCATCACCCGGCTGACGCTGCTCGACATCCCCACCGGCAAGCAGATGTTCATCGGCCGCAGGAAGAGGGACTCGACGGCGACGACGTGATCCACGTCGATCGCACCGGCCGGTTCCTGCTGCTCAGCACCCCAGGCGACGCTCTTCGAATATCCTTCGGTCTATATGGTCGATCTGGCGACGGGCAGGAACCAGCAGGTCGTCAAGCCGGTCGATCATGTGTGGAGCTGGTATGCCGATCCGGCGGGTGTTGTCCGCGCCGGGATCGGGCTGCGCGACAAGAATGGTGGATCCTCTATCGCGGCGGCCCCACCGAGGAATTCGCCCGCACCGCCAAGCGCGAGTTCGACGATAACGACAAGAACGACGTCGAGCAGTTCCTGCCGGTCGAGGGCAGTGACAAGGGCTATGCCGTGGCGAACGGCGACAACGGCCGCTTCGCGCTCTACCGTTACGATTTCAAGGCCGACCAGCTCGGCGACCTGATCTACGAGAATCCCGACTATGACATCGACGGCCCGGTGATCGGCGCGCGGGGCGACGTGCTCGGCGTCTATTATACCGACGACCGCCCCGAGACCGCCTGGTTCGACCCGCGGATCAGCGCGTTCCAGACGCGCATCGACGCGCGGCTGCCCGGCATGATCAACCGCATCCTCTCGGTCAGCGACGATCGCCGGCGCGTCCTGCTGTGGAGCGGATCGGCGAGCGATCCCGGCGGCTATGTGATCTTCGATCCCGGAACCGACTCGATGCAGCTGCTCGCGCGGACGCACGAGGCGCTCAAGGGCAAGGACGCTCTCGGCGATGGAGCCGGTGCGCTACAAGGCGCGCGACGGGCTCGAGATCCGCGGCTATCTGACGCTCCCCGCCGGCGCGGGCGACAGGAATCTGCCGCTGGTTGTGATGCCGCACGGCGGCCCGTTCGTGCGCGACGCATGGGGCTATGATCCCTGGGTCCAGTATCTCGCGAGCAAGGGCTATGCCGTGCTCCAGCCCAATTACCGCGGATCGACCGGGTTCGGCCGCGAATTCGTCGAGAAAGGCAACGGCCAATGGGGCCGGGGGATGCAGGACGACGTCGACGACGGGGTCAAATGGCTCGCCGGCGCGGCACGGTGGATGCCAGGCGGGTGTGCATCATGGGCGGCTCCTATGGTGGCTATGCGGCCGAATGGGCGGCGATCCGCAACCCGGAAATCTATCGCTGCGCGATCAGCTTCGCCGGCGTCTCCGACGTCGAGGCGCAGCTCAAGTACAGCCGCCGATCCTTCTCGGCGCCGCGCTATTTCCGCGACTGGCGCGAACGCGTGCAGGGCGAGAAGAGCTTCGAGCTCGACCAGATCTCGCCGCTCGCGCAGGTCGCGCGGATGACCGTGCCGATCCTGATCGCCCACGGCACCGACGACGATACCGTGCCGGCCGCGCAATCGAAGCGGCTGCACGAGGCGCTGGTCAAGCTCGGGCGCCCGCACGAATATGTGCTCTACCAGGGCGAGGGGCACGGCTTCCAGAATCCGGTCGACTCGACCGATTTCCTGACGCCGCGTCGGCGCCTTCCTCGACACGTACAACCCGTCGTGAGCGGAGGGCCTTGCCCGCGCGGATAGGACGGCGTATATCGCGCGTGCTTTCTCGACATCGTCACACATGCCGAGGTCGGGGCCCGCAGGGCTCCGGCGACGAAGCTGCTTGGCATCCGAAGGAATCGCATGGCGGACATCGCCGCACTGACCCAGCTGATCGAACCCGAGGCGCACGCGCTCGGGCTCGCGCTGGTGCGCGTGCGGATGTTCGGCGGCGCGGGCGACGCGACGCTCCAGGTGATGGCCGAGCGGCCCGACACGCGCCAGCTCGCGATCGACGAATGCGCCGCGCTGTCGCGCCGCATCTCGGACCGGCTCGACGAGGCCGAGGCCGGGGGATGCGATCCGATCGCGCATGCCTACCGGCTCGAGGTCAGCTCGCCCGGGATCGACCGCCCCGCTGACGCGGCTCCAGGACTTCGCCGACTGGCGGGGCACGAGGCGCGGATCACGCTTGCCGAGAAGCTCGACGGCCGCAAGCAGCTCACCGGCGTGCTCTTGGGCGTCGACGGCGACCAGGTCACGATCGACGTCGCCAAATACCAGCCGGTCACGCTGCCGTTCGGCCGAATCGCCGACGCCAAGCTGCTGCTGACCGACGCGCTCATCGCCGCCACCGCGCCACTCTCGACCGAGGGCGCCGAAGAAATCATCGAAGTAGAAGGGTAACAGCCATGGCCACCGCTATTTCCGCCAACAAGGCCGAGCTGATCGCGATCGGCCGATTCGGTCGCCAAGGAAAAACTGATCGACCGCGCGATCGTGATCGAGGCGATGGAGGACGCGATCCAGCGCGCCGCCAAGAACCGCTACGGCATCGAGAACGACATCCGCGCCAAGCTCGATCCCGTCTCGGGCGACCTGCGCCTGTGGCGCGTCGTCGAGGTGGTCGAGGCGGTCGACGATTATTTCAAGCAGGTCTCGGTCAAGGACGCGCAGAAGCTCCAGGCGGGCGCGGTGGTCGGCGACTATATCGTCGATCCGCTTCCCCCGATCGAGTTCGGCCGCATCCAGGCGCAGGCATCGAAGCAGATCATCTTCCAGAAGGTCCGGGATGCCGAGCGCGAGCGCCAGTATGAGGAATTCAAGGACCGCGTCAGCGAGATCATCACCGGCGTGGTCAAGCGCGTCGAGTTCGGCCATGTCGTCGTCGATCTCGGCCGCGCCGAGGGCGTGATCCGCCGCGACCAGCAGATCCCGCGCGAGATCGTCCGCGTCAACGATCGCATCCGCTCGATCATCCTCAACGTCCGCCGCGAGAACCGCGGGCCCCAGATCTTCCTCAGCCGCGCGCACCCCCGATTTCATGAAGAAATTGTTCGCGCAGGAAGTCCCCGAGATCTACGACGGCATCATCGAGATCAAGGCTGCCGCGCGCGATCCGGGCAGCCGCGCCAGATCGGTGTCATCAGCCATGATTCGTCGATCGATCCGGTCGGCGCGTGCGTCGGCATGAAGGGCAGCCGCGTCCAGGCGGTGGTCCAGGAGATGCAGGGCGAGAAGATCGACATCATCCCCTGGTCGCCCGACACCGCGACCTTCGTCGTCAACGCGCTCCAGCCCGCCAACGTCAGCCGCGTCGTGATCGACGAGGAGGACGATCGCATCGAGGTGGTGGTCCCCGACGACCAGCTCAGCCTCGCGATCGGCCGGCGCGGGCAGAACGTCCGCCTCGCCAGCCAGCTCACCGGCAAGGCGATCGACATCCTTACCGAAGCCGACGCCAGCGAGAAGCGCCAGCGCGAGTTCGTCCAGAATTCGGAGCTGTTCCAGAACGAGCTCGACGTCGACGAGACGCTCGCGCAGTTGCTGGTGGCCGAGGGCTTCGGCAGCCTCGAGGAGGTCGCCTATGTCGAGCTCGACGAGATTGCGAGCATCGAGGGCTTCGACGAGGAGCTCGGCCAGGAGCTGCAGAGCCGCGCGGCAGAGGCGCTCGAGCGCCGCGAGGAGGCCAATCGCGAGCTGCGCCGCAGCCTCGGCGTGTCGGACGATCTCGCCACGATGCCCTACCTCACCGAGGCGATGCTGGTCACGCTCGGCAAGGCGGGGATCAAGACGCTCGACGATCTCGCCGACCTCGCCACCGACGAGCTGGTCCAGAAGAAGCGCCAGGAGCCGCGCCGCCGCAACGAGGACGCCCCCAAGCGCCCCGAGGACAAAGGCGGCGTGCTCGCCGAATACGGCCTGAGCGACGAGCAGGGCAACGAGATCATCATGGCCCGCGCGCGCGCATTGGTTCGAGGACGAGGACGCGGCCAAGCCCGAGGAGGACGCTGTTGCGGAATCCGGGCAATGATTCCCACGGGCTGACCGATCGCAGTCGTCACCCCGGACTTGTTCCGGGGCCCACCGTGCCGCTCGGGCGCGGCTGCGCGATTGCGCCGTGCGTTGCCGCAAGAACCGCATGGCCAACCTGCGCGGATGGGTGGATGCCGGAACAAGTCCGGCATGACGATATGGAGCGGAGGGCGCGCGCATGAACGACCCCGTCCGCCGCTGCATCCTCTCCGGCGACCGCGAGGCGCGCGGGCATCTCGTACGACTCGCGCTCTCGCCCGACGGCGAGATCCTGCCCGATGTCCGCGCCAAATGCGCCGGCCCGCGGCGCCTGGATCGGCGTCACCCGCGCCGAGCTCGAGACCGCGATCGCCAAGGGCAAGCTCAAGGGCGCGCTCGCGCGCGCGTTCAAGACCGGCGACTTCCGCCTTCCCGACGATCTGCCCGAACCGATCGGAGACGGCGCTGCGGCGCAACGCGCTCGATCGGCTGGGCTCGAGGCCAGGAGCGGCGCGCTCGTCACCGGCGGCGAGCGGCTTGACAAGGCGGCGCGCTCGGGCAAGCTCGAGCTGCTCCTCCACGCCGCGGACGCGAGCGCCGACGGGTCGGGCAAGCTGGCGCAGGCGTGGCGGGTCGGATCGGACGCCGAGGGCAGCGATCTCAAGGGATTGGCATTGCCGGTCGGGCGTACCATATTGTCCTTGGCGCTGGGCCGCGAAAATGTGGTACACGCTGGTCTTACCGACGCCCGGGCGGCGAAGCGGGTGAGCGAAGCGCTCGGCCGCTGGCTGCACTTTATCGGACCCGAAACCCGCTCCGCCGCCTGCGAAACAGGCTCGCAGGGCGCAACGGCGTCCCCGCCGGACGCGACGACGAACGAACACACGCCTTCGAGCGCATTTACTGAGGACCTTGAGTAGCCGCATGAGCGATACGGACAACGAAAAGCCGAAACTGGGCATGCGTGCGCCGCTGGGCCTCAAGCGCACGGTCGAGACGGGCAAGGTGAAGCAGAGCTTCAGCCATGGCCGGTCGAACACCGTGGTCGTCGAGGTCAAGCGCCGCCGCGTCCTCGGCCGTCCCGGCGAGGTCCCTGAGGAAGCCGCCGCGCCGACGCCCGAGCCCGTCGTCGCGGCGCCCGCCCCAGCGCCGCGCCCCGTCGCGCCGGCCCCCGCCCCGCGCCCGGGCGGCGACGCATTGCTCTCGCGCCAGGAGCTCCAGGCCAAGCTGCTGCGCGAGGCCGACGAATCGCGGATGAACGCGCTCGAGGAAGCGCGCCGCCGCGAGGATCGCGAGCGCGCCGAAGCCGAGAGGAACGCCGTCGCGCCGAGGAGCAGGCGCGCACCGAGGAATCGGCGCCGCAGCCCGCCGAACCCGAACCCGAGGCGCAGCCCGCGCCGGCCGAGCCCGAACTCGCCGCCGCGTCGCCATCCGCGCCTGCCGCGCTGCAGCTCGATCCGAGCCGCCCCCGCGCCCCGGCTCTTCACGCCGGTGGCGCGGCCCGAGGCGCCGCCGCGTCCTGAGCCCAAGCCCGAACCGCGCCCCGAGCGTGAGGCCGCCAGCGCGCCCGCGGCGCCACGCCCGCTCCCCACCGGCGGCGCCCCCAAGCGCGCCGAGCCGCCCGCGCGCCCCTCGCGCGACCGCAAGGGCGGCGACGACCGCCGCCAATCGGGCAAGCTCACCGTCAACCGCGCGCTCGGCGACAATGACGGCGCCCGCGCCCGCAGCCTCGCCGCGCTCAAGCGGGCGCGCGAGAAGGAGCATCGCCGGATGGGCGGCCCGCGCGAGCCGCAGGCCAAGCAGGTCCGCGACGTGGTGGTGCCCGAGGCGATCACCGTCCAGGAGCTCGCCAACCGCATGGCCGAAAAGGGCAGCGACCTGGTCAAGGCGCTGTTCAAGATGGGCATGCCGGTGACGATCAACCAGTCGATCGACCAGGACACCGCCGAGCTGCTCGTCACCGAATTCGGCCACAACATCCAGCGCGTCAGCGACGCCGACATCGATCTCGCCGCCGATACCAACGAGGACGAGGAAGGCGCACTCCAGCCGCGCCCGCCGGTGGTGACGATCATGGGCACGTCGATCACGGCAAGACCAGCCTGCTCGACGCGCTGCGCGGCACCGACGTCGTCAAGGGCGAGGCCGGCGGCATCACCCAGCACATCGGCGCCTATCAGGTGACGCTCAAGGACAAATCGAAGATCACCTTCCTCGACACGCCCGGCCACGAAGCCTTCACCGAGATGCGCGCGCGCGGCGCCAACGTCACCGACATCGTCGTGCTGGTGGTGGCGGCCGACGACGGGCTGATGCCGCAGACGATCGAGGCGATCAACCATACCAAGGCCGCCGGCGTGCCGATGATCGTCGCGATCAACAAGATCGACCGCGAGAACGCCAACCCGCAGCGCGTGCGCGAGCGGCTGCTCGAGCATGAGGTGGTGGTCGAGGAGATGTCAGGCGACGTCCAGGATGTCGAGGTCTCGGCGCTCAAGAAGCTCGGGCTCGACGATCTGGTCGAGAGATCCAGCTCCAGGCCGAGCTGCTCGAATTGAAGGCCAACCCCGATCGCCCCGCCGAGGGATCGGTGATCGAAGCCAAGCTCGACAAGGGCCGCGGCCCGGTCGCGACCGTGCTCGTCAGCCGCGGCACGCTGCGCGTCGGCGACGTGTTCGTGGTCGGCGCCGAGAGCGGCAAGGTCCGCGCGCTGGTCGACGACAAGGGTCGCCAGGTCAAGGAGGCGGGGCCGTCGATGCCGGTCGAGATCCTCGGGCTGTCGGGCGTGCCGATGGCGGGCGATCCGCTCCAGGTGGTCGAGAACGAGGCGCGCGCGCGCGAGGTCGCCGCCTATCGCGCGAGCGTGATCCAGCAGAAGCGCACCACCAACACCCCCGCCAGCCTCGAGAGCATGTTCTCGGCGCTCAAGGAGAAGCAGGCGATCGAATATCCTTTGGTGGTCAAGGCCGACACGCAAGGATCGGTCGAGGCGATCGTGGGCAGCCTCAACAAGATCTCGACCGACGACATCAAGGTGCGCATCCTCCATTCGGGAGTGGGCGGGATCACCGAGAGCGACGTGACGCTCGCCGGCGCCTCGGGCGCGCCGATCATCGGCTTCAACGTCCGCCCCAACGCCAAGGCGCGCGAGATCGCCGATCGGCAGAAGGTCGCGCTCAAATATTACGACGTGATCTACGACCTGACCGACGACATCCGCGCCGGCATGGCCGGCGAGCTCGGCCCCGAGGCGTTCGAGACGGTGGTCGGCCGCGCCGAGATCCGCGAGGTCTTCTCCGCGGGCAAGCACGGCAAGGCGGCGGGCCTGCTCGTCACCGAGGGCGTCATCCGCAAGGCATTGAAGGCGCGCATCACGCGCCGAGGACGTCATCATTTACCAGGGCGAGATCGCCTCGCTGCGGCGTTTCAAGGACGACGTTCCCGAAGTCCGCGCCGGCCTGGAGTGCGGCGTGACCTTCACGCAGAACTTCGTCGACATCAAGCCGGGCGACTTCCTCGAGACGTTCGAGGTCGAGATGCGCGAACGGACGCTTTGAGACACGGCGCGTGACCACGGTGGACGAAGACGTCCTCGAAGAAGACGAATATGGCCGGTCGGTGCGCAACTATCGCAAGGCGAGCGACGCGCTTGCGGGCTGTGCCGGGTGGATCGGCGGCTGCGTGCCACTGATCCTCCTGTTAGCGATACCCCTGGCGCTGTTGGCTGACCTCCGCTTTTGATCGCGCGGAAAGAGGCGATGTCGGAAAGACGATGAAGCAGAACGAAACCCCCGAAACCCGCTCGGTCCGCCTGCTCCGCGTCGGCGAGCAGGTGCGCCATGCGCTGTCCGACATCCTGATGCGCGGCGATGTGCATGACGAGACGCTGACCAAGCACTTGGTGTCGGTCACCGAGGTCCGCATGTCGCCCGATCTGCGCCATGCCACCATCTTCGTGAAGCCGTTGCTCGGCAAGGACGAGGAGGTGGTGCTCAAGGCGCTCCGGACCAACACCGCCTATCTCCAGAGCGAGGTCGCGCGGCGGGTGAACACCAAATATGCCGCCAGGCTCAAGTTCCTCGCCGACGAAAGCTTCGACGAGGGCACCCGCATCGACGCGCTGCTGCGCGATCCGCGCGTGGCGCAGGACCTCGAGGGCGATGGCGAAGCGGATCGCGCTTCGAGCCCGCCGCGCTAGAAGCAGCGCATGGCCAAGCTCTATTTCTACTATGCCTCGATGAACGCGGGGAAATCGACCACGCTGCTCCAGGCCGATTTCAACTATCGCGAGCGCGGGATGCGCACGTTGCTGTTCACCGCGGCCGCGCATGATCGCGGCGGCAGGGGCGTGATCGATTCGCGGCTCGGCATCCACGCCAGCGCGATCCCGTTCGACGAATCGACCGACCTGCGCGCGATCGCCGAGACCGAGCATGCGAAGGTTCCGCTCGCGTGCGTGCTGGTCGACGAGGCTCAGTTCCTCTCCGCCGCGCAGGTGCGCCAGCTCGCGCATCTTGCCGACGTGACCGGGATTCCCGTCCTCGCCTATGGCCTGCGCACCGATTTCCAGGGGCGGCTGTTCGAGGGGAGCGCCGAGCTGCTCGCGCTCGCCGACTCGCTGATCGAGATCAAATCGGTGTGCGAATGCGGGCGCAAGGCGACGATGAACCTGCGCGTCGACGCCGAGGGCCATGCGGTCAGCCAAGGCGCGCAGAAGGAGATCGGCGGCAACGAGCGCTATGTGGCACTGTGCCGGCGCCACTTCATGGAGCGTACAGCTAGCACCGGCTAGGGTCCCCCGAACGGGGCCAGAAAGGAAACCGACCATGCCGAAGCTCGTCTCCGCCCTCCTGCTGCCCGCGCTGCTGGCGACCGCGGGCGCCGCCGCCGCGCAGAAGGCGCCGCTGCCCGCCGACCAGGAATCCGAAATCCCCTTCGCCACGCACGGCGGCATCTACACGTTCGAGACCGATCGCGACGGCACGGGCGTCTATCTCCAGGACCGGTTCCGCCATTGGTATTATGCGCGCTTCTTCAATCGCTGCACCGATCTGCCGTTCGCGATCCGCATCGGCTATCGCACCTTCGCCGGCAGCGACACGCTCGATCGCGGCAGCACGATCGTCGCCGATCACCAGGAATGCCGGATCGCCAGCCTGACCAAGAGCGGCCGCCGCCCAAGAAGGCCAAGCACCGGCGCTGAACGCTGGCCGATCCTCGCGCCCCGCGCTAGGCGGGCGCGTGGACGGCTGGATCATCCTCGACAAGCCCCTCGGGCTCGGCTCGACGCAGGCGGTGGGCGCGGTCAAGCGCGCGCTGCGCGAGGGCGGCTACGGCAAGCGCAAGGTCGGCCACGGCGGCACGCTCGATCCGCTCGCCACGGGGTGCTGCCGATCGCGGTGGGCGAGGCGACCAAGCTCGCCGGGCGGATGCTCGACGGCGACAAGGTCTATGACTTCACGATCCGCTTTCGGGGTGGAGACCGACACGCTCGACCTCGAGGGCAAGGCGGTCGCGGCTTCGGAGGCGCTGCCGACGCTGGACCAGATCGAAGCGGTGCTGCCGCGCTTCACCGGACCGATCGAGCAGGTCCCGCCGGCCTATTCGGCGCTCAAGGTGGGTGGTGAGCGGGCCTATGATTTGGCGCGGGCGGGCGAGGACGTGGTGCTGGCGAGCCGGAGCGTGACGATTCATGCGCTCCATCTATCCTCCCCGGCACGGGGAGGGGGACCGCCGCAAAGCGGGGGTGGAGGGGGGCTCGCCACGCAGGCCTCGCTCGCGGCACGTCCCCTCCACCAGCCTGCGGCTGGTCCCCAGTTTCGGGTTGGATTGCCCCCGGCAATCCAAGGTCATGCCGGGGCATGACCGACCCGAAACTCCGTTCCTGGGAGGATCTGGAGGAAATGACCCTCACTGCGCACGTCTCGAAGGGCACCTATATCCGCTCCCTCGCCCGCGACATTTCGCATGCGCTCGGCACCGTCGGCCATGTCACCATGCTCCGCCGCACAAAGCCGGCCCCTTTGATCTAAGTCAGGCGATTTCGCTGGACAAATTGGCTGAGGCCGCTAAGGCGCGCGAACTTGAAGACTGCCTCCTGCCGCTGAGGGCGGGGCTGGACGACATCCCGGCTCTATCCCTCGCGCCCGACCAGGCAGGGCTGCTCCGCAACGGGCAGGTCTTGGCCGGGATCGCCGCTGACGATGGCCCCCATTTCGCGCTGCTGGACGACGTTCCGGTAGCCCTGGTGGAGGTTTCGGACGGGAACGTCCGCGTCATCAGGGGCTTCAACCTGTAAACCGATGTCGAAGGAAGATGCATGTCGATCACGCCAGAGCGCAAGGATGCGCTCGTCAAGGAACATGGCCGCGCCAGCGGCGACACCGGCAGCCCCGAAGTCCAGGTTGCGATCCTCACCGAGCGGATCCAGAACCTCACCGAGCACTTCAAGGGCCACGCCAAGGACAATCACTCGCGTCGCGGCCTCTTGATGATGGTCAACAAGCGCCGCTCGCTGCTCGACTATCTCAAGGGCAAGGACGAGGCGCGCTACGCCGATCTCATCGCGAAGCTCGGGCTTCGCAAATAACCAAGGGCGCCCTCGCGGCGCCCTTTTGTCATTCCGGCGCAGGCCGGATGCCATCGAGCCACGGGCAATTCGGCCCCTGGCTTCCAGGGGTGAACACCACTCCGAACCGTACGGGCCGGCTAGCCCGCACATCGGCCCCGCGCGCATCTGGCGCGCGGAGTGAAGGAAACCAAATGTTCGATATCAAGAAAGTGGAAATCGAGCTGGGCGGCAAGACGCTCACGCTCGAAACGGGCCATGTTGCCCGCCAGGCCGACGGCGCGGTGCTCGCGACGCTCGGCGAAACCGTCGTCCTCTGCGCGGTCACTGCCGCCAAGAGCGTCAAGGAAGGCCAGGATTTCTTCCCGCTGACCGTGCACTACCAGGAGAAGTTCTCGGCCGCGGGACGCATCCCGGCGGCTTCTTCAAGCGCGAGCGCGGCGCCACCGAGAAGGAGACGCTGACCAGCCGCCTGATCGACCGGCCGCTGCGCCCGCTGTTCCCCGAAGGCTTCTACAACGAGATCAACGTCATCGCCCAGGTGCTGAGCTATGACGGCGAGAACGAGCCCGACATCCTGGCGATGATCGCCGCCTCCGCCGCGCTCACCATCTCGGGCGTGCCCTTCATGGGCCCGATCGGCGGCGCGCGCGTCGGCCTGGTCGACGGCGAGTATATCCTCAACCCGACCAATACCCAGGTCAAGGAAGGCGATCTCGATCTCGTCGTTGCCGGCACCTATGACGCGGTGATGATGGTCGAATCCGAGGCCAAGGAGCTTTCGGAAGACGCGATGCTCGGCGCCGTGATGTTCGCGCACCGCGCCTGCCAGCAGGTCGTCAAGGCGATCGTGAGCCTCGCCGAGAAGGCCGCGAAGGACCCGTGGGAAATGGCCGAGCAGGCCGATCTCACCGCCGCCAAGCAGAAGCTCAGGGACCTGATCGGCGCGGACATCGCCGCCGCCTACAAGGTGACCGACAAGTCCAAGCGCTCGAACCTGCTGGGCGAGGCGCGCGCCAAGGCCAAGGCCGCCTTCGCCGACGCCGCGCCGCAGGACCAGATGGCCGCCGGCAAGCTCGTCAAGAAGATCGAGGCGGAGATCGTCCGCACCGCGATCCTCAAGGACGGCCAGCGCATCGACGGCCGCACCACCACCCAGATCCGCCCGATCGAGGCGATGGTCCACTTCCTGCCGCGCACCCACGGCTCGGCGCTGTTCACGCGCGGCGAGACGCAGGCGATCTGCACCACCACGCTGGGCACCAAGGACGCCGAGCAGATGATCGACGGGCTGGAAGGCCTCTCCTACCAGCGCTTCATGCTCCACTATAACTTCCCGCCCTATTCGGTCGGCGAGGTCGGCCGCTTCGGCGCTCCCGGGCGCCGCGAGGTCGGCCACGGCAAGCTGGCGTGGCGCGCGCTGCACCCGGTGCTGCCGTCGATGGAAGAGTTCCCCTACACGATCCGCGTGCTCTCCGACATCACCGAGTCGAACGGCTCGTCGTCGATGGCGACGGTGTGCGGCGGCAGCCTGGCGATGATGGACGCGGGCGTTCCCTTGAAGCGTCCGGTCTCGGGCATCGCGATGGGGCTGATCCTCGAGGGCAAGGATTTCGCCGTCATCAGCGACATCCTCGGCGACGAGGACCACCTCGGCGACATGGACTTCAAGGTTGCCGGCACCTCCGAGGGCATCACCACGATGCAGATGGACATCAAGATCGCCGGCATCACCGAGGAGATCATGAAGGCCGCGCTGGCGCAGGCCAACGAGGGCCGCGCGCACATTCTGGGCGAAATGGCCAAGGCGCTCGATCACACGCGCGAAGAGCTGTCGGCGCACGCGCCGCGGATCGAATCGCTCCAGATCGACAAGACCAAGATCCGCGAAGTGATCGGCACCGGCGGCAAGGTGATCCGCGAGATCGTCGCCACCACCGGCGCCAAGGTCGACATCGACGACGAGGGCATGATCAAGATCAGCTCGTCCGATCCGGCGCAGATCGAGGCCGCCAAGAAGTGGATCCTCGGCATCGTCGAGGAGGCCGAGGTCGGCAAGGTCTATTCGGGCAAGGTCGTCAACCTGGTCGATTTCGGCGCGTTCGTGAACTTCATGGGCGGCAAGGACGGGCTCGTCCACGTCTCGGAGATCCGTAACGAGCGCACCGAGAAGGTCTCGGACGTCCTGAGCGAAGGCCAGGAGGTCAAGGTCAAGGTCCTCGAGATCGATCCGCGCGGCAAGGTCCGCCTGTCGATGCGCGTCGTCGACCAGGAGACCGGCGAGGAGCTTCCCGACACGCGCCCGCCGCGTGAAGGCGGCGATCGCGGCCCGCGCAACGACCGTGGCCCGCGTCCAGGCGGCGACCGCCACCGCGAAGGCGGGCGTGGTCCCGGCGGCGGCGACCGCGATCGCGGCCCGCGCCGCGAAGGCGGCGATCGCGGCCCGCGCGGCGAAGACCGCGGCGCCAGAGACGAGGGGCGCGGCCCGCGTCGCGAAGGCGGCAAGGAAGAGGACGGCGCCGAGATCGGCCTGCCCTCGTTCATCACCGAAAGCTGATCGCTTCCGCTTGGAAACACGTCGGGGCCCGGGAAACCGGGCCCCTTCTCGTTTGGGGCGGCTCCCAGGCCGGGTGGCCGAAATACACGCGCCGGCACAATCGTTTGGATAGCGATGAATAAACCCGCGGCGCCCGCGTTTATGTGCTATGGTTCTGCTGCAAATCACTGGTGCTTCTTAACATAGAGAAGCGCTTCGCCAGCCTTTGTGCCGGGGAAGGCTTTCGCTCCGCGAGCCTCCGGTCCCCTCGAAGGGGGCCAAGATGATGAGCTACGACACGAGTGTTTCCAAGGATACCAACGGCCTGGCCCTTGCCATGGTCGCATCGTCCAATGCCCCGCTGCTGCTGCTCGGTGGCGATCTCACCGTGATCGCGGCCAGCGCTTCTTCTGCCGCGAGTTCGACGTCGAGTCGCCGAACGAGGGGGGGACGCAAGCTTTCCGAGCTCGGCCATGGCGAATGGGCGCTCCCGCAGCTGGAACGCTGCTGCGCGCAACCGCCGGGGGCAGTGCCGAAATCGACGCATACGAGATAGATCTGACGCGCGACGGCCGGCAATCGCGCCGGCTGGTGCTCAACGCGCGCAAGCTCGACTATGGCGATTCGGCAAACATCCGCCTGATCCTCGCGGTCGCCGACGTCACCGACGCGCGGCTCGGCGAGCGCGTCAAGGACGATCTGCTGCGCGAAAAGGCGATCCTGCTCCAGGAGCTCCAGCATCGCGTCGCCAACAGCCTCCAGATCGTCGCCAGCGTGCTGCTGTTGAGCGCGCGGCGCGTGCAATCGGAGGAAACCCGGACCCACCTCAACGACGCGCACCACCGCGTGATGTCGATCGCGGCGGTGCAGCGCCAACTCGCCGTCTCGAGCCTCGAGAATGTCGGGCTGCGCGCCTATCTCATCGAATTGTGCGCGAGCCTCGGCGCGTCGATGATCCGCGATCACGGCCAGCTGACGCTCGAAGTGACCGTCGACGACAGCGCCGCCAGCCCGAACGCGTCGGTCAGCCTCGGCCTGATCGTCACCGAGCTGGTGATCAACGCGCTCAAGCACGCTTTCCCCGATGGCCGCCACGGCAAGATCCTGGTCGATTATCGGGCGATCGGGTCCGGCTGGTCGCTGTCGGTCGCCGACGACGGCATCGGCATGTCGGTCGGCGACGTTCCCAAGCCGGGGCTGGGCACGAGCATCGTCGAGGCGCTGGCCAACCAGCTCGGCGCGGTCGTCGACGTCCGGTCGACCGATCCCGGTACGCGGGTTTCGATCATATACCGTTGATGCCGTTCTTTATTTCCGGTCCGGGATTCAAATTCCGAAGCGAACCGTCTAGGTGTGGAGCCGGGATCAACCGGCGACGATCGGAGCCATGACGGGGGAAGGGCGCGGAGCGCGGCGAGAGGCATGGATCGAGCGGCTTCCGCTCGCCGCCGATCGGCCCTGGGCAGCGCTGGCGATGTCCGCGGGGGTCCTGGGCGTGGCGCTGGTGGTGCGCGTGCTGCTCGTGCCCGTGCTGCCCGCCGGAATGGCGTTCGTGACCTTCCTGCCCGCGGTGCTGCTGATCTGCTTCCTGTTCGGCGCGCGGCTGGGCGCGGCGGCGGCGGTGGCGAGCGTCGCGCTCGCATGGGGCTTCTTCATCCACGATCCGCTGCAGCCGGGGATGCTGGGTGCGGTTCCCGCGGTCGTCCCGTTCGCGGTGCTGGCGACGCTCAACCTGCTGCTGTTCCACTGGATGCAGCGCGCCAACGCCAAGCTCCGCGCCGAGCGCGCGCGATCGGCCGCGCTCGCCGAAACGCGCGAGATCCTGTTCCGCGAGCTCCAGCACCGCGTCTCGAACAACCTCCAGGTCGCGGCCGGACTGCTTGCGCTCCAGAAGAAGCATGTCGCCGACGCGGCGGCGCGCGACGCGCTCGAGGAAGCCTCGCAGCGGCTTGCGGTGATCGGCCGGACCAGCCGCCAGCTCTACGATCCCGCCGGCGGCACGCGCGGGATGCGCGATTTCCTCGCGCCGCTGTGCGCCGACATCGTGGCGATGAGCGGCCGCGACGGCATCGCCCTCGATCTGCGCGCGGACGAGGACCTGCTGGTCGAGCCGGACGCGGCGATGCCGCTCGCGCTGATCGTCGCCGAGGCGGTCGCCAACGCGATCGAGCATGGCTTGGCGAACCGTCCGGGGCGCATCGAGGTGGTGCTGGCGCGCGACGGCGACGGATCGCTGCGCGTCGAGGTCCGGGACGATGGCGCCGGCCTGCCGGAAGGCTTCGACCCGGCCGCGCGCGCGAGCCTGGGCCTCAAGATCATGCGCGAGCTCGCGGAACAGCTCGGCGGCCGGTTCGAACTGGTCGGCGGCGGAAGCACGACCGCACGTTTGGTGCTGCCGGGGTAGCGCCGCTCGCCAAGCGAAATGGACGAGAAGTGGGGGGCTTCTGTTGCCCGGTGCCCCCCGAACCGCTGGAATCCGCTTCTGTTGCCCGGTGCGGCCCGACCGCGCTTTTGTCTGACTAACCTAGACCGTTAGGTCTTGGGTTAGGCCGCAATCGCGAGTGCTACGTTATCGTTGGCACTTGTGTGATGGGCCGTTGCGGTGGTCCCATTCCGAGCGAAAGCCGCGCTTTTCAACACACGTCGATCCTAGTTCGGCCCCGTCAGAGTCCTCGCTCGCGCGGGGATTATGGTGGAGCCGCCGGGTACCGCCCCCGGGTCCGCTGCGCCTATTGTACGCACCAATTTATCGCCATAGCCGGCGAACCGGCGGGTTCCGATATAGGGACACGGGCGTTAATGAAAAGGGCCGCCGGGCCTTCACAGCGCCATAAAGAATTGGCATGAAACCAGCATCATGTTGACGCAGCGTTCCCGCTACGCGCTCCGCGCGATGCTTTTCCTGGCAACCCAGCCCCCCGGCGGCAAGCCGATGCCGATGAATCGCATCGCGATCGCGGCCAATGTGCCGCGCAAATTCCTCGAGCTGATCCTCGCCGACCTGCGCGAAGCGGGCTTCCTCGACAGCCATCGCGGCAAGGCGGGCGGCTATCGCCTGTCGCGGCCCACCCACCTGATCTCGCTCGGCGAGATCATCCGGGTGATCGAGGGGCCGCTGGCGCTGGTGCCGTGCGTCAGCCGCACCGCCTATCGCCCGTGCAACGATTGCCGCGACGAGGCGGCCTGCGCGATCCGCATCGCGATGGCGCGCGTCCGCGACGAGACCGCGCGCATCCTAGACGGCACCAGCCTGGCCGACGCCGTCGCCGAGGATCTCGCCGCGGCCTGAATTCAGGCGGCCGGCTTCCTGCGAAGCTCGTCCCTGATTTCGCGGAGCAGCCTGACGTCCTCCGGCTCCGGAGCGGGCGCGGCCGCGCCCTCCTCCTTGCCGCGCTCGGCCGCCGCAATCACGCGGTTCACGCCGCGCACCAGCAGGAAGACCATGAACGCGAGGATCACGAAGTTGATCGCCACCGTCACGAACGCGCCGAAGCCGAGCAACGGCACGCCCGCCGCCTTGAGCGCCGCATAGTCGCTCGCCGATCCGTGATAGCTTGGCGGGATCGCGCCCAGCCGGACGAAATAGCTCGAGAAATCGAGCCCGCCGAACAGCGCGCCGACCAGCGGCATGATCAGATCATCGGTGAGCGATTTGGTGATGTTCCCGAACGCGGCGCCGATGATCACCCCCACCGCGAGATCGAGCACGTTGCCGCGCGCGATGAATGCCCTGAATTCCTTCCACATTGGTGATTCTCCTTGTCGTCCGTCCGATTTCCCTTCGCAGGCTGCACCGAGTGTCCTATATCGGCAAGGCACATGCTCTGGAGGATTGAATGAGGATACGTGTAGCGCTCGCGCTGGTTGCCGCGGCAATGCTTTCGGCATGCGGGATCAACAGCGTGCCCACCGCCGAGGAAAACGCCAAGGCGCGCTGGGCCGATGTCCAGGCGGCATATCAGCGCCGCGCCAATCTGATCCCCAACATCGTCTCGACCGTGAAAGGCGCCGCGGCTTCGGAGGACAAGATCCTCACCGACGTCCAGAACGCCCGCTCGCGCGCAACCTCTATCCAGGTCAGCGCCGCGGACCTGAGCGATCCGGCCAAGGTCCAGCAATATCAGGCCGCGCAGACCGCGCTCGGCGGATCGCTCGGCCGGCTGCTCGCCACCGCGGAGAATTACCCCGACCTCAAGAGCCAGGCGCGCTTCGGCGATCTGGTCAACGAGCTCGAGGGCACCGAAAACCGCATCAACATCGCGATCCGCGACTACAACACCGCGGTACAGGGCTATAACACGCGCATCCGCACCTTCCCCGACGCGATCGGCGCCAAGATCTTCTACGGCGCCAAGCCGATGGTCCCCTTCCAGGCGCAGCCGGGAGCGGAGACCGCGCCGACGGTGAGTTTCGGGAACGGCAGCTGACCGACCTCTTGAGCGGAGGCTCGGGCATGACACTGAGGCATCTCTTCCTGGCGCTGCTGCTGCTGTTCGGCGGCGCCGGCCTCGCGCACGCGCAGACCTTTCCCAAGCTAGAGGGGCGCGTCGTCGATGCCGCCAACCTGTTGTCGCCCGAGCAGAAGGCGCAGCTCACCCAGCTCTCGGCGCAGGTCGAGCAGGCCTCGTCGCGCCAGTTCGTGATCGCGACCATCCCCGATCTCGAAGGCTATGACATCTCCGATTACGGCTATCGCCTCGGCCGCGCGTGGCAGATCGGCCAGAAGGAGGCCAACAACGGCATCATCCTGATCGTCGCCCCCAAGGATCGCAAGGTGCGGATCGAGGTCGGCTACGGGCTCGAGCCGATCATGACCGACGCGCTCTCGAAGCAGATCATCGACGATACGATCCTCCCCAAATTCCGCGCCGGCGACATGGCCGGCGGGATCATGGCCGGCGCGGACGAGATCGCGACGCAGATGAAGCTGCCGCTCGAGGCCGCCGAGCAGCGCGCCAAGGACAAGGCCGCCACCGTGCCGAGCCGGAAGCACAAGGACGGCGGCGTCGGCATCTTCATCGCGATCTTCTGGGCGATCTTCTTCTTCGCGGTGATCGGCCGCGGCATCTTCGGCCGCGGGCGCCGCGGCCGGCGCTATGGCGGCGGCAGCGGGCTCGGCCAGATCCTGCTGTGGAGCGCGCTCAACAGCGCCTCGCGCGGTGGCGGAGGGTGGAGCGGCGGCGGCGGATGGGGCGGCGGCGGTGGCGGCGGCGGCTTCTCGGGCGGCGGCGGATCGTTCGGCGGCGGCGGGGCTTCGGGGGGCTGGTGATGGCGAGTCTGAAATTCACCCCCGAGCAGCAAGCGCAGATCACCGAGGCGGTCGCCCAGGCCGAGCGCACCACCGACGGCGAGATCGTCACGATCGTCACCGATCGCTCGGACGCCTATCACGACGTGGCGCTGCATTATGCGGTGGCGGCGATGCTGATGGTCACCGCAGTGGCGGCGCTGTGGCCGGGGCTGCTCGAGATGAAGCTCGCCTGGTTCCACGGCGGCTGGACGACCGGGGTAGACCTCCACCAATTGCTGTTCCTGCTGCTGATCGGCGAGGCGATCGTGTTCCTGGTGGTGCGCGCGGCGCTTGCCTGGACGCCGCTCAGGATGCTGCTCACGCCGCCGCTAACCAAGGCGCGCCGGGTGCGGCGCCGCGCGGTCCAGTTCTTTAGGTCGAGCGCCGAGAAGCGCACGGTGGGGCGCGTCGGCATCCTGCTCTATCTCTCGCTGTCCGAGCGCCGCGCCGAGATCGTCGCCGACGAGGCGATCCATTCGAAGGTGCCCGATTCGCGCTGGGGCGACGCGATGGCGGCGCTGATCGAGCGGATGCGCACGGGCGACGCGGCGGGCGGGATGGCTGCTGCGGTCGGCCAGATCGGCGCGATCGTCGGCGAGCATTTCCCCAAGACCGCCGACGACATCAACGAGATCCCGGACCGGCTGATCGAGCTGTGAGCTACCCCGACCATGGCGAGCCGGTCGAGACCGCCTGGCAAGGCAAGTGGATCGCGGTCCGGCGGCAGGGCCGGTGGGAATATGTCGCGCGCACGCGCGGCATCCGCGCCGTGGCGATCCTCGCGATCGACGCCGGCGGAGTGCTGCTGGTCGAGCAATATCGCGTGCCGCTCGGGCGGCGCTGCATCGAGCTGCCGGCCGGGCTCGTCGGCGACACCGACGCCGGCGACACTCCCCAATCCGCCGCGGTGCGCGAGCTCGAGGAAGAGACCGGCTATACCGCCGATCGGATCGAGCCGATCGGCGAATTCCATTCCTCGCCTGGGCTGGTGAGCGAAGGCTTCACGCTGGTGCGCGCACATGGCCTGACCCGGATCGGCGACGGGGGCGGCGTCGACGGCGAGGACATCCTCGTCCACCGTGTTCCGATGGCCGAGGTCCCGTCCTTCGTCGTCGCCAAGCGCGCCGAGGGGCTGGCGATCGACGTCAAGGTCCTGCTGCTGCTCGCGCCGGCGATCCTGGACTGATCCGCTCAGTCGTCGACCGATGGGACGTCACTTCCGCAGTAGCGGCATTTGCGCGCCTCGCGGCGAATGAGTTCCGCACATTGGGGACATTTGCGCATCTCGCCGGCCTGGAGCGCCTTCTTCTCAAGTTCTCGGTGATCGGATGACAAGACCAGCGCGATGATGAGACCGAAGGGCCCCAGAAGGAAACCAAGCGCGAATCCTCCACATCCACTACGGCCCTTGTTCTGCATCACCGCCATCGCAGCGAAGCCGAACACCAGCCAAATAATGACAAGAATTTCCACGCCCGTCCCCCTTGAGAACGAGCTTAGTCACGCCGAAGTTTGGTGTCGAGCCGCAAAGGCACGCCCGATTCAGCGGAAATTGTCGGCGTAGGCCTGGAGCTTGAGCTTGGGCGCCGGCGCGGGGACGACGTGATAGGCGCAGCCCTCGCGCTCGGCATAGGCCTGCGCGGCCTCGAGCGTCGGGAAGCCCAGCCGGAGCTGGTTGCGCGTGTCGCCGGAACCCGCCCAGCCGGTGAGCGGATCGGGGCGCTGCTGCTCGGCGGGCTCGAACTCGAGGATCCAGCGATCGGTCCGCGCGCGGCCGGATTGCATCGCGTTCTTGGGGCGCTGATAGATGCGGGCGGTCTTCATCCCGCCTGCTCTAGCGCTTCGCGGGCCCCCTTGCATCCGCCTTTTTGGTGCGCAGCGTCGCGGCGGCGCTCGCCGGATCGTCGGGCCAGGGGTGCTTGGGATAGCGGCCGCGCATCTCCTTCGCCACCGCCGCCCAGCTTCCCGCCCAGAAGCCCGGCAGGTCGCGCGTCGTCTGGATCGGGCGGCCGGCGGGCGAGGTCAGGCTGAGGACGAGCGGCACTCCGCCGACGCTCGGATGCGTCGCCAGGCCGAACAGCGCCTGGACCCGCAGCTCGACGCGCGGTCCGCCCTCGGCGGCATAATCGATCTCGTGGCACGATCCGGCAGGAGTCTCGAAGCGCGCGGGAACGACGCGATCGAGGCTGCGCTGGCCGTCCCAGCCGAGCCGGTTGTGGAGCATCTGCGTAAGCGCCGCGGGATCGATCGCGTCGAGCCGGCGCCTGCCTTCGAGCAGCGGCGGCAGCCAATCGTCGAGATCGGCGAGCAGCGTCTCGTCGGAGAGCGTCGCGATCCCGGCAAAGCGCGCGCGGATCCGGAGCTGGCGCGCCGCCTCGGACCAGGGCAGCAGGCCCAGGCCAGGCTCGCGGACCGCTTCGAGCAGGACCTTCTCGATGTCGGGGCCGGCATCCGAATCGGGCCCCGACGACAGCCGGATCGCCCCCAGCCGGCGCTCGCGCAGCGCCTCGGCGCGGCCGGTGGCGGGATCGAAGCCGACGGTGCGCCGCGTCTCGATGCGACCGGCGAACAGCGATTCGACCGTCGCGCCGTCGATCTGCGCGGCGGAAAGGATGCGCGCGCCCGCCGCCATCCCCTGCGTCTCGGCGACCGCGAGCCATTCGGCACGGGCGAGCGGGGTGGCGGGATCGAGCCTGAAGCCGCGCCCGCCGGCAGATGCCCAGGTCTCGCCGGAGGCATCGCGGCGCCTGGCGATCCGATCGGGAAAGGCGAGCGCGATCGCGGTGGCGACTCCCGCGCCGTCCGCGGAGCCCGCCGCGCGTGGGACCAGCCCGGCCCAGCGCTCGGCCAGGCGCCGCGCGTTCTCGGCGCGCGGTCCGCGCTCGGTGCGCCAGCGGCGCAGCCGAAGCTCGAGATCGGGGTCGTTGCCGCCGAGCCCGCGCTCACCGAGCAGCACCGCGACTTCGGCGGCAGTGCGCGCCAGCCCCATCTCGCCGGCGCGGACGAGCATGTGGCCGAGTCGCGGCGGCAGCGGCAGCCGCGCGATCGCCTCGCCGTGCGCGGTGGGGCGGCCGTCCGCGTCGAGCGCGCCGAGCGCCGCCAGCCGTGCGCGCGCCTCGGCGATCGCGGCCTCCGGCGGGGGATCTAGCCACGCCAGCGCGCGCGGATCGGCGACGCCCCACAAGGCGCAATCGAGCGTCAGCGCCGACAGATCGGCCTCCAATATCTCGGGCGGATCGAAGCGCGGCAGCCCGGCGGTCGCAGCCGCTTCCCACAGCCGATAGGCGACGCCCGGGCCCTGGCGCGCGGCGCGGCCGGCGCGCTGGGTGACCGCGGCCTGGCTCGCGCGCTCGGTGACGAGCCGCGTCATCCCCGCCGCGCGATCGTAGCGCGGGCGCCGCGCCAGCCCCGAATCGACGACGATGCGGATGCCATCGAGCGTGAGCGAGGTCTCGGCGATCGAGGTGGCGAGGACGAGCTTGCGGCGCCCCTGCGGATCGGGCCCGATCGCGGCGCGCTGCGCGGGCGGTTCCATGCCGCCGTGGAGCCGGTGGA
Organism: Sphingomonas sp.; assembly: GCA_037200705.1. Lineage (GTDB taxonomy): Bacteria > Pseudomonadota > Alphaproteobacteria > Sphingomonadales > Sphingomonadaceae > Sphingomonas. The sequence goes on along the minus strand of JBBCID010000011.1, from coordinate 323,246 downwards.
AGACGACGCCGGACAGATCCTCGAGCCGCTCGGCGGTGCGCTCGATCTCGGCGACGCCGGGGAGGAAGGCGAGCACGCCGCCCTCCGCCTCGCGCAAGGCCCGGCGGACCGCGGCGGCGACGGCGTCCTCGATGCGGCCGTCGCTGCGGCCGAGGTGACGCAATTCGAGCGGGTGGCTGCGGCCCTCGCTCGCGATCACCGGCGCATCCGCCATCAGCCTGGAGAAGCGCGCGCCGTCGAGCGTGGCGGACATCGCGACGATGCGCAGGTCCGCCCGCAGCCCCGCCTGGACGTCGAGCGCGAGCGCGAGCCCGAAATCGCTGTCGAGGCTACGCTCATGGACCTCGTCGAACAGCACCGCCGAGACGCCCGCCAGCTCGGGATCGGCCTGGATGCGCGCGACGAAGATCCCCTCGGTCAGCACGGTGACGCGCGTCGCCGCCGATCGCTTGCTATCCATCCGCGTGGCATAGCCGAAGGTCTGGCCGACGCTTTGCCCGGCCAGCGCCGCCATCCGCTCGGCGGCCGCGCGCGCGGCGAGGCGGCGCGGCGAGAGCAGCAGGATCTCGCCCGCGCACCAGGGCTCGGCGCGCAGCGCAGGCGCCACCGCGGTGGTCTTGCCCGCGCCTGGCGGCGCGATCAGCACGGCATTGCTCGCGGCGCGTAGCGCGGCGAGCAGATCGGGCAGCACGGCGTGGATCGGCAGGGGTGTCACGCGGATGTCGCTTCCGGGCTGCAACCAAAAGCGTCAGCCCGGGTTGGGCGGTCGAACCGACTCACGCTACGGAGACTCCACATGGCACGCACCCTGGCACAATTCAGCATCAGTCCCGACAGCAACGGCGACTATACGCTGCATCTGGAGGATGAGGACGGCGAAACCATCGATTTCACCGCCAGCTTCGATCAGCTCGACCTGATCACCGAGGCGATCGACGAGCAGCTCGACAGCGACGAGGACGACGTGCTGAGCGTCGACGAGGACGAGCCCGCCGCCGACGAATGAGGGCCGACGCGGGCGCGCGCCGATTGCGGTCAGCGCACCTGCGCCAGCAGCGCGGAGATCCGCGCCTTCGCGGCGGCGGGCAGCGCGTTGGCGGCGGCGGCGATCTGCGCCTTGTTGGTCGCGGCGCCGACCTGGATCAGCGCGACCATCCCCATCCCGAAATGCGGCAGGCATTTGACCGCATAGAGCCCGGGCACGGCGAAGGTCACCACGATCTCCTCGTTGATCCTGCCGCGAAACGGCGCGGCGCCCGCCGGCGCCATCCCGGCGATGCTCTCGGCATTATGCCCCTTGTCGGCAGCGACGAACTTGACCGAATCGCCCGGTCGGATCGCCAGATAGCCCGGATCGAACACCATCAGCGTCCCGTTGCCGGCGCTGTTGGCCATGCGGACTTCCCATTGCTTCGGCGCGGCCGCGGCGCCCGACAGCAGCAGCGCGAGCATCGCGAGCAGGACGCCGTTCGCTATCCGCATCGCGCGCTCCTAGATCTTGCCGGCCTTTAGGAATTCGACGGCGTAATGCGCGCCGCGCGCCGACATCGCCATATAGGTGAGCGACGGGTTCTGGCAGCCCGACGAGGCCATGCACGATCCGTCGGTGACGAACAGATTGGGCACGTCGTGCGCCTGGTTGTGGCCGTTGAGCACCGAGGTGGCGGGATCCTTGCCCATCCGCGCCGTCCCCATCTCGTGGATGCCGAGGCCGGTGCCGCCGTAATGCTCGCGCTCCTCGATGTCGGTGCATCCGGCGAGCTCGAGCATCTGCCTCGCGTCCTTGTTGACCTCGGCGATGATCGCGCGATCGTTGGCGCCGAGCGAGCAATCGATGTGCGGGATCGGGATGCCCCATTTGTCGGTGCGCGTCGGGTGCAGCGTGACGCGATTGTCGGGGCGCGGCAGCATCTCGCCGAAGCCGCTCAGCGACATCCGCCAGGGACCCGGTCTGCGCAGCCTGGCCTTCAATCCGGCGCCGACGCCCGCCGCGCCGATCCCGCGCTGCCAGCCGTCGCGCAACGCGCGGCCCTGGAAGCCATAGCCGCGCACGAACTTGTCGGTGGGCTCGGTGACGTTGCGATAGCGCGGGATGTAGAAGCCGTTGGGCCGGCGGCCGTGGTGATAGAATTGCCCGAACCCCGGATAGACCCCGCTCGCGCCAAGCCCGGAGAGATGGTCGACGAGGTTGCGGCCCACCATGTCGGAGCGGTTGGCGAGGCCGTTGGGAAAGGCTTCCGAGCGCGAGTTGAGCAGGATCTGCGCAGTGCCGATCGTCGAGGCGCAGAGGAAGACCAGCCGCGCGGAATAGGTTCGCGCTGCCCGGGTGTTGCAGTCGACGACGCGGACTCCCGTGGCCTTGCCGGTCCCGGGATCGTGGATCACGCTGTGCGCGATCGCATCGGTGACGATCGTCAGGTTGCCGGTGTTGCGCGCGGCCGGCAGCGTCGCGCTGAGGCTCGAGAAATAGGCGCCGTACGAGCAGCCGCGATCGCACATCGAGCGGTATTGGCACGCCATTCGGCCGAGCGCCTCATGCTCGGGGGTCGGCCGGGTAAGATGCGCGCAGCGGCCGGTGATGACGCGGCGGGTGGGAAAGGCGGCCTCGATCTTGCGCGCGAAATCCTCCTCGGGGGGCGTCAGCGCCATCGGCGGCAGGTATTTGTCGCCATCGGGCAATTGCTCGATATTGTCCGACTTGCCCGAGATGCCGGCGAAGGTTTCGACATGGTCGTACCACGGCGCCATGTCGGCATAGCGGATCGGCCAGTCGGTGCCATGGCCGTCGCGCGCATTCGAATTGAAATCGATCTCGCTCAGCCGATACGATTGCCGCGCCCACATCAGCGAGCGCCCGCCGAGGTGATAGCCGCGGATCCAGTAGAAGGGCCGATCCTCGGGCATGGTATAGGGATGCTCGGTATCGTTCGCCCACCACGCTTTGTTGCCGGTGGTGAAGGCGTAGCATTTGCTCTGGATCTCGTAACCGGCCTCGATCTCGCGCTCGGAGACCTGGCCGTAATTGTCGAGCTGCCACGGCGCGAGCGAATCGGAATAATCTACCCCGTGCTCGACATGCTGGCCGCGCTCGAGCACCAGCACCTTGAGCCCGCGCTCGCACAATTCCTTGGCCGCCCAGCCGCCGCTCATCCCCGAGCCGACGACGATCGCATCGAAATCCGTCGCCGCCGTCATGTCGCCCCATGCCCGCGTCTCGGGCGTCATCGGCATCGCCGGCTCCCACACCCCCGGCGCCAGCTCGTATCGCAGCTCCTGCGTCGCGCCAGCCTCAGACAGATAATAGCCGGTGAGCAGCAGTTCCTTGAAGCGGCGATAGCCCGCGTCCCCGTTCGCGAACGCGGCCTTGTCGAACGCGGCGAGGCTGGCCTCGCGCGCCTCGGGATAGAGCGTGGCGAAGCGCTTGCCCGCGCTCGCGTCGAGCGCGGCGAGGACGGCGCGGAACTGGGCCTGCGTCGCCGCGTCGGCCCAGTTGGTCATCATGCCGTCGATGAACGCCGGAACCTCCGCCTCGAGCGCGCCCGGCGTATCGGTCCGCGGGATCATCGCCGCGCAGGCGGCGTCGAGCACCGCGCGCTCGCCGGGCGCGAAGAAGGGCGCCGTCTTCGCGAACGCCCTCTCGGGGACGCCCGCGATCGCCCCCGCCGACGAGCAGGATCGCGCCCTGCATCAACGCGCGGCGATCGAGCGCCAAGCCTTGCCGGCCGTCCATCCACCTCTCCCCGGGGCGCGTCCGCGCCTCTCGCCATATCGAGAGATCATGCGCGCGCGCCAGAGTCAACGTTGTCAACGGCAGGCCGTTCAGGCGCCGGACGCCCGCCCCTTCCGGTCGCGGAACAGCAGCAGGAACACCAGCGCCGTCACCGCCGCGAACCCGGCGGGGAGGAGCCAGAAGCTGTGCCAGTGCGGCCCCGTTCCTGCGCCGGCCCCGACCTGGACGGCGTTGGCGAGGTTGCTGCCGATCAGATAGCCGACGCCCCAGGTCATCAGCGCGAGGAAGGATTGCCCCCGGCTGCGCGAATCGGCCGGAAAGCGTTCGCCGATCCAGATCGTCGCGGCGACGAACACGAAATCGAAGCCGACGCCGTGGAGAGCCAGCCCCAGATAGATGAGTGGCTCGATCGGCCCGTCGGCGGTGAAGCCGTTGGCGAAGATCACGTAACGCACCGCCCAGGCGGCCATGCCGATGAACAGCACGCCCTTGATCCCCACCCAGCGGAAGAACAGCGGGAGCAGCAGCAGGAAGCCGACTTCCGAAACCTGCCCGATCGTCTGGGTCGCGGCCGGATCGGTGACGCCGATATCGTCGAGGAACGGGTTGGCATAGACGTTGTAGAAGGAGAAGGGGATCATCATCAGCATCGAGCAGAGGATGAGGATCCAGAAGCCGCGATCCGCGGTCCGGATCGCATCGAGGCCGAGCAGGCTGGCGATCGAAACGCGGCCTTGCCCCGCCCGCGGCGGCGTCGCGGGAAGCGTGAAGGCATAGAGACCGTAAGCGATCGACACCGCGGCGGCCAATTGGAGCGGCTGCGCGGTCCGCTCGGCGTCGCCGGGCAGGGCCATCCCGACGATCAGCCCGGCGGCGATCCAGCCGATCGTGCCGAACACGCGGATCGCCGGGAACTGCTTCTCGCTGTCGGTGACGACATTGAGCGCCACCGCGTTCGAAAGCGCGATCGTCGGCATATAGGCGAGGAGCACGCCGAGCGTCCCCAGGAAGATCACCCCCGCGCCGGCGCTGAGCGTCGACAGCAGGAACAGCAGCAGGCCGCTGAAGAGATGGAGGATGCCCATCACCTTCTGGGCGGAGAAATAGCGGTCGGCGATCGCGCCGACGAACAGCGGCGCGGCGATCGCCGCCCAGCCCTGCGCCGAATAGATCGTCCCGACGCTGTCCTGCAGGCCGTGATGGGTCAGATAGGTCGCGAACGGGACGAACCACGCCCCCCACACGAAATATTGCAGGAACATCATCAGCGACAGCCGCAGCCGGATTGCCAGTTCCATCGTCCCCTCCCCCTCCTCTTGTCAGTTCTCGCCCAGCCCCAGCACGCGCCGGTTGCGCGCCGCATCGGGCGCGGCGCCGGCGAAATCGTCGAACGCCCGATCGGCCTTGCGGATCATGTGCTTGGCGATGAACGGCGCGCCCTCGGCGGCGCCTTGCTCTGGATGCTTGAAGCAGCATTCCCATTCGAGCACCGCCCAGCCGGCGTAATCATATTTGGCGAAGGCCGAGAAGATCTGGCCGAAGTCGATCTGCCCGTCGCCGAGCGAGCGGAACCGGCCCGGCCGGTCGGCCCAATCGGCATAGCCGCCATAGACGCCGGCGCGGCCGCTGGGGCGGAACTCGGCGTCCTTGACGTGGAACATCCGGATCCGCTCATGATAGATGTGGATGAACGCGACGTAATCGAGTTGCTGCAGCACGAAATGGCTGGGATCGTAGAGGATGTTCGCGCGCGGATGGTTGCCCGCGGCGGCGAGGAAGCGCTCGAAGCTGATCCCGTCGTGCAGATCCTCGCCCGGATGGATCTCGTAGCAGGCGTCGACGCCATTCTCGTCGAACACGTCGAGCAAAGGAACCCCAGCGCCTGGCCAGTTCCCGGAACCCCTCCTCGATCAGCCCCGCCGGGCGCTGCGGCCAAGGATAGACGGTGTGCCACAGCAGCGCGCCGGGGAAGGTGGCGTGCGCGCTCAGCCCCAGCCGCCGGCTTGCGCGCGCGGCCATGCGGACCTGCTCCTTGGCCCATTCGGTGCGCTCGGCGGGCTTGCCGTGGAGCTGGGTCGGCGCGAAAACGTCGAACAATTCGTCATAGGCCGGATGGACCGCGACGAGCTGGCCCTGGAGGTGCGTCGAGAGCTCGCTGATCGCGACGCCGGCCTCGGCGCAGACGCCGGCGATCTCGTCGCAATAATCCTGGCTGTCGGCGGCGCGCTCGAGGTTGATCAGCCGGCTGTCCCACGTCGGCACCTGGATCCCGACATAGCCCAGGTCCGCCGCCCATTTCGCCATCGCCGGCAGGCTGTTGAACGGCGCCCCGTCGCCCACGAATTGCGCCAGAAGATGGCGGGACCTTTCATTGCATATCTCCCTTGATCCTCCCCGAAACGGGGAGGGAGACCAGCCGCAGGCTGATGGAGGGGAGGTGTCGCAAGCGATTCGCTGCGAGGCATTTCCTCTCCACCACCGCCTTCGGCGGCGGTCCCCCTCCCCGTTCCGGGGAGGATTTCAAAGCTCCACCCATGCGGCCCCCTGCGCGCTGCTGTCGTGCGCCGCCTGGATGAAGCGCATGTGCGCGATCCCGTCGGCAAGGCCCGCATAGCACGGCCGCGCCGGCGGATTGCCGCGCACCGCAGCAGCGAAATCGCGGTAGATGTTGGCGAAGGCCTCGAAATAGCCCTCGAGATGTCCCGCGGGCAGCCGCGCCGCCGCCAGAGCATCGGCCGAGAGGTAGCCGCGGTCGACCCCGGGGGGTCCATATCTCCTCGGGGCCCCGGCGCCGCGCGACGCGCAGCTGGTTGGGCCGCTCCTGCTCCCAGTGCAGCCCGGCCTCCTCGCACCACACCGAGATGCCCAGCGCATTGGCGTCGCCCGCGCAGACCTGGCTCGCGACCAAGGTCCCGCGTGCGCCACCCGAGAGGTGGAACATCGCCGCGCCGTCGTCGTCGAGCGCGCGCCCGGGAACGGCGGCGCGCAGCTCGGCCGAGAGCCGCGTCATCCGCTCGCCGGTGATGAACTCGGCGAGGTTGAACGCATGCGTGCCGATGTCGCCGAACGCCCCCGCGAGCCCCGAGCGCCGGATCGACGCGCCATTCGGCCTGCTTGCCCACCGCATCCTCGGCGCGCGCGAGCCAGCCCTGCGTGTAGCGCACCGCGACGCGCCGCACCGCGCCGAGATCGCCCGAAGCGACCAGGTCGCGCGCCTGCACGACCATCGGATAGCCGCGATAGGTGTGGGTGATCGCGACCAGCCCGCCGGTACGCTCGGCGGTGTCGCGGATCGCCAGCGCGGCGCCGAGGCTGTCGGCCAACGGCTTGTCGGTCAGCACCGCCAGCCCCGCCTCGAGCGCGGCGATGGCTGCGGGGGCGTGGACGTGGTTGGGGGGGTAACGATCGCGACGAATTCGGCGCGCTCGGCGGCGGGGAGCAACGCCTCGCCACGGATCAGCGCCTGGAAGCTCGCATAGCTCCGCTCCGCGGCAGCCCGATCGCCGCGCCCGACGCCCGCGCCTTGTTCGGATCGGCCGACAGCGCCCCCGGCGACCAGCCGGCAATTGCCGGCGATCGCCGCGGCGGTGCGGTGGACCGGACCGATGAACGCTCCCTCGCCGCCGCCGATCATCGCATAGCGGACGGGGCCCGCCATCGGCTCAGGCGGGAAGCGCGTTTAGATAGGCGAGGCTCTGCGCGATCGCCTCGAGCGGAGGCTGCGTCCACGGCGGCTCCTGCTCGACGAACCAGCCGCGGATCTTCGCCTCCCTGGCGGCGGCGAACACCGCCGGCCAATCGATCGTGCCCTTGCCGACCGGGACGGTGGTCAGGTCGTCGGCGATCCGGCTGGGTTCGCGCGCCTTGGTGGCCAGGTCCTTGATGTGGAGCAGCTCGATACGGTCGCCGTGGTGGCGCAGCACCTCCGCCGGATCGAATCCCCCCGCCGCGACCCAACCAAGATCGGCCTCGAACGCGACATAGGCCGGATCGGTGAGCCGCAACAGCTCGGCGAAAGCGAGCTTGCCGTCGTAGCGCAGGAATTCGGCGGGATGGTTTGTGATAACCGAAGCGCATCCCCAGCGCCTTGGCGCGCGCGCCGACCTTGTTCATCAGCTCGGCGTTGCGCTGCCAATCGGTGAGCGTCATCGCCTCGGCGACCGCGCGGACCCAGGGGCGCGCGGGATCGATCGGCTTGATCGAATGCGGCGAGCTCGCGACGAAATAGGTCACCCCCACTTCCTTCGCGGCGGCGAGCTTCGATTCATATTCGGTCGACCAGGTCGCGCATCGAGAAATGGCACGAGAAGCATTCGAGCCCCGCCGCGGCGACGCCCTTGCCGAAATCGGCGGGGGCGAGGCCCGCCCATCCGCGGCCTCGACGCGCCGATAGCCGATCGCCTTCACCTGAGCGAGGGTGCCCGCGAAATCCTTCGCCAGCGCGTCCTTGACCGCCCAGAGCTGGAGCCCCGGCGGCAGCCCCAGCGGCGCGGCCTGCACAGGCACGAACGGAAACAGCGCGGCGCCGGCGGCCAGGCCGGTGGCGCCCATGAAATAGCGGCGAGTGAGCATCCATCCCTCCAGCGCGGGAGCATCGGGCTTGTCGCCTCTTTGCCCTGGGATCGGCAGGCCCCCCCGCGCCGGTTTGCCCCCCGGATCGATGCGATGCAAGCGACGATGACAACGCTGGTCAAATTCGCCGCGCGGCGCGCGCCAAACCGCGCCGCGGCTTTCCCGGCCGCCGCCGCGTGCATAACATGCCGAAGTGCTAGGCGATGGAAGGGGGCGAGGATGGCAGGCATTCGGCTGGGGCTCGTCGGGGTGGGCAAGATCGCCCGCGACCAGCATCTCCCCGCGATCGCCGCCGATCCGCGCTTCGAGCTGGTCGCGACTGCCAGCCATGACGGCGCGATCGAGGGTGTCGCGGCGCATCGCAGCGTCGCGGCGCTGATCGCCGGCGGGCACGCGCTCGACGCGGTATCGATCTGCACCCCGCCCGCCGGGCGCCACGCCCTCGCGGCGGCGGCGATCGAAGCGGGCCTCCACGTCATGCTCGAAAAGCCCCCCGCCGCGACGCTGTCCGAGATCGCCGACCTTCAGGCGCGCGCCGCCGCAAAGCGCGTCACGCTGTCGCCAGCTGGCATTCGCGCGAGGCGGCCGGGGTCGCGCCCGCGCGCGACTGGCTCGCGGCGCGGCGGATCGACGTCGTGCGCGTCGCCTGGAAGGAAGACATCCGCCGCTGGCATCCCGGGCAGGAGTGGATCCTCCTGCCCGGCGGCTTCGGCGTGTTCGATCCCGCGATCAACGCGCTGTCGATCCTGACGACGTCCTGCCCGAGCCGCTGCTGCTCGAATCGGCGCGGATGGAGGTGCCCGAGGGCCGCGCCGCGCCGCTCGCAGCCTCGCTGGCGATGCGATCGGGCGCGGCGCCGGTCACCGCCGATCTGGATTTCCTCCAGACCGGTCCGCAGACCTGGGATATCGAGGTCGACACCGATGCGGGCCTCCTCCTGCTCGCGCTCGGGGGGAGCAAATTGCGAATCGGCGAGGGGCCGCTCCACGAAGCCCCCGATCGCGAATATCCCCGGCTCTACGCGCGGTTCGCCGACCTCATCGAGCGGGACGCAAGCGATGTCGACTTGACACCGCTGCGGCTCGTCGCCGACGCTTTCCTGATCGGCGAGCGCGTGGCCTCGCCGCCATTCGAGTTCGAGCCATGACGCAGAAGACGCAGATCGTGGTGGTGGGGGGCGGCGCCGGCGGGCTCGAGCTGGTCCGCCGCCTCGGGGCGCGTTTCGGCCGTGCGCGCCACGACATCATCCTCGTCGACCGCACCCGCACCCATGTGTGGAAGCCCCTGCTCCACGAGGGTCGCCGCCGGGTCGCTCGACGCCAATCTCGACGAGGTCGGCTATCGCAGCCACTGCCACCGCTGGGGCTATCGCTATTTCCAGGGCACGCTCGAGGGGATCGACCGCGCCGCACGCGAGGTGGTGATCGCGCCACTGCTCGACGAGGACGGCAACGAACTGATCGGGCGCCACCGCATCCGCTATGATTATTGCGTGCTCGCGATCGGCGCGGTGAGCAACGATTTCGGCACCCCCGGCGTGCGCGAGCATTGCATGTGCCTGGACAGCCGCGACGAAGCCGATCGCTTCCGGGGCAGGCTGCTCAACCATTGCCTGCGCGTCAGCCGCGCGATGATCGCCGATCCGGCGAGCGACGCGCACGTCAAGATCGCGATCGTCGGCGGCGGCGCCACGGGGATCGAGCTCGCCGCCGAGCTCTACAAATGCGGCGGGCGCGCTTCGGCATTACGGGCTCGAGGTGTTCGACGAGCAGCGGCTCGAGGTCACGCTGGTCGAAGCGGGCCCGCGCATCTGCCGGCGCTGCCCGAACGGCTCGCCGACGCCGCGCGCGCCGAGCTCGAGGCGCCTCGGGGTGCGCGTGCTGACCGACACGCCCGTCACCGAAGTCACCGCGGACGCGATCGTCACCAAGTCGGGAGAGCGGATCGTCGCCGATCTCAAGCTGTGGGCAGCGGGGGTGCGCGCGCCCGATCTCGCCGGCGGCCCCGGCGGGCTCGAGGCCAACCGCAACGGCCAGTTCCTGGTCCTGCCGACGCTCCAGACCGTCACCGACCCGCGCGTCCTCGCGATCGGCGACTGCTGCGCCTGCCCGATCCCCGGCAGCGACCGCCCGGTGCCGCCGCGCGCGCAGGCGGCGCACCAGATGGCGACCTGCGCCTATCGCAACCTCGTCCGGCTGATGGCGGGGCGGCCGCTCCACGATTTCCATTACCACGACCACGGCTCGCTGGTGTCGCTCAGCCGCTTCTCGACCGTCGGCAGCCTGATGGGCAACCTGATCGGAGGGCGGATGGCGATCGAGGGGCGGCTCGCGCGCTTCGTCTATGCCTCGCTCTACCGGATGCACCTGATCGCGATCCACGGCTGGTGGCGCGGGCTCACGCTGATGGCGGTCGGCCGGGTCAACGCGATCGTGCGGCCGCGGCTCAAGCTCCACTGACCTTGCGGAGCACGGCGGCGCGGCTATGATCGCGCGGACTCGCGTGACTGGCGACTCGGATGGAGCACCATCGGGAAGCGCGGGCCTCGACGCCGCATCGCCTGGGCACCTTCCCGATGGAGGATCGCATGCCCGAAACCGCTGCACATCGCGTTTCTGCTCTTTCCCCGGCGTCACCCAGCTCGACCTGACCGGCCCGGCGCAGGTCCTCTCGCGGCTGGGCGACGTCAAGCTCGATCTGGTCGCCAGGTCGCTCGATCCGGTTCCGACCGACGCGCAGTTCGCGCTGCTGCCGACCGCCACCTTCGCCGACGTGCCGCGGACCGACATCCTCTGCGTCCCCGGCGGATTCGGCACCGTCGCGGCGATGGAGGATGCCGCGACGCTCGGCTGGGTCCGCCAGGTCGCGGCCGAAGCGACCTGGATCACCAGCGTGTGCACCGGATCGCTGATTCTCGCCGCGGCGGGGGCTGCTCACCGGCTATCGAGCCGCCTGCACTGGGCCTCGCGCGACCAGCTCGCCTGGTTCAGCGCCGAGCCGGTCGCCGAGCGCGTCGTGTTCGATCGCAACCGCGTGACCGGCGGCGGGGTGACCGCGGGGATCGATTTCGCGCTTGCGCTCACCGCCGCGATCCGCGGCGAGGACCACGCCCGCTTCGTCCAGCTCAGCCTCGAATATGATCCCGCCGCGCGTTCGATTCGGGCTCGCCCGAGCGTGCCGACGCCGCGACGCTGGCGCGCTATCGCGCGATGGTCGAGAAAGGCGCGCCGGGACGCGCCGACAAGGTCAAAGCGATCGCCGAGCGGCTCAGGGGCTCCTAACCGTCCAGCGCCGCCCGCGCGGCCTTCAGATCCTCGACGAACGCCGCGAACTCGGCTTCGGCGCGCGCCTTGTCGGGCATCCGGAGCAAGGAAGCTCGGGTGGATCGTGACCCAGCCGATTCCGCCCTCGGCCAGCGTGATCGGGCGCCCGCGCGCGCCGCCGATCGTCACCGCCCGGCCGAGCATCTGCCGCGCCGCGGTGGCGCCGAGCGCGACCACCGCGCGCGGCCGCAGCAGCGCCAGCTCGCGCTCGTACCACCAGCGGCATGCCTTGATCTCGCCGGCGTTGGGCTTCGCATGGATGCGCCGCCTGCCGCGCTGCTCGAACTTGAAGTGCTTGACCGCGTTGGTGACATAGACCTCCCGCCCGCGCGATCCCGGCGGCGGCGATCGCGCGATCGAACACCGCGCCGGCGGGGCCGACGAACGGACGGCCCGCCAGATCCTCCTGGTCGCCAGGCTGCTCGCCGACGAACAGCATCGCCGCGTCAAGCGGGCCTTCGCCGAACACCGTCCGGGTCGCGTGGCGATAGAGGTCGCAGCGCGTGCAGCCCGCCGCCGCATCGCGGAGCGTCTGGCCATTCGCCCCGGCGATCGTCACTCGCGCGCATCGCCAGGGGGATGCTCTTCGGCGCGCTCGAGCTCGCGCGGCTTGCGGCGCTCGAACACGGTCGGCGAGCCGCGCTTCCTCGGCGGCGCTCAGCGCCCCGGCCGCGGCGGGGAACATGTCGGACTCCTCCTCGTCGATATGGTGCAGGTAAGCGGTGACGCATCTCGCCGAACTTCGCGTCCCAGTCGGCCGAGCCGAAGTCGAGGTCGAGCAGCGCGCCGAGCAAATCGTCGACCTCCTTATGCTCGGAAACCGAATGGCGTGCACCCTCGCGCAGATCGGGATTGGCGAGCATCGTCGCATAGAGCGATTCCTCCTCGGCCGCCGCATGCGCCTGGAGCTCGAGCCGCAGCGTCTCGAATGCCTCGCGCCGGCCCTGGTCGGTGCCCGCCACGCCCACGCGCGCGATCAGCGCGCGCTGGCGGTCGTGGTCAGCCGTAAGATCGGTGAAGATGCGCGCGTCGGCCATCGATTTCCTTGGTTGCACGAACGCAACCGGCGAGTCCCCGGGAAGTTGCGCCGCGCCGGTGGACGCGCACGGCGGCCGCGACTAATCAGGCGCGCGAGGGAGGCACGATGCGGGACCGCCGGCTGCGCAATCTGATGCTGGCGCTCGCGCTCACCTGCGCGCTCGGCTGGCTGTTCAAGGCGCAATGCGCGCCCGGCGGCTGGACCGATTTCGAGCAATATACCACCGGCTGCTACAGCGACGCCGTGCCCTTCTGGACCGGGCGCGGGGTGGCGGCGGGCGAGATTTCCCTATCTCCAGGCGCGAATGGAATATCCGGTGCTCACCGGCGCGCTGATCTGGATCGAGGCGGGATCACCCGGCTGCTGTTCGGCGGCGACGCCAATGCGATGGACTTCCTGGGGGTGGTCACCTGGGTCAACGCCTTGCTCGCGGGGCTGGTGCTGTGGATGCTGTGGCGCGCGGGGATGGCGCCACGGCGGCTATGGGCCTGGGCATGCGCGCCGCCGCTGGTGCTCTACGTCGGGCATAATTGGGACATGCTCGCGGTCGCGTTCGCGGTGGGCGCGGTGCTGCTCGCGCGCGCCGCCCGGCCGGTCCATTCGGCGGCGGCGGCGGGGCTGGGGATGGCGGCCAAGCTGTTCCCGATGCTGCTGCTCCCGCTGATCGGGCTCCAGGCGCTGTTCGGCGCGCGCGGCGGCTGGCGCGACGGGCTCGCGCGCGTGCCGAACGCGCTGGCGATCGCCGGCGCCGCGATCGCCGCCTGGGCGCTGGTCGATCTGCCGGTGGCGCTGCTCGCGCCGACCCAACTGGAGCGAATTCTACACCTTCTCGAGCGCGCGCAGCGGCACCGCCGCCTCGATCTGGCAGATCCTCGAGGTCTCGGCCGGCTTCCCGACCCCGATCGGGCAGCGCAACCTGCTCTCGGCACTGGCGTTCATGGCCGGCGCGGCGATGATCGTCGGCTTCGGCTGGCGGCGCCACCACGATCGGCTGTGGGTGCTGTTCACCCCGCTGCTCGCCTGGTTCCTGCTCACCAACAAGGTCTATTCGCCGCAGTTCGACCTGTGGCTCTATCCGATGCTGCTGATGACTGCGCCGCGGCTGCGGCCGGTGGCGATCTTCGCGGTCGCCGGCGTCGCCGCCTATTTCGCCGAATTCTGGTGGTTCGCGGCGATGAGCGGCGCCTGGCCGACCGCGACTTCCGGCCGACATCGCGATGGCGGCGGCGTTGCGCGCCGCGGCGATGCTGTGGCTGATCCGCGATTGCGTCGCGCTCGAGCCGCCCGAGTGGCTCATCCGAACAGCCAGTGCCCCAGCAGCCGCCCGAACGGAAACGTGAACACCCCCGCGATCAGCAGCGCGCCGGTCACCATCAGCCGCACCGACCGGCGGTGCGCCGCAATGCGATGGGTGCGCGCCGCCCACCAGATCAGCGGCGCCTGGATCACGGTGTAGGCCGAGAGCAGGTGGATCGGGCTGAGCTGGCCATTGTTGATCCCGCGCACGTTGAACGACAGCAATGCGGTCGCCAGCATCGCCACGACCCAGACCTTGCCGAGCAGGCCGATGCGTGCGATCGCCGCGCCGCCGCAGCAGCATCACCGGCGTCAGCGCCAGCGCAAGCACCACGGTGGCAAGATGCGGCCAGACCTGCCATGCGACCCGGCTCCACTCGGGATAGCCGCGCACCAGCGCCGCCGCGACGCAGCCGAGCAGCACGATCGCGGCGAAGGCGAGGAAGCGCTCGTACAAATCGGGCGCTAGCGATTTGGCGCGCGGCGCCGGTTCGACGATCGTGGCCATGCGAATCCCCCGTTTCCCGGGTCAAGGGCTAATCCCCCGGCCGGCGCGGCGCAACGGGATCAGGGCAACGGCAGGTCGGTCTGGTCCTTCTCGCGCGCCTTGGTCTCGCGCCGCGCGGCGGTGGCTTCCTTGACGAAGCAGCCGGTCGAGCCGCCCGGGCCGATCGCGGTGCAGCTGCCCGTGCCGGTGGGGTTGTCGGTGACGACCGAATTCATCCGCACCGCGAAGCTTTCCGCCTGCGGCGCGATCGCATTCTCGCGCAGCGTCTTGGGCACGCGAAAGCGCTCCGATTCGTCGAGGCGCTGGCACACGACGATCTCTTCGCCCTGGGTGTTGGTCGGGCACTTGTCGTTGCCGTAGATGACCAGGATGCCGTTCTGCGCCGCGTTCTGCGCGGCGGCGGGCGCAGCGGCCGCGAGCGGCGCGATGCCGATCAGCGCGGCGATCATCAGCTTGTTCATCGCCTTCTCCTCATGTCCGCGCGAAATCTCATATCCGCTTCGACAGCGCAATGGCGGCCCGGCATCCCGCCCGGATCAGCCCGGCCCAGCAGCGGATACCCCGCGCACTCTCCGCGCCCGCCGCCAGCGCCGCATCGCGGTGCTCGACTTCCTCGGCGCGGAACTCGGCGACCGCCGCGCCCAGTTCGGATCCGCGTCGCCCAGCAACTCAAGCTGCTGCCCGTAGTGCCGATCGATCTCGGTCTCGACCGCGGCGGTGCAGGCCATCGCCGCTTCGGGGCCTATCGCCGCGGTCACCGCGCCAAGCGCATAACCCGCGACGTTCCAAAGCGGTTGCAGCGCGGTCGGGCGCACGCCGCGCCGCGCGGTCATCGCGTCGAAGAAGCGGCGGTGGCGCTCCTCCTGCGCCAGCATCCCCGCGATCGCGCGCGCGGCCGGCGTGCGATCGCCCATCACCGCGAGCTGGCCGGCATAGATGCGCGTCGCGCCCATATTCGCCAGCCTGTCGACGCGGACCATCGATGCGGCGCCGCCGCGCCGATCGCCGGGCCGCCAGCCGCTCATGCGCGCCGCCCCGACGCCGCCAGCACGAAGATCGCAAGCGCACACGCCAGCGAGAAGAGCGCGTTGAAGCCGGCGAGCGAGATGTGGAACAGCGACCATTGCGGCACGTCGCAGCGCACCATCGGGCCGTTGAGGATCTGTCGAGGATGTCGGCGCTGCTGGCGCCGTGCCGGATCGGCGCGGTGCACGCGTGATGCCCGGCCACCAATGATATTCGACGCCCGCGTGGAACACCCCGATCGCGCCGCTCGCCGCGATCGCCGTGCAGGCGAGCGAGAGCAGCAGCACCTGCTGGACGCGGTCGCGCGCGACGAACGCCAGCGCGGCGAGCAGGATCGCGGCATAATGCGGCCAGCGCTGCCACATGCACATCTCGCAGGGCACGAGATGGCCGATGAACTGGAAGCCCAGCGCCCCGCCGATCAGCGCGAGCGGCACCAGGAGCGCGATCCAGCGCGCCGTCGCAAGGCCGTCGGAGCGCACGGGGCCGCTACTTGCCCTTGGTCGCGAGCCGCGCGGGCGCGCCCAGCCGCGCGATCGTCTGGAGCGCGTAGTGGAGCTGGAAGTCGTCGATGCCCTGCTTCTTGAGCTGGTCGGCGGTCTGCGAGAAGCGCGGATCGGGCTTGGCGTCGTCCTCGAGCACAGAATCGTCGACATTGGCCTGGTTGATCAGGTGGCGGCGCAGGTCGGCCTCGCGCAGCACCGGCCGGTCCTTGTAATCGGATCGGAGAGCTGCGGCACGGCGACGTCGGGCTTGATCCCGCCTTCCTGCACCGAATGACCCGAGGGCGTGTAATAGCGCGCGGTGGTGAGCCGCAGCGCGGGCGCGCGGGCCCATCTGGATGATCGACTGGACCGATCCCTTGCCGAAGCTGCGCTCGCCCATCACCAGCGCGCGGTGATGGTCCTGGAGCGCGCCGGCGACGATCTCGGAGGCCGAGGCGGTGCCCGAATCGACCAGCACGATCACCGGCAGCCCGCTCGCCAAATCTCCCGGGAACATGGATTCGGCGTAATAGCGCTCGATGTCGGTCTTCTCGCGCCCGCGCTGGGAGACGATCTCGCCGTGGCTGAGGAACACGTCGGAGACGCCGATCGCCTCGCTGAGCAGCCCGCCGCCGTTCTCGCGCAGGTCGACGACATAGCCGAGCGGCTTGTGCCCCAGCTTGGCGTCGATTCCCTTCACCGCCGCCGCGGTGTCGGCGCCGGTCGAGGCGGTGAAGGTGTTGATGTTGATATAGCCGACGTCGCCCCTGACCTCCCACTTCACCGGCTTGGTGACGATGATCTCGCGCACCAGCGTGAACTGGAGCGGCTTGTCCGCGCCGGGCGCACGACGGTGAGCGTGATCTTGGTGCCCGGCGCGCCGCGCATCTGCTTGATCGCGTCGTCGAGGCTGCCGCCGACGATGAACTTGCCGTCGAGATGGGTGATGAAGTCGCCCGATTTGATCCCGGCGCGCGAGGCCGGCGTGTCCTCGGTCGGCGCGATCACCTTGACCGCGCCGTCCTCGAGCGTGACGCCTGAGGCCG
Organism: Sphingomonas sp.; assembly: GCA_037200705.1. GTDB lineage: Bacteria > Pseudomonadota > Alphaproteobacteria > Sphingomonadales > Sphingomonadaceae > Sphingomonas. The sequence goes on along the minus strand of JBBCID010000011.1, from coordinate 306,221 downwards.
AGCCCGCCATAGGTGCCTCGGTCTGGATCTTGAGATTGTCGAAATCGAGACCGTCGGCATAGGAGCTGTGCGGATCGAGCGCGGCGAGCATCCCCTCGATCGCGCCCTTGACCAGCGTCTGATCGTCGACCTTGTCGACGTAATCGGCCCTTCACCCGGTTGAAGACCTCCATGAACACCTCGAGCTCGTGATAGCTGCCGGCGTCGACGCCGGCCATCGCGGCGGTCGAGATCGGGATCAGCGCCAGCGCGCTGACGGCGGCGGTAACCTGGAGTAACGGACGAAGCATCAACTGACTTTCGGAAACGGGTCGCGCGTGTATTGCCCCAGCATAGCGGCATTTGCGAGGCGGGCAAAGCGGATCAGTCGAGCAGCCGGGTCAGGTCCATCGGGCGCCCGCGCCGCCGCAGCTCGACCGTCAGCCGGGGCGATTCGCCGCCCGCGGCGTGGCCGATCGGCTGGCCCTGAGCGATCGCCTGGCCGCGCGCGACCGCGACGTCGCCGAGCCCGGTGATCAGCGAGGTCCACCCCTGGCCGTGATCGATGATGACGATCCCGCCGTAATCGCGGAAGCCCGTCGCGTAGAGGATCCGCCCGCCCGCCGGCGCCACCGCCGGCGCGCCCGGCGCCACGGCAAGCGTCACGCCGCGCGCGCGCACGCCGGTAATCCGAGAGCTCGCCGAGCCCGGTCACCACCTGCCCCGCCGCGGGCAGCCGATAGGCGGGCGGGCGCGTGCTCGCCGGGGCGGCGGTCGGATCGCCCGGCTGCGGCGGGCGCGGCAGCGGGCCGGGCAGCGCCGCGAGGTCGCCGCCCAGCGCCGCGGCGGCGCCCATCGACTGCATCTGGTCGACCAGGTCGCGCGCATGCTCGCCGAGCGCGATTGCGCGGTCCGATTCGACCATCGCGCTGCGATCGAGCTGCTGCGAGCGCATCCGGTGCTCGGCCTCGAGCCGCACCAGCGCGACGCGCTCGTCCTCGAGCCGCTGGCGGCCCTGGCGCAGCCCCTCGACCGCCGCCACGGCCTGCGCGCGCAGCCCGCGGACGCGATCGAGCTCGGCGCGGACGTCGGCGGTGCGCGCCGCGACCACCGGCATCACCGTGCCGAGCACCGCGCGGACATGGACCATGTCCTCGGTCGATCCCGGCTGGACCAGCCCCAGCGCCGCCGGCCGCCGCGCCATCGACTGGAGCGCGGCGATCAGCTCCATGATCGGCCCCTGCCGCTCGGCGACGCGCGTGCGCTGCGCGGCGAGCAGCCGGTCGACGATCGCGATTCGCGCGCGCGCGGCGAGGATGTCCGCTTCGGCGGCCTTGATCCGCTCGGCGGCGGCGGCTTCCTGCGCGCGCGCCTGCACCGCGCGGTCGCGTTCCCCGGCAGCGGCGGCCTCGAGCGCGTGGCTGCGCGCCAGCGCGGCTTGCGAATCGGCGGTCGCGCTCTTGAGGCGGCCCATCTGCTCGCCCAGGCTCGGCGCCTGCGCGCGCACCAGCCGCCGCCGGCGAGCATCGCCAGCAGCGCAGCGGCGAGCGTCAGACTGCGTGCCGGGCCCATGGCTCACCCTTCGCGGTGATAGGGATGGTTGGCAAGGATCGAGGTGGCGCGCCAGAGCTGCTCGGCGAGCATCGCGCGCGCTAAGAGGTGCGGCCAGGTCGCGCGCCCGAACGAGAGCAGCAGGTCCGCGCCGGCGCGGTCGGCATCGTCGAAGCCATCGGCCGCGCCGATCAGGAAGCGCGCCTCGCGGATGCCGTCGTCGCGCCATGCGCCGAGCCGCTCGGCGAGCACGCGCGAGGGCAGGCTATCGCCGGTCTCGTCGAGCACGACGATCCGCGTCGCGCCCTCGATCGCGGGCATCCGCCCGCCGGTGTCGGGAAGCTCGGTCACGCGGCTCGGCCAGGCGAGCCGCTTGAGGTAACGCTCGACGAACTCGGCCTCGGCCCCCCGGCCGATCCGCCCGCGCGCGACGATGTGGAGCAGCATCTCAGCGCTCCACTTGGGGATTCAGGCCCTGGACGACCGGCGCGTCGCCGAACGCCCACATGCGCTCGAGATTGTAGAAGCTGCGCACCTCGGGGCGAAACAGGTGGACGATCACGTCGCCGGCATCGATCAGCACCCAATCGGCGGTGGGCAGCCCCTCGACCCGCGCGGAGCGGCCGCATTCGGCCTTGATCCGCTCGGCGAGCTTGTTGGCCATCGACGCGACCTGCCGCGTCGAACGGCCCGAGGCCACCACCATGTAATCGGCGATGCTGGACTTGCCCGCCAGCGGGATCGAGACGGTCTCGACCGCCTGATCGTCGTCGAGCGAGGAAAGCACGAGTTGATGCAGCGCCTCGATACCGTCGGTATCGGGCGAACGCAGCACATTGGGGGATGTTGCCAAGAGGACTCCTAGGGGTTCGACAGTGTGGCGGGTGGTTCTGGAGGCGGCGAAAATCGCCGGTGCCAGGCAGGGTCGACGGCCCGAAGGCGTGTCGCCGACGTCGGATCGGGGCGGAAGCGCAACAGCACGAGTGCCGGCAATCTCCATCGCGTCCAATTCTTGGCCTGGCCTGCGGGCCGCACAAAGCGCCGCAGCCAACTCATCGCAGGACTTGCGCGAGCGGATGCATCATAGCCCGGACGCGCGATCACCGCAATCGGAACCTCGCGCGCGATCCCGCGCCAATCCTGCCACTGGTGGAATTGCGCCAGATTGTCCGCGCCCATCAGCCAGACGAAGCGGTGGCGACGGAACATCCGCGTCAGCCTGGCCAGCGTATCGGCGGTGTAGCGCGTGCCGAGCCTTTGCTCGATCCCGGTGACGTGGATCGGCGCGTGGCGCGCCATCCGCCGCGCCGAGGCCTTGCGCGCGGCGAACGGCGCCATCCCCGCCTCGGGCTTGAGCGGATTGCCGGGCGAGACCAGCCACCACACCTCGTCGAGCCCGAGCGCGCGCAGCGCGTGGAGCGAGATCGCGCGATGCCCGGGATGCGCCGGATTGAACGATCCGCCGAGGAGGCCGACGCGTTTCATTCGATTTCATCCCGCCAGTTGCGCGCCGCATGGATCAGGCGAACGATCCGCAGAAACTTTCCGTCGTGACGGTAGAACAGCAGATAGGGCGTTCCGGCGACGCGCCATTTGCGCGTGCGATTGCCGACGGGGGGACCGGCCTCTGGATTTTCCGCGAGAAAGCGCGCGGCCTTGACGGCCTGTCGGGCGACACGTGCGGCGTATCCGGGTTGAGCTGGTGATAATGTTCGTCGATGGAAGCGGCGTCAGCCTGGGCCTCGCGCGACCATCGGACGGCCGTCATGCCGCGTCGGCGGTCTTATGCAAATTCGCGACCCATTCCTCCATTTCCTCCTGCGTCAGATATTCGCCTCGATCGATCGCATCCTCGCCTTCCTTGAGAAACGCGAAGAACTCGCTCTCCTCCTTCACATATTGCTTGATCGCCTTGGCGACGAGCCAGGCGCGCGAGCGCTCGTGATATTCGGCGAGCTTGTCGAGCCCGGCGAGAGTTTCCGAATCGAGACGCGCGGTGACGACGAAAGTCTTCATGCACCCAATGTATACAAATGATGCATGGCCATCAAGGCCGCGCCTGCCCCGTCCCCCGCACCACCCATTTGTATGTCGTCAGCCCCTCGAGCGCGACCGGGCCGCGCGCGTGGAGGCGGCCCGTGGAGATGCCGATCTCGGCGCCCAGCCCGAACTCGCCGCCGTCGGCGAACTGGGTCGAGGCGTTCCACATCACGATCGCGCTGTCGACGGCGTTGAGGAAGCGCTCCGCGGTGGCGGGATCGTCGGTGACGATCGCGTCGGTATGGTGCGAGCCGTGGCGGGCGATATGCGCCATCGCCGCGTCGAGCCCGTCGACCAGCTTCACCGCCAGGATCGAATCGAGATATTCGGTATCCCAATCCTCGGCGTTGGCGAGATGCGCGCGCGGCTCGATGGCAACGACGTCGGCGTCGCCGCGCAATTCGCACCCGGCGTCGGCCAGCGCGGCGAGCACCGGCGCGGGATCGGCGAAGCCGCGATCGATCAGCAAGGTCTCGGTCGCGCCGCAGATGCCGGTGCGGCGCATCTTGGCGTTGAGCGCGATCTCTTGCGCCATCGCCGGATCGGCGCCGCGGTCGATATAGGTGTGGCACAGTCCGTCGAGGTGCGCGAGCACGGGCACGCGCGCCTCGGCCTGGACGCGCGCGACCAGGCTCTTGCCGCCGCGCGGCACCACCATGTCGATCGCGCCCTCGGCGGCGAGCATCGCGCCGACCGCCGCGCGATCAGTCACCGGCACGAGCTGGACCGCGTCGGCCGGGGCGCCGCCCGCCGCCAGCCCGCGCGCGAGCGCGGCGTGGATCGCGCGGTTGCTGCGGATCGCTTCCGATCCACCGCGCAGGATCGCGGCGTTGCCCGACATCACGCACAGCGCGCCCGCGTCGGCGGTGACGTTGGGGCGGCTCTCGTAGACGATGCCGATCACCCCGATCGGAATGCGGACGCGCGTGAGCATCAGGCCATTGGGGCGTTCGGCGCGATCGATGACTTGGCCGACCGGATCGTCGAGCCGCGACACCGCCTCGACTCCCGCCGCCATCGCCTCGATCCGGCCCGCGTCGAGCCGCAGCCGATCGAGCAGCGCGCCCGACAGGCCTTTGGCCGCGCCCATCGCCATGTCCTCGGCATTGGCGGCGAGGATCGCGTCGCGATCGACGCGGATCGCGGCGGCGGCGGCCATCAGCGCGCGCGCCTTGGCGCTGCTGTCCATCGCCGCGAGCGCGGCGCCGGCGGCGCGGGCGCGGCCGCTCATCGCGGCCATCAGCGAGGGGATGTCGATCCCGGACATGGGCAAGCCGCTAGCACGCCGGGGCCCAAGCTGGTAGCGAAAGCGGCATGGGGGAATTCGACGCGGCGGGCGAGATCGTCACCGGCGGGCTGCTCGGCCGCGCGATCGAGCCGCGCGCGGGCGAGGGCGGCGGGCACGCGGAGATCTGCCTCAACTGCGGCACCGCGCTGGTCGGCGCCTATTGCCATGCCTGCGGGCAGTCGGCGCACGTCCACCGCTCGCTGGGCGCGATCGGGCACGAGATCCTCCACGGCGTCGCGCATTTCGAGGGCAAATTATGGCGGACGCTGCCGCTGCTGGCGTGGCGCCCGGGCGAGCTGACGCGCCGCTATATCGAGGGCGAGCGCGCGCGGTTCGTGTCGCCGATGGCGCTGTTCCTCTTCTCGATCTTCACGATGTTCGCGGTGTTCCAGATCTTCGGCGTCTCGGCGCCGACCGACGTCGAGTCGGCGGCGGCGCGGCCGGCGGCGGCGATGGCGCAGGCGCGCAAGGCGCTGATCGAGAAGCGCACCGACGCGATCGCCGAGCGCGACGCGCGCGCCGTGAGCGATCCCGAGCGCGCCAGGCTCGCCGAGCGCATCGCCGAGGCCGACCAGGATCTCAAGGTGATCGACGCGGCAATCCCGAAGCTCGATCCGCACGGCGTCCGCGTCTCGACCCGCCGGACCGGCTGGGCGCCGCTCGATCACGGGCTCGAGAAATGGGACAAGAACCCGTCGCTGATGCTCTACAAGCTCCAGTCGAGCGTCTACAAATTCTCGTGGCTGCTGATCCCCTTGTCGCTGCCGTTCGTATGGCTGCTGTTCGCATGGAAGCGCGAGTATCGGCTCTACGACCACACGGTCTTCATCACCTATTCGATCGCGTTCATCTCGTTGCTGTTCATCGCGATCACGCTCGGCGCCGCGGCGGGGGTTTCGAGCGGACTGCTGATCGGCGTGGCGTTCGTGGTGCCGTTCGTCCATCTGTTCCGCCAGCTCAAGCAGGCCTATCGGCTGGGCTGGCTCGCGACGCTAATGCGAACGCTGGTGCTGTGCTTCTTCATCGAGATCGTGCTGGTCGCGTTCCTGGCGATCCTCATCCTGCTGGGGATGCTGGGGTAGCTGGGCAGGGATAGCGTTTGTCGAGAAAATCGAACATTGCGTCGCGGAACGGCTGGCCGCGGAAAGCCTCGGGAATCGCATCCAGCGCGTCGGCGATCTCGTCCATGGTCATGGTGTCGGTGCTGCCCTTGATCGGGCATGCGCGCGGCGGCCGGCCGGCCCTTTCATCGGCCTCGAGCTGTTCCTTATAGGCCTTCGCGGTATCGCCGAACAGGTGCGCGAGCTGGATCGTGTCGGGCGCGGTCGGCGAAATCGGCTTCTGGCTCTGGACCTTTCCCCAGAGCACGAGGAACTCCGCCACGCTTATCGGCGCCGCCTCCTGCGCGCGCAGGCCGGGGGCGGCAACCGCCAGCGCGAGCGCGGCGACGGTGGCGAGGGTACGCAAGCGCCGCTGCGCTCAGGCGCCCTGCGGCGCCGGATTGCCGAACGGCGGCTTGGGGCGGCGGATCTTGGGGATCGAGGTTCCGCCCGCCGCGACCGGGGCCGCCGGCGCGCCGGGCTCGTCGCGGCCCACGCCTTCGCCGGCGATCAGCCGCTTGATCTCGTCGCCGGTCAGCGTCTCATATTCGAGCAGCGCGCCGGCGAGGCCGTGGAGCTGGTCGATATGATCGGTGAGGATCTGCTTGGCGCGGTTGAGCCCGCCCTCGACGAGCTTCTTGACCTCCGAATCGATCAATTGCGCGGTCTCGTTCGACATGTTGGCCGGGCGGCTCATCGCATAGCCGAGATAGCTTTCCTCGCTGTCGCCATATTCGAGCGGACCGACCGCCTCGGACATGCCCCAGCGCGTCACCATCGCGCGCGCGAGCCGGCTGGCGCCCTGGATGTCGCTCGAGGCGCCCGAGCTGACGCGGTCGTAGCCGAAGATCAGTTCCTCGGCGACGCGGCCGCCCATCGCGATCGAGAGGTGCGCGTACATCTGGTCGCGGTGCATCGAGTTCTGGTCGCGCTCGGGCAGCCGCATCACCATGCCCAGCGCGCGGCCGCGCGGGATGATCGTCGCCTTGTGGATCGGGTCGCTCGCCGGCTCGTGCATCGCGACGATCGCGTGGCCCGCCTCGTGATAGGCGGTCATGCGCTTCTCGTCCTCGGTCATCAGCATCGACTTGCGCTCGGCGCCCATCATCACCTTGTCCTTGGCCTCCTCGAACTCGCTCATCGCGACGAGGCGCTTGCCGCGCCGCGCGGCGAGCAGCGCCGCCTCGTTGACGAGGTTGGCGAGATCGGCGCCCGAGAAGCCGGGGGTGCCGCGCGCGATCACGCGCGGATCGACGTCGGGCGCGAGCGGCACCTTCTTCATATGGACCTGGAGGATCTTGATCCGCCCCTCGATGTCCGGCGCGGCACGACCACCTGGCGGTCGAAGCGGCCCGGGCGCAGCAGCGCCGGATCGAGCACGTCGGGCCGGTTGGTCGCGGCGATGATGATGATGCCTTCGTTCGCCTCGAACCCGTCCATCTCGACAAGGAGCTGGTTGAGCGTCTGCTCGCGCTCGTCGTTCTGGTTGCCGAGGCCGGCGCCGCGGCTGCGGCCGACCGCGTCGATCTCGTCGATGAAGACGATGCACGGCGCCGATTTCTTGGCCTGCTCGAACATGTCGCGCACCCGGCTCGCGCCGACGCCGACGAACATCTCGACGAAGTCCGATCCCGAGATCGAGAAGAACGGCACGCCCGCCTCGCCGGCGATCGCGCGGGCGAGGAGCGTCTTGCCGGTGCCGGGCGAGCCGACGAGCAGCGCGCCCTTGGGGATCTTGCCGCCGAGCCGCGCGAACTTGGTCGGGTCCTTGAGGAACTCGACGATCTCCTGCAGCTCCTCGCGCGCCTCGTCGATCCCGGCGACGTCGTCGAAGGTGATCTTTCCTTCGCGCTGCGTCAGCAGCTTGGCGCGCGACTTGCCGAAGCCCATCGCGCCCGATCCCGAATTCTTCTGCATCTGCCTGAGCACGAAGAAGGCGATGCCGAGGAAGAGCAGGAAGGGCAGCGAATTGTAGAGCATGTAGATCCAGATCGACGGCGTCTCCTCGGGGCGCGCGGTGATCGCCACCTTGTTGTCGCGCAGATGCTGGATCAGCGTCGGATCGTTGGGCGTGTTCGTCCGGAACTTGGAATCGTTGGTGAAGGTGCCGGTGACGACGCCGGGGGAGATGTTGACGTCCTTGACCTCGCCGGCCTCGACCTTGTCGAGGAAGGCCGAATAGGCGATCGGCGCGCCCGCCGCCGGGGCGCCGCGCCCGTTCGAACATCGTCACGAACAGCGCCAGCGCGGCGAGGATGCCCACCCAGATCAGCAGGTGCTTCATCCAGGGATTGGCGCCGCCATTGTCGGGGCCGTTCTGCTTGTCGTTGTCGTTCATGGGCGCTCGATACTTTTCGCGTCCCCTCAAGATAGGCGCGCGCGGGTTAATGGCAATGGAACAGTGGCGATCAGTGTGATCGGCGCGGCGGAGCCGGGGTGAAGATCCACAGCGAGCCCTTGGTGCGCGCCATCACCCCGGCCAGGGTCCCCGCCGAACCCGAGTCGAGCAGGTCGACGAGACGATCGATCCCCGTCTCGCGCCAGAGCCCCTCCAGGCCGAACTCGGCGCGGACCTGCCGGATCGCATGCAACGCCAACCGGCGCCGCAGTTCATAAGGCAGTCCCGACGGATCGATCCCGACCGATTCGCGGTCAACGCGGCTTCGCATCGCCCATTCGCGTTCGGTCGCCCACGTCAGTGCCTCCTCGGCGTGGCGCAGGTTTCGGGCGGCCATCGCCAGGCGATCGGTGGGCAGCTCATCGGTCGAGGCGAGCAGGCCGCGAATACGGCTGCGGTCGAATCTCGGATGGCGGTTCGACGGGTCTTCGATCGGCGCGATGCCGGCTGCGGCGACGACCCCGGCGATCTTGGCACGTCGCCAGCCGAGCAGCGGCCGGATCAGCGGGGGACCCGGCCTGGGATCCAGCAAGGGCCTCGCCCGGGCCATCTCGGCCAGACCGCCCACCCCGGCGCCGCGACGCGCGCGCATCAGGAACCCCTCGCGACGTCGTCCTGCTGATGCGCGGTGGCCACCCACTCGGCGCGCCAGGGTCGCGTTCCGGCGAAATCCGCCGAGCCCGCCCATAGCGACAGCAGCGTATAGCGCATGCCGCGCGCCTCCTCCTGCAGATTGCCCTGGGGTTTGATCCGATCCGAAGACCGCAGGATATCGTGCGGCACACCCAGCGTTTCGCAGATCGCGTGGACCTCGGCAGCCTCGGCGGCCGATTCGGCGCGAAGCTGGTGATCGATGGTCGCCGCCACTACCGCACCCGGATAAGCGGCCGCCGCGAGCAGCAGCAAGCCCAGGCTGTCCGCGCCGCCCGAGACCGCGACGGCCACCTGCTGCCGGCCTCCGGCGCCCGTCCGGTGATCGCCTCGAGATCCGCGCGGAACCGTGCGATCAGCGCCGGATCGGGCGGCGGCACCTCACGGGCACTTGTTCTTGGTGCGGCCCTCGGCGACTCCGGTCTTCATCCCGTCGGACAGCCGATCGCCATAGATTTGGGTCAGCTCCGAATAGACCTTGCACACCTCGCTCGCCGGCTTCTTGAGCTGGACCAGCGCGGTCGCGAGATAATACAGGCTGTCGGGCGCGCGCTCGCCGTTCGGGTTTTTCTTGTAATTGTCGTAGAAGGCGACCGCCGCCAGGCTCGGCGCGCCGGCATCGAGATAGGCGCGCCCGAGCAGATTCTGCGCGAAGCTGGCGCGGCGGTGCTTGGATATTTGGCGACGACGTCCTCGAGCGCGCGGCGCGCCTCGGGATAGAGCTTCGCCTGCCACAGCCGATAGCCGTAGAGATAGCCGTCCTCGGCCTCGTCGCCGGTCGCCGGATGCTCGATCGCGGCGAGCTGCGCCGCGCGCGAGCCTGCCGGCGCGGCGGCGGTGACGGGAGGCTTCGCGGCGGGCTTGGCCAGGGGCTTGGCGGGGCGCATCGGCCGGCGCCCGGAATCGGGTCGGCTGGCGGGACCAGCACCGCATCGGGCGCATGCGTGGTGCCGACCGCCGAGGCCGTGTCCTCGAGCGCCTTCACCCGCGCCTCGATCGAATGCCTGCTCGCGTTGAACGCGTCCTCGAGCTGGCGCTGGTGGAAGCCGAGCTGCTCGACCTGCCCGGTCAGCGTAGCCACCTGTGCCTCGAGCGCGGCGACGCGCTGGGTGAGATCGGTGATCGGGCTGGTCGCGGGCGCGCCGGGCACGTCGGCCGCGGGCGCCTCGGCGGTGATCTGCGGCTCAAAGGTCTGGCCGGCGCCGCCGGGGAAGACCTTGCGCTGCACCGCGCGCATTTCGTGCTCGAGCCGATCGACCCGGCTTTCGAGCGGCGTCGATTGCGCATGCGCCGTTCCGCTCACGCCCAGCGCAGTCACCGCCACCGCGGCCGCCATCAAGATACGCATTACCACACCCCCGGGTGCATTGATCCCGCCCATCTATAGCGGACCCGCGCGGCTTGTCGCCAGTCCCAAGGCCAACGGCTCACGGCGCCGATGGGGTCGGCGTCGCGCTCGGCGCCGGCCCGGGCGCCGGCGTCGCCAGATCGAGCGGCGCGGCGTGGGTCGAGGACGCGCTGCGGCGCCCGACGGGCGTGGGCGTGGGCGTCGCGCCCGGTGCGCCGCGTGCGAGCAGCGCCGCCGCGCTCACTTCGGTCTCGACGGTCGTCTCGGGGGGCCCGAGCGGCGCGACGTTCGATCCGTTGACGGTCACTTGGATCTTGTCGGCGCGGCCGGTCTTGGCGATCGGATGGTCGGCGTCGGGGGCACGTCGAAGCGGCGTCGGGGGCACGTCGAAGCGCTCGCCCGCCGCCATTTCCTTTTCGAACAGCTTCTTGCCGGTCGCGTCGGTGACGCGCAGCCAGACCGCGTCGAGCGCGACCAAAGAGACCTGGCCGCCGGCGACGGCGGTCGGCGTGTCGGAGGGCGACGGCGTCGGGGTCGGCTCGGCGGCGAGCCCCTCGGGGGCGGGCGCGCTGCCGCGGAACAGATCGGTGCCGTACCACAGCCCGACCCCGACCAGCACCAGCACCGCGACGATCAGCCCGACCCACACCAGGCCGCTCGGCGGCGTCCGCGACGAATCGCGCATCTCATAGGTGATCGGCGGCGGCGTCACGCGGTCGTAGCGGTCGCCGAGCTCGACGCGCAGGTCGCGCGCGATCGCCACCTCGTCGACGCCGACCGCGCGTGCATAGGCCTTGGCGAACCCCAGCGCATAAGTGGAGGAAGGGAGCTGGGCATAATTGCCGCGCTCGATCGCCTCGAGATGGCGCAGCGGAATGCGCGTGCTCGCGGCGATATCGGCGAGGTTGACGTCGCGCGCCTCGCGCGCCGCGCGCAGCTTCTCGCCGACCGTCGTCGGAAACAGCGTGGCCTCTTCCTGGGGCTCGCCTTCCATCCTGATCTCCGACGGGTTCGGGGGTGCGACGCGCTGGTCCCGTCTCGCGGGCGGTGTCTCTCACGGGGGCTCGGCTGTCAACGTGCCCGCGACGAAATCCAACCAGGGATCAGGCCAGCTCGACCGAATGTTCGGACGCCCATTGCCCGAGCGATTCCCGAAGCGGACCAATGGGTTCGCGCAAGGCGCCCTGCATGTGCCCGATCAGCGCGGCGCGATCGAGCGATCGGATCATCGCCTTGATCGGGCCGACCGCCGCGGGGGTGATCGAGAGCCGGTCGATCCCCAGCCCGATCAACGCCATCGCTTCCAGGGGCCGACCGCCCATCTCGCCGCACACCGCGATCGGCACGTCCGCCGCCCTGGCCTGATCGATGACGCGGGTGAGGAAGCGCAGGATCGACAGGCTCAGCCAGTCGTAGCGCAGCGCCAGCTTGGGATGCGCGCGATCGGCGGCGAACAGGAACTGGGTCAGGTCGTTGGTGCCGACCGAAAGGAAATCGAGCCGGGGCAGCAGGATATCGAGCACCTCGGCGAGCGCCGGCACCTCGAGCATCGCGCCGTAGCGAATCTCCTTGGGCAGCTTGCGCCCGCGCGATCCGAGCCACAGCCGCTGCGCCTCGAACAGGGCGCGCGCCTCGTCGAACTCCCAGGGCTCGGAGACCATCGGGAACATCACGCTGAGCGTCCGCCCCGCCGCCGCCTCGAGCAAGGCGCGCGCCTGCGCCTTCATCAGCCCGTCGCGCTCGAGGGCTGAGCCGCAGCGCGCGCCAGCCCATCGCCGGGTTCTCCTCCTCGCCGTCCTCGTCGTGGTTGAGATAGGGGAGCGCCTTGTCGCCGCCGATATCGACGGTGCGGAACACCACCGGACGATCGCCGGCGGCGTCGAGCACGTCCTTGTACAGCCGCCGCTGCGCCTCGCGCTGCGGGAGCGTCGCGGAGACGAGGAACTGGAATTCGGTGCGGAACAGCCCGATCCCGTCGGCGCCGGTCAGGTCGAGCGCGGCGACGTCGTCGCGCAGCCCGGCGTTGACCATCAGCGTCACGCGGTGGCCGTCGAGCGTCACCGGCGGCTCGGTCTTGAGCGCGGCGAAGGCGGCGCGGCGCTTCTGGCTGAGCAGCAGCTTGGCCTCGAACGCTTCCTCGATCGCCGCGGTCGGCCGCACGAACAGGCTTTCCTCGCCGACGTCGAGCATCAGCATGTCGCCCTCGGCGATCAGCCGCTTGACGTCGCGGACGCGCCCGAGCACCGGCACCCCCATCGCGCGCGCGACGATCGTCACGTGCGCGGTCAGCGATCCTTCCTCGAGCACCACGCCCTTCAGCCGTCGGCGATCGTATTCGAGCAGCTCGGCGGGGCCCAGGTTGCGCGCGATCAGGATCGAATCGTGCCTCAGGCCGAGCTGCGCGGCGGTGCCGAGCTTGCCCGAGACGATCCGGATCAGCCGGTTGGAGAGGTCCTCCAAGTCGTGCATCCGATCGGCGAGCAGCGGATCGCTGATCTCGCGCATCCGCATCCGCGTGCGCTGCTGGACGCGCTCGATCGCCGCCTCGGCGGTGAGCCCCGAATCGATCGCCTCGTTGATCCGACGGCTCCAGCCCTCGTCATAGGCGAACATCTTGTAGGTCTCGAGCACCTCGTCGTGCTCGCCGCCCTTGCCGAACTCGGCCTGGCTGGCCATCCGGTCGATCTGCTCGCGCATCTTGTCGAACGCGGCATAGACGCGGTGGCGCTCGGCCTCGGTGTCCTCGGCGACGGTATGCTCGATGATGATCCGCGGCTGGTGGAACACCGCCTGCCCCGCCGCCATCCCCTCGACCAGCTTGAACCCCGAGAGGCGTACCGCCGCGGTCGATTGCGGTCGCGTCGTGCCCCCGCCCGCGGCGTCGACCAGCCCGGCGTTGGCGATCAGCTCGGAGAGCACCATCGCCACCGTCTGCAGCGCCTCGATCTCGACGGTCGTGATAGCGGCGCGGCTCGGCGTGCTGGACCGCAAGCACCCCCACCCGCGCGCTCGCGGCGGATGATCGGCACGCCCGCGAAGCTGTGGAAGCGCTCCTCGCCCGTCTCGGGGCGATAGGCGAAATCGGGGTGGCTCGCCGCCTGATCGAGGTTGAGCGTCTCGACATTGGCGGCGATGGTGCCGACCAGCCCCTCGCCGAGCGCGAGCTTGGTGACGTGGACCGCCTCCTGCGCCAGCCCGCGCGTCGCGAACAATTCGAGCACGCCCTCGCGCAGCAGGTAGATCGAACAGACCTCGCTATCGAGCGCCTCGCCGATGATGTTGACCACCGAATTGAGCTTCGTCTGCGCGGTCAGGCGCCTCGCCATCACGTCGTGGAGGCGCGTCAGGATCTCGCGGGCGGATGCGGCGGCGGTGAGGGCCATGGCCGCGCGCTAACAGATTGCGTCGGCGCGCGCCATGTGCTCGCAGGCTTCAGGGCATCGCCAGCCCGGCGATGCTCGCGGTCTGCTGCGTCGGCGCGGCAGCCGCGAGGCCCATGCCGGCGCGGCCGGGCATCGCCTGCGCGTTCCAGGCCGCGAGCGCGAGTCGATACCGATCATAGTCGCGGTAGAAATCGGTGAACGGCGCCTCCAGCCGCGGCAGCGCCTCGGCGGCGAAATCGGCGAGCTCCGCTGGCGGGACGCGATCGATCTCGGCGAGGACGCCCTGCGCGGCGGCGCAGAAGCCGCCCTGCGCGGGCGGCTGCGCGAAGAAATTGTAGAGCTTGGTCATGTCGTGGTCGTGCCGGTCGGCCCAATCGACCCCATAGCGCGCGCGATAGTCGGCCTTGACCGCGGCATCGGCGGCGGCGAGCGGCGCGGCATCCTCGGCGATCATCCGGTTATAGGCGGTGATCGTCCGCTCCTCCTCGGCGTCGCGGCACGCGAGCGCCGCGACGTTGAGCGCGGCGCGCAGGTGCCAGACGACCTCGTCGCGCGACAACCCCAGGTTGGGGGTCGCATAGCGGCCGAGCGAATCGCGCTCGGGAATATTCTGGTTCGGCGCCGATCCGATCGGCGGCAACGGCGGCGGCACCAGCACCTGCGCCGCGGCCGGCGGCGCGAACAGCGCGACTCCGACGGATACAAATATCGATTTGACGAGATTCTTCACGACGTGCCCCCCGATTCGCCCGCCCCAGAATCGTGCTAAATCGCTGAGCTGATTGCAAGATTAAAGACGTTGAATCAGCCGGTTACCATTTTCGTCCCGGAGCATTTCCGATTTGCTTGCGCAACGACAAGCTATGTGTCATACAGTATGTGTCATACACGATGTGAGACATGGCTCGTGCCCATCGAAGCGGACCTGTTCGAGAAATTGCGGATCGAGCTCAGGCGCGGATCGCTGATCCTCGCGGTGCTCGTCGCGCTGCGCGTCGAGCGCTACGGCTACACGCTTCGCCAGAGCCTCGAGGCGGCGGGCCTGCCGATCGACGAGAGCGCGCTCTATCCGCTGCTGCGCCGGCTCGAGACGCAGGGCCTGCTCACCAGCGAATGGCGCGAGGAAGCGAAACGCAACAAGCGCTTCTACCGCCTCAGCCCCGATGGCGTGGGCGTGCTCGCGCAACTTCTCGGCGAATGGAACGCGATCTCCGAATCGATCCTGCGCCTGACCGAAAGGGACAAGTGATGGACCTGCTCGAACGCTATCTCCACGCGGTCCGGCGCACCCTGCCCGCCGCCAAGGCCGACGACATCGCCGCCGAGCTGCGCGACGATCTGGCGACGCGGATCGAGGACCGCGAGGCGGAGCTCGGCCGTCCGCTCACCAAGGCCGAGACCGGCGCGCTGCTCAAGGAGTTCGGCCATCCCCCTAGTGGTCGCGTCGCGCTATCGCCCGCAGCAATGGCTGATCGGGCCCGACGTCTTCCCTTTCTACCTCTCCGTGCTCAGGATCGTGACGATGATCGTCGTCGCGCTGACGATCGCGGTCGGCGTCGCGCGCGCGTTGTTCGGCGACGCCGCGACGCTGCCCACCTTGTTCCAGACGCTCGGCGGGATCTGGCCCTCCTTCCTCGCCAGCTTCGCGATCGTGACGATCGTGTTCGCGGTGATGGAGCGCGCGGGCTTCCCGGCGGATCACCTGCGCCAATGGAAGCCTGAGCAGCTTCCCGACGTGCGGGACAAGCCCGAGGGAAATTGGGAATTCGCCTTCGAGATCGCCGGCGGCGCCGCGTTCCTGCTGTGGTGGACGGGAGTGATCCGGCTGCCTTATTATTCGGGCGGCGCCGATTTCCGGCTCGAGCCCGCGCCGATCATCCATCAGCTCTACTGGCCGATCCTGGCGCTCGCCGCGGCGCGGCTGGTGGGGAACCTGATCGAATGGGTACGCCCCCGCTGGAAGGCGATCCACCGCACGATCGAGGTGGCGACCGCGCTCGGCGGGATCGCTTTGCTCGCGACGATCTATCGCGCAGGGCATTGGGCGGTGGTGACCTCGCTCGGCATGCCCGCCGCCAAGGTGGCCGAGCTCGATACCGCGCTCAACCTGGCCTTCAAGATCGCGATCGTCGCGACGGGCGTGGTCTGGACGCTGCAATGCCTGCGGGTGATGTGGCGCTGGGTCCGCCCCCGCGCCGAGCAGGCGCTCGGCTGAGGTCAGCGCGGGCGATCGCGGTTGTTGAACGTCACCGGGATCGCCACGCGGACCGCCTCGTCGACCTCGCCGTCGCGCAGCGGCGGATTCATCAGGAAATTGGCCGAAGCCTGGACCGCCGCCTTGCCGAAGCCGAAGCCGCGCGGCGTCTCGTCGAGCACGCGGCAGTCGACCAGCCTGCGCGAGCGCAGCACCCGGCACGAGATCAGCGCCTGGCCGCTGATGTGCCGGACATAGGCCGGCCACGGATCGAACGGACCGATCTCGCGGTTACCCGGGACCACCGCCCAGCTCGCCGGCGTGCGCACCGGCGCGGGCGCCCGGGTCGCTCCGCCGCCGCCGGTTCCCGAACCCACGCCGCCGGCGCCCTGGCCGCCGCCGATGCCCGCGGTCCCCGATCCGTCGCGCGGGCTGGTGATGTCGGGCGCCGGGACGATCGAGTTGGGCGCGGCGGGAATCGGCGCCGGGGCGGGAGCCGCCGGTGCCGGCGGCGAAGCGGGCAGGCGCCTAGCCTGCGGTCGCGGCGGCGGGATCGCGGGCGTCGGCACGGGCTCGGGCAGCGGGATGAACTCGGTCTCCTGCGGCTGGTCGCGGAACGATCGGATCGCCTGGACGGTGAGCCCGAGCAGCAGCATCAGCAGCGGCAATGCGGCGGCAACCGCCGCGAGCAGGATCGACAGCGCGCGGACCGAAGGCGACGGCGCGCCGGATCGACGGGCGGCAGCCATGGGCATGCCGCGAAGCTAGCGCAACGGCACGGCTCGCGGCAAGCCGCGCAAGCCTATTCCGCGCGCGTCTCCAGCGCGTGCGCGGCCTCGGCCATCAGCGTGGCGATGATCTCGGCGACGGGCTCTTCCTTCGTCACCATCCCGACCGACTGGCCCGCCATCAGGCTGCCGCCCTCGACATCGCCGTCGATCACCGCGCGGCGCAGCGCGCCCGCCCAATAATGCTCGATCTGGAGCTGCGCCTCGCCCATCGCGACCTTGCCCTCGTCGAGCAGCTGCGCGACCTCGCGCTGCTTGGCGGTGAAGCTCTCGGTCGAGGCGTTCTTGAGCGCGCGCACCGGGATCACCGGCAGCCGCGGATCGATCTGGACGCTGGCGACCGCATCCCTTGCCGACGCACGGATGAACGCCTTCTTGAAATTGGGATGCGCGATGCTCTCGGTCGCGCAGACGAAGCGCGTGCCGAGCTGGACCCCCGCCGCCCCCATGTCGAGATAAGCGGCGATCGCCTCGCCGCGCCCGATCCCGCCGGCGACGAACACCGGCACCTGCTCGGACACTTCGGGAAGGATCTCCTGCGCGAGAACGCTGGTCGAGACCGGGCCGATATGGCCGCCCGCCTCCATCCCCTCGACCACCAGCGCGTCGACGCCCGAGCGGATCAATTTCCTGGCGAGGCTGAGCGCCGGCGCGAAGCAGACCAATTTGGCGCCATTGGCCTTGATCGCGTCGATGCTGCCGGTCGGCGGCAGCCCGCCGGCGAGGACGACATGCGTCACGCCGTGCCGGTTGCAGATTTCGATCAGGTCGAACAGCGCGGGGTGCATCGTGATCAGGTTGACGCCGAACGGCCTGGCGGTCAGCGCGCGCGTCGCGGCGATCTCGGCGTCGAGCAATTCGGGGGTCATCGCCCCGCAGGCGATCAGCCCGAACCCGCCCGCGTTCGACATCGCCGAGACCAGGTGCCGCTCCGACACCCCCACGACATCGCCCCGCACATGATCGCGACCTCGGACCCGAGGAATTCGCAGCCTCGCGCCATCCGGCGAGCGAGGCGCTGGGCGCCGATCGTGGAGGGGCTGGTCATGGCGGCAGGGCCTAGCCGGGGGCGCGGCAACCGAGCAAGTTGCAATTGGCCCGCCGCGCCGGACCCGCTCGAGAACCCGCTGCATGCGCCCGCACGTTTCGACAATCCGATCCAAAGTAGACCAAAAATGTCTGATCCTACTTCGAAAGCAGAAGCGAAGGCCTGGAGAGGAAAATGCGATCGCGCTCCTGTACGATGCCGTCCCTCGACGGCTTCTCAGCAAGGCGCGACAGAATTCACGGGGGCATTTCCTGCTCTTCGTCCCGGCATTGTCTTGACGATCGCGGGCACCGCATGTCACCAACTGTATCGCCCTAACAACGCCGACTCAGATCGGCGGATGCGGCACATCAACGACAGATGCAGACTCGAGGAGAGGAAAGATGAACCTGAAGCGACTGGCGATGTTAGCGCTAACACGCATAGTTCCGTCGGCTCTGGCCCTGGCCGCCGCGGGGGGCGTGCACGCGCAGACCATCTGCAGCAACCAGACCGGCACGAACAATGGCTTCTATACCAGATGTACCTGAACTCCGGCACCGCCTGCATGACGCTCGGCGCCGCCGGCAACTACAGCACGACCTTCAGCCTCGGCTCGAGCGGCAACATGGTCGCCGGCAAGGGCTGGAGCACCGGCTCGACGACGCGCGTGATCGGATATAATGCCGGCGTCTTCAATCCCGGCAACAACAGCTATCTCGCGCTCTACGGCTGGTCGACCAATCCGCTGATCGAATATTATGTCGTCGACAGCTGGGGCAGCTTCACCCCGCCGGGCAGCGGCGCCACGCTGATGGGCACGGTCAGCAGCGACGGCGGCACCTACAACATCTATCGCACGCAGCGGGTCAACGCGCCCTCGATCATCGGCACCGCGACCTTCTACCAGTTCTGGAGCGTGCGCACCTCGAAGCGCGCCCAAGGCGTCAACAACACCATCACCTTCGCCAACCACGTCAATGCATGGCGGAGCCACGGCATGAACCTCGGCACGATGAACTACCAAATCCTCGCCACCGAGGGCTATGGCAGCAACGGCAGCTCCAACGTCACCGTCTGGTAGCGGCCGCCCGCAGGCCGGGCCCGCGCCCGGCCTGCACCCTCATCGCCCGCCTGATTTCTCCGGGGAGACGGACCCGTGCGCCGGCTCGATCTGCCAAAGCGATTCATCGCCGTCCTGCTCTATCTGTCGAGCGCCGCCGCGCTCGCGCAGAGCGCGGGCTCGCTCACCCAGGTCGCCGCGCGCGATGCCGGGCCGGGCGAGGCCGCGGTGACGCTGGATTTCGATCGCCCCGCGCCGGAAGCGCGCGTCGCCGGGAACGACACCAATCGGATCACGGTGACGCTGCTCGGGATCCGGCGCGGTCCGGCCGCCAGCCTCGACACGCCCGCGGCGCTGCTGAGGGATATCGTGTTCAACCAGGAATCGGGCTGGTTGCGGCTGACCTTCGTCATGGCCGCCAGGACCCATATGGAGATCACCCCCGATTCGCGGCAACGTTTCCTCGTCAAGCTGAGCGCGCTCGATCGATCGACAGCCGTGGCCGAGCGTGTCCGCGATCGCGGCGCGGCGAGCGCTGGCGAAGCTGGCCCGCTGCCGCGCGCGGTCGACCCGCCGCCGGGCGAGGACGATTTCGAACTGATCCCGCTCAACTATGCCGACGTCAGCGAAGTCGTCGGCCTGCTCAGCGAAGGCGCGGCGGTGCGCTCCAACGATTCGTTCCTCCCCCAGGAGCCGGGATTCGGCTCGCCGGGCTCCAACAACGCGCCCGTCCAGAGCGCGCCGAGCCAGAATGGCCCCGACGATCGACCGCTCGGCCAGGCGGTGGATTCGAGCCTTGCCGTCGATCGTCGCCTCAACGCGATCTGGGTGCGCGGCTCGCCCGAGCATGTCGCGCGCGTGCGCGCCCAGATCGCGAAGATCGACGTGCCGCTGGCCAGCGTGCTGCTCGAGACCGAATTCGTCGAGCTGACCGAAAGCGGCGCGAAGAGCCTGGGGCTCGATTTCACCAACGCCAACGGCCAGCTCGCCGTGGCGACGGTGCAGAGCGGGCAGTTCATCCCGTTCGCCAACCTGACCAATTCGCCGCGGCGGCGGCTCGACAGCGTCTCGATCCAGGCGGCGCTCTATGCGCAGATCGAGAAGGGCGAGGGGCGGATCATCTCGAAGCCCAAGATCGCGGCGCAAAGCGGCTCGACCGCGAAGATCATCACCGGCGACGCGCTTCCGATCCTCACCGCGATCACGCTGTCCGGCGTCAACGGGGTTTCGCAGCAGGTGCAATATGTCAACGTCGGGGTCACGCTGCAGATCGCGCCACGGGTGAGCAGCGACGGGTTCGTCACCTCGCACGTGTTCTGCGTCGTCTCCAGCGTCACCGGCTTCTCGCAGGGCTATCCGACGATCAGCCAGCGCGAGGCCGAAACCTCGGCGACCGTGCGCGACGGCGAAGCGTTCGTGATCGGCGGGCTGGTGCAGGAGAACGAGCTCAAGTCCCGCGTCAAGGTCCCGCTGCTCGGCGACATCCCCGTCCTCGGCCGCATCTTCACGGCCGACAAGAGCACGCGCGCGAAGACCGAGCTCTACATCGTCATCACGCCGCACATCGTCCGCGGCGATCCGGGGGCGTTGACGGCGCACGGCTGCCCTTCAGCTCGCGTCTTCCGCGTCCAGCCCGTAAGCGGTATGCAGCACCCTGACCGCCAGCTCGGTATAATCCTCCTCAATCAGCACCGAGACCTTGATCTCCGAGGTCGCGATCGCCTGGATGTTGATCCCGCGCTCGCCCAGCGTCTTGAACATCGTCGCGGCGACGCCCGCGTGGCTGCGCATCCCCACCCCGACGATCGAGACCTTCGAGACGCGCGTATCGTGGACCAGCTCCCGATAGCCGATCGCGCCCTGCGCCTTGCCGAGCACGTCGAGCGCGCGGACCAGCTCGACCTGGGGGACGGTGAAGGTCACGTCGGTCGATCCGGTCGAATGCGCGACGTTCTGGACGATCATGTCGACGTTGATGTTGGCGTCGGCGAGCGGCGTGAAGATCGAGGCGACCGCGCCCGGATGGTCGGGCACCGCGGTGAGCGTCACCTTGGCCTCGTTCCTGTCGTGCGCGATGCCGGTGATGAGCTGGCGTTCCATGTCGTCGATCTCCTCTTCGCCCACGATCAGGCGTGCCCGGTTCGTCGCCCTCGGCCTCGACGAACGACGACAGCACCTGGACGCGCACGCCTTCCTTCATCGCCAGCCCCACCGAGCGCGTCTGGAGCACCTTGGCGCCGACGCTCGCGAGTTCGAGCATTTCCTCGTAGGTGATGCGCTTGAGCTTGCGCGCGCGCGGCACGATGCGCGGATCGGTGGTATAGACGCCGTCGACGTCGGTATAGATGTCGCAGCGATCGGCCTTCATCGCCGCCGCCATCGCCACCGCCGACGTATCCGATCCGCCACGCCCGAGCGTGGTGACGCGCTCGCCCGCGGCGACGCCCTGGAAGCCCGGGATCACCGCGACCTCGCCCGCCGCCAGGCTGGCGTCGAGCGCGGTCGTGTCGATCTCGGCGATCCGCGCCGAGGCGTGGCCGTCCGAGGTGCGGATCGGGAGTTGCCAGCCGAGCCAGCTCCGCGCCGGGACCCCCGCCGCCTGGAGCGCGATGGCCAGGAGCCCGCTGGTGATCTGCTCGCCGGAGGAGACCACCACGTCATATTCGCGCGGATCGTAGAGCGACGAGGCCTCGCGGCAGAAGCCGACCAGCCGATCGGTCTCGCCCGCCATCGCCGAGACCACCACCGCGACCTGGTTGCCCGCGTCGACCTCGCGCTTGACCCGCGCGGCGACGCTGCGGATGCGCTCGATCCCGGCCATCGACGTGCCGCCGAACTTCCG
Source organism: Sphingomonas sp. (assembly GCA_037200705.1). Taxonomy (GTDB): domain Bacteria; phylum Pseudomonadota; class Alphaproteobacteria; order Sphingomonadales; family Sphingomonadaceae; genus Sphingomonas. The sequence continues at coordinate 284,569 of JBBCID010000011.1, read as the reverse complement.
CGCCATCGGTGCCTGCCGAACCCCCTTGCGAGAGCGGGGCTGATAGAAAGGGCGCCCGGCAAAGGCAAGCAAGGCTAGCGCGCGGCGAACAGAAGCCCGGCGATCGCGTCCTTGATGTCTCGCACCCTGGTGCCCTCGGTGTTGGTGAGGAGGATGATCACCGCGTCCTGATCGGGATAGCGGGCGATGAACGCGCCGAAGCCGTTGATGTCGCCGTTATGCTCGATCACGCGGCGCCCGTTTTCCTCCGAGACTTCCCAGCCGAGCCCGAAGTCGCCGCGTCCGCGCGCGAACATCGCGCGGCGGCTGGCGTCGGACAGCAGCGCCGAGCCGTAGAGCGCCCGGTCCCAGTGGTAGAGATCGTCGATGGTCGAATATTGCGAGCCGGCGCCGATCGGCACAGACATGTCGATGAAGGGTGCGTTCTGATATGCCCCGTCGCGTGTAACCATGCGCGCGATGCGTGAGGATCGGCGCGTCCTCGGCATAGCCCGACACGGTCATCCCGAGCGGGTGGTAGATTTCGTCGTCGACGAAGCAGGCATAGCTGCAGCCGGAGAGCTTCTCGACGAGAGAGGCCGAGATCAGGAACCCGAATTGCCGTAGCGCGTCTCGCTGCCCGGCGCGAAATCGAGCGGCTGGCGCTCGAGCAGCGCGATCGTCTCGTCGAGCTTCGCCGGCTGGGGGAAGCGCAGCCGGACGAAATCGGGGATGCCCGAGCTGTGGTCGAGCAGTTGTCGGATGCGGACCGGCGCCCATGCGGGCGGGCAATCGGGGACGAACCGGCGCAGCGGATCGTCGAGCGACAGCTTGCCGCACTCGGCGAGCATCGCGGCAGCGGTGAACTGCTTGGTGAGCCAACCGATCCGGAACCGGGTGTCGAGCGTGTTGGGAATGCCCCATTCGCGATCGGCCATGCCATAGGCGCTCGAACACCACGCCCCGCCGCGCGACGAGCACCGTTCCGCTGAACCCCTGGCGGCCTTGCGCATCCATATAGGCCGCGATGCTCCGCGGCAGGAAGCAGCAGCGCCAGCAGAAGCAATCGGATAATCACGCGCTGAGCCCTTTGGTGTGGCACCGAACTAATACGCAACCCCGTCCGTCCCAAGCCGCTTGGGCGATCATCTCGTGGCTGCTAGGGGGGACGCCCATGACTTTCGCATCGACGATCGACGCCACCGAGGCCGCGCATTTCGGCGCGCTGGCTCGCGACTGGTGGGATCCCAAGGGCTCGTCGGCGATGCTCCACCGGCTCAATCCGGCGCGGCTCGCCTATCTGCGCGCGGCGATCGATGCGCATTGGGGCGGCGATGCGGCCGGCTTCGCGCCGCTCGCCGGCCGGACCGCGCTCGACATCGGCTGCGGCGCCGGGCTGCTGACCGAGCCGCTCGCGCGGCTGGGCGCGCGCGTCACCGGGGTCGACGCGGCGCCCGAGAATATCGGCGCGGCGCAGGCGCATGCCGGCGCGTCGGGGCTCGAGATCGAATATCTCGCCGGCGGGGTCGAGGCGGTGGCGGAGCGGCGCTTCGATCTGGTCGTGTCGATGGAGGTGATCGAGCATGTCGCCAACACGCGCGCGTTCGCGGCGGGGGCTCGCCGGCGCGCTCGCCGAGGGCGGGCTGATGGTGCTTTCCACCCCCAATCGCACGTTGCTCTCGCACCTCGCGATGATCACGATCGGCGAAGGCTCCGGCGCGATTTCCCAAGGGGACGCACGACTGGCGCCGGTTCCTCACGCCCGACGAGCTCACCGAGCTGCTCGCCGGCGCGGGCCCTGAGGGTCACCGAGGTCCGTGGGCTGGGCTTCTCGCCCGCGCGCGGCTTCGTCCTCGGCGACGATACCGGCCTCGACTATCTGGTCACCGCCGTCCGCGCCTAGCGGCTCATTGCCCCTGGTCGAGCACGGCGACGATGCCGAGCGCGATCGTCTGCCGGCCGGTGTTGAGGTGGAACGCCGCGTTGAGCGCGCCCTTGGGATAATCCTTGTCCGCCTTCCCGTCAGTTGGAAGATCTGCCATTCGGGCGTCACGTCGAAGCCCTTGTTGAAGATCGCGGTATAGGGCGCGCCTGCGAGCTGGATCTGCGCCGCCATCTTGGCGGTGGCGATCCCGGGGGCGGACTTGGCGAGCTTGGCGTAGAACATCAGCACCAGATTGTCCCCGGCCTTGACCGGCTTGATGATCGGCACGTTGACGCCGACGTCCCAGGCATTGCCGCTGCCGGTGACCGGACGGGCAGCGCACGGCCGCCCTGCACCGTCAGATCCTTGACCGATTTCGGGGCGGGACTGAGGCCATAGACCTGGAAGGTCGACGGATCGGGATTGGTGCTCATCTGCCGCGCGGCTTCGTCGTCGCTCTGGGCCTGCGCGGCGGGCGCGGCGAACGCTGCCGGCGCCGCGAATGCCCACAGCAAGAAGGTGCTGAGCTTCATCGATCCTCTCCCCCGGTTTGTTTCCGAAATTCACTTTCGGAAACATGAGGCTATTGCGGCCGCCCGTGCGGATCAACCCCCCCGGAGGGAGCCGCTCAGAACAGTCGCCCGCCATCGGGCACCGGCACGCTCGGCCGCACCAGCACGACGCGTCCCCCGGCATCGGGAAAGCCGAGCGTCAGCACCTCGGACATCACCGGGCCGATCTGGCGCGGCGGGAAATTGACCACCGCCGCGACCTGGGTGCCGGGCAGGTCCTCGAGCCCGTAGTGCTCGGTGATCTGCGCCGACGAGCGCTTGCGGCCGATCGTCGGGCCGAAATCGATCAGCAGCTTGTACGCGGGCTTGCGCGCCTCCGGGAAGGGCAGTGCCTCGACGATCGTGCCGACGCGGATGTCGACCGCGAGGAACTGGTCGAAGCCGATGGTTTCGGCGGGCAGGGCCCTGGAATCGTGCATGACGTGCATCTTCAACCCCTGTTGGAACGAACGCGGCGCGATCCCGGTTGATAGCGCACCCAGCGACGAGGAGCATCATCATGCCCGCAAAATCCGCCGCCCAGCAGAAGGCCGCCGGCGCCGCCCTCTCGGCGAAGCGCGGCGACACGCCCAAATCCAGCCTCAAGGGCGCGTCCCGCGGGATGGAGAAATCGATGACCGAAAAGGAGCTCGAAAAAAATGGCGCACACCAAGCGCAAGGGGAAGCCCGAGCACAAGGACTGACCCGCGCCCGGCATTGACACCGCGCCCGCGATTGCGGGACATCGGCGCCATGCCCGAAGTCAAGCTGCACCCGAGCTGGCTCGCCCCGCTCGCCGAAGAGTTCGCCAGCCCCTATATGGCGGCGCTGCGCCAGTTCCTTGTCGCGGAGAAGCAGGCCGGCAGGCGCATCTTCCCCGCCGGGAGCGAATGGTTCCGCGCGCTCGACTTGACCCCCGCTCGAGGAGGTGCGCGTGGTGATCCTCGGGCAGGATCCCTATCACGGCCCCGGCCAGGCGCACGGGCTGTGCTTCTCGGTGCGCCCAGAGGTCCGCCCTCCGCCGAGCCTGGTCAACATCTACAAGGAGATGGAGGCCGATCTCGGCATCCCGCCGGCACGCCACGGCTTCCTCGAGCATTGGGGCGCGCCAGGGCGTGCTGCTGCTCAACGCTGTGCTGACCGTCCAGATGGGCGCCGCGGCCTCGCACCAGGGGCGCGGCTGGGAGCGCTTCACCGACGCGGTGATCCGGCTGGTCAACGCGCGGCCCGAGCCGGTGGTGTTCATGCTCTGGGGCAGCCATGCGCAGAAGAAGGCGGCGTTCGTCGATTCGATCGATCGCGGCGGGCGGCACCTCGTGCTCAGGGCGCCGCATCCCTCGCCGCTTTCGGCGCACAGCGGCTTCTTCGGCTCCGGGCATTTCTCCAAGGCCAATGCTTTCCTCGAAAGCCGCGGCGAAAAGCCGATCGACTGGGCGCTGCCCGCGCCCTGAGCCGCCTCAGGGGACCAGGATCGTGTCGACCGCCTCGGGCAGCGCGGCCGGATAATCGAGCGTGAAATGCAAGCCCCGACTCTCCTTGCGGTGGAGCGCCGATTTGACGATCAGGTCGGCCGCCTCGAGCAGGTTCCTGAGCTCGATCAGGTCCGGCGTCACGCGGAAATGGCCGTAATAGTCGCCGATCTCCTCGCGCAGCATCTTGATGCGGTGCGCCGCGCGCTCGAGCCGCTTGGTGCTGCGCACGATGCCGACGTAATTCCACATGAAGCGGCGGATCTCGGTCCAGTTCTGCTTGATGACGACTTCCTCGTCCGAATCGGTGACGCGGCTCTCGTCCCAGGGCTGGATCGCGGGCGGGGGGCGCAGGTCGTCCCAATGCGCGGCGATGTGGTTCGCCGCGCTCTCGCCGAACACGAAGCATTCGAGCAGCGAATTGGAGGCGAGGCGATTGGCGCCGTGAAGCCCCGACTGGCTCACTTCCCCCGCGGCATAGAGATTGGGCAGATCGGTGCGCCCGTCGCGATCGATCACCACGCCGCCGCAGGTATAATGCTGCGCGGGCACCACCGGGATCGGCTCCTTGGTCATGTCGATGCCCAGGTCGAGCAGCCGCGCGTGGATCGTCGGGAAATGCTCGCGGACGAATTCGGGCGGCATATGGCTGATGTCGAGATGGACATAATCGAGCCCGAGCCGCTTGATCTCATGATCGATCGCGCGCGCCACCACGTCGCGCGGCGCCAGCTCGGCGCGGGCGTCGAAATCGGGCATGAAGCGGTATCCCGTCCCCGGGATCCTCAACCGCCCGCCCTCGCCGCGCACTGCCTCGGTAATCAGGAAGTTCTTGACGTCGAGATCGTAGAGGCAGGTCGGGTGGAACTGCATCATCTCCATGTTCGAGATGCGGCAGCCCGCGCGCCAGGCCATCGCGATCCCGTCGCCGGGTCGCGCCGCGCGGCGCGGTCGAGAAGAGGTAGGTGCGCCCGGCGCCCCCCCGTCGCCAATATCGTAGCGCGCGCGGTGAACAGCTCGACGCGGTTGGTCGCGCGGTTGAGGCATAGACACCCCACACGTTGCCCGCGCCCGAATAGCGCGCCTCATGCCTGCTGGTGGCGAGGTCGATCACCACCATGTCGGGGGACCAGGGTGATGTTGGGATTGGCGCGCGCCGCCTTGATCAGCGCCTGCTGCACCGCCCATCCGGTCGCGTCGTCGACATGGACGATGCGGCGGTGGCTGTGCCCGCCCTCTCGCGTCAAATGCCACTGGTTGGTCTCGGGCGCGACGTTGAACGGCACGCCGAGCTTGGCGAGCCGGTCGATCGCGGCGGGCGCCCCCTCGACGACGAACTCGACCGTCGCGCGGTCGTTGAGCCCGGCGCCGGCGATCATCGTGTCCTCGATATGGCTTTCGAACGTGGTCGCCGGGTTCGAGCACCGCCGCGACCCCGCCCTGCGCCCAGGCGGTCGCCCCCTCGTCGAGCCCGCCCTTGGCGAGCACGGTCACCTTGAAGCGCGCGGCGAGGTTGATCGCCGCGGTGAGGCCGGCGGCGCCGGAGCCGATGATGAGGATGTCGCTGATGCGTTCGTCGGCCAAGCCATTCTCCCTGCCCCGGCATTAGAGGCCCAGGGGCCGGGCTGTACAGGCCCGAGCGTGCGCGATAGCTTCGGCGGATGGATGCCGAGAAACGTGCCGCGCGATCGGCTGAGCCTCAGGCGTTGGCGGCGCGGGTGAGGTTGAGGAACACGTCCTCGAGATCGGCCTCGCGCGTCGAGACGTCGACGATGCCATAGCCATCGCGCTGGACCGCGGCGAGCACCTCGCCGGCGTTCGCCTGGTCCTTGCGATAGGTGATCACCAGCGTCCGCATGCCCTTGAGCTCGACCTTGTGGAAGCACAGATTCTCGGGCGCCGCCGGCACGTCGCGATCGACCGTCACCTCGACCACCTTCTCCTGCGCCATGCCGACCAGCGCACGGGTCGGCTCGTTGGCGATCAATTTGCCCTGGTTGATGATCGCGATCCGGTCGCAGAGCTGCTCGGCCTCCTCGAGATAGTGCGTCGTCAGCACCACCGTCACCCCGCGCCCGTTGAGCTCGCGGACATAGGCCCAGAGCTGCTGGCGCAGCTCGACGTCCACCCCCGCGGTCGGCTCGTCGAGCACGAGCACCGGCGGCGAATGGACCATCGCCTTGGCGACCATCAGCCGGCGCTTCATGCCCCCCGAGAGCGTGCGCGCATAGGCATTGGCCTTGTCCTCGAGATGCACCGCGCGCAGCAGCTCCATCGATCGGCGCCTCGCTTTGGGCACGCAATAGAGCCCCGCCTGGATCTCGAGCGTCTCGAGCGCGAGAAGAAGGGATCGAACAATATCTCCTGATTGACGATGCCGATCGACGCCTTGGCGTTGCGCGGATGCTCGTCCACGTCGAATCCCCATATCGACGCGCGGCCCGATGTCTTGTTGACGAGCCCCGCGAGGATGTTGATCAGCGTCGACTTGCCCCGCGCCGTTCGGGCCCAGCAGCCCGAAGATCGTCCCGCGCGGAACGTCGAAGCTGACGCCATCCAGCGCGCGTTTGCCGCCCGCATAGGTCTTGCACAGACCATCGATCTCGATCGCCGCCTGGGTCATGCGAGCGGACTTAGGCGAATCGCCGGGGCTGGCAAGCATCTTTCCCTTTTCGCGCGCGGCGGGCAGGATCAGCGGCGCCGAACGTGGCGATGGAGGGTGGACGATGGACATGGCGGTCGTGCTCAAGCGATTCGAGACGCCCGACGAGGTGCGCAGCTTCGCGAAGGGGCGGTTCGAGATCGTCCGGCTGGGCGGAATGACGATCGGCCGCGCGACCTATCAGCCCGGCTGGCGCTGGTCGGCCGACGTCGGCGCGGCGGCCGGCGCGGCGAGCTGCCATGTCGAGCACGTCGGGCTGGTGCTCTCGGGATGCGCGACCGCAGCGATGGACGACGGCGATGTCGTCGAGATGCGCCCCGGCGACCTGTTTCATGTGCCGCCGGGGCATGATTCGTGGGTGGTGGGCGACGAGCCCTATGTCTCGCTCCACTTCCTTCGGCGCCGACGATTATGCCGCCAAGCCCTGAGCGCGGCGCCGAAGACGATTGTCTCGCGCGGCCCGCTTTGCTACCCGCCGCGCGATGATCCCGCCGCCCGAAACCCTCCGCGTCTCCCATGCCCGCGTCGCCTGCGACGGGAGCGGCCCCGGCGTCCCCGCCGCGCTCGGCCATTCCGCGCGTATTCCTCCAGATCGACGAGCACGGCTATGTCGACTGCGGCTATTGCGACCGGCGCTTCGTGCTGATCGGCGGCCCCGCCGACGGCGCCGACCAGGCCACGCTTCCCGACATCCCGGCTGGCGCCAGCCCGCAGTAGCCCTATATCGGAGCGCATGACGCTTCCCTCCGATCCGCGCGGCTTCCTCTACCGTGACACGCTCGACCCCGGCACCGCGATCAAGCTCACCGCCGAGGCGCTGGGCCAAGCCGAGGACGGCGAGCTCTATCTCCAGTATCGCAAGACCGAGGCGTTCGGCTTCGACGACGGGCGATTGAAGACCGCGAGCTACGACACCCAGTCGGGCTTTGGCCTGCGCGCGGTCTCGGGCGAGACCACGGCCTTCGCGCACGCCAACGAGATCACCCCGCAGGCGATCCGCCGCGCCGCCGAGACGATGGCGCTGATTCGATCCCGCGACCGGCCCCAGCGCCGCGCCGCCTCGCAAGAACAACCGCCATCTCTACACCGACCAGGACCCGCTCGACCTCGTCCCCTTCGCCGACAAGGTGAACCTCTGCCAGACGATCGACGCCGCCGCCCGCGCGCGCGACCCCCGCGTCGCCCAGGTCTCGGTCGGGCTCACCGGCCAGTGGAGCGTCGTAGAGATCGTCCGCCCCGACGGCTTCGTCGCCACCGACGTGCGCCCGCTCGTCCGCCTCAACGTCGCGATCGTGGTCGAGGCGAACGGCCGCCGCGAGACCGGCAGCTTCGGGATGGGCGGACGGACGCTCTACGACCATCTGTTCGAGCCCGGCACCTGGAACCGCGCGGTCGACGAAGCGCTCAGGCAGGCGCTGGTCAACCTCGACGCCGTCGACGCCCCCGCCGGCGAGATGACCGTGCTGTGCGGCCCCGGCTGGCCCGGCGTGCTGCTCCACGAGGCGGTCGGCCACGGGCTCGAGGGCGATTTCAACCGCAAGGGCACCAGCGCCTTCTCGGGGCGGATCGGCGAGCGCGTCGCCGCGGCGGGGGTCACGGTGGTCGACGACGGATCGATCGGCCAGCGGCGCGGCTCGCTGTCGATCGACGACGAAGGCACGCCGACCCAGGAGAACATCCTGATCGAGGATGGCGTGCTCAAGGGCTATCTCCAGGATCGGCTCAATGCCCGGCTTGATGGGTGTCGCGCCCACCGGCAACGGCCGCCGCGAGAGCTTCCAGCACGCGCCGATGCCGCGCATGACCAACACCTTCATGCGCGGCGGCGGCGACGATCCCGCCGAGCTGCTCAGCCGCGTCAAAAAGGGCGTGTTCGCGCGCAGCTTCGGCGGCGGACAGGTCGACATCGTCTCGGGCAAGTTCGTCTTCTCGTGCACCGAGGCCTATGCGATCGAGAACGGCCGGCTCGGCGCGCCGATCAAGGGCGCGACGCTGATCGGCGACGGCCCCCACGTGCTCACCAGGGTGGTCGGCATCGGCAATGATTTCGCGCTCGACGAAGGGATCGGCATGTGCGGCAAGGCCGGCCAGTCGGTCCCGGCGGGGCGTCGGCCAGCCGACGCTGCTGATCGAGGGGCTGACGGTGGGGGGAACGGCGACGTGACCGGCTGGCCCGAGCTCGATTGGCCGCATGGCACGAGACCGCGCTCCACCTCCAGCTGATGACGCAGATCGTCGGCAAGGTGCGCCTCGCGCTGACGCCGTGGCTCAACCACGGCTGGCACGTCGCGCTCTACGTCACCCCGCGCGGGCTGACGACCTCGCCGATCCCGTCGGCGCGGGACCGTTCGAGATCGACTTCGACCTGCGCGGCCACGCCTTGCGCATCGCCACCGCGAACGCCCTCCGCACGGTCCCGCTGGGCGCAGGGACGGTCGCGGACTTCCATGGCGCCGTGATGGCGGCGCTCGCCGATCTCGGCATCGCCGTGCGGATCGCGACGCTTCCCAACGAAATCCCCGATCCGGTGCGCTTCCCCGACGACCATCTGCCGCGCCCCTATGATCGTGCCGCTGTCGAAGCCTTCCATGCGGCGCTGTGCCGCGTCGATCAGGTCTTCAAGCGCTATCGCACCGGCTTCCTCGGCAAGGGCCAGCCCGGTCCATTTCTTCTGGGGCAGCTTCGATCTCGCGGTGACGCGTTTCTCGGGCGGGTGGCGCCGCGGCATCCCGGCGGCTTCCCCGGCCTGCCCGACGCGGTCACCTGCGAGGCCTATAGCCACGAGGAAGCGAGCGCCGGCTTCTGGCCGGGCAGCGACGCCTTCCCGAAGGCGGCCTTCTATGCCTACGGCTATCCGGCGCCGGAGGGCTATGCCGAGGCCACGATCCCGGCGCCCGCCTATTACGACGCGACGCTCGGCGAATGGCTGCTCGACTATGACCAGATTCGCGCGGCGCCCGATCCGGAATCCATGCTCGCGGAATTCCTCCAGTCGACCTACGCCGCCGCCGCCGACCTCGGCCACTGGGATCGCCGCGCGCTCGAATGCGAGCCGGGCATTCCCCGAAAGCCCCGCGCCGTGTGAGTGCTCAGCCGGTGATGCCGCGAAGCGCCAGCGCCGCACTGACGAGCACCATCGCGACTGACCAACTTTCCATGGGCAGCGACATGAACCGGTTCCGGGGGCGATAGGTCAGGCGCTTCCACACGCCGGACGGCCTCAGCCGTGCTCGGCTGGCGGCGTTGAGACGACTGCCCACAATCCAATTGGCCCCTTGCCGCGATCGCCAGAACGGCTTACCGCGAACCACGGTCCGCCGGATCCAATTCCGCCCAGCGCGCCCTGGATCGCCGCCACCACCACCCCGACAAGGAAGACGAGCAGGATCGTCCAGAAGCCCTTACCCGTCCACCAGAATACCAGCATTGCCCCGGCCTCCTTGCGCCACGCTAGCGTGGCGGCGCCCCGAACGCTACAGTCGCGCGGGGCAGAAGGCGGGGCGATGATGTCCGAATTCTCGAATGAACTCAGGCGAAGACCACCGCGCCTTCATCGCGCGCCAGCCGGTCTTCTTCGTCGCCACCGCGGCGGTGGCGGCGCGGATCAACCTCAGCCCCAAGGGGATGGGACAGCTTCCGCGTGCTCGACGCCAGCACCATCGCCTGGCTCGACGTCGCCGGCTCGGGCAACGAGACCAACGCGCATCTGCTCGCCGACGGGCGCATCACGATCATGTTCTGCGCGTTCGAGAGCCCGGCGCTGATCCTGCGCCTCTATGGCCGCGGCACGCCCGTGCTGCCGCAGGACCCGGGGCTGGGGCGATCTTGCACGGCGGTTCACCTTGCTCCCGGGCACGCGCCAGATCTTCGTCGTGACGGTCGAGAGCGTCCAGACCTCGTGCGGCTGGGGCGTGCCCCACATGCGCTTCGAGCGCGAACGCCAGACGCTGAGCAAATATCACGCGGGTTCGAGCGACGAGGACCCGCTTCGGCAAATATGCGGCGCGCACCCGCGAGCATCGACGGCCTGCTGGCCGCAACCCGACCCAGGTCCCCTCCTGATGGCGCTCGTCGAGCTCGGCCGCTTCAACTATTTCGAAGCGCAGATCCTGGTCTCGCGGCTCGAATCCGACGGCATCCCCGCCTTCGCCTTCGACGGCGGCGCGAGCATCGCCGACGGCAGCCGCTTCCTCATCCCGGTCCGCGTCATGGTCGACGACAGCGACCTCGCGGCGGCCACGCAAAATCAAGGACGAGCCTGCCTGATTTTTGAGCATGCATTCGCAACTGCACAAAAATTTACCTTCCGGTAATATTTGATTGCGTCCGAATCGGCGGAAACGCGCGATTCTTGCCTCTGGCACGGGCTTTGCTGCGTCGCCCCTCGGGACAACCGCCAAGAGGGGGCGACATGAAGCTCATCATCGCCATCATAAAACCATTCAAGCTGGACGATGTGCGCGAAGCGCTCACCGGCGTCGGCGTGACCGGCATGACCGTGACCGAGGTCAAGGGGTTCGGCCGGCAGAAGGGCCAGACCGAAATCTATCGCGGCGCGAATACAGCACCAACATGGTGCCCAAGATCATGATCGAGGTCGCATGCGGCGCCGATCTGGTCGACCGCGCGGTCGAGGCCATCCAGGCCGCCGCCGCCACCGGCGCGATCGGCGACGGCAAGATTTTCGTCCTCGACCTGGGCCAGGCGGTGCGCATCCGCACCGGCGAAACCAATGAGACGGCGCTGTGAGCAAGGGGGTAATGATGAAGCATAGTCACAAGATCGCGGGCGCGGCGGGAGTCGCCGCGGCCCTGTTCGCGGCATTGCCCCGCCTGGGCGCAGGGCGCGCTCGTCAAGGCGCCCGACGCCGCCGCGCAGGCGACGATGAGGCAACAAGGGCGACACCGCCTGGATGCTCACCTCGGCGGCGCTGGTGTTGATGATGTCGGTTCCGGGCCTCGCCTTGTTCTACGGCGGCCTGGTCCGCACCAAGAACATGCTGTCGGTGCTGATGCAGGTGCTGATGATCGTCTGCATCGCCACGCTCGTCTGGGTCACCTGGGGCTATTCGGAAGCCTTCACCTCGGGCGCGCAATGGGGAAGCTTCCTCGCGCCGCTCGTCGGCGGCACCAGCAAGGTGCTGCTCAACGGGGTCAGCGCCTCGACCTATACCGCGACCTTCTCGAACAACGTCTACATTCCCGAATATGCGTACATCTGCTTCCAGATGACCTTTGCCTGCATCACGCCGGCGCTGATCGTCGGCGCGTTCGCCGAGCGGGTGAAGTTCACGCCGCTGATGATCTTCATGGTCGCGTGGATGACGATCGTCTATTTCCCGATCGCGCACATGGTCTGGTATTGGGCGGGCCCGGATTTCCTTCCCGACGCGCCGACCGACGGAGGCCGTCTGTTCCTGAAGGGCGCGCTCGATTTCGCGGGCGGCACCGTGGTCCACATCAACGCCGGCATCGCCGGGCTGATGGGCTGCCTCGTGATCGGCAAGCGCACCGGCTCCAAGACCGAGCCGATGCCGCCGCACTCGCTGACGATGACGATGATCGGGGCCTCGCTGCTGTGGGTCGGCTGGTTCGGGTTCAACGCGGGTTCGAACCTCGAGGCCAACGGTGTCACCGCCACGGCGTTCATTCAACACCTTCGTCGCCACCGCGGCCGCGGCGGTCTCCTGGGCGATCGTGGAGCAGGTGATCCACGGCAAGCCGTCGCTGCTCGGCGCGGTCTCGGGCGCGGTCGCGGGCCTGGTCGCGGTCACCCCGGCCTCGGGGTTCGCGGCCGCCGATGACCGCGGTGGTGCTCGGCCTCGTGGTCTCGCCGATCTGCTTCTTCTTCGTCACCACGGTGAAGAACGTCTTCAAGTACGACGACTCGCTCGACGTGTTCGGCGTCCACTGCATCGGCGGCATCGTCGGCGCGCTCGGGACGGCGATCGTCGCCGACCCCAAGCTCGGCGGCCAGGGCTATTTCGACTATACCAAGTTCCCCGGCGTCGCGGTGGCGCCGGCGGACTACAGCATCGCTTCGCAGCTGATGGTCCAGCTCGAGGCGATCCTCACCACCTTGATCTGGTCGGGCGGGGTGTCGCTGGTCCTGTTCCTGATCCTCAAATACACGATCGGCATCCGGCCGAGCGTCGAAGTCGAGCAGGGAAGGCCTCGACATCAGCGCGCACGGCGAACGGGCCTACAACTACTGACGAGCTCGGGCGCCGCACCGCACCTCTCTGACGGTGCGGCGTCCAACGAGGTTCCTCCTGCGGACGACTTGGGCCGGCGCGAAAGCGTCGGCCCATTTTTGGTGCCCGGCCCAGCGAAGACCTATGGCTAGGTTTGCGGGGAGTGTTACTATAGCCGTGCGAATCTGGCTGTGATCTCCGAGGGGGCGAAGACGACCAGCATTGAAACATGGACTGCGATCGGCGCGATCGGCGCGCTGATGGCGGGCATTCCGGCATTCGTTCGAATGCTGAGGAGGCCCAGCAAACCGCCTGTGGGCGTGGCTAGCACGGCGATTCACGCGGCGCGATCGCGCGTCTCAATTGGAATCGGCGGCTTCGGTCCCGAGCAGCTATTTGGAGGGATCGGCGCCGCGCCGTAAGCGCCGGCTTGTCCGCGCGCGCTGGCGGATGACACTTTTTTTCGCGGGTGCTATCCCCGCCTACGTTCTCCGTGATCAGCTCGCGACCATTATACCGCAGGCACGCCCCGTGCCGACCATCAAAGATTGCCTGCGCAGGCGTGAATGACGGAGACGAGCGTGCGATCCTTGGCGGTCGCTGGGCGGGGAAGATTGGCGAAGAGTCCTTGCAATGGGACATCTATCCGGACGGAGAGTTGGTTGCGGGCGACAAGACCGGGAGTTGGACACCCAACGGTGTGCTCTACGAGATTCGGATCACGGGGGGACCCCGATCCCAGGCACGGCGGATCGGCAAGACGCTGTGCGGCATTCGCTACGGTGACAGCGAGACCAGTGCCGCAGTCTTCCAGCTGACCCGGACCGACTACAGGCTGCCGGACCGGGCCGATCGGGCTCCGCCAACCAGGGCCGAGGCGCCCGAGGCTGTTGCGCCTCCAGCCGCCAAGAGCCCGGCGGGCGAGGGCCGCGACGACGTCGTCGATTCCTGCCCCTACTCGATTGGCGAAATGGCCCGAACGCGTGTTCGCGCATGGATGGCTCTAACGGGCGCATGGAGAGGGAGAGTGGCGTGGCGCGCCGGAGATCAGAACGGGGTGTTCAATGCCGATCACACCTTTCGGCAGGGTGACAATGTCGGGGAGCCTGGACTCAGAACGGGCCGGAAGTGTCGTGGGAATATGCCAACGGCACGCGATACTATGCCGAGATGTTCGGCGACGTCCTGTGCGGGGTGCGGTATCGCACCGATGGCGCGGAAGGACGGCACTTTTGTGCTGCGGTTCATCCCGCCGACAGGAGTGGCGACGCCAGTAGTCGTTGATCGCACGCTTTAGCCCAGATCTTCGCGCACGAATGCCGCGCAGCGCTCGCCGATCAGGATGCTCGGCGCATTGGTGTTGCCGCCGATCAGCCGCGGCATCACCGAGGCGTCGGCGAGGTACAGCCCCTCCACCCCGCGCACCTGGAGCCGGGGATCGCATACCGCGCCTTCGTCCGAGCCCATCCGCGCGGTCCCGACCGGGTGGTAGACCGTGTCCGCGCGCGCGCGGATCAGCCGCTCGAGCGCCGCATCGTCGGCGAGGTCGATCGGATAGCGGTCGCGGCCCCGATAGTCCGCCATCGGCGGCGCCTCGAGGATGCGATACATCGCGCGCACCCCCCGCTTGAGCACCGCCATGTCGGCGGGCGCGCTGAGGAAGGCGGGATCGATCAGCGGCGGCGCATGCGGATCGAGCGACCGGAGCCGCACGCTGCCCCGGCTCTCGGGGCGCAGCACGCAGGCGTGGCAGGAAAAGCCGTGCCCCTTCACCTTGGCGCGGCCGTGATCCTCGACGATCGCGATCAGGAAATGGAGCTGGACGTCGGGGATCGCGGACGAGGGATCGGTCCTCAGGAACCCGCCGGCTTCGGCATAGGGCGAGGTCATCGCCCCCCGGCGGACCGCCAGCCAGCGGACCAGCGCCGCCAGCGACTTGAGCGTCCCCGTCGCCGAGCGCCCGGCGAAGAAGCTGCCCTTGGTCTCGAACGCCGCGACATAGTCGATATGATCCTGCAGGTCGGCGCCGACCGCCGGGCGATCGACGCGCACCGCCAGCCCGAACTCGCGCAGATGCTCGCCGGGTCCGATCCCCGACAGCATCAGCAGCTGCGGCGTCTGGAACGCGCCGGCGGCGAGCACCACCGCGCGCCGCGCGCGCATCATCCGCGCCTGGCCGTCGCGCTGATAGGCGACGCCCCACACGCGCCCGTCCTCGAACAGCACGCGCTCGACCATCGCGTCGGTCAGGATCTCGAGGTTCGGACGCCGGCCGGCGTCGCCCAGATAGGCGCGCGCGGCGGTCCAGCGCTCGCCGCGGCACTGGGTCACCTGATAGATGCCGACGCCTTCCTGCCGCGCGCCGTTGAAATCGGGGTTGACCGGGATCTGGAGATTGGCGGCGGCGGCGAGGAAGGCCTTGCTCCCACGGTGCGCGAACGCCTGGTCGCTCACCCACAAGGGGCCGCTGTCGCCGTGGAAGGCATCGGCGCCGCGCGTGTTGTGCTCGATCGCCCTGAACCAGGGCAGCACCGCCTCCCAGTCCCAGCCGGTGCAGCCGAGCTCGGCCCATTGGTCGTAATCGCGCGGATGGCCGCGGATGTAGAGCATCGCGTTGATCGCGCTCGATCCGCCCAGGCCGCGCCCGCGCGGCTGGTATCCACGCCGCCCGTCGAGCCCGGGCTGCGGCACCGTCTCGAACGCCCAGTTGGTCTTGGGGCCCTGGAAGGGCATCATGCCGGGGGCGATCGTCTTGAGTCCGGTGTTGCGCCCGCCCGCCTCGAGCAGCGCGACGCTGTATGTGCCGCCTTCGCTCAGGCGGCCCGCGGCGGCGCTCCCGCCCGATCCTCCGCCGATGACGACGATGTCGGCCTCTTCCACGCGGTCCCCCGTTCCTCCCGGGCGCGCCAGCGCTCGCGGATCATTTCCGATGTATCGCGGCTGCCGTCATGGCTCCAGCCCGGCGGCGCGATCATGTAGAGGAGTCGCGCGCGCCAGGTGGGGGCGTGCCATACGTCCCGGGCGATCCCGACCCATTCGTGCGTCGCCGCCCATAGCAGGTTGAAGCTGCCGAGATCCTTGACGATGCCGTAGCGTGGAGGATCGTCGTCGCGCTCGGGCTCGAAGCTGCCGAGCCAGCGGTCCCAGACGATGAACACGCCGGCGTAATTCCGGTCGAGATAGCGCGCGTTGGTGGCGTGGTGGACGCGGTGGTGCGAGGGCGTGTTCATCACCGCCTCGAACCAGCCCGGCATCCGCCGAATCGCCTCGGTATGGATCCAGAACTGGTAGATCAGGTTGAGCCCGCCGACGAACAGCACCATCGGCACCGGGAACCCGATCAGGAACAGCGGCAGCCGGAAGACGAAGGCGATCGAGAGGAAGCCGGTCCAGGTCTGCCGAAGCGCGGTCGAGAGATTATAGTGCTGGCTCGAATGGTGGATGACGTGGCTCGCCCAGAACCAGCGGACGCGATGCGCGGATCGGTGGAACAGGTAATAAGCGAAGTCGTCGAGCACGAAGCACAGCACGAACCAATACCATTGATAGCCGATCTCGAAGATCCGGAACTGCCAGACCCAGGTCGCCATCGCGACGACCAGCCCCAGCGACAGCGCCCCCGCGACCGTGCTTCCCGTCCCCAGCGCGAGCGAGGTCAGCGTGTCGCGCGGCTCATAGCGCCTGCGGTCCTTCGCCCGGGCGACGAGCATCTCGGCCAGCACGAGCAGGACGAACGCGGGCACCGCATAATCGACCGGATTGGGAAGCGTCACGCGCGCCTGCTTACAGGCTTGTCAGCGAGGCTTCCAGCCCGCGGACCTCGGCCTCGAGCACGCCGAGCAGCGTCACGTCGCCGAACATCCGCTCGCCGGTCCTGACCGTCACGCCCTCGATCGCGGGGGCGAGCGGCAGCGGCGCGAGCAGCCGGCGCGCCGCGACATGCGCGCCATGGCGCTTGAGCACCGCGATCGTGCCGTTGCCCGCGACGATCGCCGCGCCGCCGTCCTCGCTCACCAGCGCGGGCCCGGCATCGAAGCCGGCGAGGATCTCCTCGGCGAAGCGCTGCGCATCGGCGGGTCCGCCGATCCGGCTCTCGCCCAGCCGCAGCGCGCGCGCCACCCCGGCGAGCACCAGGATCGCCGCGATCGAACCGCCCAGCTGGAGCCAGTTCACGCGCGCGCCGCCAGCGTCTCGAGCGTCGGCCGGAGCCCCGACAAATCGTAGCCCGCCGCCGCGGCCTTGGTGATGAGCGCGTCGGCGGAGACGCCGCGGCTGGCCTCGGCCAGCGCCCACAGGCTGGTCGATCGCGTTCCCGATCGGCAGAAGGCGAGCACCGGTCCCTTCGCCTTGGCCAGCGCGTCGGCCATCGCCGCGACCATCTCGGCGGTGAAGCCGCCCGGCGTCACCGGAATCTCGACATAGTCCATCCCCGCCGCGCGCGCCGCCTCGCAGATCGCGGACGCCAGCGGCTGGCCGTGCTCCTCGTGATCGGGGCGGTTGTTGATCACCATCGCGAAGCCGTCCTCGGCGAGCTCGCCGAGCTCGCCCGGCGCGATCTGTGGGGCGACCGATACCTGGTCGTCGAGTTTGTGGATCATGCCGCCTCACAGATCACTTGCAGGAAGGCCTCACCATAAGCCTCGAGCTTGCGCGCGCCAACGCCCGAGATACTGGCCAGCTCGGCGAGCGATCGCGGCCGCGCCGCCGCCATCTCGCGCAGCGTGGCGTCGTGGAAGATCACGTAGGGGCGGCACCTGCGCCGCCTGCGCCAGCTCGCGACGCTTGGCGCGGAGCGCCTCGAACAGCGGATCGCCCACCGGATTGGGCACCGCGCCCGCCTTGGCCTTGCGCCGCCGCTCGCGCCGGGGCGGGAGCACCAGCGCGAGCCCGGCCTCGCCCTTGAGGATCGCGCGCGCTCCGGGGCCGAACTCGAGCCCGCCGTGCGGATTGGCGCGGAGCGCATCGCGCAGCAGCAGCGCGCGCGCCACCGGCTTGACCAGCGCCGCTTCGTCGCCGTCGACGATCCCGAACACCGAGAGCCGCTCGTGCCCGTTCATCAGGCTGCGCTCGCTCGATCGGCCGAACAGGATGTTCTCGACATAGCCCGCGCCGAACATCTGCCCGGTGCGGAACACCGCCGACAGATATTTCTGCGCGACCACCGTCGCATCAACCCCCAGCGGCGGATTGAGGCAATTGTCGCAATTGCCGCATTGCTCGGGCGCGTCCTCGCCGAAATGCCTGAGCAGGATGCGGCGCCGGCACCCCGCGGTTTCGACCAGCGCGCCCAGCGCCGCCAGCCGCGCCCGCTCGCCGGCCTGGCGCCCGGGCTCGACCTCGCCGATCCGCTGGCGCGCCCGGGCGAAATCCTCGGCGCCCCAGAAGAGCTGCGCCACCGCCGGATCGCCGTCGCGCCCGGCGCGGCCGGTCTCCTGGTAGAAGGCCTCGATCGACTTGGGCAGCCCGGCATGCGCGACGAAGCGGACGTCGGGCTTGTCGATCCCCATCCCGAACGCGACCGTCGCGACGATCACCATCTCCTCCGAGGTGACGAACGCCGCCTGGTTGCGCCGCCGGACCGAAGGATCGAGCCCGGCGTGATAGGGCAGCACCGGCCGCCCCCCGGACCCGAGCTTCTCCGCCAGCTTCTCGACCGCCATCCGCGTCTGCGCATAGACGATTCCCGGCCCCGGATGCTCGGCGAGCAGGTCGGCGACCTGCTGGCCGGTGTTCTCGCGCGGGGCGATCGAATAGCGGATGTTGGGCCGGTCGAACCCCGAGACGATCAGCCCGTCGGCGGGGATGCCGAGCTGCTCGAGGATGTCGGCGCGGGTGTGCGCATCGGCGGTGGCGGTCAGCGCGAGCCGCGGCACCTCGGGAAAGGCGTCGAGCAGCGGCCGGAGCAGCCGATAGTCGGGGCGGAAGTCATGCCCCCATTCGGAGACGCAATGCGCCTCGTCGATCGCGAACAAGGACAGCCGCGCGCTCCGCAGCAGGTTGCGAAAGCCCTCGCCCGATGCGCGCTCGGGCGCGGCATAGAGCAGGTCGAGCTGTCCGCTTCGGAAGCGCTCGATCGTCTCGTCGCGATTGTCGTCGGCCGAGGTCAGCGTCGCTGCGCGGATGCCGACCGCCTCGGCCGCGCGGAGCTGATCGTGCATCAGCGCGATCAACGGCGAGATCACCAGGCATGTCCCCTCCATCGCCAGCGCCGGGAGCTGATAGGTCAGCGATTTGCCCGCGCCGGTCGGCATCACCGCGAGCGTGCGCTTGCCCGCCAGCACGCGATCGACCACATGGCGCTGCACCCCGCGGAATTCCGCGAAGCCGAAGGTCGTGCGAAGGATGTCGAGGGGGTCGGTCACGCTGGTGCGTCTAGCCTATTTGATCCCGGTCCGGATCCCCTTGTCGATGCGCGCGAGCATCATCGGCGCGCCGTGCGCGGCGAGATGCTCGTCGACCGCCCTTCGGGATCCCTCGTACAAGCCGTAATCGTCGACGATCAGCACGCCGCCAGGGCTCAGGATCGGGAAGAGATGGTCCATCTCCGCCTTGGTGCTGGTGTAATGATCGGTGTCGAGCCGCAGGATGCTGATCGCCGCCGGCCTGAACTCGGCGAGCGTAGCCTCGACCGCGCCTTCGACGATCCGGAATCGCTCGACGCCGTGCTCGCGCAGGTTCGCCTCGACCGCCGCCCTGAAGCTCGGGTAGGAAGGGCCCCGGACCTTCTGTCCGTCCTTGACGTCGAACGAGTCCTTCGGAAACCCCGCGAAGGTATCGTAGAGCAGGAGCTCGCGCTGCTGGCCGAAGTGATCGAAAGCGAGCGCGGCGAACAGCGACGCGCCCCCCAGCCACACGCCGCATTCGACGAAGCCTCCCGCGATCCCGCGCCCGC
Organism: Sphingomonas sp.; assembly: GCA_037200705.1. Classification (GTDB taxonomy): domain Bacteria; phylum Pseudomonadota; class Alphaproteobacteria; order Sphingomonadales; family Sphingomonadaceae; genus Sphingomonas. Next base: position 264,899 of record JBBCID010000011.1, on the reverse strand, counting down.
AGACGTAGCTCACCGACGACCAGATGTTGAAGAAGCCGGTGACGTGGAGCATCGAATAGCGCTTGCCGATCGCGTAGAACTCCCAGAACATCGGGTCCCGGATGTCCGGAAAATTCTCCTTGCGCCGGGTGGGGCTGTCGTCGATCTGCGGGCGCCAATCGTAAATGTCTCGCATGGCGGCGTTCTATCCTCGGGTGAAGCGCTCCAAGCGCTATCGACGCGCGCACGGGAAGTCGAGAGAGCGCCCGCGCCAGGGAGGTCCGTAGTGAGCGACGTCCACGACAACCCGGCGCACAGCCGCTACGAGCTGGTCGAACAGAACCACCTTGCCTTCGCGGCCTATCGGCTCGCCGACGGCGTGATCGCCTTCACCCACACCTATGTCCCGCCCGCACTCGAGGGACAGGGGATCGCCAGCCGGCTGATTGCCTTCGCACTCGCCGACGCCCGCGCGCGCGGACTCGAGGTGCGCGCCGAATGCGCGTTCGTCCGCGCCTATCTGGCGCGGCATCCCGAGGAACGCGATTTGCTCGGCTAGGGCAGTTACCGACTGGCGGTATCGCCCCATTCAACCCGACCGAAGATACCCTACCCCATGCGCGCCGAGACCGCGCGCAGCCAGGCCGCGGTCTCGTCGGCGCGCGCGACCAGCGGCATGTGCCCGCCTTCGATCAGATCGATCGAGCCGCCCGGGATCGCGGCGGCGGTCTTCTCGCCATTGCGTGCCGGATCGAGCAGGGCGTCCGCGCGCCCGAACAGGATCGCCACCGGCACGCGGATCTCGCCATAGCGCGGCGCCAGCGCTTCGAGCTCCGCGCGGGCGACCGCGACGTCGTGCGATCCGGCGAGGAAGCTCTTGGGCCGCACCGCCAGCGCGCCGCCGCCGCGCACCGCGAAGTCCGCGGGCACCGGATCGGGCGCGAACACCTGCGCCGCGCCCTTGCGGCCGCTCAGCACTCCCATCGGCACCGCGAGCAGCCAGGCGAGCACGGGCCGGAGCGGCGCGGGCGCGGCGAGCCCGCGGAACACCGGCGGCAGCGTCGCGATCGGCTGCGTCACCGGCGCGATCAGCGCGAGCCCGCGCACCCGCCCGGGATGCGCCAGCGCCAGCGCGAGCGACACCGCGCCGCCATAGCTGTGCCCCACCACCAGCGGCCGATCGAGCCCGAGCTTGTCGATCAGCGCGGCGATCGCCTCGGCCTGCGCCGCGATGCCCGGCCGCTTGCCGATCACCGAAGAATGCCCCCAGCCGGGCCGATCGACGAGGATCACGCGGTGATCGGTCGCCATCCGATCGGCGAGCCCGGCGAAATTGCGGAGCTGCCCCATCAGCCCGTGGACCATCACGATCGCCGGTCCCTCCCCGCGATCGACAAAATGCAGCCGCGCGCCGGGCACGTCGACGAAGCCGCCATCGGGCGGGACCATCGCCTCCGCGCGCCGCGACACCGACGCCGACCAGCTCGCCACGGCCAGCGCCACGATGCCGATGATGACGAGGATCGCGAGCATGTTTCCCCCTTTGAGCCCGCCGAACATAGCGCACCGCGCAGCGATGGCCATGGATGGCACGAGGCTATTCCGCGGCGACTTCGCCCTCGCGCTCCTGAGCCTGGCGTGCCCACATCTCGGCATAGAGCCCTTGCTTGCGCAGCAGCTGCGCATGCGTGCCCTGCTCGGCGATGCGCCCGCTTTCGAGCACGACGATCCGATCGGCATGGACCACGGTCGAGAGCCGGTGCGCGATCACGATCGTGGTGCGTCCGCGCTCGATCGCCTCGAGCGTCGCCTGGATATCGGCCTCGGTCTTGCTGTCGAGCGCGCTGGTCGCCTCGTCGAGAATCAGGATCGGCGGGTCCTTGACCAAGGTCCGCGCGATCGCGACGCGCTGCTTCTCGCCGCCCGAAAGCTTGAGCCCGCGCTCGCCGACGCGCGTCGCGAACCCCTGGGGCAGCGACTGGATGAACCCCGCGATCGCCGCCCCGCGCGCGGCATCGGCGACCGCCGCCTCGTCCGCGCCCTCGCGGCCATAGGCGATGTTGTAGCCGATCGTGTCGTTGAACAGCACGGTATCCTGAGGCACGATGCCGATCGATCCGCGCAGGCTCGCCTGGGTGACCTGGGCGATATCCTGCCCGTCGATCGTGATCCGCCCACCGGTCAGATCGTAGAAGCGGTACATCAGCCGCGCGAGCGTCGACTTGCCCGCGCCCGAGGGCCCCACCACCGCGACGGTGCTGCCCGGCGGGATATCGAGATCGATCCCCTTCAATATCTCGCGATCGGGATCATAGGCGAAATGCACGCCCTCGAAGCGGACATGCCCGTCGGTCACATCGAGCGCCCGCGCACCCGGCGCATCGACCACTTCGGACGGCGTGTCGATCAGGTCGAACATCGCCGCCATGTCGATCACCCCCTGGCGGATCGTGCGATAGACCATCCCGAGCAGGTCGAGCGGGCGGAACAGCTGCGACAGCAACGTCGAGACCAGCACCACGTCGCCCGCGGTGAACTTGTGCGCGGCCCAGCCGAACACCACCAGCGCCATGCCGCTTCCCAGCATCAGATTGGTGATCAGGCTCTGGCCGATGTTGAGCCAGGCGAGCGAATTCTCGCTCACCACCGCGGCATTGGCGTAGGCGCGAACGGCATCGCCATAGCGCTTCGCCTCGCGCTCCTCGGCGTTGAAATATTTGACCGTCTCGAAATTGAGCAGCGAATCGACGGCATGCGCCACCGCGCCGGTATCGAGGTCGTTCATCTGCTGGCGGAGCTTGGCGCGCCAATCGGTGACCCAGCGGGTGAAGGCGATATAGACCACCACCATCGTGCAGGTGCCCGCGACCAGCCACATCCCATAGCGGCTGGCGAAGATCTGGATCACCATCGCCAGCTCGAGGATCGTCGGGGCGATGTTGAAGAGGAGGAAATAGAGCATCGTGTCGATGCTCTTGGTCCCGCGCTCGACGACCTTGGTCACCGCGCCGGTCCGCCGCTCGAGGTGGAAGCGCAGCGACAGCGCGTGGAGGTGGCGGAACACGTCCGACGCCAGCCGCCGCGTCGCTTCCTGCCCGACGCGCTCGAACACCGCGTTGCGCAGGTTGTCGAACACCACCGTGCCCAATCGCGCCGCGGCATAGCCCGCGACCAGCGCCGCGACGAGCCACGCCGCATCGCGCGACCCGCTCGCCATCCGGTCGATCGCGCCCTGCAGCGCGAACGGCGCGCCATAGACCTGCACGAGCTTCGAGCAGACCACGAGCAGCAGCGCGATCACGATCCGCGCGCGCAATCCCGGCGCGTCGGCGGGCCACAGATAGGGCAGGAACCGCTTGAGCGTTCCGAGCAGCGGCCGCTCGGGCGCCGGGGCGGGAGTCATGGGAGGCATCGGACGCGGATTTGGGGCATGCGTCGCGCGGTTGCAACGCTTCGCCGGAACCGCCGGCACCCGCCATCGGTTTTGGCCGCGAAGGGAAAGCGCGATGGAACCGGTCTATTTCGTGTTGGCGATCCTCGGCTGCGACGACGACGGCGCGCAATGCCGCCAGCAGCGCGTCGAGCCGGTCCGCTATCAAAGCGTGATGGCGTGCCAGGCGGCGATGCCCGCGGTGCTCGAGCGCAGCACCGACCTCGCTTTTCCCGTGATCGGCGGTTCGTGCGAGCAGCGCGGCCAACAGATGGCGGGCACGTCGGCGTCCCGACTTGGGTCACGCGGCGGCTGAAACGCTGGCACCCCTTCCTCCGCTGGGGTAGACTGCGGATTCGGCACGCGTTCTGGGGGGCACGGGATTGCGCAAACTGCTGGGCGTGGTGATCGGCGCGGCGATCGCGGGCGGGGCGTTCTATGGCCTGACCTTGCTCGATCACCGGCTGTTCGGCTGGCCCGACGCCGATTTCCGCGATCGCGCCGCTTTCGCCGCGTCGATCGCCGCCGCGCCGATGACCGCGCAGGCGATGATTGCCGGCGCCTCGTTCATCGCCGCGCTGGCCGGCGGGCTGATCGCGGTGCGGATCGCCGGCTGGGCCTGGGCCGGCTGGATCGTCGCGGGGATCACCGCCGCCGTCGGGCTCGCAATCGTGCTGGTAGTGCCGCATCCCTTGTGGATGCAGATCGCCGCGGTCGCCGCGCCGCTGCTCGCGGGCGTGGTCGTCTCGGGAGCCTCGGGCGCGGCCTAGGGTCGGGCGTGGCGGGGCTCGTAAAGCCCGAGCTTGCCGCCGCCGGGCAGGCGGATCGCGGTGACCCGGCCCCAGCGCTCGCTATGCTCGGCCTCGCACGCGACTCCCTTCGCCGCCAGCTCGGCGACCGTCTCGTCGAGATCGTCGCACATCAGATAGAGCTGGTGGAGGTCGTTCTCGTCCGAGGGATGCACCGCCACCTCGGCCGGGGGCAGCCCGAAAATCAGCCAGCCATGCCCGACATCGACATGGGGCAATCGAAGCACCTCACGCAGCAGCGCGCGGTCCGCCTCGGCGTCGGTCGAATAGACGATGACATGTGCGCCGTTGATCATCGCGAGTCGCTCCCCGGCGCCAGGGGAGCGCAAGTCGCGGGGCTTGCCAAGCCCCGCGCGGCTCAGTCGGCGAATTCGCGCTCGATCGGCAGCGCCCAGCGGATCTGGTCGCGCAGCAGCGCCTCGAGCTCGCCGGCGCCGGCATTGTGCGCGGCGGCGCGCTTGCGCAGCAGCGTCGCGAGCAGGTCGGCGCGGGTCACCGGCCGGGGCGGGGCGGCGCGGCCCTGGGCGAGCGCGCGCGAGAGGCGGAGCGAGAGCATGGTCACTCGCACGCTCTGCGCCGTGCGGGATTAGCGTCTCCTTCCCGGCAATGGTTAACGCGGCCGCGTCCACAATCCGGCGCGCGAATTCGCCGGATAGAGCCGCTCCCGCCGCAGCGCCTGGCCGAGCGCGCGCGCGATCCAGCCGAGCTTCTCGAACGGCGCGGTCGCGGCGCGCCGATCCCACGCGCGCTCGCCGCGCTCGGCGACCTTGCGCGCGATGTCGCCATAAATCCCCGCCGCCGCGAGCACCGCCCAGGCCGAGCGCAGCCCGAGCTCGGGCGTTCCCGCGCGCCCGCTCGCGGCATAGGCGTGGGCGCGCGCGGCGAGCCGGCCCGCGAGCAGCGCGAGCGGGCGGCGGTGCGCCGGCGCCATCGCCGCGTCCGGCGGGATCCCCATCTCCGCCAGCCATTCGACGGGCAGGTAGCATCGGCCCGCGCGATCGTCGTCGGCGAGGTCGCGCGCGAAATTGGCGAGCTGGAAGCCGATCCCGAGGTCGCAGGCGCGGTCGAGCGTCGCGGCGTCGTCGGGCGGCACGCCCATCACCACCGCCATCATGCAGCCGACCGCGCCCGCGACATGATAGCAATAGCGCATCAGATCCTCGTCGGTCCGCGGTCGCCACCCGGCGGCATCGAGCGCGAAGCCCTCGATCACGTCGTGGATCAGGCGGTGCGGGATGCCCGTCTCGGCGACGACGATCCGGAGCGCGTCGAACGCCGCGTCGCCCACCCAGTCGTCGTCGAGCGCCGCCGCGGTGCGCGCGCGGATCGCCGCCAGCCGCGCCTCGGGATCGGCGACCGGCCCGCCGCCATGGCCGTGATCCTGCCCGTCGGCGAGATCGTCGCAGCGGCGGCACCAGGCGTAGAGCAGCCACGCGCGCTCGCGCGTCTCGCGGTCGAACAGCCGGCTCGCCGCCGCGAAGCTCCTCGATCCGCGCGCGATTCGCTCCTGCGCGGTCGCGACGATCGCGGCGCGCGACGGGGTCACAGGTCGGCGCGCTTCATGCGGATGATCGGCACGCCCGGCTCGAACGCCGCCATCCGCGCGAGCAGCCGATCGAGGTCGTCGCCATGGAGGAGGAGCCCCTGGTGCTGCGGCCGCACGAAGCCGACCGCGCCGATGTGGCGCCAGAATTCGATCAGCCCGTCGTAGAAGCCGGCGACGTTGAGCAGCCCAACCGGCTTGGCATGATAGCCGAGCTGCGCCCAGCTCAGCGCCTCCCACAATTCGTCCATGGTGCCCGTGCCGCCGGGGATCGTCAAAAAGCCATCGGAAAGCTCGGTGAAACGCGCCTTGCGCTCGTGCATCGTCTCGACGACATGGAGCTCGGTGAGCCCGCGGTGCGCGACCTCGGCGTCGACCAGCGCCTGCGGGATCACCCCGATCACCTCGCCCCCCGCGCCCAGCACCGCGTCCGCCACCGCACCCATCAGCCCCAGCTTGCCGCCGCCATAGACCAGCCCGATCCCGCGCCCGGCGAGGCTGCGCCCCACCGCGCGCGCCGCCTCGACATAGGTCCGGTCCGCCGGCGAGGCCGATCCGCAATAGACCGCGATGCGCCTCACCTGCCGTCTCCCAGCATCAGGGCCGCGGTCGCCTTGGCGCTGCCGACGACGCCGGGGATCCCCGCGCCCGGATGCGTCCCCGCGCCGACGAAATAGAGGTTCGAGATGGCGGAATCGCGATTGTGGACGCGGAACCAGGCGCTCTGCGTCAGGATCGGCTCGAGGCTGAAACCCGATCCCAGATGCGCGTTCAGATCGCGCGCGAAATCGGTGGGCGCGTAGGAGAATTTGGTGACGATCCGCTCCTTGAGCCCCGGGATCAGCCGCCGCCCGACCTCGTCGAGGATGCGTGCCTCGAGGATCGGCCCGATCTCGGCCCAGTCGACCGGGAACTTGCCGAGATGCGGCACTGGCGCCAGCGCATAGAAGGTCGAATGCCCCTCGGGCGCCATCGCGGCATCGGTCGCGCTCGGATGGTGGACGTAGAGCGACAGGTCGGCGGGAAGCACCCCCGACTGGAAGATGTCGGCGAGCAGCCCCTGGTAGCGCGGCCCGAACAGGATATTATGGTGCGGGATCGCGGGAAAACGCCCCTCCACCCCGAAATGGATGAGGAACAGCGACGGCGAATAGCGCATCCGCGCCAGCCGCGACGCGGTCCGCTGGGCGCTGCGCGATCCCTTGAGCAGGTCGCGGTAGCTGTGGACCACGTCGGCGTTGCTCGCGACCGCGTCGACGGTCATCTGGAAGCCCGATCGGGTCCGCACCCCGGTCACCTGGTCGCCGAGCGTGTCGATCGCGACCACCGGATCGCCGAGCCGCACCACGCCGCCCAGCCGCTCGAACAGCGCGACCATGCCGCTCACCAATTTGTTGGTGCCGCCGCACGCCCACCATACGCCGCCGTCGCGCTCGAGCTTGTGGATCAGCGCATAGATCGCGCTCGCGCTCATCGGGTTGCCGCCGATCAGCAGCGTGTGGAAGCTCAGCGCCTGGCGCAATTTCTCGTTCTTCACGAAGCCCGAGACGATCGAATAGACCGATCGCCACGCCTGATGCTTCATCAGCGCCGGCGCCGCGCGCACCATCGATCCGAAATCGAGGAAGGCGACCTGCCCCAGCTTGACGTAGCCGTCGGCATAGACCCCCGCCGAATAAGCCAGGAAGCGCCGATAGCCCTCGACGTCCTGCGGATCGAGCCGCGCGATCTCGGCGCGAAGCTGGGTGTCGTCGTTCGAATAGTCGAAGCGCGTCCCGTCGGGCCAGCTCAGCCGATAAAAGGGCGAGACGGGCACGAGCTTGACGTCCTCGCCGATGTCGCGCCCGGTGAGCATCCAGAGCTCGCGCAGCGCCTGCGGCGCGGTGATCACCGTCGGCCCGGCATCGAAGGTGAAGCCGTCGCGCTCCCAGAAATAGGCGCGCCCGCCGGGCTTGTCGCGCGCCTCGATCAGCACGGTGTCGACCCCTGCCGATTGCAGCCGGATCGCCAGCGCCAGCCCGCCGAACCCCGCGCCGATCACCGCCGCGCGCTTCATTTGGCCGTCCCCCACATCGCCCGGACCGCGCGCCCGATCGGCACCGGCGGCTTGCCCGAGAGCAGCCGCGCGCGATCGAACAGGCTCGAATGCCCGGCATAGAAGCGCGCGATCAGCCCGGGATCGAGCCGGTAGAAGCGTTCGAGCACGCGGTATCGCGCGGCGGGTTCGGCAGCCTTGAACAGCATGGCGGCGAGCATCCGATAAAAGCGCCGCCGCTTCCACGTCTTTCGCGCGAGGCCGTGGAGCAATTCGTGCAGTGCCGCGCCCGACAGGTCGCCCGCGCCCGCCACCAGCGCCGCGGCGCGCACCGCATCGGGCAGCGCATAGCCGGTCATCGGGTGGAACAGCCCGGCGCGCAGCCCGGCCTTGGCGACCTTGTTGCCGCCCGATTGCCAATAGGCCTCGAAATCGCCGCCCATCGCAACCGGCAGCGCGCCGGCCTCCTCGCGCGTCACGCGCTCGACCTGCCAGCCGCGCGCCGCGACATAGGCGTCGATCCGGCCGCCGATCGCCGCCGCGTCGATCGCAGGCGTATCGCTGTAATAGGTGTCCTCGACGAACATCCGCGTCGCCGCGAACGGGAGGCAATAAACGAAGCGATACCCGTCGTCCTGCTCGACCGTCGCATCCATCAGCAACGGGCGCTCGAGATCGTGCGCGTCGCCGAGCTGCAGCTCGCGGCCGAGGAACTTCTGCCAGCCGAGATCGAGCAACGCGAGATCGCCGGGCCCCCGGCAATCGATCACCCCGCCCGCCTCGACGCGGTCGCCGTCGGCGAACACCACCGCCTTCGAGCTGGCGGCGAGCACCTTGCGGCGCAGCATCAGCGCGTCTTCGGGCAGCGCCTCGCGTACGTTGGCATCGAGCCGCGTGGATTCGATCGAATAATAAGGCGCGCGGATCGTCCGCCGGTGCGCGGGGAAGGCAACGTCATAGCTGGTCCAGCCATAGCTGATCACCGGCGCCACCAGCCAGCGATCGTGCGCGGCGACATCGCTCGCGAAGAACGACCAGAGATGGTTGCCGCCGATCCGCCGGCCGCCGTCGATCAGCCGCACGTCGCAGTCCGGCCGCCTGCGCTTGAGCGCCAGCGCGATCAGCCCGCCCGAAAGCCCGCCCCCGACGATCGCGACGTCACAGGTGATGGTGACCGGCATGCAGCGCGGCCTAGCGGATCGATTCCATGGGGGAAACCCCCACGAGCATGCCCCGCCTGCCCGAGCGGCGGCCCCGCTATGCCGCCTGCGCCATCCGCGCCCGCGCCGCGCAGACCGCGCCGAAATTGGCCTCGGCCCATTCGACCAGCCCGAGCAGCGGCGCGGCGAAGCTCCGGCCGAGCGGGGTGAGCGAATAGGTCACGCTGGGCGGAACCGTCGGCCGGACGTCACGATGGACGAATCCGTCGGTCTCGAGCGTGCGCAGCGTCTGGGTGAGCATCCGCTTCGAAATGTCGGGAACCCCGCGCGCGAGCGCGCTGAAGCGCTTCGGCCCGCCCGCGAGCGCGGCGAGCAGCAGCATCGACCAGCGATCGCCGATCTGATCGAGCAGGTTGCGCACAGGGCAGCGCGTTTCGTCGAACCCCATCGCCAGCCAGCCTTCGAATTTGGCGCCGAGCGCCGCATGCGCGTCCATAGGGAACTCCCGCGTAACCAGGTGACGGAAAAATGCCGTCTTCACGGATCGGTTATTGGTCTCTATCTGAGACCTTGTCAACAATTGAGACCGGAGAATTTCGATGCCCGATCCCCGTTTCTTCGTCACCGGCGCGAGCGGCCAGCTCGGTCGGCTCGTCGTTTCCGCGCTCGCCGAGCGCGCCGGGCCCGAGGCGGTCGCCGCCATCGTCCGCGATCCCGCTGCCTCGGCCGCGCGCTTTCCCGCGGGAGTCGCCATCCGCCGCGGCGACTATGAACAGCCTGATTCGCTCGACGCGGCGTTCGCCGGCGCCGAGCGCCTCCTGCTGATCTCGTCGAACGCGCTCGGGGATCGTGTCGCGCAACACCGCAACGCGATCGAGGCGGCCAGGCGGGCCGGGGTGGCGCGGATCGCCTATACCAGCGTGCTCCACGCCCCGGTCTCGAAGCTCGGGCTCGCCGAGGAGCACCGCCAGACCGAGGCGCTGATCGAAGCGAGCGGCATTCCCTTCACGCTGCTGCGCAACGGCTGGTACACCGAGAATTACACCGCTTCGATTTCCCCGGCGCTCCAGCACGGTGCGTTCGTCGGCAGCACAAGGGACGGCCGCATCTCGAGCGCCGCCCGGCCGGACTATGCCGAAGCCGCGGCGGTCGCGCTGCTCGGCGACGCCGACTCCCGCGCCGTGCACGAGCTCGCCGGCGACGATTCCTATACGCTCGCCGAATTCGCCGCCGAGCTTTCGCGCCAGGCCGGGCGGCAGATCCCCTATGTCGACCTGCCCGAGGCCGAATATCGGGCGGCGCTCGTCGGCGCGGGGCTTCCCGCGGCGCTGGCGGCGCTTCTCGCGGATTCGGATGCGGCGGCGGCGCACGGTGCGCTATTCGACGATTCGCGCGCGCTTTCGCGCCTGATCGGCCGGCCGACGACGCGCTTCGCGGCGACGATCGGCGAGGCGCTCGAGGCGTGAGGGCGAACGGCGGCCGGTGCCCATGCGGTGCCGGCCGCGCTCGCTGTTCGCGCTTTCGCGCCCCGGTGATAGGGTGGCGGGCATGGCGCCGATCCTCCTCTCCGCGCTGGCGATGACGCTGATCGTCGGCGTGCGCTATCTGCTCGCCTCGGGCGGCTTCGCGTTCGCCACGCGGCTGCGCCACCCCGGCCTTTACGCCAGCCTCATCCCGCAGATCCGTCGCGAGATCGGCTGGAGCCTCGCCAGCGCCGCGATCTACGGCGTGCCCGCCGGGGTGGTCGCCTGGGGCTGGGCCCATCGCGGCTGGACGCGGATCTATACCGACGTCCACGCCTCCCCGCTCTGGTACCTGCCGGTCTCGGTGCTGCTCTACCTGCTCGTGCACGACACCTGGTTCTACTGGACCCACCGGCTGATGCACCGCCCGGCGCTGTTCCGCCGCGCACACGCGGTCCATCACGCCAGCCGCCCGCCCACCGCCTGGGCGGCGATGAGCTTCCATCCGCTCGAGGCGGTCACCGGCGCGGTCGTGATCCCCGCGCTGGTCCTGCTGATCCCGATCCACGTCGCCGCGCTCGGCCTCGTCCTCGCGATCATGACGGTGATGGGCGTCACCAACCACATGGGCTGGGAGCTGTTTCCGCGCGTCCTGATCCACGGGCCGCTGATCACCGCGAGCCACCACCAGCGCCACCACGAGCGCTACGCGTGCAATTTCGGCCTCTATTTCCGCTTCTGGGACCGGCTGTGCAGGACCGACGGCGGGGTGGGCGCGTTCGACGCTTGAGCCTTGCCGAGCCCGCACGGAGCGATTACCGATCCGAAGCGTTTCGCACGTGCAACATATTCAGGAGTGTCTCCGTGTCGAGTATCCCGCGTCCCTTCGCCCTTCTCGCGACCCTGCTGATCGCCGCCCCCGCGATCGCGCAGGACACCAAGCCCGCGCCGGTGATCGATCCCGCCAAGCTCGACGGCGATTCGCTCACGATCGGCATCGGCGCCGGCGCGGTCCCGAGCTACGAAGGGTCGGACGATATGGTGTTCTCGCCCGTCCCCGGCGTGATCGGGCGCGTCTCGCGGATCAACTTCACGCTGCGCGGAAACCGCTTCTGGGCCGATCTGATCCCCACCAAGGGCGGCCCCGGCTGGGATTTCGAGCTCGGCCCCGTCGTCAGCGTCAATTTCAACCGCTCGTCGTCGATCAAGGATCCCCGCGTCCGCGCGCTCGGCAAGCTACGCGCCGCGATCGAGGCAGGCGGCTATATCGGCATCGGCAAGCAGGGGCTGATCACCAGCGATTACGACAAGCTCAGCGTCAGCGTGGCCTACACGCGCGACGTCAACCACGTGTACCGCAGCTATCTGATCACCCCCGCGATCGATTACGGCACCCCGCTCAGCACCAAGGCCTATGTCGGCCTCTCGCTCGCCGCCGATTACATGGGCGGCGGCTATGCCCAGACCTATTTCGGCGTCACCCCCGCCGGCAGCGCCGCGAGCGGCCTCCCCGCGTTCAGCGCGGGCAAGGGCTGGAAGGACTATTCGATCACCGGCATCGGCGACGTGTCGCTCACCGGCGATCTGACCCACGGCCTGTCGCTGGTCGGCGCGGTCTCGTACCGCCGCCTGCTGAACGACGCCGCCGACACGCCGGTGACGCGCATCGCCGGATCGCCGAGCCAATGGACCGCCGTGCTCGGGCTGGCCTATACTTTCTGATCCGATCCGCTAGAGTCCGTGCCATTCCCCGGGGGGCCGCGCGTGAGCGGCTGAGAGGCGGCTGAGGCCGCGACCCGCCGAACCTGATCCGGCTGACACCGGCGTAGGGAGGGAGCGGTGCCCGCCAAAGGTCCGTCCTCTCCCCAAATGGAGAAGACTCGATGGCCGACGTTCCCGCGCGCACCGAAATCGGCGTAACCACCGGCCCGATCCGCGGCTCGAGGAAGGTCCATATCGGGCCCCTGGGCGTCGCGATGCGCGAGATCCATCTCGAGCCCAGCTCGGGCGAGCCGCCCTTGCGCGTCTACGACACGTCGGGCCCCTACACCGACCCGCAGGCGCGCATCGACATCATGGCCGGCCTCCCCGCGCTCCGCCGCGACTGGATCCTCGGCCGCGGCGACGTCGAGGCCTATGACGCCCGCGAGACCCGCCCCGAGGACAACGGCCTCACCGGCCCCGATCGCTCCGCCGGCGTCCCGCAATTCCCCAACGTCGTGAAGCGCCCGCTGCGCGCCCGCCCCGGCGCCAACGTCAGCCAGATGCACTATGCGAGGAAAGGCATCATCACCCCCGAGATGGAGTATGTCGCCCTGCGCGAGAACATGGGCCGCGAGCGGATCATGGACCATGTCCGCGACGGCCAGGATTTCGGCGCCGACATCCCCGATTTCGTCACTCCCGAATTTGTCCGGTCCGAGGTCGCGCGCGGCCGCGCGATCATCCCCAGCAACATCAACCACCCCGAAAGCGAGCCGATGGCGATCGGCCGCAACTTCCTGGTCAAGATCAATGCCAATATCGGCAATTCCGCGGTCGCCAGCGACGTCGCGAACGAGGTCGACAAGATGGTCTGGTCGATCCGCTGGGGCGCCGACACGGTGATGGACCTCTCGACCGGCCGCAACATCCACGACACCCGCGAATGGATCATCCGCAATTCGCCCGTCCCGATCGGCACCGTGCCCATCTACCAGGCGCTCGAGAAGGTCGGCGGCGTCGCCGAGGAGCTCACCTGGGAAATCTACCGCGACACGCTGATCGAGCAGGCCGAGCAGGGCGTCGACTATTTCACGATCCACGCTGGCGTCCGCCTGCCCTATATCCCGATGACCGCCAAGCGCGTCACCGGCATCGTCAGCCGCGGGGGCAGCATCATGGCGAAATGGTGCCTCAGCCACCACCAGGAGAGCTTCCTCTACACGCGCTTCGAGGAGATCTGCGAGATCATGAAGGCCTACGACATCGCCTTCTCACTGGGCGACGGCCTGCGTCCCGGCAGCATCGCCGACGCCAACGACGAAGCCCAGTTCGCCGAACTGGCGACGCTCGGCGAGCTGACGCAGATCGCCTGGCGGCATGACGTGCAGGTGATGGTCGAGGGTCCCGGCCATGTGCCGATGCACAAGATCAAGGCCAACATGGACAAGCAGCTCGAGGCCTGCGGCGAGGCGCCCTTCTACACATTGGGGCCGCTCACCACCGACATCGCCCCCGGCTACGACCACATCACCAGCGCGATCGGCGCGGCGATGATCGGCTGGTTCGGCACGGCGATGCTCTGCTACGTGACACCGAAGGAGCATCTGGGGCTGCCGGACCGCGACGACGTCAAGGTCGGCGTGGTCACCTACAAGCTCGCCGCCCATGCGGCGGATTTGGCCAAGGGCCACCCGGCGGCGAAGCTGCGCGACGACGCACTGAGCCGGGCGCGGTTCGAGTTCAGGTGGCGCGACCAGTTCCATTTGTCGCTCGATCCCGACACAGCCGAGCAATACCACGACCAGACCTTGCCGGCGGAGGGCGCCAAGACCGCGCATTTCTGCTCGATGTGCGGACCGAAGTTCTGCTCGATGAAGATCACGCAGGAAGTGAGGGACTTCGCGGCGACGCAGAATGCCAGCGCCGACATCTTCCCGGCCGCTTCTCCCCTCCCGCTCGCGGGAGGGATCGGGGGAGGGCCTGTTCCATCTAGCGATGCCGAAACGGAAGCGGGCATGGCCGAGATGAGCGAGAAATTCCGCGAGAGGGGCGGGGAGATTTACCTGCCCACGGAAGCCCGGCAGCGCGTCTAGTTGCTTGCTTACGCCTTACGCAAGAAATTGAGGTTAGATGCTATCTCGTCGATAAGTGAAACGCCCCTCTCTCGCATACCAGAGAGCAGTAGATCAATATGAGACTGCGGTAGCGTAAAATCCGGCACCAATGACATCATATGCTTAATTTCGCCTAATATTTCATCCGCAGGCTTACCTTCAAGAAGCCGAAGTACGTATTGGAGGGCACAGATATTTACCGACATCGGAGTTCCAGGAATTATTTTAAGAGTTGCAATAAAATCCCAGGCACCCAGCACATCGCCTTCAATCGTACATGCTAATGACTTACCAAATAGAGAGAGGGCTTTATTATAACCCTGTGCTTCGAGCGTGGTAAACTCATCGAAGGCTTGAATTCCGTCTCCTCTACGCAAAGAGTTTAATGCGGATTGTAACAAGCCGGGGTCATAGCCGCCAGCACCTTGAGCCCGGAGGGAGTCGGCGTCGCCCTCCTCTACCAGCTTACGAGTACGTGCGATGACCGGGTCAGAAGGGATGATTGCTTCGGCGGCGGCTAAATCCTCCAAGGCCTTAGACGAATCCCCTATAAGAAACCAAACCTTCGCGCGTCCGATCTTGACGGTATGGTTGTTAGGCTCATTATTAATCTTGTCGTTGTACCATTCTAGCGCCTCAGAATATCGTCCCTCGCTTACTAGCTGGCGTACATTTCTTACACTATAAATCGGCAAATTTGGCGCTGAATCCGGATTGAATCCCTGTTGAGTCAGGTCGTCGAGCAGTTTGGACTGAACGGCGCTCTTCAATTTTGAGCTATCCTGCTGAATTCTTTGAAATTCTCCGTCAGCAATTTCAAGAAGACCTGCAAGAGCCGAAAATCTTTTCGCTAGTTCCGCCGGAATATTGCTCCCCTTATATTGAATGTCGTGCTCCATTTCTGCCCAAGCATGCTGCAGTACCGTTCGCACCTGTATTTCACAGAGCGCCTTTTTTATTTTGGGCTCTAGCCCAATATACAGCTTTCGATCGAGCTCCACTACGATGTGTATGCTCTGATATCCAAATCGCCTTTCCTTATAGACCCTTTCTCCAACATCCTCTTTTTCAACTATATTATACATGCTCGCAACAACGTCGCATATATCGTTCACGGCGTTCCGAGTGAATACAATCACCCGAACTGCTGACAAATCCGTTAGTTGATTTAACGGGTCTGGGTATTTAGGTACTCCGTTTTCGGATTTCTGAGCTTTGCGACGAAAGCTTTCGGTGGTTTTGGCGCGATACTCTATGGTGTGGAGTAGTGCTGGGTCACACCGGTCTCTAATAGTATCGTTGACGTGCTGTGCCATCGTCTGAAAGGATCGATGACATCGCTCGTAGATACCCACCGCTTTTTCGATAGCACGTTCTTGGGTCGACATGGGCCCCATCCTTCCCCGACGCAAATACGTAGTTGGCGTAAGTTCCATGGCCGCCCTTTCTAAGTTGACTGTCAAGCCCTCATCGCCAACTCTTTGACCCCATAACGCTGAGACTGGTGGTTCGAATCCACCCCGCTGCAGCCCCATCCCGCGTCCTTGCCGCCGAAAGCGCGCGCGTCGTACGATCCCCCCGGGATCGCTCCGACACGCTCCGCGCATTCCGGCGGCACCAAGCGTCAAAGCGCCCCGGTAGCTCAGTGGAAAGAGCGTCTGCCTACGGAGCGGAAGGTCGAAGGTTCGAATTCTTCCCAGGGCACCAATGCCGGAGTAGCTCTGAGGTAGAGCGGCGGGTCGAGGTCCGCGCGAGGGTGGTTCGAGTCCCCCGGGGCACCATCCTTCCCCAGCGGAAGCGCGAATCCCGCGCCTTCCCGAATTGAGCGCTCCCCGAGTTCCTCTCCCCAACGAAGTGTCCAGGGTTGATCTCGATCAGTACCATTTCGGCTGCAACCCCCCATTGTGGGCGATCGTTACATTTGTGTAACTTGCAGCCAACGCTGGATCAGGAGAGCCGCCGATGCCCTCAGCGCCGCCGCCCGTCGATCGTCTCCGCCACGCCTATCAGCAGTGGCACGAGACCAAGGGGGCGAGCTCCGATCTGTTCCTCGACCTGCTCGCCGACGAGATCGTCATGCGCACCGTGCTCAATCCCGCCGAGCCGCATCCGATGGCGCAGGAGCGCATCGGGATCGAGCACGCCCGCGACTATCTCGATTCGCTCGTGCTCAACCTCGAGATGCTCGAGTTCCCGACCGAGGAAATCGTGGCGCAGGGCGATACGGTGGTGTGGATCGGCAGCTGCCATTGGCGCGATCCACGCTCGGGGCGCGAGGCGCGGACCGCCAAGGCCGACATCTGGCGCTTCCGCGACGGCAAGGCGGTGAGCGTGATGGAGATGTTCGACACGCTCGGCTTCGCGCGGCTCAACCAGCTGGTCTGAGCGGCGGCACCGGCCTCAGAACAGCCCCGGCACCTCGCGCTGGGCGGTGTCGGGCCGATCGGGGATGAGCAGCTCGCGCTGCGGCGAGAGCGACAGCGCGCCCTGCCCGCCCGCGCCGATCGCACCCGCGGCGCAGGCGCGCCCCTCGACGAAATCGAGCGCCGCGCGGGTCGAGGCTTCGGCGGGGTCGCCCATCGGGTGCGCGATGTCGTCGCCGGCGCGGCAGCTCGCGATCGTGCCGGCGAGCCCCGAGTAATAGGCGCCCTGGTGCGAGGCGTTCTGCTTGGCGAAGGCGATCACGCGCAGCCGATCGTCGCACTGGCTGCGGTCGAGTGCGATCTGGCCGACCGGCTTGCCATAGGTGTTGGTGCCGATCAGCGCTGCGCCGGCGTGGAGATAGGGGATGAAGCCGTTGATCACGAGCTCGCTCGCCGAGGCGGTTCCGCCGGTGCCGATGAAGGCGATGCGGGCGGGGGCGATCGATTGCGGCTGGGGCACGAAGGTCTCGGTCGAATTCTCCGCCGATTTGGAGGGGCGGAAGCTGGTGTAGGTGAAGACGTCGGCGGCCGATCGATTGCCGCCGAGCAGGTTCGCCATCAGCTCGGCGATCGAGACGAGCCCGCCGCCATTGTAGCGCAGGTCGACGATCACGTCGGCCACCCCGGCCGCGCGGAACCGGGCGAAGGCATCGCGCAGCGCCGGATCGGCGGTGGAGATGAAGGTGCGCAGGTTGACGTAGCCGACCTTGTGCCCGCCGTCGTCGATGATCCGCGCGCCATAGCGCGACGAGACCGGGGTCAACTCGTAATCGGCCTTGGCGACGGTCAGGTCGCGCGTGCCCGCCGCATCGGCCACACGCAGCACGCGGGTGGTGCCCGCGGTATTGGGGCCGAGCGCATTGGTGATTCCGTCAGCGCCTTGCGCGGCGATGATGCTGCTCACGCTCCGCAGATCGGCGCTGCTCGTCCCGATCGCGAGGATCTCGGCCCCGCGATCGATCCCGGCGGCAAGCGCGGTAGTCCCCTCGAACGCCTCCGCCACGAACACGCGCCGCGCCGCTGCATCATAGCTCAGGCGGATCCCGAAGCCCGCGCTCGATCCCGAGGCGTAATAGGCATCCTCCTCGGCGATCGAGGTGAGATAGGTGAAATAGCGGTCATGCCCCTGCGCGCGCGCGGTCGCGGTGAGCGCGTCGACATAGTCGCCGACGGTCGCATAGGGCGTGGGATCCAGGCTCGCGGGCAGCGTATCGTAGAACAGATACCATTCGCTGAGCTGCTGGAACGCCCAGTTCTGCCGATCTCGCAGCGAGCAGGCCGCGGCGGTGGTCGTCCCGCCCGAACCTCCCGACCCGCCCGAGCCGCCGGCCATCGTCCCGCCGCCGCCGCCGCACGCCGACAGCATCGCGGCCAGGGCCAGCCCCGCGCTTCGCCAATGGCTCGCAAACCTCTTCTGCACGTTCGACCGTTTAGCCGGGGCTGCCCGTGCGCGAAAGCCCGGCTCAGTGCTTGAGCGTGACGATCCCGACCGGCCGGTCCTTGGTCGAGGGATTCGAGGCATTCTGCTTGGGCGCCTTCTCCGCCTTGGGCTTGCGCACTTCGCGGTTCGATTTCTTCTGGCTCTTGGCCATGGCACGTCCTTCGCGGGGCGGATCGCCCCGCGCGCCTGATAGCATCATTTGCAACTTTGCCCGAACCTGTCATTTCGCGGCCGATGCCGCCCTCGCTGATCATCGTCGACGATTTCCTGCGCGATCCGCTCGGCTTTCGCGCGCGGGCGCTCGCGCTCGACTATGATCCCGCCTTCAAGCGGGGCAATTATCCCGGGCTGCTCTCCACCGCGGCGCTGCCGATCGACGGGCTCGATGCGGCGGCGTCGAACCACGCCGGGCTGCCGCTCCGCGCGGCGCCGGGCACCACCCACCAGCATTGCCGCCTGACGCTCAAGGGCGACAAGGGCGCGAGCGGCGTCCATATCGACCCCTGCGCCTATTCGGGAATCCTCTATCTGAGCCTTCCCGAGGATTGCCGCGGCGGCACCGATTTCTTCCGCCATCGCCCGAGCGGGCTCGATCGCGTGCCGCAGACCGAGGCGGCCCTGTTCGCGGCCGGCTATGCCGACATCAACCGGTTGATCGACGACGTGGTCAACCGCGACACGCTCAAGCCCGCGCGCTGGGAGCGGACGATGACCGTGCCGATGCGCTTCAACCGGCTGATCCTGTTCAGCCCCTGGATGTTCCACAACAGCGCCGCCGCGTTCGGCGATCGCCCCGCCAACGGCCGGCTGGTCCATCTGATGTTCTTCTCGGCCGCGTCCTAGCCGCCGCTCAAAAAGCCTTCGCGCACCGATCCGCCGTCGGGCGATTCGATGTCGAACACACGCCATCCCGCGCGCGTCCACACCAATGTGTAGTCCAGCGTCGGCTGGTCGCAATTGTGGAGGATCACGCTGGCTCGCGCACGGCCGCGCGCCACCGCGACCGGACCGATCGTGACCTCGAGCGCCTCGAAATCCTGGCAATCGCAGAACAGGTCGGCATCGAGCCTGCCGACGTCGCCGGTGCGCGCCGAGGCGCGGATATCGCGCAGGATCGCGCGCGCGAGCACGGGCTCGAACCAGCGCCCCGGGCGCGCCATCGGGACGCCGGTGCCGCCCTTGCGGTAATGCTGATAGATCGTTTGCAGGAAGGCGCGCGCCGAGGCGACTTTCGGCGCCGGCGCCGCTACCGCAGACGGCGCAACCACCAGCGCCGCGATCACCAGGGCACGCATCACATCGGACTCCCTAATTGGACGCGAAGGGCGTAGCATGGAGCGAACCGCGGCATCCACCCGGCACGGGGATTTTCGCGGCCGCGCATTTGCGCCCTATTCACGCTTCGTCGCTACAAAGCGGGAATTCGTCGCAACCCGGGCCGCCGCTCCCTTGTTGGCAATCGGTCCGCGGCCGCATGTATCGCGTGGGCAAGAGGCAGAGTTTGTGAAGAATTTTGGGCCGATCCTTTCGCAACATGGTTCGCGGGCGCTTTCGCGCCTGAAATCCTTTCGAATGCGCTCGATTGCATCACTGCGATCGGTCGTCGCGACGCCCTCCTATTCGGCGATCCGCGCCAGGCTCCGGGCGCTCGAGCCCTTCACCCAGGTCCAGCGCGCGGTCACCGTCGCGGGGCTCGCGCCGGCGATGCTCGTCGGCTGCGCGGTGCACGAGCGGGCGCGCGTTTCGCTCTACATTCCCGCCGCCAGCGCCGGCCCGATCGGCGGCGGGGTGATGCCCGCCGCGCAGGTGGTGGAGTTCGAGAAGATCGTCCGGCCGCCCGCTCCGCAGGGGCTCGTGTCGGCGCTCGATTCGCTGACGCGCAACTTCAGCGGGATCGTCGGCGTGGCGGTCGCCAGCGTCGACAATGGCTGGACCGCGGCCTCGAACGGCGAGCGCAAGCTGCCGCAGCAGAGCGTGAGCAAATTATGGGTGGCGATGACCGTGCTCGACCAGCGCGACCAGGGCCGCATCTCGCTCGACGATCCGATCACGGTCACGCGCGACGATTTCACGCTGTTCCACCAGCCGGTCGCGGCGCTGGTCAAGGGCGACGGATACCACACCACCGTCGGCGAGCTGCTCAAGCGCGCGCTGACGATGAGCGACAATACCTGCAACGATAAATTGCTGCGCTATGTCGGCGGCCCCGACGCGGTGCGCGCCTTCATCGCGCGGCACGGGCTGGGATCGATCCGGTTCGGCCCCGGCGAGAAGCTGCTCCAGAGCGGCACCGCCGGGCTTCAATGGAAGCCCGAATATGCGACCGGCAATGCCTTCGCGGTGGCGCGATCGCGGCTTTCGCCCGACGTGCGCCGCGCGGCGTTCGAGGCCTATATCGCCGATCCCCCCGATGGCGCGGCGCCGCTCGCGATCGCCGAGGCGCTCGCCAAGCTCAGGCGCGGCGAGCTGCTTTCGCCCGATTCGACCGCATGGCTGATCTCGACGATGGAGGCCGCCAAGACCGGACGCGCGCGCGTCCATGGCGCAGTTCCCCCAGGCTGGAGCTATGGCCACAAGACCGGCACGGGACAGGACTTTGGCGCGCGGATCGCCGGCTACAACGACGTCGGCATCCTGATTGCGCCCAACGGCAATACCTACACGCTCGCGGTGATGATCGGCGACACGACCCGTCCAATCCCGGCGCGCCAACAGCTGATGCAGGGCGTGGCCCGGGCGATCGTGGCTTACTGGACGGCCGAGCACGGCATGTGATCCCGCCCCGGGGTGACGGCTCGGAGACACGCTGCTAAGCGGGTCGGCCCATGCCCCATCTCTATCTCGTCGACGGCTCCGGCTATATCTTCCGCGCCTATCATCGGCTGCCGCCGCTCACCAACAAGCATGGCGAGCCGGTGGGCGCGGTCTATGGCTATACGACGATGCTGTGGAAGCTCGCCGACGAGCTCCACAAGGCCGAGGGCCCCACCCACATGGCGGTGATCCTCGACAAGTCCGAGCACACCTTCCGCAACGATCTCTATGACAAGTACAAGGCGCACCGCCCGCCCGCCCCCGAGGACCTGGTCCCGCAGTTTCCGATGATTCGCGACGCCACGCGTGCCTTCTCGCTGCCGTGCATCGAGGAGCAGGGCTGGGAAGCCGACGATCTGATCGCTTCCTATGCAAAAGCGGCGCTCGCGCAGGGCTGGCAAGTGACGATCGTCTCGTCGGACAAGGACCTGATGCAGCTGATCGAGCCGGGGCTCGACCTCTACGACACGATGAACAACCGTCGGCTCGGCCCCGAGGCGGTGCTGGAAAAATTCGGCGTGCCGCCCAGGCAGCTCGGCGAGGTGCTCGCGCTGATGGGCGACAGCGTCGACAACGTCCCCGGCGTTCCGGGCATCGGCCCCAAGACCGCGGCCAGGCTGATCCAGGAATTCGGCGACCTCGAGAGCGTGCTCGCAGCCGCGCCCGGCATGAAGCCCTCGAAGATGCGCGACAATCTGATCGAGCATGCCGAGATGGCGCGACTCTCGCGGCGGCTGGTCGAGCTGGCGTGCGACGTGCCGCTGCCCGATCCGCTCGACCAGCTCGAGCTCCAGGGCATCCCCGACGCGCCGCTCCGCGCGTTCCTCGAGCACCACGGCTTCAAGTCGCTGATCGCGCGCCTGTCGGCGGTTGCCGACGCGCCGGTCGCGACGCACGAGACGCCGGGGCTCGAGCCGGACCCGCCGTGCGACCACGACGCCTATGAGACGGTGATCACCGAGGAAGCGCTCGACCGCTGGATCGCCGCGGCGCGGCACCAGGGCTGGGTCGCGGTCGATACCGAGACCACCGAACTCGATGCGATGCGCGCGAGCCTGTGCGGCGTCAGCCTCGCGCTCGCGCCCAACAAGGCCTGCTACATCCCGCTCGCGCACGGCGGCACCGACATGTTCGCCGAGAAGCCGCCGCAGCTCGACGGGGCGGTGGCGATCGCGAAGCTGAAGCCGCTACTCGAGGATCCGGCGGTGCTCAAGATCGGGCACAACCTCAAGTACGACATGATCGTGCTGGGGCGCCGCGGGATCGACGTGGCGCCCTATGACGACACGATCGTGATGAGCTTCGACCTGGACGCCGGGCTCCACGGCCATGGCATGGACGAGCTGGCGGCGACCCACCTCGCGCATTCGTGCATCGCGTTCAAGGACGTGGTCGGCACCGGCAAGGGCCAGCTCGGCTTCCACGAAGTCGATCTCAAGACCGCCACCCGCTATGCCGCGGAGGATGCCGACGTGACGCTCAGGCTATGGAAGCGCTTCAAGCCGCGCCTCGCCTATGAAAGCGTCACCCGCGTCTACGAGATGGTCGATCGGCCGCTGGTCGCGGTCATCGCGGGCATGGAGCGCGCCGGCGTCAAGGTCGACGCGCCGACGCTCGCGCGGCTCTCCTCCGAATTCTCGCACCAGATCGCCGCGCTCGAAGGCGAGATCCACGGCATCGCCGGGTTCAAGTTCACAATCGGCAGCCCCAAGCAATTGGGCGACGTGCTGTTCGAGAAGATGGGGATCAAGGGCGGACGCAAGGGCAAGTCGGGCGTCTATTCGACCGACGTCAACGAGCTCGAGCGGATCGCGGCCGACAAGGATTCGCCCGGCCGCGAGCTGGTAGTCAAGGTGCTCGACTGGCGCCAGCTCTCGAAGCTCAAGTCGACCTATACCGACGCGCTCCAGGCGCAGATCAATCCCGAGACGGGCCGCGTCCATACCAGCTATTCATTGACCGGCGCGCAGACCGGGCGCCTGTCCTCGACCGACCCCAACCTCCAGAATATTCCGATCCGCACCGAGGTGGGCAGACAAATACGGGACGCATTCGTGGCCGAACCCGGCAACGTGATCCTCGCCGCCGACTATTCGCAGATCGAATTGCGCCTCGCCGCGCACATCGCCGACGTGCCGGCGCTGCGCGACGCGTTCGCGCGCGGCGACGACATCCACAACATGACCGCGATGGAATTGTTCGGCGAGGTCAACCGCGACACGCGCGGGCGCGCCAAGACGATCAACTTCGCGATCCTCTACGGCATCTCGCGCTGGGGGCTCGCCGGCCGGCTCGACGTCACCGTCGACGAGGCGCAGGCGATGATCAACCGCTATTTCGAGCGCTTCCCCGGCATCAACCGCTACATCGCCGACACGCTGCGCGAGGCCAAGGAACGCGGCTACACCACCACCCTGTTCGGCCGGAAGACGCATTTCCCGCGCCTCAAATCGCCCAATCCCAACGAGCGCGGCGGCAGCGAGCGCGCGGCGATCAACGCGCCGATCCAGGGGACGAGCGCCGACATCATCAAGCGCGCGATGGCGCGGATGGGCCCGGCGCTCGCCGAGGCCGGGCTGCCGGCCGTGCGGATGCTGATGCAGGTCCACGACGAACTCGTGTTCGAGCTGCCCGAAGGCGATGTCGAGGCGGCGCGCCCGGTGATCGAGCGCATCATGGCGACCGCCGCCGAGCCCGCGATTAGGCTCACGGTGCCGCTCGGCATAGACATCGGCGTGGGACCGACCTGGGGCGCCGCGCATTGAGCCTTCCCGCATGACCGATTCGGAAGACATCGCCGCGCTCGCCCGGGGCGGGCGGACCAACATCCTTGGGCTGATCCTGCGCCTCGCCGCGCGGCTGCCGTTCCTGTTCATCGCCGGGCGGCTCTATGGCCCGGAGATCGTCGGCCGCTTCGCGCTGGCGGTGCTGGTAATCGAGATCGCCGCGCTGCTGGCGACGCTCGGCCTCAAGCGCGGCCTCGCGCAGGCGCTGGCGGAGACCGATCGGCCGCATGCGCATATCGTGTGGGACGCGATCGTCGTCGCGTTCGTCGCGTCGCTGATCGCGAGCGCGATCCTCTTCGCGCTGCCGGAGATCATGTATCCCAACAGCGAAGTGATCGGGCTCGAGCGGCTGCTGCCGGCGATCGTGTTCGCGGTCGCGATCTCGGACGTGTCGCTCGCGGCGCTCGCCTATCGCCACAACGTCAAGGCGGCGGTCACCGCGCGCGCGGTGATCGAGCCCTGGACGATCAGCATCGGCGCAGGCCTGTTGTTCTATGTCTCGCCGCGCGACGGGCTGGTGATCGCCTATGTGCTGTCGATGGCGGCGGCGCTGGTCGCCTCGCTGGTACCGTTCATCCGCAGCTACGGCTTCCCGCACGGCTGGCGGCCCTGGCCGGGCCCGATCCTGGCGATGGCGCGGCGCAACATGCCGCTCGCCGGCGCCGACGCGATCGAATGGGGCACGCGCAACGTCGATCGCTTCATCCTCGGGCTGTTGTTCGCGCCGAGCGTGGTCGGCATCTATTACATGGCGCAGCAGGTCGCCTCGGTGCCGGCGCGGCTGCGATCGAGCTTCGATCCGATCCTCGGGCCGGTGATCACCAACAGCCTGGCCAACGGCGATCGCAAGGCGGTCGCGCGGCAGGTGCGCCAGGTCGGCTTCTGGATCATGGCGGCGCAGGCGGCGCTGGCGCTGATGTTCGCGATTCCCGCGTCGGGGGTGATGGGGCTGATCGGGCCGCAGTTCGTCGTCGGCGCCGGCGCGATGTGCTTCCTGCTGGTTGCCGAGGTGGTCGCCTCGCCCGGCGCGGTGTGCGAGGGCGCGCTGGTCTATCTCGCGCGCCATCGCAACCTGATGATCTCGATCTCGGTGCTCAGCCTCCAGATCGTGCTGAGCTTCGCGCTGATCCTCGCGATGCGCGAGCTGCACTGGCCGGCGAACTATCAGGCAGCGGGACCCGCGGTGGCGCTGGCGGGGGCGCTGACGGTAGGATCGGTGGTCAAGTCGCTGGTGCTGCGGCGGATGCTCGGCGCGCCGGTGACCGCGATCCGCTGGCCCTTCCTCGGGGCAGTCCTGGTCGGCGCGCTGGTCGGCGCGGCGTTCATGTCGCTGCCCAAGAGGTTCGAATGGATCGAGCTCAGCCTGGGGATGCCGGCGATCCTGATCAGCTATCTGTTCGTGATCATCAAATGGGCGTTCGGCCCCGCGGACCGCGCGCTGTTCCGCAAGATGCCCGCGACGACGCTGGCTCCGGAAGCGGCCTAGCTTTCGACGATCTCGGCGATCCCGAAACGGCCCGCCTGATAATCGGCATAGGCCTGGCGGATCTCCTCGATCGAATTCATCACGAACGGCCCGCGCGCGACGATCGGTTCGTCGATCGGCTCGGCATGCCCGAACAGGAACAGCGCGCGCTCCGATGCTTCGATCGTGACCGAATCGCCTTCGCCCAGCTCGGCCAGCGCGAACCGCGGGACGCGCGTGCCCGCGACTTCCACGCTGCCGCGCGCGGCGTAGAGGAATACGTCGCGGCCGGCGAGGCCGTCGAACGTCACGCGCGCGCCGGCCTCCGCCTCGACGAAGGTCATGAACACTCCGGTCAGCGATTCGATCGCGCCGCGCCGGCCCTGCCATTCGCCCGAGACCAGGTGCACGACCGCGCCATCGACCGAAATCGCTGGGATTGCATCGGCCTGGACGCCGATATAGCGCGGCCGGGTCATCTTCAGCCGCGCGGGCAGATTGACCCAGAGCTGGAGGATTTCCATCGGACCGCCCGCGCGCTTGAACGCATCGGGCGAGACCTCGGCATGGACCAGTCCGCTTCCGGCAGTCATCCACTGCACCCCGCCGGCGCGGATCACGCTCTCGTGGCCCGCCGAAATCCGTGTGCGCGAGCTCGCCTTCGAGGATGAAGGTCACCGTCTCGAACCCGCGGTGCGGATGCGGGCCGAACGGCAGCCCGCGATTGCCGGGCGGATAGGTCTGCGGCCCGTGATGGTTGAGGAACAGGAAGGCGCCGACATTGCCGATCGCCGGGCCGGGCACCGGACGCCGCGTCACGAGATCGGCGATGTCGTCGCGCAAGGCGGGGTGGACTCGGAGGATCCGGCGTGCGCTCATTCGGCTTTCCTCAACAGGAACACGGCGTGCTCGGCGAACAGATTGGCCATCGCCGAACCGGTCCGCTGGTCGCCCGACAGGAACCAGCAACCCTCGACCAGGATCCCGTGCGTGCGCACGAACGCGCGGAAATCGTCGATCGTGACATGATGGATGTTGGGGGTTTCATACCATTCGAGCGGGAGCAGCCGCGTCACCGGCATCCGCCCGGCCCACAAGAGCGACGCGCGCACGCGCCAATGCGCGAAATTGGGGAAGGACACGAATGCCTGCCGGCCGATCCGCAGCAACTGGCCGAGCACCTTGTCCGGGTGGCGCGTCGTCTGGAGCGTCTGGCTGAGGATCGCGTAATCGAAGCTCGCGTCGGGATAGTCGGCGAGATCGACATCGGCGTCGCCCTGGACGACCGACAGCCCCTTGGCCATCGCGGTCGCGACATCCTCGGGATCGAGCTCGAGCCCGCGCGCGTCGCAGCGCCGCTGGTCGCGTAGCGCCGCCATCAGCGCGCCGTCGCCGCAGCCCACGTCGAGCACACGGCTTCCCGGAGTCACGTGCGCCGCGATCAGCGCGAGATCGGGACGCAGCCTCATCGCTGGTACAGATCCACGAAATGCCGCTCCATGCACCGCTCGGGATGCGGGATCGGCGTCCAGCCAAGCTTGGCATAGAGCGGCTGCATGTCGCGCGTGAACAGCAGCCAGCGCCTGAGGCCCCGCAGGTCGGGATGCGCCTGCATGGCCTCGATCATCCGGCGCGCGAGTCCCCGGCCTCGGTGCGCGGGAAGGACGAACACATCGGCGAGATAGGCGAAGGTCGCGCGATCGGTGACCAGCCGCGCGAAACCGACCTGCTCGTTCTCCGCGTCGAACGCGCCGATGCAGAGCGAATTCGCCACCGCGCGCTCGACCACGTCGCGCGGAATGCCGACCGACCAATAGGCGCCGCTGAGGAACGCATGGATCAGGTCGATCTGCTGCTCGGCGGGATCGAACGACAGGCGGTAGGTCATTGGCGCTCCCCCGCTCTCAGGAACCCGTCGACCACCCGCGCGAGCTCGGGCGATTCGAGCAGGAAGGCGTCGTGGCCGAACGGCGACGTGAGCTCGACGAAGCTCGCCGGAGCGCCGGCGGCGTTGAGCGCGTGGACGATCGTCCGCGATTCGGCGGTGGGGTAGAGCCAGTCGGTATCGAAGCTGACGAGACAGAAGCGCGTCGCCGTTCCCCGGAACGCAGTGGCGAGCAGCCCGCCATGCTCCTCGGCCAGGTCGAAATAATCGAGCGCGCGGGTGATGTAGAGATAGGAATTGGCGTCGAACCGGTCGACGAAGCTGATCCCCTGGTGGCGCAGATAGCTCTCGACCTGGAAATCGGCGTCGAAGCCGAAAGTCTTCGATTCGCGCGCCTGAAGCTTGCGTCCGAACTTGGCGGTGAGCCCCGCCTCGGAGAGGTAGGTGATGTGCGCCGCCATCCGCGCGACCGCCAGCCCCGCGGCGGGCGGATCGTTGGCGGCATAATAATCGCCGCCGCGCCACTTCGGATCGGCCATGATCGCCTGGCGCCCTACCTCGTGGAAGGCGATGTTCTGTGCCGAATGCCGCGCGGCGCTCGCGATCACCACCGCCGCGGCCACCCGCTCGGGATAGGTTGCGGCCCAGCTCAGCGCCTGCATGCCCCCCATCGATCCGCCGATCACCGCGAACAGCCGATCGATCCCGAGATGATCGAGCAGCATCGCCTGCGCGCGCACCATGTCGCGGATCGTGATCACCGGGAACGCCATCGCCCACGGCTTGCCCGTCGCCGGATTGACGCTCGCCGGCCCCGACGATCCCATGCAGCTTCCGAGCACGTTGACGCTGACGATGCAGTGCCGATCGGGATCGACAGGCTTGCCCGGGCCGATCATCCGCGTCCACCAGCCGGGCTTGCCGGTGATCGGATGGTTCGACGCGGCATGCTGGTCGCCGGTCAGTGCATGGCAGACGAGGATCGCGTTGCCGCCGTCGGGCGCGAGGGTGCCGTAGGTCTCATAGGCGATCTCGACCGGCGACAGCAGCCCGCCGCCGTCGAGCCGCAGCGGTCCCGGCAGCGTCACCGTGCGGGCAGGGCCGAAGCGGGGATCGTCGGACATCGGCGCTTGGGTAGGAGCGCGCGCGCTTGCGTTCAAGCGGCTTGGACGAGCAGCCGCTTCCCGAGGATCGCCTCTGCCGCCATCCGCCCGGTCTGCGCGGCGCCGTTCATATAGCCGGGAAAAGCATCGGAGAGATGCTCGCCCGCGAACTGGATATTCCCCGCGCCGGCGAATTGGCGGGCCGCGTAATCGCGCGATTCGACGCACAGCAGATGCGCGAAGCGGCTGAGCTGGCCCGGCGGATAATTGACATAGCCGCCAAGCGTCAGCGGATCCCGATGCCAGGAGGTGCGGCGAAACGGGCCGGCGGCGGTCGCCGCGCCGATCCCCGGGATGGCGATCTCGGCGCTCGCCGCGAAACGCGCCGCGAGTTCCCGGGCCGGCGTCTCGGCATCGACCTCATTGCCGCCGAGGAACCAGGTCCAGACCTGGCTGACGCGATCGGCCGAATGGACGCTGCCGTCCCAGCCGAGCGCATAGCCCTGGTCATCGGTCTGCCACAGCTCGCCGCCGACCCCCATCGGCGCGTTCCACGGCTTGTAGCGCGCCGCCGCCTGAAGTTTTTCGTTGCGCCCCAGCTCCATCCCCGCGATGAACGCGCGCCATGCGGGCGGCAGCGGCACGTCGAAATCGATCTGGCGAGTGATCGGCGCGGGGACCGCGACGACGACGCGGTCGGCCTCCGCGGTCGATCCATCGAGGAACCCCAGCCGCAGCGCTCCGCGGCGCCGCTCGAGCCGCAGCAGCCTCCGTCCGGTGCTGATCCGATCGGCATAATGCCCCGCCATCGCCGCGATCAGCGCGCCGCTGCCGCCTTCGATCACGTAGCGCTCGTCGGCGCCGCCGAGCACTTCGAAGCGCTTGCCGTCGACGGTGGGCAGGTTGAAGATCAGCTCGATCGCCGAGGCGCGGTCGGGCTCAACGCCATATTCGGTGCGGCTCGTCGCCTCGAGCAGCCTGCGCACCCAGGGCACGCCGATCAGCCCGGCGTGCTCGTCCAGATACGAGGCGATCGAATAGCGATCGAGCTCGGGCGCGACCCGCGCGGGATCCTTGTCGAGCCGATCGGCATCCTTGCCGATCTGCGCGGCGATTCCGCGCAGCGCCTCGGCGATCTCGGCCTCGCCCAACCGGCGCCCGTCGGCGAGGATCAGCGTGTAGTGCGGCTCGGGCTTGCGATCGACCAGCCCGACGCCGAAACGCTTCGCCAGCGCATGCATGTCGAGATGATCGGTGTTGACGAGCTGGCCGCCGATCTCGAACGGCGCGCCGCCGGGCGGCGCATGGGTGAACATCCGCCCGCCCATCCGGCCCCCGCGCCTCATAGAGATGCGCGTCGACCCCGGCGTCGCGCAGATGATGGAGCGCGCTCAGCCCGGCGATGCCGCCGCCGACGATCGCGACGCGTCCGCCGGCAAGGCCATGCGCGGGCCGGGGCAGCGCCGCGACCGCGCCCGCCGCCACGATCGCCTGGAGCAAGGCGCGCCGCGTCGTCGCCGCCGAACCCGCCAGCGGCGCGGCCTCGCCCGCGGCGGCGAGATTGCTCCGCCTTGCCGCCTCGAGCGCGCGCCACAGCGTCCCGCTTCCCCTCATGCCCCGCCTCCGATCCCCATCTCCGCACCCTTAACCGCCCCACCTTGCTATTGCGTAACCGTTCGGCCAAGCGGCGGCCATGTCCGCGCCCGTGCCCAAGCCCTGGATCCTGGAGATCGCCCCCTATGTGCCGGGGCGCTCGACCACCGACGACGGCCGCAAGGTCGCCAAGCTCTCGTCGAACGAGAATCCGCTCGGCACCTCGCCGCTGGCGCGCGAGGCCTTCGTCGCCGCTTCCGGGCGGCTCGAGCGCTATCCCGACGCGAGCGCCGCCGAGCTGCGCGAGACGCTGGCCGCGCGATACGGCCTCGATCCGGCGCGGATCATCTACGGCAACGGATCGGACGAGGTGCTCCATCTCGCCGCCGGCGCGTTCGCGGGACCGGGCGACGAGGTGATCTTCGTCCATTACGGCTTCGCGGTGTACGAGATCGCCGCACGACGCGTGGGCGCCACGCCGGTGATCGCGCCCGACAAGGACTATGCGACCGATGTCGACGCGATCCTGGCGCGCGTCACCGAGCGGACACGGGTCGTCTTCATCGCCAATCCCAACAATCCGACCGGCACCTATGCCTCGCGCGAGGAGATCGCCCGGCTCCACGCGGGCTTGCCAGGGCATGTCCTGCTCGTGCTCGATCACGCATATGCCGAATATATCGAGGGCGATGCCGATGGCGGCATGACGCTGGCCGAGAACGCGCCCAACGTGCTCGTCACGCGCACCTTCTCGAAGATGTACGGCCTCGCCGCCGAGCGGATCGGCTGGGGCTATGCCGCCGCGCCGATCATCGCTGCGATGCACCGCATCCGCCTGCCGTTCAGCATCACCATCGCCGGCACCGCAGCGGCGATCGCGGCGCTGGGCGACCAGGATTTCGTTGCGCATACCCGCGCGCACAACGCCGAGTGGCGCCGCTGGTTCACGCAAGAGATCGCCAAGCTTGGCAATGCCGGGCTGCGCGCGGTGCCGAGCCAGGCCAATTTCGTGCTGGTGCTGTTCGAGGGGGCGCTGACCGCCGAGGCCGCGTACAAGGGGCTGATGGACGCCGGCTATATCGTCCGCTGGCTGCCCGGGCAGGGGCTGCCGCACGGGCTGCGCATCACGATCGGCACCGAGGACGAGACGCGCGGGGTCGTGACGGCGCTGCGCGCGCTGGCGGGCGCCTGACCGTGCTGCCGTTTTCGCGGGTGACGATCATCGGGCTCGGGCTGATCGGCTCGTCGATCGCGCATGGCGTGCGCGAGCACATGCCGAGCGTCCGCGTCACCGGCTATGATGCGGACCCCGCGGTACGCGATGTCGCGATCCGCATCGGGCTGTGCGACGATGTCGCCGACAGCGCCGGCGCGGCGGTGATCGATGCGGATTTCGTGGTGCTGTGCGTTCCGGTGGGGGCGATGGGCGAGGCCGCCGCCGCCTTCGCGCCGGACCTGCCCGCCGAGGCGGTCGTCAGCGATGTCGGATCGTGCAAGGAAAGCGTGGTCGAGGCGCTCACCGCGGCGCTGCCCGGCGCGACGATCATCCCCGCGCATCCGGTGGCGGGGACCGAGAACAGCGGGCCCGAGGCCGGATTCGCCTCGCTGTTCCACCATCGCTGGTGCATCGTCACCCCGCCCGCGGGCGCCGATCCGCTCGCGGTCGAGCGCGTGATCGAGTTCTGGAAGCGGCTCGGCGCGCAGGTCGAGATCATGGCGCCCGAGCACCACGACCGCGTCCTCGCGATCACCAGCCACCTGCCGCACCTGATCGCCTATACGATCGTCGGCACCGCATCGGACCTCGAGGAAGTCACGGCGTCCGAGGTGATCAAATATTCGGCCGGCGGCTTCCGCGACTTCACCCGCATCGCCGCGTCGGACCCGGTGATGTGGCGCGACGTGTTCCTCGCCAATCGCGAGGCGGTGCTCGACATGCTCCAGCGCTTCTCCGAGGACCTGACCGCGCTCCAGCGCGCGATCCGCTGGGGCAAGGGCGACGAATTGTTCGACCTGTTCACCCGCACCCGCGCGGTCCGCCGATCGATCGTCGAGCAGGGCCAGGACGATTCGCGCCCCGATTTCGGCCGCTCGCACGATTAGGGCTGCTTCACCAGCCCCGAATCCTCGAGCCAGTCGGTCAGGCGGTTGGGCCAGAATTTGAGCCCCGGGCGCTCGGTGCGCCCCACGCCCATGTTGAATGCATGCCCGCCGCGCGCGAACAGATGGACTTCGTTGGGCACCCCCGCCGCGCGGAACTTGGCGAGCAGCGACACCACCGGCGCCGAGCAGCATTCGTCGTCGCTCGCCGCGACCATGAATGCCTGCGGCGCGCCCCTGGGCACCGCGACGTCGCCGAGCGGGCCCGGATAGACCAGGATCTGGAAATCGGGCCGCGCGCTGGCGCGCTCGATCGGATCCTTGGCCTCGGACTTGCCCGCGAGCGTGGCGGCATCGGCATTGGCGACCATCGACGCGAGCTCGCCTCCGGCGGAGAAGCCCATCAGCCCAATCCGCGCCGGATCGATCCCGAATTCCTTCGCGCGCGAGCGCACCAGCCGCATCGCGCGCAGCGTATCGCTTTTGGCGGTGCCGTCGATCGTGTAGGTCGAGCCCGCCTCGCGCGCGAGGCGATAGCGCAGCACGAACGCGGTCACGCCCAGCGAGTTGAAATATTTCGCGGGAGCCTCGCCCTCGGCGGTGATCACCAGCAGCGCGTGCCCGCCGCCCGGCGCAATCACCACCGCGGTGCCGTTGGCCTTGGCGGGATCGGGGAGATAGGCGGTCACCGAGGGATCGTGGATGTTCTTGACCCAATAATCCTGCGCGACCTCGGCCTCGCCGCGATGCGCTTCCGATCCGGGCGCGCCGCCCGGATAGAGCGGGATGCGCTGCGGCTGGCTCGCCGGCGGGAGCAGCGCCATCAGCAGCGCCGCGATCCAGATCTTCATGCGTCCCCTCCGACAAGCTTGTCAGAGCATGTCTGCCAGCTTTCCGACCGTATTCCAATTGCGCCCGGTTCCCGGCGGGAGGAGCTTGAGCTTCGCCATCGTGCGATCGAGCAGCGAGGCGCCCTGGCCGAGCGGAAAATCGACGTAGAGCTCGCGGCCCACCGCCCGGAGGCGCTCCGGGCCCTCGTGCGCGGCGGCGATCTGCTCGACGGCAGCAGGCGGCACGGGTTCGCGGTGAAACGTCACCAGCAGCTGGCCGGGCCGGTCGCGGGCGACCTCGGGGAAAGGATTCGCCGCGATCACGCGCGCCAGTTCGGCGTGGTTGCGGACGAACACCTTCGATTGGATGCCCGTCGCCTGCGCGACCGCCTGGTGGAGATCGCGCTCGATCGTCTCGGCGGGGCGGTCGCCTGCCTCGAAGACGAGATTGCCCGAGGCGAGCAGGGTGCGCGCCTCGGAAAAGCCGGCGGCTTGGGCGGCCGCGAGCAGATCGGCTTTCACCAGCGTGCGCTTGCCGAGGTTGATGCCCCGGAGCATCGCCGCCCATCTCATCGGCTTTCCTCGCGCAGCGGGCGGCTGAGCAGCGCCTCGATCACCTTCGCGACCGGCGCGCCGGAAAGCAGCGCGCACACCGCTTCCGCGACCGGCATCTCGACGCCTGCCCCGGCGGCCGCCTCGATCAGCACCGGCGCGGTGAAGGCGCCCTCCGCCACGGTCTTGCGATCGGCGAGCAGATCGCGCGCCGATCGGCCCTGCCCCAGCCCGACCCCGAGCGAGAAGTTGCGCGAGCTCGTCGACGAGCAGGTGAGCACCAGATCACCGAGCCCCGAAAGCCCCGCGAGCGTCTCCGCCCGTGCACCGCGCGCGAGCCCGAACCGCGTCATCTCGGCAAACCCCCGCGCGATCAGCGCCGCGCGCGCGTTCTGGCCGAGCCCGGCGCCCTCGACGACGCCGCACGCGATCGCGAGCACGTTCTTGACTGCGCCGCCGATCTCGGCGCCGATCACGTCGCTCGAGGCATAGATGCGGAACGCCGGCCCCGCGAGCCGCGCCGCGAGCGCGGCCTGGAGCGCGGCATCCTCGCATGCGAGCGTGACCGCGGTGGGCTTGCCGGCGGCGACCTCGTGCGCGAAGGTGGGGCCCGACAGCACCGCGATCGGCGCGCGCGGGTGGACCTCACGCGCGACCTCGCCGACCAGCAGGCGAGTGTGCGCCTCGATCCCCTTGGCGCACAGCACCAACGGCGTGTCGCCGACCGCCGCCTCAGCGAGCACGGCGCGGACGTGCTGCGCGGGTGCGACGACGAGCAAGGCATCCGAAGCGGCGAGCTCGCCGAGATCGCCGGTCGCGCGGATCGCGGGCGAGAGCGGCACGCCAGGCAGGAACAGGCGGTTCTCGCGGGTCGCGCCGATGCTCGCCACCACCTCGGGCTCGCGCGCCCACAGCAGCACCGGCTCGCCGCCGCGCGCCGCGACCTGCGCCAGCGCGGTGCCCCAGGCGCCGCCGCCGATCACCCCGATCCTCATGCCTTTACCCCCGCGCCGCGCACCTTCTCCGCACCCGGATCGAGCGGCCAGCGCGGTCGCGCGGGGAAATCGAGCGAATCGGTGAGCCCCAGCGCAAAGCGCTCGGCGCCGGCCCAGCCGATCATCGCGGCATTGTCGGTGCACAACCACAAGGGCGGCGCGACGAAACGCAGGTCGTGCGCCCGCGCGAGGCCTTCGAGCGCGGCGCGCACCGCCCCGTTCGCCGCGACGCCGCCCGCCATCACCAGCGCGGTCGCGCCGCCGATCGCGTGGATCGCCTGGTGGGTGCGGTCGACCAGGCAATCGACCACCGCCTGCTGGAACGAGGCGGCGATATCCGCCGCGCGATAGTTCCCAGAATCGCGCGCGCGGGCGACCGCGCTCTTGAGCCCCGCGAACGAGAAATGCGGCTCGGGCGAGCCGAACAGCGGGCGCGGCAGCGGCACCGCCTTGGCGTCACCGCCGCGCGCCGCCGCCTCCACCGCCGGACCGCCGGGGAAGCCGAGATCGAGCAGCTTGGCGGTCTTGTCGAACGCCTCGCCCGCGGCATCGTCGATCGTCGTCGCGAGCCGGCGATAGGCGCCGACCCCCTCGACCAGCAGCAGCTGGCAATGCCCGCCCGAGACGAGCAGCAGCAGATAGGGGAAGGCGAGGCTCGGGTCGCTCAGTCGCGGCGAGAGCGCGTGGCCCTCGAGATGGTTGACCGCGATCAGCGGCTTGCCCGCGGCGAGCGCGAGCGCCTTGCCCGTCACCAGCCCGACCATCACCCCGCCGATCAGCCCCGGTCCCGCGGTCGCGGCGATCGCGTCGACCTCGGCGAGCGTCACCCCCGCCTCGGCCAGCGCCGCCTCGACCAGCGGTCCGAGCATCTCGACATGCGCGCGCGCGGCGATTTCGGGGACGACGCCGCCATAGGGCCGGTGCGCGGCTTCCTGGCGCGCTAGCTTGTGCGCCAGCACGCCGCGATCGCTCGTCACCAGCGCCGCCGCGGTTTCGTCGCAGCTCGATTCGAGGCCGAGGATGAGGGCCATCGCTTCCCTCTAGAGGCGCGGGCCGCTAGCACAAGCCATGCCTGCCTTCCGCCTCGGAACCCGCGGTTCGCCGCTCGCGCTCGTCCAGGCGCATCTCGTGCGCGACGCCTTGCTCGCCGCGCACGGCTGGGCGCCGTCCGAGATCGAGATCGTCACGATCCGCACCACCGGCGACCGCATCCAGGACCGCGCGCTCGCCGAGATCGGCGGCAAGGCGCTGTGGACCAAGGAGCTCGATCGCGCGCTGATCGCGCACGAGATCGACGGCGCGGTGCATTCGATGAAGGACGTCGAGACGCTGCGCCCGGAGGCGCTGGCGCTCGCCGCCTTCCTGCCCCGCGCCGACGTGCGCGATCGGATCGTCGGCGCCGAATCGATCGCGGCGCTGCCCCCCGGCGCGGTGGTCGGCACCAGCGCGCCGCGTCGCGCCGCGCAACTTCTCCGGCTGCGGCCCGATCTGCGAATCACGCTGTTCCGCGGCAATGTCGACACGCGGCTGGCCAGGCTCGCCGCAGGCGAGGCCGATGCGACGCTGCTGGCCGCCGCCGGGCTCAACCGGCTGGGCCGCCACGACCTGGGCGCGGCCATCTCGATCGACACGATGCTCCCAGCCCCGGCGCAGGGCGCGGTCGGGATCGAGGTGCGCGCCGAGGATGCGCGTGCGCGATCGCTGCTGGCGGCGATCGATCATCCGGCGACGCGCGCCTGCGTGCTTGCCGAGCGCGCGCTGCTCGCCGCGCTCGATGCCGATTGCCACTCGCCGGTCGCGGCGCTCGCGACGATCGAGGGAACGATCCTGACGCTGCGCGCCGAGCTCTTTTCCGAGGACGGCGCCGAGCATGTCCACGCGCAGGAATCGGGCGGACCGCTCGATCCGGCGCTGCCCGCGGCGGTCGCGCACGACCTGCTCGCGCGCGCGCCGGCAGCGGTGCGGCGCCTGTTCGGCGGATGACCCGACCGATCGCGGTGCTGCGCCCCGAGCCGGGCAATCGCGCCACGGCGGCAGCGATCGAAGCGGCCGGCCACACGGCGATCCGCCTGCCGCTGTTCGAGGTGCGCCCGATCGCCTGGCGGCCGCCGGATCCCGCGGCCTTCGACGCGCTCCTCCTGACGAGCGCCAACGCGCTGCGCCACGGCGGCGCCGGGCTCGCATCGCTGCGCGCGCTGCCCGTCCACGCGGTAGGCGAGGCGACCGCCGCGACGGCGCGGGGCGCCGGATTTTCCGTCGCCGCCACCGGCACGGGCGGAGCGGCGGCGCTGATCGCGGATGCGAGCGACGCCGGAGTCCGCCACGCGCTCCATCTTGCCGGCCGCGACCGGACGATGATCGCGCCCGGCGGGATCGTCGCGCGCGTCGTCGCCGTCTACGCCAGCGCGCCGCAGCCGATCGGCAACGAGGCGGTGGGAGCGTTGGCCGGATCGGTCGTGCTTGTCCATTCGGCGCGGGCGGGCGCCCGGCTCGCCGCGGTCGTCGACGCGGCCGGGATCGATCGCGCGCGAATTGCGCTCGTCGCGATCGGCGCGGAGGCGGCTGCGCGCGCCGGGCCGGGTTGGCAGACCGTCGTCGTCGCACCCGGCCCTCGCGCGGAGGCCCTGATCGAAGCCGCGATCGCGCTCGCCGATTGACCCGCCACCGCCGCGCGAGGATAAGGCGCTCATGAACGCCGACGAGCCACTCGCGCTGGAGCCGGCCCGCGGCCTTTCCCCGCTGGGATCGCAGCTGCTGGTTGGCGCGCTGGCGTTCGTCGCCGGGGTCGGCGGGACCGCGGGGCTGCTTTATTTCTACGGCCCGGCCCGACCCGCGCAGCCGCTCGCGGCGGCCGCGCCCGCG
The DNA here is from genome assembly GCA_037200705.1 of Sphingomonas sp. Lineage (GTDB taxonomy): Bacteria > Pseudomonadota > Alphaproteobacteria > Sphingomonadales > Sphingomonadaceae > Sphingomonas. The sequence goes on along the minus strand of JBBCID010000011.1, from coordinate 227,813 downwards.
GCGCAGGTCCAGACGCCGCCCGCAGCCGCGCTCCCCGCCCGGCACCGACATCGCCACGCTGAACGCGCGCGAGCAAGCGCTTGCCGCGCGGCTCGACCAGCTTGACGGGCGGCTCGGCGAGGTCGACAGCGGCGCGCGCGTCGCTTCCAGCTATGCCACCCAGGCCGAACGGCTGATGATCGCGTTCACGGTGCGCCGATCGATCGAGCGCGGGCTGCCGCTCGGCCCGCTCGAGGCGCAGCTGCGCCGCCGCTTCGGCGAGAAACACGGCGATGCCGTCGCAACGATCGTCCAGGCCGCGAGCCAGCCGGTGACGCTCGAGGATCTGCGCCAGGCGCTCGATACGATCGCGCCGCGGCTTTCGAGCGCACCCGACGACAGCCTGTGGACCTGGGTCCGCCGGCTGCTGAGCGACTTGGTGGTGCTGCGCCAGGGCGAATCGCCGAGCCCGCGCCCGGCCGACCGGCTGCGCCGCGCGCGCCGCGCCCTCGACGGCGGCCAGGTCGAGGCCGCGCTTGCCGAGATCGCGCGGATGCCGGGCGCCGCCAATGCCGCGAGCTGGGTCACCGCCGCCAAACGCTATATCACCGCGCGGACCGCGCTCCGCGAGGTCGAGCTTGCCGCGATGGAGACGCCGCCGACACCGCCGGTGACTCCGGCTCCCGCCGGCACCTGAAGGAAGCGACATGGCAGAGATGGGCCGGTTCGACTGGCAGGATCCGTTCGCGCTCGACGCGCTGCTGACCGACGAGGAGCGGATGGTCCGCGATGCAGCGCGCGATTATGCGCGGGGCGAGCTGGCCCCGCGCGTCACGCGCGCCTTCCTCGATGAGCATTTCGACCGCGCGATCATGCCCGAGATGGGCGCACTCGGGCTGCTCGGGGCGACGATCCCCGAGCAATATGGCGGCGCCGGGCTCGGCTATGTCGCTTACGGGCTGGTGGCGCGCGAGGTCGAGCGCGTCGATTCGGGCTATCGCTCGGCGATGAGCGTCCAGTCGAGCCTCGTGATGCACCCGATCCACGCATACGGCACCGAGGCGCAACGGCGGAAATATCTGCCCCGCCTGGCGACCGGCGAGTGGGTCGGCTGTTTCGGGCTGACCGAGCCCGACGCCGGTTCCGATCCGGGATCGATGCGCACCCGCGCCGAAAAGACCGCGGACGGCTATCGGCTGACCGGCGCGAAGATGTGGATCACCAATTCGCCGATCGCCGACGTCATGGTGGTCTGGGCCAAGTCCGACGCGCACGGCGGTGGGATCAAGGGGTTCGTGCTCGAGCGGGGGATGGAGGGGCTCTCGACCCCCAAGATCGAGGGCAAGCTCTCCTTGCGCGCCTCGATCACCGGCGAGATCGTGATGGACGGAGTCGAGGTCGGCGAGGACGCATTGCTGCCCGAGGTCCAGGGATTGAAGGGTCCATTCGGCTGCCTCAACCGCGCGCGCTATGGAATTGCCTGGGGCGCGATGGGCGCCGCCGAGGCCTGCATGCACGCCGCGCGCCAATATACGCTCGATCGCGCGCAGTTCGGCAGACCACTCGCCGCCACCCAGCTCGTGCAGATGAAGCTCGCCAACATGGACACCGAGATCGCGCTCGGGCTGATGGCGGCACTGCGCGCGGGGCGGATGTTCGACGAAGGCAGCCTCAGCCCAGAGACGATCTCGCTGATCAAGCGCAACAATTGCGGCAAGGCGCTCGATATCGCGCGGGCCGCGCGCGATATGCATGGCGGCAACGGCATCTCGGCCGAGTTCCATGTGATGCGCCACGCGATCAACCTCGAGACGGTCAACACCTATGAGGGGACGCACGACGTCCACGGGCTGATCCTCGGCCGCGCGATCACGGGGATCGCGGCGTTCTAGCGATGGACCTCCAGCCGACCCTCGAGGGCGACCTCGTGATCCTGCGGCCCACCGTGCCCTCCGATTGGGAGGATCTGTACGCGGTCGCGCGCGATCCGCTGATCTGGGAGGTCCATCCCGCGCATGATCGCTGGCAGCAGCCGGTCTTCCGCCAATATTTCGAGGAGGCGCTCGAATCGGGCGGCGGTCTGACCATCCTCGACAAGGCGACGGGCGGGATCATCGGCGCGAGCCGCTATTACGGCCACGATCCCGAGCGCGACGAGATCGAGATCGGGTGGACCTTCCTCGCCCGCGCCTATTGGGGCGGGATGTACAACCACGAGGTCAAGCGGCTGATGCTCGACCATATCCACCACTATGTCGGCACGGTGGTGTTCCTCGTCGGCGAGGGCAATCTGCGCTCGCAGGGCGCGATGGTGAAGATCGGCGGGGTGCGCCGGACCGAGATGCGGATGCGCGACTATACCACGGGCCCGTCGCCGCAGATCGTCTATGAGATCCGGCAGCCGTGAAGCCGCTTGCGGGAATCCGGGTGATCGAGCTGGCGAGGATCCTCGCGGGGCCGTGGTGCGGACAATTGCTCGCCGATCTCGGCGCCGAAGTGATCAAGGTCGAGCGGCCCGGCACGGGCGACGATACCCGCCAGTGGGGCCCGCCCTTCCTCCACGATGCCGCCGGCAACAATCTCGATGCCGCCTATTTCCACGCCTGCAACCGCGGCAAGTCCAGCCGGGCGATCGACATCGCCACGCCCGCCGGCCAGGCCCGGGTCCGCGCGCTGATCGCCGACGCGGATGTCGTGATCGAGAATTACAAGGTCGGCGGGCTCTCCAAATACGGGCTTGATCCCGCGGCGATGCGCGCCGCCGATCCGCGGCTGATCGTCTGCTCGATCACCGGATTCGGCCAGACCGGCCCCTACGCCCATCGCGCCGGCTATGACTTCATCATCCAGGGGATGGGCGGCGCGATGTCGCTCACCGGCGAGCCAGACGGGCCGCCGCAAAAGTCCGGAATCGCCTATGCCGACATCTTCACCGGCGTCTATTCGGCAACCGCGATCCTCGCCGCGCTCCACCGCCGCGACGCGACCGGCGCAGGCGCACACATCGACATGGCGTTGCTCGATGCGCAGGTCGCGGTGCTCGCCAACCAGGCGCTCAACTGGATGGCATCGGGCAAGGTGCCGCATCGGATGGGCAATGGCCACTCGAATTTAGTTCCATATCAATCGTTTAGCGCGTCCGACGGCGATCTGATCGTCGCGGTCGGCAACGATTTGCAGTTCCGCAAGCTCTGTTCGGTGCTGGCGCTCGATCTCGCCGATGACCCTCGCTTCGCGACCAACCCGGCGCGGGTCACCAACCGCGCCGAGCTGATCCCGCTGATCACGCGGGCGGTCGGCCGGTGGGCCAAGGCCGATCTCTATGAGGCGCTCGAGGCCGAGGGCGTGCCCGCGGGGCCAATCAACACCGTCGACGAGGTCTTCGCCGATCCGCAGGTGATCGCTCGCGGGATGCGCCTCGGGCTCGGCGGATTGCCCGGCGTGGCGAGCCCGATCGTGATCGACGGCGAGCGCATGGTCTCGAGCCGGCCGAGCCCACCGCGCCCAGCCAACGACGCCTAACGCAGCCGTTCGATCAGCGCCTGCGCGGCGGCGGGGGCACGGACCTTGCCGCCGTGGATGAAGAAGACGAAGGTTTCGCGCGGCTGCCGCGGCGGCGTCGCGCCGGTGACATAGGGAAGCCCTTCCGGCTGCCCGCCGCCCACCCACTGCCTCGCCGCATCGGCCCATTTGCCGATCTCGGGCTCGGGATAGCAGAGCGGGTTGGCGTCCTGCCCGCTTTCGAGCCGGGCATAGACGAAATCGCCGGTCACGTCGGCGATCGCCGGATATTGGGGCGAATCGGCGAAGACGATCGCCACGCCGGCGTCGCGCGCCATCGCGACGAACTCGGGCACGCGGAAGCTCTCGTGGCGGACCTGGATCGCGTGGCGCAACGCCACGCCGTCGTGCGCCGCCGGCAGCAGCCGCAGGAACGCGGCGAAATCCGCCGCGTCGAACTGCTTGGTCGCCATGAACTGCCACAGGATCGGTCCGAGCCGGTCACCGAGCTCGACGATCCCCTGCCCCACGAACCGCGCGATCGATTCGCCCGCCTCCGCCAGCACCTTGCGGTTGGTGCAGAAGCGCGAGGCCTTGACCGCGAAGACGAAGCCGTCGGGCACCGCCGCGGCCCAGCCCGCGAAGATCGCGGGCTTGAACCCGCTGTAATAGGTGCCGTTGATCTCGATCGCGGTGAGCGCGCGGCTCGCGAATTCGAGCTCGCGCTTCTGCGCCAGGCCCTTCGGATAGAAGGTCCCGCGCCAGGGCCCGAAGGTCCAGCCGCCGATACCGACTCGGATGGGTGCGTTCATCGAACGATCCTAGCGCGATCGACGCGCGCCGGGGAATCCGTCGCATGCGCGAAAACCGACAATAACGCGGCGCGGAACGATTTTTCGGGCGCCGCGGCTGGACAAGATCGTATCTGGCGGAGCAATAATCTCGGCGAGGGGGGAACGATCAATGCAGCATCGCGACACGATTGTGGACGCGCTTCGGGCGACGGCGCGATGAGCGGCGTCGAAGCGGCGATCAAGAGCTTGTTCGACAAGCTTTCGGCCGACTTGCCGAGCCTGCGCGACATCGAGCTCGAGCTGCTGCGCAATCTCTGGCCGGTGCCGCGATTGGGCAAATATGCCGCAGTCACGCTCTATGACGACGTCTGCGACGTGCTCGGCCGCGACCGGGATTTCCCCACCGACTACAACGCCAAGCTCGATGTGATCACCGGCGGCCAGCCTTTCTTCCTCGGACTGCCCGACGGCCCCGCTTTCCACCGCGACGTGAGCGCGATGCGCCAGGCGATGCCGCCGTCGGATATCCCCGGCATCCTCGTCCCCGCCACGCTCGCCGCGGCGCAGCGCCGGGTCGACGCGGCGACGGGGTCGCTCGAGATCGTCGGCTTCGTCCGCGACGTGACCTTCGAATCGCTATGCGGCTATTTCGGCACGCCCGAGCCCAGGACCGGCGACATGAAGGGCTGGGCGCAGACCTTGTTCAAGTTCCTGTTTGCCGACATGGGCAACGACCCCGCGCTGCGCGCGCAGGTCGACGTGGCCGCGCCGGCGCTCCAGGCGCATGTCGATTCGCTGATCGCGGCGCGCAAGGCCGATCCGGGCGCGGGCGGCGACGACGTGCTCAGCCGCGCGCTCAAGCTCCAGGCGCAGGGAGTGCCCGGTCTCTCGGACATCCAGATCCGCACCGCGCTGGTCGGCTTCATCGTCGCCGGGCTGCCGCAGCCGGCGATGGCGGCGCCCCAGGCGCTCAACCAGCTGCTCAATCGCCCCAAGGAGCTCGCCGCCGCGCAGAAAGCCGCGCGGACGGGCGACAATGCCACGCTGGGCGCCTATTTCTTCGAGGCGCTGCGCTTCGATCCGCTCGCGCCGTTCCTGATGCGCCGCGCGGGCGGCGATCAGGTGGTCGGTGCGGGCACCGGCCATCAGACCACGATCCCCGACGGCACGCTGGTGTTCGCGCTGATCCAGTCGGCGATGATGGACGGACGCCACGTCGAGAATCCCAACACGTTCAATCCGAAGCGGCCGCCGTCGGACTATCTCAGCTTCGGCTTCGGGCTCCACACCTGCTTCGCCAAGGCGATCAACGAAGCGACGATCCCGCTGATGCTCAAGCCCGTGCTCGCCAAGCCGGGGCTCAGGCGCGCGCCGGGCGCGGCGGGGCAATTGGTCAAGAGCGGCCCCTTCGCGCAATCGCTGGTGGTGAATTTCTAGCCGAGGTTGGCGGCGAAGAAATCGGCGGTGCGCCGGTCGGCGAGCTGCGCGGCCGCGTCCGATCGGCGCTTGCCGATCTCGGTGGCGAAGCCATGGTCGACGCCGGGATAGTCGCGCAGCGTCACCTGGGGATGATCGTCGAGCCCGGCGTGCATCTTCGCCTGGATGTCGGGGGTGACGAAATGGTCGGCGCCGGCGATGTGGAGCATCAGCGGATGCGCGATGCCGTGCTTCTCGCCGAGCAGCCCGTCGATCCCCACCGCATAATAGCCGACCGTCGCGTCGACGTCGGTGCGTGCCGCGGTCATGTAGGCCAGCCGCCCGCCCAGGCAATATCCCACCGCGCCGACCTTGCCTTCGCTCCCCAGCCGCGCGCGCGCCGCGCGGATCGTCGCCTCGATGTCGCGGATGCCGGCGTCCTGGTTGAACCTGCCCATCAGCCCGAGCGCCTGCTGGAATTGCTCGGGGACGTCGGGATCGAGCTCGACCCCGGGCTCGAGCCGCCAGAACAGGTCGGGCGCGATCGCGAGATAGCCGTCGGCGGCAAGCTTGTCGCATTTCCGGCGGATGCCGGGGTTCACGCCGAAGATTTCCTGGATGACGACGATCGCCGCGCGCGCAGGCCCCGCGGGCTCGGCGCAATAAGCGGCGAAGCTGCCGCCGCCGTCGATCGTCTCGATCGTGATCATGCTCATAGCATCGTCCTCTTGGCGTGGCGCCGCTCGTGTTCGAGCAGCCAGGATTTGGTCGCGGGGCCGTCGCCCGCCGAATAGGCGCCGAGCGCGCCGCCCGCGCCGAGCACGCGGTGGCACGGCACCAGGATCGGAAACGGATTGCGCGCGCAGGCCTGGCCGATCGCGCGCGGGCTTGATCCCAGCCGCCGTGCGAGCGCGCCATAGCTGAGCGTCTCGCCATAGCCCAGCGCGATCAACCCCTCGCGCAGCGCCGCGCCACGCGGCGTGCCCGCCGCCGATAGCGCGAGATCGAACTCGGTCCGCTCGCCCGCGAACCATTGCCCGAGCTGCTCGACCGCGTCGCGCACCGCCGGGCCGCTGCCGGGGGAAGGCGCGCCTTGCGGGCTGATCCAGATCGCGGTGAGGCGGGTCTCGTCGCCCTCGATCCGGATCGCGCCGATGGGCGTTGCGATCAGGGCATGGTCGCGCGCATACATGGCCGCAGGCTAGCAGCCGCGCCCCTGCCTGCTCAAGCGGAGAAGCCGATGAAGATCAATGTCGAAGTCGAATGCACCCCCGAGGAAGCCCGCCGTGCGATGGGGCTGCCCGATCTGGCGCCGGTGCACGATCGCTACGTCGCGATGATGGTCGAGGCGATCGAGAAGCAGGGCACCCCCGAGGGGTTCGAGGCGATGATGCGCAATTGGGCGCCGATGGGCGAGGCGGGGATGAACTTCTGGCGCGGGCTGCTCGAAAGCACGACCAAGCCCAGCGGTTGACGCGATGGACACGATCTTCGCGCTCTCGAGCGGCGCGCCGCCGGCGGGGATCGCGATCGTCCGGCTGAGCGGCGCGCGCGCCTTCGATGCGGTGCGCATGCTCGCCGGCACGGTCCCCGCGCCGCGCCGCGCCACGCTCGCCGCGCTGCGCGATCCGGCGAGCGGCGAGTTGCTCGATCGCGCGCTCTTGCTCTGCTTCTCGGGTGCCGCGAGCGCGACCGGCGAGGATGTCGCCGAGTTCCACCTCCACGGCGGCCGCGCGGTGGTGCGCGCGGTCGAGCGGGCGCTGGCCGCGTTCCCCGGGCTGCGCGCCGCCGAGCCCGGCGAATTCACGCGCCGCGCGTTGGCGAACGGACGCATCGACCTGAGCGAGGCGGAGGGCCTGGGCGACCTGATGATGGCCGAAACCGACGCGCAACGCCGCCTCGCGCTGCGATCGGCCGAGGGCGCGGTCCGCCGCGAGATCGAGGGCTGGGCGGCGCGCGCGCTGGCGATCGCGGCGGGGGTCGAAGCGCTGCTCGACCATTCCGACGAGGACGACGTCGATGCCGATGCACTGCCCGCGCTCCGCGCCGAAGCCGCCGCGCTGGCCATGGCGATCGATGCGGTGGTGGCGCGCCCGCCGGTCGAGCGCGTCCGCGACGGCATCCGCGTGGTGCTCGCGGGCCCGCCCAATGCCGGCAAGTCGACGCTGTTCAACGCGCTCGCCGAGCGCGACGCCGCGATCGTGTCGCCGATCGCGGGCACCACGCGCGATCGGATCGAGGCCTCGGTCGCCCGCGGCGGAATCGCCTGGCTGCTGATCGATACCGCCGGCCTGGCCGGGGAATCCGCCGACGCGATCGAGCGGATCGGCGTCGCGCGGGCGCAACAGGCGATGGCCGAAGCGGATATCCTGCTGTGGCTCGGCGACGACACGCCGCCGCGCGACGCGCTCTGGATCCATGCCCGTGCCGATGCGCCTGGCCGCTGGGCACACGCCGCCACACAACTCGCCGTTTCCGCGGTGACCGGCGCCGGCATCGAATCCTTGTGGGAGCGATTGGCCGCGCGCGCCCGGGCGCTGCTTCCCCCGCCCGACGCGACCGCGCTCAACCGGCGCCAGCGCGCGCTGTGCGCCGACGCGGCGGCTGCGTTCCACGCTGCCGGCGCCGAAGGCGATCCGCTCCTCGTCGCCGAGCACCTTCGCGCCGCGCTCCGCGCCTTCGACGCCGTCACCGGCCGCACCGATATCGAAGCGGTGCTCGACACGCTGTTCGCGCGATTCTGCATCGGCAAATAGCCCGTTCCACGTGGAACAGTTTTTGACCGAGGCGGCCGAAGCGACTAGGCGCGCGGCCATGGACTTCGACGTCATCGTCATCGGCGGCGGGCATGCCGGCACCGAAGCGGCCGCCGCTGCGGCGCGGCGCGGCGCGCGCACCGCGCTGCTCAGCTTCGACCTGGCCAGGATCGGCGCAATGTCGTGCAATCCGGCGATCGGCGGGCTCGGCAAGGGGCATCTGGTGCGCGAGGTCGATGCGTTCGACGGGCTCATCGCGCGCGCCGCCGATGCGGCGGCGATCCATTATCGCATGCTCAACCGCAGCAAGGGCACGGCAGTGCAGGGCCCGCGCGTCCAGGCCGATCGCGCCCGCTACGCCGCCGCGATCCACGCGATGCTGCGCGCCCAAGCGGGGCTCACGCTCGTGGCGGGCGAGGCGGCGGCGCTCGAACTGGCCGGTGGCGCGGTGGCCGGGGTGCGGCTCGCCGACGGCGCGGTGCTGCGCGGCCGCGCGGTGGTGCTGGCGACGGGGACATTCCTCGGCGCGCGGATCTTTCGCGGCGAAGAGCGGCTCGACGGCGGTCGCATAGGTGAAGCGGCAGCGCACCGGATCGCGGCGCAGCTCCGCGCGCTCGACCTGCCGATCGCACGGCTCAAGACCGGGACGCCGCCTCGCCTCGACGGACGCACGATCGATTGGGCACGCGTCACCGAGCAGCCGTCCGACGCCGATCCCTGGACGATGTCGCCGCTGACACCGGCGCGCCTGCTCCCCCAGCTTCACTGCGGCGTCACCCGCACCACCCCGGCCACCCACGCCGCGATCCGCGCGGGGCTCGCTCGCTCGCCACTGTTCACCGGCGCGATCGATGCGCGGGGGCCGCGCTATTGCCCCTCGATCGAGGACAAGATCCACCGCTTCGGCGATCGCGACGGCCACCAGATCTTCCTTGAGCCCGAGGGGCTCGACACGCACCTGATCTATCCCAACGGCATGTCGACCTCGCTCTCCGTCGATGTCCAGGCGGCGATGGTGGCGTCGGTGCCGGGGCTCGAGCGCGCGGCAATCGTCACGCCCGGCTATGCGGTCGAATATGATCATATCGATCCGCGCGCGCTTGCCGCGACGCTCGCGCTGCCGGCACTGCCCGGGGTATTCTGCGCCGGGCAGATCAACGGCACCACCGGCTATGAGGAAGCGGCCGGCCAGGGCCTCGTCGCCGGGATCAATGCCGCGGCGCATGCGCTCCGGATCGCGCCGCTGATCCTCGATCGCGCCACCAGCTATCTCGGCGTCATGGTCGACGATCTCGTTCTCCAAGGCGTGACCGAGCCCTATCGAATGCTCACCGCGCGCGCCGAATTCCGCCTGCGGCTGCGCGCCGACAACGCCGAAACCCGGCTCGGCCCGATCGCGCGCGACCTCGGCTGCCTGGGCGGCGAGCGCGGCGCGCGGCTTGCCGAACGTCTGCAGAAGCGGGCCGCGCTCGACGACGCCTTCGATCAGCCCCTGAGCGCCAACACCCTGCGCGCGCGCGGTGCGCCCGTGGTCGCCGACGGCTCGAATCGCCCGGCGCGCGATTGGCTGCGCTTCCCCGGCGTCGATCCCGATCATGTCACGCCGGGTCTGGCCGTCGATCCGCGCCTCCTCGCCGAAGCGGTCGAGGATGCGCGCTATGCGCCTTATCTCGAACGACAGCAGGCCGAGGTCGTCCAGCTCCGCGCCAACGATGCCATCCGGCTGCGTCATGATTTGGACTATGCAGCGATCCCGGGCCTGTCGAACGAGATGATCGAGCGGCTCACGGCCGCACTTCCCGAGACGCTCGGCGCGGCGGCGAGGATCCGCGGCATCACTCCTGCCGCGCTTTCGGCGATCCTGCTCCACGTCCGGCGCCGCGCCGCATGACCGAGGACGAGGCGCGGGCGTGGGTGCGCGAACGCTTCGGTGTTCCACGTGAAACGTCGCTCGCCCGGTTCGCCGATCTGCTGCGCGGCGAATCAACGCGGCAGAACCTGGTCGCCGCCTCGACGCTCGACCGGATCTGGGCGCGGCACCTGGTCGATTCGGCCCAGCTCGTCGCGCTGGCCGCGGGCGCGGCGGACGGGGCCTGGCTCGATATCGGATCGGGGGCGGGGCTGCCAGGCCTGGTCGTTGCCGCGCTCGTCGACCGGCCGGTGATCCTGGTCGAACCCCGGGCCAAACGCGTTGAATTCCTCCGCGCCGCCGCTGCCGAGCTAGGGCTGGCGGTGACCGTCGTCGCCAGCCGAATCGAGACGTTCCGCCCCGATCGCCACGCGGCGATCGTATCGGCGCGCGCGGTCGCCGAACTGTCGCGCCTGCTCGGCGCCGCGTGTCATTGCACCGATTCGTCCACAATCTGGTTGCTCCCCAAGGGCCGCACCGCGCAATCGGAGGTGGCAGCGGCGCGGCGGGCATGGCAAGGTTCGTTCCACGTGGAACACAGCATCACCCAGCCGGAGTCAGGGATCGTGATTGCACGAGGGGTCGGTCCGAGATGATCTGCATCGCCATCGCTAATCAGAAGGGCGGGGTCGGCAAGACGACCACCGCGATCAACGTCGGCACCGCGCTCGCGGCGATCGGCAAGCGCGTGCTGCTGATCGACCTCGATCCGCAGGGCAATGCCTCGACCGGGCTCGGCATCGCCCGCGCCGCGCGTGAACTTTCGAGCTACGACCTGCTCGTCGGCGATGCCTCACTTGAACAGGCGGCGATCCCCACCAAGGTCCCTCGGCTCGACATCGTCCCGGCGACGCAGGACCTGTCGGGCGCGGAGATCGAGCTGATCGAATTCGAGGAACGCACGCACCGGCTCGAAGGCGCGTTTCGGCGAGATACCGGCGCGCGCTGGGATGTGATCCTGATCGATTGCCCGCCTTCGCTCGGACTGCTGACGATCAATGCGATGGTCGCGTCGCACGCCTTGCTCGTGCCGCTGCAGTGCGAGTTCTTCGCGCTCGAAGGGCTCAGCCAGTTGCTCAACACGGTCGAGCGGATCCGCAGCCGGTTCAATCCGGGGCTGTCGATCCTCGGCGTCGCGCTCACCATGTACGACCGGCGCAACCGGCTGAGCGAGCAGGTCTCGGACGATGTCCGCGCCGTGCTCGGGCGCGTCGTGTTCGAGACGGTGATCCCGCGCAACGTCCGCCTGTCCGAAGCCCCGAGCCACGGGCTGCCGGCGCTGATCTACGATTACAAATGTCCGGGCTCGGAGGCCTATATCGCGCTCGCCCGCGAGGTGATCGAACGCCTGCCCAAGCACAAGAAGGCCGCATGACCGATATCCCCGCCGCCACGCCGCGCAAGACCACCCGCCCCGGGCTCGGCCGCGGGCTCAGCTCGCTGCTCGGCGATAATATCCGCGAGGAGCCCGTCGCCGGCTCGCCCGAGGCCGCGTCGGGGATCCGCATGCTGCCGGTCAGCGCGCTGACGCCGCATCCCGATCAGCCGCGCCGCCATTTCGACGAGGACAAGCTCGACGAGCTCGCCAAGTCGATCGCCGCGCGCGGGATGATCCAGCCGATCTTCGTGCGCCCGCACGGCAAGGGCTATCAGATCGTCGCGGGCGAGCGCCGCTGGCGCGCCGCGCAGCGCGCGCGGCTCCACGAGGTGCCGGCGGTGGTCCGCGAGCTGAGCGACGTCGAGACGCTCGAGATCGCGCTGATCGAGAACATCCAGCGCGAGGACCTCAACGCGATCGAGGAGGCCGAAGGCTATGCCCGGCTGATCGGCGAGTTCGGCCACACGCAGGAAGTGCTCGGCAAGATCGTTCACAAGTCGCGCAGTCATGTCGCCAATCTGCTGCGGCTGCTCGATCTCCCGCTCGGCGTGCGCCAGATGGTGATCGAGGGCGCGATCGAGATGGGGCATGCGCGCGCCCTGGTCGGCGCGCCCGATGCCGAGCGGCTGGCGCGCCACGTCGCCGACAAGGGGCTGTCGGTGCGCGAGGCCGAGCGGCTCGCCCGCCAATCCAAGCCGCAGGCGCGGCGCAAGGGCGATGCCCCGGCGCGCGACACCGATATCCAGGCGCTCGAGCACCAGCTCGGCGACGTGCTCGGACTCAACGTGCGGATCGCGCACGGCCCCAAGGGGGGCTCGCTGACGCTGACCTATTCGACGCTCGACCAGCTCGACATGGTCTGCCAGCGGCTCAGCGGCGAGCGGATCTAGCCGCGCAGCCGGGCGGCCGCGCGCGCCACTGCGACGCATTCTGCCTCGGCGAGCACGTCGCCCGCGCTCGATCCGCGCATCATCGCCCGCTCCGCCTCGCGCACGCGATCGGCCGCCCGCGCGATCTGGGGGGCGCTCCAGCGGCGCAGTGCGCGGCTGGTCGCGGCTTTCTCTTTGAAGAATATTCGATGTTTCTCAATTACTTGATCCACGCTCGCGCCAGCCTTCACTTCGGCGCGGAGCTCGGCGAGCGTCAGCAGGCGCCGGGTCAACTGGCGCAGCAGCGGGATCGCCGAGCTCCCCGATTCGGTCAGCCGCGCCAGCTCGGTGCCCACTTCGGCGATGCGGCCGTCGATCACCGCGTCGATCGCGCCGAACATCTCGCCGTCGCCCAGATTGGCGCCGATCGCCTCGAGCGCGCGGCTGTCGGCGTCGCGCGGGCGATCGGGGGCGGCATCGAGATAGAGCGCGAGCTTCTCGATCTCGCGCGTCATGATCGCGCGATCGCCGCCGCAGGCGCTCGCGAGTTCGTGGGGAACGTCGCCCGACAGGCGCAGGCCGTGCTCGCGCGCGATCGTCGTCGCCAGCCGCGTCGCCTCGATCCCCTCGGGGACGTAGCAGGCATGCGCCACCGCGGCGGGCGCGGCGATCGCCAGCTTGACGAGTCTGCCGCTCGACTTGAGGCCCGGTCCGATCGCCACCACCGGATTGCCGGCGCGCTCGGCGCCCAGCAGCAGCGCGAACGCCTCGATCGCATTGTCCTCGGCGCCACTCACGCGAATCAGCCTTTTGTCACCGAACAGCGACATCGACGCCGCTTCGTCGGCGAGCCGCCCGGGCGAATCGCGCAATGCCTTCGAGTCGATGTCGATCCGCTCGGTCTCGGGGCCGAGCGCACGCGCCAGCCGGGCGGCGAGTTCGTTGGCGCCCGCTTCGTCGGGGCCGTGGAACAGGTAGAGCCGCGTCTCGGGCTTGGGCGCGTCGACCAGGCCGCGGATCTGCCCCGCGCTGGCCTTCACTGCGGCACGGTCTGCGCGTAGCGGGCGACGCGCGCGACGATCTGGTCGGCGACAATCCCCGAGAGGCGTTCGAGCGCGGTGCGCTCGGCGGCGATCGTCGCATATTCGGAGCCGACGACGTCGACTCCCGCGTCCGATCCCGCGGTCGCGTCGAGCACCACCGCGCCGTTCGCGACCTCGACGAGCTGGAAGCGCGCACGCAGCGTCCGCCGTTCGCGCGCGACGCTGTCGTCGCGGCGCACGCCGAGCCCGGCGATGTGATCATCAAGCCGCACGTCGAGCCGATAGCGCGCCGCGCCCGCGACGCCGGGCTCGAGCCGGTCGCGCAGCGCATTGCCGACGAGCCACCCCGCCTGCCCCTCGATCGGCGCGACCTCGATCGCCGCCAATGTCGATCGCACCGGCCCGTCGGCGCCGCCGCCGTAGAGCGGCCTGAGGCCGCATCCGGACAGCGCGAGCGCCGCGAGCAGGAGCGCCGCGGCCCTCATGCGACGAGGTTCACCAGCCGGTCGGGAACGACGATCACCTTGCGCGGGGCCTTTCCCTCGAGGATGCGCACGACATGCGCCGACGCGAGCGCCGCGGCTTCCACCGCCTCGCGCGCCGCGCCCTTGGGCAATACCAGCGTATCGCGCAGCTTGCCATTGACTTGCACGGCGATCGTCACCTCGTCGTCGACCAGCAGCGCCGGGTCCACCTCGGGCCAGGGCGCATCGGCGATCAGCCCCTCGCCGCCGAGCGCGACCCAGGCCTCCTCCGCCAGGTGCGGAACCATCGGCGCGACGATTCGTGCCAGCGTGCGGATCGCGCGGGTGCGCGACGCGGAGGGCGCGGCGCGCTCGATCGCGTTGACCAGCTCGTAGAGCTTGGCGACCGCCTTGTTGAAGGTCAGCGCCTCCACGTCCTCGGCGACGCCAGCGATCGTGCGATGGAGCTTGCGATCGAGCGCCGAATCGTCGCCCTCGGCCTCCTCCAGCCCGTCGAACAGCCGCCACAACCGCTGGACGAAGCGCCACGATCCCTCGATCCCCGCCTCGCTCCATTCGAGGTCGCGCTCGGGCGGCGAATCGGAGAGCATGAACCAGCGCACCGCATCGGCGCCGTACTGGTCGACGATCGGGCCGGGATCGACGGTGTTCTTCTTCGATTTGGACATCTTCTCGATGCGGCCGATCTCGGCGGGCGCGCCGCTGGCGATCTCGGTCGCGCCGGCCGAATCGCGCCGCACCTCGTCGAGCCCCAACCAGCGGCCGTCGGCAGACCTGTAGGTCTCGTGCGTCACCATCCCCTGGGTGAACAGCCCCGCGAAGGGCTCGGTCACGTCGAGCATGCCGAGATGGTTGAGCGCGCGCGTCCAGAAACGCGCGTAGAGCAGGTGGAGGATCGCATGCTCGACCCCGCCGATATATTGGCCGACCGGCAGCCATTGCTCGGCGACCGCCTTGTCGAACGGCTTGTCGCGGGGCTGGCTGGCGAAGCGGATGAAATACCAGGACGAATCGACGAAGGTGTCGAGCGTGTCGGTCTCGCGCCGCGCCGGCCCGCCGCAGCTTGGGCAATCGATGTGCTTCCAGGTCGGGTGTCGGTCGAGCGGGTTGCCGGGAACGTCGAAGGTCACGTCGTCGGGCAGGACGATAGGAAGCGAGTCGCGCGGCGCGGGGACCGCCCCGCAGGCATCGCAGTGGATGATCGGGATCGGCGTGCCCCAATAGCGCTGGCGCGACACGCCCCAGTCGCGCAGTCGCCATACGGTGGTGCCGGCGCCCCAGCCGCCGTCCTCGGCGCGCGCGATCACCGCGCGCTTGGCGTCGGCCACGTCCATCCCGTCGAGGAAATGCGAATTGACCAGGGTGCCGGGGCCCGAATAAGCCTCGGCATCGTGGAATTCGGACTCGGTCCGGTCGCCGTCCGACACGACTCGGCGGATCGGCAGGCGGTATTTGGTCGCGAACTCGAAGTCGCGCTGATCGTGCGCGGGCACGCCGAACACCGCGCCGGTGCCATAGTCCATCAGCACGAAATTGGCGATATAGACCGGCAATTCCCATGCCGGATCAAAGGGATGGCGCGCACGCAGCCCGGTATCGAGCCCGAGCTTCTCCTGCGTCTCCAGCTCGGCCGCGGTGGTGCCGCCCTGCTTGCAGCGCTCGACGAAGGCGGCGACATCGGCGTCCTCGGCGGCGAGCGCCTGCGCGATCGGATGGTCCGCCGCGATCGCGACGAAGCTCGACCCGAAGATCGTGTCGGGGCGGGTGGTGAACACCTCGATCTCGCCGCCGTCGGTCAGCGCGAAGCGGAACCGCAGCCCCTCGCTCCGGCCGATCCAGTTCTCCTGCATCAGCCGGACCTTGTCGGGCCAATGCTCGAGGCCGCCGAGCCCCTCGAGCAGTTCGTCGGCGAACTGGGTGATCCGGAGGAACCACTGGCTGAGCTTGCGCCGCTCGACCAGCGCGCCCGAGCGCCAGCCGCGCCCGTCGATCACCTGCTCGTTGGCGAGCACGGTCATGTCGACCGGATCCCAGTTGACCGCCGATTCCTTGCGATAGACCAGCCCCGCGTCGAGCAGGTCGAGGAACAGCGCCTGCTCGTGCCCGTAATAGTCGGGCTCGCACGTCGCCAACTCGCGGCTCCAGTCGAGCGCGAAGCCCAGCCGCTTCAGCTGGCCGCGCATCGTCGCGATGTTCTGGCGGGTCCAGGCGCCGGGATGGATCTTCTTCTCCATCGCCGCATTCTCGGCGGGCATGCCGAACGCGTCCCACCCCATCGGATGGAGCACTTCCATGCCCTTCATCCGGCGGAAGCGCGCGAGCACGTCGCCCATCGTATAGTTGCGGACGTGCCCCATGTGGATGCGCCCCGATGGGTAGGGGAACATCTCGAGCACGTAGGTCTTGGGCTTGGGCGAATCGTCGCGCGCGGCGAAGGTGCGGCGTTCTTCCCACACCCCTTGCCAGGCGGCGTCCGCCTTCAGCGCGTTGAAGCGCGACGCCATGATCCCGCTTTCTCTATTCGGGCATGGCGGCGCGCCGCAGATCGCGCGCGCGAGTGAGGATGATGTCCTCGAGCTTCTGCACCGTCGCCGCCTGCACCGGCGCCTCGACCCAGGCGCCCGTAGTGTTGACCTGGCGCAGCGCCGCGACGCGCACCGCATCGGCGCGCAGATCCTTGTCGAGGATGGTCACGGTGAACTTGAAGCGCTCGGCCGGGGTGTTGGGATTGGCGTACCAATCGGTGATGATCACCCCGCCATTCGAATCGCTCTGGAGCAGCGGCATGAAGCTGAGCGTGTCGAGGCTCGCGCGCCACAAATAGGAATTGACGCCGATCGTGGTGACCTTCGAGGCGGCGAGGTCCGCGTTCGCATGGTGGTGGCTGCACGCGGCGACCGAGCAAGCGAGCGACCCCAGGATCGCGGTGCGCAACAGGCGGTTCATCGACACATTCCTAAAGGCGTGGAGTTGGCAACGACGAGCATCTATAGAAGCTCGTGTGGCGGGAGCAAGGCGGGTCGCGCGGCGGCGCGGCTGTGGGTCCAGTGCAACACTCGGCACGAAAAACGCAGCCCCGGTGGAACCTTGCGTTCGAATCATGGTAGGCGTTGCCAGGAGAGGGAATGGAAATGCGATTCTCGCGGGGAGTTTCGGCACTTGGACTGGGGGCGCTCGGCGCCGCCGGCTTCCTTGCGTCGCCCGCGCTCCAGGCACAGGAGAATCGCCTGCCGCATGCGGTGAAGCGCCAATTCGCGTCGGTTCCGGGCGGAATCGGGCTGTTCACGCCCGCCGCCGCCGATCCCAAGCTCGCCGCGGTGCTGGCGCGCAGCGGCCTGCCGGACAGCGACTTCCGCTTCACCCCGTCCGAGTCGCGCCGCAGCGGCAGCGGCGCGGTGACGGTCGCGGTGCGCGCGCGGTCGACCCGATCGACGCCGAGCACCCCGCTCGCCGTGTCGGCGCCGACGGTCAGCCTGGCGCCGATCGCCTATAATCTCGGGGTTTCGGTCGGCTGGAAGCGGTTCGCCGTCGCCGGCGACGTGGCTCGCGTCGAGCTGCTCACCCAGCCCGGCAGCCGCGAGCGCGCCGACGTGGGGCTGAGCTACACCGGCAAGCGTGTCAGCGGGCGCGTCCAGGCCGCCGCCGACCGTCCGCTCGCGAACACGCCGGTGCTGATCGGCGACAATCCGAGCTATTCGATCGACGTCGGCGGTTCCTATTCGCTGACCCGCCGTCTCGCGGTGACCGCGGGCGTCCGCTACAAGACTGAGCGCGATCGCTTGCCACGCCTGACCGACGACCGCCGCGACAGCCAATCGGTCTACGTCGGCACCGCCTTCCGCTTCTGACGCGCGGCTAGCCGTTCAGCCAGGCATCGATGCCTGCCCAGCCATAGGCGCCGAGCGCTCGAAGTCCGCGTCCGCGCGCGCGGTTCATGCCGCCGAGCGCGATGACCGGCACGCCGAGCCCGCGAATCATCAGCCCGAACCGCACGCGCCCCAGCGTTCGGCCCTCCGCATGCGATCGCGTGGCAAAGACCGGGGAAACGAACAGAGCGTCGGCGCCCGCGCGGATCGCCGCGATCGCCTCGAGCCGGCTGTGCGCCGAAGCGGTGCGGAGCCCCGCGCGCGCGGCGCGGCCGTTGTGCACGCCATCCTTGCGCGCGCCGAGCCCTTCGCCGGCGCGCACCAGGATCAAGCCCCGCTTCCGCGCAACCTTGGCGACGTTCCGCATCAGGAGCCGGCGCTCTCCAGGCGCGACCGCGTAATGCCGGAACACCACGCCGGCGCCGCGCGGCAGTCGATCGAGCGCCGCCCATAAGGCGTTGCCCATCCGCTCGTCGGTCATCAGCCAGACGCGTGGGATCGGGGGGTGGCGGCGGCGCATCCCGCTCCCTATAGCGCCGGCCATGCTCGCGCACGATGCCAGCTCCAGGATCGCGGCGGTCCGCGACCGACTCGAGCGCGTGGCGCGCGCCGCTGGGCGCGATCCCGCCGCCGTGACGCTCGTCGCCGTCTCCAAGACGCATGACGCTGCCGCGATTCGTCCGCTGATCGCCGCCGGGCAGCGCGTGTTCGGCGAGAACCGCGTCCAAGAGGCCGCCGCCAAATGGCCCGAGCTCCAGGCCGAGACGCCAGGAATTGCGCTCCACCTGATCGGCCAGCTCCAATCGAACAAGGCCGACGAGGCCGTCGCGCAGTTCGACGCGATCCATTCGGTCGACCGCGAATCGCTGGTGACGGCGCTCGCCAGGGCGATGGACCGCGGCGGGCGCCGCCCGACCTGTTTCGTCCAGGTCAACATCAGCGACGAACCGCAGAAGGGGCGGCTGCTCGATCGATTCGCTCCCCGCTTTGCTCGCCCAGACGCGTGTCGCCGATCTGCCGATCGCCGGGCTGATGTGCGTGCCGCCGCTCGACCTCGAGCCCGCACCCTATTTCGCCTTGCTCGCCAAGCTGGCGCGCGATCACGGGCTCGCCGGGCTCAGCATGGGGATGTCGAGCGATTTCGAGACCGCGGTGACGCTCGGCGCGACGCATGTCCGCGTCGGCACCGCGCTGTTCGGGGAACGGACGTGAGGTTCGACGCGATATTGTTCGATTTCGACGGGGTGCTGCTCGAGAGCGAATATGCCGGCAACCGCCAGATCGCCGACTATCTGACGGGATCGGCCATCCGACGACGGTCGAGGAATCGATGGCGACCTTCATGGGGCTCGCCGGGCCCGACTTCCACGCCGCGATCGAGCGATGGATCGGGCGGCCGATTCCCGACGATTTCCACGTCGCCCGCGCCGCGGCGGACACGCGCGCGATCGAGGAGGGGCTGGAGGAGGTCGCGGGCGCGGTGGCGTTCGTGATCGCTTTGCCGCCCGCGCTGCCCCGCGCGATCGCCTCGTCGAGCTCGACACGCTGGATCACGCGGCACCTCGAGCATCTCGGCATCCGCGATGCCTTCGGCGACAGGATCTTCAGCGGCCGCGAGCATGTCGCGCGCGGCAAGCCTGCCCCCGATCTCTATCTCCACGCGGCCCGGGCGCTCGGCGTCGATATCGCCCGTGCGGTGATCCTTGAGGATTCGCCGGTGGGCGTCACCGGCGCGGTCGCCTCGGGCGCGCATGTCATCGGGCTGGTCGCCGGCCGCCATTGCGGGCCGGGTCACGCCGAGCGGCTGCGCGCGCTGGGCGTCCACGACATCGCGCACGACTTCGCCGAGGTAGCCCGGCTGATCGCCTAAAATTGGTGGCCGGTGCGGTCGCGCTTGGTGGCGAGATAGCGTTCGTTGTGCGGATTGGGCGGCAGATGGTGCGGCACCCGCTCGACGACTTGGATCCCCACCGCCTCGAGCGCCTCGACCTTGGCGGGATTGTTGGTCAGCAGCCGGATCTGCTTCTGGCCGAGCAGCGCCAGCATCCGCCCCGCGATCGCGAAGTTGCGCGAATCGACCGCGAAACCGAGCCGCGTATTGGCATCGACA
This sequence comes from Sphingomonas sp., assembly GCA_037200705.1. Classification (GTDB taxonomy): domain Bacteria; phylum Pseudomonadota; class Alphaproteobacteria; order Sphingomonadales; family Sphingomonadaceae; genus Sphingomonas. The sequence goes on along the minus strand of JBBCID010000011.1, from coordinate 207,707 downwards.
GTGTCGAAGCCCTGGTCCTGGAGCGCATAGGCCCTGAGCTTATTGATCAGCCCGATCCCGCGTCCCTCCTGCCGCAGATAGAGCAATATCCCCCAGCCGTTCGCGACGATCGCGGCGATCGCGGCGTGGAGTTGCGGCCCGCAATCGCATTTGAGGCTGCCGAGCACGTCACCGTGAGGCACTCGCTGTGGAGCCGCACCAGCGGCGGCGCGCCGTCGGGCTCGCCGATCAGCAGCGCGACATGCTCGCCGGGCATCTCGTCGGTGCGGAACGCGACGATCTCGGCATCCTCGGCCCCGGCGACGGGCAGCCGCGCGCGCGCGACGATGCGGAGGCGGTCGGCGTCCTCATGGGCGTCCACATCGGCCGGTGTAATCGCCTCTGAATCCGCGCCCGGCTTGACGAAGAAGGCAGGCAGCAGCCTGGCGATCCGCGCCAGCCGCAACGCTGCCGCAGCCGATTCGGGATCTTCGAGCGCGATCGCGCGGAACGGGCCCTTGAGCGGCGTCGCCAGATCGAGCTGCGGGTCGGCGAGCGCGGTGGCGGTATCGAAATCGAGCCAGGGGACGCGCTCGATCAGCACCGGCGCATCGGGCACGGCCGCATCGCGCTGGTTCGCGAGCTTGAGCGTCGCCGCGCGACCCGCCGAGATCAGCAGCGGCGCGCGCCCTTCGGGATCGAACGCCGCCAGCCGCTCGCGATCGGCGGTCTCCACCGCGAGCAATTCGAGCCCCGCCCAGCCCCACCGGCCAGCCGCGCCGCAGCGCGTCGATGGCGCGTGCCGTGGCGCGCGCGCCGCTCAAAACGCGAACTCGGTGACGATCGGGACGTGGTCCGAGGGCTTGAGCCAGCTCCGGCACGGCTCGTGGACTTCATGCGCCACCGCCGCCTTGGCGACTTCGGGGCTCGCCCACATGTGATCGAGCCGACGGCCGCGATCGTTCGCGGTCCAGTCCTTCGAGCGATAACTCCACCAGGTGAAGTTGCGCTCGGGCGCCGGGATGAAGCGGCGGCCGAGATCGACCCAGTCGTGCGCCGCCTGCAGCCTGCCCATCGCCTCGACTTCCACTGGGGTGTGGCTCACCACGTCGAGCAGCGCCTTGTGGCTCCATACGTCGCATTCGAGCGGGGCGATGTTGAGGTCGCCGGTCAGGATCGTCGGGATGCGCAGCCCTTCGGACCAGCGCGTCATCCGCTCGACGAAATCGAGCTTCTGGCCGAACTTGGGGTTCAGCTCGCGATCGGGAGTGTCGCCGCCGGCGGGCACATAGACATTCTCGAGCCGCACCCCGTTGGGCAGCCGCACGCCCACGTGCCGCGCCTCGCCGTTCGCCTGCCAGTCGAGCCGATCGTCCTCGACGATCGGCAACCGCGACAGGATCGCGACGCCGTGGTGCATCTTCTGCCCGTGAAGGAAATTATGGTGATATCCCATCGCCGCGAACGGCCGCGTCGGGAATTCGCCGTCGATCACCTTGGTCTCCTGAAGGCACAGGATGTCGGGCGCTTCCTCCATGAGGAACCGCTGGACGATCTCGATGCGGAAGCGCACCGAATTGATGTTCCAGGAAGCGATCTTGAGCGTATCGGCCATGCTGGGCTCGTAGCTAGGGCAGGCGCCCCGCGGCAGACAGGAAAGGCCCCCCGCTCCGGGGGGCAATGGAGCGAGGGCCGACCTAGCGTTCGTCACGCAGGCAGGAAGTGGATCGGCCCAGGCAACAGGGGGAAAATCCGGGTACCGCCCCACATCCGCAAGAACTGTCTTAGTCGGGCATAGCTGTCGCCAACATGAACGAATTAACGTTTGGCGTTTGGCGCGGCGCGGATCGTTCCAGCGAAACACGCCGTCGGCGATCGCGGCGTTGAAGCGCTGGTTCGAGAGGCGGATCGTGGTGCGGTTGTTCTGCGAATCGAGCGCCACCCAGCCCTGGAGCATCAGCCCGCCGGGCGCGCCGCCCTCGCGCTGGAACACCATCGTGATCCGGCCGTATTCGGGATGCGCGGGATCATGGACCTCGACCGAGATGATTCGCGGATCGGTGGTGGGCATCACCCGCGCGAAGCGGCGGATTGTCGCGCTTGGGATTGAGCAGCACCGCGAGCGGCGAATTGCCGATCGGCCAGCGCTGGACCTGGCGCACCTGGTAATCGATGAAATACAGCGAACTGCCGTCGGCGACGATCAGCTGCGGCACGCCTTCTCATATTGGAAGCGGATCTTGCCGGGGCGCTTGAGCGTCATCGTGCCGGTCAGCACATGATCGTTGCGGTCGGTCTGGTGTGAACGACGCGGTCATGCTCGACACCGCCTGGAGATGCTGCTGGACGAGCGCGACCGGTCCTCGACCGGGGCGGCGGCGACGAGCGCCGGGGCGGCAAGCACCAGGGCGAAGGCGGTCGGCAATCGAAACACGAGCTTTTTTCTCCGAACTAAACGGCCGCCGCTAGGATCGCGGCTTGAATGCCCCGTGAACTCCCAGGCACTCGACTTGATCCTGACGGCGGCTTCAATACAGCTTCAAGGTCGCGCGACCGTCGCGTGTGATCGACAGATCGCCTGCCCCCAGGACATCCATGCCGATCAACAGCGGATAGCCGAAACCGCGCTGAAGTTCGAATCCAAGAATCTGTTCCTCGAGCACGAATGGCTGCTGCTGGTCGGGAACGAAATCCGGATCGCCATAATCCCCGCACACGAAGCCGACGCGGAACAGATATTCGCTCGCCATGATCAGGCCGTTCGCGGTGTGAACGCGCCGCTGACCCTTCGGCGGCAACCTCGGCAAGATCGTGGCGGACGCCCGTGCTCGTCGCGCCGGTATCGAGAAGGCCGGTGGTGCGCAGGATGAGGTTCGGATTCGGTGCGTTGAGCGGCACGATGACCACGATCGGAAGGAGCAGCCTTGTTCGATTATGCCGCCATTCAATCAGCGGCATTGGCGTACAGACCGAGCTCGACCGGCTCGTCCGTCACCTGTTGAATCGAATAGAGGCCGTCGGCGAACCGCGACGCGCCGGCCGCGTCGGCCGCGCCCGGTCGGTCGAAGAATGCCACCACCGAACCATGCCGAAGCAGTGCGAAACGATTTCGCTGCAGTGGCAGCAGGGCAGCGAGCGTGCGCTGAAAGGCATCGAAGTTCCGGGCGATTTCGGCGCGCAATTCGGGACCATCCATGTCCGAACCCTAGCGCGGGCCGAGACGAAAAGGTTCCGGCCTGCGACGAGCCGACTCGAAAACGAGTCCAGCCGTGATCACAGCGGCCGCCCGTCGGTGTCCATCAGCACCTCGCGGCGCCCAACATGGTCGGGCTTCGAGACCAGCCCCTCGCGCTCCATCCGCTCGATCAGCCGCGCGGCGGTATTGTAGCCGACGCGGAGCTGGCGCTGGAGCCACGAGGTCGACGCCTTCTGGCTCTCCGCGACGAGCTGGACCGCGCGGCGATAGCTCTGCTCCTCGGGCCCGTCGTCCTCGGGGCTGCCGTCGAGCGCGAAGCCGCCGTCCTCGGGCTCCTCGGTAACCGCGGCGATATAATCGGGCTGGCCCTGGCCGCGCCAGAATTCGGCGACCGCCTGGACCTCGTCGTCGCTGACGAACGGCCCATGGACGCGCACGATCTGCTTGCCGCCGGGCATGTAGAGCATGTCGCCGCGCCCGAGCAGTTGCTCGGCGCCCTGCTCGCCCAGGATCGTGCGCGAATCGATCTTCGAGGTGACGTGGAAGCTGATCCGCGTCGGCAGATTGGCCTTGATCACCCCGGTGATGACGTCGACCGAAGGGCGCTGGGTCGCCATGATCAGGTGGATCCCCGCCGCGCGTGCCTTTTGCGCCAATCGCTGGATCAGGAACTCGACTTCCTTGCCCGCGGTCATCATCAGATCGGCGAGCTCGTCGACCACCACGACGATCTGCGGCAGCGGCGAGAGGTCGAGCGTCTCCTCCTCGTAGATCGGCCGCCCGGTCTCCTGATCGTAGCCGACCTGGACCTTGCGGCCGAGCTTCTGCCCCTTGGCCTTGGCCTGGCGGACCTTGTCGTTGAAGCTGGCGAGGTTGCGGACGTTGACCGTCGCCATCATCCGATAACGGTCCTCCATCTGCTCGACCGTCCATTTGAGCGCGCGCACCGCCTTGGCCGGCTCGGTCACCACGTCGGCGAGGAGATGCGGGATGCCCTTGTACATGCTCAGCTCGAGCATCTTGGGATCGATCATGATCAACCGGCACTGATCGGGGGTCAGCCGATAGAGCAGCGACAGGATCATGCAGTTGAGCCCGACCGACTTGCCCGATCCGGTCGTCCCGGCGACGAGCAGATGCGGCATCGGCGCGAGATCGGCGATCACCGGATCGCCGGCGATGTTCTTGCCCAAGACCAAAGGCAGCGAGGCACCCTGGTCCTCGTAGCTCTGGCTGCCGATCAATTCGTGGAGGTTGACCGCCTCGCGCTTGGCGTTGGGCAGCTCGATGCCGATCACGCTGCGCCCGGGAATCGTCGCGACGCGCGCCGAGATGGCGGACATGTTGCGCGCGATATCGTCGGCGAGCTGGACGACGCGGCTCGCCTTGATCCCCGATGCCGGCTCGAGCTCGTACATCGTCACGACCGGCCCGGGGCGCACCTCGACGATCTGGCCCTTGACGTGGAAATCGTCGAGCACGCTCTCGAGCAGCCGTGCGTTGCGCTCGAGCGCGGCCTTGTCGATCGCGGCATTCTGGTTGGGCGGCGCGGGCTTGAGCAGGTCGAGCGGCGGCAGCTTGTAGGTGTCGCGGAAATCGAGCGACGCCTGCTTGGCCTTGGCGCGCGCGGGCGAGGGCGCGATCGTGCGGTCGGCGATCACCGGGCCGGGGCGGACGTCGGGCAGCGCCACCTTGCGCGGCTGCGGCTTGGGCGCGGCGAGCAATTTGGGCGGGCCGTCCCCGCCACCGCCGAGGAAGGGCAGTTTCGGCATCCGCCAATTGCGCTCGCCGATCGTGAAATCGAGGCTGCGGAACCAGATCACCGCGCCGCCGACCGCGCACAGCAGCGCGAGCAGCCGGCCAATCCAAAGCGCGGCAACCGCGTGCCCGATCAGCGCGAGCGCGCCGCGGATCGCGCCGGCAACGGCGATCCCGGCGATCCCGCCCCAGCCGCCCGGGAGCCACGAATCGAGCGGCACGAAGGCGAGCGCGGTCGCCATCAGCACCACGCCGGCGGCAGCGCCGGCAAGCATCCGCCCCCAGCGCCCTGCCGGCCGATCGCGCCACAGCCGCACCGCGACGATCAGTCCTACGGGCGTGAGGAACACGATCATCGGCCCCGCCACCGCGAGCAGCAGGTCGGCGATCCACGCCCCCGGCGCGCCGAGCAGGTTGAGCGGCGGTCCGCCCGACGCGGTATCGAGCGACGGATCCTGCGAATGATAGCTCGCGATCGCCAGCATCACCGCCAGCATCGCGCCGAACAGCAGGATGCCGCCGATCAGCACGCCGCTGCGGCGCACGCCGGCCTTCATCGTCTCGCGCCAAAGCGCCGCCTGTGCCCGGGTCGCCATCGCCCAGCCTCCAAATTTTCAGGGGTGCAGGGCGAATCATCGCGCGTGGCGAGTCCCGCGTCAAGCGCTGGCATTGGCAGCCCGGCGCACCCGCGCTAGGGCGAAGCATGGATCGCGCGGACGTTCTCATCCTCGGCGGTGGACTGGTCGGCAGCGCGCTCGCGGTCGCGCTCGATGCGCATGGGCTGACGTCGATTGTCGTCGATCCCGCCGATCCCGAGACGATCCTCGCCGCCGGGTTCGACGGCCGCGCCTCGGCGATCGCCAGCGCGCCGTGGCGGATGCTCGAGGCGATCGGGGTTTCCGCGCGGCTTGACGGGCAGGGATGCCCGATCCGGGGAATCCGCGTCAGCGACGGGCTCGCGCCCGGCAAGCTCGATTTCGCGCCCGGCGCGGGCGAGGATGCGCTCGGCCATATGTTCGAGAATCGCGCGCTGCGCACCGCGCTGCTCGGCGCGGCGCAGGCGGCGCCCGGCGTCGACCTGCGGATGAGGACGCACGCAACGTCGGTCGAACGCGGGCCGCATGGCGCGATAGCGAAGCTCGATTCGGGCGCCGAGGTCCGCGCGCCGGTGCTGATCGCGGCGGAGGGCCGCAACTCGCCCACCCGCGATGCCGCCGGGCTCAAGGTCGCGCGCTGGAGCTACGATCACGCGGCGATGGTCGCGACCGTCGGCCACGAGCGCAGCCACGAGAATATCGCCTATGAGATCTTCTATCCTGCTGGCCCCTTCGCGATCCTGCCGCTCGTCGACGACGCGAACGGCCATCGCTCGGCGATCGTCTGGACGGTCAAGGCGGCGCATGCGGCGGGGATGCTGGCATTGTCGGAGCGGGCCTATCTCGCCGAGGCGGAGAAGCGGATGGGCGGCTTCCTGGGCAGGCTCGGCCCGCTGTCGATGCGCTCGAGCTACCCGCTGGGCTTCCACCACGCCGCCTGGATCACCGCCGATCGGCTCGCCTTGGTGGGGGACGCGGCGCACGGCATCCATCCGATCGCGGGGCAGGGCGTCAACGTCGGCTTCCGCGACGTGGCGACGCTCGTCGAGGTGCTCGTCGAGGGCAAGCGCCTCGGGCTCGACCTCGGCGACCCCCAGTTGCTCGCGCGCTACCAGCGCTGGCGCGGGCTCGACACCTTCATGGTCGCCGCGGCGACCGATGGGCTGACGCGGCTGTTCGGCGTGCCGGGCAGGACGACGGCGGCGATGCGACGCTTTGGGCTGTCGGCGGTCGATCGGCTGCCGCCGCTCAAGCGCCTGTTCATGGCCGAGGCGCGGGGTGAGAGCGGGGACGTGCCGAAACTGTTGCAGGGGATGACGGTCTAGCATTTTTCAAATCGATGGAATCGCCTAGTTTCCGTTTAAAGCGGCCCTGGATGACCGCGATCGTCCGCGCAGCCTCCACCAACAATACGGGCACGCCCTCACGCACCGGATAGGCCAGCCCCGCCGCCTCCGACACCAGCTCCTGGCGCGCCTCGTCGTACCTGAGCGGCCCCCCGGGTCACCGGGCACGCCAGCCGCTCGAGCAGCCAGCGATCGATCACTGCAGCGTCCCCTCGCCATTGTCGCCGTGGCGCCCGTAGAACTGCATCAGCTGGACCGTCAGCTCTGCGCGCTCGATCAGCCCGTCGGCCTCGAGCAATGCCTGTTTCGAGGCGACATCGAACGGCGCGATCTGGGCGATGCCGTTGACCAGCGATTCGTCGTCGAGCCGCGTCACCGCTTCCCAATCGACCGCATAGCCTTGCACCTCGGCGAAGCGCCGCGCTTCGATCTCGAGCGAGGCGCGCTCGGCGATCGCGAGCACCTGGCTCTCGCCCGCCGCCTCGAGCTCGGCCTCGACCTGGCGGAAGGCGGTGGTCACGTCGAGCTCGCGGACGATATGGAAGCGCGCCAGCCCTTCGAGCACGAGGTTGAACCGCCCGTCGGGCAGGGCCTCGACCTCGGCGATCCGCCCGACGCAGCCCATGTCGAACAGCGCCGGCGGCTCGCCCTCGCCGCGCGGCTGGACCATCCCGATGCGGCGGTCGCGCGCCAGGCTGTCGGTCACCATCGCGCGATAGCGCGGCTCGAAGATGTGGAGCGGCAGGTACATCCGCGGAAACAGCAGCGCGCCCGCGAGCGGAAACACCGAGAGCCGGGTCGTCATCCGAACAGGATCGCGGAAAGCCGCCGGCGCTGCGCGGGAGACCCACGGATCCTCGAGCCCGACCGCCTCGAACAAGGTCAGCAGCCGCTGGCGCGCGGCGCTGTCGTTCCAGTCGCGGTCGGCGGCGATCATCGCGAGCAAGGTGTCGGCGGCGGCGTCGCGGTCGCCCGCCGCCATCTGCCCGCCGGCGAGTTCGTAGCGCGCCGCCATGTCGTCGGGATGCGCGGCGGTATGCGCGGCGAGCCCGGAAATGTCCTCGACCGGCTTGACCTCGCGCGCCAGCGCGATCGCGGCGCGGACCGCGCTCGACCTCGGCGGACTTGGCGGCATCGCCCTCGAGCCCCGCCAGCGCCCCCTCGGCTTCGTCGGCGCGATCGAGCGCGAGCAGAGCGCGCGCGCGGCCCGCGGCAACCGCCGGGTGGCCCGGCGCCATCTCGGCGATCTGGTCGAAGATCGACAGCGCCCCGCTCGGCCTCGCCTTCGGCCAGCACCTGCTCGCCCATCGCGATCAGGGGCTCGAGCTCGGCCTCGACGGTCGCCGCCTCGCTCTCGATCGGCAATTGCTTGAGGATCTGGTCGAGCAGCACGCGCACTTGCGATTCGGTGCGCGCCTGGCTGAGATCGGCGACGAGCTGCCCCTGGAACATCGCATAGACCGTGGGGATCGAGCGCACCTGGAACTGCGCGGCGATGAACGGGCTCGCGTCGACGTCGATCTTGGCGAGCACGACGCCCTTGGCGGCATAATCCGCCGCGACCTTTTCGAGCACCGGGCTGAGCTGCTTGCAGGGGCCGCACCATTCGGCCCAGAAATCGACGATCACGAGGCTCGTCATCGAAGGCTCGACGACGTCGCGGCGGAAGGCGTCCACGGCTTCGCGTTCGGCGGCGGTCAGAGTCGTGGCCAAGGGTGTGCTCCCGATTCTCTTGAGATTGTTCTGCGCGTTATGTGGGCATTCGGGTGCGGGAGGCCAAGCCTTTTTGGTGCGCGGGGCAAGGGGCTTGCCCCCTGCGGGGACCGATGCTAGAGGCCGCCGCCTTGCACCCGGCCCGCGACCAGCGGGCCAACGCCAGAGCGGGCGTAGCTCAGGGGTAGAGCACGACCTTGCCAAGGTCGGGGTCGAGGGTTCGAATCCCTTCGCCCGCTCCAGTTTTCCGCGCCGTAGGGCGTTACCTATTATCGCATCGACATTTTAGGTAGCGCATAGGTAACGCTGGGCACGCTCTCCGCCCATTGGGCTGATTGAGGCTTCTGGTTTCTCGACTGAACGAGCGAGGCCGGCGCGCCTCAGTCGCGAGCGGACGAAGCGCGCCGACGGTCACTGACTACGCTTTGGCGAACCGCTCCAAATCGGCCAGCACGTGGTCAACCCAATCCTCGTCGGCGCTTTCGCTTTCCACGCGCCAGCCGCACCTTGTCGGCGATGGCGCTCAGCGACGGGGCGGGCGTACCGAAAACTAACCGCTCAGCCGCCGTCAGATCGTCTGTGGCGCGCGCTTGGAGGGCATAGGAGCGGTCAACACCATGGCGCTTGTGCCGCGTGGCGTCCGCCGCCTTCCATTCGGCCAGGACGATCTGATACGCCTGACTCTCGGCTTCCATATCCGCCATCGAGAACGTCAGCTCGCCACCGGGCCCCTTAGTCATGTGTCGACTCGTGTCGGGATGTTCGGGCGATCGGGGCGACCGGCGTAGTAGCTCGTTTCGGACTTGTTCACGATCGCGCAGCTTCCAGCACCTTCGCCTTCGCCACCTCGAGCCGCGCGAGCGCGGCTCCCAAGTGTCGGTCGAGCCATTCGCGACCTGAACCGGGACGCGCGCGAATGAGGCCATCATGTTCATAGGCAGATCTACTTCCCAACGGCGCCGGCATTGGCGCCAGCCGGAAGCGAAGCGGCGATAATTGGAGCTGCTGCAAGCCCGCCGATGAACGATCGCCGCGACGGGCGCGCGGCGCGCGGTTCGGTCGCCCTCACGACACCTTCTCCCTTACCGCTTGGTCCATAATCGCCGTCGACAACGCGAAGCTCGCGCCCGCCACCAGCATGGCGACGCCCTCAAGAGCCGATGCGACGAGCGTTCCGTTCAAGTCGTCAATCGCGCGTGCGGGGTCGCTCTGCTCCGGTCGCGCGCCGTCAGCGAGAAATGCTGAGCCGAGCACCACGAGCAGCGCATGGGCATGCGACAGAGCAGACTCGCATTCATAGACCGCAGCGGAAAAAGGACGGGTGTCATTGATCGTGAATTCGGCGCGCTTGCGCGCGACCTCCATTAGGATTGAGTGTTCCATTTGTGCTTCTCTCGGTTCGGCCTTCGACAGCCGCTCCAGGTGGCGGACCTGGTGCCGGGAGAGTCGAAGCCGGCCGAGAGACCGGTGGAGCGTTTTTACCCGAAGGCTATTGCATCGCGCCCCGCTCCCGACATAGAAAGTCGGTGAGCAAAGGACGCCAATCCTCGCTTACGTTTCGGCATTCGGCCCCGCGCCAACGGGTCCGCCTGCCTATCTCGGTCCGGGCTTCGACACCCACGGACAGTGTTGCCTCAGAACCGATTCTCGCGCAAGTTTCCCCGCAGAGGGGAACGAGGGATGACGCAGGTTGAAAAAGCGATTGCCATCGCTGCGGACGTAGTCGCGATCGCCGGTTCGCTCATCGGTATCTACTTCCTCTATGAGATGAGAGACGGAGCGGCCGCGTTATTTCCGATCCGCGCCACTTGGGCGCTCGAGCTGGCGATCATTCCGACCTGCCTCGCCTTGGGTGTGCACCGCTTCCTCGGACTGACATCGGTCTCCGGGCCCAACGATTTCAGCGGAAAATAGGACATCCTCGCGGGTCCGACTCTCCTATGAAAGGCTATCCAACCAAGGCCGCGATTCTCCGGGCGGTCCAAGCAGCCCGCGCCGCTGGACTGGATGCCGCTGGCATCGAGATCGGCCCGAATGGCGTCATTCGAGTGTTTGAAGCCCGTGCGCAGCAGAGTCCTCGCAGCGCATTCGATCGGCTCGAACACCTGCTCTGACGCTTTGGTCCGCGAAGTATCCGCCATTCGCAAAGTTCTTACACTTCTATGCCGCGAGCCGGCTCTCACGGTCGGCCCGAACTTCAGGAAAGCGCGGACGGCGCTCCGTCACTTTCCAGAGAAAAACCTGTCCGGGTGGCAAGGCCTAAGGATGTGCTCGTGCCGCACGATGCTCCTGCCTGGGTGCGGGGTATCGACCGCGAGACGCTGTGGAACCGTGTCGAGGCGGGCGAGAAGCGCAAGGACGCGCAAACCGCGCGCGAACTGCGCATCATGATTCCACGCGAGCTTAGCCCTGACGAGCGGGTGCGAGTCGTGCGCGACTATTTGCTTACGAGCTTCGTCAGCAAGGGCATGGTCGCCGATGTGTGCTGGCACAACAAGACGGCCTCGGACGGGCGGGAGCAACCACACGCGCATGTGCTGCTGACGATGCGACCGCTCACCGCGTCGGGTTTTGGAGCCAAAGCCCGGCACGATTGGGTGGTAGACCCGAGTGGCCGGACGCACCCGGACGGTCAGCCCGTGATGGTGGTGAGTGACCGGAGAGTTGGAACTGTCCTAACTATTTCGAGCGCTGTCGCGAGGATTGGGAGAAGACGGCCAATGCGGCACTGATGCGTGCCGGGTCAGCGGAACGTATCGACCGACGCAGCTTGCTGGCGCGTGGCCTGTCGCGGCTGCCGGAACCGGCGCTTCGGCTCGCTTATTATTTGAACGACCTGTACGGCGTGATGAAAGATCGTTTTGGGCAGTTTCAGATGGCGCGCCACTACCGCGCCGTCGAACAGGCCGCGAAAACCGCGTTCCGCCTTATGGATCTAGCCCCGCCGGCAGCGCCTCCGCGAAGGGACACCGCAGAACGCTTCTTCGGCTGGTTCGACCGCCAGATTGAGCGGCTCGAACCGCCACCGCGCGAGCCCACGCCTCAATCCCAATCGCAGGAGCTAAGCCATGACCGATAGCCAATGGAGAGACATGTTCGAGCGGCGCGACGGCGCGAGTGGCGGGAGGTCGTTCGGTGGCGCTCCGCGGAACCTCCACCACTGAGAGATGCGCTGCCGGTTGATGACACGCGCGAACTCGATGCGAACGAGTACAAAGCGTGGGTGCTGCAACGCGGGCGATCTCGTCCCGTGCTGATGCTGCATCTGCGCCGATTCGAGACCAAATCCGGCCTATGGATGGGCTGGCAGCTTGCCTACCCCCACCTTATTGCCGCCGAATATATCGGCGACAGAATGCTCTCGCTCGATTTCGGGATGCGTCAGTTCATGATCGAGGGCGTTGGCCTCGACCAACTGGCTCGCCACCTACAGGACGGCACGGTGCTAGCGATACAGGAATACGCTGCCAGCACCTGGCCGGAGCGGCCCTCAGGGCCGATGGTGTCCGCCATCCACCGGGTCGGCAGGGACAATGGCGCCCCACCGAACTGAGACGCCATTCGGCGGCTCGAACGGCCAGCATCGTCAGTAAAGCGATAATAGACCCCTTTCTCTTTGGCGTCGACGCCTCGATTTGGTGTTCGCCCGCCTTCTCGAAATTTCACGCAATTGTCATATTACAAAGGGCTTGGTGTGATAGAATCCATTCCATGAAAATATGGACTCGTAACGACGACATTATTAGCGTAGCTCTGGAGTTGGTCTACTGTGCTTCTATTATTGCCGTCCCCGTTGCTGTCGGCTGGATAGCGCATGAAAAGTCAAAAGCCGCCCAAAGAGACTACCCAGCACAGTTTTCTGATCGTATTGTTGGCCAGCGCGTCGGCAACACCAACGCAACTCGTGACCGATAGCGCCATCAGATTGTTTTCCTATGTATCGATGGCACGGTCGATGGAGCCACCGGGATCACAGATACTAGGTATACAATGATTTTTCAAAATCGAATCAACAAATTGCGGGTATACGCAAGGAGTGAAGTGATATGGCAAATCCAATATGTACTTCTTGTTCGCATAGGCCTGAAATGGAACTCATCTCCACCGAGCGGCTGATGGATCACAACGCCCGTAGCCGCCCTTTCGGAAGGATGGCGAGTAGCAGCCTGCGCGGTGCCAAACACCCCATTGCGGCAGCGGCCGTAGGTGCATTGTGGGGCGCGGCGAAGGTCGCAGACCTCGTTGCCCAGACCGCGACCTACGAATGCCCTTCTTGCGGAAAAAAGAAGGAGAAAATCGTCACTAGGTAGTTGGTGCCCCGCTTCATCATCTCGGACGCAATTCGGATGTAGTGAGTGCTTTAGGTCACCACATACGCTTCGCCAGCGCGCGTTCCTCGGTGCCCACGGCGACGGTGTAGACGCGGGTGGACTTGGGGCTGGCGTGGCCGAGCCAGCGCCCGACTGCGGACTCAGGGATTTTCAGGCCGATCGCGTGGATGCCGAACTGGTGGCGCAGGCCCTTGGGTGAGGCTTGGGGTCCCTTGATCTCGGCCGCTTCCATGAGGGCGCAGATGCGGCGGTAGCCGGTCTGGCGGCACCAGGGAAACAGGCGGTCGTCGGCGCGCAGGTCGCAGGCGAAGGCGACGAGCTCGCGCATAAATGCGGCGGGGACGGGCACGGCGCGGAAGATCAACTTGCGGCGCTTCAAGGTACGAAAGACGATGCGCTTGCTCTCGACATCGAGGCGGCGCGGGAGTGAGCGCCAAGCCTTCGCTGAGGCGGCAACCAGTGTAGTAAAGCAAGCGGCAGAACAGGCGGCTTGCGGCGTCGGCGCGGGCGGCGGCGGCGAGCAGACGGCGAGATTCGGCGGCATGGAGATATTTGCGCTGGCCCTCGCCATCGAACAGCCCGGCCTCGTCGGCGCGATGATGTGCATCCATTTCGGGGTTCCTCATCGAGAGCGTGCAACAGAATGGGCTATAGTGTTGCAACCCACGGCCCGAAAAATGAGGCTGCTTATGGCTTTGCGCCGAAATGGCGCAAACGGTGACAGTAGGCTAGCAACAGCATAACTGCCAGTAATCTTAGAGCTTTCTTAGCATTCGACCGCAACACTATAGCCCATAATGTAACGTCCTCCCTGTTTTTGGCTGACAGGTGAGGGATTTTTACCATGCCGCATCAATATGAGGCGCGTACGAGCGACGGTGATGCTTACACTGTCACCACCAGCAAGCATCACGATGACCACGATGACGCCACGTTCAAGAAACACCTGCTCGATGTCATCAAGAGTTCGGTCTCCGGCGTCATCTCTGGTTCGTGGTGCGTTACGTCTATAAGGGCCACAAGTAGCGATGGGCGGGCGGTTACGCCATGCGCCGTTGCTCGCCGCGCTATTGGCGATGCAAGCCGCTATCGCCCCCGCCGCTGCCGCGACGATAGCACTGGCGTGATTCTTACGACGATGCCGATGGCGCGTGTCACTGGCGGGTCGATGGTTATGTGCCAGCGGCGTTCGGGGCAGTATGATTGCCAATATGGAGCAAGCATTTGGCACGGGTGCATCCTTCCGACTTGCGGACGAATGCATCGCCTACCTAACACGGCTGGGTCGCGAGGGCGCGCTGGGCTATGTTCGCGACGCGAAAAGCGACAAGCTCACGCCAGCATTGGCGCTCGATCGCGGTTTCGTCACCGCGTACCTCAGACACCCGGAACTTCCGGCGGATGCGCCGAGCATGGTCGCACTGGCGCCGGGGGCGGAAACGCTGCTTCATGCAGCGCGAGGCGGACACTGACCTATGTTATTCCATCGGCTATGCCTATGGTGCGCACGCTGCCAAAGGCGAGGTGGGAGTGTTAACCTCCAGCCCGACGCGTTGACGGCGGACTGCTCCGCTCATCCGTGACAACACCATGGGCGAAGCCATCGACCTTATTGTCGGCGACCGTTACTCCGGCGGCGCGAAGTTTGGCGAAGGGATCATCGACCGGTGGCTTCCCCTGGGGGCGCGGTGTCCGCGACAATAGATTCGCTGACCTGACCTACGTGTTGCAGCGCGCGCAAATCATTGTCGCCGCTGACATAGGCTTTCGCCGCTTCGAGCGGGGTCGGGATGGGCGGCGAATTGCGCGTCGATCTGCGTATCCGACAATCCTTTGGATTTAAGGATGCGGCGCAGATCTTCGCGCAGATGATCGTCAAACTCCTTGGTCGAGCCGCCTGATGCGCGCACTTGCTCGCGCAGATGGTCGGTAGCGGTGACCAGATCGCTCCAGCGCTTATCGAATTCCGGCCCACTTGCGCCGTGCGCCTTGGCATCGGCCATCTGACCGACCGCGCCGCCAGACGCGTTGAGATCGCCTTGCGGTGTATGCTTCGCTTGCTCGGCGGCGATGTAGCTTCGGCGCTCTTCTTCGCGCTTGCGGTATTTCCGCTTCGTCTTCGGGCGAGGTGAATTTCAGATCGAAGTGGGCGCAGGCCCTCCATCGCGTTGTCGACCGCTGCGCGCGAGGCGATGGCGGCTGCGCTCAACGCCTGAGCTAACCCGGCGGCGTCCGCCGCAGCGGTTGCTTCGGCGGCGGCGCGGCTTTGCTGAGCAGCGGCTTGCGCCCCGGAGACCGAGGCTGCAATCTCGGCGCGCATGGCGACAAGCGCTCCAGCGCTCGCGGCACCGACCTGTTGGAGCAAAGCACCGAGGGCGCCGAGCTGCGAACGGCTGTCGCTCATCATGGCGGCGTTCGACCCGGAGCGGGCTACATCGGCAATGGCGCTTTCAAGGGCGAATTGTGCGGCCATGATCTGGCCGAGCAATTCCGTACGCAGGCTAGCTTGCGCGTCATCCGCGTGCGGATGACGCGGGTTCAGAAACTGTCACTTTGCCCGTTATGGTGCGCCCCTGTGCGTGAACTTGATATACCTATATCATGCAAGAAATTAAGAAATCGTTAACTACTGCTACCTCCAGTAGTAGGGCTATCCTCTAACGCATTACCGTAGCGTGTCGGCTGCTAGCGCTTATACTGCATGAATTGGGCAGGCAGGGTTCCCTGATTACCACTCGTATTGGTGGCGGTGTCGGCCGGGGTGTAGCCGTTCACGCGCCCCAGAAAAGGCTCCTCGCTTCCGCGCCCTGGGCTTGTGCAGCAGCGGCCCGCTATTGCGGCGTAGTGACCTTGTCCGGCGCGCTAGGGCGAACGGCGACTTGCCTCCCATCCGCACAATTCGGTGCGAGCAACAGGAGGAACCCATGTCAAGCCTAGAACTCATTTTCATCATCAACGCCTGCACGCGACTGGTCACGGCGTTGGCCGATCTTTGCGTCAACATCCGCCGCCTCACTTGAGGGCCGGCGGTATGCGAAAGGAGGTTATCGCTCACCTCCTTCGCGCGCGTCACGCTCGGTAATTTCGCGCATGACGATGCGGCCCTGCAACGGGATGGCGGTGCAGGAAATCGAAAAACCGCTGCCATCGCGGTGCGGCCAGGCGGCACCGAATTCGGTCCATTTGGCTTTCTTGCCTTCGCCGGTAACGATGAAGATGCGGTGGGTCGGCTTGGCGCCAGGAAGTTTGGGTTGGATCTTAGCCATGTTGTGCTCCGTCGTTTCCGCCGCGAGACCATCTTGCGGCTTCATGGGGAGCAACAGGGGCATGCCGTCGAGCCGAGGGTCACACCCCGCGCCAGCGCCCGGAGGGAGCAGAGCTGCACAAGCGCAGCGCGGAAGCGAGCTGGGTTGACCTGAGGCGGGCATGACCCATGCCATCCATAAGAAGCTGCTGGTTGGGATTACGACAGGGCAAACGAGCGCGGACAGGCATAAGAATGAGCAAGACGAAATGCCAAAAGACGATCCACCTAAGAATGCCAGCGGCACGGCGGATTGGTAAGACGCAAGATTGGGGGCGCTTGAGGCTCGGCGCGCCTTATTCCCGATCTGCTTGGCCGGGTTCCCATGCAAGAAGCACCGGCGGTGCCATGTGCCCCCGGCAGGAACGCTTTGGCCGACAATGCATCGGCGATCGAACTCGACCGCTGATCCGATGCGCGGCTAGCGTTTCGCACGGCGCGGTTTCACCGCCTGTTTGGCTTTGATGGCTTGTACGGCTTTGGCCTGATTTTCCTGAGCGTCGATCTCGGCGTTCATTTCGACATGCATCGCATCCCATCCGACGATGCCATTAGCACCCGATCGGCATGCTTGATGGTGTTCACATGGCCATAATGCTGCTCGATCATCTTGACCGATGTGCCCATTTGCTGCGCCAAGATATACACATCGACACCGTTGGAAAGCCGCAGCGTGGCGTAGGTATGGCGGAAACAATAGGTAGTGCGCGGGATGCCGCTCGGCCCGTCGCGTAATTTGGTATATTTCAGCAATTCCTCCACGGTTATCGCGGTAGAGCCATTGCGCCGGTTTGCCGTTGATGATGGTGAACACCGGATCGTCCGGCTTGGTGGCTTTGGAGAGGTCGCGGACGCGCTCAAAATATTCACCCGTGCTTTTGGGTGCGATCAGCTTTCGCGTCTTGCCCTTTCCCTGAACATAGATGACGAGAATGTCGCTCCCATCCTTGTCCCGTGCGGTCGTTATGTCCCGCCAGCGCAGGTTCTTGGCTTCGGGCGGACGCATCCCCGTGTTGCACATAATGAGAATGAAATTGTAGCACATCTGCCGATACCAAACGCCTTGAGGCGTCGTGGCTTCGCGCACCACTTCCGTCCCGTCGTATGCAGCTTGCGGTATTCTTCCAGCGTAAACTCATCGCGCCGATTGGATTTCAATTTCGGCATGCCCTCGAAGCGGTGGCCTGCTGGCACATACTTCTTGCCGACGGCGAAATTCATGATGGCGGCAAAAATGCTCATTTCAATACGGATGGTGGAATCGCTGATAATGCCGTTGCGACGGCCCTTGCCGTTTTCGCGCCGCCATAACGGATAATCCGCCCAGCGATCCTGACCGATCAAATGAATCTGTGTGCTGCCGACATAGTCGTTGAGCGGCCCATCGACCTTATTTTTGATATTCATTGCGCGCGCTTGACTTATTTCGCCGGCGTTGGCGCGGCGCTGCTGCGCCTCCGCATATTCCCCCGCGACCTGCGAGAATGGTCGATTGAACACCGGCACATCATGCTTCAAGCGGAAACGGATATCGGCATCCTGATCCATCGCGCGGTCGCGCGCTGTCTGCCGATCCGAGGTGCGTAAGGAGATAGTCTTGTAGCGATCTTCGTTCTGAATTCTCACTCGGCAATAGAAATTGTCGTGCTCGACATCGCCCCGGCGGAAAATGATGAGGCCGGGCTTGATCTGTTCCTTGTCCGTGACGAATCGCATTTCCGCTCCCACTGTGCAGAAACTGTGCAGATTGGCGGCGTAAGTACTTGGATTGCCGCACCTGTGTAGGTTCTGTGTGGGCAATAATAGCAAATTTTCTTGTTTTTTCCTAGATGTTTATTAGATTCCCTTCACCCGCTCCAGCCGCCGCACCGACGATTTAGCGGAGCTAAATCGCGGAATATTGCGGCGGCTCGGCCGGCGCGGCTGCAGCCGCGACCGACGACGCGGCTTCGCCGCGGCGCAATCCCGGACCCATCTAACAGAATCCGCCCACAGCCGCTAAAACCTAGCCCTGGCGCGACAACCACTCCAGCACCCCGTGATGCGGATCGGCCAGCCCGTCGAAGACCATCTTTCCCGCGACCCACAGGATCACCGCCAACCCGACATAGGCGATCCAGCGATGCCGTTCGATGACGCGCGCCACCAGATTGGCCGCGATCGCCATCAGCGTCACCGACAGCGCCAGGCCGAACAGCAGCACGGTGGGGTGATCGCGCGCGGTGCCCGCCACCGCGAGGACGTTGTCGAGGCTCATCGAGAGATTGGCGATCGCGACCTGGATCGCCGCCCTGGCGAAGGTCTTGGTCGATTTGATGCCTTCGATCGCCGGCGTATCGGGATCGTCGATCGCGGGCGGGCGGCTCGGGTGGAGCTCGCGGAACATCTTCCACGCCACCCACAGCAGCAGCAGGCCGCCGCCGAGCAGCAGCCCGACGACCTGGAGCAGCTGCGTCGCGATGATCGCGAAGCTGACGAGGAACACCAGCGCGATGCCGATGCCGAACCCGAGCACCCGCCGCCGCTCCTTCGGCGGCAGCCCCGCCGAGAGCATCCCGAGCACGACAACATTGTCGCCCGCCAGCGTCAGGTCGATCAGGATGACCTGGCCGAGGACCGCGAGCCCGGCGGGGGTCAGGACGTCGGCGAAATCGAGCATGGGGGGGGCTTAGCCATTAACCGGGCACGGGCAAAGCCCGTGCCGTCGGCCGGGCCTTTGGCCCGCCGGTCACTGGTTCATCGAGTCGAAGAAATCCTCGTTGGTCTTCGAATCCTTCATCTTGTCGAGCAGGAACTCCATCGCATCGATCGTGCCCATCTGCATCAGGATGCGGCGCAGCACCCACATCTTGGAGAGCTTGGCCTTGTCGACCAGCAGCTCTTCCTTGCGCGTGCCCGATTTACCGACGTCGAGTGCCGGGAAGATGCGCTTGTCGGCGACCTTGCGGTCGAGGACGATCTCCGAATTGCCGGTGCCCTTGAATTCCTCGAAGATCACCTCGTCCATCCGGCTGCCGGTGTCGATCAGCGCGGTGGCGATGATCGAGAGCGAGCCACCTTCCTCGATGTTGCGTGCGGCGCCGAAGAAGCGCTTGGGCCGCTGGAGCGCATTGGCATCGACGCCGCCGGTCAGCACTTTACCCGAGGAAGGCACGACGGTGTTGTAGGCGCGGCCGAGGCGCGTGATCGAATCGAGCAGGATCACGACGTCCTTCTTGTGCTCGACCAGCCGCTTGGCCTTCTCGATCACCATCTCGGAGACCTGGACGTGGCGCGACGCCGGCTCGTCGAAGGTCGAGGAGATCACCTCGCCCTTCACCGAGCGCTGCATATCGGTGACTTCCTCGGGCCGCTCGTCGATCAGCAGCACGATCAGGAAGACCTCGGGATGGTTGTCGGTGATCGCCTTGGCGATGTTCTGGAGCAACACGGTCTTGCCGACGCGCGGCGGCGCGACGATCAGCGCGCGCTGGCCCTTGCCCTGCGGGCTGATGATGTCGATCACCCGCGCCGACTTGTCCTTGACGGTCGGATCCTGCGGATCGAGCGTGAGCTTCTCGTCGGGGTTAAAGCGGGGTGAGGTTGTCGAAATTGACGCGGTGGCGGACCGCCTCGGGATCGTCGAAATTGACCGAGACCAGCCGCACCAGCGCGAAATAGCGCTCGCCGTCCTTGGGCCGCGGATCTCGCCCTCGACCGTGTCGCCGGTGCGCAGCCCGAATTTCCGCACCTGATTGGGGGAGATGTAGATGTCGTCGGGGCCGGCGAGATAATTGGCCTGCGGGCTGCGCAGGAAGCCGAAGCCGTCGGGGAGCACCTCGATCGTGCCCTCGCCCATGATCTGCTCGCCGTTCTCGGCCTGCGCCTTGAGGATCGCGAACAGGAGATCCTGCTTGCGCAGCGTCGACGCACCCTCGACGCCGACATCCTCGGCCATCTCGACCAGCTCGGCGGGGGGTTTCTTCTTGAGGTCCTTGAGGTGCATAAGGCGTCCGAATGCTTGCAGGGATGCTGGGGGAGCGTCGGTCGGCGAAAGGAATGCGCGCTGACGATGCTGGAGAAGAGCGGCGACCGCCCGAACGGGGATCGATGCTTTGGGGAGTTAGGTTCGCCTAGCGCCCAAGTCAACCGCCTCGGAACGGTTTGACGACGACCAGCACGACAATCAGCACCACCGCGAGCGCCGGAATCTCGTTGAGCATCCGCAGCGTCCGCGTCACGACCGCCGCTTGCCCCCGCGCCAGCTTGTTCGAATAGGCGACCATCCATCCCTGATAGCCGGTCAGGCCGACTACCAGCAGCAGCTTGGCGTGGAGCCAGCCGAGCCCGGGCGCGCCTTCGAACAGCCCGAAATCCGCGGCCAGCGCCAACCCGAACAGCCAGGTGCCAATCAGCGAAGGCGTCAGGATGATCCGGCGCAGCTTGGCCTCGCGCTCGATCCATTGCGCAGCCTCGCCCGGCTTCGCCAGCGCTTCCTGGTGATGGACCAGATAACGCGGGAACAGGAACAGCCCGGCCATCCAGAAGATCACGAAGATCAGATGCGCGGCCTTCACCCACGGATAGGCGGCGCCCAGGAATCCGTTCATCCGCTTTCTCCGCGCACGCGCGCCAGCAGCGCCTCGACATGCGCGATCGGCGTGTCGGGCAGGATGCCATGGCCCAGGTTGAAGACATGCGGGCGATTGCGAAACGCGGCAAGGATGCGATCGGTCGCGCGCTCGAGCGCCGCGCCGCCGGCGATCAGCGCGAGCGGATCGAGATTGCCCTGGACGGGCAGGCCCTCGGGCAAGCTGGCATCGGCCCATTCGGGATCGATCGTCTCATCGAGACCGATCGCATCGACGCATGTCTCGCGCGCATAGGCCGCAAGCTTGCCGCCGGCGCCCTTGGGGAAGCCGATGACAGGCACATGCGGCGCCCGCTCGCGCAGCGCCGCGACGATCCGCACGGTCGGGGCGATCACCCATTGCTCGAACTGTTCCGGGCTAAGGCTCCCTGCCCAGCTGTCGAACAGCTGCACCGCCTCGACGCCCGCGTCGATCTGGCCGAGCAGGTAGCCGATCGTGCACTCGGCGATCCGATCGATCAGCGCGCTCATCAGCGCAGGATCGCGATAGGCGAGCCGGCGCGCCTCGGCCTGTTCGCGGCTGCCCTGACCCGCGATCATATAGGTCGCCACCGTCCATGGACTCCCCGCGAATCCGAGGAAGGTGGTCCGCGGCGGCAGCTCGGCGGCGACGCGGCGGACGGTATCGTAGATCGGGTCGAGCGCCCCCGGCTTGGCCTCGAGGCCATCCAGCGCCTCCCAACTCGTCACCGTCGGGGCGAGCCGGGGGCCTTCGCCCACCCCGAACCGCAGGCCCTGCCCCAGTGCCATCGGCACGATCAGGATGTCCGAAAAGAGGATCGCGCCGTCCATCGCGAAGCGGCGGATCGGCTGGAGCGTCACTTCCGCTGCCGCGGCGCCGTCGTTGACCAGCTCGAGGAACCCGCCCTTCTCCGAGCGAAGCGCCCGATACTCAGGCAGATAGCGCCCGGCCTGCCGCATCAGCCAGATCGCCGGTATCGTCTGACGGATTCCCCGCAGCGTCTCGAGCAAAGGCTTCGGGGCGTCCGGCATGCTCGAAAACGGGTCCTTCTCACTATCAATAGATATAGAATCTAAGAGGGTTGTTGAAGGTAGTTGGTGCGTGGAAGCCGGGGCTTATGCGCTCGCCCGCGATTCGCCAACAGCTTGACTCCAGCAGCGCCGGCTCGAACGCGCGGAGTCGCCGATCGCGCTCCCGGGATTCACAGACTGTGGACGACGTTTCGGGGTTGGGGACGGGGCTGTGGATCGCGCCCGGGCGCGATCGGCGGAGTGGTGGCGCTTGGCCCATGCCCTGCGTTGCGCTAGCGGCTGTGCCCATGTTGTCCACAAGCGCGCCGGCCGGCTGATGCGGCTCCATCTCCACCTGCTCTCCGATTCGACCGGCGAGACGCTGGAGAATATCGCCAAGGCCGCGCTCGCCCAATATGACGACGTCGAGACGCTCCGCCATTTCTGGCCGATGGTGCGCAGCGAGGGCGCATCTCGATCGCATCCTCCAAGAGATCGCGCAGAATCCGGGGCTGGTGCTGTTCACTTTGGTCAACAGCGAGATTCGGCGAACGCTCGAGAGTCGCTGTCGGGCGATGGGGCTGCCGGCGATCGCGCCGCTTGATCCGGTCAACCACGCGCTGTCGCAATTGCTCGGGCAGGAAGCCAAGGCGCGGCCGGGACGCCAGCACATGCTCGACGCCGCCTATTTCGCGCGTGTCGAGGCGATCCAGTTCACGATCGCGCACGACGACGGGATCGGCGCCGAGGATTGGGAGGAGGCCGACATCGTCCTCGCCGGCGTGTCGCGCTCGTCGAAGACGCCGACCTCGATCTACCTCGCCAACCGCGGCTACAAGACCGCCAACATCCCGATCGTCGTCGAATCGCCGCCGCCGCCGGAGCTCTACGGCCTAAGGCAGCCGCTGATCGTCGGGCTCACCACCAGCGCCGATCGGCTGGTCCAGATTCGCCGCAACCGCCTGCTCTCGCTCAACCAGCCGCCCGAGACCGCCTATGTCGACCAGGATTCGGTCGCGCGCGAGGTCGCCTATGCGCGGCGGATGTTCGCCGATCGCGGCTGGCCGGTGATCGACGTGACGCGGCGCTCGATCGAGGAAACCGCCGCGGCGATCATCCAATTGTGCAACGAGCGCACGCTTGCCGGGGGGGCATGAGGCTGGTGCTCGCCTCGCAGAGCGTGTCGCGCCGGGCGATGCTCGCCGCCGCCGGCGTGCCGCACGAAGCGCTGGCGGCGCAGGTCGACGAAGAGGCTGCCAAGGCCGCGCTGCTTGGGGCGCAAGTCGCGCCGCGCGACTTGGCCGACGCGCTCGCCGAACTCAAGGCGCTCAAGGTCTCGGGACTCGATCCCCGCGCGCTGGTGCTCGGATGCGATTCGGTCGTCGCGCTCGGCGATGGCGCGATCCTCGACAAGCCGGCGAGCCGAGAGGAAGCGGGCGAGCATTTGCGGCGCTTGTCGGGCCGGCACCATGATCTGATCAGCGCGGCGGTAATCGCCGAAGGCTGCCAGCCGGTATGGCGCCATGTCGATCGCGCGCGGATGCATGTCCGGGCGCTCTCGGAAGGGTTCATCGAGGCGTATCTCGACCAGGAATGGCCGGCGATCGGCGGCTGCGTCGGCTGCTATCGGATCGAGGGGCTCGGCGCGCAGCTCTTCGCGCGGACCGAGGGCAGCCAGTTCACCATCCTCGGCATGCCGCTGCTGCCGCTGCTCGATTATCTGCGCGTGCGCGGGGTGCTGGCGTCATGATCCCCTATGCCGAGGTGATCGGCGATCCGATCGGCCATTCCAAGTCGCCGCTGATCCATCGCTTCTGGCTCGACGCGCTCGGGATCGACGCGGACTATCGTGCCGAGCATGTGACCGCCGCGGCGCTCGCCGGCTATTTCGAGGCGCGGCGCGCCGATCCCGCCTGGTGCGGATGCAACATCACCATCCCGCACAAGCAGGCGGCGTTCGACCTGGTCGAGGATCGCGGTGGAGTGCGCGCGAGCATCGGCGCGATCAATACCGTGCTGCGCGACGGCGAGGCGCTGATCGGCACCAACACCGATGCCGCCGGCTTCTACGCACCAATCGCCGACATGCCGCTCGAGGGCGCGCACGCGGTGGTGATCGGCGCGGGCGGGGCGGCGCGCGCGGTGCTGTTCGTGTTGTCGAAGGTCGGGATCGGGCGCGTGACGATGCTCAACCGCAACGTGCTCAAGGCGGCGGCGCTGCTCGGCGCGTTCGGGATCAAGGGCGACGCGGTCCCGCTCGATGCCCTGCTGCCGCCCGCCGACCTGCTCGTCAACGCCAGCCCGCTCGGCATGGCGGGCCAGCCGCCGCTGCGGCTCGACCTGGCGCCGCTGCCCGAGGATGCCGTGGTCTATGACGCGGTCTATGCCCCGCTCGAGACCGATCTGCTGGCGCGGGCGCGCGCGCGCGGCCTGGCGACGGTCGACGGGCTCGAGATGCTGATCGGCCAGGCGGCGCTCGCGTTCGAACTGTTCTTCGACGCCGCGCCGCCGCGCGACCCGCGACGACGAACTGCGCTCGCTGCTGACGGCATGATCACCCTGGGGCTCACCGGATCGATCGGCATGGGCAAGTCGACCGTCGCGGCGATGTTCGCCGACGAGGGCGTGCCTGTGTTCGATGCCGATGCCGAGGTCCACCGGCTCCAAGGGCCCGGCGGCGCGCTGGTCGCCGAGATCGAGGCCGCCTTCCCCGACACCACCAGCGATCATGGCGTCGATCGCACGCTGCTTGCCGAAGCCGTGTTCGGCGATCCCGGCCGGCTCGAACGGCTCGAGGCGCTGGTCCACCCCGCCGTCGCCGCCGCGCGCGCCGCCTTCCTCGAGGCCAATGCGCACGCGCCCTTGGTCGTGCTCGACGTGCCCTTGCTGTTCGAGGCCGGCGGCTGGCGCCATGTCGACCGGATTGCGGTGGTCTCGGCGCCGCCTGAATTCCAGCGCGCGCGCGTGCTGGCGCGGGCGGGCATGACCGCCGAGCGGTTCGAATCGATCCTTGCGCGGCAGGTGCCCGACGCCGAAAAGCGCGCGCGCGCCGATTTCGTGATCGCGACCGATTGCCCGATCGGCGAGACGCGCGCCCAGGTTCGCGCGGTGATCGCTTGCCTCGCGCGCGGCACGGTAGGATAAGGGCCGCATGCGCGAAATCGTGTTCGACACGGAGACGACGGGGCTGAGCTTCTCGAGCGGCGACCGCCTGGTCGAGATCGGCTGCGTCGAGCTGGTCAACCGCGTGCCGACAGGCCGCCATTATCATGCCTATGTGAACCCCGAGCGGATGATGCCCGCCGGCGCCTTTGCGGTGCATGGGCTCAGCGACATGTTCCTTTCGGACAAGCCCTTGTTCCATCATGTCGCCGAGGAGCTGATCGACTTCCTCGGCGATTGCCCGCTGGTCGCACACAATGCCGCGTTCGACTTCGGCTTCCTCAACGGCGAATTGTCGCGCTGCGGGCGCCCGCAGGTCGCGATCGAGCGGATGGTCGACACGCTGACGCTGGCACGCACGCGCCATCCCGGCGCCAAGCATTCGCTCGATGCCTTGTGCGCGCGCTACGGCATCGATCTCAGCCAGCGCGCGCTCCACGGCGCGCTGCTTGACGCGCAATTGCTTGCGCAGGTCTATGTCGAGCTGACCGGCGGGCGCCAGATCACGCTCGGGCTCGCGGTCGACGCGCCGGTGATGCGCGAGACCGTCGCTGAGGGGGTCGCGCGCGTCCACGTCCGCCCGGCGCGGCATTTCGCGCCGAGCGCGGCGGAACTTGTACGCCACGCAGCCTTTGTCTCGGGGCTGGACGAGCCGCTGTGGGGGGCGGCCGCGTCCGGTTGACGCTCGCGGGGCCCGTCCCTAGGTGCTCGCCCTCATTTTGTTCGGAGATTGTGTCATGGATATCCGGGTATCGGGCCATCAGGTCGACACCGGCGACGCGCTCAAGACGCGCGTCACCGAGCGGCTCCAGGGCATCGCCGACAAATATTTCTCGCGCGCGATCTCGGCGCAGGTGACCTTCGGCAAGGGGCCGCACGACAATGGCTTCACCTGCGACATCATGGCGCATGTGATGCACGGGCTGGTGCTCAAGGCCGCCAACGGCGGGATGGAAGCGCATGGCGCGTTCGACGGCGCCGCCGACCGGATCGAGAAGCAGCTCCGCCGCTACGTCCGCCGACTGAGGGATCGCCACAACGGCGCGCCCGCTGCTGCGGTGAACGGCGCCTATGACAATGCCGGCTACACCTTGTTCCAGGAGCCGAGCGAGGAGGAGGAAGCCGTCGACGCGCCGCTGGTCATCGCCGAGACGCGCGTCGACGTGCCCGAAGCCACGGTTTCGGACGCGGTGATGATGCTCGACCTGCGCAACACCAACGCGCTGCTGTTCCGCAACACCGGGACGGGCGCGTTCAACATGGTCTATCGCCGCGGCGACGGCACCATCGGCTGGGTCGAGCCCAATCGCGCGCTCTGAACCCGTGGCCCCGCGGCGCGACCCGATGGATGCCCTGGTGACCGATCTCAGCGATCTGCTCGTGCCCGAGGCCGTGGCCGAGGGGCTGGGCGTCGCCAGCAAGAAGGCGCTGTTCCAGCAGCTCGGCGCGATCGCCGCGCGCGCCTGGCAGCTCGATGCGCGCGAGGTCACCGAATGCGTCGCGCACCGCGAGAAGCTTGGGTCGACCGGCTTCGGCGGTGGGGGTCGCGATCCCGCACGGCAAGCTCGAGGGGCTGCGCCACGTCACCGGCGTGTTCGCGCGGCTCGCCAAGCCGGTCGATTTCGGCGCGGTCGACGAGCTGCCGGTCGATCTGGTGTTCATGCTGTTGTCGCCGGCGGGCGCGGGCGCCGAGCATCTCAAGGCGCTCGCCCGCGTCTCGCGCCGGCTGCGCGATCGTGGCTTCGCGAGCAAGCTGCGCGGCGCCGGATCGGCCGACGCGCTCTACGCGCTGCTCACCGGCGTCGAAGCGCGTGACGCCGCCTGACGCGCCGACCGGCGCGGAGGCGCATTTCCGCGCGCTCGAATCGCTCTATGCCACCGCGCCGATCAACCGGCTGTTCGAGTCGGTGCTCGAGATCCCCTCCGGCGGCGTCGCGCGGATCCGCTTCACGCTCGATTCGCGCTATTTCCACGCCGCCGGCGCCGCGCACGGCACCGCCTATTTCAAGATGCTCGACGACGCCGCCTTCTACGCGGCGAACAGCCTGGTCACCGATCGCTTCCTGCTGACCACCGCGTTCAACCTGCTCCTGACCAAGCCGCTGGGCGAAGGACCGGTGGTCGCCGAGGGGCGATGGGTCAGCGGCCAGCGGCGCGTGTTCGTCGCCGAGGCGCGGCTGATCGATGCGAGCGGCGAGGAAGCCGCGCGCGGCACCGGCACCTTCATGCGCTCGCGGATCGCGCTCGCGGGCCTTCCCGGTTATCGCGCTTGAGCGCGCGGCTCGCCAGCGGGGTGCTGGTGAGCGCGCTGATCCGGTGCGTCCAGGATGCCGGCGGGTCGGCGGCGGTGCTCGCGCGCGGCGACGCGACCGCGGGCGGAATCCTGTTGCTCGCCTATGAGCGCGGCGCCCATCCGCGCTTCCTCGAGCGCGGCATCGGTCCGTCCGGAAACCCCGCGCTGATCGCCGCCGCCCGGCCGAGATCGCCGACGAATCCGAGGTTTCGGGCTATTGGCAGCGGCGCCGCATGCACGATCCCGATCTTTGGGTCGTCGAACTGGATATCGCACGGGCAGAACGGTTCATCGCCGAAACGATGGGTTTTAGTTGACTGGCAAGGATTGGGGGCCGACAGGCCCGCCACTGACAACAGCGTTGTGCCGGTCGAAGTGCGAAGTCGAACGGTTACGCAGTCGGGGGGAAGCCCGGCGGCCCGATAAGATAAAGGGGGCCCGGCCGCGCACCAACCGCATAGTAATGACGAACAATGAAGTTCATGCCTTGCGCCGCGATTCTCGCGGTGGTTACCTTATGCGCTGGCACGCTTGCGAACGCCGCCACGCTCGATCCGAACGTCTTTCAGGATGTTCCGCTTCAACAGCTAAACCCCCAGGAACCGCAAGTTGTTCCCGCGCCGCCCATTGCGGCGGTTCCGGTTTCTCCTGCTAGGGACACTCCTGCGGCGGCGGCGCCTGAGATCGAATTCACCACCCTGTCCGCCGCGGTAGCCGCGCAGGATGCGCCGAGCGCTTCCGACGACGAGCTTCGCTGCCTGGCCGTCGGTGTCTACTACGAGGCGAAGGGCGAGCCGCTCGCGGGCCAGCTCGCGGTCGCCGACGTGATCCTCAACCGCACGACCTCGGGGCGCTTCCCGCGCACGGTTTGCTCGGTGCTCACCCAGCGCGGCCAATTCTCGTTCGTGCGCGGCGGCAAGCTGCCGAGCCCGCCGAGCAACGCCGCGTGGCGCAAGGCGCTCGCGGTGGCGCAGGTCGCGCGGAAGGATCTGTGGGAAAGTCCGGTGGAGCATGCGCTCTATTTCCACGCGGGCTATGTCTCGCCGAACTGGAAGCGCGCGCGCGTCGGCATGATCGGCCATCACGTCTTCTATCGCTGAGCGCGGACTTTCACTCGTTCCCTGAATGTTCTAGCATTCGCGGGATGAGCCCCGAATCGTTCCCGATCGCCGTGCCGTCCGTCGCCCTCCAGGCGGCGGACGTTGCGCGCGGAGTCTGCCGCATGCTGCTGCGCCACGACCTCATGGCGATGGCGGAGGTGCCGCTCGACGGCGGGCGGCGTGCCGATCTGATGGCGCTCGATTCGCGCGGCCAGATCGTGATCGTCGAGATCAAGGTCTCGCGCGCGGACCTGCTCGGAGATTGCAAGTGGAACGATTATCTCGCGCATTGCGACCGCTTCTTCTGGGCGGTGCCCGCGGGGTTCGATCTGCGCGCGTTCGAGCAGGATTGCTTCTTGCCGAATCGCGCCGGGCTGATCGTCGCCGACCGCTACGATGCGGCGGTGGTGCGCGAGGCGAGCACGGTCGCGCTGGCGCCGGCGACGCGCAAGCGATGTACCCTGGCCTTCGCCCGCCGCGCCGCGCGCCGGGTGATCCACCTGATCGATCCCGAAGCGGGGCTGCCCTAGAGCTTGGGGCCGGCGACGTTCGCCTTGCGCTGGACCTTGGCCGCGCCGGCGAGCAGCCGGACGAGCGATGCGGGCGCGCGCGTGTCGGTCCGCGCGTAGTCGCGCGCGGACATGCCGGCGATCAGATCGGCCTTGTCGGGATCGGCGCCGGCGGCGAGCAGCGTGGTCGCGATATTGGTGTTGTGTCGCTGCACCGCGCGGATCAGCGGGGTCTCGCCGCTCGAATTGGCGACGTTTACATTGGCGTGGTAGCGGATCAGGATCGCGATGCCGTCGTCCCAGTTGCGATCGGCGGCAAGGATCAGCGCGGTGTTGCCGTCGCGATCCTGGAGATTGGGGTTGATGTCCTCGTTCTGGAGCAACGCACGCAGATAAAGCGCATCGCTGCGCTTGGTGACGATGTGGATCGCCGCGTCGCCGGTGCCCTTATCGCGCGTGTTGACGATGCGCATCGCCTTGTTCGACAGATATTCGTCGACCTTCTTGCCGTCCGAATCGCGGATCGCCCTGGAGGAACTTGTAGCTGTCGGAAAATTGCTGGGCGCAAGCGGGGGTTGCGGCGAGCATGAACGCCAGGGCCGCGAAGGCGGCGCGGAAAGCACGGAACATCATCGAAAAAACCCCAAAGCTCGCGGATACCTTGCCACGCGACTCCTATCAGATCATGGCTGGCCCCGCCATGAATAGCATCCGACCCGCCTTTGCAACGGCCTTGGCCGCCGCGGCGCTGCTTGGTGGCTGCGGCTCGGGCGCGACCACAGAACCGCCGCTGGCGGGCGCACGCATCGGCGGCCCGTTCGCGCTGGTGAACCAGGACGGCAAGCCGGTCCGCGACGTGGATTTTGCGGGCAAGTATCGCATCGTCTATTTCGGCTACACCTATTGCCCGGACGTCTGCCCGACCGACATGCAGAAGATCGGGCAGGCGATGCGCAAGCTCGACGCGAGCGATCCGCGCGTCTCGGCCCAGGTCGTGCCGATCTTCATCAGCGTCGATCCCGCGCGCGACACGCCGGCGGTGCTCAAGCAGTTCGTGTCCGCCTTCCATCCCCGCATGGTCGGGCTCACCGGCGATCCGAAGGAGATCGCGCGGGTCGCGAAGGAATATGCGGTCTATTACCATGCAGAGCCGGCGGGCCCCGGCGGCGGCTATGTCATCGGCCATTCCGAGGTCGCCTATCTGATGGACCCTCAGGGCAGGCCGATCGCGCCGCTGCCGATCGACAAGGGGCCGGACGCGGTCGCCGCCGAGATCGAGCGGTGGGTCAAGTGAGCGGGCGGTTCTGGGAGGATACGCCGCTCGCGCAGCTCGATCGCGCGCAGTGGGAGGCGCTGTGCGACGGATGCGGCAAATGCTGCATCCACAAGCTCGAGGACGAGGAAACCGGCGAGCTGCTGCCCACCAACGTCGCGTGCCGGCTGCTCGATCGGCGCAGCGGGCGCTGCAGCGACTATCGGCATCGCCATGCCTTCGTCAGCGAATGCGTGCGGCTGACGATGGCGAACGTCGGCGAGATCGAATGGCTGCCCTCGACCTGCGCCCTATCGGCTGCGCGCGGCGGGCGAGCCATTGCCCGGATGGCATTATCTGGTGTGCGGCGATCCCGAGGCGGTCCACCGCGCCGGCCAGTCGGTGCGTGGCTGGACGATCTCCGAGGACGATGCCGGCGATTTCGAGCACCATCTCGTGGAACGCGAGCTGTGACCATCCAGGTCGTCCGCAACGCGCGGGCGCGGGGGATGAAGCTCGCGGTCGATCCGCGCAGCGGTGCGGTCCGGCTGACGCTGCCGCCGCGCGCGTCGCTGCCCAAGGCGCTCGCCTGGGCGGAGCAGCAGCAGGGCTGGATCGCGCGCCAACAGGCGCGGCTACCCGAGCCGCTGCCGTTCGTGCCCGATGCGCGGGTGCCGTTCGGCGACGGCACGCTGATGATAGTCTGGCCGGCGGGCACTGCACGCACGCCGCGCCGCGCGGGCGACGAGCTCCACTGCGGCGGCCCGCGCGAGGGGCTCGAACGGCGCGTCGAGCGCTGGCTCAGGGCGGAGGCGCTGCGGCTGCTGAGCGCGGAGACCGCCGAATTCGCCGCGAAAGCTGGGGGAGCGCGCCGTCCCGGCGGGGAACCACCCCCGCGGGAAGCTCCTCGGCGCGCGCGGGATCGATCGCGAAGTCACGATGATCGGCGAGGAAGCGCGCGAGCTGGGCCTCGCCTTCGGCCGGCTCGAGCGAGCAGGTCGCGAAGACGAGACTGCCGCCGGGGCGCACCCAGCCGCTGACGCGATCGAGCAGCCGCGCCTGGAGATCGGCCATCTCGGCGATCTGCGACGGGCGGACCCGATGGAGCACGTCGGGGTGGCGGCGGAAGATGCCGGTGGCGCTGCACGGCGCGTCGAGCAGCACCGCGTCGGCGGGGGCATCGGGCTGCCAGGCCAGCAGATCGGCGGCGACGACGCGCGCGCTCAACCCGGTACGATCGAGATTGTCGCGCAGGCGCTGGAGCCGGCTGTCGGAGATGTCGACCGCGGTCACGTCCCAGCCGGCGGCGGCGAGCGTGAGCGTCTTGCCGCCGGGTGCCGCGCACAGATCGAACGCGCGTCCGGGCCCCTTGCCGAGCAGCCGTGCGGGGAGCGACGCGGCGAGATCCTGCACCCACCATTGCCCCTCGGCGAAACCGGGCAGATCGGGCACCGACGCACCGGCGGGAAGCCGCGCGTGGCCCGGCATCAGGCTCACGCCGCCCTCGATCGACGCGCCCTCGCGCAGCGTCAGGTCGAGCGGCGGCGGCG
Source organism: Sphingomonas sp. (assembly GCA_037200705.1). Taxonomy (GTDB): domain Bacteria; phylum Pseudomonadota; class Alphaproteobacteria; order Sphingomonadales; family Sphingomonadaceae; genus Sphingomonas. The sequence goes on along the minus strand of JBBCID010000011.1, from coordinate 176,016 downwards.
CGGCGACTGCGCGCGCGGCGGCCTCGACCATCGCCTCGCCCCACGCCTCGCGCCAGCGCAGCGCCACCGGCGCGGGGAGGGTCGGCACCTCGGGCAGGATCGCGTTGGCGCGCATCAGCGTGCCGAACACGCCATGGACCAGCTTGCGCGGGCCGCCGTCGACCAAAGGCAGCACGGTCGCGATCGCGGCATGGCCGGGGGTGCCGAGCCGCAGCGCCTGGACGAGCGCGATCCGCAGCGCGAAGCGCGCCTTGGCATCGTCGGGGAGCGCGCGCTGGGTCGCCGAATCGATCAGCGCGTCGAGATCGGGCAGGTGGCGCAGCGCCTCGGCGGCGATCGCGTGCGCGAGCCCGCGATCGTTGGGCGCGAGCCCGCGCCCAGCCGAATCGAGCGCGGCCTCGAGCGCCAGCCCGCCGCGCAGCACCCCGTCGAGCACGCGCAGCGCCGCGCGGCGCGCGGGGACCCCGGGCGCGTCGGCGTTGCTTCCTGTCGTTCCGGCGCGCTTCACTTGACCTCGTTCCTCGCTGGTTCGATGGGTGGGCCACTCGAACGGAGGCAATGCCATGGGCCAGCGCCCGCCGCATGTGAAGCCGCCCGCCTATCTGTCCGACAGTCCGCCGGTGCCCGAACCCGACCCCGAGCCCGTCGAGCGGACCGCCGACGATCCGCGCGGGCTCGATCCGACGCGCTACGGCGACTGGGAGATCGACGGCCGCGCGGTCGATTTCTGATCAGGCCAGCCACCAACCGGGCGGAATCGCGTCGCCGAGCGCGTCGAGCCGGCGCAGCTCGACCATCAGCCCCAGCTCGGGATAGGTCGCGTGGGTGCGCGGCCCCGGCGCGGCGATCGGAGCGACGACGAGCCGGCGGTTGACCTTGGCGCGGTAATGCATCCGCGCGGTATTCTCCTGGCCGATGTAGCAGCCCTTGGCGAAGCTCACCCCGTTCAGCTCGGCGGCATTGCATTCGAGCCACAAGGTCTTGTCCTGCCCCAGCTCGGCCGCGCCCTCGGTGACGCCGAGGCTCAGGCGATGCGCGCGCCAGCCGGTGGCGTGGGCGCCGTCTGCCGCGCCGAGCCACCGGCGGCCGAGCGCGGGGAGGCGCGGATCGGGCACGCCGGCATCGCCTTCGGGCGCCCAATAGACGCCGCCCTCGACCGGCTCGATCACGATTGCGCGGCGCAGGCGATAGAGCGCCAGCCGCCGCGCCAGCGCCTCGCGCTGCTCGGCTTCGCAATCGATCAGGATCGCGTCGCCATCATCCCACAGCAGGAAGTCAAACAGCGCCTTGCCCTGCGCGGTGAGCAGCCCGCCCCATTGCGGGGCGCCGGGCGCCACTGCCCCCATATCCTGCGTCACCAGCCCCTGGAGGAAGCCGCGGACGTCGTCGCCCGAGATGCGCAGGAGGGCGCGATCCGGCAGCAGGGTGGCCTCTGGCATGGCAAAGAGGTAGGGGGCGGCTGGCCACGGCGAAAGAGGCAATCATGAGCATCGATCTCAAGCTCACCAACGGGCGCGTGCATCTGCCGGGCGGGCCGGCCGCGGTCGACGTCGGCGTCTCGGACGGGCGGATCGTCGCGATCGGCCGGGTCGGCGACGCGGGCGAGACGATCGACTGCACCGGGCTCGACGTGCTGCCGGGGGTGATCGACAGCCAGGTCCACTTCCGCGAGCCCGGGCTCGAGGCGAAGGAGGATCTCGAGAGCGGCAGCCGCGCCGCGGTGCTCGGCGGGGTCGCCGCGGTGTTCGAGATGCCCAACACCAAGCCGAATACCGATAGCGCCGAGGCGGTGGCCGACAAGCTCGCGCGCGCCAAGGGGCGGATGTGGTGCGACCATGCCTTTTATGTCGGCGCGACCAACCATAATGCCGAGCGCCTCGCCGAGCTCGAGCGGCTGCCCGGAACGGCGGGAGTCAAGATCTTCATGGGCGCCTCGACCGGTGACCTGCTCGTCTCCGACGACGCCAATCTCGCGCGCGTGCTCGCCTCGGGGCATCGCCGCGTCGCGATCCACGCCGAGGACGAGTTCCGCATGCAGGCGCGGCTCGGCGAGCGCGTGGCGGGCGATCCCTCGTCGCATCCCGTCTGGCGCGACGACGAGAGCGCGTTGCTCGCCACGCAGCGCATCCTGCGGCTCGCGCGCGCGGCGCGGCGGCGGATCCATGTGCTCCACGTCACCACCCCCGCCGAGCTCGAGTTGCTCGGCCGCAACAAGGACATCGCCACCTGCGAGCTGACCCCGCAGCATCTGACGCTGGCGGGCGAGGAAGCTTATCCGCGCCTCGGCACCTTCGCGCAGATGAACCCGCCGATCCGTTCGCGCGCGCACCGCGACGGGCTGTGGGACTGGTTGCGGCAGGGCGTGCCCGACGTGATCGGATCGGACCATGCGCCGCACACGCGCGTGGAGAAGGCGCAGCAATATCCCGCCTCCCCCAGCGGGATGCCGGGCGTGCAGACGCTGCTGCCGCTGATGCTCGACCATGTCGCCGAAGGGCGGATGACGCTCGCGCGGCTGATCGACATGACCAGCGCCGGGCCGCAGCGGATCTTCGGGATCGTCGGCAAGGGGCGGATCGCGGTCGGCTATGACGCCGATTTCAGCGTGGTCGATCTCAAGGCGCGCTGGACGATCGAGGAAAGCTGGCTCGCGTCGCGGTGCGGCTGGTCGCCGTTCACCGGAATGACGCTCACCGGCCGGCCGGTGGGGACGATCGTGCGCGGCGCGCGGGTGATGTGGGAAGGCGCGCTTGCCGACGCGGCCAGCGGCGCGCCAGTGCGCTTCGAGAGCGTGGCGTTCGGATAGCCGTCCGCGCTTGGCCGCGGGCGCTGGTATCGCTAACATCCTCGACCAGACTCGGGCGCAGCGACGCCCCGGGCAGGAGAGGGCATGCCATGGCCGACAGGATTTCCCGCCGCACCTTGATCGAGCTCGGCCTCGCCGCCGGCGCGTCGGCCGCGATCAGTCCTTCCGCCGCCGCCCGGCCGCAACCGCGTGGGGCGCTGCCGGACGACCGCAGGCTCGGCTTCGCGGTGGTCGGCATCGGCAAGCTTTCGCAGGGGCAGATCATCCCAGGGCTGCGCGCCTGCGCGGGCGCCCGGCTCACCGCGCTGGTCAGCGGTCATCCCGACAAGGCGGCAGCCTGGGCAGCGAAGGAAGGCGTCGCGGCCAGCGCGATCTATAACTACGAGAATTTCGATGCGATCGCGCGCGATCCGCGGATCGACGTGGTCTACATCGTCCTGCCCAATTCGATGCACGCCGAATACACGATCCGCGCCTTGAAGGCCGGCAAGCATGTGCTGTGCGAAAAGCCGATGGCGACGAGCATCGCCGATTGCGAGGCGATGATCGCCGCCGCCCGGGCTGCCGACCGCAGGCTGATGATCGCCTATCGCTGCCATTACGAGCCGCACAACCTCGAAGCGATGCGCCGCATCCGATCGGGGCGCTACGGCAAGCCGCGGCTCGTCGTCACCGACATGGGCCGCCAGGCCGATCCGGGCGAACCCTCGGACGCCTGGCGGCTCGACATGAGGATGTCGGGCGGCGGCGCGCTGGCGGACATGGGCATCTATGGCGTCAACGCCTCACGCTACCTGCTCAACGAGGAGCCGATCGAGGTCCGCGCCTGGGCCAACACCGATCGCAGCGATCCGCGCTTCAAGGATACCGAGGATCTGGTCGCCTGGCAGTTCCGTTTTCCCTCGGGCGCGATCGCCAACGGCTCGACCAGCTTCTCCTACGCCGGCGCGATGAAGTTCGACGTGTTCTGCGAGAAGGCGCGGCTGCGCGGCGATCCCGGCGCCTATTATGGCGGCAACCATCTCAACATCTACAGCCATCCCGATCAGGGCGAGGTCGCGATCGCCGACACCGACCAGTTCGCGCGCGAGATGGACTGGATGGCCGATGTCGTGCGCGGCAAGGCGCCGCTCGTCTCCCCGGCGAGGAGGGACTGCAGGACATGCGGCTGATGGCCGCGATCACCCGATCGATCGCCCAGGGCGGCGCGCGGGTGCCAATCGACTGGCATTATCGCCGCGCCTACGATCCCGCCGCGATCGTGGACGTGCCCGCGCCGGCCTGATAGGTTCGCGGCCATGCTCGCCCTGACCGCACTCGTCGCCGCCGCGCTGTTCACCGGTGCCGCCTTCTACGTCAGCTTCGCAGAGCATCCGGCGCGCCTCTTGCTCGACGATCGGAGCGCGCTCGCGCAGTGGAAGCCCGCCTATACCCGCGGCGCGATCATGCAGGCGGCGCTCGCGCTGATCGGCGGCGTCGCTGGAATCGCCGCATGGGCGCGCTGGCGGAGCGTCTGGCCGTGGGGCGTTGGCGGCGTGGTGATGCTCGCGATCATCGCCTATACTTTCGCCGTGATCTGGAAGACCAACGAGCGGCTCAAGGCGACGCCACTCGACCAGGCGTCGCCCGAAACCCGCGCGCTGCTCGTCGAATGGGGCCGGCTCCACCTCGGGCGGGTCGTGCTCGGCGCGATCGCGACCGCGCTGTTCGTCTACGCCAGGACCTGAGGGGCGCTCAGCGCCGCGTCGCGCAGCCCGCGCCACACGCGCAGCGCCTGCGCGGTCTCGAACACGTCGTGGACGCGCACGATCTGCGCGCCGAGCTCGGCGCCCCTGATCGCGAGCGCCACCGATCCGCCCAGCCGCGCGTTCGCCGGCGCCTCGTTCGACAGCGCGCCGATCAGCCGCTTGCGGCTCGCGCCGAGCACGATTGGGCAGCCGATCCGTGGAACAGCGCCAGCCCGCCCAGCAGCGCCAGATTGTCCGCGAGGCTCTTGCCGAAGCCCAGCCCCGGATCGATCAGGATCCGCGCGCGGTCCACCCCCGCCGCCGCGACGGCCGCCACGCGCGTCTCCAGCCAGTCGTACACCTCGATCAGCACGTCGCCATATCCGGCGTGCGCGACGCTGCCATGCGGCCCCTTGGCGGGATCGGGCGAGTGCATCAGCACCACCGGGCACCCGGCGCGCGCCACCACCTCGAGCGCGCGCGGATCCCACAGCAACGCCGCGACATCGTTGACGAGATGCGCGCCCGCCGCGAGCGCCGCCTCCATCACCGCGGCCTTGCGCGTGTCGATCGACACCGCCGCGCCGCTGCGCGCCAGCCGCTCGACCACCGGCACGACGCGCTTGATCTCGTCGCCTTCCCACACTGCCGCCGCGCCCGGCCGGGTCGATTCGCCGCCGACATCGACGATCGCCGCGCCCGCCAGCCCCATGTCGAACCCGGCGCGCGCCGCGCCCTCGGGATCGTCGACATGGCCGCCGCCGTCCGAGAAGCTGTCGGGCGTGACGTTGAGGATGCCCATCACCAGCGGCTGGTCGAAGCGCAGCACCCGCTCGCCGAGCGTGAGCGGCGCGCGCGGCGTCGAGATCCGCTCGGCCAGCGCGAGCAGCCGTTCGTCCTTCGGCAATTCGGCCACCGGGATCGTCCGCTGCCGCGTCCGCCGGCCGCCTTCGACCACGACCAGCTCATAGGCCGCGAACCACGAGAGCCCCCCCGCGAGCCGCGCCACGCCGTCACGCCCGACCGGCGTGTCGACGAACTGCACCGGCCGGAGATAGAGTCGGGCGGAAGACGCGAATTGCATCGGCCATCCCTAGCCGGTTCGGGCCTGGCTTGTCGAAGCCTCGTCGGGCCGCGCGGCATCGCGCCGCTGGAGTTCGCGCCCGCATCGCCTTATGGCGCGCACATGCGGCTCGCCTTCGCCAAATGCCACGGGTCGGGGAACGATTTCCCGCTGGTCGACGCACGCGGGCTGGCGCTGAGCGACATGGATTGGGCGGGAGTGGCGCGCGCGCTCGCCGATCGCGCGGGCCCCGTCGGCGGCGACGGGCTGCTCGCGCTGACCGAGGGCGACGAACGCCACGCCTTCGGGATGCGGATGTGGAATCCGGACGGGAGCGAATCGGAGACCTGCCTCAACGGCCTGCGCTGTGTCGCGCGGCTGGGGTTCGAATTGCTCGGGCTCGATTCGGCGCGGGTGCGGCTCAAGACGAGCAGCGCCGAGGTCGCGCGCGTGGCGGAGCTCGCTCCCGGGGTCGCGACGGGTGCGGACCACGGTTGGGCCGGCATCGGTCCGCGCGGCCGAGGTGGGGCTGCGCGCGGGGCTCGCCGAAGCGATCGAGACAGTGATCCCCGGGCTGCCCAGCGCGCGCGCGTTCACTGCGGTGGCGATGCCCAATCCCCATCTGATCGCCTTCGTCGCGCGCGTCGACGAAGACGAGCTGGTCGCGCTCGGGCGATGGTGCGAGGCGGGGCCGCCGCTGATCCCGGCGCGGGCGAACATCTCGTTCGTCGAGCCGCGCGGCGGCGATCTGTTCGTCCGGACGTGGGAGCGCGGCGTGGGGCTGACCGACAGCTGCGGGAGCGCGATGGCGTCCTCGGTGTTCGCGGCGGGGCTTGCCGGGCGGGTGGCGTTCGGCAGCGTGGTCCGCGTGTTCAACCGGGGCGGGCTGGTGCTCGGCCAGGCGAGCGCGCCCGCCGACGGCGCGCTGGTGACGATCTCGGGCAATGCGACCTTCGTCTATGACGCCACGGTCGAGGTCGATCCGGCGCGCGGACGGGCGGAGGCGGCAACGATCCTCGCGCGGCGCGACGACGAGGCGGCGGCGTGGCGGGCGGCGGTCGCGGCGCTGGCGTGAATTGCTGCGCCGCGGTATGATCCGCGCTTCCGGCAAGCTAGGCGGCATCCGATGCGCAAACCCTTCTCGTTCAGCCTCGCCCCCGAGCAGCTCTGGCAGGCGATCAACCCGTGGAGCTTCTACAACCAGGGCGCGCAGTTCGGGCTGATCAACATCGATCTGGGCGCGACCGCGCATCCCGAGACCGAGCAGGCGATCCTCGACGAGGTCGGCAGCTATGGCCGCCAGCTCGGGCGGATCGGCGATGCGCTTGAGGTGCTGATCGACCATGTCAGGCTCGACGGGCTGACCCCGGAGGAGACCGATGCGCTCGCGATCCTCAAGGGCCAGCTCGCCGAGGTGCGCAAGGTGAAAGCGAAGGGCGTGGCCGAGCCGTGACCCCGGGGCCGACCTCGGCTTCCGGGTTGAACCACAAACCCGTTCGCCCTGAACACAAGCCCGGGTCCAGCCTTCGCCGGAGCGCGGATTCGCGTTGGCCAAATCCGCCCTAGCTCGCGGATACCCCGTCGCCAACGAACGGCGCATCCTCAATCAGTGGCCCGCCGAGCGCGTCGACCAGCGCCTTGTCCCTGGCGATGATCGCCGCGAAGCTCGGCCGCGCGTGGATCGCCGCGACATAAGCGGCGGTGCGCGGATAGCGGTCCGCATCGGCCCGCACGCCGATCGTCCCCAGCGTCGCGAACGGGCTGGCGACCGCGATGTCGGCGAGCGTCAGCCGGTCTTCGACCAGGAACCCGCTTTCGGGGATCGCGCCTTCCAGATAGGCGAACAGCGGGGGCAGCAGGTCGCGCTCGGCGGCGGTGGCGGCGGCATGGTCGCATTGCTGCTTGAGCACGCGCGGCAGCACGAAACGGTTGCCGAAGATCGGGGTTCCCGCCGCCGTCAGCAGCGTATCGGCGAGCTCGTCGAACCAGACCGTGCGCGCCCGCGCGCGCGGCTCGGCGGGAATGAGGTTCGGCTCGGGGAACTTGGCCTCGAGATAAGCGACGATCGCCGAAGAATCGGCGATGCGGAAGTCGCCGTCCTGGAACGCCGGCATCTTCCCGAACGGGCTCGCCGCAGCGAATTCGGGCCCGCCCTGGCCGAATCCCCCGGGCCGCAGCTCGAGCTCGAGCCCCTTCTCGGCGCCGACCACCATCACCTTGCGCACATATGGCGACAGCGTCGCCCCGAAAACGATCATGGCACCCCCCGGCATCCGGATCCCCGGCAAATAGCATAATCGCTCCCACGCGGCTTGACGCGGGCGCATCAGCCCAGGCGGTAATGCGCCGCCACGCGATCGAGCGCGAGCCCGAGCACCAGCTTGCCCGCGCGCGTCGGCCAGCCGAGCGCCTTTTCGGCAGTCGCCAGACCCTCGCCCGCGCAGACGACGCGCCACAGCACGTCCGCCAATCCCGGCCCGGCCGCCGCGATCGCCGCATCGAAGCGGCGCTTGGCGGCGACCTGCGCCAGCGTCGGGTCCACCGCGCCGGGGGCGCCGCGCCGTCCGGCGGCGCGCGGACCCACATCCCAGCGCATCGTCACGCGCGGGGCCAGCGCGGCGGTCTCGTAATCGCCGCGCAGCCGCTCGCCCGCCTCGAACTGGCGCGCGTCGACATGCCCGCGCGCGCGCAGCCAGCCGAGCGGCGATTCGGCGATGTTGACCGTCACGCTGCGCCGCGCCTTTCCGCCCGGTGCAGCTTCGCGCACCAGCCGCCCCGCCTCGATTTCCCGTTCCGCCAGTTCGCGCATGCCGCCACCTCCTTCCGAGTCGCGAGTGTCTTGCCATAACGGCGAATGTGTAGGAAAGTGAGAAACCAAACAGGTTACGGGAGCGCGTCATGATTACTGCCATCCGCGAAGTCCGGCGCGCCAAGGGCCTCACGCTCGACGATGTCGCCCGGCGCTGCGATCCGCCGACGACCGCGCAGACCATCGGCCGCCTCGAAACCGGGACGCGCACCGTCTCGGTCGGCTGGCTCAATCGCATCGCCGCCGCGCTCGGGGTCGAAGCCGCCGATCTGGTGACGCTGCCCGATCGGCCCGAGATCGCCGTAGCGGCGGTGCTCGACGGCGTGGGCGCCCAGGCCCCGCGCCGCGCCGCGACGGTGGTGCCGCCGCACGCCGAGCCCGATCTGGTCGCGATCGCGGTGGCGGGCGGGATCGGCGACTATCGCGCGGGCGACGAGATCTGGTGCGAGCGCCTCGCTCCGGCGGACTATGCGCGCGCGCTCAACTGCGATGTGCTGGTGCCGCGGCCGGCCGGGCGCTTCCTGTTCGGGCGGCTGATCGGCCGCGACGACGGCAAGCTCCATCTGCTGCCGCCGGGCGCGGGCGGGCGCCAGCAGGTCGTCGCCGATCCGCCGTGGATCGCCCGCGCGATTCGATTGATCCGCGTCCTCTAGGGGCCATAGATGCTCTTGCCGAATGGCGCGGACAGGCGCATTTTCTGCGAAACGCAGGAGGGGAAAGCGATGCGATACTGGGCTGTGATGGCAGGCGCGGCGCTGGTGCTGGCGACGCCGGCGCTGGCCGACGAATGGGATTTCGTCCTCACCAACGATACCGGCAAGGAAATCAAGACGATCGCGCTGTCGCCGACCGGCGCCAACCAGTGGCAGGCGAACAAGGTCGCCGCCGATATCCAGAAGACCGGTCCGATCAAGCCTGCCGGCCGCTCGACGATTCATTTCGAGAAGAGCGCGGATCAATGCAAGTTCGACGTCAGAGCCACCTTCTCGGACGACACCACCCAGATCTGGACCGCCATCAACGTGTGCGATGATTCGTACGTGACGCTGCGCATCCGCAACGGCGCGCCGGTATTCGCCGCCAATTGAAGGGTGCCGATCGGCAGGGGGAGTGGTGGGCGGTGACGGGCTCGAACCGCCGACCCTCTCGGTGTAAACGAGATGCTCTACCAGCTGAGCTAACCGCCCGGCGGGCGCGACGCCCATCGGAACGCCCAGATGGCGCAACCGCGCGCCCTCGGCAAGGGCTCACGGGCCAGGGAGTCAGGCGAGCCCGAGTCCCTGGCGCTTCGCCGCGGCGATATAGCCGCGCATGCCCTCGATCCCTTTGGCCGACAGCGCGATATAGGCGCGCCGCCGATCGCTCGGGTCCGCCTGGCGCTCGAACAGCCCGGCGTCGTGCAGCGTCCCGATCCAGCGCAGCGCAGTGGTCGGCGGCACAGCGGCGGCGATGCACAGGCTGGATACCGAGACGCGGCGATGCTCGAGCTGCGCGGCGAACAGGTCGAGCAGCATGTCCCAGGCCGGATCGGCGAACAGCTCGCCGGCGAAGAATTGCGCGCGCAGCCGCCGCGATCGGATCAGCGCCCGGATTTCCTGCGCGTTGGCCGCGGAAAGTTCGTCCTCGGGTCCGCGATAGCCGCTGCCGGGCTCGCGCACGCCGTCGTGCCGCTCGGCCTCCTCGCCGCGCGTCAGCCGCGCCAGCACCTCCGCGATCCGCGCGACTTCCTCGTTCAGCCGGCGCAGCCGCTCCGCCTCGCCGTCGTTCGACGCATCGTTGAGCCGGCTGCGCGGACGCAGCTTCGCCACCGCGAGCGCCGCCACCCGCTCGGCCGCGCTCGGCGCGCAGAGCAGCTGGCTGTGCCCGCCGAGCAGGTGCGCCGCCGCGACGTCGATCTGGTTCGCGTCGATCGCCGCGACCACCGCCGCGCCCAGATCGCGCGCGACCGCGCTGGCGCGCGCGAGCACCGCGTCGAGCAGCGTTTCGGATATCCCCTCCGCTTCGATCAGCACCAGATCGAGCGCCGCCTGTTCGTCGAGGCGGCTGGGCGCCTCGGTGAAGTTGACGCGGGCCATTTCGCGGATGCCGGCGGCCGCCAGCGCGGTGGCGACGATTTGGGCCGCGTCTTCACCTTCGGCGACGACCAGCGCGTTGGGGGCGTGCGCGTAGCTATGGCCGCCAAATGCGGTCGGGCTCTGCGATGTGGCTGAACGTGCCATTCGACCCCCTCGGGTTCATATTCTGTTCCAGAGATGCCGCATTGCTCCGAAATGGTTGAGTCCGATTTCCTCCGTTTTGGAGATTAATCATCCTCGCCTCGCTCGGCATCGGCTCGAAATCTCCGATTCGGACGAGTCGAAGCGCTCGGCCGCCGGTCGCGCCGCGGCTTACGGGGCCGGGCTGCGCTCGTCGATCAGTTCGCGCGTCGCGGTTGCCGTCGCGCCGGCGTGCAGCGCCAGCACGATCGCCTGGAAGATCGCGCTCAGCACCGTCATCAGCACGATGTTGGTCGTCGGCGTCGCGAGCTGGCGTTCGAGCATCGCCGCCTGAAACGCTTTCGCGCTCTCGGGATGGCGCATGGCCTCGATCATGTCGGCGACGGCGAAGCTCATGAACGGGGCCACAAGGATCGCCCCGAGCACGATCGTGATCAGGAAGATCAGGATATAGGCGCCGAGCAGCGTCCAGAAGCGGCCCGCGGTGAGCGCCCAGGCGGCGTCGAGCGAAATGCGGCGGTTCGCGAAGGTGACGGCGGGCGCGAGCGACAGCCGCACCCACACGAAGATGATCCCGCAGAACGTCGCCACGCCGATGAGGAAGGCGAGGACCGCGCCCGCGGTCCCGCCGATCAGCCCGGCGGCGGCGGTCGCGAGCATCAGCAGCAGCATCAGGATCACCGCCGCGACAATGCCGAGCGCGAACAGCAGGATGAAAAGCCCGGCCATGCGCACCTCGTCGCTGCCGATCCGCAGCGATCCCGGTCCGCCTTCCTCGGGACGGAGCACCGCGCGGAACGCGGCGCACACCAGCACGACCGCGAGCACGAGCGAAAGCAGGTAGATCAGCGCCATCGGTCCGGCGAACTGGCTCATGCGCTGCGCCACTTCCTGCGGGGCGACCTCGCCCTGCAATTGCGCGACCTGGGGGACGATCAGCAGGCGGCTCGCCGCGCCGAGGATCCCATACACCAGCGCCCACACCGCGACCGTGGCCGGCCGCTCGACAATGAGTCGGAATCCCCCGCCGACAATCGAACCTACGCTCGCCATATCCTTCCCCCCTCGTATCGCGGCGCTCAGTCCAGCGACTTGACGATCTCCTCGACCATCTTCTTCGCGTCCGCCAGCAGCATCATGGTGTTATCGCGGTAGAACAGCTCGTTGTCCACGCCCGCATAGCCGACGCCGCCCATCGATCGCTTGATGAACAGCACGGTCTTGGCCTTCTCCACGTCGAGCACCGGCATGCCGTAGATCGGCGACGACTTGTCGGTCTTGGCGGCGGGATTGGTCACGTCGTTGGCGCCGATCACGAAGGCAACGTCGGTCTGCGCGAATTCCGAGTTGATGTCCTCGAGCTCGAACACCTCGTCATAGGGCACGTTCGCCTCGGCGAGCAGCACGTTCATGTGCCCCGGCATCCGCCCCGCGACCGGGTGGATCGCATATTTGACGCGAACGCCATGCTCCTTGAGCTTGTCGGCCATCTCGCGCAGCGCATGCTGCGCCTGCGCCACCGCCATGCCGTAGCCGGGGACGATGATCACCTGCTCGGCCTGCTGCATCAGGAACGCGGCGTCCTCGGCCGATCCGCGCTTCCACGGCCGATCGATCGCGCCGCCCGCCGCGGCGCCGCCGCCGTCCGAGCCGAAGCCGCCGGCGATCACGCTGAGGAAGCTGCGGTTCATCGCGCGGCACATGATGTAGCTCAGAATCGCGCCCGACGAGCCGACCAGCGCGCCGGTGATGATCATCGCGGTGTTGTGGAGCGTGAATCCCATCGCCGCCGCCGCCCAGCCCGAATAGCTGTTGAGCATCGAGACGACCACCGGCATGTCCGCGCCACCGATCGGCACGATCAGCAGGAAGCCGATCAGGAAGCTCAGCCCGGTGACGGGTCCAGAACACCCACGGGCTCTGGTCGGTCACGAAATAGCCGATCAGCCCGAGGATCGCCGCCAGCGTCGCGAGGTTGATGACGTGGCGGCCGGGCAGCAGGATCGGCTTGCCGCTCATGTTGCCGTTCAATTTGAGGAAGGCGATCACCGATCCCGAGAAGGTGATCGCGCCGATCGCGACGCCCAGCCCCATCTCGATCCGGCTGACCGGCAGGATCGCGCCGCTTGCGTCGGTGATCCCGAACGGCGCCGCGTTGAGGAACGCCGCCGCTGCGACGAGCACCGCCGCCATGCCGACCAGGCTGTGGAACGCCGCGACGAGCTGAGGCATCGCGGTCATCGCAATCAGCCGCGCGGTGACGAAGCCGATCAGCCCGCCGATGCCGACCGCCGCCGCGACCTCGATCCAGTTCTGCGGCACGTTCCAATTCGCCACCGGATGGACGATCAGCGTCGTCGCGATCGCGACGACCATGCCGAATATCCCCAGCCGATTGCCGCGCCGGCTGGTCGCGGGCGACGAAAGCCGCGCAGCGCCAGGATGAAGCAGATGCCGGCGACCAGATAGGCCAGCGCCACCCACGGATTGACGGGAGCCCCCTCGTGCATCAACCGCGCCCCTTCATTTGGCCTTCTTCTTGTACATCGCGAGCATCCGCGCGGTGACGGCGAACCCGCCGAAGATGTTGACGCTCGCCATCCCGACCGCGACCAGCCCCAGCCAGTGCGGCAGGCTGCCGCCCCCGCCCGAGAGCACCGGCGCGACGCTCGCGATAAGCGCGCCGACGATGATCACCGACGAGATCGCGTTGGTCACCGACATCAGCGGCGTGTGCAGCGCCGGCGTCACCGACCAGACGACGAAATAGCCGACGAAGCACGCCAGCACGAAGATCGACAGGATCGAGATGAAGTCCATGAGTCTCCTTAATCCTCCCCGGCACGGGGAGGGGGACCAGCCGCGGGCTGGTGGAGGGCGCGCGCAACGAGCGAACCGATCGAGGCGGTGACGCCGTCCGCGTCTTTCAGGATATCCGAAGCGTTGACGTGAACGACGCGATGACCGTTTTCGGTCAGGAAACGCTCTCTGCTTTCGTCATGCGCGATTGCTGCCGGCTGGGCATGGATCTCGCCGTCGACCTCGACGACAAGCCGCATCTCAGCGCAGTAGAAGTCCACGATATAAGGGCCGATCGGATGCTGCCTGCGGAACCGGACGCCGCTCGCGCTGTGACGAAGCCGCTGCCATAGCAGTACTTCGGGGTAGCTCATTTTCTTGCGCTGCTGGCGAGCGAGGGCGACCTCCGGCCGCAGCCTGCGCGGCGAGCCCCCTCCACCACGCCCTGCGGGCGCGGTCCCCCTCCCCGTACCAGGGAGGATCACGACAGCAGCCTCGGGTTCACAACCGCGCCGTCACGGGTCAGCCGGATCGCCTGGGTGATCTCGTCGTCGTCGGGGAGCACCGGCTTGCCGGCCTCCTTGTCCCAGAACGCGCTCAGGAAATTATAGAGGTTGCGCGCGAACAGCGCCGAGGTGTCCGCCGCCAGCCGGCTCGGCACGTTGCGGTGCCCGACGATCTTGACGCCGTGGACCGTCACCACCTCGCCCGCCACCGCGCCCTCGACATTGCCCCCGGCCTCGACCGCGAGATCGACGATCACGCTGCCCGGGCGCATGCTGGCGACCTGCGCGTCGGAGATCAGCCGCGGCGCCGGGCGCCCGGGGATCAGCGCGGTGGTGATGACGATATCCTGCTTGGCGATGTGGCTCGAGACGAGCTCGGCCTGCGCCGCCTTGTATTCGTCGGACATCTCGGTGGCATAGCCGCCGGCGCCTTCGCCTTCGATGCCCTTCACCGCCTCGACGAAGATCGGCTTGGCGCCGAGCGACAGGATCTGCTCCCTGGTCGCGGCGCGCACATCGTGGCGGAGACCTGCGCGCCCAGCCGCCGCGCCGTCGCGATCGCCTGGAGCCCGGCGACGCCGACCCCCATCACGAACACGCGCGCGGCCGAGACCGTCCCCGCCGCGGTCATCATCATCGGGAAGGCGCGGCCATATTCGGCGGCCGCGTCGAGTACCGCCTTGTATCCGGCGAGGTTCGATTGCGAGGAGAGGATGTCCATCGATTGCGCGCGGGTGATGCGCGGCATGAATTCCATCGCCAGCGCCTCGGCGCCGAGCTTGGCATAGGCATCGACGCGCGCGCGCTCGACGAACGGATTGAGCCCGGCGACGATCCACGCGCCCGGCTTCAGCCCGGCGAGGCTCTCGGGGTCGGGTCCCTGCACGCCCAGCAGGATATCGGCGCCGTCGATCACCTCGGCGCGCGTCCCGATCGTCGCGCCGGCATCGGCATAGGCCTGGTCGCCGATCGACGCGGTCTCGCCCGCGCCCGCCTCGGCCGCGACCGTCGCGCCCAGCGCGATGAATTTCTTGACGGTTTCGGGAGTCGCCGAAACGCGCCGCTCGCCGGCGGCGCCTTCCTTGAGGACCCCCAGCTTCACTTCGGCGCGATCAGCAGGACAACCCCGGCTCCGATCAGGAACACGATCAGCGTCCCCCAGGTCATCATCGCCTTGAAGCCGCTCCAGGTCCGCTCATGCGCCTGGAGTTCTGCTGCTGGAGTCTCGGCGGTATCGGCCATGCGTCACATCCCCTCAACGCTGTTGCGGTTTCTTAGCCGCGCAACCGATTCGCCTCAAGCCTCGCGGACGGTCGTTACGCTTAAGCCCGCCTTTACCCATCCGCTTTATGTCTGGCGACCTGAAACGGGACATTGGGGACGGAAAGACGCAATGACGCGCAATGGCCAACGGCTCCTCATGCTGATCGACGACGAGCCGGCGCAGCGCCGGCTGGTCGCCGCGATCGCCGCGCGCCGCGGCTGGCGCACCGTCTTCGCCGGCGAGGCCGAGACCGCGATCGCCACGCTCGGCACGCCCGACGGGATGGCGCTCGACGCGGTGATCCTCGATCACAGCGCGCCCGATTTCGATGCGCCCGCGCTGATCGCCGAATTGCGGCTGCGCCGGCCGCAGCTGCCGATCCTGATGCTTACCGCCAACGGCTCGGTCGCCGCCGCGGTCGCCGCGATGCGCGCCGGCGCCACCGATTTCCTCGTCAAGCCGCTCGCCTCCGAACGGCTGCTCGCCGCGCTCGAGGCGGTGGTCGGCGGCAAGACCGCGGGCGAGCTGCGCCCGCTCACCGAAAAGCTCTCCACCCCCGCTCGCGTTCGACGAGATCGTCGGCTCGGCGCCGCAGTTCCGCGCCGCGCTCGCGATCGCCGCCAAGGCGGCGCGCGCGCGCGTGCCGCTGCTGATCGAGGGCGAGAGCGGCGTGGGCAAGGAAGTCGTCGCCGAGGCGGTCCATGCCGCCTCCCCGCGCAACCGCAAGGAGATGGTCCGCGTCAATTGCGGCGCGATCCCCGCCAACCTCGTCGAATCCGAGCTGTTCGGGCACGAGAAGGGCGCGTTCACCGGCGCGTCGAGCGCAAGATCGGGCGCTTCCAGGAAGCCGACGGCGGATCGCTGTTCCTCGACGAGGTCGGCGAGATGCCGCTCGAGGCGCAGGTCAAATTGCTGCGCGTGCTCCAGTCGGGCGAGATCCAGCCGATCGGCGCGCGCCATGCCAAGGAAGTCGACGTCCGCGTCGTCGCCGCGACCAACAAGACGCTGCTCGCCGAAGTCGAGGCCGGGCGCTTCGCGAGGATCTCTATTACCGGCTCAACGTCGTCCAGGTGACGATCCCTCCCTTGCGCGAGCGCTCGGGCGATATTCCCGCGCTCGCGCGGCACCTGCTCGCGCGGATCGCCGAGCAGCCGGGGGCTGCGCCCGCTCGGCATCACCGACGAGGCGCTGGCGCTGCTCGGCAGCTATGATTGGCCCGGCAACGTCCGCCAGCTCCAGAACGCATTGTTCCGCGCCGCCGTGCTGTGCGACGGCGACGGGCTGACGCGCGCCGATTTCCCGCAGATCGCCCAGCTCGCCTCGGGCCGCCCCGCGGGCAACGGCCCCTCGGCGCAATCCTCGGGCAATGCGGGGGTGACGCTGTTCCGTCCCGACGGCAACCTGCGCGCGCTCGACGAGATCGAGGCCGACGTCATCCGCCTCGCGATCGGCCATTACCGCGGCCGCATGACCGAGGTCGCGCGCCGCCTGGGGATCGGCCGCTCGACGCTCTATCGCAAGCTGGGCGAGCTCGGGATCGACCAGAGCGCCGCCTAGGCGGCCGAGCCGATCAGAACGGCACCCAGCGGTGCTTCTCGGTGAACTTCATGTAGCCGACGTTGGCGCCGAGCCGCCAGCCGACGCCCAGCCGCACCGGGATCAGCACCACGTCGCCGCGCCGCAGGTAGCTCGCCGAAAAGCCGCCGACGAAATAGACGTGCCCCTCGCCCGAGGGGAAGCGCCTGTAGAGGTCCTGGCTGTCGTAGAGGTTGTAGACCAGCACGAACACCTTGTTGGCGTCGCCGCCCAGGTCGAAGCCGACCGAGGGCCCGGTCCAATAGACCGCGCGCTGGCCCTCGATCTTGTGGAACATCGTCCCCGATCCGTAGCGCAGCCCCAAGCCGACCGCGCCCGATGCCTCGTGTCGGCGATATAGGCGTTGGGCTGGCCCTGGTCCTTGAGGATCTTCTCGATGATCCCGGCGAGCCCCGCCGCGCCCTTGCCGAACACGCCCTCGGCGGCGCCGACCAGATCCTCCTGGCGATAGGTGGCGGCGACCGCTTGCGCGCGCGCGCCTTCGGGAGCAGCGGCGGGAGGCGGCGCGATGTCGCCGGAGGCGGTCGAATCGGCGGGAGGGGTCGAGTTGTCGTCGGGAAGCGGCGCGCCGGCCTGGACCGGGGTTCCGTCCTGATAGGTCTGGGCGGGGGCCGCCTGCGGGTGCGAGGGCGTATTGAGGTCCGAATCGATCGCGGTGTTGGGGTCGATCGTCGTCACCTGGGCATGGACCGGCAGCGCCCCGACGGCGAGCACGGCCACCGCCACAGCTTCAACCAACCCATCCGCATCGCCATTCCCCGCGCCAATCGCTCGCCGCCAGGCTAGGCGCGCGCGGCTGTCGCCGCAATGAACGGGCGACGACCCGAGTCGATTTCGCGCCGGGCCGGGTGGGTCGGTTGATCCCGCGAAATTGCATCGCTATAGCCCGCCGTCCGGACGCTGCTTTTCCGGAGACGTGGGTGAGTGGCTGAAACCAGCGGTTTGCTAAACCGCCGTACGGGGTTTACTCGTACCGAGGGTTCGAATCCCTCCGTCTCCGCCAGAACGGCACCTAACTAGCTGAAAATACGTCATTTTCCTTCAGCTACGTTAGCCGGCCCAGATCGCGGCCAACATCGAAATCGCGATGGCAATCGGCGCTGTTGCGTCGTTTGCTGTTATCCGGCGCATGCGATGAAACGAGTCTGCAACGCGCCGAACCGATGACTGTCGGCGCCGTAGGGGTGCAACAAGCCCGTTTCTTTCTGAACGCGCGACCGACGCAAGGTGCCTTCGTCCAATATCGGCCGAAGGAAACCAGCGTGATTACCCTGTTGTCGATCAAAGCCGTCACGGCGGCAACGCGCCTATCGCGAGCGTCGTTCTACTCGCGAGTGGATCAAGGGCTCATGCCGCGTCCCGTCAAACAAGGCGAGCGGTTGAGCAAACGGCAGCTTGAGACAGAAGCCGCTGTCCGTTCACGCACCCTGTCAAGCATCACAGGATTGAGTTTGTGGCCTAAGCTGGCGTCATCGCGCGCCGAACGGAACGGCATGCTCGAGCCTGCGAGGAGCTGGACGTCGCGGTGATCGCCCTCATGCCGCTGCTGCAAGGTATCCTGGCCGGCGCAAGTACCGCGTCGGCGGGTCCGACCTTCCTCCAGGGTCAAGATCGTGATGCGGGTGATGCAACTGGACCCGTTCCGCGAGTCGCCCGATCGCCCGCCCCTGTTTCGACGCCTCTTCTCCAAGCCCCATCCCATGCGGCGCGAGGCGCTGAGCCGCTGTTCCAGGAAATGGCCGACGTGGCCAGGGACCACCGCGCCACGATCGCTCGGGTGGCGCTTAACTGGCTGCCGGCCAGCGGTGAAAGGGTCATACCGATCGCGGGCGCAAAGAACCTCCGCCAGGCCCAGGACAACGCCCGAACCTTCAGTTGGGCACTCTCGCGCGAAGAGATGAACCGGATCAGCGCGGCTGAGGCGCCCCTTAGCGGCCCGACATTCACATCTTCGATCAGCAATTCGTCGCAGAGAACATACCCGGCGGCGACCGCGATCCGTTCCCGGTAGCTCGCCGAGGAACAGTAATAATCCGTAGAGCGTCAGCGCCATCGCGCGCTTTCCTTAGTCGATGCTGGCGCGCAGGACCAGCATCGCGGCGCGGGCCGATGCGGGCATCGGGCATCGGGCATCGGGCATCGAAGAGATTCGCGTTAGTTCTTGACTCTTTCCTTTATCGAGATTGAACTCTTGGGGATCGTCGAGACCAGTCCATTACCAACTACACCAGTCTTGCGACCGAGAGAGAGCTTGCGTAGCTTGCATCAAGATAGAAACGAGTAAGGGGGACGGTCATGGGAATAGCCGCCTGTCTTGGGACAATCCGGGCGACGCGCGTTGCGGGCGCTGTTCTTGTGGCGATCATCCTTGCCGGCTGCGCGACCGTGCCGACGCGGCCTTCCGAAATTCTGCCGCTGGTCGAAGTTCAGATCAACAACACGCCGACCCATGCCGACGATTACGCGTCGATCCTCTCGGTCCCGCTGCCGGGCCGGATGCGAGTCAACAATCCCAATTCGTCGATTGCGGGCGGCATTCATGCCGACGTGCCGGTGACGCTAGCCAACATCGGGCCGTGCGGGAGCAATTGCGGCAGCTTGCTGTTCGCAACCGCCAGCGGCGGACCCTATGCGAGCACGCTGCCGCTGACCATTTCGCGGACCGGTGCCTGGCTGCCCTTCTGGGTGCGCGGGAATGCGAACGCGTCCAGCCTGACGTCAACCGATGCGGTGCTCGAGGTGCGCGAGGACCGGGGCGCCGGCAACGTCCTTGCCCGCCACGGCATGTCGTCCAGCGACGTGAATACGATCGTCAGCCAGAATCCCGCCGCGATTATCGAAATCGCGGGCACGCCGCTCAGCCTCGACGATTATCTGACCTGGGCGCCGGTATCGGCGACGGTGAGGCTCGCGACGCCCAGCGGCCTCTCCGCCCCGCTCGCGGTCCAGTTGCGCAACGCCACGCCGGGCCCCGGCGTGGACGCGCCGGGGCTGGTCCGCTTCGCCCCGGACTCGGGCAACGGCCCGCCCGATCCGGCGACGATGACCTCGATCCTTTCGATTTCCCTCCCCCAGAACGGCGCCGCGGTCTCGGTTCTACGTCGCCGGCGACTACGGCCATCCCAGCACGCGCGACAAGGATGCGATCATCCAGGTGTTCAATCCGGCGGAGACCAATCCGGCCCGCGCGGTGATCGAGCACATCGGCGTGATGGTCCGGATCCGCAAGAATGCGAACGGCTCACCGACAACGAGCGCGATCGCTTCCTGAAAGCGCTGGCGACGCTGAACCAGGGCACCGCCGAATATTCGCACGACATCGGCATCAACGCGCAGGCGGGCAGCCAGGCCTATTCGCCGAGCCCGGCGTTCGCCTCCTCGTCGCCCGCCTTTCTCCCCTGGCACCGGCTCTTCCTGTTGCGCTTCGAACGGGCGCTCCAAGGTCTCGATCCGAGCGTGGCGCTGCCGTACTGGCGCTACCATGAGGCGGCGCCGCACGTCTTCCATCAGAGCTTCATGGGCGAGAGCCAGATCGGCGACAATCTGCCGACAGTGCTGACGTCGACCACCAATCCTCTGCACGGCTGGCAGATCCAACGGCTCGCCTCCTTCGGTCCGGCGATGGCGCCCACCCAGGTGAGTTCGGCCGATTGCAGTTTCCCGGGGAAGCCTTCATCATCGGCTATTATGCCAACGGCTTTCGGTACAATAACGGCGCGTCGACCGGCGGCTTCATGAGCATCGAATGGGTGGTCAGCAATCACGCCGTCAACGCCGCTTCCGGCGAATGCACCGGCGTCACCACCTCATGGCTCGGCCAGCCGGCCACCGCGGCCAAGGATCCGCTGTTCTTCCTGCTCTACGCCAATACCGACCGCCTGTGGGCGATGTGGCAGCGGCACTATTCGCTGTCCGATCCGGCGCTCGCCAACGCTTATGGTGCGCCGGCCTGCGGCCTGCCGGCGGGCCAGTGCCTGCGCAACCCGATGTGGCCGTGGAAGGATCCCAACGCGCCGGGCGGGCCTTTTCCGGTGGGCGTGATCAGCTCCTATCTGCAGCCGCCCGATCAGCCGACTCCGGCCGATGCGATCGGGCTCGACCACACCGTCACCTGGAACGCCACGAGCGGGCAATGGCTGAGGCTGCCGACCGGGCTTGGCTACAGCTATGACGACGTGCCGCCCGCGCCGTGAGATAGTCCCTGGAACGCGCTCAGGGCTTGGTTAGCCAGTTTGGGCGCATCGCGCGCCTCGCCGAGCTCGAGCAGATGCGTGTCGACCGGCTGACGGGCAAGCTTGCTGCGCAAGCGGACGTGTTGGCATTGCGACGCCTTCTCCGAGCTGTAGGTGTGGCTGTTGGCGCCCGCCGTCGCGAGGTTGGCGCGCGTCGTAGGTGATCGCCCCCGCCCGCCACCGCGCTGTGCTGGTTGAGCCCGTTGGCGGCTAGGCTTGGCTCGCGACGCTCAGCGCGGGCGCATAGGCGTTGTTCGAGCGCGCCGCCGACGATCTGCCCGGCGGGATCATAGGTGAACCCGCGCACCAGATCGGCGCCGCTGCGCTTATCCGTCGCGCGCAGGCGGCTTGGGCACGAGCACGTCGAAGGCGAGGCCGCTGGACGTCTCGCCGCGGCCGGTGCTGCGTTCGTTACCGAGCCAGAGCACGACGCGGCCGTCGGTCCAGCGGCAGCGCTGCCAGCGCGTCCTCGACCACCGTGCCCGCGCGCTCGACCTCTTCCTCGGCGAGGAAATAGCCGGTCCTGGGCTGCTGCTCGAGCCCCTCGCGCATCAGCCGGGTGCGCGGCTGGATCTTGGCGGGGACCACGCCCTGCTGGCCCTCAAGCAGCCGCGGCATCGCCGCGCGCTGAAGCTGCACCTCGCGGTTGTTGCCCGGGACATGGACGGGGATGAATGGGATCCAGTTCTCGGGAACCGTGGTCATCAACCGATACGCGACCGTCGCCGCATTCTCGAGCACGGGCGCGGGCGGCGCCGTGGGCACCGCCGCCTGGAGCGCGGCGTGGAGCTCGATCGCCACCTCGCGCCCGCGCCGCGATGTGCCCTCGGGCATCTGCACGATCCGCTCGATGCCCCACACCATGTTGGCGACCTCGTCGCGCACCAGATCGACGGCCTCGACGATCGGCCCTTCGAGCGCCCCGGCGACGGTCGGCGCGAGGAACAGCCGCGGATCGACCGCGCCCTTGCCGGTCAGCCGGAACATCTGCCAGCTCTGCGTCGGGCCCGCGGGATCGACCGCGGGCTCGATCCAGGTCCGTTCGCCGAAGCAGTTGGTGACCACCAGCCCATGGATGTGCGTGAGCGTCGCCACCGGCAGCGTGAGCGGCAGCAGGAACCAGTCGTTGGCGAAGACGAGCCCGAACTCGACGAGCAGCAGCTTGGCGATGTCCGGTGGTGTCGGGCTTGATCTCGCCGAAGTTGGTCGCGCCCTCCTCGAACGCCCAGTAGCGCGTGTTGGGCATGCCGTCGAAGGTCGCGGTGGTGGGGAGGAAGCTCTTCGCCGCGAGCGCCTGCGGCGCGCCGGGCGCGTCGGTGGCGGGGGCGGCGACCGCGTCCCAATGGAACCAGTCGAGCCGCCCGCCGCGATATTCGCTCGCGGCGATCCGCCCCCGCGCCGGCCCCTCGGGGCAGGCCAGCGCGGCACTATATTCGAGATGCTGCGGCAGCCAGGTACCGAGCGTCGCGTCGGCGAGCTGCCGCGAGCGGGCCCAGGCGACGAAGCGCTGGCCGAGCGTATCGATGTCGGTGCGCGCCGGATCGGCGAGCCCAAGGCCGTCCGAAGCGCGGTTCGCGGGATCGGCGAGGTGCAGGAACAGCGCGCCGCCGTCGATCGCGCGGTCGGCGATCGCCGCGGCGGTCTGCCAGCTCGGCGCGGCGGCGGTCACCGCGGCATCGGCGGGCGCGGCGGGATCGGGCGCGATGAAGGGATAGGCCGCCGCGAAGGCGGCGCGATGCGCGCCGAGGCCCCCGGCATCGAGCAGCCGTTCCCAGCGCCGCCCGAGCGCGAGGCGCAGCTCGAGGTCGTGCGGCCGGCCGGCGCGCTCGAGCGGCACCGGGCGCGCCTCGATCACCGCCTCGAGCGGCAGCGACGCATCATAGGGCTCGCTCGCGCCGTCCGGGCCGATCACCGTGGCGAGCGGGTCGCTCGCCCAGGCGAGCTTGGCGCCCACCGGCGAGGCGGCATCCTCGCCGTCGAACTCGCCCATCTGCCATTGGCGCGTGAGCAGCCACAGCGGATCGCGCACCTCGGCCTTGAGCGCCTGCGAGAAATCGGTCTGGCGCGGGCGGCCCTCGAGCCGGTTCCACGCCACCAGCGTCGGCTCGCGGATCCGGGCGCGCGAACACCGCATCTAGATCGGGATGGACGACGTACCTATTCATCGCCGCCCTCCGCGAGCTTGAGGTGCAGATCGTTGCTGAAGGCGAAGTTGAGCATCGCGGTGAAGGGAAGCAAAGTCACCGTCGAAAGGACCGCGGGGGATCAGCGCGCCGAGATCGGTCCGCGCGAGCTGATCGGGCTCGACCGCGCGGACGCGCGCGAGGTCGAGCGTCTCGTGGAGCGCATCGACCAGGTCGCCGAACTGCCAGGCGCCGCGCGCGACCGGCGGGGTGACCAGCAGGATGGTCTGCGGCGGCTCGGTGTTCGGGCGGTCGTAGTGGAAGGCGAGGCCGGTGGCCTCCTCGGTGGCGGGGATCACCTCGCTCCACTCGTCGAGCAGCAATCCGCAATAGCTGCGCGCGGGGTCGAGCGGGGTCGATCGCCGCACCGTCGGCGACATGGGTGGTGTAGAGCAGATGCTCGCCGGCGAGCTCGAAGGAAAATCGAGCCCGAGCCAGACGTCGTCGGGGCGATAGGGGAGCTGCAGCGCGGCGAGCGTCGGCTCGTCCGGCGCGCCGAGCGTCGGCGCGAGCAGCCCGACGCGGTTGAGCGCCGCCATCCGTTCGCGCACGCGCGCGATGCCGAGCAGCCAGTCGTCGACCGGGAAGGGCGATCCCGCGGCGGCCGGCTCTCAGAATGGTCGAGCAGCGGCTCGCGCTCGGCCCAGGCCTTGGCCCATTCGTCGCTGCGCGCGGGCGCGAGGCGGAACTCGGGGAGCAGCACAAAGGATTCGCCGAGCAATGCGCGGATCGCCGTTTCCAGCTCGCCCCGCCGCCTTGCCGGCCGGGGGCGGACGCGAAAGCGCGTCATCGCCGCGTCGCAGTCGCCGAGCCGCCCGCGCGACGTCGGCGGCGATCGCCCGGGCGCGGTCGCGCAGCGTCTCGGCGAGCGCACGGATCGCGGCGCGGTGCGGGCGCAAGCTCGAAAGGGGCGAGGTCGATCGCTGCATAGCTCGGCAGGAAGGCGGTGATCGCCCTGGAGCAGCGCGCCGGTGGCGCTCGCGCCCGGCATGGAGCGCGGCCAGGTTCGCGCGCGCGGTGTCGAAGGTCGCGCGCAGCGCCTGCACCGCGAGCTCGAGCGCGGCGACGGTGGCCGGGAGCGGCGCGATCACGCTGGTCGAGACCGAACGGCCCGCCTCGATGAGCCGCGCGGTCCGGACCTCGTCGGTGGCGGCGGCGGGCCGCCGCGGCGATCGCGGCGTCATATTGCGCGGCCTTGTCGTCCCAGCGCGCGACGACCTCGGCGAGCGCCGACCGCATCGCGCCGAAGGGCTGGCGGCGCGCCTTCGACCCCCGGCGGTGATTCCGCCCGCCGCGCGCTCGCCGAAGGGCTCGATCGCGCGCGCGGCGGCGGCGTAATCGACGAGCCATTGGTCGATGCCGTCGCGCGCGGCGTCGGCGGCGGCGGCGGGCGTCGGGCGCGTTGGTGATCGCCGAGTCGAGCGCCGCGAGGAGCGCGTCGAGCGGCGGCTGGGTCGCCGCCAGCATCGCGCGCGCCGCCTGCACCTTGTCGGGGCGCAGCACCGGCGTTTTCGTCCTCGGCCTTGCTCGCCTCGCCGGCAAGCGCGAGGTCGCTCGCGCGCAGCGGCCGCGTGCCGAGCAGCAGCGCACGCAGCGCGCGGACGAGCGGGGCGAGCTCGAACAGCGTGAGCCCCGACACGCCCTCGGGCTTGTATTCGAGCGCATAGACCGCGTCGTGGCGCGGCGCGGGATTCGCGACATGCTCGGCATGGTCGATCAGCAGCGCGTCCATCCCCGCCATGTCCGCGCGCCCCGCCGGCGTCGATCAGGTAGAAGAGGTCGACGGGCGCGAGCCCCAGCTCGGCCATGCTCGGCGTCAGCGATCCCGCGCCGCCGGCATCCTGCCAGCGCACGCGGGCGAACACGGTCGCCGGATCGGGAAGCATCCGCGCGAGCCATTGCCCGAGCGCGGGCTCGCCCGTGCCGCGCGGGGTCCACGATCCCCGGCGCGCCGGGCGGCACTCCGCCCGGAAGATGGATTGTCACGCGATGCGTGAGCGTCTTGCCCCGACCGCGGCGTCTCGGTGACCTGAAACACGGGCGGATACTCGCCTTTGGAGAGCGCATCGAGCGCCGCAGCTGCGCGGTCGTGGTTGCCGCGCACGAGCTGGAACACGCCCTCGGCCACCGCGAGATCGGCCACCGCATCGGCGATGCTGCGCACCTTGGCGACATGGCCGTCGATCAGCGCGCCGATCGCCGCGGCGCCGGGCAGCCCGGGACCGGTGAACTCGGAAAGCGGCGGCAGCCCGTCCAGGCCATAGGGGTAGGCCTCGGCCTTGGTATCGTCGACGTGGCGCGCGAGGGCGAGCCCATCGACGGACGTTGCGCGCCTCGACCTCGGTGATACGGGCGAGGTTGGCGACGCGCGTCGACAGGTTGCGGTTGCCGACGAGCGGAAAGGCGGCGCGCAGCGCGTAGATCAGCCGATCGAGATAGAGCCCGGGCCTCGTCGTGGAGCAGCCGTTCGAGCCGGTAGCCGAGCAGTGCGCCGAGCGACTGGCCGTTGCGCACGCCCTCGAGCACCTGCTCGGCGAGTCGCACGCGCTCCGAGCTCAGATCGACCGCGAGCAGGCCGGGCTGGTCCGGCGTGGCGTTGGCATGATGGCCGTTGCGCAGGATCGCGGCGGTCACCGCCTGATCGAGCGAGGGCGCGTGGATGTGGCCGAGATTGGCGGTGTCGCGCACCACCGGCGCCGGGCCGGCCAGGCCGAGCGCCGCGGCGACCGCCGGCGGGGGCGTGAACGGCTCGAGGCTGCCCGCGCGCGGCGCGAGCTTCTCGACCCAGCCATAGGCGCCGATCAGCAGCCCGCCGCGGCCGAACCCGGTGTCGGTCTCGGCGCGCATCGCCTTGAGCTGCGCCGATTGCAGCCCGAGCCGCCATGCGTCGAACCGGTAGGAGAGGCAGTCGATATGCTCGACGAACGCGCGCTCGAGCCGCGCGCTGGGCACGTCCCTTGAGCAATTCGAGCGCGTCGAGCTGGCGGTTGAGATAGAGGTTGCGCGTGAGCAGCACGCTGGGGATATGATCGCCGAGCCGCTGCACCGCGCTGCCGGTGACGCGCGGCTCGGGGCGGTAGAGCGGCTCCCAGCGGCTCACCGGGCCCCTGGTCGGCGATCCCGACGAACAGCGGCTCGCGCCGCTCCGCGCGATAGGTGAACTCGTCCCCAGCCGAGCGCGTCGCGCCGGAGCTGCAGCCCCGAATCGACATAGCCGAGGTCGAGCGCATGCTGCAGCATCAGATAGAGCAGCGCATTGGGGATGGTGCCGACGAACCCTTGCTGGGCGCGCAGCGCATCGTGCGAGCTGCGCGCGGCCGAGATCAGCCAGGCGATGTAGTTGAGCCCATCGCCGCGCGTCACCGGCAGCGGCGCCGTCTCCGAGGTCTCGGCCGCGACCAGCGGGCCCTTGAGCAGATTCTGGCTGCCGAGGAAGATCTTGTCGAGGATCGCGGGAAGCTCGGCATCCTCGTCGGGCGGCCAGCCGAGCGCGGCGAGCGCGGCGAGCCCGCGCATCACATACGCGCCCTGGACGCGCGTGAGCGCCGAGCTGACCAGGTCGCTCTCGAACCCCAGCGCGTTGTAATATTGGGTGAAGGTCTGCGAATAGCGCTGGTGGAATTCGACCGAGCCGGGGTGGAGCCCGAGCACGTCGAGCAGGGTCTTGTGGCGCGTCGTCGGTCCTTCATCCCGACGAACGACACCGTGTCCGCCGCCGCGCGCCAGAAGCCGTGCGCGCGCTCGAGCAGGTCCTGGAGCCCTGCGTGGAATCCCGGCGCGGCGAACCCCGCGGACGCCGCGCCCGTCGCCCCCGTGTTCGGTCCACCACGCGGCCGCGCGACCAGGCGGTCGCGGGCTGGACGCCATAGGGCTGGCGGCCGATGCGGAACAGCGGCAGCTGGCCGCGCCCGAGCACATGGCGCGCGAAGAAATCGCGGGTCCGGCCGACGGTCGCGTCGGAGAACACCGGCTCCATCATCTGCTCCATGTAATAGCCGAGCGTCGCCGGCCAGAGCGCGACGTGCATCGCGCGGGCCTCGGACTGGTCGGTGCCGTAATAGCCGGGCGAATCCGCGAGCACGGCGCGATCGAGCCCGACCAGCCCCCGCGAACCAGGCGCCGTCGCGGCGCTCGAGCCAGGGCCTGGGGATCGGCTTTGCGGCGCCGCCGGATGGAAATGGTCGAACGCGGCCGAATTGTCTTCCCACCAGCTATAGCCGGCGCGCTCGCGGTCGGTGTTGTTGGTCGGCTGGCCCTGGGGAAGGAAGGTGAAGCCCTTGCGCGTCGCCTGGTGGTGGCGGATCAGCGTCTCGAGCTCGGCGGCGCCCTCGGCAGCATCGCTCGCCGATCGCACGCCGACCACGATCAGCCGATCGAACTGGCCCGCGAGCTGGCGTTCGCCGAGATCGACGACGAACCCCAGCCCCTTGTCGACCGCCGCCTGGAAATCGATCGTCCAGCGCATCGCCTCGGGGATCGCGAGGTCGGCGTCGACCGACCTGAGCTGCTCGTCTTCGGGTGCCGAGGGATCGGGGCCGACCTGCAGTTCGTGCGGGATCGGGTTGCCGACGATGCGCAGCACCTCGCCGCCGCCGGAATAGCCGAGCAGCATCAGCCGCTCGGGCAGCAGCCAGCAATTGGCGCCGCGCGTCCAATCGTTCGCCGAGGTCGCGAGGCCGCTCGGATCGGGCAGGTCGAGGAAGACGACCTGGGGAGTCAGCGACGGATCGGGCCGGACGTCGGGATCGCGCAGGTTGACCGGCTCGAGCGTCGCCTCGACCTCGGCGGCGCGCGGCGCGCCGAAGTCGGCGGCGAGCTGGGCGCGCGCGCCGTCGGGCTCGCCGGGGCCGCCCGCCCAGACACGGCTCCAGAAGGCCGCGATCGCCGCCTGCTCGGCGGCGGGAACCGGCACGGCGGGGCGGATGACGAGGATATGGCGCCCCCGGCTGGGGAATCGGCTCGTCGCCGGGGTTGAGCGGTGCGACCTGCCGGGTGAGCCAGTGCGCGCGGCCGGCGCCATGCGCCTTGGCGAGCGCGAGCCAGGCGGCGCGATGGCCCTCGCGGTCGCCGCACGCGCGCCACCGCCGGACCCAATAATTGGCGGTGTTGGCGAGCTCGGCCTGCGAGATCTCGGGCTGGAAGCTGTCGACGAGCAGGTCGTCCGGGAACACGCGCACCCCAGAGCTGGCGGTGAGTCGCACGGCCGGCGGCAACCGACTTGTAGCGGGTCTCGATCCGCAGCGGGAACAGCGCGATCGGCACGTCGTCCGGAAGGCGCTCGATCGCGTCGACCGGATCGGTATAGCGCGAGAAGACCGCGCCCGCCTCGCGCACCGCCCGATCGGCGCCGATCGCGGCATGGCCGAGCTCGGCCGATCGGGCCTCGAGCGTCTCGAGCGTGCGCGTCAGCGTCGCCGCGGTTTCGGCCGCGCCCCGGCGGACCGCGACATCGCGCTCCGCCACCGCTGCCTTGACGCTCTCTCGCGCGCGGACGGCCGCGGTCCTGGCCGCGTCCGCCGCGCCGCGCGCCTGCTGATAGCTCTTCCGGGCCGTGTCGATCTCGGGCATCTCAGCTCCCCTGATCCGTCAGCAACTCGGAGGCGTGCACCGCCATGATCACCGGCGTCTGCAGCGCGATGTACGCAAGTTCGGCGGCGCTGAGCTGAGCATCGAGATGGACCGACTGGTCCGAATCCCATTGGTCGAGCTTCTCCTGCCACGTTCGGGGCGACGGGCTTGACCAGGTTGATCGCCGGGGGGCAATCGTCGCGATGCGCACCGGCGCGCCCTCCGCCCCGCCGGGCTGGACGTCGGGCCAGGAGAGATCGTTCCAGACATTGATCTGGCTGCCGGCCGCGCGCTCGATGTCGAAGCCGAAGCGCGCGTCGCCGGGAACCTCCTCGAGCCGGAAGAACCAGCCGGGCTTGTCGTCGACGGTATCGTCGCCGCGCGCCTCGATCGCCTTCAGGTCGAAGCCGAAGAAATAGATGTCGGGCTCGACCCGCGCCTCGTAGAGCGGGAAGATCGGCGGATATGCGTCGTCGAGCTGGCGCTCCCGGGACTTGATCGGGTGGTGCTGCGCGTTGAGCTGCCATTTGGCGCGCTGCGCGCTGATGATCGTGTTGGGATATTTCTTGAGCAGCTCGCCGCGCACCACCAGCACAAGCTCCTCCTCGGGCGCGGCGCCCTCCTCGCGATTGTCGTTGTCGCCGAGGTCACCGGCGCGCGGCCAGCGGTGGATCGGCTTGATGTCCTTGAAGCGCTCGCGCGCCGCGGCCTTGTCGGCGGCTTCCGCGACCTTCTTGCGCACGTCCCAGAACTGGCGGAAGCTGCTGCAGCGCTGGTCGGTCGGATATTCGCGCCACAGCAGCTCGCGCGCGAATTCGTGGTTGAGCCCGACCATATAGGCCTCGATGAAACGCTGGTTGGTCTCGAGCAAAGTGACGCTGTCGGGCTCGACCAGGTGGAGGTTGGGGACCAGATACTCCTTCCCCGCCTTGGCGAGCGGCTCATACATCGGGATGTCGAACTCGGGATAGGCCATCACCTGGTCGAAGACCTCGCCGAGCTGGTCGCGAACGCGCGCGGGCAGCGAGATCCCCGAGGCGATCCAGCGCGGCACGGTGGACCCGGGGATCGAGCCCGGCGAGCACGTCGCGCGCGGTTGCCCGCAAGTCGAGCGGGACGAGTTCGGGGGTGCGCCCCAGCGCGAGGCTGGTGTCGAACAGCCGGTACTGGTCCTTGAGCGCGGCCTTGAAACGCACTGCCTCGGCGCTGTCCGCGCCGCCCGGGCGCGTCGCGGGGGACCGCGGGCGCGCGGCGCGGATCGACGGCATCGACGACCGCGAAGCCCGCGCTGGTCGGCATCGCATCGACCGCCGCCGGGGTCATGCTCGCCTCGCCGAAATGCGCCGCCTCGCGCCGGCGCCTGAGGTCGGGCAGCGCGCGCAGCCACGCGACGAAGCCGGCGAGCGCCAGCGCGCCGATCGCGCCCGCCCCGGCGATCGCCACGCTCGCGGCGGCGAAGAGGAACAGCGCGAGCAGGGCCAGCGCGACGAGCAGCAGCAGCCACGGCCATGCTCTGGCGAAGAGATCGTTGAGGAACACCCCGACCGGCCGGCGCGGCGGCGCGGTGCGCACGCCCTCGGCGAGCCGGTCGGGAGTCATCACCGTCGCGGGCGCCGCCTTGGGCGGCGCGGCGCTGACCTCGCCGGTGTTGGCCCGCGCGACGAGCCTCGCCGCCGAACCGGGGGCGGTGAGCGCGAGCTTCTTCGCGACCTTGCCCCCCGGGGCGCGCCGCGCGGCGCATCGCGCTCGAGGTCAGCGCCACCGACATCGGGCTCTGGCGCAGCCGGTAGTTGACGGTGAGCCCGTCCGAGACGACGCGCGCGGCCACCGGGGCATGGAGCAGGATCAGCCGCGCCGGATCGAGCCCGGCCGCGGCCTCGAGGCTGCGCGCGTGCATGCTGACGCCCGAGGCCAGCGCGACCTGGCCGAGGCGGATCCGCCGATTGGCCTCGAGCACGTCGCCGATCTGGTCCCAGGCGCCCTGCATATAGGTCTCCTGGTTGTCCTGGATCACCTTGGTGCCGAACCCCGCGGCCGACGCGGAAGCGCGGGTCGAGGTTGAGATCGTGCACCCAGTTGGCGCGGTTGGGCGCGGGGCTGCCGTCGCGCGCGTCGAGCAGCCGTTCGGTGAGCGCGTGCCAGCGGCCATAGAGCGGCGGCGTGATCAGCGGATCGGGATCGTCATTGACCGTCGCGTCGAGCGACCCATCGGCGTTCGCCGCGGCGCCCTGCGCCTGATAGCTGTCGGCGAGGTTGACGAACGTGGCGAGCTGGCTCTGGAACGCCGTGGGATACGGCGTCGCCCACAGGTCGTACGTCTTATAGTCGGCGAGCTTGTCGGGCGGTAGCGTGGCGACCGGCGCGCGCAGCGCCCCGCCGAGCCGAAGCACGCCGCCCCAGATCCGGATCGGTGATCCCGGTGACGTTGGGCGCGGGGTCGGTCACGTCCATGTCGCGGTTGCCGACGCGGGGATCGACGACGCGCGGGCGCAGCAGCCGCACCAGCGACTCGAAGTCGCCCTGCTCGGCGGTGCGGAAATACCAGCGGTGGTAGAAGGGGAAGAGCGTCGCGTCGGGCCGGTTGGCGGGGACGCCGTAATCGGCCCAGGCCGAGGAGGTCGGCGACAGCGCGTTCGCCGGCACGGCGAAGCTCGCGCCGGGATCGATCCCGAGCCCCGCGAGCCGGCCGCTCTCGAACGCGGGCATCAGAAAGGCGTGATAGCCGGTCTCGGGCTTGAGCCGGCGCGGGCAGAGCATCCGCGCGCAGGCGGTGTCGGGCGCCGAGGCGATCACCGCGGCGGCCTTGGACGCGGCGAGATCGGCGTCGTTCTCGACGACGTTGGCCGAGAAGGCGGCGTTGAAGTGCGCGTGCGCCCAGGCCCAGCCCTCGCCGGCCGGCGGGAAGACGTCGGCGAAGCCCGCGGTCACCTCGATGAACGGCAGCGGCCGCGAGGCGATGCCCGCGCCCTCCTTGAACTCGCCCTGCTCCTCGAGCACGACGAGCGCGAGCCACGGCAGCAGCCGCTTGCCGAGGGGCGCCGCCGGCGTGTAGCGCCAGGGGAAGTCCTCGTCGTAGAATTCGATCGAGGCCAAATAATTGGGCTCGAAATTGGTCGTCCAGTGCGGCGGCTCCATGCGGCTGATCTGGGCGCGATCGACGCCGATGACGTCGCCCGGCCCGTAGAGCTCGACCGGCTTGCTCACCGATCCCGGAAGCGATCCGCCGCCCTTCTTGGCGCCGTCGATCGCCAGCGTCACGTCGATCGTGGCGCGCCCCGAACCCGCCACCGTGCCGCCGATCCGGTTGGCGATGCCCTGCCGGATCCAGGGCAGGAAGGTGTAGGTGCCGATCGGATCGCTCATGCCGCGATCCTCGCTTCGGCGGCGGGGATGACGTGGAGGTCCTGCATCGCCGCGGGATTGGTGCGCGCGTGCGCCGCCAGCGCGTCGACCGCCTGCGCCTGCGACGCGAAGATCGCGGCGCCGTGCCACGCGCCGTTGTCGGCGGTCGCGGCGATCACGAACCCCCGGCTCGCGCGCGACGACCTTGGTGTCGAACGGCACCGCCTGCGCCTTGCTGAGCACCGACAGCGGCGAGCGCGCGGTCGCGTTGCTCGAGAGCAGCGCGGTGAACCACGCGAGCGGCAGCCTGACGAATTTGAACAGGAATTCCTTGTAGTTGTTGTCGATCACGATCAGCTCGTGGAACAGCACGCGCTTGACCGCATGACTGGTCCGCGTCCCTCCGCCCGACACCGACACGTCGACGCCCGCGGCCTGTTTCTCGAACCCCGGCGCGGCGAGCTTGGCGGCGCCGGGTGGCGAAGGGCTCGCGCACCTTGGCGACCTCGGCGAGACCGCTCGCGGTGACCTTGATCGAGAGCTTTTCGACGTCGGCGATCTGCTTGTTGCCGATCTTCTGGATCTGGAGGTCGAGCGGCACCGCGCGCTGGCTGATGCGGAGCGTGCCGACCGGGTGGAGCACCAGCTCCGACGGTGGGATCGATCTTGCGCAGGCTGACCGAGAGCCCCCCGCCGGTGGGCGGCAGCGCCACCCAATTGGCGCGCTTCTCGAGCTCGCCGACCAGGATCGGCAGCGCGTCGATCGGCGGCAGCACGGTGTTCGCGCTGTCGCCCCAGCTGTGCGAGAAGGGCACGTCGATGTCGAAGAACAGCAGCGAGATCGATCCCTCGCCCTCGACATGCCACGGCGACGTGCCTTCGAGCTGGCCGCGGATGCGCACGCTGTACACGCCCACGCCGAACACCTTGACCGACATCGACGAGGAATAGGTGATGGTGAAGTGGAAGGGCGAGAACTGGAACAGCGCGTCGAAGCTCAGATGGCCTTCGACCGAGAAGACGTCGAGCCCCGAAGAACAGCTCCGAGCTCGCGCCGAACTGCGCGGTGTTCGAGGTGACGGCGAAATAGCCCTCGACGCGGATGCGCGCGAAGCTGGTGTCGAGGATCGACAGCGCGATCCGCCGCGGCGTGGGGAAGGGCATCGGCGGCGGCCGGAACTGCGGGTGGAAGCCGCCGACGCTGAGCACGAAATTGGGCTCGTCGCCCCAGGCGACAAGCAGCCCCATCTCGCCCGCCGATGGTGATGAACAGCACGCGGCTGCCGTAGAGCGAGGCGAAGAACCACAGCCGCTGCTTGGTCGGCTCGATCGCGCCGATGAACTTGACCTGGAGCACGAGCAGCGCCGCGTCCTCGTCGGGCAGCACGCATTTGATCACGCCCAGGATCGCGATGTTGGCGGGCGGGATCTCGATGATGACGCCGAGCGAGGCCGAGATCAGCGTCGGCGTGCCCCAGCCGAGCTTGGCCATCGGCCCGATCAGGAAGCTGCCCTCGTGCGGCGGAAAGAAGCGCCGCATGTCCGAGATGATCCGCGGCGCGTTGGCGATCACGTCCTGCGGGAACATCACGCTGTCGATCGCGCCCGGTGGCGACGCCCCTGCGCGAGCTCCTCGAGCACCATCGTGCGGTTGAGCCCGAGCAGCCCGCCGAGCCCCACCAGCGTGAAGCCGAAGCCGAGCTGGATCGGCGTGCCGAACTCGGCGGTGACGACGATCAGCAGCGAGAAGCCGTCCGATCCGTCGGGCATCCGGGTGTTGATGAGCCCGATCGCCTTGACCGCGAGGAAGCCTGAGAAGACCAGCTCGAGCGCGCCGGCATATTCGCCCTTGTCGTAATCGAGGTAGAGATAGCCGCCGCCGCGCACCACCCCGGCATCGAGCGCGAGCCCGACGCCGTTGGGCGGCTTGAAGCGCATGTCGAGGTCGAAACGGGCCGTATCTGGCGTCGGCGCCGCTCGCGAACGAAAGCACGGTCTCGACGCCCATCCGCTCGACGCTCGCCGAAAGCGGCCCGAGCGTGCCCGCGATCGCCGCCGAGGTCTCGAGCGCGAGCGTGCCGTCGTTGCGGATCTTGAGGATCAGGTAGAGCGTGTCGAGCCGCGCGGGGGCCGATGCTCTGGTGCATCGGGATCGCGATCTCGAGCCCGCCCGCCGCGCGCACCTGGAAACCCTTGGCCGGCGACCAGCCGAGGCCGATGTCGAACTCGCCCCGGATATCGGCCGAGGCGAGCAGCGACGCGAGGAAATTGTCCGAACCCTCGGCGCCGAGCGCGAGCGTGAGCCCCTTGATCTCGGCGAAGAGCTCGGGGTCGATCGCGACCCGCGCCGGTGGTGCTGGCGCCGATCACCAGCCGCGCGCCGGCGGCGACATTCTCGGCGGTGAGCCGGACGAGGTCGTTGCCGCCGATGATCGTGAAGTTGCGAGCATCCGGATTGCGATCGGCGCGGAGCTCGAAATCGCCGCCGATATGGCCGGTCTTGGGCGCGAGCGAAATCTGCAGCGGCGGGCGCGCGCGCATCGCCACCCCCCGCCCTCGATCGTCAGGTCGGCGTCAAAGCCGAGCCCCCATTGGTCGTTGATCTCGAAGCGTTCGGCGAAATGCTGGCTCGCCTTGGCGCCATAGTCGAACTTGAGGCCCGGCGGCGCCACCGAGCCGTCGCGCGCCCACAGATAGGGGCCGAACCTGAGGAAGGCGTCGGCGCCGTCGTGGCCGACGTCGATCGCAGTCTCCTCCGAATAGAAGGCGCCGATCGCCCGCATGATCGGATAGGGCTCGAACGCCGGCGTGCCCCAGCCGTAGACGTCGGCGAAATGCGCCGCGGGATCGGTGACCAGCGTCTTGATGCGGTCGAGCCGCAGGTCCATCCGCGCGTGGAGCGGAACGCCCGCCGCGGCATCCTCGGGAACGACGCGCTTGTCGATGATCCCGAACAGCTCGAGCAGGAAGGCGGTGCGCGGCAGCTCCTGCTGGAGCAGCGTGATCACCAGGAAATCGAAGACCTTGCGCGCCATCACGCCGGCGAAGGCGGCGACCGCCGCCGACTGGCCGCCCGGCAGCGAGGCGCCGCGCGCCTCGATGCGGTCGACCAGATCGGCAGTCGCGTCGACGAAGCGGTACAGCCCCTCGGCGAGATCGACGAAGCCCCGGAACAGATCCGGGGACGCGGCCGATTGGGCGGCGGCGAACAGCTCGTCGCTGGCGGCAGTCAGCCGATCCGCGGCCTCGACGACCGCCGCGCCGGCGGCTTTCACCGCGGGATCGTCGACGATTTCGGGCGGGAGCTGGAAGCCGAGCCCGTCGGTGTTGAGGTCGCCGGCGAACGCGCCGCCGCGGCCGAGCGCACGGGCGATCCAGCCCCCTAGCTTGGCGACGTAGACTTGTTCTCCCGCCATTCCCGCCCCCCCCCCGCCGACAACCGTTCAGGTCGTCGAATTATGTGTGGCCAACGTATCGACGATTCCGGCGCCGAACGCGCGCTCGGCCGCCGGGCTGCCCGTGGGATCCGTTCCCGCCTGCGCGACGCCGGCGAGCAGCGTGCGGACCTGGCCGACATTGAGCGCCGGCTGCTTGTCGAGCATCAGCGCCACCACCCCCGCGATCATCGGCGAGGCCATGCTCGTGCCCGACATCGGCCGGGACCGGATGCCGCTGGTCCAGGGTCCGGTCCGGAGCGCCAGCGGATCGCTGTCGGCGGCAAGCGCGGCCTCGAGATCGACGCCGGGCGCCGCGATATCGGGCTTGCGCCCGAGCAGCGGAACCGAACCCGGGGGCTGCGAAAAGTCGCGCAACGGCCCGCGCGACGAGAAGGAGGCGATGGCGCGATAGTCGGCGACGCTGCTCACCCCCCTGGCCGTCGGAGCACGCCGCGACGGTGATCACGTTGCGGCCGCCGGTGTCGGTGGCGGAGAACTCGCGGACCCCCGACGATGCCTGCGGGGAGCGCCGACCGCTCCTGCATCGCAGCGGCGATGCGCCAGCCGACGATGAGCCCGCGTCCCCAGCCGTTGAGACCGCACAACAAATGAAATACCGTGCCCGCCGGCGCCGTCAGCCGGACCTCGTAGACCTCCGGGCGCATAGCCCACATTGCCGGTGTGGACCTGGGGTCCCGCGAGGATGCCGATCTCGCAGCGATGGATCGAGCTGCCGTTCGGGTGGGTGACCGCGCCGGGATCGTCGTGGTTGACCGACAGCGCGTGCGACAAGGTGCCGAGCGTGATCGCCGGCGGGGCGGTCAGCCGGTTGACGAATCGCGTCGTGACGAACGATCCCGGCGGCACGTTGGCCATGAAGCCGGGCTGGCGCGGGAGACGGACGGCGACGCCGACGTTCCCGGGGGCCGGCGGCTTGGCGTACCAGAAGGTTGCGAAGATATGCGGGCTGAATTCGCTGTCGACGCAATTCTGCCGCTTGGTGTCGGTGCCCGTGCGCGTGTCGAAGAGCTCGAGCGGAACGGTGATCGTCCCCCGACGCCGGAACCGTGATCACCGCGCCGAACCCGGGGCTGCCGTCGTTGCCGGCTGATTTGACCGCGATCGCGCCGCTCGGGAAGTGCATCGCATCCGCGGCCTGGGTGGGATCGAGCAGCGAATCGAGGAACTTCGCAAAGGGATCGAGTCCGTCGCCGGCAAGCCCGCTGTTGCCGAAGCTCATGTTGATCACGATGGGCCGCGACAGCGCCCGCGCGGGTGCGCAGGCAGAAGATCACGGCGTCCTCGAAGCGCCGGTCGGCGGCCACCTCCGAATTGGGCGGGGCCGGTGAAGTAGTCGATCCGGCGCGGCACATCGAGCGCCTTGACGGCGATGATGTCCGCCTCCGGGGCGACGCCGACGAGGCGCGCATCGCCGCCGCTCGGGAAGATCACGCCGCCGGCGGCGGTCGCCGCGACATGCGTGCCGTGGCCGATGCAATCGCGATGGGCAAGCGCCGCGCCGCCGTTGAGCGCGGCCTCGATCGCGGCGGCGTCGAACACCACGCCATAGCGTTCGGTCGAGATCGTCAGGCTCGGGTCGGGGGCAATCGCTCGCCGCCGAAGGCGCCAGCCCCTGGTCCCAGATCCGCAGGATGCGGGTCTTCTCGGTGGGCGCCAGCTGTTTCTTGAAGGCCGGATGCGTATAGTCGATCCCCGTGTCGATCACCGCGACGATGACATCCTTGCCGGTGGCGTCGGGCCGATTGGTGAGCGCGCCGGTCGCGATCACCGCGTTCCAAAGGCCGGTGATTCCCAGCATCGCCGGATCCTGCGCGCGCGCCTTGACGTCGGGCACGGCGGTGTCGAGGCTGGGCGCCGGTGCGATCCCGCTAACGATCCGTTCGACGGCGGGAAGCGCCTCGATTCGCGCGATGTCGCGAAAGCGAATCACGCCCATCGCCTGTCCGGGCAAGACCTGATGAGCCTCGAAGCCGAGCGCCTCGATCGCGGCGAGATCGCCGGTGTGGCGAAGCGACACCGCAATCCCCCGCCGGCGCCGCAGGATCGGCATCGCCGCCTATGCTCTCGAAGCCCTCGAACGCGAGCGTCAGCCCGAGGTCGAGCTTGGGGTGCTCCGCCATCGGTTCGTCTCCTGGAAGGAGGCAAGCACGAACACTACGACAATGCGGCCCGGTACGACGCTGTGTGGTCGTTGAGCCTAGGATGACGACGGCGGGGCAGAAATCAAGAGCTCGCGCGGATTTATGGAGCGAAAATCCCGCCGACTTCGCCATTTCATTGAAGTCACTCCATTTTCCGGCCGCCCCCGTGGTCGGGACACACGTCGCCCGGAGCGCGGCGAAGCGATCGCAAGCCTTAACGGCTGCTTTGGCGAGGCCTTCCGCCCGTCGTCCGCGGCGGAATGCGGCAATTCGAACGCGATGGAGCAAACCCGACCGAACGGATCGCAACGGTGCTGCCCGGGAGCGCGATGGAAGCCGCCGGGGCGATAGGGTCGGCCGCGCTTCAGACCGCCCTCGCCAGCCTTTCCACCGCCGGTATCGAGCCCCCTTCCGCGGTCCGGCACGCACGCCGTCACGCCGCGTTTATCGATAATACTGACTGACGACACAGTCAGTATTGACTCCTCCAGCCGGAAGGGAGATGCTGCCCGATCGCAAAACAGCGTCACACAGACGCGGCCGCGGCAAGGAGGGGAACATGAATCGCTTGGCATATACCTTGGCATATACATCGTCGTTGATCGCGGTGGCGGTCGCCGCGTGTCCGGCGGCGGCGCAGACCAGTTCCGCGTCGGCGGGGCACCGCGAATCCGCCGGCTGCGCAGAATGCCGGCAGCAGCGACCAGGTGAGCGGCACCGTGAGCGATCCCAATCAGATCGTCGTCACCGCGACCCGCCACCGCGAACGCCTCCAGGACGTGCCGCTCAGCGTCACCGCCTTCTCGCAGGCCGAGCTGACGCAGAAGGGCATCGTCGGCTTCGAGGGGATCGCGCGCGAGGACGCCCGGCGTCGTGCTCGACCACCGCAGCGACAACAATCTGAGCGTCACCACCCGCGGCATCTCGACCAACGGCTACCAGGCCGGATTGCAGAGCTCGACGACCGTCTATCTCGACGAGCTTCCGCTCACGACGATCGGCAATTCGGTGACGCTCGATCCCACGCTCTACGACGTCGAGCGCGTCGAGTTCCTGCGCGGGCCGCAGGGCACGCTGTTCGGCTCGGGCTCGCTGTCGGGCGCGCTGCGCATCTTGACGCACGCCCCCGATCTCGACAGCTTCGACGCCTCCGCGCTGGTCGATCTCGGCGTCACGCCGGACGGCGGCGGCATCCGCCAGCGCTACAACGGCATGGTCAACGTTCCGCTGGCGACCGACTCGCTCGGGCTGCGCGTGGTCGGCTTCTACCGCCACGAGGACGGCTATCTCGACAACCTCGGCACCGGCGTGAAGAATTCGAACACGCTGAAGAGCTGGGGCGGCCGCGCGAGCCTGCTGTGGAAGCCGACCGACCGGCTCAGCATCCGGCTGACCGGCATCTACGAGAACAGCCATCCCAACGACGCCTCGCTGTCGTCGCCCAATCTGGGCGACCGCAAGCGCTATTCGAAGATCCCCGATCTCTACACGTCGAAGACGCAGCTCTACAACGCGACCCTCGACTATGATTTCGGCGGCGCGCATCTGACCAGCTCGTCGAGCTACGCCTATCAGGACGGCCTGTTCGACGTCGATCTGAGCGGCACCTTCGCGACCGGGGTCCCGATCGCGCAGGCCATTCCGTTCTACCTCTACGACCACGGCATCTGGAAGACCTTCGTCGAGGAGACGCGGATCTCCTCCAACCCCGGCGGCAAGCTCGACTGGACGGTGGGCGGCTATTATCTCCACCGCGACCTGTTCCTCGACGGGCGCGAGACGTCGACCGCGGCCTATCTCGCCGCGCACGCCATCACCGGGCTGCCCAGCGATGCGACCTTCACCACCTTCCCCAGCGACACGCGCACCTACGAGCTGGCCGGCTTCGCCGACCTGACCTATC
Source organism: Sphingomonas sp. (assembly GCA_037200705.1). Classification (GTDB taxonomy): domain Bacteria; phylum Pseudomonadota; class Alphaproteobacteria; order Sphingomonadales; family Sphingomonadaceae; genus Sphingomonas. The sequence goes on along the minus strand of JBBCID010000011.1, from coordinate 136,403 downwards.
ATCTGACCGACAAATTCGCGGTTTCCGGCGGAATCCGCTATGGCGAATATGGCGGGACCACGCACACCTTCGCCGGCTTCAACTCGCAATATTTCGTCTACGCGCTGTACGGCATCTCCGGGCCGCTCGCGCGGACGCCGGTTCCGGCGTCGACCGCGCGCTATCCCACCGCCTCGAAGGCGTCGTGGAAGGGAAGCGTCACCTACAAGCCGTCGCGCGATCTCACGACCTATTTCACCGTCGCCACCGGCTATCGCACCCCGGTCTACAATGCGCGCGCGGGCAGCGTCAGCACGGTCAATCCGGGCGACCTGGTCATCCCCGCGGGCGCAGGCTCGGACAATCTGACCAACTACGAGCTCGGGCTGAAGGGCCGCTTCCTCGGCGGCAAGCTGACGACGAACCTTGCCGCTTATTATATCGACTGGCGCAACATCCAGGTCCAGGCCAACCGCCAATCGGACTCGGTGCAGTTCGCGACCAACGTCGGGCGCGCCAAGAGCCAGGGCATCGAGGCGGAGATCGTCCTCGCGCCCACGCGCGGGCTCGTGCTGGGGCTGAACGGCTCATTGAACGAGGCCAAGGTGACCGATCTTACCGCGCAGGAGGCCGCGATCTCGGGGGCGGTCAAGGGTTCGCGGCTGGCGTCGCCGCACGTGCAGGGGGTCGTTCTACGGCTCCTACGGCTATGGCTTGGGCGGGAACACCACCGGGTTCACGAGCTTCCAGGTCCAATATGTCGGCGCCTTCCCCAACGGCTTCCCCAACACGCCGGGAGCGCCGGCGACGCCCAGCGCGGTGTACGGCTATTCCGACGCCTATACCTTCATCAACCTCCAGTCGGGCATCAAGGTCGGCACGCTGTCGGCCACGGCCTATGTGGAGAATCTGGGGAACAGCCGCGCCGTGATCTACATCCATCCGGAGGCCTTCGTGTACAGCCGCGACGCGATCCTGCGGCCGCGCACCTTCGGCCTGCGGGTCGGCTACGGCTTCTGAGGGTGGCGGCGACGATGGCATTGCCGGAAACTGCACGGCGGCTCGACATCGGCTTCCCCGCCACGCCCGACGCGCCGGAGGGATCGCGTTGACGCGCTTGCTGGGGAGCGGCACGCTGGGCCCGATGAGCATCGATCAAGCCAAGCTGGAGCGCGCGCCGGCGCGCCCCCCGCGCCGGAAAGCACAAGGAGCGCGTCCGCGAAGCCTCGATCGAGCGCATCCTCGATGCCGCCGAGCAGCTGTTCGCCGAGTTCGGCTATCACGGCGTGACGGTGAAGGATGTGGCGGCGCGCGTCGGCGTCAGCTCGACGCTGATCCATTACCACTTCAACGGCAAGGAAAGCATCTTCGAGGCGGTGTGGGCGCGCAAGGCGCCGATCTCCGCGCGCAACCGGCTCGAATCGATGCGGCGCTATGCCGAGCAGGTGGGTGACGACGTCACGGTCGAGGGCGCGCTGCATGCGTGGATCGACGCGGACTTGAACGTGCAGATCGAGGATCCGGAGACCTGGGCCTCGTTCGGCAAGATCGCGGCCCAGGCCAACAGCGCCGCCGGCTGGGGCGCGGGCAAGATGACCAAATATTTCAGCCCCGTCGTGCTCGCGCTGGTCGATCTGCTCAAGAAGGCGATGCCCGAGTGCGACGAGGAAACGATCTTCTGGGGCTATCACTTCGTCTCGGGGGCGATGACGCACAACATGGCGCGCACCGGCCGGCTCGACGAATTGTCGCACGGGCTGTGCTCTTCCGACGATTTCGAGTCGATCAAGCGGCACATGGCGACCTTCATGGCCGCCGGCTTTCAGGCGATCTGCAAGGCCGCAGGCCGCAAGGAGTAAATCAGCTTGCAGGCCTATGCGCTCACGCTGGACCGCTTCATCGACCATGCGGCCAAATGGCACGCCACCGCGGAGGTCGTCACCGGGGGCGGGCGCGGCGCCGGCACGCGGATCGGCTATGCGGCGCTGCGCGACCGCAGCCGGCGGCTGTCGGGCGCGTTCCGCTCGCTTGGCCTCGCGCGCGGCGATCATCTCGCCTTGCTCGCCTGGAACAGCCAGGCGCACATGGAATGCTGGTATGGCGCGATGGGGATCGGCATCGTCTGCCACACGCTCAATCCGCGGCTGGCGCCGGCGCACCTGGCCGCGATGATCGGGCAGGTCGGCAACCGCGTCCTCGCGGTGAGGTCCCGACCTGACGCCGCTGGCGGAGGCGCTGGCCGCGCTCTGCCCCACGCTCGAGCAGATCGTCGTGCTCGACGAGCCGGGCGCCGAGATCGCGCTCCCCGCGCTGCGCAGTCCCGGCCTGGCGCTACGAGGAGCTGCTGGCGGAGCGCGGCCGGCCGCTGTCGTGGGGCGGGTTCGACGAGACTGCGCCGGCCGGCCTGTGCTTCACCTCGGGCACCACCGGCGCGCCCAAAGGCGTCACCTACACCCATCGCTCGAACTATCTCCACACCCTCCACCAGCTCCAGGCCGACGCGAGCGCGCTGCGCACGCGCGATTCGGTGCTGGTCGCGGTGCCGATGTTCCACGCCAACGGCTGGGGCTTTCCCTTCTCGGGGCCGGCGGTGGGCGCGAAGCTGGTCCTGCCCGGCCGCCACCAGGACGGCGCCAGCCTCGCCCGGCTGATCGACGCCGAAGCGGTCACCGTCGCGGCCGGCGTGCCGACGGTCTGGCTCGGGCTCGCCGACCATCTCGACCGCACCGGCGGCGAGGTGCCGACGCTCGAGCGGATCATGCTCGGCGGAACCGCGGTGCCCCAGGCGCTGATGGACCGGCTCGAGCAGCGGCTGGGGGTGACGGTCCAGACGAGCTGGGGCATGACCGAGCTATCGCCGCTCGGCACCACCACGCCGGCGACGGCGCGGGTGCGCCGCGCGTCGCAATCGGGCCGCCCGCCGATCGGCGTCGACCTGATGCTCACCGATGCGGACGGCAACCCGCTTCCCGAGCAGCGCGGGCACGAAGGCCGGCTGCGCGTGCGCGGCGCGAGCGTGGTCGAGCGCTATTTCGGCCATGCCGAGCCCGCGGTCGACGCCGAGGGCTGGTTCGACACCGGCGACCTCGCGGTGATCGACCGCGACGGCAACGTCAGCATTACCGGGCGCGCCAAGGATCTGATCAAGTCGGGCGGCGAGTGGATCAACCCCGGCGAGATCGAGGCGATCGTCGGCGCCTTGCCCGAGGTGGCGCTGGCCGCGGTGATCGGCCGCGCGCACGCCAAATGGGGCGAGCGCCCGATCCTGGTGGTCGAGCCGCGCAAGGGCGCCGAGATCGGCGACGCGGCGCTGCTCGACGCGCTGCGGCCGCGCGTCGCCGGCTGGTGGCTGCCCGACGCGATCGTCCGCGTCGATGTGATGCCGCTCGCGACGACGGGCAAGATCGACAAGGCGCGCCTGCGGGCCGAACTGGCCGAGGCGCGCACCACGGGAGAGACCGCATGACGACGACACGCCGCGACATATTGGGAGGAATGGCTGCAGCCGGCGCGATCGCTCCCTTTCCGGCCCGCGCCGCGCCGCGCCGCGCGATGCCGAAAGGCTTCCTGTGGGGCGCGGCGATCTCGGCGCACCAGAGCGAAGGCAACGACGTCCATTCGGACAGCTGGCTGCTCGAGAATCTGCCCGAGACGCTCTACAAGGAACCTTCGGGCGACGCCTGCGACAGCTACCATCTTTACGAGCGCGACTTCGCGATCGCGCGGGCGATCGGGCTCAACTGCTATCGCTTCGGGATCGAATGGGCGCGGATCGAGCCCGAGCCGGGCCGCTTCGCGCGGGCCGAGCTCGATCACTACGCGCGCGTCCTTGCCTCGTGCCGCGCGCACGGGCTGCTGCCGATCGTCACCTACAACCATTTCACGGTGCCGCTGTGGTTCGCGATGCGCGGCGGGTGGGAAGCGCCCGACAGCGCCGACCTGTTCGCGCGCTTCTGCGAGACCGCGACGCGCGCGCTCGGCGACCGGATCGGCATGGCCTCGCCGTTCAACGAGGCGAACATCCACCGGCTCGGCAAGCTGCTGAGCTATATCATGACCCCCGATCACATCGCCAAGCGGCGCGCGATGCTCGTCGCCGCCGCGCGCGCGACCAATGCGCCGGCGTTTTCCTCGATCCTCTTCTCCGAGCCCGACAGCATCGACGCCAACCTGCTCGAGGCGCAGAAGAAGGGGTATCAGGCGATCAAGGCGGGCCCGGGCGATTTCCCGGTCGGCGTCACGCTGACGACGCAGGCGATCGAGGCGGTCGGCGAGAACAGCCTCGCCCCCGAGATGGAACGGACGCTCTACGGCGATTGGTGGGACGCGGTGAACACCAGCGATTTCGTCGGCGTCCAAGTCTATACGCGGCTCCGCTTCGGCGCGAAGGGGATCGCGTTCCCGCCCCCAGGCACCGAGATGACCGCCGCGGGATACGAATATCGTCCGCAGGCGCTGGGGGACGTGATCCGCCTCGCCGCGCGCAAGACGACCAAGCCGATCTACGTCACCGAAAGCGGGATCGCCGCCGACGACGACACGCGCCGCATCGCCTGGCTCGACGCCTGCGTCGGCGAGGTCCGGAGCTGCCTCGACGAAGGGATCGACGTGCGCAGCTACATCTATTGGTCGCTGCTCGACAATTTCGAGTGGACGCAGGGCTATGGCCAGCATTTCGGATTGGTGGCCGTTGACCGCCGGAGCTTCGTTCGGAAGTTGAAACCGAGCGCGCGGCATTTCGCGCAGCTGATCCGCGGCGCATGACCGGCCTGCTGATCGACCGTCGCGACATCGAGTTCCTGCTCCACGACTGGCTGAACGCCGGAGCGTTGGCCGATCGCGACACGGTGGACGCGCTGCTCGACCTGTCCGAAAAGCTCGCGGCCGAGGAATTCCTGACCCATTTCAAGCGCAACGACGTCGAGGAGCCGCGCCTCGAGGCGGGCAACGTCCGCATCTGCCCCGCGATCGGCGAGGCGCTCGCGCATTATGCCGAGCTGGGGCTGTTCTCCGCGGGCTTCGCCGAGGCGCAGGGCGGGCTCGGGCTGCCCTATCTCGTCTGCGCGGCCTCCTTCGCCTTCTTCGCGGCCGCCAATGCGGCAACCGCCGCCTATCCGATGCTGACCGTCGCGAACGCGCGGCTGATCGCCGCCTTCGGCACCGCCGCCCAGTTCGAAGCCTTTGCGCGGCCCCAGGTCGAGGGGCGCTGGTTCGGAACGATGTGCCTCTCCGAGCCGCAGGCCGGCTCGAGCCTCGCCGACATCGGGACCCGGGCGCTGCCCGACGGGAGCGATGCGCTCGGCAGCCGCTACCGGCTCGGCGGCAACAAGATGTGGATCTCGGGCGGCGACCAGGATGCCAGCGCGAACATCGTCCACCTCGTGCTCGCCAAGGTGCCGGGCGCGGACGGCGCCTTGCCCGAGGGCACCGCCGGCATCTCGCTGTTCATCGTGCCCAAGCTCCTGCCCGACGGCTCGCGCAACGACGTGACCGTGGCCGGGCTCAACCACAAGATGGGCTATCGCGGCACCGCCAACTGCCTGCTCAACTTCGGCGAGGGCGGCGGCGCGACCGGCTGGATCGTCGGCGCGCCCGGCGACGGGCTCAGGCAGATGTTCCAGATGATGAACGAGGCGCGAATCGGCGTCGGGATCGGCGCGGCGGCGATGGGCTATCGCGGCTATCTGCTCTCGGCCGCCTATGCGCGCGAGCGGCTGCAGGGCCGCCCGCCGGGCAAGCGCGCGGGGCCGCCGGTCGCGATCATCGAGCATCCCGACGTGCGCCGGATGCTGCTGCAGCAGAAATCCTATGTCGAAGGCGCGCTGGCGCTCTGCCTCTATTGCGCGCGGCTGGTCGATACCGCCGAAACCAGCGCCGACGACGCTGCGCTGCTCGGGCTGCTGACGCCGGTCGCCAAGACTTGGCCCTCCGAATATGGCCTGGCCGCCAACGACATCGCGATCCAGGTCCACGGCGGCTATGGCTACACGCGCGATTTCCACGTCGAGCAATTGTGGCGCGACAACCGGCTGAACCCGATCCACGAAGGCACCACCGGCATCCAGGCGATCGACCTGCTCGGGCGCAAGATCCTGCGCGACGGATCGGGGCTGGCCGTGCTCGACTTGCGGATCCTGCAGGCGACGGAGGCGGCGGGCGCGGTGCCCGGCCTCGCGCGCCACGCCGAGGCCTTGTCGACAGCATGGCGCTTGGCGACCGATACGATCGCGCGGCTCCGCGAAGGCGAGAGCGCGTCGGCCTTCGACAATGCGACGGCGTTTCTCCAGGCATTCGGCCAAGTCGTGCTGGGCTGGCTGTGGCTCGACCAGGCGACCGCCGCCGCGGCGCTCCGCGCGGACGACGATTTCGTCGAGGGCAAGCTGCGCGCCTGCCGTTTCTTCTTCGAATGCGAGCTGCCGAAGGCCGAGGCGCAGCTTCGCTTCGTCGCGGCGCGCAGCGATGTCGCGGCCGGGGCGCCGGCGAGGATTTTCTGGCAGCGGAGGTGAGCATGCGGATCGGGCTTCTCGTCGTGGTCGTCGCAGCATTGGCGGGCGCTTTCCCGGCGGCCGCGCGACCGCGCCCGGCGGTGCGGGTCGAGACCGGCCGGCTGATCGGAACCGCGGAGAGCGGCGTGCTCGCCTTTCGCGGTATTCCCTATGCGGCCGCTCCGGTCGGCGACCGGCGCTGGCGCGCTCCGGCGCGCGCCGCGGCATGGAGCGGGGTCCGGGACGCCGCGCGTTACGGCGCAGCCTGTCCGCAGCCTTCCGATCACAAGGAGCCCTGGGCGCAGGTCGGTGCCACAAGCGAGGATTGCCTGTTCCTCAACGTCTGGCGTCCGGCGGGTCCGGGCGTTCATCCGGTGATGGTCTTCCTCCACGGCGGCGGCTTCACCTATGGGGCGGCCGGCGTGCCGCTCTACGACGGCGCCCGGCTGGCGCGACATGGCGTCGTGGTGGTGACGCTCAACTATCGGCTCGGCCGGCTCGGTTTCTTCGCGCACCCGGCGCTGACCCGCGAGGATCCCGACGGCCTGCTCGGCAACTACGGCATCATGGACCAGATCGCGGCGCTGCGCTGGGTGAAGCGCAACATCGCCGCTTTCGGCGGCGATGCGGGCAACGTCACGGTCTTCGGAGAATCCGCCGGGGCGGGAGTCGCCCAACTGCTGATGGGATCGCCGGCGGCATCGGGATTGTTCGACAAGGCGATCTCGGAATCCGGCGCGGGCGGCTCGGTGCTCGTGCCGATCCGCGGCGCACCCGTGTCGGCCGAGACGCTCGGCGAGCGCTGGGCTGAAAGCGTGGGGCTCAAGGACGCCACCACCGCGCAGCTTCGCGCGCTCCCGGTCGAGAAAGTGCTGGGGCGGAGCTTCCCCTTCATCGACGGGCGGGTGGTCGTCGCGAGCCCCGGCACCGCATTCAGCCGCGGGCGCGAGGCGAAGGTCCCGCTGCTGATCGGCGCCAACTCGAACGAGGCGACGCTGGCCGGCAACGGCGAGGCGGCGGCGCGCCGCGTGCTCGGCGACCGCTACGACGATCTGCTGAAGGCCTATGCCGCGGCGAGGCCCGGCCAGACCGGGAAGGCCGCGGCCGTGGATCTCGCCGAGGACGCGCTGTCGATCCTTCCCTCTTTCTCGATCGCCGCGATGCATGCCGCGAACGGCGCCCTGGCCTACGACTATTATTTTACCCAGGTTCCGGCGAATTTGCGCGCCGGCTCGGCGGGCACGCCGCACGGCGGCGAACTCGAATATCTGTTCGGAAACCCCGACGCCGGCTCCGCCTGGGACGATGCCGACCGGCGCGTCTCCGAGATCATGGCCGGCGACTGGGTGCGCTTCGCCCGGACCGGCAATCCGAACCCGAGCGGCGAGCGCGGCTGGCCGCGCGTCGCGGCGAACGGCGCCCAGCGCTACCTGAGCATCGGCACGCCGACGCAGCCGGGCACGCTCTCTGCCGCCGAGCAGGAGGTGCGCAAGCTGTCGCTGGCGGCGTCGCAGGCGGGCTGGGCGTCCGAGCGCTGAGCGTGATCGACGCAAGCCAGTCGCCTGGCCGATGCCGCTATTCCCGCGCGCGCGCCGGCTGTGCGATCTTGGTGCCGAGCAGGACGAGCCGGTCGCCGGTGATGCCGAACCAGTGCGGCGTGCCGGCCGGGATCAGGAAGACGTCGCCGACGTGCAGCGGCCGGCTCGTTCCCCCCTCGATCCGGCTGCCTTCGACGAGCGTCGGGTTGGTCGTCACCGGGTCGACGAGCGTGCCGCCGGACACCATCGTGCCCGCGCCGGCGACGACGACGACATATTCCGCCTGGTCCGGATGCACGGCGGGCTTGCCGGGCCGCGTCCAATATTCCAGCGCCGCGACCGCATCGCCGCCGCGCACCAGCGGACGCCAGAGGAAACCCTGCCCGGGCTTCATCGCCTGGCGCATCGCCTCGACCTGCGCCTGCACATCGGCCGACGAGGCATAGCCGGTGGGATCGTCGGCGGCCTGCGCCGCGGCGGCCGGCGCAAAGGCGAGCGCGGCAAGCAGGAGGCGCTTCATAGCCGCACGGTCCGCCCGTCGCGCGCCGACCGATAGATCGCCTCGATGATCCGCAGGTCGCGCAAGCCCTCCTCGCCCGAGACGATCGGCTCGTGCCCGGTGACGACGCACTCGGCCAGATGGTCGAGTTGGCCGGCGAACTGCGTCCTGGCCGGGCCCGGCGGCGCGATCGCCTGCTCGCGGCCGTCCCTGCCGGTCCACAGATGGTTGCCGTCGTAGCGCGTCGCCGGCTCGAGCTCGATCCGGCCCTGGTCGCCGACGCAGATGATGTGGTTCTGGTTGGCGCTGTACATCGACTTGCACCCCGCCACCGCGCCCGAAGGGAAGGTCAGCTCCCAGTCGATCTGGTCCTCGACCTCGCGGAAGCGGGGATCGTTGCGATCGGTCGATTCGATCGCCTGCACCGCGATCGGCTCCTCGCCGGTCATGTAGCGTGCGGCCTGGAGCGAGTAGATGCCCATGTCCATCAGCGAGCCGCCGCCGGCGAGAGCGCGCTTGAGGCGCCACTTGGCGGGATCGCGCTGCACGAAGCCGTGCTCGGAGCGGACATAGCGGATCTTCCCCGCCGCGCCGCTGCGCGCGAGCCGCACGGCCTCCAGGTTGAACGGCTCGAAATGGCAGCGATAGCCGATCATCAGCTTGCGGCCGGCGGCCTTGCACGCCGCGATCATCGCCTCGCATTCGGCGACCGAGACCGCCATCGGCTTCTCGCACATTACATGCTTGCCCGCCCTGGCGGCGCGGATCACATACTCGGCGTGCATCGCATTGGGCAGGCAGACATAGACGATGTCGACATCCGGATTGTCGCGGATGCGGTCGAAGGTCTCGTAGGAATAGATCGCGCGCTCGGGCAAGCCGTGCTCGGCGGCAACGCGGCGCGCCCTGGCCGGATCGCCGCTCACCACGGCGGCGAGGCGGCTGTGCGCGCAATTGGCGAACTGCGGCGCGATGACGCCGAGGCCATAGGCGCCAAGCCCGACGATCGCATAGCCGAGCGGCCGCTCGGGCGCCGCGCGGGCGATCCCGCTCGAGAGAAAGGCGCCCGATGCGGCGGCCAGCAACAGGTCGCGACGCGCGAGCTCCATGCGACCCATTCTAGTGGGCGAGGTCGATGCTGGCGGCAAGCGCGCGCGCCGCGATCGCGACCTGGGTGCGGTTGCGCACCTTCAGCTTGCGCATCAGCGCGGTCATATGCGCCTTCACCGTCGCCTCGGCGATGCCGAGGTTATAGGCGATCTGCTTATTGAGCAGCCCCGAATTGACCCCGTCGAGGACTTTGAGCTGGGTCGGCGTGAGGTGCGGCAGCGCAACCGGCTCGCTGCCGACGGAACGGGACTGCTTGCGTGCATTGCCTTGCATCGGCGATCCTTCCTCTCCTGAACGCGCTCGGGAGCATCTCGCGACGTGACTCGCGGGGGCTCCGGTTCGATTCGTAGCGCTTGCCGATCCTAATCGAATCGGTTGGACAGATTCAAGCGACTAAAGACAAAATCAACGTCTTGCGCTGGAAAATTGGCCATATCTGTTATACAGGTCATGATCTGCTCAGGTTGCGTGAATGACAACGCGAGACAATGGAGAGGGCATGGCCGGGCGGAACCCGATCGCACGATGACGGGCGCGATGACGGGCGCGATGACGAGCGCGGACTGGCGGCTCGTCGCCGCGGCGGTGCTCGGCATTGCATTGTCGATCGTGCTGATCGTGCGCGGGCGGCTGCACCCGTTCGTCGCGCTGCTGTGCGGTGCCTTCGCGGTCGGGCTGCTCGCCGGCAAGCCGCCGGGCGACACGGCGGCGGCGGTGCAGAAGGGCGCCGGCGACATCCTCGGCGGCACCGGCCTGGTCGTCGCGCTGGGGCTGGCGCTCGGCGCGATGCTCCAGGTGTCGGACGGCGCGGCCGCGCTCGCGCGCGCGGCGCTGCGGCGCTCGGGTGCGCGGGGAGCGCCCTGGGCGAGCCTCGCCAGCGCGCTGGTGATCGGCCTGCCCTTGTTCTTCGAAACCGGGCTGGTGCTGCTGCTGCCGATCCTCGCCAGCGCCGCCGCCGAGCTGCCCGAGGGACCGGGCCGCGATGCCGCGCGGCTGCGGTTGATGCTCGCGGCGCTCGCGGGGCTCTCGGTGGTCCACGCGCTGGTGCCGCCGCATCCCGGGCCGCTGCTCGCGGTCGCGGCGCTCCACGCCAGCCTGCCGCTGACGATCGGCTATGGGCTGCTCGTCGCCATCCCGACCGCGATCGTAGCCGGCCCCGTGCTGGCGAGCTGGACGGCGCGCGGCGTCGCTCTCGCCCCGCCCCTCCTCCCGCCGCCAACCGACGCGATCGCGCCGTCGGTCTGGCGCGCGCTCGTCGTGCTGCTGCTGCCGGTGGTGCTGATCGCGGGCGGCCAGGCGGCGGCGCTGCTGCCCGCGCGCTTCGCCGCGCTCGGCGTCGCGAGCAACCCGGTGCTGGCACTGCTGATCGCTTGCCTTGTCGCGCTGCCCATCCTGTTCGGCCGGCGCCTCAGCGATCCCGCGCTGCTCGATGCGGTGTGGCGCGAGGCGATGCTGCCGGCGGGCACCATATTGCTGTCGATCGGCGCGGGCGGCGCGCTCAAGCAGGTGCTGGTCGGCGCCGGACTATCGGACCTGCTCGCCCGTGTCGCGGCCGGCGGCCCCTTGTCGCCGCTGCTGCTGGCCTGGCTGCTCGCGGTCGCGATCCGGCTCGCGACCGGCTCGGCGACGGTCGCGACGATCACCGCGGCCGGCATCATGCCCGGGCTGGTCGCCGCCTCGGGCACATCGCCCGAATGGACCGTGCTGGCGATCGGCGCCGGCTCGGTGTTCTTCAGCCATGTCAACGATCCCGGCTTCTGGCTTGTGAAGAGCTATCTCGGCACGAGCACTTCGGCGACCTTCCGCACCTGGTCGGCGCTCGAGACGATGGTATCGGTGATGGGGCTGGTGCTGGTCCTCGTCGCCAGCCGCTTGCTCTAGGCAGCGCGCGGCGCGATGATGCGCCCAAGCAAGAGGCGGCGCTGATGGGAGAGGGACGGCTGGCAGATCGGGCCTATTCGGGCATCGTCGAGTATATCAATGCCGAAGGGCTGCGGGTCGGCGACCGCCTGCCCTCGGAATCGCGGCTGGCCGAGATGTTCGGCATGTCGCGCACCATCGTCCGCGAGGCGCTGGTCCGGCTGGCGTCGGACGGCATCACCGAGGCGCGGCGCGGCGCCGGCTCGTTCGTCAAGAGCCGCCCATCGGACCGGCTCGCCGCGTTCGTCGCGATGGCCGATCTTTCGGCGACGCTCGGCAGCTACGAGGTGCGCTTCGTGCTCGAGGCCGAGGCGGCGCGGCTGGCGGCGGCGCGGCGCACGTCGGAGGAGATGGCGGCGATCGACGCGGCGCTCGAAGCGCTGCGCCGCGCGTTGCTGTCGAGCGCGCCGGCGCATGCCGAGGACATGGAGCTGCACCGCCGCATCATGCTGGCGACCGCCAACCCCACCTTCCTGACCGCGTTCGAGGGCATCGCCGAGGAGATCGAGCGCATCATGCGCGCCGGGGTCGACATCTCGCGCTCGCGGCCGAGCGAGGTGATCGGCGCGATGATGCGCGAGCACGAGATGATCGTCGACGCGATCCGCGCGCAGGACGCGGAAGGCGCCGCGCTGGCGATGCGCTGGCATCTGTTCGAGGGGCGCAAGCGGCTGATGCCGTAAGCGTTCAGAGAGCGCGTCACCGGAGCCGGAGGCCGAGGAAGGACGTGCCCGGAACCGGGTTGAAGGATACGGGATCGGCGGGAGTGAAGCCCAGGCTTCGGTAGAGCTCCCTCGCCTGCGCGAACTCCTCCAGCACATCGAGCCTCATTTCGGAATAGCCGGCCGTCCGGGCTTCGTCGATCAGTCGCTCGACCAGGCGATGACCCAGGCGACGTCCCCGCGCGCGGGGACGAACATACAGGCGCTTCATCTCGCAGATTTCGGCGCTCACCTTGCGCAGCGCGACACAGGCGTCGATCTCGCCGCCTGTGTCGGCCAACAGCAGGCGTCCGTCGGGCAACGCATATTTCCCCGGCAGGTTCGCGAATTCGGCCCGATAGCCTTGATAGTCGAGGCTGACGCTCGCGCTGGCGATATACTCGCTCCAGATATCCAGCACGGATGGAGCATCTTCGGGAAAAATGGCGTGCCTGATGATGGTCATGGCACGCATTCCCTCTCCCACAATCGTGGCAGCAATGGGAATGGCCGCTATCGGACACATCCTGGCAGTGTCGATCCGCCCGATCGTGGGTAGCAAGCCGATCCCACCTCATGGCGTCGTGCTGCCCGCCGTCGACTTGGCGCCGCCGCCCGGCACCAGCCAGCCGCCGTCGCTCAGCCAGTCGAGGAGCCGGTCGGGCCAGTGCTGCAGCGACAGCCGCTCGGAATGCATCGCCACGTTGAAGCCATGGTCGGTATCGGCGAACAGGTGGAGCTCGGCGGAGACGCCGGAGGCGCGCAATTGCTGGTAGAGCGTCAGCGTCGGGGTCGCGCAGCATGGATCGAGCGTGCCGGCGGCAAGGAACGCCGGCGGCGCGCCCGCCGCCGCCTTTGCCGGGATTCCGAGCGGGCCCGGATAGATCAGCACTTGGAAATCGGGCCGCGCGCTCTCCCGGTCGATCGCGTCGGGATGCGCCACCGGCGGGAGCGGGTTGTCGGCGACCAGCGAGACCAGCTCGCCGCCCGCCGAGAAGCCCATCAGCCCGACGCGGTGTGGGTCGACCCCATATTCCGCGGCATGCGCGCGAACCCAGCGCACCGCGCGCGCGGCATCGGCGACCGCATCGCGCTCGATCGCGTAGGTCGAGCCGGGCTCGCGCGCGAGCCGGTACTCGAGCACGAAGGCGGTCACACCGAAGCGGTTGAGCGTGCGCGCCGGGTTCACGCCTTCGTTCTGGAACACCAGCATCCGGTGCCCGCCGCCCGGCATCACGACGATACCGACGCCGTTGGCGTGCGCCGGGTCGGCCGGGAATATCGTCAGCGACGGGTTGTGGATGTTGCGGACATAGCTGTTCTCGACCACCTCCGCCTCGCCGCGGCGCGCCTCCGATCCCGGCGCGCCCGCCGGCCAGATCGGCGTCGGCGGCGGCACCGGCGCGGTGCCCGCCTGGCCGGCCAGCACGAGGAGCGCGGGCGCGAACGCGCGTCGGAACGGGTTCATGACAGCACCGGCTGCGCGAGCCACGCCAGCGTCTCGTCGCGAAGCTCCGCGGGCGTATCGTGCGAATCGAGCGCGACCGCCGGCTCGTCGGCATCGGGACGCTCGAGCGTGGCGAGCTGGCTCGCGAGCAGGCCTGGCGGCATATAGTGCCCGGGGCGGTTGTTGAGCCGGCGCAGCAGCTCGTCGGGATCGTTGTCGAGCAGCACGAAGCGGATCGGCGCGCCCGCCGCCGCCGCCAGCCGCTCGCGATAGGCCCGCCGCAGCGCCGAGCAGGCGGCGACCGCCAGGCCGCGAGTCGACACCTCGCGCGCCAGCGCCGCCCCGATGCGATCGAGCCAGGGCCACCGCTCGGCATCGGTCAGCGGTTCGCCGCCGCGCATCATCGCGACGGCGACCGCGTCGTGGAAGTCGTCGCCCTCGAGAAAGGCGCAGCCCAGCGTCTGCGCGAGCAGCGCGCCCAGCGTCGACTTGCCGCTGCCGCTCACGCCCATCACCACGATCGCCATCGGCGCGGCCGGTCCTCGCTCCATCGCTGGCTGCACGCAGATTTCCCCAAACGAGCCGGGCATTGTGCCCGGTGACTATCGGCGGCGAGGGGGACTCGGGAACTACGACCTTGGTCGCGGGTGATCGCGGCCGCCGCCGAGCTTATCGATCCGAAAGGGAAGCGCTTCGGACAAGAGAGCGCGCCTGACAGGGGACGGCATGAAAGCCATTTGGTTCACTATCGCGATAGCGACCCTCGGCGCGGCGACCACCGCGCGGGGGGCAAGCGTGTCGACGCTGGCGAGCGCGCCCGAGGATCCCCGCGCGGTGACGGTCAAGGGCGCCGGCGATGGCCGCGCCGACGACAGCGACGCGCTGCAATCCGCGATCGACGCCGCCAACGGGCCGAACGGCGGCGGCATCGTCTTCCTGCCTTCGGGCCGCTATCGGCTGAGCCGCACGATCCTGGTGCCGGCGGGGGTGCGCCTGTTCGGCGTGGGGCATAAGCGGCCGGCACTGGTGCTGGGCGACGGCACGCCGGGCTTCCAACAGGGCGTGGCGACGCTGATCGTCTTCACCGGCGACGACCAGTATCGCGTCGGCCCGGTGCCCGTGCCGGTGCCGACCGTGGTGCCCAGGGGCCGGATCGTGCGCGACGCCAATTCGGGCACCTTCTACTCGGCGATGAGCAACATCGACATGGAGCTGGGCGAGGGCAATCCGGCCGCGGCGGCGGTGCGCTTCCGCGTCGCGCAGCACGGCTTCCTGACGCACATGGATTTCCGCCTCGGCTCGGGATTCGCCGGCGTCTACCAGGCCGGCAACGAGATGGAGGACCTGCATTTCCACGGCGGGCGCTACGGCATCGTCACCGAGAAGACCTCGCCCGCCTGGCAGTTCACGCTGATCGATTCGAGCTTCGACGGCCAGCGCGACGCCGCGATCCGCGAGCACGAGGCCGATCTGACCTTGATCGACGTCTCGATCCGCGACGTGCCGGTGGGAATCGAGATCGACGAGGGCTATTCGGATTCGCTGTGGGGCAAGCATGTCCGCTTCGAGAACGTATCGCGCGCCGGCGTGGTCATCTCGGCCGAAAGCAGCGCCTTCACCCAGATCGGCTTCGATAACGCGATCGCGCGCGACACGCCGGTGTTCGCGCGCTTCCGCGAGAGCGGGAAGACGATCGATGCGCCCGCCCCGGCGTATCGCGTCGCCAGCTTCGCCTACGGCCTGACGCTGCCCGGGCTCGGGCGCACCGGCGCGATCACAAGCAGCGTCGACATGCGCCCGCTCGGGCGGCTGCCGCGGCCGCGCGAGCGGGCCATCCGCGCGCTGCCGTCGGTCGCGGACTGGAGCAACGTGCGCGGCCTCGGCGCGAAGGGCGACGCCGAGACCGACGATACCGACGCGCTCCAGCGCGCGATCGACACGCATCGCGTGCTCTATTTCCCGACCGGCTTCTACCGGGTCGCGGGCACGCTCAGGCTCCGGCCGGACACGGTGCTGATCGGCCTGCACCCGGCGCTCACCCAGCTCGTGATCCCGGACAATGATCCGGGCCATGCCGGCGTCGGCAGCGTCGTGCCGATCCTCGAGACGCCGAGGGGCGGCGGCAATATCGTGACCGGCCTCGGGCTGTTCACCGGGCGCGTCAACCCGCGGGCGGGCGCGATCCTGTGGCGCTCGGGCGCGGACTCGCTGCTCGACGACGTCAAGATCATGGGCGGCGGCGGCACCCCGACCGCCGACGGCAAGCCGCTGAACATCCTCAATGCCCACAGCGGCGACCCGGTCGCCGACAATCGCTGGGACGCGCAATATCCCAGCATCTGGGTGACCGACGGCGGCGGCGGCACCTTTGCCGACATCTGGTCCCCCAACACCTTCGCGCAAGCCGGCTTCTACGTCACCGACACCCGAACCCCGGGCCATGTCTACCAGCTCTCCGCTGAGCATCACGTGCGCAACGAGATCGTGCTCGACGGCGTCGAGAATTGGGAATTCCTCGCGCCGCAGACCGAGCAGGAAGTCGGCGACGGGCTCGACGCGGTGAGCCTCGAGATCCGCGATTCGCGCAACCTGCTGTTCGCCAACTACCATGCCTATCGCGTGACGCGGACCTTCCACCCCGCCGCGACCGCGGTGAAGCTCACCAATTCGGGCGGCATCCGCTTCCGCAACCTGCACACCAATGCCGAGAGCGGGTTCGCCACCTGCCAGGCCGACGGCTGCGGCACCTATCTGCGCGCGAGCAAGTTCCCGTTCGAGAATGCGGTCCAGGACAGGACGCGCGGCCTCGAGGTGCGCGAGCGCGAGTTCGCGGCGCTCGACGTGGGAGCGGACCCGCCACCGGCCGCGCCGGCGAGCGTCGCGCCGGTGCGCCGGCTCGAGGACGGCTTCTGGTCGATCTCGGGCGGCGCGGTGGACGCCGCCGGTGCGCTCTATTTCGTCGAGCATCGCTTCCAGCGCATCTACCGCTGGACCAAGGCGAAGGGGCTGGAGGTGGTGCGCGACCATGCGCTCGATCCGGTCAACCTTGCGGTCGATCGCTCGGGGCAGCTGTTGGTGCTCTCGTCGCTCGGGCCCGAGGGCACGGTCTACAGCCTCGATCCCGAGGGGCCCGAGGACACGCCGACCGTCATCGCGCCGACGCCGACGCACCCGCGGGCCGACGCGACGACGCTGTTGCCGGCCAATTGGTGGAACAACGGCGAGTTCCGCGACCAGCTCGACACGGCGACCAACCGCTTCACCACTTTGGCCGAGATGTTCGCGCGCGACGCCGGCACGCCCAAGCCGCGCGAATATGTCTCGCCCGACGGCAGCCTGGTGCTGCCCGCCTTCCGCGTCTGGCAGCAGGGCCCGCCCGACCATGTCGGCTGGCGCTTCTCCGACACGCTCGACGCGCTCGGCCTGGTCGGCGCCAAGCCCGGCGAGCGGCTGTTCGTGACCAACGAGTCCGAGGACCGCACCTACCGCGCGCTGGTTGGGCAAGGCGGCGCGATCGCCGACCTCGAGCCGTTCGCCGACCGTGGCGGCGAGAGCGTCGCGACCGATGCCGGCGGCCGCGTCTATGTCGCGAACGGGCAGGTGTTCGTCTACGACGCCGCCGGTCGCCCGCTCGGCCGGATCGACGTGCCCGAGCGCCCGCTCCAGCTGCTCTTCGGCGGGGCCGGCAAGCGCACGCTCTTCATCCTGACGCATCACGCGCTCTTCGCGACGGAACCATGAAAAAAGGAGGGGATCGATCATGAAACCAGTCATTCTCACGGGCGCGCGGACGCGCCTGCTGATGTCGGCCGGGGCGGCGCTGGTCGTCGCGCTCGCCGCGCCCGCGGAGGCGCAGCAGGCATCGCCCGCGCCCGCGACCACCGTATTGGCGGACCCGGCCGCGCAGGACGCCGAGCCGCGTCAGGCCGGCGGCGAGGGGGGCGAAATCGTCGTGACCGGCACCCGGATCACCACGAGCGGCTTCACCGCGCCCACGCCGACGCAGGTGCTCGGCGCCGCCGAGATCGCCCGGAATGCCGAGCCCAACGTCTTCACCACCATCGCCCAACTGCCCTCGCTGCAGGGCTCGGCCAACACCTCGGTCAACGTCAACAGCACGTCGAGCGGCCTGCAGGGCCTTTCGTCCTTCTCGCTGCGGGGCCTGGGCACGATCCGCACGCTGACGCTGCTCGACGGCCAGCGCGTGATCGGCGCGAACGTGACCGGCGTGCCCGACATCAGCCTGCTCCCCCAGCTCCTGATCCAGCGCGTCGACGTGGTGACCGGCGGCGCATCGGCCTCCTACGGCTCCGACGCGGTGGGCGGCGTGGTCAACTTCATCACCAACAAAAGGTTCGAGGGCTTCAAGGCCAATGTCGCGGGCGGGGTCACCACCTATGGCGACGACCGGCAGTATCTCATCCAGGCCGCCGCCGGCCATTCGTTCGGCCGGCTGCACGTCGAGGTGAGCGGCGAGTACGACCATGAAGACGGCGTGCCCTCGCCGCGCTTCGGCGAGGCCGGCGCCAACGGCCGCGACTGGTATCGCACCACCACCTTCATCAACCGCGGCGTCACCAACGACGGCTCGCCGCAATATCTCGTGCGCGATCATGCCCAGGCCTATCAATACACCAAATACGGGCTGATCACCGCCGGCCCGCTCCAGGGCACCGCGTTCGACGTGAACGGCAACCCGTTCACCTTCCAATATGGCGGCGGCACCCCGGCCAGGAACGCGGCCGGCACGGTGAACGGCTGCTATTCGTCGGGCGGCTTCTGCCTGGGCGGCGACCTGTCGGGCAACGTCGGCAACGGCACCAGCGCGCAATCGGCGCTGAAGCGCTGGGACGGCTACGGCCGGATCGGCTACGACATCGACGACAACAACGAGATCTACGCGACCGTCAACATCGCCCAGGTCGATACGAGCAACACGCCGAACCCGGGCGCGAACAAGACCGGCCTCACCATCCAATGCTCGAACCCGTTCGTGCCCGCCTCGATCCAGGCGCAGTGCACCACCGCCGGCATCACCAGCTTCCAGTTCGGGACCTCGAACGGCGAGCTGCCCAAGGACATCACCGTCTATCCGACGCGCAAGCAATACCGCTTCGTCGCCGGCGCCGCCGGAAAGGTCCGCGCGTTCGGCGGCGACTGGACCTACGACCTCTATGGCGAGCATGGCGAGAACATCACCGACATCCACGTCGAGAACATCACGCTCAATTCGCGCTATGCCGCGGCGGTCCAGGCGATCACGCTGGGCGGGCAGATCGTCTGCGCCGATCCGGTCGCCCGCGCCAGCGGCTGCGTGCCGCTCAACATCTTCGGCGGCAAGACGCCGAGCGCCGCGACGCTCGGCTATATCGCGCCGGCCACCGGCCCGTTCCAGCACACCCGCCAGACGCAGGACGTGCTGAGCGCCAGCATCAGCGGCGAACCGCTCACGCTCCCGGCCGGCCCGGTCTCCCTGGCGGCGGGCGGCGAGTATCGCAAGGAATTCTACCACGTCACCGCCGACCCCTATGGCAACGGCGTGAGCGCCGAGACCCCGTACAGCGCCGCCTACCCCACCGATCCCTTGCTCTCGACCGCGGGCGCCAACTGGTATGCGGGCAACTACCACGCCGGCCGCGGCAGCTATTCGGTGTACGAGGGCTTCCTCGAGCTCAACGTGCCGCTGTTCAAATCGAGCGCCGCGGGCCATGCGAACCTGAACGCCGC
The DNA here is from genome assembly GCA_037200705.1 of Sphingomonas sp. Taxonomy (GTDB): domain Bacteria; phylum Pseudomonadota; class Alphaproteobacteria; order Sphingomonadales; family Sphingomonadaceae; genus Sphingomonas. The sequence goes on along the minus strand of JBBCID010000011.1, from coordinate 116,997 downwards.
CGGCCGCGCGACGCATTATTCGACCTCGGGCACCGTCTACACCTGGAAGATCGGCGGCACCTGGGACACGCCGCTCGACGGCATCCGCCTGCGCGCGGTCACGTCGCGCGACGTGCGCGCGCCCAACCTGTCCGAGCTGTTCGCCGCGCCGGTGACGGTGACCGTGCCCAACTTCACCAATCCCGATCCGAACCGGCCGGCGGGCGCCCCGCAGTCGCTGACCGTCTTCCAGAACACGATCGGCAACCCGGCGCTGAGGCCGGAGATCGCGCGCAACACCGAGGCGGGCGTCGTCCTGTCCGGCGCGTCCTGGCTGCCGGGGTTCTCCGCGTCGGTCGACTATTATCATATCAAGGTGAACGGGGTCGTCTCGACGCTCGGCGCGCAGCAGGAGGTCAATCTGTGCTACGCCGGCCTTACCCAGCTGTGCGGCGCGTTCAATCTCTACACCCCCGCCGGGACGACGCCCTATGTCAACATCCAGTCGTTCAACCTCGCCTCGATCAAGACCGACGGCTTCGACATCGAGCTGGGCTATCGGCAGCGCCTGCTCGGCGGCGCCTTTTCGGTACGCGCGCTGGCGACCAACGTGCGCCACTTCATCACCGATCCGGGCATCCCCGGCACGATCGCGGCCGATACCGCGGGGGTGAACGCCGGCAACACCCCGCGCTGGAAGCTGCTGGGCGTCGAGACGTTCGACCAGGGCCGCGCCAGCCTGACGCTGCAGCAGCGCTGGTTCAGCAACGGCGTCTATGCGAACACCTATGTGGTTTGCGCGCCCGGGAGCTGCCCCGTCGGGCGCAGCGCCACCGACAACGCCAATTATCCGACGATCGACCGCAACCGGATGAAGGGCGCGTTCTACCTCGACGTCGGCGGGTCGTACGATCTCGGAAACCGGCTGACCGTCTATTTCAAGGTCGACAACGTGTTCGACAAGTCGCCCGAGCCGTCGCCGCAGACCAACACCGGGGTCGACGTCAACGCGGCGCTCTACGACCTGCTCGGCCGCTTCTATCGCGTCGGCATCCGCTACAATTTCTGACACGAGCACGTGTCACCACGGTCCTCCCTCGCGTCCCGGCCTTGCGGCCGGGACGCTTCTTGTCTTTGGGGCCGGCCAGGCCGCACAGGAGCTGTCGCTTATGATCCGGATCCCGCTTGCCCTCGCCGCGTTCGCGACGCTCGCCGCCCCGGCCTGGGCGGCGCCGTCCCGCTCGGCCTATGAGACCGCGCCCGACGACCCGCGCGCGGTGCGCGTGGCGGGCGCCGGCGACGGGCGCGCCGACGACAGCGCCGCGCTGCAATCGGCGATCGACCGCGCGGCGGCGCCGGGCGGCGGCGGCATCGTGTTCGTGCCCGCCGGGCGCTACCGGATCAGCCGCACGTTGTTCGTCTGGCCCGGGGTGCGCGTGTTCGGCGTGGGGGCGACGCGGCCGGTGATCCTGCTCGGCGACGGCACGCCGGGGTTTCAGCGGGGCGTGGCGAACATGGTGATCTTCGCCGGCGCCAGGCCGGGCGAGCTCAAGCGCGTGCCTTTCCCCCCGCCGGGCAGCGTGCCGTTCGACCCGAACCTCGCCGACGCCAATCCGGGCACCTTCTACTCGGCGCTGAGCAACATCGACTTCGCGGTCGGCGCGGGCAATCCGGCCGCGGCGGTCATCCGCTTCCATGCCGCGCAGCATGCCTATCTCAGCCATATCGACTTCGAACTCGGCTCGGGCCTGGCCGGCCTCTACCAGGTCGCCAACGAGGCGGAGGATCTGCACTTCCACGGCGGCCGCTACGGCATCCTGACCGAGAAGCCGTCGCCCGCCTGGCAGTTCACGCTCATCGACTCGAGCTTCGACGGCCAGCGCGAGGCGGCGATCCGCGAGCATGAAGCGGGGCTGACGCTGGTCAACGTAAGCTTCCGCGACGTGCCGACCGCGATCGACGTGGATCCCGGCTATGGCGACTGGCTATGGGGCAAGGACGTTCGCTTCGAGAATGTCGCCCGCGCCGGAATCGTCATCTCGAACGAACGCGGCATCTATACCCAGATCGGCTTTGAGAATGCGGTCGCGGCGAACACCCCCGTCTTCGCGCGCTTCCGCGACAGCGGGACCAGCGTTCCCGGCCGCGGGCGCAGCTATCGCGTGGCGTCGTTCAGCCACGGCCTCGCCGTGCCCGGGCTCGGGCAGATGGGCGAGATCGCGACCCGCTTCGATGCCGCCGCGGTTCCCCGGCTGCCGGCGCCCGCGCGCGCGATCCCGCCGCTGCCGCCGGTCGGCGCCTGGGCCGATGTCCGCGCGCTCGGCGCCGCCGGCGACGGCAAGACCGACGACACGCTCGCGATCCAGCGCGCGATCGACGCGCACCGCGTGGTCTATTTCCCCGCCGGGCGCTATATCGTGACCGACACGCTGCACTTGAAGCCCGATACGGTGCTCGTCGCGCTGCACCCGAGCCTCACCCAGATCGTCCTGCCCGATCGCACGCCGGGCTATCAGGGCGTCGGCGCGGCCAAGCCATTGGTCGAAAGCGCGCGCGGCGGCAATGCGATCGTCTCGGGCCTCGGCCTGTCCACCGGCGGCATCAACCCGCGCGCGACCGCGCTCAAGTGGAGGGCGGGCGCCAGCAGCCTCGTCGACGACGTCAAGATCCAGGGCGGCCACGGCACCGACCTCGCCGACGGCACGCGCTTCATCCCCTACAACGCCAATCAGACCGGCGATCCCGATCCCGCCAAACGCTGGGACGCGCAATATCCGAGCTTCTGGGTGACCGACGGCGGCGGCGGCACCTTCGCCAATGTGTGGAGCCCGAGCACCTATGCCTCGACCGGCTTCTACGTCTCGGACACAGAGACGCCCGGCCATGTCTACCAGCTCTCCGACGAGCACCACGTCCGGACCGAGATCGGCCTGAATCGCGTCGCCAATTGGGAATTCCTGGCGCCGCAGACCGAGGAGGAGGCCGGCGAAAGCGGCGATGCGGTCTCGTTCGAGATCCGCGATTCGCGCAACATCCTGATCGCCAACTACCATGCCTATCGCGTCACCCGCTCGCGCAAGCCGGCGCCGGCCGCGGTCAGGCTCTACGGCGAGAACGCGGTGCGCTTCCGCAACGTGCACGTCAACGCCGAGAGCGGGCTCGGCACCTGCGACGAGAACGGCTGCGCCACCTTCCTGCGCGCGAGCAAGTTTCCTTACGAGAATGCGATCCAGGACCTCACCCACGGGCTCGAGGTGCGCGAGCGCGAGTTCGCCGCGCTCGACGTGCGCCCCGATCCGGCGCCGGCGCCGCCGGCGGCCTTCGGCGGCGCGACCGTGCGCAAGCTGGCCGGCGGCTTCTTCTCGGCCTCGGGCGGGGCGGTCGATGCGGCGGGCACGCTCTATTTCGTCGACCGCTGGATGCAGCGCATCTACCGCTGGTCGCCGTCCGGGCTCGGGCTCGTGCGCGATCAGCCGCTCGATCCGGTGAACCTCGCCGTCGATCGCTCGGGCAACCTGATGGTGCTGTCGTCGGACGGGCGCGAGGGCACGGTCTACAGCTTCAAGCCGGGCAGCCCGGACGACGAGCTGGCGGTGATCGCGCCGACCCCGGCCGCCGATCTTCCCGGCGCGCGCATCGCCATGCCGGTCAACTGGTGGAACAACGGCGAGTTCAAGGACCAGCTCGATCCCGCCACCGATCGCTTCACCACGCTGGCCGAGATGTTCGCGCGCGACGCGGCGCAACCCAGGGACCGCTTCTATGTCTCGCCCGACGGCAGCCTGGCGCTCCCCGCGTTCCGCACCTTCCAGCAGGGCCCGCCGAGCTTCCAGGGCTGGCGCTTCTCCGACGCGCTCGACGCCTATGGCTTCGTCGCGGCCGCGCCCGGGTCGCGGCTGTTCGTCAGCAACGAATCGGAGGGGCGGACCTACACCGCCAGGCTCGGCACGCGCGGCGACCTGACCGACCTCAAGCCGTTCGCCGAGCGCGGCGGCGAAAGCGTCGCGACCGACGCGCAGGGGCGCGTCTATGTCGCCAACGGACAGATCTTCGTCTTCGCCGCCGACGGCCAGCCCCTCGGCCGCATCGACGTGCCCGAACGGCCGCTGCAGCTCCTGTTCGGCGGGGCGGATGGGCGCACGCTCTTCGTGCTGACGCATCACGCGCTGTTCGCGGTCGATGGTTTACGGTGAGTCATGCGGGCCATCGAACCTTCAGAAGCGTTCCGCTCAGTTCGGAAAGTTCCGCGCGCCACTTGGCTTCGCCCTTCCCGATCGCGGGTCTCGGATTTCCGAACCGAGCGCCATGATGAATCCCGCATCGAAGTAAGCGAACGAGCGTGCGAATGTCGGCTCGGCAAAGGTGAACAGGAATCGGCATTCGCCATCGGGCAATGCGATCCGCGCGACCGCGATGGCAAACGCGCCGAACGCTTCCTGCCGATCGAGCAGCGCATAGACGCGCCCGTTCCGGACGAGGAGATCGCGGGCCTGCCAGCCGTCGGCAAGCGATAGTCGCCGCGCGCCCCGCTCGGAGGCGACGAACAGCCCGAACGGCAGCCATTGATGATCATTGTGCTGCCGGCCGCCGATATAGACGGTCTGCTCGCCGATCCGCACGGCGCGCTGGATGACCGGGACCGCATCCGCCGGCTCGCGCTCGAGGCCGGGCAAGGGATCGAAGCCCTTGCCGGCGAGGCGCTGGCTCCAGGCGGGCGACAGCGTGCGCGGATCGAAAGCGACCGGGACGAAGCCGCCGCCCGTCTCGTCGAACCGCAGCAGGATCGCGCGGATCGTCGGCATCGCGCTCCCTGCCGGTCGGACCGGAAGCGTGGCGCTCGCATAGAGATGCCGCCCGATCTCGAACAGCGACCAGAGCCGCGGCGCCACATTTTCGAGGACGCGCTCGAATGCGCCGGCGGGATTGTCCGGCGTCGCGAAGTCGGGATTGGGCAACAGCGACGCAGGCCGCCAGCGGCGCCCGTCGTCGTCGGAAAGCCAGGCGTCGACCGACTGCTTCTCCGTTCCCCCGACCGCGACGAGCAGGCCGCCCCGGCGCCGCACGTCATAGACATGGATGCCGCCGGGGATGTTCCGACGCTTTTCCCAGCCGTGTGGGCCGAGCAGATAGAAATTGCCGAACGTCCAGTCCTCGCGGCCGTCGTGACCCGGGATCATCAAGGTGTCGCCGTCGAGGTAGAAGCGGGCGATCTGCTCCTCGTCGACGATGAATTCGGTGCGGAACGTCCTCCCGTCGTAGGAGACGATCGGCACGGGGCCCGCGTTCGGCGACGGCCCGATGTTCGAGCTGTTGCCGGCGCCGAGATAAAGCCGCCCGGCCGCAACCTCCATGTCCCAGATGTTGCGGGGATAGGGCGCGTCGGGCCAGCGCGCCAAGAAGGGGTTGCCGATCACTTCCGGCGCCACGCGCCGTTGCGCCCGGGCGCGGCGCGGCGCAAAACCGGCGAGAGCGCCGGCGATCAGCATCTGTCGACGAGTCAAGGGCAGCTGCATCGGGAGCTCCGGGCGGGGGTTGGGACGCTAGCGCCGCACCTCGGCGCAACAATGGTTGTCGACGGGCTTGGCGAGCGCGGCCTCGAATGCAGCCGTCCATCCGCCGCCGCACCGGCTCGCTAACGGCGTAGTTGCGGGACCAGCTGCTTCAGCGCCGCGGCGAGCGCATCGACGTCGCCGGACGTCGTGAACAGCGCCGGCGTCACCCGGACGCAGGCGCCGCGCGCGACCCCGGCGCGATGGACCGTGAAGATCCGGAACCGCTCGAGCAGCGCAGCCGCCACGCCGCGATTGTCCGCCTCCGATTCGAGCCCGCGGATGCGGAACGAGGTGATGCCGCCATACAGGCGCGGATCGGCGGGCGTCAGCACGTCGAGCCCGTCCATGCCGCGCAGCGCCTCGGCCCAGCGGTCGCGCAGGTGCCGCAGCCGCGCCGCCCGCGCGGGCGCGCCGATGGCCTGCTGAAACGCCAGCGCCACCGGAACCGAGAGCTGCGCCGCATAATCGACGGTGCCCGTATGCACGCGCGACTCGACCGTCATCGGATCGGGCGCGGCATTGGCGATGTCCATGTCGATATCCGCTACCCGCCCCCGGCGGATGTAGATTGCGCCCACGCCCAATGGCGCGCCCGCCCATTTGTGGAGGTTCAATCCGACGAAATCGGCATCGAGGTCGGGAAGGCTGAAGTCGAGCTGGCCCCAGCTGTGCGCGGCGTCGACGATGGCATCGATCCCGCGGCTCCGCGCCAACGCGACGATCTCGCGCACCGGAATGACTAGACCCGTGCGATGACCGAGGTGCGTCAACAGCACCAGCCGGATTCGCCGGTCGGCATCGAACGCCGCGGCATAGGCATCGATGAGCGATTGATGCGTGGCCGGCTCGGGAAGCGCGATGCGGACCACCTCCGTGCCGCACCTGCGCCCCACGCCTTCAAACGCGGCCTGGGTGCTGTCATAGTCGAGATCGGCGATCAGCAGCCGATCGCCCGGGCGCAGACGATTGTATCCGCCGATCAGGGTCTTGAGCGCCTCGGTCGCATTGCGGGTGAAAGCGATCTCTTCGCGCGACACGCCCAGCGCGGCGGCAAGCCGGTCGCGCGCGGCGGACAAGTCGCCCGCCATGCCGCGGCGGGCATAATAGCTGGTATCGCGGTTAACGCGCGCGAGGGCGCGGGTGTAGGCGTCGAGCACCGGGCGGGCCATCATCCCCCAATTGCCGTTCTCGAGCTGGATGACCTCGCGGGTGACGTCGTAGTTCGCGGCGACGGCCACCCAATCGTGCGCATCGTCCGGGGCAGCGGCCTGCTGCGCGGCTGGCGAAGCGAACGCCCGGCCGTCGATCGACAACGCGGCCGCCGCCGTGAGCAACGCGCGCCGGTCCAGCGTCATCGGCCGGCCCATGCCGCGCGACAAGCGCCGAGAATGGACCGTGAGGCTCGTTCAAGGGTCATGCGCGCTCGCTCCGTCGGAATCGGGGGATGGATACCGCAAAAGACGCACGGCTTCTTCCCTTCCTCCATGCGGCGCGGACGATCGTGCCAATTTCCCGCAAGGATGCGCTTCCCCCCGACCGGTGCACGTCCTAAGAGCACAGCGGCGGGGGATCATGGGCGAAGCGGATGAAAGCACCGATCGGCGTGAGTATGTCCAGCGCCTCTATGCGCAATTCCGCACGCCGCTGTTCCGCTTCTTCCTGCGTCGCGTCCGCGATTGGGACGAAGCCGAGGATCTGACCCAGGACGTCTTCAGCCGCCTGCTCGGAAGCACGCGCCGCGACCAGATCGAAGCTCCGGGAGCCTTTGTTTTCCAGGTGGCGACTAATCTCCTGCGCGATCGCGGTCGCCGGAGCGCTATTCGCGCTTCCGCGGAGTTGATCGACGTGGGATCCGACGAGCGTGAGCGAGTTGACTCACGAATTTGTTGAGGATCGCACGCCCGAGCGCGTCCTACAGGGACGGGACGAAGTCACGGAAGTTGTCCGTGCCCTTGGCGAGTTGAAGGAGCGAACGCGGGATATCTATCTGCTGTTCCGGTTGGAGCAGATGAAACATCGCGAGATTGCGGTCCTTTACGGAATCAGCCAGAGTACTGTGGAGAAGGAAATCATGAGGGCCACGCTTCATCTTGCAATGCGCTTCCGCAGGGACTCGCGGTGAGGGTTGCCGAGGAGCAGGACGAGATGACGATCCGCCGGCTGGTGGAGGCGAGCGCGTGGCGCGTGCGCCTCAGCGAGGGCGATGCCGACGGCAACGGGAAGTTCGAGGACTGGCTCAAGGCCAATCCGGACAACGCAACCGCGTGGGACCAGATCCAGCGGAGCTGGGATCGCGTGGGCGAGTTGGCCAGCGCGCCCGAGCTGCTGCGGCTGCGGAGCGAAGCGCTGGACCGCGCGCGCCGCCAGGCCAGCGCGCGGCGCGACTATGGCAGGCTCGCCGCGGCAGCAGCGGCCGTCTTCCTCTGCGTCGCCGGGCTGGTCGCGTATCTGTCGGCGCTTCACGGTGGGCACGGCCAGCAGCCGCTGATCTTCGCGACGACGATCGGCGAACGGCGGGAGGTGACGCTCACGGACGGATCGCACATTTCCCTCGATTCGGGCACCGAGCTGCGGGTCGCCTTCACCGAGAAGGTCCGCGAGCTCGAGCTCGTTCGCGGCCAGGCGCGGTTCAAGGTCGCCAAGGATCCGGCGCGGACCTTCTCCGTCAAGGCGCGCGATTGTGTCGTCGTTGCGACGGGGACCGATTTCAACATCGATCTGTCGAGGCGGCAGGTCGCGGTGACGTTGATCGAAGGCAAGCTGACGATCCTCGGCGGCGACGGCCGCGCCATTGCGGACGCCCCTGCGGCGATCGGGCGGCAAGCGCCGATGTCGCTGTCTGCCGGCGAGCAACTGGTCATCGGACCCGCGGTCGCGCCGCGCATCGCACCTGCCAGCCTCGATCACGTCTACGCCTGGGAGCATGGGCAATTGATGTTCGACGACGAGCCGCTCGCCTCGGTCGCCGAACGCGTGAGCCGCTACATGCCGCATCCGATCACCGTGGATGCGAGCGTCGCCGGAATCCGCATCAGCGGCGTGTTCCAGACGGGCGACGCGGACACGTTCGTCGAGGTGGTTACCCGCTATCTGCCGGTTCGCGCCACGCGCACGCCGGATGGGACAACCCAATTGCACCCCAGCGAGTGAAGCGCGGCGGGAAATTTAAAAATTCGTGAAACGGGGGATGAGGAAAGTCGTCACTCGCGCGTCAAGGCACCGGAGTATCCATTTTGGATCGAAAAAGGGGGCCGGCATGCGCGGGAACAAGATTCGGATCAGGTTGCGAGGTGGATCGGCGCTGGCCGGGATCGGCGCGTTCTTGTTGGCCGTAGCGCCCACGTCCGCCGCGGCGCAGCAAGCCACGTACGAAATCCCGAGCACGTCGCTGTCCGAGGCGCTGCGCGAGTTCGGCCGCCAGTCGCACAAGCAGATCATCTTCACCGAGGCGCTGGTCCATGGCAAGCGCGCGCCGAGGGTGTCGGGACGCTTCACCCCGGACGAAGTGCTCGAGCGGCTGCTTGCCAACAGCGATCTCCGGGTGGAGACGACGCCGTCGGGCGCGATCATGATCGTGGCGCACAAGTCCGGCGAGGGCGACACCCCGACCAGCCAGGAGGTGCCCGGCCCGGGGGGGGCGGACGCCGGAAGCACCGCGGCGGATAGCGAGGATGCGGAAATCCTGGTCACCGGCACCCGGATCCGGGGCGCCGGCCCGGTCGGATCTGAAAGCGTGGTCGTCACCGCGCAGGACATCGCCAAGAGCGGGCGCGGCACCACCGCCGACGTGATCCGCAGCCTGCCGCAGAACAGCGGCGTCGGCCCCGGCGAGGAGACGCGCGTCGCCTCGGGATGGCTCGTCGGCAATGCCTCGGTCTCGACGCCCGCCAATCTGCGCGGGCTGGGGCCCGACGGCACGCTGATCCTGTTCAACGGCCACCGGATGGCGCCGTCGAGCCAGGGCACGATCGGCGATCTCACCCAGATCCCGATCTCGGCGATCGACCGCATCGAGGTCATTCTGGACGGCGCCTCCGCCATCTACGGCTCGGATGCGATCGGCGGCGTGATCAACATCATTCCGAAGCGCGATCCGCACCCCGTATCGCGGCTGGCCTATTCCGACGCCGACGGGTTCCACCGGATCACCGCATCGCAATCGGCCGGGGTCGCCTGGGGGACCGGAGCGCTCAACCTGTCGTATGAATATTTCAAGCAGAGCGAGCTGCTCGGATCGAGCCGCGACTATTACACGCAGGACCTGCGCCGCTACGGCGGGTCGGACCTGCGCGTGATCTCGGCCAATCCCGGCACGATCGTCGTCGGGGCGGTCAACTATGCGATCCCCAAGGGGCAGGACGGCCGCCACCTCACCGCCGCGCAGCTGACCGCCGGCGCCGCCAATTTCTACGACGGCAGCCAGCAGCTCGGCATCCTGCCGAGCCAGGAGCGCCACAGCCTGGTCGCCTCGTTCACGCAGAAGCTCAGCGACGTCTTCTCGGTCTATGCCGACGGCCTGTTCTCGAGCCGCGCCTTCTTCCAGCGCAACGGCGCGCTTTCGTCCAGCCTCAACGTGCCCTCGACCAACCCGTTCTTCGTCAGCCCGACGCCGGGCGCGACGACGGTCAATGTCCGCTACAACTTCCTCGCCGATTTCGGCCCGGTCTACGGGGTCGAGGGCAGGCAGACCGATTATAGCATCACCGGCGGCCTCAAGGCGACGATCTCGCCCAGCTGGACCGCGGAGCTGTTCTACGCCTTCGGCCTGGACAAGCTTCACCGCAACATCGTCAACGCGCTGCTCACGCCCGCGCTCAATGCCGCAGTGGCCGATACCAATCCGGCGACCGCCCTCAACGTCTTTGGCGACGGCTCGAACACCAATCCCGCGACGCTCGCCAAGCTGCTCACCGACGATGCCCTGATCAGCCAGCAATACCGGATCAACACGACCGGCGTTTCGACCAGCGGCGACCTGATCGACATGCCGAGCGGCGAGGCGCTCAAGGTGTCGCTGGGCGCCGAGTATCGGGTCGAGCAGTTCAAGTCGCGCCAGGTCAATTTGGCCTCGGGCAGCACCGTGCTGGCGCAGAACATCGCGCCACGGCGCGACACGCTGGCGGGCTATGCGGAATTCTACGTTCCGCTCGTCGGCGTCGAGAACCGCTTCTTCGGGGTCGACCGGCTGGTGCTTTCGGGCGCGGTGCGCGCCGATCGCTACAGCGACTTCGGCAGCGCCACCACCAGCAAGCTGGGCTTTCTGTGGAGCCCGCTCCACGGCGTCTCGCTGCGCGGCAGCATGGGCAGCTCGTTCAAGGCGCCGCAGCTCGCGATCCTCAGCGTGCCGACCTCGATCTCGGCGCTGCAGATCGCCGATCCCGGCGTGCCCGCGGGGCATTCGTTCGTGATCATCCGCCGCGGCGGCAATCCCGGCCTCGGGCCCGAGCGCGCGAAGACCTATAATTTCGGGATCGACCTGGAGCCTTCGGCGCTTCCCGGGCTGAGGGCGTCGGCCAGCGTCTTCATCGTCAACTATCGCGGCAAGAACCAGGCGATCGCGGTGGCGGACTATCCGCTGCTGCTGTCGCAGAAGGACGTCTATGCGAGCGTGCTCACGCTCAATCCCAGCCTCGCCGACGTCAATGCGCTGATCGCCTCGCCGTTCTTCGCCGGATCGAAGCCCGATCCGACGCAGATCGTGGCGATCGTCGACGGCAATTTCCAGAATATCGGCGCGATCGACCAGAACGGGCTGGACCTCAGCCTGTCCTACGCGTTCAAGACCGGCATCGGCCGGTTCCGGCTGTCGTCCAACACCCAGATCGTCACCGGCTACAAGGTGCGCGAGACGCTGCAGTCGCCGCGTGTCGACCGACTGAACCAGCTCGGCTTCCCGCTGCAGCTCGTCAACCGGTCGACGATCGACTTCTCGTCGGGCAACTGGGGCGGCGCGCTGTCGCTCAACTACGTCAACAGCTACAAGAACACCAACATCCAGCCGATGCCCAGCATCCCCGCGTGGAAGACGCTCGACGGCGTGGTCTCGTGGACCACCGGGAACGCCGGCCGGTGGCTGGGCGGGCTCGATTTCAGCCTCGCGGCCCAGAACCTGCTCGATGCCGAGCCGCCGCTGTTCTCCAACACCGCGGCGAGCGTCGCCTATGATCCCCAGGCCGCGAACGCGCTGGGACGCATCGTCACCTTCGCGGTCACCAAACGCTGGTGACCGCGGCCGGCGGCCGGACGCGGGCGATCCCGACGAGCCGGGACCCCGCCGTTCGGCCGCTCCGACGTAATTGATCCGACGTTCCGATAGGAGAGCAGCGCATGGCAGCACATCACCGTCGCGGAGCCGGGCCGCGGTTGCGTGAACTTTGCGCGGCGGCGGCCATCGCCTGGCTGATGGCCCCCGTGGCCGGCCAGGCGCAGACCACGGTACGGCTGGACGAAGGCAGCGCGATCCGGCTCGCCCGGATGCGCGCCGACGGCGCCCCCACCGTCGCGATCACCGCGATCGCCAGGCCCGACAAGCAAGCCGCCGCACTGGCCGAGCTGCGCCGGCTCGGCGCCTCGATCCGCTACCAGGATCCGGTGGGGCTGCTCGCCTTCAGCGTGCCGACCGCCCAGGTCGCGAAGGTGCTCGAACTCGACGTGCTCGAGGCGGCATCGATCGACAACGGCAAGGCCGATTTCCTTGCGACGATGGAGACGCGGTGGCTCGGGGCGAATGCGGACGACGTCAAATCCTATGGCGGCGCGCCAAGCTTCGACACCAAGGCCTATCCGGCGCTGTCGCCGCTCAACGACATGGCCGGCGCGGCGTTCCGCGCGCGCGATCCGCGCTTCGATGGACGCGGCGTCGTGATCGCGCATGTCGAGGACTTCCCGGACTTCCTCTCGCCCGAGCTGCAGGTGGCGAAGGATTCGGCGGGGCACGAGGTCCGCAAGTTCCTAGACGTGGTCAACCTGCCCTTCTCGACCGGGATCGGCAGCGTGCCCGATTGGCGGCTGGCGGCGCTCGGTCCGGTCGAGCAGGCCGCTGCTGGCGATTTGCCCGACGGCGTCCACCGTTACCGGCGCGGCGCCATCGCGATCCCGCCGAACGTGCTGTCGCTGGTGCGGCTGGCGGGCCATGCGGAAGAATTGCGGACGGGCGCCAAGGCGCCGGTCCCGTTCGCCCTGCTGTGGGACGAGGACGGCAGGCGGCTGTGGCTCGACGCCGATCAGGACGGGTCGTTCCGCGACGATCGGCCGATCGGGCTGTTCAACGAGACCGGCGCGATCGGCATCCTCGGAACCGACGATCCCGCGACGCCGGTGCGCGAATCGGTCGGCTTCGCGGTGCAGGCGCTGGCGCCGGACCGGCTCAGCCTCAATTTCGGGCTGGCCCCGCACAACACCTGGACCGCCGCGGCAATGGCGGGAAGCAAGGGCGCGGCGGGCAAGATCGAGGGCGTCGCGCCCGGCGCGCAGATCATCGCGATCAACCGCGGCACCACGACCGGCGACTATGCCCGCGCGCTGCTGATCGCCTATCGCGATCCGCGCGTCGACGTCGTCCTCGTCGAGGGCTATGGCGGAATCACCAACATCGAGAGCCCCGACCAGCAGCGATCCCTGCTGTCGATCCTCGTCGCGCGGCTGCAGCGCCGCAGCCCGAAGCTGACCTTCGTCACCGGCGGCAACGAGACCGCGATGCAGAGCATGATCGCGCCGAGCACCGCGCCCGGGGTGATCTCGATCAGCGCGGAGCAGAGCCGCGCAGCGCTTCGTGACAATTACGGGCTGCGCGCCGGCCCCGAGTTCGGATTGCACCAGGTCGGATCGGCGGGCCCGGCGGGCAATGGCGCGTTCACGCCCGACGTCCTCTCGCCGGCGGTCTATCTGTCGGCATTTCCGCGCTTCCTTCCCGCCCCCTCGGTCAAGGGAACCCCGATCGGCCCGCCGGGATACAAGGTCTGCGAGGGCACGTCGTGCGCCGGCCCCTCGGCGGCGGGCGCCGGCGCGCTGCTGCTCGGCGCGGCTCGGCTACAGGGCCTCGCGTCGGACGTGCCCACCATCTCGCGGGCGATCCGCCAAGGCGCGCGTTTCCTCCCCGATATCCAGGCCTATGAGCAAGGCTATGGCTTGATCCAGCTCGAGGGGGCGTGGGCACTGCTCGCGTCGCCCCGCGCCGCCCCCCGCTTCTCGGTCGAGGTCGAAGGCCCGGTCGCGCTGGCGAGCGCGGTGCCGGGCGCCGCGACGAGCGGCCCCGGGCTGTTCGAGCGCGAGGGATGGGCCGCGGGGCAAAGCGGCCGCCGCTCGCTACGGCTGTTGCGAACCGGGGGTCCGCGTGCGCCGGTCGAGGTCGCGCTGGCGCTGCAGGGCGACATCGACGTCTTCTCCGGACCGCGCACGGTGACGCTCCCGCTCGACGTGCCGGTCACGGTGCCGTTCGAGGTACATCCCGTCTCCGCGGGGCCGCACAGCGCCGTCCTCACGCTGAAGGACGGCGAGACGCCGGTGGGCTCGGCGATGCTCGCCATCGTCGCGGCCGAGCAGCTGACCGCCGCGAACGGCTTCGCGATCGAACGCAAGCTGGCGGTGCCGCAGGCGTCGCACGCCGGGCTGTTCGTCGCCGTGCCTGCGGGCGCCGATGCGCTGACCGTGTCGTTCGAAAGCCCTGCGCTGTGGATGGACATGCAGGTGCGGACGCCCGCCGGATCGCCCGGCGCGCTGCTGCTCTCCTTTCCCAAGGCGATGGCCGGGCAAGTGGTAGGCCCGACCACCGTCAGCATCCCGCGGCCGGCGGCCGGCGTATGGGAGATCGTGCTCCAGCACCGCAAGGCCTTCTTCGAATATGACTGGGCGACCGCCGGCCAGGACCTGCCGCCGCTCGTCACCAGCGTGCGCGCCTCGGTCTCGCAGGTCGGCATCGAGCCCCAGCCCGGGGCCGCCGGCGACAATTACCCCATCGCGCTCCACAACGGCTTCGCCGCGCGCACCGGCATGCTGGTGAGCGCGCTGGCGGCGATCCGGCATACCGACGGCGTCGTTCCCGCGGGCAGCCAGGACGTCTACGACATCCAGGTCCCGGCCAATGCCGCCCGGCTCGGCGTGCGCGTCTCGCCGCAACCGGCCGGTGCGGCCGGGCTGCCCTTCTACCTCTACGATTGCGCGAGCGGCAGCTGCGTTCCGAGCCGCTATTCGAGCAGCCTCGTCGGCTCGGGCACCGTCACCGTCGACCGGCCGGAGGCGGGGCGATGGAAGCTCGTCGTCGACGCCACGCAGCGCGTCGGCGCGCCGGCCCGTTACGAGCTTGTCGATTATTATGTCGACCCCGCGCTGGGCGGCGTGATCACCACCGCGGGCATCGCCCCGCGCAAGCCCGGCGAGGCCTGGTCGGAAACCGCGCACGAATGGCGCATGGCGGCGCCGCCGGCCGGGCGCACGCTGGCGCCGGTCTTCTTCTTCCGCGATCCGGAGATCCTCTCCGATCACGGCGTGGCGCGCACTTCGAGCGGACTGGCCCCGGGGGTTCCGAACGAGATCCCGATGGGACTGCGCTTCTGAGCCGCGAGGCGCGATCGAAAGGGTTTGCATCATGACGCTCCGCATCGTTTCCGTCCTTGTCGCCGCGGCGAGCCTCGCCGGCCTCGCGGCGGCGCAGCAGGCGCCCGTCCATCCGCAGTTCGGCAGCTTCGGCTTCGACGAGGCCGGAATGGACCGGAGCGTCGCGCCCGGCGACGATTTCTACGGATTCGCCAACGGCACCTGGCAGAAGACCACCGCGATCCCAGCGGACAAGCCGGGCTATGGCGTGGCCAACCTCCTCGCCGATCTGTCCGAAGCGCGCACCCGCGACATCCTCGAGGAAGCCGCCCGCGACCCCGCCTCGAAGATCGGCACGGCCTATGCGACCTATCTCGACCGCGCCGCGATCGACGCGAAGGGGCTGACGCCGGTCCGGCCCTGGCTCGCGCGGATCAAGGGGCTTCGCTCGCGCGCCGCCTATCCCGCGCTGCTCGTCGAGGCCTGGCGCGCGGGAGTCGGCCGGCCGTTCTCGGGGGGCGTGAGCCCCGACGAGCGCCGGCCCGAGGTCTATGCGTTCCACCTCTCGCAGTCGGGTCTCGGGCTGCCCGATCGCGACTATTATCTCAGCGCCGATCCCAAGCTCGCCCAGGTCAAGGCCGCCTATCAGGCGCATATCGCGAAGATGCTTACGCTTGCCGGTGAGGCCGGCGCCGAGCGGCGCGCGAAGGCGCTGGTCGCCTTCGAGACCGCCATCGCCCGGGTGAGCTGGAGCCGCGTCCAGAACCGCGACGCGGTCAAGACGTACAACAGGATGACGGTCGCCCGGCTGGCGCGATCGGCACCGGGGCTCGATTTCCGCGCGCTGCTGAACGGCCTCGGCATCAAGGCCGGCAGCGTGATCGTCTTCCAGCCGGACGCGGTCGCGGCGATCGCCCGGCTGATCGCGGCCGCGCCGCTCGCGGTGCTTCGCGACCAGCTGCTCGCGCGCACGCTCGACGGCTTCGCCGACGTGCTGCCGCACGCGTTCGACGACGAGGCGTTCGCCTTCTCGGGCACGATCCTGTCCGGCACGCCGCAGCAGCAGGCGCGGTGGAAGCGCGCGGTCCAGTTCACCTCGGGGGCGCTCGACGACGACATCAGCAGGATCTACGTGGCGCGCTATTTCCCGCCCGAGACCAAGGCCGCCGCCGATACGTTGGTCGCCAACCTGATCGCCGCGATGGGCCGGCGCATCGATGCGCTCGCCTGGATGTCGCCCGAGACCAAGGCCAAGGCGCATGCCAAGCTTGCCGCGCTCCACCCCAAGATCGGCTATCCCGAGCGGTGGAAGGACCTTTCCACGCTGACGATCGCGCGCGGCGACGCATTCGGCAACAAGTGGCGCGCGAACCGGTGGCGGCTCCGCGACAACATCGCCCATCTCGGCAAGCCGCTCCAGCGCTGGGAATGGGGAATGACCCCGATGACGGTCAACGCCTATGCCGAGTTCAGCCAGGTGGAGATCGTCTTCCCCGCAGCGATCCTGCAGCCGCCCTTCTTCGATCCCGCCGCCGATCCGGCGGTCAACTACGGCGGCATCGGCGCGGTGATCGGCCACGAGATGAGCCACCATTTCGACGATCAGGGCGCGAAGTACGACATGGACGGACGCCTCACCGACTGGTGGCAGGCGCTGGACGTCGAACGCTTCCGGGCGCTGGCCAAGCCGATCGTGGCCCAATATGACGCCTACGAGCCGCTCCCCGGCATGCACGTGAAAGG
This sequence comes from Sphingomonas sp., assembly GCA_037200705.1. Lineage (GTDB taxonomy): Bacteria > Pseudomonadota > Alphaproteobacteria > Sphingomonadales > Sphingomonadaceae > Sphingomonas. The sequence goes on along the minus strand of JBBCID010000011.1, from coordinate 100,192 downwards.
CGAGCTGACGCTGGGCGAGAACATCGCCGACCTCGCCGGGCTGACCGTCGCCTATGACGCCTATCACGCCGCGCTCGGCGGCCAGCCGGCGCCGGTGATCGACGGCTTCACCGGCGACCAGCGCTTCTTCCTCGGCTGGGCCCAGATCTGGCGCCGCGTCTACCGCGAGGCGCTGGCCAGGCAGCGGCTGCTGACCGATCCGCACGCGCCGGCCGAGCAACGCGCCGCGATCGTCCGCAACCTGGACTCCTGGTATGCCGCGTTCGGCGCCAAGCCGGCCGACAAGCTCTATCTGGCGCCCGAGGCGCGATTGCGGATCTGGTAGCGCTCCGATTTCCGATAACTGGTCTGACCAATATCGACAAAGGCCGACGGCAGCGATAGATCCCCATCGCAAGGCGGCGAATGACGCCGCGGGGAGGGTCTGGAGAGATGTCGCGTCTGCGCTGGTGGTTCGTCGCGCTGATCTGCGCCGGCACCATCGCCAATTATCTCGCGCGCAATTCGCTCGGCGTGCTCGCGCCCCAGCTCAAGACCAGCCTCGCCATGACGACGCAGCAATACAGCTATGTCGTCGGCGCGTTTCAGGCGGCCTATACGGTGATGCAGCCGGTCGCCGGATTCGTGGTGGACCGGATCGGCCTGCGCACCGGCTTCGCCTTGTTCGGCGTGGCATGGTCGGTCGCCAACATGCTGCATGCGCTCGCCGCGGGGTGGATCGGGCTGGCCTTGTTTCGCGGCCTGCTGGGCATGAGCGAAGCCGCCGCCGTGCCGTCGGGCATCAAGGCGATCGCGGAATGGTTTCCGGCACGCGAGCGTTCGGTCGCGGTGGGCTGGTTCAACGCTGGCACATCGCTCGGCGCGCTGATCGCGCCGCCGATCGTCGTCGCCGTGACGCTCTGGGCGGACTGGCGCGTCGCGTTCATCGTCTCGGGAGCGGTCGGGCTCGTCTGGGCGGCGGCATGGTACGCTTTCTACCGCAGCCCCACTGCCGGCGAGCGGGCGATGATGGCCGCCGACCGGCCGGCGCCCCCGGCGCGCCGCGCCAGCGCACGCGAGATCCTGGGCACGGCGAAGTTCTGGGCGATCGCGGTGCCGCGCTTCCTCGCCGAGCCGGCGTGGCAGACCTTCAGCTTCTGGATCCCGCTCTACCTGGCCACCGAGCGCGGGATGGACCTCAAGCAGATCGCGCTGTTCGCCTGGCTGCCCTTCCTCGCCGCCGATCTCGGCGGGGTGCTCGGCGGCTATCTTTCGCCTTTCCTGGTCGGCCGCCTGCGCATGCCGCTGATCGCGTCGCGCATCACCGGCATCAGCCTGGCGGCGGTATTGATGATCGCGCCCGGCTGCATCGGGCTTGCCGCCAGCCCCTATGTCGCTATCGCCCTGTTCTGCGTCGGCGGCTTCGCGCACCAGATGATCTCGGTGCTGATCAACACGCTGTCGGCAGACGTGTTTTCGCCCGAGGAGGTCGGGACGGCCAACGGCTTCATCGGCCAGGCCGGCTGGATCGGCGGCCTGCTGTTCTCGCTGCTGATCGGGCAGTTCGCCGATACGATCGGCTATGGTCCGCTGTTCGGCGCCTTGTCCTTCTTCGACCTGATCGGCGCCGCGGTGCTGATCGCGAGCATGAAGTCCCTGGTTGCCGCGGAGTCCCCGCCTGTGAAACGCGCCACCCTGTCTCGCCCGCCGCGCTTTGCGCTCACCGAACGGGGCGCGCGGCCGGCTGACGCTGACCGCCGATACCGGCGCGGTGGCGCATCTGTTCGTGCTCGAGCAGGATATCGCGCGGCTGCTCCTGCTCGCCGACGGAACGGTGACGGGCCCGCCAAGTTGGGCGATCGCGCCGGGCGCCGCCGACATCGCCGAGCCGGGCCGCGATCGCATGGCCGTCGAAGGGTTCGCCTGCCCCGACTTCAGCCTGGATCTCGACGAGGATCGCCTCGTCGTCGAAACCGCCCGGCTGCGCCTCAGCGTGCGGCTCGTCGGGCTGCATTGCACCTGGGAGCAGCGCGACGGCGCCGGGTGGTGGCTGATGGCCGCCGATCGCCCGACCCAGGCCTATGATCTCGGCTGGTGGGACGGCCGCGCGCACCATTATTGCGCGCGGCGGCCGGGCGAGCGCTTCTACGGCCTGGGCGATCGCAGCGGCGATTGCGACCGCGCCGGCCGATCGTTTCGCCTGACCAATCTCGACGCCATGGGATATGATGCCGAGCATAGCGACCCGCTCTACAAATCGATTCCCTACCTCCTCGTCGCCGACTCGGACGGGCGCTGTCACGGCGCGTTCTACGACATCGTCGCCGACGCCCACTTCGATTTCGGCCGCGAGATCGACAATTATCATGGGCAGTACCGACACATGGTCGCCGACGCGGGCGATCTCGACCTGTGGATGATCGCCGGCCCTCGTCCGCTTGACGTGACCCGGCGCTTCACCTGGCTGACCGGGCGCCCCGCACTGATGCCGCGCTGGACGCTCGGCTATTCGGGCTCGACCATGACCTACACCGACGCGCCCGACGCCGAGGCGCAGATGGCGGGCTTCCTCGACAAGCTGGCGGAGCACGATATCGGCTGCACCTCGTTCCATCTCTCGTCGGGCTACACCTCGATCGGCGACAAGCGCTATGTGTTCCACTGGAATCGCGACAAGTTTCCCGATCCCGCCGCCTTCGTCGCGCGCTATGCGGAGGCGGGCGTCCAGCTCGTTCCCAACATCAAGCCCGCGCTGCTGCGCAGCCATCCGCGCTACGCCGAGGTCGCGGCGGCAGGCCTGTTCGTCGCCGATGCGGAGGGCGTCGCGATCGAGGCGCAATTCTGGGACGAGGTCGGCAGCTATATCGACTTCACCAATCCGCGCGCGGCCGAATGGTGGGCGGGCGCAAGTCAAGGTCGCGCTGCTCGATCACGGCATGATCGCGACGTGGAACGACAACAACGAATATGAGATCTGGGATGCGCGGGCGCGCGCCGCAGGCTTCGGCGCGCCGCGCGCCGCCGCCGACCTGCGCCCAGTCCAGCCGCTGCTGATGATGCGCGCCTCGCGCCACGCGCAGGCCGAAGCCGCGCCGGAGCGCCGCCCCTATGTCGTCACGCGCTCGGGCATGGCGGGGCTGCAGCGTTATGCCCAGACCTGGAGCGGCGACAATCTGACCGAGTGGAAGACGCTGCGCTACAATGCGCGGATGGCGATCGGGCTGGCGCTGTCGGGCGTGTCGAACAGCGGGCACGACGTGGGCGGCTTCGCCGGCCCGGCGCCCTCGCCGGAGCTGCTCGTGCGCTGGGTGCAGGCCGGCGTGCTGATGCCGCGCTTCAGCATCCATAGCTGGAACGACGACCGCACCGTCAACGAGCCGTGGATGTATCGCCAGGCGCTGCCCGCGATCCGCCGGCTGATGGCTTTGCGCCAGACGCTGATCCCGTTCTTCTACGATCTGCTGCACCGCTACCATGCCGAATGCGAGCCGATGGTCCGCCCGACCTGGCTCGATTTTCCCGACGATCCGATGGCCTGGGCGGAGAGCGACGAGCATCTGCTCGGCCCCGACCTGCTGGTCGCGCCCGTGATGGAGCCGGGCGCCGAGACGCGCAGCGTGCGCCCTCCGGCCGGCGCCGACTGGACCCACGTCTGGACCGGGGAGCGGATCGCTGGCGGGACCGCCGCGATGCTCGCCGCACCGCTCGACGGACCGCCGCCGCTGTTGGCGCGCGCCGGATCGGCGATGCTGGTCGACCTCGCCAGGGGCGGCTGGCGCCCCGAGCCCTATCGCCGCGGCGTCTGGCTGTTTCCTCCGCGTCTCGGCGCCTTTGCCTGGAGCGCGGTCGAGGACGCCGGCGACGGCGACGGCCCGATCGACCGCTGGCATGTCACCGGCGACGCCGACGGCGCGCGCATCGCCGTCACGGTGCGGCGCGATGGCCCCGGGACTTGGGGCGACGGGACGATCACCCTGCTGCTGCCGCCCGGCGAGACGCGTCGGCTGATCGTGGGCGGCGGCATCGGCACCGACGTCCAGCATGACGGCCGCCGGGGCGTCAGGCTGACGATCTAGGGCAGGGATCAGCCGCTCAGACCGCGACGCGCCGCGCCAGATCGGTTCGTCTCGCCTCCACCTCGGCGCGGGCGCGCTCCAGCGTGTCGCTCTCGGTCGCGACGAGCAGCCCGTCGATCACCCGCCCGAGATGGTCGCGCATCGCCTTTCGCGCGGCCTTGGGATTGCGCTCGCGCAGCGCGGCGAGGATCGTCTGATGCTCGTCGACCCGCGGCACGACGCCCACGGCGCGCGCGCGCTCGAGCATGTGCTGGCAAAGCGGCGAGCGATCGCGCGCGTTCCACAGCGATTCGATCACATCGACCACCGCCGAGTTGCGCGTTGCGCGCGCGATTGTGAGGTGGAATTCGCGATCGGCATGCTCGCCGCTGACATGCTCCTGATTCTCGCGCTCGATCTGGGCGATCAGCGTCTCGAGCATGGCGATCTCCGCATCATTGATCGACACCGCGGCCAGCGCCGCCGCTTCCGCCTCGAACAGGCGGCGCGCTTCGGTCAGCTCGAACGCGCCGATGTCGAGCCCGACGGTCGGCGCGTCGAGCGGCGGATTGTCGACGACGAAGATGCCCGAGCCATGGCGCGAACGGACCACGCCGATGACCTCGAGCGCGATCATCGCTTCGCGGATCGTGGGCCGGCTGACCTTGTGGAGATCCGCGAGCTCGCGCTCCGAGGGGATGCGCTGGCCCGGCAGATATTCGCCGCGCTGGATGGCATCGGCGACGGCGGCCGCAACCTGCTGATACAGTTTGCGCGCATCGGATGACGGGCTCACCGGGGGGATCGAAATTGGCCTGATCAGTCGCTGCTTCGCCATAACACCGTGATTCTAGCGCCACCGCATCCCTCAGGCAACCATCGGTGAAAAGCGAAGGGTAAGGCCAATGCAGCAACAAACTTGCATTTGGTCAGACCATTTGATAGCAGTTGCAGGTCACGCGGGCGATAGAACCTGCGTCCGATATCCAAGGGAGGACTTGAATGGATCACCGCCATCTCATTGTCAGCCGCAGCGCATTGGCCGCGGCTTTGGCAATCGCCGCCACGCCCGCGTTCGCGCAGAGCGCGGATCCCGCCGAAACCGCCAAGCCCGGTGCGCTGACCGTGCAGTCGCAAGGCGCGACCGGCACGGGCGAGCCCGTTGCGGATACGGGCGAGATCATCGTCACCGCGCAGAAGCGCGCCGAGAACGTCCAGCGCGTGCCGCTCGCGGTTTCGGTCGTCACGTCCAGCCAGCTCGAGGCCACGGGCGTGACGCAGTTCCAGGATCTCGGAAAGGTTGCGCCGTCGCTCACGGTCCGCCCCGCCGAGCACCCCGTCAACTCCAACGTGTCGCTGCGCGGGGGTGGGAACCTTCGCGTTCGGCATCGGGGTGGAGTCGAGCGTCGCCGTGCTGGTCGACGAAGTGCCGCTCGCCTTCCAGGCCCGTGCCTTCACCGACCTGCCCGATGTCGAGCGGATCGAAGTGCTGCGCGGGCCGCAGAGCACGCTCTACGGCAAGTCGGCCTCGGCCGGGCTGATCAACGTCATCACCCGCAATCCCAGCAGCACGTTCAGCTTCCGCGCCAACGCGCTCGCCACCACCGACAGCGAATATGGCGGCAATTTCAGCGTTTCGGGCCCGATGGGTCAGGATCTCGGCTATGTCCTGTCGGCGAGCTATTCGAACTGGGGCGGCAATGTCCGCAACCTGTTCAGCAACACCGAAGTCAACGGCCGCGAAGCCTTCAACACCCGCGGCAAGATCCGCTGGGAGCCGCAATCGAACATCAGCTTCACGCTGTCGGCCAATTATCTCAACGGCAACACCAGCGTCGGCCGCCCGTTCATCCGCATCGGGCCGGGCGCGCTGCTGCGCGGGACCGCCGGGCTGACCCCGGCGGTGGTGTTCCCCGGCGTCACGATCAGCCCGCAGAACCAGGACGTGAGCAACAATTATCCGGCGCGCACGCGTTATTGGGGCTATGGCGGGTCGTTGCGCGGCGAGATCGGCCTCGGCGACCTGACGCTCGTCTCGATCACCTCGTACGACAAGTTCCGCCTGTACGACTATCTCGACCATGACGACACGGCGTCGACCGCCGCGGTGGGCAGCAACATCCAGGTCGGCCAGTTCCACTCGCGGCTGTTCACGCAGGAAGTGCGGCTGCTCTCACCCAGCGACAAGCCGTTCCGCTATACGCTCGGCGCCTATTACGCGAAGGTGAACTTCGAGCGGCCCTTCCTGCGCGGCCCGGCCTTCTCGCTCGCCAACTGGTATGCGACCTCGCAGTCGCGGCAGATCGCCGGCTTCGCCCAGATCGATTGGGAGTTCGTGCCCAAGCTGACGGCCACCGCCGGCGGCCGCGTGCAGAACGAGCGGATCGGCTACACCTTCAAGGACAATCTCGCCGTCGCGCCCAACCCGTCGTTCTTCAGCGGCAACGCCGAGGATACGGCGGGAACGTATCGCCTCGGCCTGCGCTACGAGCCGACCACCGACCTGATGCTGTTCGCGAGCTATTCGACCGGATACAAGGGCCAGACCTACGATCTCACCACCGGCTTCAACAACAACCGGGCATTGGCGGGTCCGATCAAGCCCGAACGCTCGCGCGACAAGGAGATCGGCGCGCGCATGCAGTTCCTCGAGCACCGGCTGACGTTCAACCTCACCTATTTCGATACCGATTATACCAATCTGCAGGCGCAGACGATCGAGACGCTGGCGGACGGCAGCACGAACTTCCGCCTGACCAATGTCGGCGGGTTGAACACCAAGGGCGTCGAGCTCGACAGCTCGGCGCGGGTGGGCAGCGATCTCAACCTGAGCGCATCCGCCACCTATCTCGACGCCAAATATACATCGTTCCCGGTGGGCGCAATGCTACCCGCTTCAGACCGCGGCGCAGGGCTGCGCCGGATCGCCGACGCGCCAGAACCTGACCGGCGCGCGCGCGGTCCAGGCGCCGGAATGGAAGCTGTCGGTCGGCGCCGACTATTCGCCGTCGCTCGGCGGCAACCTGCGCGGCGTGGCGCAGGTCAACTGGCAGTATCAGAGCAGCGTCTATTATGTCGCGGAGGATCCCCAGACCTTCCAGCCGGCCTATGGCATCGTCAACGCCGGCCTCGGCGTGCGCGACGGCGATCATCGCTGGGAAGTGGTCGCGTTCGTCAACAACGTGTTCGACAAGCAATATTATCCGGCGCTGGTGAACTCCGCGGGCAATTTCGGGCAACAACATCGCGACGCAGGCGCTGTTGCCGCGCGACTTCCGCCGCTATGGCGGCGTGCGCCTCGGGGTGAACTTCTGACGAGGCGGCGGGGGCGCACGCCGCCCCCGCCCCGGATCCGCCCCAGCCGCCAGGAGCAAGTACCGGCATGTTCATGACACAGACGATGCGCTGGTTCGGCCCCGGCGATCCCGTATCGTTGCGCGATATCCGCCAGGCCGGCGCGAGCGAGGTGGTGACCGCGCTCCACGAGGTGGCGAACGGCGCGGTGTGGGGGCGGGAGGCGATCGCCGCGCGCCAGGCGATGATCGCCGGGGCCGGGCTCGGCTGGACCGTGGTCGAGAGCCTGCCGGTCCACGAGGCGATCAAGACCCGCGGCGCCGGATGGGACCAGCTGATCGATCATTACCGCCAGAGCCTGCGCAATCTCGCCGCGTGCGGCATCACTACGGTCACCTATAATTTCATGCCGCTGCTCGACTGGACCCGCACCGACGTGGCCTGGAAATTGCCCGACGGCGCGCTGGCGCTCCGCTTCGAGCTCGAAGCAGTCGCCGCCTATGATCTGCATATCCTTCGCCGGCCGGGCGCCGCGCGCGATTACGCGCCCGAGATGGTCGAGGCGGCCACGCGACGCTTCCACGGCATGGACGCGGCGGCACGCGACACGCTGGCGCGCACGATCACCGCCGGACTGCCGGGCAGCGAGGAAAGCTTCACCGCCGCCGAATTCCTCGCGGCGATCGATACCTATGCGGAGGTGGACGCCGAGCGGCTGCGCGCGAATCACGTCGCGTTCCTTCAGGCGGTCTGCCCGGTCGCCGACGAGGTGGGCGTGCGGCTCGTCGTCCATCCCGACGACCCGCCGTTTCCGATCTTCGGCCTGCCGCGCGTGGTCAGCACCGAACACGACGCCGCACGGCTGTTCGAGCAGGTCCCCAACCGTTCCAACGGACTGTGCTTTTGCGCCGGCTCGTTCGGCGTGCGCGCCGACAACGACCTGCCCGGCATGATCGAGCGGCTCGGCGATCGCATCGGCTTCCTGCACCTGCGCTCGGTGCGGCGCGAGCCGCACGGCGCGTTCCACGAGGCGGCGCATCTCGAGGGCGATGCCGGCATGCCCGCGATCGTCGCCGCGGTCCACGCGCTCCAGCGCCGCACGCATCGCGCGCTGCCGATGCGCCCCGACCACGGCCATCAGATGCTCGACGACCTCGGCAAGCGGACCAACCCCGGCTATTCGCTGCTCGGCCGGATGCGCGGGCTGGCGGAGCTGCGCGGGCTCGAATGCGGCATCGCGCATATGCACCACAAGTGCGAGGCGCAACCGGCAGCCATGCAGGATGGAGACGCGATGTGCGAATGACCAAGCTGATCGGCCAAGCGCTTGCGGTGGCCCTTTATTCCGTCCCCGCGGCGGCGCAGCCGGCGCCCGCGCCGGGCCTGCCGCTGGCCACGGCCAAGAACAGTCCCCTGCTCGTCTCCGCCGACCTGCGGCCGGGGCATCGATCTCTCGGGGCCGTGGCACTATTCGATCGATCCGTTCCGCTCAGCCTCGCCGGCTTCCACGGCGAGACCCCCGATCGCGGCCAGCAGCGCTATCGCGAAGCCGACGTCCGCGGCGAAATGGCGGCGGACAATCGCACGCTCTACGAGTTCGACATGGCCAACTCGCCGGTCACGACCCTGCCGTCCTCCTGGCTGACCGAGGCGCCCGAGCTGCGCTATTACCAGGGCCTCATGTGGTACCAGCGGCACTTCCCGGTGCCCGCGGCGCGCACCGGACGCTATTTCCTCCGCTTCGGCGCGGCGAACTATGCCACGGTCGTCTATGTCAACGGCCAGCCGGTCGGGCGTCACGAGGGCGGCTTCACGCCATTCGCGTTCGAGGTGACCCCGGCTGCTGCGCGACGGCGACAACCAGATCACGGTCGGCGTCGATTCGCAGGCCACCGCCACCACCGTGCCGCCGACGGTGACCGACTGGGAGGATTACGGCGGCATCACCCGCCCGGTCCGGCTCATCAATACGCCGGACACCTATGTCGACGACGCATGGGTCCGGCTGACGCGCGACGGTCGCCTCGCGGTCGACGCGCATCTCGATGGGCCGGGCGCCGCGAGCCGCGCGGTTCACCTGCGCATCGCCGCGCTCGGCATGGATCTCGCCGGCACCACCGACGGCAAGGGCGACTGGCGCACGACGGTGGCGGCGCCGCGCGCGCTGGTCCGCTGGTCTCCCGACCGGCCCAGGCTCTACGACGTGACGATCGACGCGGGCGAGGACCAATGGCACGACCGCATCGGCTTCCGCACGATCGAGGTGCGCGGCGCCGATATCCTGCTCAACGGCAAGCCGATCTTCCTGCGCGGCATCTCGCTCCACGAGGAGGAATTGGGCAGCGCGCCGACGCGCGCGATGACCCCCGCCGCGGCGCGCGCGCTGCTCGGCGAGATCAAGGACGGGCTGCACGGCAATTACGTCCGCCTCGCGCATTATCCGCACAGCGAGGTGATGACGCGGACGGCCGACGAGCTCGGCATCCTCGTGTGGAGCGAGGTGCCGGTCTACTGGCTCGTCGCCTGGTCCAACCCCGATACGCTGGCGACGGCGCGCAACATGGTCGCGGAGAACATCCTGCGCGATCGCAACCGGGCGTCGATCGCGATCTGGAGCATCGCCAACGAAACCCCGGTCAACGACGCGCGCAACAGCTTCCTGCGCACGCTGGTCGGCGACGTGCGCGCGCTCGACGATACGCGGCTGGTCAGCGCGGCGCTGCTGGTCGAGCGTTCGCAGGGCAGCCGCGGCCCGGTCATGACGATGGCCGATCCGCTGGCGGATGCGCTCGATATCGTCGCGATCAACACCTACAACGGGTGGTACACGCCCGATCGGCTCGCCGATCTGGCGGGGTTCACCTGGCAGGTCCCGGCCGACAAGCCGCTGATCTTCTCCGAATTCGGCGCCGACGCCAAGGCGGGCTTCCACGACCCGGCGGGGCCGCAGAAATATTCGGAGGAATATCAGGCCGATTTCTATCGGGCGACGCTGGCGATGGTCGATAAATTGCCCACCTTGCGCGGCATGTCGCCGTGGATCCTGAAGGATTTCCGTTCCCCGCGCCGGCAGAATCCCGATTTCCAGCAGGGCTGGAACCGCAAGGGCCTGATTTCCGAAACCGGGCAGCACAAGCTGGCGTTCGACGTGCTGGCCCAATATTACGAGACGATAAGCGGATCCAAACGCTAGTTCGGGACGCTCGAACGCGCGATCATTGGGCGATCTCGTTGCCCAGGAAATCGGTGACGAGCGAACGCGATCGCTCGATGAGCTCCGGGGCGATGGCGTCGTCGACACCCAGGAAGCGCAGGCTCACCGCCGCGAACGTATCTTCGTAGGACGTCGTCTCGTCGGTCGTGATCGCGTCCTGGAGCTGGGCGAGCAGCAGCCACGGATAGGTGCGCAGCCAGCACTCGTGGCCGCCGACCGGCTTCAGGCGGCCGTCCGCGACGGCCTCGGCTTCGACGCCGCGCATGAACGGCGCCGCGACCTTGTACAGCTCCTCGACGAAGATATAGGGGCGCTGGATCATCCAGCGGATCGCCGGGTTGCGGATGAGCACGCGCATCACCACCCGCGCGCCGATGCAGGGCAGCAATTCGACGCGATCGGCGCGGTGCAGGATCTGGTCCGTGGCGTCGGCGACCTGCTGGATGGCGACTTCGGCCAGCGCCGCGACGATCTCGTCCATCGTCGGAAATGGTTGTAGAACGAGCCGTAGGCGACATCCGCCTCCGCCGTGATGTCGTTCACCGTCGCTTCGTCGACCCCCTTGCGCCTGAACACGCGATCCGCGGCATGCAGGATCGCGTCGCGCGTGCGCTGCCGGCGGCGGTCATTGCGGTTGGGTTTGTCGGCCGGCGACATCCATTCCTGCCCCTTTGAGATGGAAGGATGATTCGACTAAAGCGCGCGCCGCGGGCTGTCAAAAATGGGCCCGCTCCGCGCCTTCACGCGATCGTCCGGCCGGAATCGATCTTGAGGTGGCTGCCGGTCATGTGCGGCGCGGCGTCGCTGATCGCGAAGGCGGCGAGCCGCGCCAGCTCGACGGGCTCGGCGATCTCGCCGAGCGGCAGCATCGCCGCGGCGCGCTCGCGGAACCCGGCGATGGCCTGGAGCGGCGGCGTATTGGTCTGGCCGGGGACGAGGGTGTTCACGCGGATGCGATGCGGCCCCAGCTCGACCGCCATCGCCTGCATCAGCGCATGGACCCCGCCCTTCGACGCGATATAGGCGGCCCCGCCCGGCATCACGCGCAGCGCCGTCGACGATCCGGTCGCCAGGATGCAGCCGCCCTTGCCCTGAGCGATCAGATAGCGCGCGCCGGCGGCGACGGTCAGGAACGTGCCCGTCAGGTTGATCCGCAGGAAGCGCTCCCAGTCCGCCAGGCTGGTCTCGTGCGCCGCTCCGCTCTGCGCGACGATCCCGGCATTGGCGACCACCGCGTCGAGCCGGGCATGCCGGGCGTGCACCGCATCGAACAGCCGATCGATCTGGGCGGAGTCGCCGATGTCGGTCTCGCACGCAAGGGCGGGCGCGCCGCCCAGCGCGTCGACCTCGGCGCGCGTCCGCTCGAGCGCGACGGCGTCGATATCGGCGAGGCACAGCGCCGCGCCCTGCCCGGCGCAGGTCAGCGCGATCGCGCGCCCGATCCCCGAGGCGGCGCCGGTGACGAGGACGATCTTGTCGGCGAGCGGCTTCATTCGCGTTCTCCGGCGCGGATCATGTCCGCGATCTTCTCGGCGATCATGATCGTCGGGATGTTGGTGTTGCCCCGGACGATCGCGGGCATGACCGAGGCATCGGCGACGCGCAGCCCGTCGACGCCCAGCACCGGCACCGCGCGTCGAGCACCGCGCACGGATCGTCGGAGCGCCCGATCCGGCACGTGCCGGCGGGATGATACATCGGCGTCGCTGGTCGTAGACGAAATCGGCCAGCGCCTGTGGATCGCGGAACAGCTCGGCCGGATCGCGTCCGGCGATGCCGATCGCCCGGTCGCGCGCGGAGCGCGCGGGGGCCGTCGAGCGCCAGTGCCAACGCCCGCGCGCGAAGGCCGTTGGCCCGCGTCGGCCCGGCCAGCCGCGCCAGCCACGCCACCCTGGTCGAGGCGAAGACTCGTATCCGCGGATCGGCCTCGGCGAGCCGGCCGAGATAGTGGTGCACTCGGCGAAACCCGTCGACGAGGCGGGTCAGGTCGCGTTCGTCGGCGAACAGCCCCAGCTCGATGTCGGGCACGAGTCGGTCGCCGTCGCGCGCGAGCGCGACGCGGCCCAGCGACAGGCTCTTGTACACCGCCGCGCCCATGCCGAGGACGCGGTGCCCAAGCGCGTGCCAGGCGGTGCGGTTGATGATCGGCACGAACATGTCCCGGCCGGGACAATCCGGAACGCCGGAGGAATAGCGCAGCGCGTTGTAGATCAGCGGGGCCGCCGGGCCGCCGGTCGCGCCGGGGCACCAGCGCCGACAGATAGACGATCGGATGGTTGTGCAGGTTGGCGCCGACGCCGGGCAGGTCGGCGACGACCGGCAGCCCCAGCGCCGCGAGCGCCTTGCCCGGCCCGATGCCGGCGCGCAGCAGCAGCAGCGGGGTCTGCAGCGCGCCCGCCGTCAGGATGATGGTGCGCCCGCGGAAAGTCTCGCGTCCCTTGGCGTCGCCGCGACGATCCCGGTTGCGCGCCGGCCATGGATCAGCAGCTCGATCGCCTCGCTGTCGGGCGCTATCGTCAGATTGGGCCGCGCGCGCGTCGCCGCATCGAGATAGGCGGCGGCGGAGGACATGCGGCGATCGGGCAGGCTGCTGTGCGGCAGGACGAGATGCCCGTCGCGGAAATCGGCGTTCGGATCCGCGATGAACGGGAAGCCGTCGGCCTCGAACGCCTCGCCCAGCCGCAGCGGCAGCGGCGCCCACTCCGCGCGCGCGTAGCGGCGGATCGGGATCGGTCCTTCCGCACCGTGCAGCGCGCCCGGGCAGTCGCTATCGCTTTCGAGCTTGCGGAAATAGGGCAGGACGTCGTTCCAGGCCCATCCGTCCGCGCCCTGGTCGCGCCAGTCGTCATAGTCCCCGGGCAGACCGCGCAGCGCCATCATGCCCATCAGGCTGCCGCCGCCGCCGACGATCCTGCCCTGGGCGTAGCGGACCGGCGGCGTGGCCGGCCGGCCGGCGCGCGGCGCCTTGATCCGGGCCAGCAGGTGCGGCCACGTCAGCTCGGGCTGGCCATGCGATACGGGAAAGGGATCGCGCACGCTGGCGGGCTCGGGCACGATGTCGCGCCCCGCCTCGAGCAGCAGGACCTTGCGCTCGCCCGATTCCGACAGCCGCGCGGCGAGCACGCAGCCGGCGGTGCCGGCACCGACGATGATATGGTCGAACACGCCGCCGTCGGCTCTGGTCAGCCCGCCGCCGCGGCTTCGTCCTGCTCCAGCCCATAGGGATGGGTCTTGGCGCCGGGGAACCAGTCGGTGCGCGGCGGCGTGGCGAATTCCACGATCGTGCAAGTATCGAGGTACCAGAATTGATGCGGCACGCCGGCGGGGATCAGCAGCGCGCTGCCCGGCGCGACGCGGTGCCGCTCGCCGCCGTCTACCTGCGCGTCCATCGTGCCCGAGACCAGCCAGGTGGTCTGCTCCATCGGATGCGAATGGAGCGGCGCCTCGGTGCCGGGATCGGTGGTGATCCAGAATATCGAGCCCTGCTTGCCCGCCAGCATCCGGATCTTGCCGACCGGCATGTCGTGGGCGGGGATGTCCTCCAGGACGTGCGAATATTCCGTCATGTTCTCTCTCCTGCCTGATGGGTAGTCACGCGATCGGTCCGTCGACGAACAGGTCCGCCTCCAAGGGTTCGCTCGGGTCATAGCGATAGGCGGCGAAATCCTCCTGCCCTTCCTCGCGCAGGACGTCCTCGTCCAGCACGAACCGCCCGGTGAAGTCGCGCGCGCCGCGGCGGAAGATCGCGTGCGCCGCGTCGGCCATGATCTCGGGCTTGCGCGAACGCCGCATCAGCGCCTCGCCGCCCAGCGCATAGCGGACGGCGGCGGTCGCGATCGTCGTGCGCGGCCACAGCGCGTTGCATGCGATCCCGTCCTCGCGGAACTCCTCGGCCATGCCGAACATGACCATCGACATGCCGTATTTGCTGAGCGTGTAGGGCAGGTGCCGTGCGAACCAGTCGGCGCGCAGCGTCAGCGGCGGCGACAGGCTCAATATGTGCGGATTCGCGGCGCGGCGCAGATGCGGCACGCAGGCGCGCGAGGCCAGGAAGGTGCCGCGCAGGTTGATCTGCTGGATGAGGTCGAAGCGGCCGACCTCGATGTCGCCCGATCGCGACAGGTTGATCGCCGAGGCATTGTTCACGCAGATGTCGATGCCGCCGAAATGCTGCGCGGTCACCGCGACCGCGCGCGCGACGGCATCGGCGTCGCGCACGTCGAGCACGATCGGCAGCGCCCGGCCGCCGGCCGCCTCGATCGCCTCGGCCGCGCCGTGGATCGTGCCTTCCAGCTTGGGATGCGGCGTGTCGGTCTTGGCCGCGATCGCCACGTTGGCGCCGTCGCGCGCGGCGCGCAGCGCGATCGCCAGTCCGATGCCGCGGCTGCCGCCGGTGACGAACAGCGTCTTCCCGTTCAGGTCCATTCGGTCAAAACCCGCAAATGCGGACAAGGTGCGGGAGCGCGGGCGTCCGGATATCCTGAACCATGTCCTCTCCTCGTCCCGAGCGGCGCTTCGTGCCGGCATCGTTGGATGCGTGTCTGAAGCGTTGTTGACAAAAGGTCAATACTGACTAAATGTCGGTTTGTGTCGTCCGGCGCGCAGAACGGCTCCGTATGACAAAGGAATCGACCCCCCCTGGAAAACCATCGGGGCGATCGAGGGAGGGGATATCATGAGGCAATTCACGTCATTGGGTGCGAGTTTGTACGCCTGCGCCGCGGTCCTGGCCTATGCGCCGGCCTGCGCCGCGCAGGACGCGCCGGCGAAACCGGCGGTTTCTTCGACTCAGGACGCGGACGGCGACGAGATCATCGTCACGGCGCAGAAGCGCAGCGAGAATGTGCAGGACGTGCCGCTGGCGATCTCCGCGTTCAGCGGCGACGCGCTGGCACGCAGCAACGTCGTCCAGCTCTACGACATCCAGCGGCTCGCGCCGAGCCTGCGGGTCGATCTGGGCGCGCGCGCGGACAAATTGCGCATCGTGATCCGCGGGGTCGGCTCGTCGGGCGGCACCGCGGTCGAGCCCAGCGTCGCGACCTTCATCGACGGTGTCTACATCCCGCGCGAAGGCGCCACGACCTCGGCCTATCTCGATCTCGAGGCGGTCGAGGTGCTGCGCGGGCCGCAGGGCACTTTGTTCGGCCGCAACGCCTCGGTCGGCGCGATCAGCCTGCGCTCGGCCGAGCCCGGGACCAGCTTCGACGGACGCGTGACCGCCGAATACGGCACCGGCGAGCGCTACAAGCTCGACGGCTACGTCAACGTGCCGGTGTCCGACAAATTCCTGCTGCGCTTCGCCGCGCTGGGCGAGACGTTCGGCGGCTACTATTTCAATCGGGTCGACGGCCAGCGCGTCGGCGGGATCAATACCGGATCGGGCCGGATCACCGCGAAATTCCTGCCCAGCTCGTCGCTGACCGACACGCTGCGCGTCGCCCTATTCGACCAAGCAGGGCAACCATATCAACAACATGTACGCGCTGCTGCCCGACAGCTTTCCGGCGGGCGGCCTCGCGACCTATCTCGCGCGCTATGCGGCGATCGGCAGCAGTCATGTCGATCTCGACCCGTTCGACCGGACGGTCAACGAGTTCATCGACGATTCGCTCGACGACACGCGGTTCAGCGTCACCAACAAGCTCAGCCTGGAGCCCGGCTCGGGCTTCGCGATCAACCTGATCAGCGGCTATCAGAACTGGCGCAACCGCCAGGTCGGCAACTATGTCCTGTCGACCGAGACCCAGTCGCTGATCCAGTTCGGCCAGGCCGACAGCAAGGCGCACACCGAAGAGCTGCAGATCATCTCGCCGACCGACCTGCTGTCGGGTCACCTGAGCTTCGTCGCCGGTCTCTATTATCTCCACGAGAAATTGCGGATCGGCGAGGAATTCCAGTTCAAGACCGATTTCTGCAAGCTCGTGCTCCCCACCAACGCGCTCTTCGCCTCGTGCATGGCCGGCACCGGCGGCCTGGCGACCAACGCGCAGTTCAACCAGACCACCGACAGCATCGCCGCCTATGGCCAGGCGACGGTCCATATCGTGCCGACGCTCGACCTGACGCTCGGCGCGCGCTGGTCGCAGGACAAGAAGACCGCGCTGCTCGACCAGAAAGCGGTGATCCCCGCCGGCGCGGTGCTGGTCGCCAGCGAGACGGTTCCGCTCCGCCTCAAGGAGGACCGCCCGACCTATCGCGCCAGCCTGAGCTGGAAGCCGACCGGCGACGTGATGCTGTTCGCCAATTACGCGACGGGGTTCAAGTCGGGCGGGTTCAACTCGGCGACCTCCAACGTCGTGCTCGGCCAGACCCGCGTGCTCCGCCCGGAAACCGTGAAGAGCTATGAGCTGGGCGTGAAGGCGGAGCTGTTCGACCGGCTGCTCCAGCTCGACGTCGTCGGCTACCAGATGGACGTCTCCAACTTCCAGGATCGCAGCTTCAACGGGCTCGCATTCGTGCTCCAGAATGCCGGCGACATCCGCAACAAGGGCGTCGAGATCGGCGCGGTGCTGCGGCCGGCCACGGGGCTGCGCTTCAACGCCGAAATCGCCTATCTCGATTCGGTCTTCACCCGCTATCCCGGCGGCTCCAACCTGCCCGGCCTCACCGGCACGCAGAACCTCACCGGCAAGCGGCCGACCTTCACCCCCGAATGGAGCGGGTCGGTCGGCGGCGAATATGGTGGCGACCTCGGCGTCGGCGGGCTGAGCTGGCAGCTCCATTCCGACGTGTATTTCACGAGCAGCACCAATATCGGCGGCGTCAACGATGCCGATCCCAACACGGTGTGGCCGGCCTATGCGCTGCTCGGCGCGCGCCTCACGCTCTTCGGCCGCGACAAGGCGTGGTCCGCAGCGGTGTTCGGGCAGAATCTCGCCGACAAGGGCTATTGCACCTCGCTGGCCTATCAGCCGTTCGGCGCGCTGATCGGCGCCGTCGCGCCCGGCCGCTCGGCGACGCGCTGCAACGTCGTCGGCCCGCCGCGCACCATCGGGCTGTCCTTTTCCACCCACTTCTAGCGCCGGGGCCGAAGGCGGCGGGCGAGGGATTCCTTCGCCCGCCGCCCAACAGCTCATATTGAACTAAATGTCATTATTGACAATAAATCCGATTATGGCACAGGGCCGCTCGAGGGCAGGACTAAGGACAATGATGCGGCAGCTCGGGCATTTCATCGGCGGCGAGACGATATTCGGCGATGCGACCAGCCCGATCCACGATCCGGCGACGGGTGCGCAGCGCGGTGTCGCCGCGGTGGCCGACGCGCGCGCGGTCGGCGATGCGGTGGCGGCGGCCCGCGCGGCGCTGCCGGGCTGGTCGGCGGTGGGGCTCCAGCAGCGCGCGGCGGTGATGCTGAACCTGCGCCAGGCGGTGCGCGACGCACGCGACGAGCTGGTCGACGTGGTCATCGCCGAGCTCGGCAAGACGCGTGTCGACGCCGCCGCCGAGGTGGACCGCGCGATCGAATATCTGGGGCAGTCGGCCTCGGTGCCGAGCTGGTACGGCACCGCCTTCAGCCCGCACGTGTCGAGCGAGGTCGATGCGTTCGAGGTCCGCTATCCGATCGGCGTCATCGCGGCGATCAGCCCGTTCAACTTCCCGGTGCTCATCCCGGTCGTCCAGTGCGCGGTGGCGATCGCGTCGGGCAATACGATCGTGGCGAAGCCGAGCGACCGGGTGCCCTCGGCGACGGTGCGTATCGCGGAGATCTTCGCGGGCGCCGGCCTGCCCGCGGGCGTGTTCAACGTCCTGCTCGGCGGCAAGGCGGCGGTGGAGGCGCTGGTCGACCATCCCGATGTCGCCGGCATCACCTTCGTCGGATCGAGCGCGGTCGCGCGGACGATCCGGGTGGCGGGCGTCGCCGCGGGCAAGCGGGTGCAGGCGTTCGGCGGCGGCAAGAACCACATGGTGGTGCTGCCCGACGCCGATCTCGACCTGGCGGCCGATGCCGCGGTGTCGGCTGCGTTCGGCGCGGCCGGCCAGCGCTGCATGGCGGTGTCGGTGGTCGTCGCGGTCGGCGACATCGGCGACGCGCTGGTCGCGAAGCTCCGCGCGCGCGCGGACGGGCTGCGGGTGGGCGACCCGGCCGAACCGGCCTCGGACGTCGGCCCCGTCATCTCGGCCGAGAGCCGCGACCGGATCGCCTCCTATCTCGCGACGGCCGCGTCCGAAGGAGCGACGGTGGTCGCCGGCGAGCGCGAGGGCGCGACCGGCGACGGCTGGTGGATCGCACCGGCAGTGATCGATCATGTGCGGCCGGGCATGAGCGTGCACAGCGACGAGATCTTCGGCCCGGTCCTCTCGGTCGTCCGGGTCGCGACCTATGACGAGGCGGTGCGGGCGATCGCCGACCATCCGCTCGGCAACGGCGCCGCCGTCTTCACGCGCGACGGCGGCGCGGCGCGGCGCTTCGTCGACGATGTCGAGGCCGGCCAGATCGGCGTCAACGTGCCGATCCCCTTCCCGGCCTTCTTCCACAATTTCGGCGGGTGGAAGGACAGCGCCTTCACCGAGACCAAGCTGTTCGGCCCGGGCACGCTCGCCTTCTGCACGCGCACCAAGACGGTGTCGTCGCGCTGGCCCGACGCGGCGGCCAGCCGGATCGACCTCGGCTTCCCGATGCCGCGCTGACGATCGATCACGAGGAAATCCGCCATGCGCTACGTCGCCTATCGAACCTCCCGATTACCGGCAGCGCGCGATCGGCGCGGTGATCGGCGACGCGGTCGCGCCGCTCGCGGATATCGACGCCTTTTACGACGATCTCCCGCGATGGCGGGGCGCAGGCGGAGGCGACCGCCGCGGGGAGCCTGCCGCTCGACCGGCTGGTGCTGGCGCCGCCGGTGCCGCGTGACGCGAAGATCCTCTGCGCGGCGATCAACTACCGCAAGCACGGCGAGGGAGGCGAACCTGCCGGCGCCGCCCTTCCCCAATCTGTTCGCACGCTGGACGTCCGAGCTGGTGGTGGACCAGGCCGAGGTGCCGGTGCCCGCGGCGGAGCCGGACGGCCTCGACTGGGAAGTCGAGCTTGCCGCGATCGTCGGCGCGACGCTGACCGACGTGACGCTCGAGCAGGCGGCGGCGGGCGTGTTCGGCTATACCGTGGCGAACGACATCAGCGCGCGCGGCGCGCAACTCCAGGCGGCGACGCTCAGCACCGGCCAATGGGCGCTGGGCAAGAATTCGGAAAAAGAGCGCGGCGATCGGCTCATTCGTCCTCAGCGCCGACGCGGTCGATGCCGCGAACCTCACGCTCGAGACGATCGTCGACGGCCAGGTCATGCAATCGGGCAGCACCGCCGACATGATCTTCCCGGTCGCGGAGTTGATCGCCTTCGCGTCGCGTCTCGTCACCTTGCGGCCCGGGGACCTCATCCTCACCGGCACGCCCCGACGGCGTCGGCATCGGCCGGAACCCGCGCATCTACATGAAGCCCGGCGCGTCGGTGACGGTTCGCGCTGGGCCGCTCGGCGGCGTCACCAACTTCATCGTCGATAGCGCGCATCGCGGCTGAATTTCAGGGAGATTTCATGATGGCAGGCGTGGAAAGAACCGTCGAAGGCCCCATTCACGTGGACACGATCCTTCCCGACAGCGCGCTGACCCGCGACCAGGTCATCGAGCGCAACCTGCGCGTCGTGGAAGCGCATTTCCACAACGAGAATCCCGACGATGTCGAGGAAGCGATCGCGCTCTACGCCGATAACATCTCCTGGGAAGCGCCGACCCGCGGCGTCGTCATGGACAAGCACGACGAAATCCTGGAAGCCTATCGCGGCATCTTCCGCACGGTCGCCTATCGCAAGGTGATCCCGCTGCGCCGGTTCGCGACCGAGCGGTTCGTGTTCGACGACCAGATCGGGCACGTCACGCTGGGTCGGCGACGAGATGCCCAACCTGCCCTATCCGGTGGGCAACCGATCTGTGCGTGCGGCTCGCCCATGTCTTCGAGATGAAGGACGGCAAGATCGTCCGCGAGATCGCCTATGAGATGTGGCGCAAGGAAGGCGCGCCGAACGCGGTCGATTTCATCCCCGAAGGGAGCCCGGAGATCCTCTATCAGCCGGACGGGGGCACGGCCTCCTGAGCCGCCGCGCCGCGTTTTCAGAAGGTGTCGGCGCCGATCCGGTCGATCAGCCGGTCTCCGCGGCCCTGGCTTGCGGCCAGCCGAAAGGCGGTGACGTCGTGGAGCGCGAAGGCCGGGCCGGCGGGCGCGCCGCACATGGAAGAAATCGGCGCGATCGACGTCCTCGAGCCAGAACGCCGGGCGCGGATCGGGCGCGGCGACCGCGACCTCGACGTTGCTCATCGTGAGCCCCTCGCAGGTGGCGCAGGAAGAAGCCGGTCGCGGGCAGATCGCCGAACATCGTCGCCTCGGGATAGCCGAGCTCGGCCTCGGGCGGTGCGACCGCCGCCATCGCCGCCGCCGCGCCGCCGGCATGGTGGAGGAAGACGTCGCTGACCTGCACGTCCTCGATCGGATGCCCGCCGAGCCCGGCGAAGACCGAGGGCAGGATGTTGGCGTTCGAGCTGGTGACGTTCTGGATCAGGATCCGCCGCATCGTCCCGATCGCGCGGCCTTCGGGCCCGCGCATCCGCTTGCCGAGGCGCAGGAACAACGGCGCGTTGACGATCCCGCGCATCGTCAGATTGCTCACGGTCACGTCCTCGATCACCCCGCCGGTCGACGGTCTCGAACGCCAGCCCGCGGCTCTCCTCGAACACGCAGTTGCTGATCGCGATGTTGCGGAAGCCGCCGTTGGTCTCGGTGCCGAACTTGATGCGGCCGTGGATATCCTTGGCGAAATCGGCGGGCATCCTGCGCCACGTCCCGTCGATCACCGATCCGACCTGATAGTTGCCGGTGACGAGGCAATTGGCGATGGTGACGTTCTCGGTGACGCGCGGGTAGCCGAGCGCGAAGCTGCTCTTGGGGCAGATGCCGTCGTCCCACGGCGAATTGACCGTGCAGTTCGAGACGCGGACGTTCTTGCAACAATCGATGTCCATGCCGTCGCGGTTGGTGTCGATCACGAGGTTGTCGATCGTGAGGTTGTCGACCCCGGTCAGCAGCATCGCGAACCAGCCGCCTTCGAGGATCTTGAAGTCGCGCAGCACCACGTTGCGGCAATTCTTGAGCGCGATCGCCTTGTTGCCGGTGCCGGGGCCATTGGGGTCCTTCAGCCAATTGTCCTTGCCGTCGCCGCGGCCGAGCCCCTTTGCCCCAGATCATGCCGCTGCCGAGGATCGCGACGTCATGGAGCCCCTCGCCCCAGATCAGACTGTTGCGCCAATGGCCGTGGCCGTAATCCTGGAAAGCCTCGTAACTCGGGTCGATCGGCTCGGCGGCGTCATAGCCGGGCTTGCCCTCCTCTGGGCGCGCGGCGAGGATCACCGCGCCATTGTCGAGCCAGAGCGTGACGTTGCTCTTCAGCCGGATCGTGTAGCTGGCATAGGTCCCCGCGGGGAAAAGCACCGTACCGCCGCCGCGCTCCGCGACATGGTCGATCGCCTTGTTGATCGCGGGGGTATCGACCGTCGCGCCGTTCCCCTTCGCGCCGAAATGGCGGACGTCGACGAAGCCCTTGTTCGGATCGGCGAGCGCGGGAACGGACAGCAGCGCCGCGGCGCCCCCGGCGAGGATCAGCGAACGGCGGTCGATCATGGTTTGCTCCCGTGGTTCACGCGAACCAGTCGACGTCGATCGAGCCGCCCGCGGCCCCGCGCGTGAAAGTGAAGAGTGCCGGCCGCGATCCCTTCCACCACGAGAAGCGCGCAAGCGGAAATCCCGGCGCCGAACGGCGCGAAACGCTTGCCGCCGTCGAGGCTGTAGGAGAAGACCACCGTCTGCTCGGGGCCGACGCGCGCGGCGAGGTCGATCGTGGATCGCGAGACCGCGGGTCCGGCGAACTCGGTCCCCCGATTTGCCAGCACGATCCGCGTGTGCCCGCCCTCACGCACCGCCCCGATCCAGCTCGGCCGAACCCCGAACAGTGCCAGCCCCGAGCGCTGGCCGTCGACCATCCGGCTGACGTCGATGCGCGTGGTCATTTGCATCTCGGGGCCCTGGAGGATCTGCGTGATCGTGTTGCGCGCGGTCACCAGATGCTCGGCGGGAAGCGCGATCAGGCGGAGGAAGCCGGGGCGCTCGGAGAGGCTCCACGCGCTATCGTCGGGATTGTGGTTCCATTCCCACTGGAGCCCGGAGTGCGCGGCCGGAGAATTCGTCCGAATCCTGCAGCCGGCCGGCGGCGGCGCGGGGCGGGCGTGGCGTAGGTCGCGACCGGCTGGCCGGCGGTGCCGCCGGAGATCGGATCGCCGATCACCGGCCAGTCGTCCTTCCATGTCACCGGCTCGAGATAGTCGATCCGCCCGAACGCGCCGGTCGAGTTGAAATGGACGAACCAGCCCTGCCCGGCGGGCGTCTCGACATAGCCGCCCTGGTGCGGACCGAGGAGCGGAGTGGTGCCGGGTTCGAGCACGTTGCGCCATTCGTAGGGCCCGGTGATCGCCCGGGCGCGGCCCACCGCTTCGGGTCCGGTGCCGACCCCCGCCGATCGGCGCGAAGATATAATACCAGCCGTTCCGCTTGTAGAGCTTGGGGCCCTCGAGGACCGGAAGCCGCGCCTTGTCGTCGGCCACGACCACGCCCGCGTCGAGCACCTTGGTCCCGTCGGGGCTCATCCGTGGAGGATCAACGGGCCCGCTCCGACCTTGCCGTGGATCAGCCACGCGCTGCCGTCGTCGTCCCAGAAGGGGCAGGGGTCCTCGTAGCCGGGGCCGGCGATCACGGTCACGGGCGCGCTCCACGGGGCCCTCGGGGCGATCGGCGGTCGCCATGAAGACGCCTTCGTCGGGGGTCGGCCAATAGGCGTAGAACCTGCCCGCGTGGTGGCGGATGCTCGGCGCCCAGACGCCGCTCGCATATCTGGTGCCGCCGATCGGCTTCGAGGGTGGCGTCGGTCAGCGCGTGCGGGCCCGGCATGTCGTAGAGCGGGCCGAACGGCAGCCGGGGCAGCACATGCCCGACGATCGTCCAGTGCACAGATCGCGCGAGCGCAGCACGGGCAAGCCGGGCGAGAAATGGAAGCTCGACGCGACGAGGTAGTAATCCTGCCCGACGCGGACGAGGTCGGGATCGGAGTAATCGGCGTAGAGGATGGGGTTCGTATAGGTTCCTTGCGCCGCAGCCGGAACCACGGCGCCGAGCGCTGCCGCGAGGGCCAGGCTATACCGCAAGGCTGTTGCCATAGCCGATCACGATCGTCGCAAGGACCCAGCAGCCCGACCCCGCTCCATACCGTCGCCTTCATGCCCGGGCTCGCATCCTTCCATTCGCGGAAGGCGAAGCCCCAGATCGTCCCGAAGATGATGATCGAGGCCATGTGGAGCGTCCACGACGAATAACCGTATCGCCCCATCTGGCTCTCGCCCATCGTGTAGAAGAAGAACTGGAAGTACCAGGCGTCCCCGCCAGCGCGCTGAGCAGGAAATTGGCGAGCAGCGGCGCGCCGGCGCCCTCGCCCTTGCCGAGCCATTGGCCGGCGCTCCGGTTGCGCGCGATCAGGATCGCGCACCACGCAGCGTTGGTGATCAGCCCGCCGAACATCACCAGGCACAGGATCGGCAGGCCGGTCCACAAGGGGCCGGTGCCCGCGGCGGCCGAGAGCGCCTTGATCGGCTCGCCCGCCGCGAGCCCGAATGCGAAGCACGACGACATGATGCCCGAGAAGATCGCGACGAGGATGCCCTTGCGGAAATCGAACTCGGCGACCGCCTCGGCCTTCTGCGCGCCGCTGAGCGCGGCATCCTTGCGCGCGCCCGCCATCGCCACGACGACGATCCCCAGGATCGTGATGCCGAGCCCGAGCAAGGTGATGTTGCCGCTGGTCGTCGCGAGCAGCTTGGCGGCGAAATCGCCCTGGAAGATCGGCGGGATCAGCGTGCCGAACACGGTGCACAGCCCGAGCACCACCGCCATGCCGAGCGACAGCCCGAGGTAGCGCATCGTCAGCCCGTAGGTGAGCCCGCCGAAACCCCACAGCGCCCCGAACACGATCGGCCAGACGAGCGTCGGCACGGGCGTCGCGCCGAGCACCCTGGTCAGGTCCCTGGTCTGGACCGCGGCGAAGAACCAGGGCGCGAGCAGCCAGGAGAAGATCCCGCCGGTGAGCCAGTAGATCTCCCACGACCAGCGCTTCACGCCGCGATAGGGCACGTAGAAGCTCGCCGAGGACAGGCCCCCCAGCCAATGGAAGAAGACGCCGAGCAGCGGATTGGGGTTCATGTCGATCTCCTCAGACGTCCAGGCCCAGGCGGTAGATACGGTTGGTGTTGCGGGCGAAGAGGGCGCGGCGTTCGTCCTCGCCCAGATCGGCGATCGCGTCGGCGAGCGCGTCCATCGTCGTGTCGAAATCGGCGAACAGCCGATCGGTCGGGAAATTGCTCGCCAGCATCGCGCGGTCGGCGCCGAACAGGTCGATCGTCTCGCGCACACGGTCGCGTATCGCGGCGGCGGCGAAGGGACGATAGACGAAGCCCAGCCCCGAGATCTTGATCGACACGTTGGGCAGCGCCGCCATCGCCGTCATGCTCGCGCGCCAGCTCGTGTCGCCGTCGACGCCCAACCCGGCGTGGTTGACGATCACCGGCGTTTCGGGATGGCGCGCGATCAGCGGCGCGAGCGCGTGGAACTGGTCCGGATAAGCCTGGAGGTCGAACGACAGGCCATATTTGGCCAGCAGGCCGAAACCGCGCTGCCACGCCGGATCGAGCGTCAGGTCGGTCGGCGTATAGGTGCGGTTCGGGTCGCGGTGCCAGCTGACGATGTGGCGGATGCCGCGCACGTGGCGGCGCCGCGCCTGGGCGGCGAGCTGCGCGTCGATGTCGGGCGCGCCGAGCGGCGCGTTGGCGACCACGCCGTTCGGCATGCCGCGCGCGTCCGCCACGGCCTCGAGCCAGTCGGTCTCGGCGAGCGGATCCGGGCGCGGCGTCGAGATGGACGAAGCCGGCGAGGTTCCAGTTGGCGGATTCGGCGAGATAATCGTCGAGCAGCTGATCGCGCGCGATCGCCCCGGTATTGCCGTTGGGCCCCGCGTCGGCGAACGGCGGCGAGAGCCAGTCATAGCGGTTCGCGCGCCAGGTCCCACAGATGGACGTGCGCATCGACGAACGGCAGCTCGCGCATCCCTCTCCCCTCTCCGAAATGCCCCGGCTCGTGCCGGTGGCGCGCCTTCAGAACGTCGTGCGGCCCCCCGATGTGTCGAACGTGGCGGCGGTGGTGAAGCTGCATTCCTGCGAGGCCATGAAGCACACCATCGCCGCGGTCTCCTGGGACCTCGCCGAGCCGCCCCATCGGGATCTTGCCGAGCATATATTCGACCTGGCTCGCCGGGAGCTGCTGGAGGATCGGGCTTTCGAAGGTCGCCGGAGTGATCGCGTTGGCGATCACGCCCTTGGTCGCAAGCTCCTTGCCGAGCGATTTGGTGAAGCCGATCACCGCCGCCTTCGACGCCGAATAGGCCGAGGCGTTGGGATTGCCCTCCTTGCCCGCGACCGACGCGACGTTGACGATCCGTCCATAGCCGTTCGCAAGCATGTGGGGGACGACCGCGCGGCAGCAGTAGAACAGGCCGTTGACGTTGACGTCCATCACCCTGAGCCAGCTCTCGACCGGGAAGTCCTGGACCGCCGCGGTGGCGCCGGTGATGCCGGCCGAGTTGATGAGCACGTCGATCTTGCCGAGCAGCTCGCGGCTCTGCGCCGCCGCGCGCTCGACCGCGGCGAGATCGGTGACGTCGAAGCTCAGCGCGATCGCGGCGCCGACATCGGCGCGGGCCTCCTCGAGCCAGTCTGATTCGAGGTCCCACAGCGCGACGCGCCCGCCCTCGACGATGATCCGCCGCGCGGTCTCGCGGCCGAGCCCCGAGGCGCCGCCGGTGACGATCGCGGTGCGGCCGTCGAACCGTCCTGCGCAGATCGTCATGCCTCGGCCGCCTGGGAAAGGGCGAAGGCGACCACCTTCTGCCGTTGCTCGCCGATCCCGGTCACGCCCAGCCGCATCTCGTCGCCGGGCTTGAGGAAGATCGGCGGCCTCTGCCCCTCGCCGACGCCCGGAGGCGTCCCGGTGATCAGCAGGTCGCCGGGAAACAGCGTGACGAAGCGGCTGACATAGGCGATGCAGTGCGCGACGTTGAAGATCATCGTGCCGGTGTTGCCGGTCTGCATCCGCCGGCCGTTGAGATCGAGGAACATGTCGAGCACCTGACAGTCGCCGACCTCGTCGGGGGTCACCAGCCAGGGGCCGACGGGCCCGAACGTGTCGCAGCCCTTGCCCTTGTCCCACTGGCTGCCGCGCTCCTTCTGGAATTCGCGCTCGGACACGTCGTTGGCGAGGACGAAGCCGGCGACATGGTTCAGCGCCTCGGCTTCGTCGACATAGCGGCAGGTCCGGCCGATCACGACGCCCAGCTCGACCTCCCAATCGGTCTTCTTGGAATCGCGCGGGATCATCACCGGGTCGTTGGGGCCGGTGAGGCACGAGATCGCCTTGGTGAAGAAGATCGGCTCGGTCGGCGGCGCCAGCCCCGATTCCTTCGCATGATCGGCATAGTTGAGCCCGATCGCGAGGAACTTGCCGATCCCGCCGACCGGCACGCCGAGTCGAGGCTCACCGGGTACGACCGGCAACGCTGTCGGATCGATCGCGCGCAGCCGGGCGATGTCGCCGATCGTCGCCGGCGTCAGATCGGCGACGTGCGCGGAGAGGTCGCGGATCCGGCCCTCGCCATCGAGCAGGCCCGGCTTCTCCTGTCCCTTGGGTCCGTAGCGCAACAGCTTCATTCTCGATCGGTCCTCAGTGCGTGTAGGGGCGGTGGAGCGGAATATCGCGATTCAGCTCTACGCCGAAGCCCGGCTTGTCCAGCGCCGAGATGCGCAACCGGCCGTTTTCGGGCACGGGCTCGCCGAGCAGCTGCGGCGCGAACATCGGCACCACCTGGTCGGCCGCGGGCGCCATCATCAGGAATTCGGCGAACGGGCTGTTCCGCCGCGTCGCGACGAAATGGTAGGAATAGACCGAGGATCCGTGCGGCACGACCAGCTTGCCATGGCTGTCCGCCAGCGCCGAGATCTTGAGCAATTCGGTGATCCCGCCGCACCAGCCGATATCGGGCTGGAGGATGTCGCAGCACTCCATCTCGAGCAGCATGCGAAAGCCCCAGCGCGTCGCCTCATGCTCGCCAGTGGCGACGAGCATGCCGGGGGGCACGCGGCGCTTCAGCTCGGCCTGGCCCCAATAATCGTCTGGGTGATCGCTTCCTCGATCCATTTGAGGCCGTGTTCGTGCGCCCCGCGCGGCGAGGCGCGCGGCATAATCGACATCGAGCGCCATCCAGCAATCGAGCATCAGCCAGAAATCGTCGCCCACCCTGGCGCGCATCTCGGCCAGCGCGGCGATATTCGTCTCCAGCCCCTCCTCGCCCTCGGCGGGGCCGTGATGGAGCGGGAGCTTGCCGCCGATGAAGCCCATCTGCTTCGCGAGATCGGGGCGCGATCCGGTGGCGTAGAACACCAATTCGTCGCGCACCGCGCCGCCGAGCAAATGGTGGACCGGCTCCTGCCGCAGCTTGCCGATCAGGTCCCACAGCGCGAGATCGACTCCGGAGATCGCGTTCACCACCAGCCCCTTGCGGCCGTAATATTGCGAGGCGAAGTACATCTGGTCCCAGATCGTCTCCGTCTCGGCGGGGTCGCGCCCCTCGAGGAAACGCGCGAAATGCTTCTCGACCAGATAGCAGGCCGGCTCGCCGCCGGTGGTGACCGCGAAGCCGATCGTCCCGTCCTCGGCCTCGATCTCGACCACCAGCGTCCCCAGCACGTTGATCCCGAAGCCTGCGGCGCGACTGGCGGTATTCGGGGATAGCGGCTCATCGGCGTGGCGATATGGTCGTCGATCCAGTGGCCGCCGCCCTGATCGTGATAGTCCGCCCCGCCGCCGCGAACGGCGAAGGCGCGGACATGGCGGATCAGGGGGAGGGTCATTCGGGCTTCCTGGCGGGATGAGGGTTCGCGGACGGCAAGCGGCTGCCTCTAGCTAGTCCGTACCATTATTTGGTACGACGCCGCACTCCCGGCGGTAAGCGGACCCTCGCAAGATCACATTCCCCTCCTCGGCGCTTGCCCGGCCAGATATTCCATATTATGGGACTCAGTATTACGAGATGAGACACACATCGTCAAACCCTGATTTCGCCGAACCGCTCGCCGCGCCCAGGGCGCAGGCCGGGAGCCAGACGCTGCTGCGCGGGCTCGACGTGATCGAGGCGATGGTCGAGGGACCGATCGCGCTCGCCGATCTGGCGGCGCGGCTGGGGCTGACGCGCTCGACGACGCACCGCCTCGCGACCGCGCTGATCGACCGGCGCTACCTCACCTTCGTGCCGCGGCTGGGCTATCAGTTCGGCCCCAAATTGCTCGAGCTCGGCTTCATCGCGCAGCAGCAGACCGATCTCGTCCAGGTCGCGCGTCCGCACCTCGAGGCGCTCGCGGCCTCGACCGAGGATACGGTGCATCTCGGCGTGCTCGACAGCGAGCGCGCGCTCTATCTCGACAAGATTCCCGGGCGTCGCCGCGTCGAGATCAGCAGCCGCGTCGGCGACCGTCAGCCGCTGACCTCGACCGGCCTCGGCAAGCCGAGCATTGGCGCAAGCTGTTCCTCGAGGACAGGCGAGCGGATCGCCCAAGGCGGACTATGACGTGTGGATCGATCGGATGCGCGGCTATGTCGAGGCGGGCCGCGCGTTCGACCTCGAGGAGAATGAGGATCTGATCCGCTGCGTCGCCGCGCCGATCCGCGACGCCAGCGGCAGCATCGTCGCCGCGATCAGCGTGTCGAGCGCCGCGCAATATATGGTCGACGAGCGGATGCCAGGCGCTCTCCGCCGAGGTGCGCGCCTGCGCCGACGCGATCGGCGGTGATATCGGCTGGTCGGCCGAGATCGCGCGCAAGGCGCCGCGCGCGCGCGCGCGGACGGAGATAGGTGCGGTGAAGCTGCTCGAGGGGCAAGGCGGTGCTCGTCACAGGCGCCTCCGCCGGGATCGGCCGCGCCGCCGCGATCGGCGCCGCGCGCCACGGCGCCGACATCGCGATCAACTTCCTCGACGACGATGCGGGGGCCGCGTCATGCGTCGCCGAGATCGAGGCGCTCGGCCGCCGCGCGATCGCGGTGGCGGGCGACGTCGCCGATCCCGCGACCGCGCATGCGTTCGTCGATTCGGCGGCGGCGGCGCTCGGCAAAGGTCGACGTGTTCGGTCAACAATGCCGGGATCTGCCCGTTCCACGCGTTCCTCGACCTGCCGGTCGCGACCTTCGAGCGGACGATGCGGGTCAAATCTCCACGGCCGCCTATTTCATGGTCCAGGCCGCCGCCAACCGGATGGTGGCGCAGGGGACGGGCGGCGCGATCGTCGCGGTCTCGTCGATCTCCGCGCTGGTCGGCGGCGAATATCAGACGCATTACACGCCGACCAAGGCAGGCGTGCATTCGCTGATGCAGTCCGCCGCGATCGCGCTCGGCCGCCACGGCATCCGCTGCAATTCGGTGCTGCCCGGCACGATCCTGACCGACATCAACAAGGCCGACCTCGCCGATCCCGCCAAGCGCGCTCATATGGCGGGCCGCGCCCGCTGGGGCGGCTCGGCGAGCCCGAGGACCTGGCCGGGCCGATCGTCTTCCTCGCCTCGGACCTGGCGCGCTACGTCCACCGGCGCGGCGCTGCTCGTCGACGGCGGCGCGTTCGTGAACCTGCAATGAGCCGCAGGGCCGCCTCGACGCTCGACTATCGCGCGCTCGCGCGGCGGCGGCTGCCGCATTTTCCTGTTCGAATATTTCGGACGGCGGCTCGTATGGCGAAGTGACGCTCAAGCGGAACGTTGACGATCTCGCCGCGATCGCGCTGCGCCAGCGCGTGCTGACCGACGTTCGAATATCGACCTCTCTGCCGAGCTGCTCGGACAAAGGCTGCCGATGCCGGTCGCGCTTCGGGCCGATCGGCCTGGCGGGGCTGGCGGCGCGGCGCGGCGAGGGTCCAGGCGGCGCGCGCGGCGGAGGAAAGCGGGGGTGCCCTTCTGCCTCTCGACCGTCTCGGCCTGCACGCTCGGCGAGGTCGCGCGCGGAACCCCCCGCGCCCTTCTGGTTCCAGCTCTACATGATCCGCGACCGCGGCTTCATGATCGACCTGCTCACGCAGGCCAAAGCGGCTGGCTGCTCTGCGTTGCTGTTCACGGTCGACATGCCGGTGCCCGGATCGCGCTATCGCGACCTGCGCTCGGGGCTGGCCGGCGCACCGGGATTCGCGGGCAATGCACGGCGCATCTGGCAGGCGATGTGCCCGCCCGGGATGGGCGTGGGACGTCGGGTGCATGGCCGCCCGCACAGCCTGGGCAATGTCGCGCCGGTGCTCGGCAGGAATTCGGGGCTCGAGGATTTCTTCGCCTGGATGCGCACCAGCTTCGATTCCTCGGTCACCTGGAAGGATCTCGACTTCATCCGCGCGCATTGGAACGGGCCGCTGATCATCAAGGGTGTGCTCGATGCCGAGGACGCGCGCATCGCGGCCGAGAACGGCGCCGACGGCGTCGTCGTCTCGAACCACGGCGGACGCCAGCTCGACGGCGTGCCCTCGACCGCGCGCGCGCCTCCCGGCGATCGCGGAGGCGGTGGGCGACCGGGTGACCGTGCTCGCCGATGGCGGGGTGCGCTCGGGGCTCGACGTGGTGCGGATGCTCGCGCTCGGTGCGAAAGGCGTGCTGCTCGGCCGCGCCTGGGCCTTCGCGCTCGCCGCGCGCGGCGAGGCGGGGGTGGCACACGTGCTGCGGCTGATCGAGGCCGAGATGCGCGTCGCGATGGCGCTGACCCGGCTGCACCCGCATCGACGCGATCGGCCGCGACATTTTGGCGGAGGACCGATGACCCTCGCGCTGTTCCGCATCGATCCGCGCGATGGCGTCGCCACGGCGCTGCGCGATCTCGACGCGGGCGAGGCGCTGCTCGGCGTCACGCTGGCCGAGCCGGTGGCCAAGGGGCACAAGGTCGCGCTCCAGCCGATCGCGGCGGGCGCGCCGGTGGTCAAGTTCGGCTTCCCGATCGGCCGTGCGACGCGCGCGATCGCGCCGGGCGAGCATGTCCATACGCACAATCTCGCCACTCGCGCTCGCAGGCACGGGCGACTATGCCTATCGGCCCGAGCGGGCGCCTGCCGCGGCGCCGTCGTCCGCGACCTTCCTCGGCTATCGCCGCGCCAACGGTCGCGTCGGCACGCGCAACGAGATCTGGGTGATCCCGACGGTCGGCTGCGTCCGCGCGCACCCGCGCAGAAGATCGCCGAGCGCGCCCATGCCAGGCACGCCGGGCGGATCGACGGCGTCCACGCCTTCGCGCATCCGTTCGGCTGCTCGCAGCTCGGCGACGACCTTGCGGGCACGCGCAGCATCCTCCGCCGCGCTCGCGAGCCATCCCAATGCCGGCGGCGTGCTGATCGTCGGGCTCGGCTGCGAATTCGAACCAGACCGCCGCGTTGATCGCCGAGGTCGACCAGCCCAACATCCGCACGCTCGGCGCGCAGATCGCGAGCGACGAAATCGAGGAAGGGCTCGCGCTGATCGACGCGCTGGTCGAGGCGCGCAGGCCGAGCGGACCCCGGTCGCGCTGTCCGAGCTGGTGCTCGGTGTCAAATGCGGCGGCTCGGACGGCTTCTCGGGGCTCACCGCCAATCCGCTGGTCGGCCGGATGAGCGACGCGGTCACCGTCGCGGGCGGCACCGCGATCCTCACCGAAATCCCGGAGATCTTCGGCGCCGAGCAATTGCTGATGGCGCGCGCCGCCGATGCGGGGCGTGTTCGGCGGATCGTCGCGCTGGTGAACGGCTTCAAGCGCTATTTCACCGATCACGGCGAGCCGGTCTCCGAGAATCCCTCGCCCGGCAACATCGCCGGTGGGATTCACCACGCTTGAGGAGAAATCGCTCGGCGCGGTGCAGAAGGCGGGGCATGCGACCGTGACCGACGTGCTCGGCTATGGCGGGCGCGTCCGCGAGCATGGGCTGACCCTGCTCGAGGCGCCCGGCAAACGACGCGGTCTCGTCGACTGCGCTCGCCGCGGCGGGAGCGACGGTGATCCTCTTCACCACCGGGCGCGGCACCCCGCTCGGCTTCCCGGTGCCGACGGTCAAGATCGCGTCGAACAGCGACCTCGCCGCGCGCAAGCCCGGCTGGATCGATTTCGACGCGGGCCGCGTGCTCGACGAGGGGATGGACCCCGCCGCCGGCGCGCTGCTCGACACGATCCGCGCGGTCGCATCGGGCCGCGAGACCGCCGCCGAGCGCAACGGCGAGCGCGAGATCGCGATCTGGAAGCGCGGCGTGACGCTTTAAGGGAATGGCGATGCGCTGGATCCTGCTCGCGGCGGCGCTCCTCACCTCGCCCGCCGCGGCGCAGCGGATCGACCGCCATGCTTTGGTGTCGCGCCACGACGTGGTGCTCGACCGCGTCGACCCTCATGCGCCGCTGATGCTCGGCAACGGCAATCTCGGCTTCACCCGCCGACATCACCGGGCTCCAGACCTTCCCCGAGCGCTATTCGAGCCTCGCGCCGCTGCTGACGATGGCGCAATGGGGCGTGGCACAGCTTCCCCAACCCGCACGGCTACACCCAGGCAGACGGCATGGTGCCGGTAGCGGTGCCGGGGCGCGGCGAGCAGTTCTACCCCTGGATCCGCGACTGGTCCGAGCTCGACCGCAATCCCGCGCTCGGCTGGCTGCGCGAGAATCCGCATCGCTTCTCGCTCGCGCGGATCGCGCTGGTGCTGCGCCGCGCCGACGGCAGCCCCGCCGCCTTCGCCGACCTGACCGCCACGCGGCAGCATCTCGATCTGTGGCGCGGAGTCCTGCACAGCGATTTCGTGTTCGACGGCCGGCCGGTCTCGGTCGAGACCCGCGTCCGGGCCGATGGCGATACGGTGATGGTGCGCGTCCGCTCGGCGCTGGTCGCGAGCGGCAGGATCGGGGTGGACGTCGCCTATCCCGGCGTGTCGCATAATCTGAACCCGGACCCGTCCGACTGGACCCCACGACGACCTGCACCAGACGCTCGTGACCGAGCGCGCGCCTGGCCGGGTTCGGATCGAGCGGCGGATCGATGATACGACCTACTATTCGGGCATTGCGGCGCCCGGTGCCGCGATCACCGAGCCGCACGTGCATCGCTTTCGTGTGCTGGCGCGCTCGGGCGACCGGCTGACGGTCCAGGTGGGCTTCGCCCGCGCGCCCGCGGTCGCCATCGGTGATTACGATGCGGCGGCCGTGGCGACCACGCGGCACTGGCGCGATTTTGTGGGATGCACGGCGGAGCGATCGACTTCTCCGGCAGCACCGATCCGCGCGCCCGCGAACTCGAGCGCCGCGTGGTGCTCTCGCAATATCTCTCGGCGATCAACGAGGCGGGCGATGTGCCGCCGCAGGAGGAGGGGCTGTTCTCGAACAGCTGGAACGGCAAGTTCCATCTCGAGGTCCACCCGCTCCATGCGGCGCATTGGGCGCAATGGGACCGCCCCGGCGCTGCTCGAGCGCAGCCTCGCCTGGTACGTCGACCATCTCGCCGTCGCGCAGGCGACCGCGCGCGCGCACCGCGTCGAAGGCGCGTGGTGGACCAAGATGGCGGGTCCCGAAGGCCGCAACAGCCCCTCGACGGTCAACCCCTTCATCATGTGGCAGCAGCCGGGCCCGATCTACCTGGCCGAGCTGGTCTATCGCGCGCATCCGGGCGCCGCGACGCTCGCGCGCTCACGGCGGTCTGGTCGACCAGACCGCGAAGCTGCTCGCGAGCTGGCCGCGCTGGGACGCGGCCGGCCGGCGCTTCGTGCTCGGGCCGCCGATCATCCCGGTCCAGGAGAACCACCCACCGCTCACCACCGCGAACCCCGGCGTTCGAGCTCGAATTCTTCCGCTGGGGCCTGGAGACGGCGCAACGGTGGCGCGAGCGGCGGGGCTTGCCGCGCGATCCCGTCTGGGACCGCGTCATCGCCGGGCTGGGCGCCGGTGCCCGAGCGCGACGGGCTCTACCTTCCGGTCGAGAGCGAACCCGATTTCTGGCGCCGTCGCCGCCTCGGACGACCGATGCCGCGGCCACGCGATCGCCGAGGCCTGCGGCAATCGCGATCATCCCTCGTTCCTGATGGCCTATGGCCTGATCGGCGGCCGCGTCGATCCCGAGACGATGCGCCGCACGCTGCGCGCGACCGAGGCCGACTGGGACCTGCGCCAGACCTGGGGCTGGGACTTTCCGGTGATCGCGATGACCGCGGCGCGGCTCGGCGAGCCCGAGCAGGCGGTCGACTGGCTGTTTCGCGACCTGCCCAACAACCATTGGGGCGTCTCGGGGATGACTCCGCGCGTCCATCTCGAGGCGGAAAAGCGGTTGATCGGCCCGGCGGGGAGCGTCGCAGGGCCTGGCCCCGATGGCCCAGGCTACGCCCGCGCGGCCGAGACCTATTTCCCTCGAACGGATCGCTGCTGCTCGCGGTGGGGATGATGGCGGCGGGGTGGGACGGCTCGGCCGGCCACGCGCCGGGCTTTCCGAAGCGCGGGTGGACGGTGCGGGTGGAGGGGATCAGGGCGCTGCCCTGAAGCCCCGACAAGAAACGGGGAGGCGCGGCAAGCCGCGCCTCCCCGAGGCCAGGGTAGGACCCTTCAGAACTTGATAACGGCGCCGACGAAGAATTCCTGGCGCAGCACGTCATAGGTCGCCGGATAGGTGTTGGCGCGGATCTGCGGGCTGCCGACCAAAGGCGGTTCGTTGCCGGTCAGATTGTTGACGCCGCCGTAGATCTGGATCGGCTTGGCGATGTCGTAGCTGAACGACAGGTCGAAATAATGCTGCGCCGGCAGGATCGGATAGACCAGCGTGTTGAGCGCCGGCACCGACGCCGAACCCGCGCGCAGCGGCAGGATATAGCGGTCGTTGGTGACCTTGCCGATGTAGCGGTGCCGGACGCTCAGGCTCAGCGGGCCGGTGGTCCAGGTGAGCCGCGTCACCCCGCGCCATTTGGGCAGCGGCTCGCCGCAGGTCGAACCGAACGAGCCGATGCAATAGTTCTTGATGTTCGGGAAGGCCTGCACGGGCGTGAGCGTGAACTCGTCGGTATAGGTCCAGTTGGTCGCGACGTCGAAGCTGCTCGTCGGCGAGAACAGCCCGAACCCCGCGCCGAAATGATAGCGCAGCGCGAAATCGACCCCTGAGGTCTTGAGCGCCCCGGTGTTGGCGTTGCCGATCTTGACGACGTAGGGATCGTTGATCGCGCCGCTGAGCGGATCGCGGTGGATCGCCTGGCAGAACTCGCTCGAATTGTTCTGGATCACGTTGAAGCACAGGTTGAGCGTGTTGTTGAGCCCGCCGCCGAGCGGCGCGATCGCGCCTTCGAGGTTGATGTTGAAATAGTCGACGCTGGCGCGGAATCCGCGGATGAAATCGGGCGTGAACACCACGCCGCCGGTCCAGGTATCCGATTTCTCCGCGCCGACATTGGGATTGCCGCCCTGATCATAGGGAATGATCGTGTTGGGCTGGACGACCGCGGTGAACACGTTCGCCGCGGGCACGCCGTTGGCGATGCAGACGTTGCGCACCGCCGTCGTCCGCTGCGCCGCCGGCTGGTTGGACGAGCAGGGATCGGTCGCCGAGCCGACGATGCGCTGCGAGCCGCCGTAGAGTTCGGCGACGTTCGGCGCGCGGATCGCGCGCTGATACTGGCCGCGGAAGGTGATCGCGCGCACCGGCTTCCATTCGAGCCCGGCGTCATAGGTCCATTGGCCGCCGACGCCCTTGAGGCTGTAATCCGAATAGCGGAACGCGCCGTTGGCGGTGAGGCTCTGGAAGAAGGGCGTGTCGTGGATCAGCGGCACGCGCAGCTCGCCGAAGATCTCCTTGACGTTGACGCTGCCCGCGGTCGGCAGCCCGGGATTGAACCCGACCACGTCGCCCGACGACAGGAACGAATCGGGATTATAGCGCGCGGTCGACTTGCGCCACTCTGCGCCGAGCGAGAAGCCGACGCCGCCGGCGGGCAGCTTGAACAGATCGCCCGAAAGATTGGCCGATGCGACCTGGAGCTCGGCCTGGACGGTGTTGGTCGCGGCGATGCCGATCGCCTTGGCGCACGCCGCGCTCACCTTCGCGCCGAAGATGTCGCAGACCGGCGCGGCGCCGCCGACGCTGAGCAGCGACGCCTGGAGGCGGCTGCGCGAGAGCGCGTTGTACAAGAGCTCGGACTGCTC
Organism: Sphingomonas sp.; assembly: GCA_037200705.1. GTDB lineage: Bacteria > Pseudomonadota > Alphaproteobacteria > Sphingomonadales > Sphingomonadaceae > Sphingomonas. The sequence goes on along the minus strand of JBBCID010000011.1, from coordinate 63,318 downwards.
GGTGCGCGCATAGCTATAGTAGATGTCGTAGGCGAGGTTGGTGAGGAACCCCTCGCTCGCGTCGCCGACGTCGCCGCGGAAGCCGATCGCGCCGCGGAACACGTTGCGCCGCTCGTCCGCCGTGCGCTTGCCGACCTCGACATAGCGGCGCCCGGCGGTGATCACCGCGAGCCCGTCGTTGGGGGTGGTCGTATAGGTCGCCGAGCCGGCGCTCACCGTGGTGGTGCCGCTCTCGCGCAGGTCGAGCTGGCGGAGCACTTCCTGCATCTGCGGGCTGAGATAGGGATTGTTGACGTTGAACAGCGTGTTGACGCCGACGTTGCTCGGCGCGAGCTGCGCGTTGACGCGGTTGTTGGAGTAATGGAGCTCCATGTAGCCGGTCACGCCCGGCGTGAAATCGTAATGGCTGAAGCTGTTGATCATCCAGCGCTCCTGCGGGATGATCAGGTAATTGTCGGGGCCCAGGTTGAAGCGATCGGCCGGATCGAGCGCGGGGCGGGCGGTGGTTCCCGCCTGGTTGAAGGTGAAGCCGAACGATCCCATCCCGCTGAGCCCGGCGGCCGCATAGGCCGCGTCGAGCGCAGGGTTCGATTGCGCCGAGCCCGGATTGGGGGCGCCCGAGAAACGGCCGTTGGGAATGTCGCCGCTGCCGCTGTTGATGAAGCCGAGCTGGCCGCCGCCGGCGGTGCAGGCCGCGCCGCTCGCGCCCGAGAAGGGCGTGCCGGCCTTGTTCGCATTGCCGCTGCCCGGGGTGATGCAGCCGTCGGCGAGCGAATCATACGCCCAGTCGCCGCGCTCGCCGCGGGTGATCCCGCCGCGCTTCATGTAGTTGGCCGAGATCACGGTGTTGCCGCGCCCGTCGGCGAAATTGCCGCCCATCGTCAGGTCGAAGCTGTAGACCGGGGTGCGGGTCGCGGCGTCCTGGCCATATTGCGCGCGCGCTTCGACGCCCTGGAAATCCTGGCGCATGATGAAATTGACCACGCCGGTGATCGCGTCCGATCCATAGACCGCCGACGAGCCGCCGGTGACGATCTCGGTCCGCTCGATCAGCGCGGCGGGGATCGTGTTGAGATCGGTGACCTGCTCGGGACCGTAGATCGCGAAGCGGCGGCCGTTGACGAGCACCAGGTTGCGCGTGTTGCCGAAGCCGCGCAGGTTGACGTCGGCGGTGCCGCCCGGGACGGTGTTGGCGCTGGCGCCGCCGTTGGTCGAGGGGACGAACTGCGGCGTCTCGCCGAGCAGCCGCTCGACGTTGACCGTGCCCGTGCGCTGGACTTCCTGGCTGTCGACCACCGTCACCGGCGTCGAGGCGTCGAACCCGTCGCGGCGGATGCGCGAGCCGGTGACGACGATCAGGCCGTCGGAGGTCTCAGGCCTGGCGGTCGCATCCGGCGCGGCGGGCGCCGCCGGCGTTTCCTGGGCCGCCGCGACGGGCGCGAGCGGCAGGCTCGCCAGTCCCAGCGCCACTCCGGCCATCAGCCGGGCACGGCTGCGCTTCGAAAGCTCTTTCATCGATTTTCCCCTCTCCTGAACGTCATGGCGACGCTGGGAATTTCCCGGCCGGCGGCGGCTTTCGATGGCCTGCTCGCCGGAGCGTCGTCTCCGAACCTCCGCACCATTCCGTCCCGAAGCTCCGACCGCCACGCGCACCAGGCGCGCGAGCGAAGACTTCCGGCAGACACAATCCCATATTGTGGTATATAATATTACAAGATGAGAAGCTGGGCGTCAATGGGCAAGGCGGAGATGCCCGCCACCATCGATCCAGCGGGTCGGTTGGGGTCGTATTTCGGGCAGGCGGCGTCGCCGTTTCGGCGGCAGCGAGGCCGGGCTAGGCGTCGAGCGTGAGGACGATCTTGCCGCGGAGGCCGCCCTTCTCCAGGCGGGCGTGCGCATCGGCGACGCGCTCGAGCGGATAGGTCCGGGCGATCTCGACGCGCACCTTGCCGGCCTCGATCAGCGCCGCGATCTCGGCGAGCTGGCCGGCGTCGGGCCGCGCCATGTAGCGCGGCGCCGAGCGCATGCCGAGCGCGGCGGCCTTGTCCATATCGGGCGCCTTGAGCGTCGAGACGATGATCCCGCCCTTGCGCAGCACCGCCCACGAGCGGTCCTGCGTCTCGCCCGCGACGAGATCGAACACCAGGTCGATGTCGTTCGCCACATCCTCGAAGCGCTCGTTCCTGTAATCGATCGCGGTATCGGCGCCGAGGCCGCAGACGAAATCCAGGTCGCCCGCCGATGCGGTGGCGAAGACCGTCGCGCCCTTCGCCTTGGCGAGCTGGATCGCGAGATGGCCGACGCCTCCGGCCCCGCCGTGGATCAGCACGCGCTGGCCGGCGGCGAGGCCACCGTGGTCGAACAGCCCCTGCCATGCGGTGATCGCCGCAAGCGGCACCGCGGCGGCATGGACCCAGTCGAGCGCGCCCGGCATGGCGACGACCTCGCTCCCCTTGGCCACGACGAAGTCGGCCTGCGCACCGCGATCGTTGGCGATGAAGGCGAAGACGGCGTCGCCCGCGGCGAGCGTGGGATGCCCGCGCGCGCCGAGCGATTCGATCGTGCCCGCCAGATCGCGGCCGAGGACGATCGGCAGCCGCTCGGGCGGCACGGCGGGATAGCCGCCCCGGCGCATCTTGAAATCGACCGGGTTGAGGCTCGCGGCCTTCACGCGGACGAGGATCTCGTCCCCGGCGGGCCGGGGGATCGCGATCCGCTCGACGCTGAGCACCTCCGGACCGCCGAAGCGGGGAAGGCATACGGCCCGGTTCAAGGCGGGATCGCGCGGAGCGGGGGCGGCTGGGGACTGGTTCGGCATGGGTAGGTAAAGCCGGCGATAGACCAGGCGTTCCCGCGCCGGCGAGAAAATATGCGGTCGGGGCACGCCCCCCCTCGCCGTGAACGCGGCGCCTACCCGCCCGCGCAGATTTTTTCCGCGATCGCGTCGATTCCGGCCGACCCCGTTCGTCGTGCTAGTGGAAGGCCCGATCGGCCGTTCCATCAATTGAGGAGGCAGCCAATGCGCGTGATGGTTTTCGTCAAGGCTACCCAGGACAGCGAACAGGGCACCTTGCCCTCGCCCGAGCTGCTCGAGGCGATGGGGCGGTACAATGAAGCGCTGGTGACCGCGGGCATCCTGGCCGGCGGCGACGGCCTGAAGCCCTCTTCCAAGGGCAAGCGCGTGGCGTTCGACGGCGCCAGCCGCACGGTGATCGACGGCCCGTTCGCCGAGACGCGCGAGCTGGTCGCCGGCTATTGGATCTGGGAGGTGAAGGACATGGACGAAGCGATCGCATGGGTCAGGCGCTGTCCCAATCCGATGCCGGGCCCGAGCGAGATCGAGATCCGCCCGGTCTATGAGATGGCCGATTTCGAGCAGAACCTCACGCCCGAGGCCGCCGAGCTCCACGACCGCAATCGCGACAGCCTCCGCCCGAGTTGAGCGCCTATCCCGAAGGCATTCGGGCACGGCAACCGCCGCCCCTTGCCCGGCGAAGGCCGGGCAAGGGGCGATCGGGGTCAGGGCCGCCCTAGAACCTCGCCCGCAGGCCGATCCGGTAGTTCCGGCCGATCGGATCGTAATACAGCCCGTTGCCGAACAGGCGGAGCTGCGCCGGCTCGCCCTTGTCGAACACGTTGTTGGCGGTGAAGAACATCTCGTAGCGGTCCGCGCCGCTGGCGTCGGGGAATTTAATCCTGGCGGTCAGATCGAGATAGAAGCGCGCATCGACATGGTTGATGTTCACGCTGTTCGGATTGTTGATGTCATAGCCGGCCTGCTCGGGGCCGATCTTGGTCGGATCGAGGATCGCCTTGGGGATATAGCGGCCGTGCGCGGTAAGCGCCCACCGCGGCTGCGAATAGGTGACGACGCCGTCCGCCTTCCAGCGCGGCACGCCCTGGATGTTCTGCACCGTGCCGGTGTTGCCGGTGACGTCGTCGAGCTGCGTGACCAGCCCCGTCGCGCCGATCGTCGAGAGATCGACGACATAATTGCCGTTGACCTGGAAATCGAAATTGCCGCCGAACGCGGGAAGCCGGTAATCCATCACCAACTCATAGCCCTCGGCGTGCAGCCGGCTGAGATTCTGGAAGGTCGTGAACACCGTGTTGATCGATCCGTTCGGATTGAACTGGATCAGGTTGCACAGCAGATTCTGAGTCTTGCAGGCGGTGGCGATCGCCGTGCTCGTCAGCGAATCGATCGCGCCGTTCACCTTGATGTCGTAATAATCGAGCGACAGATGGAACCGGGGAACGAAGGTCGGCTGCAGCACCACGCCCGCGGTGAAGGTATCGGCCTTTTCCAGCTGCAGATTGGGGTTGCCGCCGGTCACGGTGAACTGGAGCGTCGTGCCGCCCACGAACGGATCGGGCTGCGGCAGCTGCGTCCGCGTCGCGTTGGGACTCGATTCCTGCGCGGTGGGCGCTCGGATGTCGCGCGAGCGCGTGACGCGGAAGGTGATGTCCGAAACCGGCGTATAGACGCCGCCGACCTTCCAGGTGGTGGCGTTCCCGAACGGATCGTAATGCGTGTACCGAACCGCGCCGTCGATATCGAGCGCCTTGCCGATCGGCGAATCCTTGAGCAGCGGAATGCCGGCCTCGAGATAGCCTTCGGCCACCGAAGTCGTGGTGAGCGGCAGCGCCGTGGTCGCGGGGGAGATATAGTTGCCCGCCAGCGTGTTGGCGTCGGCATCGCCGACCGCGGTGTTGCGGCGCCATTCGCCGCCGGCCGCCACCTTGACCGCGCCCGCCCAGGTGCTGAACGGGCTGCCGCGCAGGTTCACCGCCGCGGCATGCTGCTGATAGGTGCGCGTCTGCGTTTCGGTGACGTTGTAGCGCGCGTCCGCCTGGGGGCTCATGCCGAACGCGAACAGGTTGATCGGGATGCAGCCGTTGGTGGGATTGGTCAGCGTCGTCCGGCAGATGATCGTGCCGGGGGCGATGCCGGCGAGGCCCGCCGGGGCGACCACCGCGTCGACGGCGTTGTTCCATTCCTTGAGCCGCACCCGCCGGTCCTGGACGTCGCTGTCGACGCGGCCATAGGTGTAGGAGAGATCCCAGTTCCAGCCGCCGCCGAAGCTCCCCTTGATACCGACCGCGCCGCGATAGGTGCTGTCGGTGCTCGTCCCCAACGTCGAGGGGCCGACCGACCACATGCCGTGATTGACGAGCAGCTTGGTGATCGCGGGATCGGCCGCCAGCACGGCGGCGCGGGTCTGCGCCGAGATATAGGGGTTGTTGATGTCGATCGTCGCCGGGCCGTCGAGCGGCACGGTCGACTGGGTGTAGCCGCTGACCCAGGAATACATGAACTCGCCGAACAGCGAGACCGAATCGCTCAGGTCGTAATCCACATGGGTCATCGCCGAGAAATGCTTGGTCGGCACGACCAGCGGCGCCGGCGCCTGGCCGATCAGATAGGGCTGGGTGGGATCGCCGTTCGGCAGCTGCTGGAACAGACCGCTCAAGAGCGCGCCGAACTGATAGGGAACCAGATTGCCGTTCGCGTCGAACTGCTTGCCCCTGAGCGCCGCCGGCAGCGAGGTGGCGCCGGTGTTGAGGATCTGCTGGCCGAGCGTGACCGTGCCGCCGCTGCCGTTGGGCTTGGTGGCGCCGGTGAGGATGCCGTTCTCGTTGTAGACGAACATGACATGGTCGAGCACCAGCGTCGCGGGCAGGCCGTTGGTGCTGGTCCTGGTCGTGGTGTTGTAGCCCGGATTGGAGATGTAGTTGGTGTATTTGGCGCACCAGTCGCGGGTCTCGCACTGGCCGACGCCGTCTTCCTTATTGTATTCGAAGCCGGCGACGGCATGGCCGCGCCCGCCCGCGAAATCGGCCCCGCCCGCGGCCGCCGCATAGAAGGTCCGGGCGTCGCCGCGCTCGCTGATCCCGTTGGTCACTTCGGCCTTGATCCCGCTCAGCCGGTTGTCGAGAATCAGATTGACCACGCCGGCGACGGCATCCGCGCCATAAGCGGCCGATGCGCCGCCCGTCACGACCTCGGCCCGCTGGACCAGGATCGTGGGGATGCCGTTGACGTCGACGGTGCCGTTGTCGCTGCTCGCGACGAAGCGGCGACCGTCGACAAGCGTCAGCGTGCGCGTCGTGCCGAGGCCGCGAAGATCGAGCGACCGCGCGCCGATGTTGCTCGAGACGCGGAAGTTGTTCATCGCCGGCGAGGTGATCGGGCGGAACGACGGGATCTGGTTGAGCGCGTCGGCGATGTTGGTGATGGCGAGCTGCTGGAGGCGCTGCTCGCCGACGACGTTCACCGGGGTCGGCGCGTCATAGCCCGAACGGCCAAGGCGCGAGCCGGTGACGATGATCTCGTCGCCCGTGGTTGCCGGCTGGTCGCCGGGCGGCGCATTCGCGGCGGGCGGCTGAGCGGCGGTCGCCGGATCATTCTGCGCCAGCGCGGGCGCGCCGTTGAGCGCCGCGACGAATGCGAGCGCGGCGCCGGACGTGCGAAGTACAGGCAACAGGCTGTTGTTAGCCATTTTTGAACCCTCCCCTTTTTAAGGCAACGCGTCTTCGCGGGACACGGATGACATGGTTGCCGTTTGATCTTCCCCGAGTATTATCGTTTCGATTCAGTATCTTGATGGTGCGTGACGAACTCCTCTCATGCGGGCAGTTCGAGCAGGTTTGCGGCGTTATGGCCGGTGAGGCGTCGGATGGTGGTGTCGTCGAAGCCGAGCTCGATGCACAGGCGGATGACGTGCCGGAAGCCGGTGACGGGGGTCGGGTTGTCGATCTGGCCGAGGTCGGAGCCGAGGATCGTCCGCTCGGTACCGCCAGCCTCGATCACCGCCGCCAGCTGCTCGCCGGTCCATTTCTTGAAGCGCGATTCGTCGATGAACATGCACAGGCTGTGCTCGACGAACGCGCCGCTTCTGGTCAGCTCGGCGATGTCGGCGAGGGTGGCGTCGATCGTGTAGGTCGGGTGCTGGACCAGCCGGCGGGTGACGCCGCGTTTCTCCGCTTCCTCGAACAGCGGCCAGATCTCCGAGATGTGGAGGTGCCCCGCCGACAAGACCGCATCGAACTCGGCGATCTGGTCGAGGATCTCCTTGACCGCGTCCTTGATGCGGCCGTCCTCGTCGATCACGGTGAGCATCCTGGCGGGCTTCATCGGGAAGCGGGTGACCAGCAGATGGCCGCGGCGGTTGTGGCGGATGTGGTTGGCCGCCGAGAAGGTCGGCATCCACACCAGCCGCGCCCCCAGCTTGAGGCCGTGGTCGACCGCATACGGATTGAGGCCCCCCGAGGTATCGTTGAGCGGTACCCCCGAGAGCATCGTCACATGCAAATGCCCGTAATGCGCCGAGAGCAGCTCGGTGACCGGCGTCGCCGAATAGAAATGATCCTTGAACAGCAGCGCGCGCATCCCCGCGCTCGCGGCTTCCTCCAGCGCCTCGATATGGTCGAGACCGCGCGGCATCACCGATGGGCCGCTGTGGCAATGCATGTCGATCGCGCCCACCAGCAGCGCGTCCACACGCGCCGACAGCTCCGCCTCGCGTGTCGCTTTCGCGACGTCGGGCCCGGCATCCGCCATTCAGACTCCCCCAATCGTCTTCGCACATTTGCGATTGGCCCTATCCTGATGGACCGGAGCGCCGCAGCGAAAGCGCCGAGTTGAAGCTTTCCGGGACGTGAAAGATTTCGGAATGCGGAAAGCTGGGCCTAGCGAATTGCGCGCCGCGGGACGATTGGGGAGATGTGTCGCGCCACCGGCCCGATCCTCGGGCCGCGGAAATCGCAGCGACGCGGCAGAGCGCGCCATGGGCGGAGGATGATGGAAACGCTCAAATTCTACATCGACGGGGCCTGGGTGGATCCCGCCGCGCCAGCGACGCTCGGGATCATGAATCCGGCGACGGAGGAGTGCTTCGCCCGCGTCAGCCTGGGCTCGCGCCCGGACGTCGATCGCGCCGCCGCGGCGGCGCGGCGCGCCTTCGCGTCCTATTCCGAAACGAGCGTCGCGGACCGGCTGTCCTGGCTCGGAAGGATCGTCGCCGGCTTCCGGGCGCGGCTGCCCGAGCTGGCGCGGACGATGACGCTCGAGATGGGCGCGCCGATCACCTTCGCGATCGAGCGCCAGGCGACGGTCGCGCTGTTCCATTTCGAGGAGGCCGCGCGCGTGCTCGCGCACTATCCGTTCGAGGAGCGGATCGGGAACGGGATCGTCCGCCGCGAGCCGATCGGCGTGTGCGGCCTGATCACCCCGTGGAACTGGCCGCTGAACCAGGTCGCCTCCAAGGTCGCGCCGGCGCTGGCGACCGGTTGCACGCTGGTCCTCAAGCCCAGCGAGATCGCGCCGCTGAGTGCGATGCTGCTGGCGGAGATCATCGACGAGGCGGGCTTGCCCAAGGGCGTCTTCAACCTGGTCAACGGCGACGGGCCCACGGTCGGCGAGGCGATCGCCGCCCACCCCGAAATCGACATGGTGTCGATCACCGGATCGACGACGGCGGGGGTGCGCGTCGCCAAGCTCGCGGCGGACACGGTCAAGCGCGTCGCGCAGGAGCTGGGGGGCAAGTCCGCCAACCTGATCCTCGACGACGCCGACCTGGAAGCCGCGGTGATCCAGGGCGTCCACGCCTGCTACGTCAACGCCGGCCAGAACTGCCAGTCGCCGACGCGCATGCTGATCCCGCGCGCGGGGCGCGACGCGGCATTCGCGGCCGCGCGCGCGGCCGTCGGTGCCATTCGCCTGGGCGACCCGCTCGATCCGGCGACGACCATGGGGCCGCTGGTCAGCCAAGCGCAGTTCGACAAGGTCCAGGCGCTGATCCAGTCGGGCGTGGACGCGGGCGCGACGCTGGTGGCGGGCGGAACCGGGCGGCCGGCGGAGCTTAACCGCGGCTTCTACGTCCGCCCGACGGTCTTCGGCGACGTGACGCCCGCGATGCGGATCGCGCGCGAGGAGATCTTCGGCCCCGTGCTGTCGATCATCGGCTACGACAGCGAGGACGAGGCGGTCCATATCGCCAATGACACCGTGTTCGGCCTGGCGGGCTTCGTCCAGTCCAACGATCCCGGCCGCGCCCGCCGGATCGCCAACCGCATCCGGGCGGGGCGCGTCTACCTCAACGGCGCCGCGTTCGACCGCAGCCTGCCCTTCGGCGGCTACAAGCAATCGGGCAACGGGCGCGAGTTCGGGATATTCGGGTTCGAGGAATATCTCGAGGTGAAGGCGCTCCTCGGCTGGGAGGAATAGGCTAGTCGGCCGTGGCCGAGCTGGAGTCGCCGAAGATCGCCGCCAGCTTCGCCAGCGTTTCGGCCGGCAAGGGTGGCGCCAGGATCGCGGCGATATTCTCCTCGAGGTGCGCCGCGCTGCCAGTGCCGGTGAGGATGACGTGCGCCCCGGGCTCGTGGCGGCAGAAGCGGTAGGCGGCCTCGACCTGCGATTTGATCCCCGGCGTCGCGCGCAGGAAATCGAGCGGGTCGTCGGGGTTGACCGCGGCGGGATCGATCTCCTTCCTGGCGAGCAGCTCGGCGACGGCCTCGCGCGTGTTCGCGACGCTGTTCAGCCCGCGCCGGACGGCGAACATGACGAGCGTGCCGATATCGTGCCGCATCGTCCGGGGAAAGACCGCGTTGCGCGCGCTCGGGTTGAGCAGGTTGAAGCCGACCATCACGACGTCGAACGCATCCGTCGGCAGCGCCGCCTGAAGCATCCGGTGACCAGTGTCGTGGCGGAACACCTCGGTGATGCCGATGAAGCGGATCTTCCCGGCCCGCTGCTGGCGCCGCATTTCGGGCAGCAGCACCTCACGGGCATGGTCGAGCTGCGCGGGCGCGACGCCGTGCAGGTGATAGAGGTCGACGTAGTCGGTCCCGAGGCGTTCGAGGCTCGAATCGAGATTCTCGGCGAACTCGGCGGCGGTGAACTTCTCGGGATCGCTCTCCGCGGGCCCGCGCCCGACCCAGGACTTGGTCGAGAGGAAGAGCTTGCTCCGGTCCCGGCCATGGATGCCCAGGCCGACCGCTTCCTCGGTGCGATAGACCATCGCGGTGTCGATGAAGGTGATTCCCCGGTCGATCGCGCGCCGCACGAGATCGGCCGCCTCGGCGGCAGTCGCGCCCCGCGCCATGCCGAGCCGGCTGTGCCCGCCGCAGCCGAGCCCCACCACGCTTACCGTCTCGTCGGTCCGGCCCAGGCGAACGAATTGCATAGCGGCTCCTTCGTGATGCGTCAGCGCGCGCCTAGCTGCTCCGGATCGACGGTCAGCACGATCTTGCCGATCTGCCGTTGGCCTCGAGCATCGCGTGCGCATCGCCCGCGCGATCGAGCGGAAAGGTGGCGCAGATGTGCGTCGTCACCAGCCCCTGCTCGATCAGCGGCCAGACCTGCGCGCGCAGCGCCGCCGCCAGATCGGCCTTGAACGCGGCGGTGCGCGGACGGATCGTGCCGCCCGCGATCGTCAGCCGGCGGCGGACCAGGCTGCGCGTATCGATCTCACCGGTGCGGCCGGCATGGCTCGCGAGCAGCACCAGCCGGCCGCTGTCCGCCAACAGGTCGAGCGAGCGGCCGGTGGTCGGCCCCGCCTGCGCGTCGACGATCACGTCGCAGCCCCCGGGGAGCATCGCGCAGACCTGCGCCTCCCAGTCCGGATCGCGATAGTCGATCGCGTGCGCCGCGCCGGCGGCGCGACATATGTCACGCTTCGCCGCGCTGCTGGCGGTGGCGACGATGCGGGCGTGCCGCAGCCGGCTGGCGACCTGGATCGCGGCGAGGCCGACGCCGCTGGCGCCGCCCTGGACCAGCAGCCGCTCGCCTTGCTCGAGCCGGCCGAGCAGCATCAGCGCGTTCCAGGCGGTGAAATAGGCTTCGGGCAGCGATGCCCCGTCGATCAGATCGAGCGAAGCGGGGATCGGCAGGCACTGCCCCGCCGGTACCGCGCAATATTCGGCATAGCCGCCGCCGTTGACCAGGGCGCAGACGCGCTCGCCCGGGCGCGGCCAGGCCAGGTCGGCGGCGGCCGCGACCACGGTTCCGCTCACGTCGAGCCCGAGGATCGGCGACGCGCCCGGCGGCGGCGGATAGAGGCCGCGGCGCTGCTGCACGTCGGGCCGGTTGACGCTCGCCGCGGCGACGCGGACCAGCACCTCGCCGGGGCCCGGCACGGGCCGGGGGAATTCGGCCAGGACGAGCCGCGCCGCTTCGCCTTCGCCCTCGACGGCGATCGCCCGCATCATCCGATCAGCCGGCGGGCAGGTCGGTCGGCTCGCCGATCGGGATGCGATAGGGCTTGCGCAGCTCGGGCGATCGGATCGCCAGCTCGCGCGAGATCGCCTCGGCGGTCGCGAAGACGCGCGGCAGGTATTTGCCGATCCCTTCCTGGAGCGGCATCGCCGCGGTGATCCAGGTGAGCCCCAGGCAGGCGACGACGCGATCGTTCTCGCGCACCGGGACGGCGATCGTGCACGAGCGCGGCTCGATCAGCGGGTCGCGCGTGGCGTAGCCGCGCTCGCGCACCTGAGCGATCATGCGCGCCATCGCTTCGCCATTGTGCGCGGCCTCGTCCTCGGGATCGCCGCTGTGCTTGACGATCTCGAGGATGATCTTCTGCTCGTTGGGCGAGCTGTGCGCCAGATAGGCGCGGCCCAGCGCGCGGCTGACCATGCTGAGGCGCATGTTGAGCGAGGAATGGAACAGCGACAGCGACGTGTAGGGAATCGTGCTCGCGCGCACCACCATCGCGTTGAGATCGAACAGCGCGAGCGCGAGCGGCCATCCCTCGCTCTCGGTGAAGTCGATCATGAGCTCCTCGGCCACCTCGATGATCAGCGGCTCGTGGTGGAAGCCGCTCGACAGCGACTTGACGCGCCCGAGCAGCTGATAGGTGCCGTAGCTCGAGGATTGCGCGGCCAGCCCCTTGCTCTCCAGCGTGCGCAGCAGCCGCACGATCGAGGGCTTGGGCAGCCCGGTCTCGCGGTGGAGGTCGTGGAGCGTCGAGAGCGGACGGCGGTTGAGCGCCTGCAGCACGTCGATCGCGCGCTCGACCGAACGGATGCAGCCGCTGCTCTTCGATACCGAGTCTCGAACCATGGCAAACATCCCATCGGCGGCTATCCCGCCCGCTCTCCTCTTTCGCGCCGCCGATCTCTCGTGCGAGATGGCAGGCAACGGAAATCATCCGCAACGAGCGTATAGCAACTTTCCGCCTCGCGAAAAGCGGGAAGCCCGGCGTTGATGCACGCGGGGGGATACAACAGGGATTCGCGGGGCGAAACGGGACGGAAGCAGCGATGGGCGACTTACTCTTCAACGTGGCGGGCAAGATCGCGCTGGTGACTGGCGGGACGAGCGGGATCGGGGCGATGATCGCCGAGGGCTTCGTGCGCCGCGGGGTCAAGACCTATATCGCCGCGCGCGACCCGGCGCGGGCCGAGCAAGCGGCGGCGGCGCTCTCGGCGGACGGCGGGACCTGCATCGGCCTCGCCGCGGATCTCGGCGATGCCGAGGGCCCCGCCGCGCTGATCGACGCGCTCGCGGCGCGCGAGAGCCGGCTCGACATCCTCGTCAACAATGCCGGCGCCAACGCGCGCGGCGCGCTCGCCGAGATGACCGCCGCGGCCTGGGACGGGGTGATGGACGTCAATCTGCGCGCGCCCTTCCTGCTCGTCCAGCAGGCGCTGCCGCTGCTCCGCGCCGCGGCGGGCGCGGAGACGCACGCGAGCGTCATCAATATCGGCTCGATCGGCGGGCTGCACATCCCCAATTGGGAGGCCTATCCCTATGGCGCCTCGAAGGCCGCGCTCCACCACCTGACACGCGCGCTCGCCAAGCGGCTCGGCGCCGACCAGATCCGCGTCAACGCGATCGCCCCGGGGCCCTTCCAGTCGCGCCTCACCGACACGACGTCGGAAGCGGTCCGCAAGAGCGTGCAGACCTACATCCCCGTCAACCGGCCCGGCACGCCCGAGGACATCCAGGGCGTCTGCATCTTCCTCGCCTCGCGCGCCGGCGCCTATGTCAACGGCTCGACCATCGCGCTGGACGGCGGGTATATCGCGGCGCTGTGAGACCCTAGGCCGCGAGCGGCGCCGGCCCCACCGCGATCCGCTTGCTCCGCCGCAGCGCCGGCGTCGAGAGGATGGCGACCGCGCCGACCAGCGACACCAGGCTCATCGCATAGAAGCCCGCGCTGAAGCCGCCCGTCGAGTCGCGAAGCACCCCGAACACATAGGGCGTGGAATAGCCGGCGAGGTTGCCGAGCGTGGTGATCAGCGCGAAGCCCGCCGCGGCGGCCGCCCCCATCACGAACGTCCCCGGCAGCGAGAAGATCGTCCCCGATGCGACCACGAACCCCGAATTGGCCAGCACCAGCCCCGCCAGCGCCAGATAGACGTTGTCGCTGAACGTCCCCGCGATGCTGAGAGCCCGCCGCGGACGCCAGGAATCCGCAGGTGGCGTGCCAGCGCCGCTCGCGCGTCCGGTCCGAATGGCGCGCGTTGGCGATCAGCACCACGCACGGGATCAGCGCCAGCCCGGACGCGATCAGCCCGGTGTTGAACACCGTCGCCCCGCCCACCTTCTGGATGATCGTCGGCAGCCAGAACTGGATGCCGTAGAGCGTCGAGAGATTGCAGAAATTGGCGACGACGATGCACCAGATGTTCGGGTTGCGGAACGCATCGCGGAAGCGATGGCCCATGCCCGCGCCGGCCTGCGCCTGCCGCTCGGCGGAAAGGTCGGCGATGACGAGCGCCTTCTCCTCGGCGCTCAGCCACTTCGCCTCGGCCGGGCCGTTGCGCAGCACGACGAGCAGGACGATGCCGAGCAGGGTCGCCGGCAGCCCTTCGGTCAGGAACACCCATTGCCAGCCGGCCAGGCCCAGCCAGCCGTTCATATAGCCCATGATCGCACCCGAGAGCGGGCTGCCGATGATCGAGGCCAGGCTGGAGCCGAGCAGCATCACCGAGGTTGCCTGCGCGCGCACATGGCTGGGGAACCAATAGGTCATGAACAGCAGCGCGCCGGGATAGAATCCCGCCTCGCGACGCCGAGGACGAGGCGGACGATGTAGAAATGGAGGGGCGTCCTGCACCAGCAGCGTGGCCGCCGACACCATGCCCCAGACGATCATGATCCGCGACAGCCACAATCGCGCGCCGACGCGGTGCAGGATCATGTTGCTGGGGATCTCGACCAGGGCGTAGCTGAGGAAGAAGATGCCCGCGCCGAAGCCGTAGGTCGCCTCGGTCAGGCCGATCGCGCCGCTCATCTGCAGCTTGGCGAAGGCGACGTTGATGCGATCGATATTGGCGAGCGTGTAGCCGAGCAGCATCAGCGGCAGGATCTTCCACGCGATCCGGTTGTACGCCCGCCAACGCGCCTCGTCGGCCACGCTCGCCCTGCCGATGAAACCCATCACATCCCCTCCCGATGGCCGCGACCCATTGTCTTTCTCGGCCCGGCGGCGGGATGACCGCCCGCGCGGCGCGAGGATGCTTTCTAGCGCCGAACGGTGGCAAGCGCCCGCATCGCATATTCCGGCTGGCGAAACGTTGCCGGGACGGGCGCCCCCGGCCCGTTCCGACCTATTCGAAGCGCGACGCGATCGCCCCGCCGGGCCGAAATCGACGCGAACCGGTCGCGGATCGCGCGTGCTCCTCAGCGCGCCGGCAGCTCGAGCATCGCGCGCGCCTCGTCGGGACTCGCCGGCTCGGCGCCGAGCAAGTCGAGCAGCGCGACCGCCTGCTCGACCAGCTCGCCATTGCCGGCGGTGAGCTGGCCGCGGCGGATGTAGATATTGTCCTCCATGCCGACGCGGACCTGGCCGCCCAGCAGATGCGCCGCCGCGAGCATCGGATATTCGCGGGCGCCGATTCCGAACGCCGACCAGATCGCGTCGGCGGGCAGGATCGACTTCATGTACGCCAGCGTCTCGACCGTGGGGGCGCAGCCGTATTTGACCCCGGTGACGATCTGGAAGAACGGCTTGCCGGGGAGCAGCCCCTCGGCGATCAGGTCGCGCGCGAGGTGGATGTCGCCGCTGTCGAACACCTCGAGCTCGGGCTTGACCCCGGCGCCGACGATCGCCGCGGCCATCTTGCGCACGTTGGCCGGCGTGTTGATGACCACCTGCCCGCCCGAGTTCATCGTGTTGAAGTCGAGCGAGCAGAGGTCGGGCTTGAGCTCGACGACATGCGCGACGCGCAGCAGCGGATGTACCAGCGTGGTTCCCGGCCCGGCGGTGCGCGGCTCGTCCTCGGATGGCACGAAGCGGCCGCCCTCGCCGGTGGTGAGGTTGAGGATCAGGTCGCTGCCGCTGTCGCGGATCCGCTCGACCACCTCGCGATAGAGATCGACGCGCATCGACGGCCGCCCGGTCTCGGGGTCGCGGACATGGATATGCGCGATCGCCGCCCCCGCCGCGCGCGCGTCGAGCGCCGCCTGGGCGATCTGCCCGGGCGTGATCGGCAGCCCCGGATGCTGCTCGGGCTTCACCAGATTGCCGGTGACCGCGCAGGAAATGATCGTCTTCGTCGCCATGGCGGCCGGAGTTCGCCGATCGCCCGCACCCGCGCAATTCGCGAACCGGAGCTTTTCGCAGGCCGGAAAGCTGCAACTCGGGACTTTTTCCGCGGCGCCCTCGTCAGCCAAGGGTGCCGGCGACGCACGAGCACGCGGAAAGGGATTGGATGGGTGTTGCAACGCTGAACGCGGCTGGCGAGGCGGAGCTGTCGGCGCGTGTGGACGCGCTGCTGGTGGGCGCGATCGACATGCATTGCCACAGCGGCCCATCGGTGATGCCGCGCGGTCTCGACCATATCGAGGCGCTGGAGGAAGCCGCGAGCGCGGGGATGCGCGCGCTGTTGTTCAAGGATCATTTCTATTCGGCGACGCCGGTCACCGAGCTGCTCTCGGCGCATTACGGGCATTTGCATGTGACGATGCTCTCGGGGGTACCGCTCAACGATACCTCGGGGGGCCTCAATCCGTATGCGGTCGACCACGGCCTCAAGCTGGGGGCGCGGCTGGTGTGGATGCCGACCTTCTCGGCGGCCAACCACATCCGCCACAACCGCCGCGGCCATCTGCTGGTCACCCGCTTCCCGATGAAGCCCGCCAGGATGCTCACCGTGATCGACGAGGACGGCCGCATCAAGGACGCGGTCAAGGAGATCCTCGACCAGATCGCCGAGTTCGATGCGGTGCTCTCGGCCGGCCATCTCCACATCTCGGAGATCTGGCCGCTGTTCGAGGAAGCGGAGAAACGCGGCGTCACCCGCCGGCTGGTCCAGCACCCGACCTACACGATCGACGCCACCCTCGCCGACATCGCCGAGCTCACCCGCAGCGGCGCCTTCGTCGAGCATTCGCTGTGCATGTTCATCGACGAATCGCGCTTCAAGAAATGGACCGGCGAGCAGCTGGCGGCGGTGATCGAGGCCGGCGGCACCGAGCGCACCATCCTCGGCTCCGACCTCGGCCAGATCGACAATCCGACCCCCGTCACCGGCTTCCGCCACGTCATCCGCCTGTGCATCGAGCTCGGCTTCGACGACACCACCATCCGACGCCTCACCGGCGGCAATGCCGCAAACCTGCTCGGACTGCCCGCATGACGATCCAGGCCGGAACCTTCGTCAAGACCGCCTCGCCGCACATCATCGAGGTGCTCGGCACCTGCGGGCTCGATTTCGCCGTCGTCGACGCCGAGCATGGGCCGTTCGATCGCGGCGCGATCGACCTGATGGTGCTGGCCGGCCGCGCCGCAGGGCTGCCGGTGCTCGTCCGCGTGCCCGACGATCGCCATTCGACCCTGCTCTCGACGCTCGACATGGGCGCGGCGGGGGTGCTCGTGCCGCACGTCGATTCCGCCGCCCAGGCCGCCGAGATCGTGCGCAACACGCGCTTCGGCATCGGCGAGCGCGGCTATTCGGGCTCGCCGCGCTTCGCCGGCTACGGCTCGCTCGGCCGCGCCGAGGCGCTCAAGCGCGGCGACCAGGCGATCGTGCTCGCCCAGATCGAGAGCGCCGCCGCGGTCGAGGAATGCGAGGCGATCGCGGCCACGCCGGGGATCGACGGCGTGTTCATCGGCCGCTCCGATCTGTCGCTGTCGATGGGCGAGACCAGCACCGAGGCACCCGCGGTGGTCGCCGCCACGCGCCGGATCATCGCCGCGGGCGTCGCGGCGGGCAAGCTGGTCGGCATGTTCGTCGGCTCGACCGCCGAGGCGGCGGGCTTCGCGCCGCTCGGCGCGAACTGGTTCATCGTCGGCTCGGATCAATCGATCCTGCGGCAGGGCGCGCGCGAGATCGCCGCCTTCGCCGGGCCGGCCAATCGGGAGGGGAAAGCGGCATGAGCACTCCGGCGCGCCCGGCATCGGGCGGATGGCACCACCGAGAAGCCCCGCTGACCGACGTGGATCCGGGCGCCGACACCTGGATCACACGCGGGGCGAACTTCGTCACCGTGGTCACCCGCGCGCCCGCGGGCACATCGCTCGCGCGAGCGGACAATCCCGACGAATATATGATCGTCACCGACCAGGTCGGCGCCACCGTCATCGCCGGCGGCGAGACGATCCAGGTGGCGCCCGACAGCCTGACGATCGTGCCGCCGGGCGCGAGCGAAGTCACGCTGGCGGGCGACGGCCAAATCATCCGCGTCTTCTCCGCCCGCGCCGCCGATCTCGCCGCGCGCGCGTCCAATGCCTCGGCCTATCGCGAGCATCCGGCCGACGTCGCGCCGCTCGATCCCTGGCCCGATCCGATCGGCGGCTATCGGCTGCGCAACTATGCGCTCGCCGATCACGTGCGCGAAGGCACCAACATGCGCATCTTCCGCTCGACCAACCTGATGCTCAACGTGATGACGCCGCGCAACGTGCCGCGCGACACCGCCAGGCTCACGCCGCATTCGCACCTGGATTTCGAGCAGGGCTCGCTCGCGATCGGCGGCACCTACATCCATCACCTGCGCTACCCCTGGACGCCGGACATGGCGAGCTGGCGCGCGGACGAGGCGGTCGAGATGGACAGCCCGTCGGTGCTGGTGATCCCGCCGACGGTGATCCACACCAGCCGCAACATCGGCGACCGGCCCGGGCGGCTGATCGACGTGTTCGCGCCGCCGCGCCTGGATTTCTCGCGGCGCGAAGGTCTGGTAGCCAATGCCGACGACTATCCGATGCCGCAAGACGCCAGGGTGCGCGAGCCGGCGTGAACGCCGGACGCAGGCGAAGCCAGGGAGAGCAAGCCGGTGGCAATGAAGCATGGCCCCACGCCGATCGCGCTTCGCCTCGCCGGCGCGTGCGCGCTGGCCGCGCTGGCGCTGCCCGCGGGCGGCATCGCGCAGAAGGCGCCGCCGCCGATCGCGATCGCCAGGCAGGGCGCGTTCGAGGCCGGCGGCACCCTGCTGCGCGAGGGCGACAGGACGCTCTCGTGCGATCACGGCTATGTCGAGTACGAGATTCCCGTCCGCGCGCGCGGCACCGCGCTGTTCCTTTGGCACAGCTCGTCGGCCGAGGTCTGGCAGACCCGCTGGGACGGCGGCGAGGGCTATCAGTCGATCTTCCTGCGCCGCGGCTTTCCGGTCTATCTGTGGGACGGCCCCCGCGTCGGCCGCGGCAATTGGGGATGCGCCAGCTACACCTACACGCCGGCGGTGGGGCAGGATCAGCAGAATTTCACCGCCTGGCGGCTCGGCGCCAGATATCCCGACTTCTTCCCCGGCGTGCAATTCCCGACCAAGGATCCGCAAGCCTGGAACCAGGCGATGCGCGCGCGCTACGACGAGTTCGACACCACCCCGAACGCCGAGCTGGAGGCAGACGCCGCGGCCAAGGCGATCGACCGGATCGGCCCGACCGTGCTGGTCACCAACAGCGCCGGCGGGATGCGCGCGCTGCTCGCGACGCTGAAGAGCGGCAACGTCAAGGCGATCGTCGCCTATGAGAACCCCGGCTATGTCTTTCCCAGCGACGCCGAGCTGCCCAAGACGCCGACCCGCTTCGGCCCGGTGGTCGTCTCGCCCGAGGAATTCCTGAAGCTCACGCGAATCCCGATGCAGTTCGTGTTCGGCGACAATCTCGACAAGTCGCCGGTCTGGACCGCTTATGCCGAGACGTGCCGCAAATTCGTCGATCTGGTCAACGCGCGCGGCGGCAAGGCCGAGATGCTGTTCCTCCCGTCGGTCGGCCTCAGGGGCAACACCCACATCGCCTTCGCCGATCTCAACAACGTCGCGGTCGCCGACCAGCTCTCGGCCTTCCTCCACCGCAACCGGCTCGACCTGCGCGGCAGAAGCCGGAGCAAGTGAACGCCGGCGCCGCCCCGTAGACTCTAGCCGCGCACCACGCCCACCGCGCCGAACGGCCGCGGCTCGACCGGCGGGACCGCCGGCTCGTTGAGCTCGCATTGCCAGATGCCGACGTCGATCCATTGGCCGTGCTTGTAGCCGACCTCGCGATAGACGCCGGCGCGGCGGAACCCGACCGATTCGTGGAGCGTGATCGACGTCTCGTTGGGCAGCGCGATCGCGCCGATCGCATGGACGAAGCCCTGCGCGCGCAACGTGTCGATCAGCGCCTCGTAGAGCAAGCGCCCCGCGCCCTGGCGCTGCGCGGTATCGGCGACGTAGATCGAGGTCTCGACGACATATTGATAGGCCGGCCGATCGCGGAAGCGCGTCGCATAGGCATAGCCGATCACGCCGCCGCTCGCATCGCCGCCGCTGGTCACCACCAGCCACGGATAGAGGCCCTCGCTCGCCCCCATCCGCGCGCGCATCGTCCGCGCGTCGGGCGGGTCGATCTCGAACGAGACGGTGCCGGTGAGCACGTGCGGCGCATAGATGGCGGCGATCGCCGCCGCGTCGTCGGGCGCGGCGGCGCGGATACCGATCATCCGGCGAGCCGCGCCAGCAGCAAGGCGAACAGGCTCCGGTCGTCGGCGCTCGGATGCGCCGGCGCAAGCCCGCCGCATTCGAGGCACAGCACCTGCACCGCGCTGCCCTCCGCCAGCCGCCGCGCGTCGCCCAGCGCCTGCGCGGCGAGCGCGCGCCGCTCGCCGGCGATCCGCGCATAGGCATCCTGCCCGCCGGGGGCATCGGTCCAATTGTCGTCGTCGTCCTTGTCGTCGTGGAGCGAGGCGAGGAAGGCGCGCCACGCATCGGGCCGCTTCTCGAGGAACACCGGATGGACCTTGGCGGGATCGAGCTTGGCGCGCCGTGCCGCCTCGGCGACCGCGTCGTCGAGCCCACCGAAGCGGTCGACCAGCCCGAGCTGACGCGCGATCCCGCCGATCCACACGCGGCCCTGGCCGATCTCGTCGACGCGCTGCGGCGTCAGGTGGCGCGACGTCGCGACGAGGTTGACGAAGCGGCCATAGCCCGCCTCGATCGCCGATTGCAGGATCGCGTCGGTGGTGGCGTTGACGCCGCCCATCACATTGGGCTGGCCGCTGAGCGGGGTGGTGGCGACGCCGTCGCTGGTGACGCCGATCTTGGCGAGCGACTTCTCGAAGGTCGGCAGGATGCCGAAGATGCCGATCGATCCGGTGATCGTGTTGGGCTCGGCGAAGATCGCGTCGCCCGGGGTCGAGACCCAATAGCCGCCGCTCGCCGCGAGCCCGCCCATCGAAACCACCACCGGCAGCCCCTGCGCCTTGGCCTGGAGGATCGCCTGGCGGATCTGCTCGGACGCCATCACCGATCCGCCGGGCGAATCGACGCGCACCACCAGCGCCTTGAGCTTGTGCTCGGCCAAGCCCTTGAGCAGCAGCGCGCTGACCGTGTCGCCGCCGGCGATGCCGGGGCCCGCCTTGCCGTCGACGATCTCGCCGGCGACGGTGATCACGCCGATCTCGTCGCCGCTCGATTTCGGCGGATTGGCGGCGAGCCAGTCGGCCAACCGGATCGCGCGGAAATTGCCGGCGGGCCTGTCGTCGCGCGCGCCCGCCAGCTCGGCGACGCGCTTGCCGAAGGCGAGCCGATCGCCCTTCCTGTCAACCAGCCCCATCTGGAGGTTGGCCTCGGCGATATCGCCCCTGGCGGCGGTCACGACCTGGTCGGGCCTGGTCAGATAATCGGCGATCCGCGCCTTGGGCCGCGCCTTGGCGATCTCGCCCTGCCATTGCTGGAAGATCGCGCCGTACATCGCGACGTTCGCCTCGCGCGCCTCGGGCGACATGTCGCTGCGCGTATAGGGCTCGACCGCGGACTTGAACTTGCCGACCTTGTAGACGTGCGCGTCGACGCCGAGCTTGTCGAGCAGCCCCTTGTAATAGAGATGCGTGCCGCCCGGCCCGGCGAACAGCGTCCCGCCGAACGGATGCACCCAGATCTCGCTCGCATTGGCGGCGATCAGATAGCCCGAATCGGAGTAGGCGGTGGCATAGGCGAGCACCGGCTTGCCGCTCTGGCGCACCCGCGCCACCGCGTTGGCGACCTCGGAGACCGCGGCGGGATAGCCGCCGAGGAAGCGATCGAGATCGAGCACCACCGCCTTGACGCGCGAATCGCCGATCGAGGCGTCGAGCGCGCGCACCACGTCGCGCGTCCGCACCTGTCCGGTCACGTCGCGCGCCTGGCCGAACCCGGCGAAAGGATCGGGATCCTCAGGCTGCTCGGTAAGCACGCCGCTCAGCGCCACCACCAGCGCGCCGTCGCGCACCGCCGCCTTGTCCGGCCGATGCGAGAGCGCGATGAACAGGAAGGTGAAGAACAGCAGCATGAAGCACAGGACCAGCCCGTCCTTGATGCCGACCAGAATTTTCCAGGCGCCCCGAACCAGCTTCACGGCCATGCTCCAAATCGCGATTGCGAGTCCCTGCTAGTGGATGCCGGGGCCCGAGTAAACGGCTGTATTATACAAGCAATACAGGCCGGATGTCCCGCTTTCGATGGTCTGGCGGAAATGTCGCGGTGGGAAATCGTGCGATTCAGCATCCGCGCCCGGTTGACGAACGCGACCGGCGATCGCATATCACCGCCCGTTAGCACTCGTCACCATCGAGTGCTAAGGCACATCAACAGACTGAAGGATCAGGATCCATGAACTTTCGTCCCTTGCACGATCGCGTGCTCGTCCGCCGCGTCGAAGCCGAGGAAAAGACCGCCGGCGGCATCATCATCCCCGATACCGCCAAGGAAAAGCCCCAGGAGGGCGAGGTCGTCTCCGTCGGCACCGGCACCCGCGCGGACGACGGCAAGGTCACCCCGCTCGACGTCAAGGCCGGCGACAAGATCCTGTTCGGCAAATGGTCGGGCACCGAGGTCAAGGTCAACGGCGAAGACCTGCTGATCATGAAGGAATCGGACATCCTCGGGATCGTCGGCTGAACAGCGTCGACCCCCTCTAACCTTCCCAACTTTTGACCATTGAAAGGGTAGCCACCATGGCAGCCAAGGACGTTAAATTCAGCCGCGACGCCCGCGAGCGCATCCTGCGCGGCGTCGACATCCTCGCCGACGCGGTCAAGGTCACTTTGGGGCCGAAGGGCCGCAACGTCGTCCTCGACAAGTCGTTCGGCGCGCCGCGCATCACCAAGGACGGCGTCACCGTCGCCAAGGAAATCGAGCTCAAGGACAAGTTCGAGAACATGGGCGCGCAGATGATCAAGGAGGTCGCCTCCAAGACCAACGACATCGCCGGTGACGGCACCACCACCGCGACCGTGCTCGCCCAGGCGATCGTCCGCGAGGGCATGAAGTCGGTCGCGGCCGGCATGAACCCGATGGACCTCAAGCGCGGCATCGACATCGCCGTCGCCAAGGTCGTCGAGGATCTCAAGGCGCGTTCGAAGCCGGTCGCCGGCACCAAGGAAATCGCCCAGGTCGGCATCATCTCGGCCAACGGCGACACCATCGTCGGCGAGAAGATCGCCGAGGCGATGGAGAAGGTCGGCAAGGAAGGCGTGATCACCGTCGAGGAGGCCAAGGGCCTCGAGTTCGAGCTCGACGTGGTCGAGGGCATGCAGTTCGATCGCGGCTATCTCTCGCCCTATTTCATCACCAATCCCGAGAAGATGTCGGTCGAGCTCCAGGATCCCTACATCCTGATCCATGAGAAGAAGCTGTCGAACCTGCAGGCGATGCTGCCGATCCTCGAGGCGGTCGTCCAGTCGGGCCGTCCGCTGCTGATCATCGCCGAGGACATCGAGGGCGAGGCGCTCGCCACGCTCGTCGTCAACAAGCTGCGCGGCGGCCTCAAGGTCGCGGCGGTCAAGGCTCCCGGCTTCGGCGATCGCCGCAAGGCGATGCTCGAGGACATCGCCGTCCTCACCAAGGGCGAGGTCGTCTCCGAGGATCTCGGCATCAAGCTCGAGAGCGTCACGCTCGGCATGCTCGGCACCGCCAAGCGCGTCACGATCGACAAGGACAACACCACGATCGTCGATGGCGCCGGTGATGCCGAGTCGATCAAGGGCCGCACCGAGGCGATCCGCCAGCAGATCGAGAACACCACGTCGGACTACGACCGCGAGAAGCTCCAGGAACGCCTGGCCAAGCTCGCGGGCGGCGTCGCGGTGATCAAGGTCGGCGGCTCGACCGAGGTCGAGGTCAAGGAGCGCAAGGACCGCGTCGACGACGCGCTCCACGCCACGCGCGCGGCGGTCGAGGAAGGCATCGTCCCCGGCGGCGGCACCGCGCTGCTGTACGCGACCAAGGCGATCGAAGGGCTCAAGGGCGCCAACGACGACCAGACCCGCGGCATCGACATCATCCGCAAGGCGCTCTACGCGCCGATCCGCCAGATCGCGTCGAACGCGGGGCATGACGGTGCGGTGATCTCGGGCAAGCTGCTCGACGGCAACGACGCCAATGTCGGCTTCAATGCCCAGACCGACGTCTACGAGAACCTCGTCACCGCCGGCGTGATCGATCCGACCAAGGTCGTGCGCACCGCGCTGCAGGACGCGGCCTCGGTCGCCGGCCTGCTCATCACCACCGAAGCGGCGGTGAGCGAGCTGCCGGAAGACAAGGCCCCGGCCGGCGGCGGCATGGGCGGCGGCGGCATGGGCGGCATGGGCGGCATGGACTTCTAAATCCCGCCCCGCGAACCCAGAAAAGGGCCGGGGGAGCGATCCCCCGGCCCTTTTCTGTATCAATCTGGCGACTACGCCCCCTTGATTTCGTAGCGCGAATCAGGAACTTGGGGCCGCAAGTTGAGGCGGGAGGTTTTCGTGTTCAAGTGGGTTGCTGGGCGGTTGCGTTGCCTTCAAGGGAAGCATCATCGATCGGCCAAGCACGCTTACAAAGTGGGCGAGGGCGAGCAATATTCGAGCATCTGCGTCTATTGCCACGTGCCGATGCGGCGCCGCGCCAAGCGCGATTGGGTGGTCGCCGAGCGCTGAGGCCGATTCCTGCCCAGGCGGGCGTGACGGGACCGGGTGTGTTGGCGACTTAATGCGACAAACCGCTTCCCTTGGCGCGCGAACCGCGACAGATTACCGCATCCAATCCTTCGGGGAACGCCACGAATGACCGAAGCCACACGCCGCGACGCGCTGGCCGCCGCCGCGCTCGTCACGCTCGCCACCGCGGTGCCCGCCTGGGCGCAGAATGCCGCCGGCGATCCGACGACCGTGCAATGGGACCTGACCGAACTCTACCCGACCGACGCCGCCTGGGACGAGGCCCGCAAGGGTGCGCTCGCGGCGCTTGCGGGGATCGCGCAATACAAGGGTCGGCTCGGCGAAGGCGCCGACGTCCTCGCCGCGGCGCTGGTGCTCCAATCGGACCTCGGGCGCACGATCTCGCGCATCTATACCTATGTCAGCCTCAAGGCCGACGAGGACGTCCGCGTCGCCGCCTATCAGGAGAAGCAGGCGCAGGCGACCGATCTCTACACCGCTTATGGCGAGGCGACCGCCTGGTTCTCGCCCGAGGTGCTGACGCTCGGCAAGGCCAGGATCGACATCTATCTCGCCGCCGACGCCACGCTGCGCGCGCGCTTCGACCATTTCCTTGCCGATATTCTCCGCCAGGCCGAGCACACGCTGTCGCCCGAGGGCGAAACCTTGCTCGCGAGCGCGGGCTCGCCGCTCGCCGCGCCGGGCGAGATCAGCGGGCAGCTGCGCTCGTCCGACATTCCCTGGCCGACGATCACGCTTTCGACCGGCCAGCCGGTCCGGCTCGATTCGCAAGGCTATACGCTCCATCGCGACGCGCCCAGCCGCGCCGACCGCAAGGCGGTGTTCGACGCCTTCTGGAAGGCGCACGGCGATTTCAGGAACTCGTTCGGCGCGACCTACAACGCCAAGGTCAAAGGCGACATCTTCTACGCCAAGGCGCGGAAATACCCGACCGCGCTCGCCCGCGCGCTCTCGGGCAACAACGTGCCCGAGGCGGTCTATCGCACGCTGGTGGCCGAGGCGAACAACGGGCTGCCCCAGCTCCACCGCTATTTCGAGCTGCGCCGGCGCATCCTCGGGCTGCCCGACATGGCCTATTACGACATCTATCCGCCGCTCGTGCAGCTCGATCGCACCTGGACGCTCGAGCAGATGCGCTCGACCTTGATCGAGGCGGTCAAGCCGCTCGGCGTGGATTACGGCGCGCGCTTCGCCAAGGCGACCGCTGCCAAATGGATGGATCCGTTCCCGCGCCAGGGGAAGAGCCCCGGCGCCTATATGAATCCCGGCGCATACGACGTGCACCCGTATCTGCTGCTCAACCTCAGCCACAAGTACGACGGCATGACCACCTATGCGCACGAATGGGGCCATGCGATGCACACGCTGCTCGCCAACGCGACGCAGCCCTACGACAAGTCCGACTATCCGATCTTCCTCGCCGAGATCGCGTCGACGCTCAACGAGCAGCTGCTCGTCTCATACATGCTCAAGCAGGCCAGGACCAAGCAGGAGAAGCTCTATTACCTCGGCCAGCAGCTGGAGCAGATCCGCGGCACCTTCTATCGCCAGACGATGTTCGCCGAGTTCGAGCTGAAGGCGCACGACGCCGCCGAGGCGGGCGAGGGCCTGTCGGGCGCCAAGTTCAGCGCGATCTACCTCGATCTGCTCAAGCGCTATCACGGCCCGAAGGTCGCGATCGACGACAGCTACGGCAACGAATGGGCGTTCATCCCGCACTTCTACAACAGCTTCTACGTCTATCAGTATGCGACGTGCGTTTCGGCGGCGAGCTACTTCGCGCGTGCGATCCTCACGGGCGGGCCCAAGGAGCGCGACACGTATCTGTCGGTGCTCAAGTCGGGCGGATCGGACTATCCGGTCGAAATCCTCAAGCGCGCCGGGCTCGATATGACCACGCCGGCGCCCTATCGGGCGCTGGTCGCGACGATGAAGGACACGCTCGACCAAGCCGAGGCGCTGATGGCCTGATCAGCCGGCGAGCCGTGCCGCCAGCCAGTCGTTCACCCGGGCATCGATCACCAGGTGGACGCGGTCGCTGGCGCCGCGATTGGCGACGCTGTGGCGATCGGCGAGCCGCACGTACCAGGCTTCACCCGCCGCCATCGGCACCGGCATGCCGTTGAGCAGGAACTCGACGTCCGGGTTGGTGACCACCGGCACGTGGAGCCGCGCCCAGCCCAGCTCGGCGGCGAGATCGTCGTCGCGATGCTCCTTGATCACCGAGCCCGGCGTCAGCCGCATCAGCCGCACGCAGCTGAGCGGGCAGGCGAAGGCGGCGAGCACCGCGCGGAAATAGGGCGTCCGCGCGAGCAAGGGCGTGTCGACGAAATCGGTCGCGCCGGGTTCCGAATAGATCATCCGGATCGGGTGCGTGGCGCCCGCCTGCGCGCGCAACGGCAGCGCGCTCCAGTCGCCCTCGTAATTCTGCTGGACGAAGTGCGCGATCCACGGCGTGCCGTCGAGCCGCGCGAGATCGGCCGCGAGCCGCGCCTGGTCGAACGCCATCGCCAGCCGCACGCGGTCCGGAAAGTCCAGCGACGATGGTGCGGACGCGGTCGCCACGATGCCCTCCCTGTCGCATGCCACGCTACCCGAGGCGCCGGCGATTGCAACGCGCGGGATCGAGACGCTTCGCGCCGCGCGCTAGCGCTCCATCGCCTCGATGATCTTCTTGACCTCCTGGCTGCGCCCGCGCGGCATCACCAGCACGTCGTCGCCATGCACCACGACGATCAGATCCTCGACCCCCACCAGCGCGACGCGCTTGCCGGCGCCGCTGCGCACCAGGCAATTCGCGGTCTCGATCGCGATCACGTCGCCGGTGCAGGAATTGCCGTGCGCGTCGCTTTCGCTGATCGCGTGGAGCGCATCCCAGCTGCCCAGGTCGTTCCACCCCATCGTCACCGGCACCACCGCGACGCGCTCGGCCTTCTCCATCACCGCATAATCGATCGAATCGGCGGGCGAGGCGGCGAAGGACTCGGCGTCGGGCCAGACCTGCGCGCCGTCGCGCCGCGCCCCCGCCATCGCCGCCTGCGCGGCGGCGAGCATCGCCGGGGCATGGATCGCGAGCGCGTCCAGGAACATGTCGGCGCGAAACAGGAAGATGCCGCCGTTCCAGGCATGGTCGCCCGACGCGAGCATCGCGTGCGCCGCGTCGAGCGGCGGCTTCTCGACGAAGCGCGCGACGCGGTGGACACCCTCGGCCAGCGGCTCGCCGATCTTGATCCAGCCATAGCCGGTCTCGGGCGCGTCGGGCGCGATCCCGAAGGTCACCAGCCAGCCCTGCTCGACCAGCGGCAGCGCGGCGTGGATTGCGGCGTGGAACGCGGGAACGTCGGCGATCACATGGTCCGAAGGCATCACCAGCAGCGGAGCCGCGCCGCCGCCCGCGGCGATCGCCGCCAGCGCGATCGCCGGCGCGGTGTTGCGCCCGATCGGCTCGAGGATCAGCGCCTGCGCGCCCAGCCCGACCGCTTCGAGCTGCTCCTCGACGATATCGGCGTGGCGCGCGTTCGCCACGACGATCGGGCGCGCGAAGCGCTCGCCCGCGGTGCGCAGCGCGGTGAGCTGGAGCATCGTCTCGCCGGCGGTGAGCGCGAGCAACTGCTTGGGCCGCTCGGGCCGCGACATCGGCCACAGGCGCGTGCCCGATCCTCCCGACAGGATG
Source organism: Sphingomonas sp. (assembly GCA_037200705.1). Classification (GTDB taxonomy): domain Bacteria; phylum Pseudomonadota; class Alphaproteobacteria; order Sphingomonadales; family Sphingomonadaceae; genus Sphingomonas. The sequence continues at coordinate 35,300 of JBBCID010000011.1, read as the reverse complement.
ACAGGGATGATCGGCTTCGAATCCGGCATGCGCTTGCGCTCCTCGCGGTTCTGATGGTGGTGTTTGGCCCGCCCGTCAAACGGCTCCGCGGGCGGCCGGTTTCGCTGCCACGACCAATATTTCGTCGGCGCCCGCGACAGGCATGGATGTGTCGGGTTCGTTTACACTTAGCGGTTAAGCCTCTGCTGCCATGATCCGCTTGTTTCGGCATTATGTCCCCAACGCCGTGCTGCTGCTCGGCCTGCTGGACATCATCCTCCTGCTCGTCGCCGGCGAGCTGGGCTGGGTCGCGCGCGCGGGGCAGCTCGGGATCACGCCACCGCCGATGGTGACGCGGCTGCCGCAATTGATCAGCTATGCCGCCGCGCTCGAGCTGGCGATGATCTCGGTGGGGGTCTACGGTGCCGATTCGCTCCAGTCGCTGCGCTACGCCACCGCGCGGCTGATCGTCGCGATCTCGCTCGGCATCATCTTCCTCAGCGTGCTGTTCTTCCTGATCCCCGAGCTGTCGATGTGGCGCTCGAACCTCCTCTATGCGATGGGCCTGTCGATCGTCGCGCTGATCTTCCTGCGCGTCCTGCTCGGCAAGACGCTGGGCAGCCAGGCGTTCAAGCGCCGCGTCGTCGTGCTCGGCGCCGGCCCGCGCGCCGCGCGGCTCAAGGCGCTGGCGAAGACGCCGGGGGCGGGCTTCGCGGTGGTCGGCTATGTCTCGATGAGCGAGGCCAACCGCGTGATCCCCGAGGCGATCGCGCGCGACGCGATCTACAATCTCGCCGACCATGTCGTGCTGCTCAACGCGAGCGAAGTCGTGCTCGCGCTCGAGGAGCGGCGCAACGCGCTGCCGCTCAAGGACCTGCTGCGGATCAAGACCACCGGGGTCCACGTCAACGAGATCTCGACCTTCCTCGAGCGCGAGACCGGCCGCGTCGACCTCGACAGCGTCAATCCGAGCTGGCTGATCTTCTCCGACGGCTTCTCGTCGGGGCGGATGCTGTCGAGCCTGTTCAAGCGGCTGTTCGATCTCGTCGCCAGCCTCGCGCTGCTGGCGCTGGCGCTGCCGGTGATCGCGATCGCCGCGCTCGCGGTGAAGCTCGACAGCAAGGGGCCGGCCTTCTACCGCCAGCGCCGCGTCGGCCTCTATGGCCAGGGGTTCGATATCGTCAAGCTGCGCTCGATGCGCACCGATGCCGAAGCGGCGCGCGGCGCGGTCTGGGCCGAAAAGGACGATCCGCGTATCACCCGCATCGGCCGCACGCTGCGCAAGCTGCGGATCGACGAGCTGCCGCAATGTTGGAGCGTGCTCAAGGGCGAGATGAGCTTCGTCGGCCCGCGCCCCGAACGCCCGCAGTTCGTCGAGGATCTCGAGGCCAAGCTCCCCTATTATGCCGAGCGCCACATGGTGAAGCCCGGCATCACCGGTTGGGCGCAGATCAACTATCCCTATGGCGCCTCGATCGAGGATTCGCGCCAGAAGCTCGAGTACGATCTTTATTACGCCAAGAACTATTCGCCCTTCCTCGACCTGCTGATCCTGCTCCAGACCGCGCGCGTCGTGCTGTTTCCGGAAGGGGCGCGCTGATGGTCGCGACGCTGACGCTGTGGACGCATGCGCTGGCGGCGCTGCTGTTCGGCGCGCTGACCTTGTGGGCGTGGCGCAGCAAGGAAGGCGGCGTGCCGCGCCGTCCGTTCGCGATCGCGCTGGCGATGACCGCGCTCTGGTCGCTCTCGGTCGCCGGGATCGGCGGCGGCGAGATGGGGACGCAGATCGCCGAGACACTGCGCAACCTGGCGTGGCTCGGGTTCATGATCGTGCTCCATCGCCGCGACGGCCAGGCGCGGCCGCCGCTCGCGCTCGGGACGGTCTATGGCGTGGTCGCGCTGGTCGCGACCGGGGCGCTGGTGCTGCGCGGGATCGGCAACGCCGCCCCCCCCGAGGTGGCCGACCGCGTCGATACCGCCTCGGTGCTGCTCGGAATGCTGGTGTCGGTCGCCGCGCTGGTGCTGATGCGCGCGCTCTATGCCGCGGTCGCGCCGGGCGCGAGCCTGGGGCTGCGCTGGATCGTGCTCGCGCTGGCGGGGATGTGGTTCATCGATTTCAACCTGTTCACCGTCGCCTATCTCACCGCGCAGCCGCCGTTCGCGCTGCTGATCGCGCGCGGCGCGGGGATGACCTTGGTCGCGCTGGTGATGGCGGCGGGATTGCACCGGCGCGACGATTGGAACGTGATGGTCTCGCGCACCGTCGCCTACCAGTCGATGTCGCTCGTCGCGATCGGCGCCTATTTCGCATTGCTCGCGCTGGCGACCAGCGCGATCGCCGCCGTGGGCGGCGCCAATGCGCGCGTGCTGCAGACGGCGTTCGTGTTCGGATCGACGGCGGCGATCCTCACGCTCGTCTCGAGCCCGTGGCTGCGCGCCTGGGCCAAGGTCAAGCTCGCCAAGCATTTCTTCCGCCACCGCTACGATTACCGCGCCGAATGGATGCGCTTCACCGAGACGCTGGGCGCGCCCGAGGGTGCCGCGCCGCTCGACGAGCGCATCGTCAAGGCGATCGCCGACCTGACCGATTCGCCCGCCGGCGCGCTGCTGGTGCCCGATGGCGCCGGGCTCGGGCTGGGCACGGCCTGGAACTGGGCGCGCGAGCCGCTGGTGGGCAGCGCCGAGCCCGCGCTCGCCCGCCACCTGGCCGAGAGCGGCCGCATCCTCGAGCTCGACCAGCTCCGCCGCGACGACGGCGGCGAGGCGGCGATCGTCCCGCAATGGATGCTCGACCTTGAGGACGCCTGGGTGCTGGTGCCGCTGCCGCACCTCGGCGGGCTCGCCGGCGCGATCCTGCTCGCGCGCCCGCCGGTCGATCGCGCGCTCGACTGGGAGGATTTCGATCTGCTCAAGGTCGCCGGCCGCCAGGTCGCGAGCTACCTCGCCGAGGCGCGCGCGCAGGAAGCGCTCGCCGACGCGCAGCGCTTCGACGAGTTCAACCGCCGCTTCGCGTTCATCGTCCACGACATCAAGAACCTCGTCAGCCAGCTCACGCTCACCGCGCGCAATGCCGAGCGCCACGCCGACAAGCCCGAGTTCCGCGCCGATATGGTCGAGACGCTCAAATCCTCGGCGGAGAAGATGACTGCGCTGCTCGCGCGCCTCTCGCAGCGCCCGCGCACCCGTGCCGACGCGCTCCAGGCGGTCGAGATCGTGCCGCTGGTCGAGCGGCTCGCGGCGGCGCGGCGGACGCAGCATCCGGTCGCGACCTCGGGCGCGCGCGCGGCGATCGCGCTCGCCGATCCCGCCGGCCTCGAGCAGCTGCTCGGCCACCTGATCCAGAACGCGATCGACGCCAGCCCGGCGCACGAGCCGGTCACGCTCGCGGTCGGCGCCGACGGCGTCTCGGTGACGATCGACGTGATCGACAAGGGCAAGGGCATGAGCCCCGCCTTCGTGCGCGACCGGCTGTTCAAGCCGTTCGTCTCGTCCAAGCCCGGCGGCTTCGGGCTCGGCGCGTTCGAGGCGCGCCAGCTCGCCGCGGCGATGGACGCGCGGATCGAGGTCAGCTCGCGCGAAGGGCGCGGCAGCCGCTTCCGGCTGGTGCTGAGGGCCGCCCATGCCGCCGATGTCGGCGTCGGGAGGGCGGCATGACCGACAAGCCGAAGCTGCTGCCCAAGCTCCTGGTCATCGAGGACGATGCCGGGCTCCAGCGCCAGCTCCGCTGGGCCTATGACGGCTATGAGATCGTCGCCGCCGCCAACCGCGACGAAGCGATCGCCGCGATCCGCGCCGAGGAGCCGGCGGTGGCGACGCTCGATCTCGGCCTGCCGCCCGATCCCGACGGGACGAGCGAGGGCTTCGCGACGCTCGACGCGATCCTGCGGCTGCGCCCCGATACCAAGGTGATCGTCGCCTCGGGACACGGCGCGCACGAATCGATGCTCAAGGCGATCGCCGCGGGCGCATGGGACGACTTCTACCAGAAGCCGATCGACATCGACGCGCTCGGGCTGATCGTCGCGCGCGCTTTCCACGTTTCACGCGCTCGAGGCCGAGAACCGCCGGCTGGCGGAGCGGTTCGAGGGCGGCGCGGTGCTCGGCGGGATGATCACTGCCGCGCCCGAGATGCTCAAGGTCACCCGCACGATCGAGCGCGTCGCCGGCGCCGACGTCTCGGTGATGCTGCTCGGCGCGAGCGGCACCGGCAAGGAATTGCTCGCGCGCGGCCTTCACGACGCCTCCCCGCGCAAGAAAGGCGCGTTCGTCGCGATCAACTGCGCGGCGATCCCCGAGACCTTGCTCGAAAGCGAGCTGTTCGGCCACGAGAAGGGCGCCTTCACCGGCGCGGTCAAGACCACCGAGGGCAAGATCGAGCAGGCGCACGGCGGCACCTTGTTCCTCGACGAGGTCGGCGACATTCCGCTGCCGCTCCAGGTCAAGCTGCTGCGCTTCCTCCAGGAGCGGGTGATCGAGCGGATCGGCGGCCGCACGCCGATCCGCGTCGACACCCGCGTCGTTTGCGCGACGCACCAGAACGTCGACGCGATGGTCGCCGAGGGCCGCTTCCGCGAGGACCTCTATTACCGGCTGGCGGAGATCGTGATCCGCATCCCCACGCTCGCCGAGCGCCCGGGCGATGGCGGGGCTGCTCGCGCGCCATTTCCTCAAGAAATACGCCGCGTCGATGCACACCGGCGTCAAGGGCTTCGCGCCCGACGCGATCGCGGCGATCGACGCCTGGGGCTGGCCGGGCAACGTCCGCGAACTCGAGAACCGCGTCAAGCGCGCGGTGATCATGGCCGACGGCAAGATGGTCGCCGCCACCGATCTCGACCTCGACGGCGCCGCCGACGCCGCGCCGATCAACCTCAAGGCCGCGCGCGAGATCGCCGACCGCAAGACCATCCGCCACGCGCTCGCGCGCGCCGAGGGCAATATCTCGGGTACCGCGCGGCTGCTCGGGATCAGCCGTCCTACCCTCTATGACCTGATGAAGGCCTATGACCTCCAGCCGTAACCGCCGCAACGGCATCGCGCTGCGGCGCGTGCTCGTCCTGCTCGGGTGCCTTGGCGCGTTCGCGCTGGCGCTCTATGCCTTCTGGCACCTCGCGGCGGGGCGCGCCGATCCGCGGGCGCTCGACAAGAGTGTTGCGCTGCTCGAGGCCGACAACCCCACCGCCGCGCGCGCCGCCGCGCTCGAGGCGGTCCGCGCCAATCCCGGCTTCGCCGACGCGCACCTCGCGCTCGCCCGCGCCGAGCTGGCGCTGCAGGACGGCGTCGGCGCCGAGGCCGAGATCGGCCGCGCGGTCGACGCGGGCTACGACGCCAAGCTGACGCACCATCTGGTCGCGCAGGCGCTGGTGCTCCAGGACGAACCCGACAAGGCGATCGCCGAGGTCGAGAAGACCGACCCCGCCAACCGCCCCTATGGCCTGCGCATCCGCGCGCGCGCGATGACCGCGCTCGGCAACCTCGTCGCCGCGCGCGACTCGATCGACGAGGCGATCCGAATCGCCCCGCAGAACGCCGATGTCTGGACCGACGCCGCCCGCTTCCGCTTCGCCGCAGGCGACATGCTCGGCGCGATCCAGGCCTCGACCAAGGCGGTCCAGCTCGATCCGGGCAACCTCGAGGCGCTGGTGCTGCGCGGGCAGGTGGTGCGCGCGCAATATGGGCTGGTCGCCTCGCTGCCCTGGTTCGAGGCCGCGCTCAAGCGCGACCCCGCCTATCACGACGCGCTGATCGAATATGCCGCGACGCTCGGCGACGCCGGCCGCACCGTCGACATGCTCGCCGCCACCCGCCGCGCACTCGAGGCGCGGCCGGGGAGCCCGCAGGCCTATTATCTCCAGGCTGTGCTCGCCGCGCGCGCCGGCAACTATGATCTCGCGCGCAGCCTGGTCGAGAAGACCGGCGGCACGATCGACGCGCTGCCGGGGATGCTGCTGCTCGGCGGCACGCTCGATCTCGAGGCCGGCGACACCCAGCAGGCGATCGGCAAGCTCAAGCAGCTCGTCGACGCCCAGCCGATGAACCTCACCGCACGCAAGCTCTATGCGGTCGCGCTGCTCCGAAGCGACGCCGCGCGCAACGCGATCGACGTGCTGCGCCCGGTGGTGACGCGCGGCGACGCGGACAGCTATGCGCTGACGCTCGCCGCGCGCGGGTTCGAGCGGATCGGCGATCGCGGCAATGCCGCGCAACTGCTCGATCGCGCCGCTTTTTCCGGCGCGCGACGAATCGGCGCCGTTCAGCCCCGACGAAAGCCTCGCGGTGCTCGGCGGCGAGGCTTCGCAACGGCCCGACGATCCGGCCGCGATCGTGCCGCTGATCCGCGGCCTGATCGCCGGCGGCGACAAAGCCGCGGCGCTGGCGCGCGCGCAGCAGATCGAATCGGCCAATCCCGGGGCGCCGGCCGCGCACGTCGTGGTCGGCGACATGCTGATGCTGCTCGGCCGCTTCGCCGATGCCGCCACCGCCTACAAGGCCGCCGCCGACCTGCGCTTCGACGAGCCGACGATGCTGCGGCTGGTCGAGGCGCTGGACCGCGCCGGACGACGCGGCGACGCGGCCAACGCGCTCGCCTTGTTCCTCTCGCAGAATCCGGCCGATGTCGCGGCGCTGCGGCTTTCGGCGCACTGGCAGCTCGCGAGCGGCGATTACGATGCGGCGGTCGACACGCTGGAGGGCCTGCGCGCCCGCATCGGTGACCGCGACGCCGCGCTCAACGCCGATCTCGCCATGGCCTATGCCGGCAGCGGCGACGCGCAGAGCGCCGACGAATATGGCGAGGCCGCCTATCGCCTCGCGCCCGCCAATCCCGCAGCCGCCGATGCCTATGGCTGGGCGCTGTTCGTGGGCGGCGACAATGCCGGCGCTCTCGAGCTGCTGCAAAAGGCGGTCGTCCTCGCGCCGCGTCATTCGGGGCTGCGCTGGCATCTGGCGCAGGTCTATGCCGCGCTGAACCGCAAGCCCGACGCGCGCGCGCAGGCGCAGGCCGCGCTCGCTGACCCGGGCTTCGCCGATCGCGCCGCGGCGGCGGCGCTGGTGGCGAAACTCTCTTAAGTCCTCCCCGTGCCGGGGAGGATGTTCTATGCCCACCCCCGATGACCGACCCCCTCGACCGTATCGCCGCCGCGCTCGAGCGCATCGCGCCGCCGCCGCCCGCGCCCGCCGACCCGCTTGCCCATCCGGCATACGTCTGGCGCGACCGCACGCTTGCCGCGACGCGCGCGTTCGCGCCGCTGCCGCTGGCGATGCTCCACGGCATCGACGCGCAGCGCGCGGTGCTCACCGCCAACCTCGCGCGGCTCGCGGCCGGCCATGCCGCGCAGGACGTGCTGCTGTGGGGCGCACGCGGCACGGGCAAGTCGGCGCTGGTCAAGAGCGCGGTCGCCGAGGTCCAGGCGGCAGGCGGCGATCTGGCACTGGTCGAGGCCGCGACGCACCGGCTCGACACGCTGCCCGAGCTGTTCGCCGCGCTCGCCCCGGTGCCGCGCGCGTTCGCGATCTTCCTCGACGATCTCGGCTTCGACGCCGCGCAGGATGCGCGCGCGCTCCGCTCGATGCTCGAAGGCGGCGCCGAGGCGCGCCCGGCGAACGCGCGGCTGATCGTGACGTCGAACCGCCGCCACCTGATCCCGCGCGACATCGCCGAGCAGGCGAGCGCGATCAACCCGCGCGACTCGGTCGACGACAATCTCGCGCTCGCCGATCGCTTCGGGCTGAGCCTCGGCTTCCACGCGATCGACCAGGAGACCTATCTCGAGATCGTACGCGGCTATGCCTCGGCGCACGGCCCTGGACTTCGATCCGGCCGAGGCGGTCGGCTGGGCGACGCGGCGCGGCGGACGATCGGGGCGCGTCGCCTGGCAATATGTCGTCGACCTTGCGGGCAGAAGCGGCAAGTCCCTGTAAAACTTATTGATTCAGATCAATCGGGCGGTGACTTGCGCTTGACTTGACGTGCCATGCGAGCCTCAATCACCGGCATGGGGCGGATGGGGGAACTCGACCTGCCGGATCTGCTGGCGCCCTATGCGCCGCGGCTGCTGGTGATGCTGGGCGCGGGGCTGGCGTGCGCGCTGGTCGCGATCGTGCTGCGCGCCGGGCTCGATGCGCTGCTGCCCGGAGGGGCGCCGTTCCCCCTGGTCTTCCCCGCCGCGCTGCTCGCCACGCTGTTCGCGCGCTGGCCCGCCGGCGCGGTGACCGGCGCGACGATGATCGTCCACGCCTGGCATCATCCGTTCCATGCGGTCGCGCTTGCCTGCGCGATCACTGTCGCGATCGCCGAGCTGTTTCGCGCGCGATGCGGCGCGAGATCGCCGCGCGCGACCTGTTCCTCGAGGAATTCGAGCATCGCGTGAAGAATAATTTCGCGCTGGTCGCGAGCCTGCTCGACCTCCAGCGCCGCCGCGCCACCGACACGGCGACCGCCGAAGCGCTCGCCGCCGCGCTCGCACGGGTCGACAGCATCGCGCGCGCGCATCGCCATCTCTATCGCGGTGGGATGGCCTCGGGCGGAGTCGACATGGCCGCTTAATCTGCCCGAGCTGTGCGCCGCGCTGTCCGAAGCGCTGTTCCTCAGCGGCGCGATCCGGCTCGCCTGCCATGTCGACAGCGCCATGCTTCCCAGGGATCGCGCGGTCTCGATCGGGCTGGTGCTGAACGAGCTCGTCACCAACGCCGCCAAGCACGCGTTCGGCGGGCGCGAATCGGGCGAAATCCGGGTCCGGTTCGAGAAGCAACCGGGCGGTTGGCGGCTGGTGGTCGCGGACAATGGCGCCGGAATGCAGCCCCGACCGGCGGCCAAGGCGCGCGACGGTCGGCTGGGGCAACGCCTCATCGAAGCCTTCGCGCAGCAGGGCGGGCGGCACCGTGTCGACCGAGAGCGGCGCCGGGGGGACGACGGTCACGCTCGAATTGGCCGCTTAGGCGAATCGGCCGCTCAGATCCCCTGGAGGCCCTGCCGCCTGGAGCCGCGTCTGCGCGACACGATAGTGCGTCGGCTCCGCGATCCCCAGCCGAGCGCGCGCGGCCTCGATCGGCTCGGCGAGCAGCGCCTCATAATCCTCGCCGTGGAGCCACTCGGCGCGCTTGCCGTGGCGATAGCCCTCGATCACCGCGCGGACGAACGCCAGCTCGCCGGTCACGCGGATGCTCTTGAGCGCCGCGCCGAACGCGATGAACCCCCAGCCGAGCCCGCCGGTCTGCGCATAGGAGAAGGCGACCAGGCATGCCTCGCCGAGGTGCTCGCTCGCCTTGTAGCCGGTGAGCACGTGCCAGATGTCGTGGATGTCGCGCTCGCGGCGGCCCATCCAGGCATAGGGATGCTCGACGTTGCCGTCCTGGAACGCGCCCTCGGCCATGCTCACCTCGACCAGCCCGTCGGCCGAATAGCCGGTCGAATCGAGGAAGTCGCGATAGGCGGCGCCGACGCTGCCCGCGGCAGGCTGTCGATCCAGGCGCGGTCGGCGAGCCGTTTGGCGAGCTCGACATGTTCATAGGCGAGCCTGCCGCCCTGCGGCAGCGCGAGCAGCCGGCGATAGTTGCGCTGGGTCACGTCGCCGTTGAGCGCGCGCATGATCCGGAACACCTGCGTGGTGTCGTCGCCGTCGGCGAGCAGGCGCCGCAGCGCGAGAGCGCGGTGCCCCACTCGCGCTTGAGCGGGATGCCGGGATGGGATGCGGGCAGAGGTTGCGTGGCCATGGCGATTCCCTTACTGACAATAGTGTCAATATCATCGTGCGGCCAAAAATCAACACCCTCGTCATCCCGGCCGACGTGCCGGGGTCCACGGAGCCTCAAGGGATGAACTCGAGCCCGGGCGACGGGCGGCGCCGCACGGTGGATGCCGGGAACAAGTCTGGCATGACGGAGCTAACTAGCTTCCAGGATCACACCCGCATCGGCATCAGCACGTACAGCGCCGGCGACTTGTCGTTCTCGCGGATCAGCGTCGGCGCGGCGGCGTCGGCGAGGTGGACCTCGACGAGGTCGCCGTCGATCTGGCCGAGGATGTCCATCAGATAGCGGCTGTTGAACCCGATCTCGAACGGCGCCGCGGCATAGTCGCCCGGCACTTCCTCGGCCGCCGCCCCATTCTCCGGGCTGGTGACCGAGAGCGTCACCTTGTCGCGATCGAGCGCCATCTTGACCGCGCGGTCTTCTCGGTGGCGATCGTCGAGACGCGGTCGACGCCTTCCATGAAGCTCTTGGGATCGATCTTGAGGATCTTGTCGTTGCCGGTCGGGATCACGCGGCTGTAATCGGGGAAGGTGCCGTCGATCAGCTTCGAGGTAAGGATCGCCTGGCCGAGATCGAAGCGGATCTTCGATCCGACAGCGACACGCCGATCGACCCCTCGACCTCGTCGAGCAGCTTACGAAGCTCGGCGACGCATTTGCGCGGCACGATCACGTCGGGCATCTTCTCGGCGCCGTCGGGCAGCGCGACGGTGACGCGCGCGAGCCGGTGGCCGTCGGTCGCGGCGGCGCGCAGCACCGGCTGCGCTTCTCGGGCACGTGGAGGAAGATGCCGTTGAGATAATAGCGCGTCTCCTCGGTCGAGATCGCGAAGCGCGTCTTGTCGATGATCTGCTTGAGCGTCTCGGCGGGCAGCTCGAAGCGCGTCGGCAGCTCGCCCTCGGCGATCACCGGGAAATCGTCGCGCGGCAGCGTCGACAGCGTGAACTTGGCGCGGCCGGCGTTGACCGTGATCCGCCCCTCGGCGGCGGTGAGCTCAACCTGCGAGCCCTCGGGCAGCTTGCGGACGATATCGACAAGGTGTGCGCCGAAAGCGTGGTCGCGCCGGCTGGTCGACCGCGGCGGGAGATCGTCTCGTCGATCTGCAGGTCGAGGTCGGTCGCCATCAGCCGCAGCGCGCCCGATGCCTGCGCCTCGATCAGGACGTTGGAGAGGATCGGGATCGTGTTGCGCCGCTCGACCACCGACTGGACGTGGCTGAGCCCCTTCAAAAGCGTTGCGCGTTCGATCGTCGCCTTCATCAGTTCCAAACCCCCGGGCCGTGGCCCAATCCCACCCAGCTCGGTGCGTGCGGCCGGGGGCAGTTCGCCAACCAATATCCTTAACGGCAAAAAGGGCCGAGCAACCCGCTCCGGCCCTTCTTCACGGCATTATTGCGCGATTCGCTTCAGAAGCGAATGCCGACGCCGCCGACGACCTGGTGGCGCTTGACGTCGAGCCCGACGCCGGGCGAATCATAGTCCGAATAGCGATACTCGGCCTTGGCATAGAGCTTGCCGCCAGCTTGACCTCGGCGCCGCCCCGAGCCGCCAGCCGTCGAGATTGTCGTGGTCGACGATCGTCGTGGTCGGCGAGGCATAGAGCTGGTCGATGCGGGCGTTGGTGTAGCCGCCCTTGACGTAGAGCAAGGCGCTCGGCGTCACCGCATAGCCGACACGTGCGCCGGCATAGAGGTCGCGCCCCGCCTTGACGCGCAGCGAATCGCCCGCGACGAGCACGCCCGAATCCTGGTCCTTGGTGGAGGCGCCGGTGACCTCGCCTTCGATGCCGAACACGGCCTTGCCGGTCTGATAGTCATAGCCGAGCGCGCCGCCATAGACGACGCCGTCCTTCGACGAGCCATAGATCGAATCGTCGGTGACATGGTCCCAGCCGGCGATCGCTTCGGCGCGAGGACCGGTGAAGGTTTGGCATCCTGGGCGAAGGCGGGGGGTGGCGAAGGCCGCGACGGCGAGCGCGGAAGCGGCGGAAAGTGCGATACGCATAACAACTCCTTGGGTCTTACTGGCCCGCGACAGCGAGCGGCTCCAAGAACCGGATCGCCCGAGGGCAGGTTGCATGAACGGCAGATAAACGCGGAAAACCGTGGTTTTCGGGCCACAGCCCGCGCATGGAAGACGGGTTCGCGTCATCTCCTTCGATCGTTACGGGAGCGTGCTGGTGCGCCAATACACCTGTGCGGCGCATGAACGAAACGCGGCCGAAAAAGGGCATTGTGTTTCCGCGCGCGAACCGCTCAGACAAGTCCATGGCAGGCACACGCAAGGGACGCGACTTCATCGCGCGGCATGGCGAGACGGTGTACAACCGCGCCGGGCGGATGCAGGGCGATCACCCGCATACGCCGCTCACCCGCGCCGGCTTCGCTCAGGCCGACGAGATGGGGAGCGCGTTGCGCACGCTGCTCGGGCCCAGGCCGCCGCTGAGCCTGTGGTCGTCCAGCGCGGGCCGCGCGCTGCAGACGCTGGCGATCATCGCCGAGCATCTCGAGCTCGATTGGCACCAGGCGCGCACCGACGATCGCCTCGTCGAAATCGGCATGGGCGAATGGAGCGGCCGTTACTATCACGAGCTCGGCGAGGCGGGCGCCGGCTTCCTCGATCCCGAGCACCGGCTCTACACACGCCCGGCACCCGGCGGCGAATGGTATGACGGCATCGCGGCACGGGTCTCATCCTGGCTCGCCGACACCGACGAGGATACCGGCGACCGGCTGGTGATCATGCACGGCATGTCGAGCCGCGTGCTGCGCGGGGTGATGACCGGGCGGCCGCCGCTCGCGCGCTTCGGCGCCCCCGTCGCGCCCGATCTGCCGCAGGGATCGGTGGTGCTGATCGAGCAGGGCGTCGAGACTGTGGCCCATCTCGGCTCGGGCCGGATCGCGAACGCGGCGGTATGATCGTCGCGCTGCTCCTCGCGCTCGCGCAGCAGGGCCGCGTGCCGCTCGGCGTGTTCGACAGCTGGGGGGGCGTTCCGCGATCCCTCGCCGCGGCATTGCTTCGCGATCGCGATTCCCGTCGAGAAGACCGCCGGCGCGCAGCCGTTCGCGAGCATCGCCACCTGGCCGGGCGAGGGCGCCCACGACCAGCTCCACATCCGCCTCAGCCGCGCGCGGCGCGCCGACGCGCGCGTCACGCTCTCGGTCGGTGAGCGCCGCTTCGAGCTGGTGGCGGGCGAGGCCGATGCCTGGGCCCCCGACGGCGGCACCGATGCCGCCGTGGTCTCGGCGATCCGCGAAGGGCGCAGCATGAGCGTCGAGACCGTCTCGGCGAACGGCAATCCCTTCGCCGACACCTATGCGCTGAAGGGCGCCGCGACCGCGATCGACGCTGCGGCGCTGGGGTGCGTCGGGCATTAGCCCAGATAGGCGAGCAGCCCCTCGACCAGCGCATCGAACACCGCCCGGATCCGCGCGACGCCGCGCTGGTCCTCGTGCGCCACCACCCAGGTCTCGAGGTCGTACGCGAAGCCGCCGGGCAGCACGTGCATCAGCGCCGGATCGCGCATCGCGAGCGGCACCTGGCAGATGCCGATCCCCAGCCCGGCGCGGATCGCCGCGAGATGCGCGAGATCGCTGTCGCTGCGGAAGCGGAATTCCTCGCGCCGGATCGCGAAGCCGCGCCGCTGGAACAGGCGCAGCATCGGCGTGTCGCTCTCGACGCCGATCAGGCTGTGGCGCCGCATCTCCTCGAGGCTCGCAGGCGTGCCGCGCGCCGCCAGATAGTCGCGATGCGCGTGAAGCCCGAGCGGAATCGTCCCCACCCGCCGCGCGACCAGCGCATTCTGCTCGGGCCGCACCATCCGCACCGCGACGTCGGCCTCGCGGCGCAGCACGTCTTCATTGCGGTTGGTCGGGCTGAGCTCGATCGCCAGCGCGGGAAAGCGCGCGCACAGCCGGGCGAGGATCGGCGGCAGCACCTCGATCGCGATGATCTCGCTCGCGGTCACCCGCACTGTCCCCGCGACCTCGTCCGCCCCCGCCGACGCCGAGCGGACGAACGCATCCGCCGCCATCGCCATCGCCTCGGCATGCTGGCGCAGCGCGTGCGCGCGCTCGGTGGGCAGCAGCCCGCCCGGGCTGCGCGTGAACAGCGCGGTGCCGAGCGCCGCCTCAAGATCCTCGATCCGCCGCCGCACCGTCGGCTGCGCGACCCCGAGCACGCGCGCGGCACCCGACAGGCTGCCTTCGCGCAGGACGGCAAGGAACGCGCGCTGGCGCTCCCAATCGGTGGCGGTCTCGAGGGAGCTCATACATTTTGTATAGGTAGATCGCAAATAGCCGACAATTTTATTCTAGACCGCCTCGCCGCATATCGTCGCCATCAACGATGGAGGCGAAGATGACGAAGACGATATTGGTGCTCGGCGCGACCGGCGGCATCGGCGGCGAAACCGCGCGGGCATTGCTGCGCCACGGCTGGAAGGTGCGCGGGCTGGCGCGCAAGCTGCGCCCCGGCCTCGATCCGGGCGTGGAATGGATCGAAGGCGACGCGATGGACCACGCCGCGGTGAGCGGCGCCGCGCGCGGCGTCTCGGCGATCCTGCACGCGGTCAACCCGCCGGGCTATCGCAACTGGGCGAAGCTCGTGCTGCCGATGCTCGACAACAGCATCGCCGCCGCGCTCGAGAACGGCGCGCGGCTCGCGCTGCCGGGGACGATCTACAATTACGATCCCCGCTCGGTCGCGCTCGCCGAGGTCGAGACCCCGCAGCATCCCAACACGCGCAAGGGCGCGATCCGCGCCGAAATGGAGCGCCGGCTGGCCGAAACGCCCGGGCTGCGCGCGCTGGTGCTTCGCGCGGGCGACTTCTTCGGGGCGCATGCCGGCAATTCGTGGCTGGCGCAGGGGATCGTCACGCCCGGCAGGCCGGTCCGCTCGGTGGTCTATCCCGGGCCGCACCGACATCGGCCACGGCTGGGCCTACCTGCCCGACATGGCGGAGAGCTTCGCGCGGCTGCTCGATCACGAAGCCGAGCTGCCCGACTTCGCGCGCTATCATTTCCGCGGCTATGCGGTCGACGGCGCGCGTTTCGTGCGGGCGATCGGCGCGGCGGTGGGCAATCCGCGGCTCAAGGCCAGGAAGATGCCGTGGGGCCTGCTCCCGCTGATCGCGCCCTTCAACACGACGATGCGCGAGCTGATCGAGATGCGCCCCTTCTGGCGCCACCCGCTCGAGCTCGACAATCGCGCGCTGGTCGCCGCGATCGGCGCGGAGCCGCACACCCCGCTCGAACAAGCGATCCGCACGACGCTGGAGGCGCTGGGGTGTCTGGGGGGAAGCTCGAATCTGGGCGCTGCGCCGATGCGCGCTTAGCGCGCGCTCGGCGGTGCTGAATCTCTCGTTGGATCGCTTCGGGCGAAGTCGAGAAGCCGCCAAACGGGATGCTCCGTATTGTGGCATGTGAGCGCGAAACTTGCCATGCAGGCAACATGGTCGATGTCAGCATCCCGGTGGCTACACCCTTGGCCGCAACGATAGCGTTAGCGAACCAGCTACCCCTGGATCGAAACAGATCGTGGGCGCGGTGGACCCTGGTTGGCGTCAACCTTATGGTCGCCTCGATCTGGCTTCTGGTGCTCGTCGCCGGATTCAAACTCGGCGTGCAGATTCCGTGGGCGGCGGCGGACTCGATCGCGCTGGCGGGCGCGGCGATGATGATTGTTTCCCTCATTTTCTATGCGCGGAACAACGCGCGCGCTCGCCGCGACGAGGCGCGCTGAGCAGCCAGTAGAAAAAAGCGGGCGAAATGCCCTACATGGGCGCCATGCAGACAGCCTCGGCCACGCTTATGCCCATCCCGGGGCACATCGATCCCGTGCCCGTCCCGCGCGCCGCGGTGGTGCGTCCCGACGGGCGGATCGACCTGCTCGGGCTGTCGAAGGACGCGCTCAGGATGGCGCTCGAGGCGTCGCAGCTCGAGCCCAGGCAGGCCAAATTGCGCGCCAAGCAGCTGTGGCACTGGATCTACAATCGCGGCGTCACCGATTTTTCGCTGATGACGGACATCGCCAAGACGATGCAGCCCTGGCTCGAGGCGCGCTTCGTGATCAGCCGGCCCGAAGTGATCGAGGCTCAGGTCTCCAGCGACGGCACGCGCAAGTGGCTGCTGCGCTCGCCCGACGCGCAGGATTACGAGATGGTGTTCATCCCCGACGCCGATCGCGGGACCCTGTGCGTGTCGAGCCAGGTCGGCTGCACGCTCAACTGCCGCTTCTGCCACACCGGTACGATGCGGCTGGTGCGCAACCTCACCGCCGGCGAGATCGTCGGCCAGGTGATGCTCGCGCGCGATTCGCTCGGTGAATGGCCTAGCCAGCCCGAGGGGCGGATGCTCACCAACATCGTGATGATGGGGATGGGCGAGCCGCTCTATAATTTCGACAATGTGCGCGACGCGCTCCGCCTGGTGATGGATGGCGACGGCCTCGCGCTCTCGAAGCGGCGGATCACGCTGTCCACCTCGGGCGTGGTCCCGATGATGGCGCGCGCGGGCGAGGAGATCGGCGTCAACCTCGCGGTCTCGCTCCACGCGGTGACGAAGGAGGTGCGCGACGAGATCGTGCCGCTCAACCGCAAATACGGGATCGACGAGCTGCTCCAGGCCTGCGCCGATTATCCCGGCGCGAACAACGCCCGCCGCATCACCTTCGAATATGTCATGCTCAAGGACAGGAACGACAGCGACGCCGAGGCGCACGAGCTGGTCCGGCTGCTCAAGAAGTACAAGCTGCCCGCCAAGGTCAACCTGATCCCGTTCAATCCCTGGCCGGGCGCCCTCTACGAGACCTCGACTCCCGAGCGCATCCGCGCCTTCTCGAACATCGTGTTCGAGGGCGGCATCTCGGCGCCGGTGCGCACCCCGCGCGGACGCGACATCGACGCCGCCTGCGGCCAGCTCAAGACCGCCTCGGCCAAGCAGAGCCGCGCCGAACTCGATCGGCAGGCGGAGGAAAAGCTGGCGGCGCTTGGCTGATCCGGCGGGGCTGATGCTGGCGGCAGTCGCGGGCCTGATCGGCGGCGCGATGAACGCGCTGGCGGGCGGCGGTACCTTCGCGACGCTGCCCGCGCTGATCGCGCTCGGCCTCCCCGCCAACGTCGCCAACGCGACCTCCAACGTCGCGCTCCTTCCCGGCGCGGCGGCGAGCGCATGGGAATATCGTGACGAATTGGGCCCGCTCGGCGGGATCGACGTGCGCCTGCTCGCGGCGATCACGTTCGCGGCCGGGCTGGCGGGCAGCGTGCTGCTGGTCGCGACGCCGACGCATGCGTTCGACCTGATCATCCCCTGGCTGCTGCTGTTCGCGTTCGTGGTGATCGCGTTCGGGCGCCGCGCCGCCGGCTGGCTGCACGCGCGGGTGACGATCGGCCGGCGCTCGCTGCTCGGCGCGCAGGCGGTGCTCGGCATCTACGGCGGCTATTTCGGCGGCGGCGTCGGGCTGATGACCACCGCGACCTACGGCCTGCTCGCCCATGTCTCCCCGCGCGCTCTGTTCGCGCCGCGCACGCTGATGCTCGCGATCGCCAACGGCGCCGCGGCGATCGTGTTCGTCGCGAGCGGCCTCGTCCGCTGGGCGGCATGCCTGCCGATGCTGGCGGGCGCGATCCTGGGCGGCTGGCTCGGCGCCAAGCTCGGCAAGCGGCTCTCGCCGGGGCTCGTGCGCGGCTGGACGCTGCTGGTGACCGGCGCCACGACGATCGTGTTTTTCGTGCGCGCCTACGGCTGATCGTTGCTAGGATGCGGCGCATGGAGGATGCGCCCGATCCGCCCGCCGAGCCGCCCCGCGTGCCGCGGAGCTTCTATCGTCACCGCCTCGCCACGCGCATCTGGCACTGGGTCAATGCGCTCGCGGTGATGATCATGATCGGCAGCGGGCTGATGATCTTCAACGCGCATCCGCGCCTCTATTGGGGGCAATATGGCGCCAATTTCGACCATCCCTGGCTCCAGCTCCCGCGCTTTCCAGGCTGGGCGACGATCCCGTCGCGCTACAATCTGGCCGGCGCGCGCACCTGGCATCTGTTCTTCGCGCTGGTGCTCGCCTTCGCGCTGCTCGCGTTCATGATCGCCAGCCTGGTCAACCGCCATTTCCAGCGCGACCTGCGCATCCGTCGCGCCGAGCTCGCGCCGGCGCACCTGTGGGCGGATCTGAAGGCGCACTTCGCCCTTCGCTTCCACGATCCCAAGGATCCGGGCGCATTCAACATCTTCCAGAAGCTGTCCTACGTCGGGGTGATCTTCGGGCTGATCCCGCTGCTGATCCTCACTGGGCTGGCGCTGTCGCCGGCGATGGACGCGGCATGGCCGTGGCTGCTCGACGTTGTTCGGCGGGCGCCAGTCGGCGCGGTCGCTCCATTTCATCGCGATGGCGGCGATCACGCTGTTCATCGTCGTCCATCTGACGCTGGTGATCCTCGCCGGGCCGATCAACGAGGTGCGCTCGATGATCACCCGGCCGCTGGGACGTGCCCGAGGATCCCGCATGAGCCTGATCACCCGCCGCACCGCGCTGGCGCTCGGCGCGGGCGGGCTGGTCGCGGGGTGCGACGCGGTCGGCCGCAGCCCGGCGGCGCGGGGCATCCTCCGCGGCGCCGAGGGCGTGCACCAGGCGCTCCAGCGCGCGATGGGGGGCGGGCTCGCGCACGAATATCGCCCCGACCAGATGAGCCCGGTCTTCGCGCGTCAACGGCAGCTCGAACCCCGGCACCGCCGATTATGCCGCGCATGTCGCCAATCGCTTCGCCGACTGGCGGCTCCAGGTCGACGGCCTGGTCGCGCGGCGATGCTGCGCTGTCCGCTCGCGCAGCTCCGGTCGATGCCGCAGCGCGCGCAGATCACCCGGCACGATTGCGTCGAGGGCTGGAGCGCGATCGGCAAGTGGCAGGGGGCCGCGGCTGGCGAGCGTGCTCGATCTCGCCGGGCTGCGCGACGCCGCCCGATACCTGGTGTTCCATTGCGCCGATTCGATCGCCGGCAGCCCCTATTACGAATCGATCGACCTGGTCGACGCGCTCCATCCGCAAGACGATCCTCGCCTGGGCGATGAACGGACGCCCGCTCAACACCGGCCATGGCGCGCCGATCCGGCTGCGCGTCGAGCGCCAGCTCGGCTACAAGCATGCCAAATATGTCATGCGGATCGAGGGCGGTGCAGTCGCTCGCCGGGATCGGCGGCGGCAAGGGCGGCTATTGGGAGGATTCGAACGGATACCAATGGTATGCCGGGATTTAATTTTTCTAGGGCATATCCCGGATGGAACCGAATCGCCTGGTTGGCCGTAAAGCCGGTCCATTATGGCGATAATCGATCGGTTCTTCTCACGCGCGGTCAAGCGCGGCCAGCTCACCGTGATCAACCCCGATGGCCGCATGGCCGTCTTCGGCTCGCCCGATTGCGCGCTCCATCCGGTGACGATCCGGCTGGGGCGCGGCGTCGTCGGCGCGATCCTGCGCGATCCGGGGCTGGGCGCCGCCGAGGCGTTCATGGACGGGCGGCTGACGATCGAGCAGGGCGACATCCTCGACCTGCTGATGCTGTTCACCGCCAACAATCGCTGGGAAGACGGCAGCCGCACGCTCAATCCCGGCCTGTTGCGCACCGCGTGGGACGCCGTCGCGCTGCGCATCGGGCGCTACAACATGCGCCGCCAGGCCCGGCGCAACGTCGCGCATCACTACGACCTGTCGGACCGGCTCTACGATCTCTTCCTCGATGCCGACCGCCAATATAGCTGCGGCTATTTCACCGATCCGACCAACAGCCTCGAGCAGGCGCAATGGGACAAGAAGGCGCACATCGCCGCCAAGCTCGCAATTCAGCCGGGGATGCGCGTGCTCGACATCGGCTGCGGCTGGGGCGGGATGGCGCTCTATCTCCATGCCCAGACCGGCGCCGAGGTGCTCGGCGTCACGCTGTCGCAGGAGCAGCTCAAGGTCGCCCGCCGCCGCGCCGAGGAGGCCGGCGTGGCGGACAAGGTCCGCTTCGAGCTGATCGACTATCGCGATGTCGAGGGGCCATTCGACCGGATCGTGTCGGTCGGCATGTTCGAGCATGTCGGCCCGCCGATGTACCGCACCTTCTTCGCCAAATGCCGCGAGCTGCTGACGCCCGAAGGGGTGATGCTGCTCCACACGATCGGCCGCACCGGCAAGCCCGGCGTCACCGATCGCTTCACCGCCAAATACATCTTCCCCGGCGGCTATATCCCGGCGCTGTCGGAGATCGTGCGCGGCTATGAGCCGATGCGGATGTTCGTCACCGACGTGGAGGTGCTGCGCAAGCACTACGCCTTCACGCTGCGCCACTGGTACGATCGCACCAACGCCGCGAAGGAGCAGATCGTCGCGCTCTACGACGAGCGGTTCTTCCGCATGTGGCAATTCTACCTGGCCGGATCGATCTCCAGCTTCCTCAACGGCGGGCTGGTCAACTACCAGGTCCAGCTCTCGCGCTCGCGCGATGCGCTGCCGCTCACGCGCGACTATATGGCCGAGTCCGAGCGCGCGCTTCGCGAGGGGGAGCGCGCGCCCGGAGAGGGTGCCTATTTGCCGTTGAGCTCGCGCACCAGCGTCGGCGCCGGATAGATCCGCTCCAGCGCCTGCTCGATCGCGGCGGTCGATACCGCGACCGTCCGGTTGAGCACCGGATCGAAGCCGTAGTTGCCACCGAGCATGTGAATGTTGCCGTCGAACGCCGCGCCGATCACCGATCCGTCGCGCGCGATCACCGGCGATCCCGAATTGCCGCCGATGATGTCGTTCGTCGTCACGAAATCGAACGGCGCGGCCATGTCGATCCGGTCGCGCGCCGCGGCGAAGCCCTTGGGCAGGTCGAACGGATCCTGGCCGGTGGCGCGATCGAACATCCCCGCGAAGCTGGTCGTGATCGGCACCGGGGTGCCGCGCTCGTCCCAGCCGCGCACCGCGCCGTAGGAAAGCCGCAGCGTGAAGGTCGCGTCGGGATAGAGCGTGTCGCCATACACGCCGAACCGCGCGTCGGCGATCTTGGCGCTGGCCGGCGCGCTCGGCCCCTGCACCTCGGCGCGCCACGTCGCGCGGGATGTCGCGCGCGCGCGCGTCTGTCGCCAGCACGAAGCGGATCAGCGGATCGTCGGAGGCGCTCACCGCCGCCAGGCCGCCGTCGAACAGCTGCTTGCGATAGGCCGGATCGGCGAGCCGCGTCCCCGTGATCAGCCGGTGCGCCAGCCCCTCGGGCGATTCCTTGCCAAGCATCTCCTTCACCGCGGGCGAATCGGCGGTCAGATATTCGCGGGTCTTGCTCAGCCAGAAGGCGAGGTTGGTCTCCTCGAGCCAGGGATAGACGGGCTTGGCGTCGGTCAGCACCTTGCCGACCAGCGGCAGCGCCGAATCGGTGAAGCCGGGCAACCGCTCGCCGTTGGGCTTGGTCCGCTCCTGCGCCGCGCGGACGATCGTGCGAGCATAGCCGAACAGCTCCGATTCCCAGCCCGCCCGCGCTCGAGCAGCGCGAAATCATACCAGAGCGAGCGCTGGCGCCCGGTGACCGCCTCGAGCGCACCCCAGGGATCGCCGACGCGCGCCGCGAGCGCCGGATCGGCCGCCACCATTGGCGCGCAGCGCCGCCTCCTCGCCGTCGAGTCGCGCGGCGAAGGCGGGATCGCGCAGCGCGCCGACATAGCCGTTGAGCGCCTTGAAATTATTCTCGGTGCCGAACAGCGCCTCATAGCCGGTGCGCTTCTTTTCCGCGCTCTCGGCCATCTCGGCGATCAGCCGGCCGCGATATTCGGAGAGCAAGGTCAGATAGAAGGGCAGCGCCAGATCGCGCGCATAGATGCGCTGGGCGCTGGTGAGCAGGCGATTGGTGCTCCCGGGATTGCCCGCGACCAGCGTGATCTCGCCATCCTGCGGCGCGCGCGGATTCCAGCTCAGGTGCTGGGGCGTCACGGCCGGCTTGCCGTCTTCATAGGCGCGCAGGAACGAGGCATCGAGGCCGTAGCGCGGATAATTGAAATTGTCGGATCGCCGCCGAACGCCGCCGCCTGCGCCTCGGGCGCCCAGACGAGGCGGACGTCGCTGTATTTGTGGTATTTGTAGAGCTTGAACTGCGCGCCGCCGAACAGCGTGACGACCTCGCAGCGCGTCTTGGCGGTATCGGGGCAGCCGTCGCTTTCCAGCTTGGCGATCGCCGCGTCGCGCGCCGCCACCAGCGCCGCGCCGGTCGCGGTGCCGATCGAGGCTTTGACCGTCGCCGTGGCGTCGCTGATCGACGTCACGACTTCCGCCTGCTGGCCCGGGCACGGGCGCTCGGCATGGCGATCGTCGGCGGTGAAGCCGTTGGCGATGTAATCGTGGCTCGCGTCGGACAGGTTCTGGATGCAATCGCGCGCGCAATGGTGGTTGGTGAGGATCAGCCCCTCGCCGAGACGAACGAGGCCGAGCAGCCCCCGGTCAGCCGGACCGCCGCGGCCCTGGACATGCGCCAGCCATGCCGCGTCGGGCGCCCAGCCCAGCGCGGCGCGCATCCGAGCGGCGGGAAAGGCGTCGAAGGTCCACATGCCCTCGTCGGCCAGCGCCGGAGCGGCGATGGCGAGCGAGACGGTGGCGGCAAGCAGCGTGCGAAAGATCATGGGGCTAAATCCTCGTCTTGATGGTGAATTCCTTGCTCCGAAGACGCACCGCCCGCAAGCGGCCATCGCCGTCGGTGCCGTTCAGGGGAATCTTCGGGATTGCTGGCGGCAAGCGCGGCGCGGATCAGCTCGTCGAGCGCCGGTGTCCACGGGCTCGACCGCCCCCGGAAGGGTCGCGGCGTCGACCGAAGCCGGCTGGGTCTTGTCTACGGCCATCCGCGCGCCCTTCGTGATTCGCAGGGGTCAGCCTATCAAAGCGCGAACGAAATCCTAAGCCTCGGACGCGCCCGCATAGCGACGCGGCGAGCCGGGGCTCCGCATCAGTGGAAGTCGCGCGATTTGATCGGGATCAGATCACCTTGACTCCCCTCGCGTCGCAGCGGCCAGGGGCGGTCAGGCGCGCCGTCGCCGGGGATGGCGAGGCGCGGCAGCTCGCGGTCGCCGACCGTGCGCAGCAGCGGCGTCAGATCGGCGATCGCGTCGGCGATGACGTGGATCACCAGCCCCTCGCGCTGCACCCGCCCGCGGATCGCGAGCATCGCGCCGGACATGATGATGCGGCGGAAGATCGCGAAGCGATCGGGCCAGACGATCGCGTTGGCGATACCGCTCTCGTCCTCCAGCGTGATGAACACGCTCTTGGCGCTGCCCGGCTTCTGGCGGACGAGCACGATGCCCGCGACCGTGACGCGCGCGCCATCGCGCGTGTCGAGCAGCCGGGCGCAGGGCACGATCCGGCGCGCCGCCAGCGTTTCGCGCAGGAAATGCACGGGATGATGCCGCAGCGTGAGCTGGGTCGCGCGGTAATCCTCGACCACCTCGCGGCCTGCGGTCAGCGGCGCCAGCGCGACCGGCGCCTCGGCGGCCTCGGGCCGGACCGCGCCCTCGCGCGCATCGGCGGCGGCGAGCAACGGGAGCGGCGCCTGGCCGAGCGCCTTGATCGCCCACAGCGCCTGGCGCCGATCGAGCCCGAGGCACCGGAAGGCGTCGGCGCGCGCCAGCCGCTCGAGCGCCGCCGGCCGGATCCCCGAGCGCCGCCATGCGTCCCTCGACCGAGACGAAGGCACCCGCCGCGCGCGCCGCGAGGATCGCCCGCGCATCGCCCTCGGCCAGCCCGTGCACGATCCGCATTCCGAGCCGGAGCGGAGACAGCCGCTTCCAATCCTCCCGGGTTTCCGCAGAATCGGGGGTGCGGCGGCCTCCGATTCGCTTCGGCGCGGACGATCCGCGTGTCCCATTCGCTTCGGTTGATGCACACCGCCAGCGTCTCGACGCCATGCTCGCGCGCGTCGCGGACGATCTGGGCGGGAGCGTAGAAGCCCATCGGCTGGGCGTTGAGCAGCGCCGCGCAGAACACGTCGGGATAATGGCATTTCATCCAGGCGGAGGCATAGGCGATCTTGGCGAAGCTCGCCGCATGGCTCTCGGGGAAGCCGTAGCTGCCGAAGCCCTCGATCTGCTTGAAGGTGCGCTCGGCGAAATCGGGCTGATAGCCGTTGGCGATCATGCCGCTGATCATCTTGTCGCGGAAATGGGTGACGCCGCCGGTCGACTTGAAGGTCGCCATCGATCGGCGCAGCGCGTCGGCCTCTGCGGGCGTGAAGCCCGCGCCCTCGATCGCGACCTTCATCGCCTGTTCCTGGAACAGCGGCACGCCCTCGGTCTTCTCGAGCACGGCCTTGAGCTCGGGCTTGGGATATTCGGCCTTCTCCTTGCCTTCGCGGCGGCGCAGATAGGGATGCACCATGTCGCCCTGGATCGGGCCCGGGCGGACGATCGCGACCTGGATCACCAGGTCGTAGAATTTGGCCGGCTTGAGCCGCGGCAGCATCGACATCTGCGCGCGGCTCTCGATCTGGAAGGTGCCGAGCGTATCGGCCCGCTGGATCATCGCGAAGGTAGGATCGTCGTCGCGCTGCATCGCGTCCGACGCCAGCGTCAGCCGCACCCCCTTGTGCTCGGCGAGCAGATCGAACGCGCGGCGCATGCAGCCGAGCATCCCCAGCCCGAGCACGTCGACCTTCATCAGCCCGAGCGTCTCGATATCGTCCTTCTCCCATTCGACGACGCGGCGCTCGATCATCGCCGCGGGCTCGATCGGCACGATCGCGTCGAGCCGGTGCTGCGCGAGGATGAAGCCGCCGGGATGCTGCGACAGATGGCGCGGCGTGCCGATCAGTTCGCGCGCAAGGGCGAGCGTCAGCGCCAGCCGCGGATCGCCGCGATCGAGATGGAGCGCATCGGCATGGCCGTCGTCGACATCGTTCGACGAGCCCCAGACCTGCCCGGAAAGCGCGCCGGTCAGATCCTCGGGCAGCCCCAGCGCCTTGCCGACCTCGCGCAGCGCGCCGCGGCTGCGGAAGCGGCTGACCACCGCGGTCAGCGCGGCATGGTCATGGCCATAGGTCTCGTAGATCCACTGGATCACCTCCTCGCGCCGCTCATGCTCGAAATCCACGTCGATGTCCGGGGGCTCGCGGCGCTCGCCCGAGACGAAGCGCTCGAACAGCAATTCGTGGACCACCGGATCGATCGAGGTGACGCCGAGCAGGTAGCAGATCAGCGAATTGGCGGCCGATCCGCGCCCCTGGCACAATATGCCCTGCGCGCGGGCGAACTGGACGATCGAGTTCACCGTCAGGAAATAGGGCGCATATTCGAGCGTGCCGACCAGCGCGAGCTCGCGCTCGAGCAGCGTGCGATAGACGGCCGGCGCGCCCCCCGGGAATTTGGCGGCGAGCGCCGCGCGTGCGAGCTTCTCGAGCGCCTGTTGCGGCGTCCGCACGGTCATCACGACCTCGTCGGGATAGCGATAGAGCGTCGCGAGTTCGCGCGGGGAAAAGGTGCAGCGTTCGACGATCGCTTCGGCCGCATGGAGCGCCTGCGGATAGCCCGCGAAGCGGCGCGCCATCTCCTGCGGAGGCTTGAGGTGGCGGTCGGCGTTGCGCTCGCGGCGGAAGCCGAGCGCGTCGATCGTGCATTTCTCGCGGATCGCGGTCACCACGTCCTGGAGCATGCGCTTGTCGGGGTGGTGGTAGAGCGTATCGCCGGTAGCGAGCGGGGTCAGGCCGTGGCGCGCCGCCGCAGCGTCGAGCCGGTGGAGCCGCAGCGCGTCGCCCGGGCGGCGGTGGAGCGTGAGCGCGACATGGCCACGCTCGCCGAACACCTCCGCCATCCAGCGCAGCGCAAGCGGATCGCCCGCGTCGGCGATGCCCGGCACCAGCGCGGCGACGAGGCCGTCGGCATGCGCGGCGACATCCTCCCAATGGAGGAAGCATCGCCCTTTCTCACCCTTCTGCGCGTTGGCGCGGCCCTTGCCGAGCGTGAGCAGGCGGGTGAGGCGGCTCCAGGCCGCCAGATCCTCGGGCCAGACCAGGATCGCGGTCCCGTCGACCAGGTCGAGCCGGCACCCCGTCACCAGCCGCACCCCGGTCGCCTCGGCCGCGACCAAGGCGCGGACGATCCCGCCGACCGAATTGCGGTCGGTCACTCCCAGCGCCGACATTCCCATCAGCGCGGCGGTGGCGAACAATTCCTCGGCCGAGGAGACGCCGCGCAGGAACGAGAAGTGGGTGGTCGCCTGAAGCTCGGACCAGGTCATCCGAACACCCCGTGGAGATACCAGCTCAAATCGCCGGTCACCGCGCGCTCCGCCGTCGCCGCGGCGGAACAGCCAAGTAGCGGCGGCCCTCCTCATCCTCGACGCGGAAATAGTCGCGGGTCGAATGGACCTCGCTCGGCCGCCGCCACCATTCGCCGTGGATGCGCTCGGGCCCGTCGGCGCGGACGACGCGGTGGGTGACCCCGCGCCAGGTGAAGCGGCGCGGCGGCTGATCGGGCATCAGCGCGAGCACGTCGTCGATCCGCTCGGGGCGCGGGAGCAGCCGTGCGGGGCGGGGCCATCGCGCGTGCCAGGGCGGCAGGGCGCCGGCGCGATCGAGCTGTCGGACGTCGTCGGGCCGGACACGCGGCGCGGGGCGCTCGGGCGGATCGAGCACCGGCGCGCGCGCCACCGAACGCTCGGGGACGTCGCTTTCGATCGGGCGGCAGCGCCACAGCCTGCCGAGGCCGATCCGCGTCGCGAGCGTATCCACCAAAGGCGCGAGATCGGGTGCGGTCGCTTCGTCGAGCCGCTCGGCGATCGGCTCGGGGCCGAGCGGCTGGGCGCGGCGGGACGTGGAGCGCCAGCGCGTCGATCCCGTATCCCGGCTCGATCGCCTCGATCCGCCGCGCGAGCAGCCGGACGAGGTGCGCGGGATCGCGGCTGGGCCAGGCGAGGCCGATGCCGACGCGCTGCGGCACGCCGTCGACGCGGTCGGCGACCAGCTCGATCCGGCGCGCGCCGAGCCCCGCCAGCGCCAGCGCGCGCGTCAATTCGGGGACGAGGCGCCCGAGCCAATGGCCGATCGCCTCGGCGGTGGCGATCGGCTCGGCGAAGCGCCGGCTCGCGACGATCATGCGCGGCGGCACCACCGGATCGAGCGGCTCGGGCGCGAGCCCCAGCGCGCGATCGAGCTGGAGCGCCAGCGCCACGCCGAAGCGGCGGACCAGCGGCGCGCGCGGCATCGCGGCGAGCGTGCCGATCCGATCGACGCCGAGCCGGCGCAGCAGCTCGATCGCCGCGGGATCGATGCGCAGCGCCACGGTGGGGAGGGGCGCGATCGCCTGGGCGTGGTCGCCGGGCGGGCAAATCAATACTTCGTCGTCCCCGCGAAAGCGGGGACCCCGCTTCTTCTCGCGTAAGCCAGCGGGGCCCCCGCTTTCGCGAGGGTGACGAGATGGGGCATGATGCACAAGCGCCCAGGCCGCGCCGGCGGTATCGGCGATCGCGATGCGCGCGATGAAGCCGATCCGCGCGAGCAGGCGGGCGATGCGCGCCGCCATCGCCGCCTCGCCGCCGAACAGATGCGCGACCCCGGTCACGTCGAGGAACAATGTGTCCGCGTCGGCGATCGCGACGATCGGCGACCAGCGGCGCGCGAACGCCACCGCCAGGCGGTGGAGATCGGCCAGGTCGCCCGCCGGATCGGCGGGACGGATATCGAGCCCCGGCACCTGCGCGCGCGCCTGTGTCAGCGCCATGCCCGGGTGGATGCCGAGCACCTGCGCACGCGGGGCAGGCGGCCGAGATCACGATGCGATTGCCCTCCCGGAGCGAGGTGACGAGGGGGGGCAAACCCTCCCCGCATGGGGAGGGGAACCGCCGCCGAAGGCGGTGATGGAGGGGGATTGCCGCGAACGATGCCCTTGCGGCACTCCCCCTCCACCAGCTTCGCTGGTCCCCCTCCCCATGCCGGGGAAGATTTGCGCCCATCTCGCGCCCGGTCGCCAATGGCCCTCCCCCGGCGTCTTGCCCGGCTCGGCCGGCGCAACCGCCGCTTCAGGCAGCCTTGCGGTTGGCTCCGCCCGCCGCAGCCGATCGAGCGGCCACATCGGCAGGTAGAGCGCAGCGACCCGTTTCATCGCACGCCTCCACGATCCATTCGCCTGCCTCGCCGCCGCGCTGGCGGGCGAGGCGCAATTTCCAGCGCGGTCGGCCGACGCCCTCGACCGGCAGCCTTGTCGAGGGCGCTGCGCCGACCTGCCAGCGCGTGATCGCCGCCGAGGGCATGCCGAGCGGATCCGCGCCGTTGCGCTTG
Organism: Sphingomonas sp.; assembly: GCA_037200705.1. Lineage (GTDB taxonomy): Bacteria > Pseudomonadota > Alphaproteobacteria > Sphingomonadales > Sphingomonadaceae > Sphingomonas. The sequence continues at coordinate 7,309 of JBBCID010000011.1, read as the reverse complement.
TGCCGACGCAGCAGCAGCGCGATCGTCCGTCCGCCCTCCGCGGCGAGCTGGAGCCGGCGCGTCGCGGCCATGTCCGCGCGTCTGGCCTCGCCGATCACCGCGCCCAGCCCGCGATGCCGCAGGCCTTCCTCCATCAGCGCGAGCAATTCGGCGTCGTCGGCGGCCTCGGCATAGAGCAGCCGCTTGGGATCGAGCCCGACCTGCGCCAGGCCCGGCGCGAACAGGTCACGCCGCCGCACCACCCACAGCACGGGCCCCCAGGCGCGCGCGGCAATGCCGGCAAGGAACAGAGTCGCCGCGCAATCATCGGCCAGATCGGGGCCGGCCCCCGGTCACTTCGTGCAGCGCGTCGAGCCTCAGCCCCTTGTCGGCCAGTTGCCCATCGATGGCGCCCATGCCCAGCGGCAGCACGGGCCGCCGCCGCAGCCCATGCTTCTCCATGGCGCTCAGCGTGGCGCGCAATGTGGCAATAACGGCGGCATCGGCCACAGGTTCACGACTCGTTCGACTCGAATGTTCTTATTTTGTTCTTATTCGGCGAAGAGTCAACCGCAGACTCTAATGCGCCACGATGCGATCGAGCGACGTGAACGTCAGATATGCGGCGATCGCGGCAGCCAAACCAGGCACAACGCCGCATGCACGCGGCGATTGGCGGTCACGAGCCCGGCGATGTTGATCGCGATCATCACGGGCAAGAAGAGGCGATATTCCACCGGCACGCCGCGCAGCCCGTCGACGCCCTTGGCCAGCGTCTCCGGAATATCGAGCAGGAAGGCGGCGAGCTGCAGCCCGAAGAACCAGCGCCGGTTCCGCATGAAATTGGCTTCGAAATCCATGCCGGCGCAGCTTTCGTGCGGGAACAGCATCGCCGCGAGCAGGAACAGCACGCAGGCATAAAGCGTGAGGAAGAAGAAGGTCTGGATCGTCCACACCTCGAGCTGGCGCCACCAATACATGCCCCACCAGATCGCCAGCACATAGATCAGGATGTTGAGCGCCCAGACGAGCTGCACCCAATAGATCTTCACGCTGCCGCGCTCCTGGATCGCGCGGCTGGTGCCGAGCAGCAGATGCGTCAGCGCCAGCCCCAGGATCACCGAGATCAGCACGCCCAGATAATCGAACATCGCCACCCCCCATCGTCCCGGGGAATTGAGCGCTTGCCGGGCGCTTTGCCAAGCGTCCCCTCGCCAAGGCCGTTGAAATTTTATAACAGGCTCCGAAACCGAGTCCCGCGCGTTGCATGCCGCGGATCAAAGTGGAGAGCTCATGCCGGCCGACGCACCGCGCGCCAATCTGCCGCCGCTATCGCTGCACGTTCCCGAGCCCAAATACCGGCCCGGCGACGAAGTCGATTTCAGCGACATCGTGGTGCCGCCCGCCGGCGCGGCACGGCGCCCGGACACGGCCGACGCGGCCGACACCTTCCACGAGCTCGCTTATTCGCTGGTGCGCGTGCTCGACGACGAGGGGCGCGCCGTCGGCCCGTGGAACCCGCGGCTCGATGCCGATGCCTTGCGCCGGATGCTCCGCAACATGGCGCTCACCCGTGCCTTCGACGAGCGGATGTTCGCGCGCAGCGGCAGGGCAAGACCAGCTTCTACATGAAGTCCACCGGCGAGGAGGCCGTGGCGGTCGCCGCCGCGCAGGCGCTCGCGCGCGACGACATGTGCTTCCCCAGCTATCGCCAGCAGGGCATCTTGATCGCGCGCGGCTACAGCCTCGAGGCGATGATCAACCAGATCTATTCCAACCGGGGCGATCCGCTGAAGGGCCGCCAGCTGCCGATCATGTATTCGTCGAAGGCGACCGGCTTCTTCTCGATCTCGGGCAATCTCGCGACGCAATATCCGCAGGCGGTCGGCTGGGCGATGGCGAGCGCGGCCAAGGGCGACAGCCGCATCGCCGCGACCTGGTGGCGGCGAGGGATCGACCGCCGAGGGCGATTTCCATTCGGCCTGCACCTTCGCCAGCGTCTATCGCGCGCCGGTGATCCTCAACGTCGTCAACAACCAATGGGCGATCAGCAGCTTCTCGGGCTTCGCCGGCGCCGAGGCGACGACCTTCGCGGCGCGCGCTATCGGATACGGCATCGCCGGGCTGCGCATCGACGGCAACGACGCGCTGGCCGTCTATGCCGCGACGCAATGGGCCGCCGAGCGCGCCCGAACCAACCAGGGGCCGACGCTGATCGAGCATTTCACCTATCGCGCCGAGGGCCATTCGACCTCGGACGATCCGAGCCAGTATCGCTCGGCGCAGGAATCCTCCGCCTGGCCGCTCGGCGATCCGATCGCGCGGCTGAAAGCGCATCTGATCGCGCTCGGCGAATGGGACGAGGACGCCGATACCGCACAGGACCTCGAACTCGCCGAGCAGGTCAAGGCCGCGCAGAGGAGGCCGAGAAGAACGGCATCCTCGGCCACGGCATGCACCAGCCGTTCGACACGATGTTCGAGGGCGTGTTCGAGGAGATGCCGTGGCACCTGAGGGAGCAGTGCCGGCAGATGATCGACGAGCGCGCGGCGGCCGGCATATGACCCGCATGAACATGATCCAGGCGATCAACTCCGCGATTGACGTGATGATGGCGCGCGATCCCGACGTCATCGTGATGGGCGAGGATGTCGGCTATTTCGGCGGCGTGTTCCGCGCGACTGCGGGGCTGCAGGAGAAATACGGCAAAACCCGCGTGTTCGACACGCCGATCACCGAATGCGGGATCATCGGCGTCGCGGTGGGGATGGGGGCCTATGGGCTGCGCCCCGTCCCCGAGATCCAGTTCGCCGATTATATCTATCCCGCGCTCGACCAGCTCGTCAGCGAGGCGGCGCGGCTGCGCTATCGCTCGGCGGCGGACTTCATCTCGCCGATCACCGTGCGGAGCCCGTTCGGCGGAGGCATCTTCGGCGGGCAGACCACAGCCAGAGCCGGAGGGCATCTTCACCCCTGTCTCGGGGCTCAAGACGGTGATCCCCTCGACTCCCTATGATGCCAAGGGTCTGCTGATCGCCGCGATCGAGGACAACGACCCGACGATCTTCTTCGAGCCCAAGCGCATCTACAACGGTCCGTTCGACGGCCATTACGACCGGCCCTCGAAGAACTGGTCGAACCATCCGGCGGGGAGGTTCCCGAAGGCTATTACAAGATCGAGCTCGGCAAGGCGGCGGTGGTGCGCGAGGGCGAGGCGCTGACGATCCTGTGCTACGGCACGATGGTCCATGTCGTCGCCAGCACGATCGAGGAGCTGGGCGTCGACGCCGAGATCGTCGACCTTCGCACGCTCGTGCCGCTCGATATCGAGGCGATCGAGGCGTCGGTGAAAAAGACCGGCCGCTGCATGATCGTCCACGAGGCGACGCGCACCGGCGGCTTCGGCGCCGAGCTTTCGGCGCTCGTCCAGGAGCGCTGCTTCTACCATCTCGAAGCGCCGATCGAGCGGGTCACCGGCTTCGACACGCCCTATCCGCACAGCCTCGAATGGGCTTATTTCCGGGCCCGGTGCGGATCGGCGAGGCGCTCAAGAAAATCCTGAAGGACTGACGATGGCCCGTTTCACCTTCCGCCTCCCCGACATCGGCGAGGGCATCGCCGAGGCGGAGATCGTCGCGTGGCACGTCAAGGTCGGCGACCGCGTCGAGGAGGATCAGCAGGTCGCCGACATGATGACCGACAAGGCGACGTCGAGATGGAATCGCCGGTCTCGGGCGTGGTGCTCGAGCTGGCTGGCGCGGTTGGCGACCAGGTGCCGATCGGATCGGCGCTGATGGTGGTCGAGACCGACGCCGCCGAGGCCGCGGCCCCGCAGGAGCCGCCCGAGGAAGCGCTCGAGGCGGAGAATCCGGGGGTGGTGGAAGAGCCAATCCTCCCCGATACGGGGAGGGGGACCATCGGCGAAGCCGATGGTGGAGGGAGGGCGCCGCGGGCGACACCGCCTGTGGCGCCCCCCCTCCACCAGCCTGCGGCTGGTCCCCCGCCCCGTGCCGGGGAGGATCATAGGGTCCTCGCCTCCCCCGCTGTCCGCGATCGCGCGCGCAACCTCGGTATCGACCTCGCCACGGTGAAGTCCGACGGCGACCGCATCCGCCACGCCGATCTCGACGCCTATCTCCGCTACGGCCAGGGACAGGGCTATCACGCCCCCCACGTCTCCCGCGCCCGGGAGGACGAGGCCGTCAAGGTCATCGGCATGCGCCGCCGCATCGCCGAGAACATGGCGGCCTCGAAGCGCGCGATCCCGCATTTCACCTATGTCGAGGAGATCGACGTCACCGCGCTCGAGGACATGCGCGGCGATCTCAACGCCAATCGCGGCCAGCGGCCGAAGCTGACGATGCTCCCGCTGCTGATCGTCGCGATCTGCCGGACGATCCCCGACTTTCCGATGATCAACGCGCGCTACGACGACGAGGCCGGGGTGGTCACGCGCCACGGCCGCGTCCACCTGGGCATGGCGACGCAGACCGATGCCGGGCTGATGGTCCCGGTGATCCGCGACGCGCAGAACCTGAACGTGTGGCAGCTCGCGTCCGAGATCGGCCGGCTCGCCGAGGCGGCGCGCAGCGGCAAGGCAAGGAGCGACGAGCTGAGCGGCTCCACTCTCACCGTCACCTCGCTCGGGCCCTTGGGCGGCATCGCCACCACGCCGGTCATCAACCGCCCCGAGGTCGCGATCATCGCCCGAACAGGATCGTCGAACGGCCGGTGTTCCACGGCGACGACCTGGTCCGCGCCAAGCTGATGAACCTCTCGATCAGCTGCGACCACCGCGTCGTCGACGGATGGGACGCGGCGAGCTACGTCCAGGCGCTCAAGAAACTGCTCGAGACGCCGGTGCTGCTGTTCGGGGATTGACGGCGCTTGTCGGGGGAGCGGATATGAGGAAGATCGTCCTGGCATTGGCGATGCTGGTCTGGCCGCTGGCCGCGACCGCCAGTCGGATACCGGCTGGCGCGCGTGGGAGCGCGGCCTGCGCCATGCCTGCCCCGGCCGTCACGCCGACTGGATCGCCGGCGGGAGCTACACCGAGTTGCTCGAGGCATTCGAACGCACGCTTCCCGCGCGCACGCGCGCACGCGCCGTGCGCGTGGCCGATTCGCGGCGGGTCTGCGCGAAGGAGCAGATGGGATTCTCGTGCGAGATGGCGACCGCGCTCAATGCCTATGTCCGGCTGGACCTGATGGATCGCTTCGTCGCGTTCGATTGCCGGACGGTGAAGTGCGAGGAGCAGTCGATCTGCAGCCGCTTCCCCGGCTGAGCATCATTCAACCACTCGGTTGACTAATTATCGGGGCATCGATAACTCAACCGAATGGTTGAACGACTCGACTCGACCTTCCACGCGCTCGCCGATCCCACGCGGCGGGCGATCCTCGCCGATCTGGCGCTGGGCGAGAAATCGATCGGCGCGCTCGCCGGGCCGCACGCGATGAGCTTCGCCGGCGCCGCGAAGCATGTGAAGGTGCTCGAAGGCGCGGGGCTGGTCGCACGGCGCAAGGTGGGGCGCACCCAGCTGTGCAGCCTCAGGCCCGGTCCGCTCGCCGAGGCCGATGAGTGGCTTCGGCGGTGGGAGCGCTTCTGGAGCATCCGCCTCGATCGGCTCGAGGCGCTGATCGCCGAGGACAAGGCCCATGGCTGATATCGAACGCCCTGCGCCGGACACGATCCGCTTCGAACGCCTGCTCGACGCGCCGGTCGAGACGGTGTGGCGCTATCTGACCGATGCCGAGCTGCGCGGCCAATGGTTCGCCGCCGGCACGGTCGAGCCGCGCGAGGGCGGCGCGCTAGAACTTGTCTTCGACCATGACGCGCTCTCGACCGACATCGTCCCCTACCCCGAGCGATTCGCCTGCTCGAAAGGCTTCGTCGCGTGCGAGACGGTCGTGCGGTTCGAACCCCCGCGCGTCTTCGCCTTCACCTTCGAGGGGCAGGGCGACAGCATCGCCACTTTCGAGCTGTTCCCCGCCGGCGATCGCACGCGGCTGGTGCTGACGCACAGTGGCATTTCGAGCCTGGCGAACTGCATCGATTTCGGCGGTGGCTGGCACGCGCATCTGGCGGCGCTCGAGGCGAAGCTCGCCGGGGGCGGCGTGGCCAATTTCTGGGCACTCCACGCGCGCTCCGAGGCGCTGGTGGCCGAGGCGCTAGGCGAAGGCTAGCCCATCGTCGCCCGGCGGCGGGGTCAGCCGGCGCGGCCGTCGCGCGCGTCGGGCGCGGCGCCCGATCCTCCGCGTCGCGATCGCGAGCCGAAGGCGCATCCAGTCGAGCGCCGGCTTGATCCGGGTGACGCGCGAGGCGAGATAGACCGTGGTCGCCGCCTCGAGCCAAGTGATCGCATCGCCCGCGAACAGATAGGCGAGCTCCATCGGCGCCGCCGCGTACATCAGCGCGCCGACCAACGCGAGAAACAGCGCGGCCAGGATGATCCGGCGCAGGTTGCGCAGCGTCCATCCGATGATGGGTGTCATGTGTCCCTCCCTGCCGCGGATATCGGAGGGGCCTGGGCGGCCCGCAAGGTCAGTGACGCCGCCCGCGCTGGATCAAGGCGACGACGCGCCGGATCACCGGGCGCGGGGTGAAGCGGACCGACGCCGCCATGATCGCATTGAGCAGCCCGGAGACCGCGACCGCACGGTTGGCGCGCAGCGCCCTCAGCCCGTCGGCGACGACCTTTCCCGGCGGCGCCGCGAAGCGGTGTGAGCAAAATGTCGTCGCCCATCGCCGCCGCGTCGAAGAATTCGGTCTGCGTCGGGCCGGGGCAGAGCGCGGCGACGCGCACGCCCTGGCCGCGGACTTCCTCGTGGAGCGCTTCCGAAAAGCTCAGCACGAACGCCTTGCTGGCATAATAGACCGCCATGAACGGCCCCGGCTGGAAGGCCGCGGTCGACGCGACGTTGAGGATCCCGCCGCTCCGCATCTGCACCATCCCCGGCAACACCGCACGGCACAGATCGACCAATGCCCCGCAATTGAGCTCGATCATCCGCCCGATCTGGCCCGGGTCCTGCTCGACGAAGGCGCCGGCGAGGCCGAAGCCGGCGTTGTTGATCAGCGTGTTGACCGCCAGGCCGCGCTTGCCGATCTCGGCCATCAGCGCCGCGGCGGCGCCCGGCGCGGCGAGATCTGCGGCGATCGTCTCGACCCTGACGGCGTGCGCCGCGCGAATCTCGGCGGCAAGCACCTCGAGCCGATCGGCGCGGCGCGCGGTGAGGATCAGGTCGTGCCCTTCCGCCGCCAGCGCGCGGGCGAAATGCGTGCCGAGCCCCGCCGAGGCTCCGGTGACGAGTGCGGTGCCCTGGGTCAT
>JBBCID010000010.1:0-60159 GCA_037200705.1 Sphingomonas sp. | reverse complement strand
CGAGGCCTCTGGCAATAGTCCGTCCACTTGTTCAGTCCGAGCCTCGATCGAAACACAGGCGAAATGAAACTTTTGTAGCGCTTTCCGCGTTGGGCCCCCAACCTACGTAGAATGCGCAGTGGCTGTTGGCATCAGAATGCGGTTTCTTGTGGGGGCGATTTGGGCTTTAGAAAGGCGTACCGCAACCCCCCATGCCGCAGCGCAGCGTTCCCGCATCCGGACATATCATGAGCTTCGTCCAGTCGCTGAAGGGCGGCGGGGTGGAGAGGGCGCTGCTGCGCCTCGCCGCCGGCTGGCAGGCGGCCGGGCGGCGCGTGACGCTGGTGATCGGCAACACCCATGGGCCGCTCGCCGACGAGCTGCCCAAGGGAATCGAGGTGCGTGACCTGCACCGCGGCGATTACGGCTCGCTGGTGCGCGCGCTGCCCGGGCTGGTCCGCGACATGAGCCCCGATCTGCTGTTTTGCCCCGGCAATCATTATACGGGCGCCGCGGGCTATGCGCGGCTGCGGCTCGGCGGCGCGACGCCGCCGATCGTCGGCAAGGTCTCCAATTCGCTGATCCGGCCCGATTTCGGGCGGGTGATGAGCTGGGGCTATCGCCGCTGGCTGCATCTCCACCGCTGGATCCTCGATCACGTCGTCGCGATGACCGAGGGCATGGCGGCGGAGGCCGCGCGCGAGATGCACATCTCGCGCCGGCGCATCAGCGTCATCGCCAATCCGCTCGCCTGGCCGACCAACCACGGGATCGCGACGCGGCTGCCGGCGGGGCGCTTCCTGGTCGGCGTCGGGCGGCTCGAGCCGCAGAAGCGCTGGGACCGGCTGATCGGCGCGCTGCCGCACCTCGGCGCGGCCGACGTCGGCCTGCTGCTGCTCGGCGAGGGCGGGCTGCGGCCCACGCTCGAGGCGCAGGTCGAGTCGCTCGGGCTCGAGCGGCGCGTGTGGATGCCGGGGCACGTCAACGATCCGCTGCCCGCGGTGGCGCGCGCCGAAGCGCTGGTGCTCACCTCCGATTTCGAGGGCGTGCCGGGGGTGCTGCGCGAGGCGCTCGCGCTCGGCACGCCGGTGATCACCACCGATTCGAGCGTCGCGGCGCGCGAGATCGTGTCGTCGCCGCGATTCGGGACAGTGGTGCCGCGCGACGATCCCGCCGCGCTGATCGCCGCGCTCGACCATTGGCTCACCCCCGGGGTCGAGCGGCCGACGCCGACCGGCAACAACGGCGGCGATCCGGCGCGCGACTATCTCGACCTGTTCGATTCGCTGGTCGCTCAGCGCAACCGGTAGCGCAGCCCGATCCACAAGGTGCGCGGCGTCGCGCGCTCGATCACCCCGGGCCCGCTGATCCCCGCCTCGATCCGCGCGTCGGCGAGATTCTCCGCGCGCGCCTCGATCAGCAACCCGCCGGCGATCGGAATCCCCGCCACCGCGTCAAGCGTGAACGCGCCGGCGAGGCGGCGGCTGTTCTGGTCGTCCTCGAATTGCGGCCCGGCGTAGCGCGCGGTGAGCGCGGCGTGGACGTCGTCCTGGTGCCAGCCGAGCGTCGCCGAGCCCTGGTGGAGCGCGGTCTGCGCGGGGCGCAGCCCGTCGAGCGGCGCCGCGACGCCCGAGGCATGGACCCCGCGAATCGGCGAAGGCATAGGAGGCCGAGACGCTCACCGCCCGCGCGCGAACCGCGCGTCGATCTCGACGCCGCGCGCTTCGACCGCGTCGAGGTTCTGCCGCACGCGATAGAATCCTGCCGCGGCGACGAAGCCGACGCCCGGAAAGGTCCCCGGCCCGTGTGCGATCGTGACGTTGGCGATCGCGCGGCGAGGCGGCTCCAATAGCCGGTGGCGCGCAGCGTCAGCCCGTCGAGCGGGGCGAAGTCGATTCCCGCCTCGGCGCCGGTCAGCCGCTCGGGATCGAGCGCGGCGTTGGCGGCGGTGGCGTCGGGCGCCGACGCGGAACGGGCGGTAGAGCTCGTTGAGCGTCGGCAGCCGCCACCCGCGATAGCCCGCGGCGCGCAGCGTGACGCCCGCACCCGCCCGGAATGCAGCGCCCAGGCGCCCGGTCGCTTCCCATCCGTCGCGGTTCGCGAAGGCGAGATCGGTGAGCGCGGCGCCCCCGGCGAGCGGCTGCTCGACCAGGCTGCCATCTGTGATGCTCCAGTGATCGAGCCGCCCGCCGGCACTGAGCGTCAGCGGCCCTGATTCGAAGCTGGCGTCGGCGAAGCCGCCGGCGGTAAGCGCCTGCCCGCCCGCCTCGCGGCGGCGGGTCGGCGCGCCCGCGACATAGGTGAACAGTTCCTCCGTTCGCCCCGAGACGGCGCGCGCGTCGGCGCCCAGCCGCAGCGTCACCCCGCCGCCTACCGGCGGCTGCAGCTCGATCCGCCCGCCCAGCCCGGCCGCGGGCACGTTGACCTGGTTCAGGCTGGCGGCGACGCTGTCGCGCGCGTCGCTGACGCTGGCGAAGCCGCTCGCAAACTGGCGCGTCTGGAGATAGCCGAGCGCCGACCAGGCCCAGCGGCCATGCCCGACCAGCCGCACGCTGGCATCGGCGCCCTCGCTCATCACCCTGGTGAAGTCGACGCCGCGATCGCGCCGATCGGTGAAGCCCGAGAGATTGGCCTGGAGCTCGGTGCCGCCGACGTCGATGACGCCGCGCAAGGCGAGGCTGGCCTGGCGGTAGGGCGCGGCGCGATCGGCCGGGCCGCGATCCTCGGCGACGGTCGGGACGAAGCCGTCGCCGCGCGCATATTCGCTTGCGACCGTGACGAAGCCGGTGCCCAGCGTCGCCGATCCGACCGCAGTGGCGTCGAAGCTGTTCCGGCTGCCGTAATCGAGCCCGAGCCCGAGCCGGCCGAGCTCGGCGGGCGTGCCGCTGTTGAGCTCGATCGTTCCGGCGAGCGCGCCGGGCCCGGCATAGCCGCTGCCGCCGCCGCGCGTGATCCGCGCCGAGCCGAGCCGCGCGGGCAGATACGCCGGAAAGGCGACCCAGCCGCCGAACGGATCGGCCTGCGGCACCCCGTCGAGCAGCAGCAGCGCGCGGCTCGATGCGTTGCCGCCCAGGCCGCGGAGCGTGATCCCTTGGCTGGTCGGATGCGCCGAGGTCGAATCGGAGCGGCGGAACTGCGCCACCCCGGCGACGTCGCGGATCGCATCCTCCAGCCGCCCGCTGGCGGTATCGCCGAGCCGGTCGGCGCCGATCGTGACCACGGCGTAGGCGGTGTCGCCCGGCGGCGCATCGAGGCCCCGGCCGGTGACGACGATCTCGTCGGGTTCGGGCGATGGAATCTGTTGGGCCCGGGCGGGACCCGCCGTCAGAAGGCCGGCGGCAAAGCCCAGGGCCAGAGCCCCCTTCGCCTTCTTCGTCATCCCGGATGTTAGGCTTTCCCCCGAAAACGTCTTCGTTTTCGGCTGGAAAGCCTTGCAGTCCGGGATCCACCTCTCCACCGGCGCCTGCCTCGCGGTGGATCCCGGACAGCCTTCGGCTTCCGGGATAACGGCAATATGGAGTGGGCCGTCCGCTCACGCCCCCACCCGATCGGGATGCGCCGCGGCGAAGGCGGGGAGCGCGCTCGCCGCGGCGTCGGCCGCCACCAGCCTGGGGAACGCCTCCAGCGGCGTATCGAACCGCCGCGCGTTGAACATCTGCGGCACCAGGAACACGTCGGCCACATCGGGCGCCGCGCCGCCGAGGAACGGCCCGGCCCCCGCCATCGCCTCCAGCGCGGCGAACCCCTCGGCGATCCAGTGGCGCGTCCACTCGTCGCGTTTCGCTTCCTCGACGTGGAGCTCGTGCGCCAGCCAGCGCATCACGCGCAGATTGTTGAGCGGGTGGATGTCGCAGCCGATCACCAGCGCGCGCGCCAGCGCCGCCGCGCGCGCGTCGGGCTCGGCGGGGATCAGCCGGGGCTCCGGGTGGCGCGCGTCGAGCCATTCGATGATCGCGAGGCTCTGGGTGAGCACGAGGCCGTCGACTTCGAGCGCGGGGACGAACCCTTGCGGATTGAGCGCGAGATGCTCGGGGCTGCGCTGCCGGTTCTCGAGCAGCGCCACGTCGCGCCGGTCATAGGCCAGCCCCTTGAGGTTGAGCGCGATGCGGACGCGATACGCCGCCGACGAGCGCGAATAATCGTGGAGCAGCATCGCCTTCGCCTTTCGTCAGCCGTCGATCGGGGGTTCCTCGGGCGCGGGCACCGGCTTGGGATCATCGGGGTTGCGCCGCCAGCGCCGCCGCGGCTTGCCGAGCCCGGCCTTGGCGGCCAGCTCCGATTCGCGCTCGAGCGCCACCTTGATCATCGCCACCATCGGATCGGCGAGCGCGAGGCCCAGCACGCCGAACAGCGTGCTCGCAAGGATCTGCGACGACAAGGTGAGCGCCGGCGGCAGATCGACCGTGCGCCGCGCGACCATCGGGATGACCACGTAACCGTCGAAATTCTGGATCGCGAAATAGATGATGATCGCCCAGATGCCGTGATCCCCCCCGGCGCTGAATCCCACCGCGACCATCAGGACGCCGCTGATGAACGCGCCGATATTGGGGATGAAGGCGAGAACGCCGGTGATGATCCCGAGCAGCAGCGCCATCGGCACCCCCGCTGCCCACAAAGCGAGCCAGATCATCACCCCCTCGGCGAACATTCCCAGCAGCCGCCCGGCGAGCAGCACCCGCATCGTCCGCGCCATCCGGCCGAGCGTCACCGCGAATTCGTCGCGCGAGCCCACCGGCACCATCCATTGCAGCCCGCGCTCGTAGAGCCGCGGCTCCATCGCGACGAACAGGCCGATGATCAGGATCATCAGCAGGCTCGCTGCCGCGCCGAGCACCGATCCCACCGCCGAGGTCAGCCGCCCGACCGATCCCAGCGCCTGTTGCGCGAGCCCGCCGAGATCGGATCGGCCCGGCATCAGCCCGAGGCTGGAGATGAACGACGAGACGCGGTTGGCCTGGAGGTTCAGCGTCGCGCGGAGCTGCTCGGCCTGAGCGGCGATCTGGACCCCGGTCAGGTAGAAGACGCCGCCGATGAACGCGATCACCAGCACCACGATGATCGCCAGCCGCAGCCAGCGCGGCAGCGGCGCGATACGCCCGAGCAACCGCACCCCGCCGTCGAGCATCGAGGCGACGACGATCCCGCCGAAGATGATCAGCAGCGGCTGGACCAGCAGCACCACCAGCGCCACCGCGATCCCGAGCCCGAACCACACCGATGCGCGGCGCAGCTCGGCGCGCATCACCGGATCGCGCATCTCGTTGGGGCCGGGCTCCTGGACGACCTGGACCTCGTCGGTCATTGCGCGTCGCGGCTCGGGTGGAGCGACAGGCCGGCGCGGCCGGGGCGGAACGAATGGATCCAGGTCGCCGGGTTCCAGGTCGCGCTGCCGTCGAGCGAGAAGGTGATGAATTCGGCGCGCCCGCCGAGATTCTCCCACGGCACCGGGCCGCCCAGCCCGCCCTCGGCGGTGGCGAAGCGGCTGTCGGCGCTGTTGTCGCGGTTGTCGCCCATCAGGAAGACATGGTCCCTGGGCACGCGCATCTCGGCGAAATGGTCGGCCTGGCCGGGCAGGTCGCCCATGTCGACCGTGTCGTAGGAGCGCCCGCCCGGCAGCGTCTCGCGGTAGATCGGCAGGCGGCAATAGGGCTTGTGGTCGGCGCCGGTGACCAGCATCCCCGGATAATGGCTCGCCTCGCAGCGCGTATTGGGGTCCACCGGCAGCATCCGCTCGCCCATATAAGTTCGCGGCACCGCCGGCCGTTGAGATAGAGCAGCCCGTCGCGCACCGCGACGCGATCGCCCGGCAGCCCGATCACGCGCTTGATGTAATCGGTGCTGGTCCCCGGCGGGGTGACGATCACCACGTCGCCGCGCTCGGGCATGCGGCCGAACAGCCGGCCGGGGGACGAAGGGCAGGAAGTGGAAGGTCGGGGTGACGAACGAATAGCCGTAGGGGAATTTGGTCACCACCAGCCGATCACCGTGGAGCAGCCCCGGCAGCATCGATTCGGACGGGATGTAGAAGGGCTTGGCGACCAGGCTGTGGAAGCCGAGCACCGCGAGCACGAGCCAGAAGATGCCCTTGGCCTCCGCCCACCAGTCGGCGCGCTCGCGCGGCGCCGCGTCGACGGGGTGCTGCTCTTCGTACCTCAACGCCAGCTCGTCCGCGGCCATCTTCTAGGACTCTTCCTTCGCCACTGCCTCGATGACGACCAGCGCCAGCGCCCAGGGATGATCGTCGGTCAACGTCAGGTGCACCTTCGCGACGTGGCCTGCGGGGGTAAGGGCGTCAAGCCTGGCCTTGGCGCCCCCGGTGAGCGCCAGCGTGGGTGCCCCGGAGGGCGAATTGACCACGCCGATATCCTTCATGAACACTCCGGCGCGGAACCCCGTTCCCACCGCCTTCGAATAGGCCTCCTTCGCGGCGAAGCGTTTCGCCAGCGTCGCCGCGCGCGTATGCGGGCGCTTCGCGGCCTTGCTTAGCTCGACAGACGTAAAGACGCGGTTCTCGAAGCGTGTCCCATAACGGTCCAGCGAGTTCTGGATCCGCTCGATGCTGCACAGGTCCGAGCCGAGGCCGAGGATCACCAACTCCTCCCCGGCACGGGGAGGGGGACCGCCAGCGAAGCTGGTGGTGGAGGGGGAGCGCCACAAGGGGATTCGCTCGTGGCGCTCCCCCTCCACCATGCTTCGCATGGTCCCCTTCCCCGTGCCGGGGAGGATTTTGGGACCTCCATCACCGCGCCTCGTCCATCAGCGCGCGCATCCGCCGCACCACCGGCCCCAGCCCGTCGAAGATCGCCTCGCCGATCAGGAAATGGCCGATGTTGAGCTCGCGCACCTGCGGGATCGCCGCCACCGGAATCACATTGTCGAAGGTCAGGCCGTGGCCGGCATGGACCTCGATCCCATTCTTGGCGGCGAGCGCGGCGGCGTCGGACAGGCGGCGCAGCTCCTCGGCGCGCGCCGCGCCCTCCAGCTCGGCGTAGCGGCCGGTGTGGAGCTCGACCACCGGGGCGCCGAGCCGCAGCGCCGCCTCGATCTGGCGCGGATCGGGCTCGATGAACAGCGACACGCGGATGTTGGCGCCGCGCAATTCGCTCACGAGGTGCTGCAGTTGGTTGTGCTGCCCCGCCGCGTCGAGCCCGCCCTCGGTGGTGCGTTCCTCACGCTTCTCGGGGACGATGCACGCGGCGTGCGGGCGGTGGCGCAGCGCGATCGCGAGCATCTCGTCGGTCGCCGCCATCTCGAGGTTGAGTGGAATCCTGAGCTCGGCCGAAAGCCGGGCGATGTCCGCGTCGGTGATGTGGCGGCGGTCCTCGCGCAGGTGCGCGGTGATCCCGTCGGCGCCCGCCTCGGCCGCGAGCAGCGCGGCGCGCACCGGATCGGGATAGCCGGCGCCGCGCGCGTTGCGCACGGTCGCGACATGGTCGATGTTGACCCCCAGGCGGAGCGGATGCGTCACGCCGCCGCGCGGCTGCCGGGCTTGATCGCGGGGATCGCTGCGAGCGCGGGCGGAAGCGCGTCGGCGGGATAGGCGGGGACGTCGAGCCGGCACAGCGACACCAGCGGCACGCCGATGTCGGCGTTGCCGTTCGACCGGTCGACGATGCAGGCCGCGCCAACCAGCTCGCCCGGATGCCTGCGAATCGCGGCGATGCATTCGCGCGACGAGAGCCCGGTGGTGACGATGTCCTCGACCATAACCACGCGCGCGCCGGCCGGGATCTCGAAGCCGCGGCGGAGCTGGAAGGCGCCCTCCTCGCGCTCGACGAACACCGCCTTGCAGCCCAATGCCCGCGCGGTCTCATAGCCCGGGATGATCCCGCCGATCGCCGGAGAGACCACCATGTCGACCGGCCCGAACGAATCGCGGATCAGCGCGCCGAGCGCGCCGCACACCCGGGCGGTGCGGACCGGGTCCTCGAAAATGCGCATCTTCTGGAGGAAGACCGGCGATCTGAGCCCCGACGAGAGGGATGAAATGCCCCTCGAGCAGCGCGCCCGCGTCGCGGAATTCGTCCAGAATCTCGTCGCCCGTCAAACCCCGGCTCCCATGCCCGCTGAGGCCTGGAACCTTAGGACCGCCGCCGATCCGCCGCAACGGCCACGCAAAAAGCTATTGAGAACGAGGCCCGGCGGCGTATAGGCCGCTGCCAATGGGGCAGTCTCCTGCCCTTGCCTTCGGCGCTCTTCGAACGGGGTGATGACAGACGATGCGCATGCTTGGGTTGACAGGGATTGTTCTCGCGGCGGGGCTGGCGGTCGCCGGCCCGGCGCAGGGCCGCGCCGCCGCGCCGGTCCAGCCGGCCGCGACCGCGCCGGCGCCCGCCGCGGCGCCCACCGCCGCCGCGGCGAAGGCCGCCGCGCCCACCGATCCCCTGCTCTCCCAGGACGGCGCTCCTCCCGCGGTCGCGATTGTCGGCGAGGGCGAGCCCAAGGACGGCGCGCTCGCGCTCCAGGGCCAGGTCACGCCCACGGGGCGCGAGGCCTTATGGTTCCACGACAATATCCTGATGTGGCTGATCAGCGCGATCACGCTGTTCGTGCTGGTGCTGCTGCTGTGGGTGATCGTGCGCTATCGCCGCGCCGCCAACCCCACGCCCTCGCGCACCTCGCACAACACGGCGATCGAGATCGTCTGGACGCTGCTGCCGGTGCTGATCCTGATCGCGATCGCGGTGCCGTCGATCCGGCTGCTCGCCGCGCAGTTCAAGCCCGCGCCGGACAATGCCGTGACGCTCAAGGCGATCGGCAACCAATGGTATTGGAGCTACGAATATCCCGACAACGGCGGGATCCAGATCACCGCGAACATGCTCAAGGAGCAGAGCCAGGTCGCCGCCGGCGAGCGCTATCGCACTCCGGCCGACGGCCCGCGGCTGCTCGCCGCCGATAATCGCGTGGTGCTCCCGGTCGGCGTGCCGATCCGCCTGATCACCACCGCGCAGGACGTGATCCACAGCTGGGCGGTCCCCGCCTTCTGGATCAAGCTCGACGCGGTCCCCGGCAAGCTCAACGAGACCAGCTTCACGATCGAGAAGCCCGGCCTCTATTTCGGCGTCTGCTCGGAACTGTGCGGCGATCGCCACGGCTATATGCCGATCGCGGTCGAGGCGGTGTCGCCGGCGGTGTTCGCCGCCTGGGTCCATGCCAAGGGCGGGACGATGCCGGGCGAGGCGACCGCCGCGTCGAACGCCAGCGCGACCGCGCCCGCCGCCGACGCCGGATCGCCGGGCAACAGCACCGGCCCGACCGAGAACGCCACCGCCGCCGCGGTGACCACCAACCAGGCCGCGACCGCGAACCCCGCGGGCGCCGGCAACGCTGGAAACTGAGACCATGACCGACACCGCCCTCCCTTACGCCGCGGCGCACGACGATCATGCGCACGACCATCACGATGCCGATCACAAGCCGGGCTTCTTCGTCCGCTGGTTCATGTCGACCAACCACAAGGACATCGGCACGCTCTACCTGATCTTCGCGATCACCGCCGGGATCATCGGCGGCACGATCTCCGGGCTGATGCGCGCCGAGCTGGCGCAGCCGGGGATCCAGTATCTCCAGGTGTGGGCGAGCTTCGTCCATGGATCGCCGCAGAGCTTCGACGAATCGATGCACTTCTGGAACGTGCTGATCACCGCGCACGGGCTGATCATGGTGTTCTTCATGGTGATGCCGGCGATGATCGGCGGGTTCGGCAACTGGTTCGTGCCGATCATGATCGGCGCGCCCGACATGGCATTCCCCAGGATGAACAACATCTCGTTCTGGCTGCTGATCCCCTCGTTCTGCCTGCTGCTCGCCTCGCCCTTCTTCGGCGGCGCCGGCACCGGCTGGACGGTCTATGCGCCGCTCTCGACCTACGGATCCCCCGGGCCGGCGGTCGACATGGCGATCCTCTCGCTCCACCTCGCGGGCGCCAGCTCGATCCTCGGCGCGATCAACTTCATCACCACGATCTTCAACATGCGCGCGCCGGGGATGACGCTCCACAAGATGCCGCTGTTCGTCTGGTCGATCCTGGTGACCGCGTTCCTGCTGCTGCTGGCGCTGCCGGTGCTCGCCGCGGCGATCACGATGCTGCTCACCGATCGCAACTTCGGCACGGCGTTCTACGATCCCACCTACGGCGGCGATCCGATCCTCTACCAGCACCTCTTCTGGTTCTTCGGCCATCCCGAGGTCTACATCATGATCCTGCCGGGCTTCGGCATGGTCAGCCAGATCATCTCGACCTTCAGCCGCAAGCCGGTGTTCGGCTATCTCGGCATGGCCTATGCCATGGTCGCGATCGGCGTGGTCGGGTTCGTGGTGTGGGCGCACCACATGTTCACCACCGGCCTCGGCGTCTCGGTCAAGATGTACTTCACCGCCGCGACGATGGTGATCGCGGTGCCGACCGGCGTGAAGATCTTCTCGTGGATCGCGACGATGTGGGGCGGCTCGATCAGCTTCAAGACGCCGATGCTGTGGGCGATCGGCTTCATCTTCATGTTCACCGTCGGCGGCGTCACCGGCGTCGTCCTCGCCAACGGCGGCGTCGACGACTATATGCAGGACACTTATTACGTCGTCGCGCACTTCCACTATGTGCTGTCGCTCGGCGCGGTGTTCAGCCTGTTCGCGGGCTTCTATTACTGGTTCCCGAAGATGTCGGGCAAGATGTACAACGAGCTGCTCGGCCAGGTGCATTTCTGGGTGTTCTTCGTCGGCGTGAACATCCTGTTCTTCCCGATGCATTTCCTCGGCTGGCAATCGATGCAGCGCCGCGTGCCCGATTATGCCGACGGGCTGGCCTATTGGAACCACATCGCCACCTGGGGCTATGTGATCATGGCGGTGGGGATGGTGGTGTTCTTCGTCAACATCATCATCTCGCTCGCCGCCGGGCGCAAGGCCGAGGGCAATCCGTGGGGCGAAGGCGCGACGACGCTCGAATGGACGCTGTCGAGCCCGCCGCCGTTCCACCAGTTCGAAACGCTGCCGATCATCGACAGCGTGCACCATTGAGCCTTGATTCCCCTCGCGCTTGCGGGAGGGGCTAGGGGAGGGCCCGGCAACGGGCGATTCCCCAGGAACGACGAGCCCTCCCCCGACCCCTCCCGCAATCGGGAGGGGAGGATTTGAAGATGACCGCGACCACACTCGCCCTTCCCGCCGACTGGCGCGATTTCCTGGCGCTCACCAAGCCCCGGGTGATGAGCCTCGTCGTGTTCACCGGTCTCGCGGGCATGCTCGCGGCGCCGGTGCAGATCCATCCGGTCCTCGCCTTCACCGCGATCCTGTGCATCGCGCTCGGTGCGGGCGCGGCGGGGGCGCTCAACCAATGGTATGAGGCCGATATCGACGCGCTGATGAAGCGTACGCGCGGCCGCCCGCTTCCGGCCAAACGGATGGACCGCCAGTCGGCGCTCCACTTCGGCGTCGGGCTCGGCGCCTTCTCGGTGATCCTGATGGGGTTCGCGGTGAACACGCTCGCCGCCGCGATCCTGGCGCTGTCGATCCTGTTCTACGTCTTCGTCTACACGATCTGGCTCAAGCGCCGCACGCCGCAGAACATCGTCATCGGCGGCGCGGCGGGCGCCTTCCCGCCGCTGATCGGCTGGGCGGCGGCGACGGGCCATGTCGCATTGCTGCCAGCGCTGCTGTTCGCGCTGATCTTCCTGTGGACGCCGCCGCATTTCTGGGCGCTCGCGCTGTTCGTGAAGAGCGATTACGCCAATGCCGGGGTGCCGATGCTGCCGGTGGTGGCGGGCGAGCGGGTGACGCGGCACCAGATCGGGCTCTATACGCTGCCGATGGCGGCGGTGGCGGTCGCGCCCTGGCCGCTCGGGCTCACCGGCGCGCTCTACGGCGTGATCGCGGTCGCGGCGACATCGGTGTTCGCGGCGCTGGCGGCGCGGGTCGCGCTGCGCGCCACCGCGGGTGCCGACGCGATGGCGCCCGAGCGGACGCTGTTCAAATATTCGATCCTCTATCTCTTCATCCTGTTTGGCGCCGTGGCGGCGGATCGGTGGCTGGCATGAGCGACGAACCCCCGATCCCGCCGCTGCCGCCCACCGATGCCGAGATCCGCGCGCGCCAGCTGGGCCGCGCCAAGGTGATGGCGTGGCTGCTCGCCGCGTTCGTCGTGCTGGTGTTCGCGATCTCGATCGTCAAGATCCAGTCGGGTCACGGGTGATGAGCCGCAAGCTGCGCACCGCGCTGCTCGCCGCGATCGGCGTGTGCTTCATGACCGGGCTCGGCTTCGCCAGCGTCCCGCTCTACCGCGTCTTCTGCCAGGCGACCGGGCTCAACGGCACCACCCAGCGCGGGACCGCCGCGCCGGGCGCCACCGGGCAGCGGGTCGTCGTCGCGTTCGACACCAACGTCAGCCCCAGCCTGCCGTGGCGCTTCCGCCCCGAGGAACATGCCGACACGGTCGACGTGGGCGGGCGCGACATGGCCTTCTTCCTCGCCACCAACACTTCGAACCGCCCGATCACGGGCACCGCCACCTTCAACGTCACCCCCACCCAGGCGGGCAAATATTTCCACAAGATCCAGTGCTTCTGCTTCACCCAGCAGACGCTCGCGCCGGGCGAGACCGCGCGGATGCCGGTGATCTTCTACGTCGACCCCAAGATCCTCGACGACGTCGACACGCGCGACGTCAAGGAAATCACGCTTTCCTACACATTTTACCCGGTGGATTCCGCCAGGGCGCCGGGCTAGAGCAGCCGAAACCAAGGACAGGGAAGACCGATGGCCGGACCCAGGACGCACCAATATCATATCGTGAACCCCAGCGCCTGGCCGCTGTTCGGCGCGATGGCGGCGCTGGCGCTCGCCTCGGGCGCGATCATGTGGATGCACAAGGCGGCGGGCGCTCCGCTGCTGTTCTTCGCCGGGCTCGCGTGCGTGCTGATCACGATGTTCGGCTGGTGGTCCGAGGTGATCAAGGAGGCCAACCAGGGCGATCACACGCCCGTCGTCCAGCTCCACCTGCGCTACGGGATGATCCTGTTCATCGCCTCCGAAGTGATGTTCTTCGTCGGCTGGTTCTGGGCGTGGTTCGATTTCTCGCTGTTCCCCTCGGCGGTCGACATCATCGGCAAGCAATGGCCGCCCAAGGGCATGGAAGTGCTCAACGCGTGGGAATTCCCGCTGCTCAACACGATGATCCTGCTCTGCTCGGGCTGCACGGTCACCTGGGCGCACCATGCGCTGATCCACGGCCAGCGCGGCGGCGCGCTGAAGGGGCTGTGGGGCCTGATCGGCGTCGGCGAGAACGACAGCGTCAAGAAGGGGCTGTGGCTGACGATCCTGCTCGGGATCAGCTTCTCGTGCATCCAGGCCTATGAATATCGCCACGCACCGTTCGCCTTCCAGGCGGCGTCGACCAGCCCGCTCGGCACCACCTATGGCGGCGCCTTCTTCATGGCGACCGGCTTCCACGGCTTCCACGTCATCGTCGGCACGATCTTCCTGATCGTCAACCTGGTGCGCGTGTACAAGGGCGACTTCACTCCCCGCCAGCATTTCGGCTTCGAGGCGGCGGCCTGGTATTGGCACTTCGTCGACGTGGTGTGGCTGTTCCTGTTCGCCTCGATCTATGTCTGGGGCGGCTGGGGCGCGCCGGTGCACGCGGGATGAGCGATCCCGGGCGGGCAGCCGTGGACGTCGCGGCGCCCGCCCCGGTTCCGCCGGTCGGCTCCGCGGTCCTGGGGCGCTGCCCGCGCTGCGGCGCCCGGACACTGTTCCGCGGCTTCGTCAAATTCGCCGATCGCTGCCCCAGGTGCGGGCTCGATTTCACCGTGTTCAACGTCGGCGATGGGCCGGTGGTGTTCATGACGCTCGGCATCGGCGCGCTGGTGACGCTGCTCGCGGTGACGGTCGAACTCGAGTTCGAGCCGGGGCTGCTGATCCATGCCCTGCTGTGGATCCCGCTGACGCTGATCCTGGTCGTGCTGTGCCTGCGGTTCGGCAAGGGGCTGTTGCTTGCGCTCGAATATCGCCATGCCGCGCGCGAGGGGCGGATCAAGCAGGAGCCGTGATGCCGCGCTTCCCGCTTCTTCCCACGCTGCTCGTCGGGCTCGCGATCGCGGCGATGATCGGGCTCGGTTTCTGGCAGCTCGGCCGCAAGGCGGAGAAGGAAGCGCTGCTCGCGCAGCTCTCCGCCAACATGGACCGCCCGGCGATGGCCTTCCCGCGTGTGCCGGTCGGCGACCATTATCTGTTCCGCCGCGCGACCGGGCTGTGCCTCGAGGTGGTCGGGTGGCAGCACGAGGGCGGCCGCAGCGCGAGCGGGGTCACCGGCTGGCGCCAGATCGCCCAATGCCGCACCGGCGCCGAGGGCCCGGCGTTGCTGGTCGACATGGGCGTCTCGACCGATCCCAAGTTCACCCCGCCGTGGAAGGGCGGGCCGGTGGCCGGCACGATCACCCACGCCCCCTATCACCTGCCGCTGATCGCCGCGCTGCTCAGCAAGGCGCCCAAGCCGCTGATGCTGATCTCCGAGCAACCCGCGCCGAGATTGCTGGTGACCGCCAGGCCCGACATTTCGAGCGTGCCCAACAACCATCTCGCTTATGCGGTGCAATGGTTCCTGTTCGCGCTGGTGGCGGCGGTGATCTACGTGCTCGCGCTCAGGCTGCGCGAGCGGCAGCGGCTCGGCAAGGCGCAAGAATAGCCCGACGGGTCGGGCCTAATTCTGCCCCTCGTCCGGCTTGACCCGCCTTGGCTGCGTCGGCGCCGGAATCGGCGGCTGGCGCGGCACGTCGACGTCTTCGCGCCGCCGTTCGTCGGCGGGCGACGGCGGCGCCCTGGGCGTGTCCGAATCGACCTCGACCTGGATCTCGCCGTTGCCGAGGTGGATGCCGAGCCCGTCGAGCGCGTCGACCAGGCTGCCCGACTCATTCCCGTCGGTCTCGTTGTCCGGAACCGCCGGCGGCGGCGGCGCCTGGATGTCGAGCGCGCGGGTCATGAAGTCGCGCCACACGCGTGCCGGAATGCCGCTTCCCGAAAGCCCGGGATTGGGCGAATTGTCGTCGTTGCCCAGCCACACCCCCGCGACGATCCCGCCGGCATAGCCGATGAACAGCGCGTCGCGATTGTCCTGCGTCGTGCCGGTCTTGCCGAAGGTCGGGATCGGCAGCGCCGCGCCGCGCCCGGTGCCCGACTGGACGACGCTCGCCAGCATCGAGCGCATGTCGTCGAGCTGGCCGTTGGGAAAGCGGCTCGGCGCACCCAGCGTCCGCGCCAACCAGTCCTGCGAAGCCTCGGTATCGGCGAGCCCGCGCGGGCGCACCGGATAGGCGCCCTCCGCGATCGAGGCATAGGCCGCGGTCAGCTCGAGCAGCGACACCGTCGAGGTGCCGAGCCCGACCGAGGCGTCGCTGCCGATCGGAGTCGATATCCCCAGGTCGCGCGCCACCTGCGTCACCCGTGCAACCCCGAGCTGCTTGGTCAGCCGCGCCGCGACGACGTTGCTCGATTTGGCGAAGGCCTGGCGCAGCGTGATCTTGCCCTGATAGCTGTCGTGGCTGTTCGAGGGCGACCAGCCGCCGATCGTCACCGGCGAATCGTCGACGATGCTGTCGGGTGTCATCCCGCTGCGCAGCGCCGCGAGATAGACGAACAGCTTGAAGGTCGATCCCGGCTGGCGCCGCGCTTGCGTCGCGCGGTTGAACGGGCTCCCGCCGTAATTGGTGCCGCCGACCATCGCGATCACGCGCCCGTCGGGGTGCATCGCGACGATCGCGATCTGCGATTTCCTCAGCCCCGCGTCGCGCACCGCGCGCTCGGCGGCCTTTTGCGCGTGGATCTCCATTGTCGTCTGGACGGTCTGCTCGCTCGCCACCGCGCCGGCGCGGTCGCGCGCCTGTGGGAGCACCCAATCGGCGAAATAGGTGCCGTTGGGGAGCTGGGTGACGCGATCGGTGTGGAGCACCGCGGGCTTGACCGCCGCCGCCTCGCGCTTGTCGAGCAGCCCGGCGCTCACCATCGATCGCACCACCAGCCGCTGCCGGTCGCGCGCGCCCTTGAGGTTGCCGGTCGGCGCCAGCCGCGACGGCGCCTGGACGAGCCCCGCGAGCAAGGTCGCCTGGCTCACGGTCAGATCCTCGGGCCGGCAGCTGAAATAATGCTGCGCGGCGGCGCTCAGCCCATAGACGTTGTCGCCGAAATAGACGTTCGAGAGGTAGCGCGACAGGATCTCGTCCTTGGTCAGCCACGCCTCGAGCCAGAAGGCGATCAGCATTTCCTGGAACTTGCGGCTGACGGTGCGGCTCTGGTCGAGGAAGGCGTTCTTGGCGAGCTGCTGGGTGATCGTGCTGCCGCCCTGCGATCCGCCGCTTCCCCCCATGTTGTGGACCAGCGCGCGCAGGATGCCGCGCGGATCGACGCCCCAATGGCTGTAGAAGCGCCGGTCCTCGATCGCAACGAAGGCGTCGCGGACATGCTCGGGCAGCTTGGCGGCGTCGACCGCCGGCCCGATCACCGCGCCGCGCCGCGCGATCGGCGTCCCCTCGGCGGACAGCAAGGTGATCGAGGGCGGTGCCGGCGGCTGGAGCGACTTCGACAGCGGCGCGGTCAGCGCCAGCCAGCCGACCGCGACGATGAACAGCACGACGAACCCCGCCGCGCCGCGCACGCCCCATTTGAGCCAGTTGCGCGGGCGCCGGACGACCGGCACGTTGGTGGTGTAGCTTCCCGGCGCCGGCTCGGGCGCCATCGGCGGCGGGGGAGGGGGTGGCGCCGCGCGGCGCGGAGCCGAATAGCCGATCGGCGGCGGTACGCCCCCGGTCAGCTCGAGCGGCTCGTCGGTCTGGATCGCCTTGCGCGCCCGCGCGAATGCCGCCTCGATCATCTCGCCGGCGCTGCGCTTGGGCGGCTCGGGCACGCTCGGCGGCGGCGCCCAGGCGCGCGGCTCCGGCGCGGGCTCGGCGGGCCGGCGCAGCGGAAAGCGCGTTTCGGGAAGTTTCGGATCTTTCGCCATGCTCAGCTAACTGTGTTGCCGTGATAATACACGCTAGCTGCCCCCACGCCAACCCCCGGAGGTTTAGGCGCTCTATCCACATCCGTCACCCCGGCCTCGTGCCGGGGTCCATCAAGCGGCGGGCGAAGGATTTGAGCCTCTGGCCCTGCGCTTCCGGCGCGGTGGACCCCGGCACAGGGCCGGGATGACCGAGAAGAAGACGAATCAGGCCTCCAGCTCGACGTCCCAATAGAGCCAGTCACGCCAGGTATCGTGGAGGTAGTTGGGCGGGAAGCGGCGGCCGTGCTCCTGGAGCTGCCAGCTCGTCGGCCGGATCGGCGCGATGTGGAGCGGCATCGCCGCCTGCTTGGGGGTGCGCCCGCCCTTCCGGAGGTTGCACGGCGCGCAGGCGGTGACGACATTCTCCCAGGTGGTGCGCCCGCCCTGGGCGCGGGGGATGACATGGTCGAAGGTGAGCTCGCGGGGGCTGCCGCAATATTGGCAGCCGAACTTGTCGCGAAGGAAGAGGTTGAACCGGGTGAAGGCGGGGAAATTGCTGGGCTTCACATATTGCTTGAGCGCGATGACCGAAGGCAGCTTCAGCCTCGCGCTGGGACTTCGAACCTCGCGTTCGTAGAAGCTGACCACGTCGACCCGGTCGAGGAACAGCGCCTTGACCGCGGTCTGCCACGGCCAGATGCTCAAGGGATAGTAGCTGAGCGGCGTATAATCGGCGTTGAGCACGAGCGCGGGGCAGCTATCGGGATGGCGGATCAGATCGGGATGGTACATGCGCTCCCTCGCCGGTTCGTGTCGCTCCGCCTTTTGCCAGAAAGCGTGACGCCGTCATGACAGCACAGCGCGCGACTCGCGGTCAAG
This sequence comes from Sphingomonas sp., assembly GCA_037200705.1. Lineage (GTDB taxonomy): Bacteria > Pseudomonadota > Alphaproteobacteria > Sphingomonadales > Sphingomonadaceae > Sphingomonas. The sequence goes on along the minus strand of JBBCID010000010.1, from coordinate 42,332 downwards.
AGCCGGTTTCATGGTTGTAACGACGCGCTTCGCGCCGAGTCCGACCGGACCGTTGCACCTCGGCCACGCCTGGTCGGCGATCGCCGCGCACGATTTCGCGCGGGCGCAAGGCGGGCGCTTCGTGCTCAGGATCGAGGACATCGACGCCACCCGCAGCCGGCCCGGGCATGTCGACGGAATCCTCGCCGATCTCGACTGGCTGGGGCTCGAATGGGACGGGCCGGTGACCTTCCAGTCCGAGCGGCTGGAGCGCTATCGGGCGGCGCTCGATCGGCTGCGCGCGACGGGGCTGCTCTATCCCTGCTTCTGCTCCCGCGCCGACATCGCCGCCAGCCTGGCCGCGCCGCACGGGCCGGAGGGGGCGGTCTATCCGGGGACGTGCCGGGGGGCGGCCGACCCGGACCTGTCGAGGCGGCATTGCTGGCGGCTGGATGTTGGGAGAGCGCTTCAATTCCTCCCCGGCACGGGGAGGGGGGGCCGCCAGCGAAGCTGGTGGTGGAGGGGGACCGCCACAAAGGGAATCGCTCGTGGCGCTCCCCCTCCACCAGCCTTCGGCTGGTCCCCCTCCCCGTGCCGGGGAGGAATTGCTGTGGCGCGACCACGGCATTCCCATCCCCGCCAATCCCATTGCCCACGGCGACGTCGTCCTCGCCCGCAAGGATGCCCCCGCCTCCTATCACCTCGCGGTCACGCTCGACGATGCCGCGCAAGGCGTCACCCACGTGGTCCGCGGCAAGGACCTGTTCCATGCAACCCACGTCCACCGCCTGCTCCAGGCGCTGCTCGACCTGCCCACCCCCGAATACCGCCACCACCCGCTGCTGACCGGCCCCGACGGCGCCCGCCTCGCCAAGCGCCATGGCGCGCCGACGCTTGCGGCGATGCGGCGCGCGGGCGAGGACGGCCGCGCGCTGGCCGATCGGATGCGGCGCGGGGAGCTTCCGGTTGGAATCGCGCTCGCGAAGGACTAGATGGGAGCCATGACGCTGTTCGCCGTGCTCCTGCTCGTCGCCGTGATGCTGGCGATCCTCGGCGTCCTCGCCGCGGGCCTCGTCAATCTCGCGCGGAGCAACCCCGCCGAATATGAGGGCGAGGGGCCCAGTCCGCGCGCGCTGCGATCGAACAAGCTGATGCAATATCGCATCCTGCTCCAGGCCGTCGCGATCGGCCTCGTCGCGCTCATCCTGCTCTTCGCTTCCGCCAAGAGTTAGGCCGCTGGTCCGGCTCAACCGGATCTACACCCGCACCGGGGACGACGGCACGACCGGGCTGGTCGACGGCTCGCGCGTCTCGAAGGGCCATGTCCTGATGGGCGCGATCGGCGACATCGACGAGGCCAACAGCGCGATCGGGCTCGCGCGCGCCACGCTCGGCCCGGGATCGTTCAGCGAGATGCTCGCGCGGATCCAGAACGACCTGTTCGATCTCGGCGCCGATCTCGCCACGCCCGAGGGCGTCGAGGGCGCGCTGCGCGTCACCGATCCGCAGGTCGCCTGGCTCGAGCAGGCGATCGACCGGATGAATTCGGCGATCGAGCCGCTGCGGAGCTTCGTCCTTCCCGCCGGCGAGCCCGGCGCCGCGGCGCTCCACCTCGCGCGCGCGATCGTCCGCCGCGCCGAGCGTTCGGCGGTCGCGGCGGGCGAGACGGTCGCGCTGCGTCCCGAGGCGATCCGCTATCTCAATCGCCTGTCCGACCTGCTGTTCGTCGCCGCGCGCGCGGTGAACCAAAACCATGCGGGCGACGTTCTGTGGGTTCCCGGGGCGTCGCGCTGACCTATATCCATTGCTCGGGCGGTTGACGAGCGCGCCTGCGGCGCCGATATGGGGAACATAATGCGAACGGAAACTGGTCCGGCCCCGGCTTCCGCGCTCGGCGAGCGCATCGCGCGCGTGCGCGCGCTCAGCGCCGCGCTGGCCGCGCCGCTCTCGGACGCAGATGCCACCGTCCAGTCGATGGACGACGCCTCGCCCGCCAAATGGCACCTGGCGCATACGAGCTGGTTCTTCGAGACCTTCGTGCTGCGCGATTTCGTGCCCGGCTATCGGCGGTTCGACGAACGCTGGCCGTTCCTGTTCAACAGCTATTACGAGGCGGAAGGGCAGCGCCATGCCCGGCCGATGCGGGGCATGCTGACGCGTCCGACGCTCGCCGAGGTGCTCGCCTATCGCACGGCGGTGACCGCGGCGGTGCTCGATGCGCTCCCCGCGCTGCCGCGCGAGGCGCGGGCGCTGGTCGAGCTCGGCTGCCACCACGAGGAGCAGCACCAGGAGCTGCTGCTCACGGACGTCCTCCATCTCTTCGCGCAGAATCCGCTCGAGCCGGCGGTGTGGCGGGGCGCTCCCAAGGTGCCGGTGGCGATGCCGGGCGAGATCGGCTGGCTCGAAGGCGCCGAGGGCATCGTCGAGATCGGTGCCGGCGAGCCAGGTTCGTCAACGTTCGCCTTCGATTGCGAAGGCCCGCGTCACGCCGCGCTGCTCGGCCGCCATGCGCTCGCCGACCGCACCGTGACCAACGGCGAATGGGCCGCCTTCATCGCCGACGGCGGCTATGCCGATCCGCGCCACTGGCTCGCGGACGGCTGGGCATGGGTGCAGGCGCAGGGGATCGAGGCGCCGCTCTACTGGCGCCGGGAGCGCGGCGCCTGGACGCGCTTCGGGCTCGACGGGCGCCGTCCGATCGATCCCGCCGCGCCGGTGACCCACGTCAGCTTCTACGAAGCCGACGCCTATGCGAGCTGGGCGGGCGCACGCCTTCCCACCGAGGCCGAATGGGAAAGCGCCGCCTCGCGCCATGATCCGCTCGCTGGCAACCAGCTCGATCGCGCTGGCCCGGTCGAGCCGCGTCCCTCGGCCGGCGGCCCGGCCTTCTTCGGCGATGTATGGGAATGGACCGGCAGCGCCTTCCGCCCCTATCCCGGCTTCCGCGCCGCCGCAGGCGCGGTCGGCGAATACAACGGCAAGTTCATGAGCGGCCAGTGCGTGCTGCGCGGCGGCTCGTGCGCCACGCCGCGCGGACATGTCCGCGCCAGCTACCGCAACTTCTTCTACCCGCACCAGCGCTGGCAGTTCACCGGCATTCGACTGGCTAAGGATCTTTGAGATGCTGAAACAGGAAATCGAGGACGGCCAGGCATCGCTCGCCGACCCGGCCTTCCGCGCCGATGTGCTGAACGGGCTTGCCGCCCGCCCGCGCGCGATCCCCGCGCGCTGGTTCTACGATCGCCACGGCTCCGAGCTGTTCGAGGCGATCACCGACCTGCCCGAATATTATCCGACGCGCACCGAGACCGCGCTGCTCGAGCGCGTCAGCCCCGAGCTCGGCGCGCTCGCGGCGCGCGGCGCGGCGGTGGTCGAGTTCGGATCGGGATCGTCGGCCAAGACGCCGATCCTGCTGCGCGCGATCGATCCCGGCGCCTATGTGCCGATCGATATTTCAGGCGATTTCCTGCGCCAGTCGGCGCGCGCGCTGGGCCAGGCGTTTCCGGGGCTGCCGGTCTATCCGGTCGAGGCCGATTTTCTCCGCCCGGTTCCGCTTCCCCCGCAAGTCGCCGGCGCGCCCAAGCTCGGCTTCTTCCCGGGATCGACGATCGGCAACATGAATGCCTGGCACGCCGTCGATCTGCTGCGCGCGATGCGCGAATGGCTGGGCGAGGGCGCGCGGCTGCTGATCGGGATGGACCGGATCAAGTCGCTCGACGTGCTGGTCCCCGCCTATGACGACGCGCAGGGCGTCACCGCCGCGTTCAACCTCAACCTGCTCGAGCGGATCAACCGCGAGCTCGGCGGCACGATCCCGGTCGATCGCTTCCGCCACCGCGCGATCTGGAACCCCGATGCGGCGCGGATCGAGATGCACCTCGAGGCGACCGGGGACCTGGCGTTCGAGATCGACGGGCGCGGCTTCGCGATCGATCGCGGCGAGACGATCCACACCGAGAACAGCCACAAATACGATCGCGACGGCGCGCGGATGCTGCTGCGCGCGGGCGGCTGGACGCCGATCGCCGAATGGACCGATCCCGACGCGTGGTTCGCGCTGATCCTGTGCGAGGCGCAGCCGATCCGCACCGCTCCCTAGCGATAGAGCGGCTGGGCGCGGAATATCGTCAGCCAGTGGATCGATCCGCGGCAGGTGTCGAGGTGGAGCGCCTCGATCAGCCGGAAGCGCGCGCCGTCCCACACCCAGCGCTCGGATGCGCCGCAATCGCCCAGTCCGCGCCCCTTGCCGAAGCTCGAAAGCGTCGCCTTGCGCGCGTCCCAATCGGCGTTGACCAGCATCGGCACGCCGCCCTCGCTCCAGCTCGGCCGCGTGTCGAACCGCGCCGGAACCGCGCGGCCGTCGACCATCAGGAACGCCGCGCTCGAGAAATTATAGGCGCCGCTGCCGCACGGCACCATGACGAGCGAGGTGCGCGCGTCGAGCCGCACGACCTGGAGGCCCGGGCCGGAATCTCCGGCCTCCTCGCACGCGCCTTGCTTGGCGAGCGAGGTGCGCAGCGCCCTGCTCACCGCCACGGGCTTGCCGGCGCCCGGACGCATCGCGATCACCTCGGGCAGCGGCAAGGCGGCGGGGACGGTCGCGGCGGCGCGCGTCCCGCGCGCGACGATCGCGGTGACGCCGCCGGCGCGCCCCTGCTGCGCATCGACGTAGCGCAGCGTCGCCGAGAGCCCGGCGAGCGAGATCGTCGCGAGCAGCCGGCCCCTGGCGCCCTGGATCGTCAGCGCGCGGCCCGAGACCATCCGCCGCGCCAGCGCCTCGGCGGCGGGCCCGGCCAGATCGATGCCGTTGCGTCCCAGCGGCGCATCGAGCACGCCCTTGCCGTCGACTGCGATCGTCGCGGCGCCGATATAGTTGCTCGCCGGCGCGAAGCTGAGGCTCAGCGCGCCGGCCGGCCCCGCCAGCCGGCGCAGCAGCACCTGCGGTGGCTCGTCGCCGTTCCATTCTTCGGGGGTCAGCGCGGTCGCTTCGCAGCGTTTGACATTGTCGCAGGCGACCGCCCAATCGCCGAACACCTTCTCGGCGACGGGCGGGATCGGGGCGAAGACGAGCATCAGGGCGAGGATCGGCATCGCCGCGTCCTAGCCGAAAGCTTCCGGGCGCGGTAGGTGGCCCGCGAGAAGGAGAATCGGACGATGCAGACGGTGGGCGTGATCGGGGCGGGGCAGATGGGAGCGGGGATCGCGCAGGTCTCGGCGCAGGCGGGCTATGGCGTGCTCCTCTCCGACGTCGATCTCGCGCGCGCCGAGGCGGGCAAGGCCGGAATCGCGAAGCAGCTCGCGCGGCTGGTCGAGAAGGAGAAGATCGCCCCCTCCGACCGCGATGCCGCGCTCGCGCGGATCGAGCCGGTCGCCGAGGTGGCGGCGATGGCGCCCTGCGCGCTGGTGATCGAGGCCGCGACCGAGCGCGAGGGCATCAAGCGCCAGATCTTCGAGAGCGTCGGCAAGGTGCTCGGCGCGCAGGCGATCCTGGCGAGCAACACCTCGTCGATCCCGATCACCCGGCTCGCGCAGGCGGCGCCCGATCCGGCGCGCTTCGTGGGGGTGCATTTCTTCAACCCGGTGCCGGTGATGGGGCTGATCGAGCTGATCCGCGGCCTCGCGACGTCGGATGCCACCGTCGCCGCGGTCGAGAAATTCGGGAGCTCGCTCGGCAAGCGGATCGTCCACGCCAACGATGCGCCGGGGTTCATCGTCAACCGTGTGCTGATGCCGATGCTCAACGAGGCGTGCTTCGCGCTCGGCGAGGGCGTGGCGACGATCCCCGACATCGACGCGGCGTGCCAGCTCGGGCTCAATCACCCGATGGGCCCGTTCACGCTCGCCGATTTCATCGGGCTCGACACCTGCCTCGAGATCACCCGCGTGCTGTTCGAGGGCACCGGCGACCCCAAGTTCCGCCCGGCGCCGCTGCTGGTGAAATATGTCGAAGCGGGCTGGTATGGGCGGAAGACCAGGCGTGGCTTCTACGACTACAACGGCCCGGAGCCGGTGCCGACGCGTTGACCTTTTCGACTGCGCATCATATCTTAGCTAAGTTAGCTAGGAGGCGATGATGGCGTCGGTCAACATGCACGAAGCCAAGACGAACCTGTCGAAGCTGGTCGAGGCCTTGGTGTCGGGCGAGGAGAGCGAAGTGATCCTTTCGCGCAACGGCAAACCCGCGGTGCGCATGACGGCGATCAGCGCCGAGAGGCCGCGTCGCCGCCTGGGCCTCGCCCGGGGCAAGTTTCATTTCGACTATGATGCGTTTCAGGCGCTCGACGCCGAGGTGCAAAAGCTGTTCGACGAAGGCGGCGATCTGTCAGGCGAAAAGCGCGATCGTTGAGGCTTTTGCTCGACACCCATGTCGCGCTCTGGGCGGTGACCGCGCCCGAGCGGCTTTCGGCAACGATGGCCGACCTGATCGCCGACCCGGACAATGACGTGGCGGTAAGCATCGCGAGCTTGTGGGAGCTGGCGATCAAACGGCCCCTGCAGCGCGGCACCGATTGGGATATCGGCATGCCGGCGGAACGGGCAGCCGCAGAGTTTCGCGCGGCGTCGCTGGATATCCTCGCCATCGAAGTCCGCCATCTGTCCGCGCTTGAAGCACTGCCCCCGCATCACGGCGACCCGTTCGATCGGCTGCTCGTCGCGATCGCGCATGCCGATACCTACCGGCTCGTCACCCACGACAAGCGGCTCGCCGCATACGGCGACCACGTTCTGCTCGTCTGAACGCATCGCAGGCAGCAGCTCGCCGGCGCGGTACCGCGACCGGCTCGCCGTCTGACCCGGTCCTGCCCGCGCGTCAGTGCGCCCGTCGGGCCCGTGCTGCCGCCTTGATGAACTCCCAGACTGTCGCGTTGACCGGAGGCTGGCGATCCTCTTCCCAGCCCGCCATTTCCTTGCGGACCTGGATCGCCTTGGCGCGCATCTCGGGCGTCGCGGCATCGCTGAGCGGCCGGGTGATCGCGACCCATTCGTCGAGCAGCGCCTGTGCTTCCGCGCTTGCGGGGTCGAGCGGCAACCGCGCGACGATTTTCGCCCTGAGCGCCTCGATCCGGGCGAGGTAAGCGGGCGCGCCGCCGGGCATCTGCGCGGCGGCGCCCTTCCAGCGCGCGAGCTCGTCGGGCGTGAACATGCGCTCCGCCGCCTGTTTCCAGTTTTCCTGATTCATCGATGTGTCTCCGCTTCGGATCAGCGAGCAAAGGGTCGCGACCTCGATCGGCTCGCTGCGATCGATGCGGGACAGAACCGATTGGAGCAGAGCGCGCGACGCGGCGACCTCGGCTGCTCGCGCATCGAGCGCGGCGATCTGGGGCTGCGATCAGCGCGGCGAGGTCGACTCGGCGCCCGCCGAGCATCGTGCCGATCTGCGTCAGGCTGAACCCCGCACGCTTGAGCGCCACCACTGCGTTGAGCCGCGCCAGTTCGCCCGCGCCATAGACTCGCCGGCTGCCATCGGTGCGCAACGGCCGGACCAGCCCGCGCGCCTCGTAGAAGCGCAGGCCACGGTGCGTCAGGCCAGTCAGCCTTGCGACTTCGCCGATGTCGAGTACTTCCTCCATGCCACCGTCCTAGCGGGTGACGTTACGTCAGGAGCAAGCGCTTTCTCACATCGGCGGCAGCAGCAGCCCTGCCAGCGCCGCGCTCATCAGGTTCGCCAGGCTTCCGGCGACCAGCGCGCGGATGCCGAGCTTGGCGATCATCGGCCGCTGGTTGGGCGCCAGGCTGCCGGTCGAGGCCATCTGGATCGCGATCGAGCTGAAATTGGCGAAGCCGCACAGCGCGAAGGTGATGATCGCCTTCGATCGCGGCGCGAGATCGGCCATCCCGCCCAATTGGATGAAGGCGACGAACTCGTTGAGCACCACCTTGGTGCCGAACAGCCCGCCTGCGGCCGACGCATCGTGCCACGAGACGCCGATCAGGTACATCACCGGCGCGAACGCCGCGCCGACGATCTTCTGGAAGCTGAGATCGCCGAACCAGGCCTGCGCCCAGGTGCCCCATTCGGGGCTGACCTGCCGCGCGAGATCGACCACGCCCATGCCGAGCGCGCCGAGCAGCCCGTTGGCGAGCGCGACCAGCGCGACGAACGCCAGCACCATCGCGCCGACCGCCACCGCGATCCGGACGCCGGTCTGCGCGCCCATCGCCGCGGCCATGATGATGTTCGACGCGCGCTCCTCCTCCACATCATGGTCGGCGGCGCGGATGACTTCCTCTTCGATATCGTCGCCGAGCGGCAGCTCGCCGTCGCGCGGGGCGAGGTCGTCGGGCATGATGATCTTGGCCATCAGCAGCCCGCCCGGCGCCGCCATGAACGAGGCGGCGAGCAGGAAGGGCAGATAGCCGGGCCCGAGCAGGCTGGCGTAGGCGGCGAGGATCGTGCCGGCGACGCCCGCCATGCCGACGCTCATCACCGTGAACAATTGCGGCGCGGTCAGCCGCGCCAGATAGGGGCGGATCACCAGCGGCGATTCGCTCTGGCCGACGAAGATGTTCGCCGCCGCGCACAAGGATTCGACCTTGGTCACGCCGGTCACCCTCTCGATCGCGCCCCCGACCCAGCGGATCACCAGCTGCATTAGCCCGATGTGATAGAGCACCGATACCAGCGCCGCGAAGAAGATGATCACCGGCAGCGCCGAGATCGCGAAGGCGTGGCCGAACTTGGGATCGGTCGCGAGATCGCCGAAGATCAGGTCGGTGCCGGCCTGGGCATAGCCGAGCAATGCCGCGACGCCGTTCGACATGCCCTGGATCGCGGCGCGGCCCCAATCGGTGTGGAGCACGAGGAACGCCATCACCACCTGCAGCGCGAAAGCCGCCGCGACCACGCGGATGCGGATCGCGCGCTTGTTGGTCGAGAGCAGGAAGGCGATGGCAAGGATCGCGACGATGCCGAGCAGGCCGATCGGGAAGCCGCCCAAGTTCAGCGGGGCCCGCGCTGGATTGTCGGATTGCGGCACGGTCGTTTCCCCCTCGGCGATAAGCCGCGAGCTTGGCGCGGCGCCGGAGCGAAGGCAAGCGGCGGATTCATGCCGGGAAATCGGGTGCGCGGCGGAGGGGCTTTACGTGGCCGCGCCATGCGCTAGCCTCGCGGGTATGGAACCAGCCCCGCCCGCGATCCCGCGCTCGCTCTTCGTCTATTCGGTGCTCTACGGCGGCATGGTCTGCATTTCGGGCGTGCTCGGGGTGAAGCAGGTCGCGCTCGGGCCGTTCGCGGTCGAGGCGGGGATCTTCGGCTTCCTGCTGCTGGTGGTGATCGGCAGCGCGGTCGCCGAGCTCCACGGCCAGCGGACCGCGACCGCGCTGGTCCGCCTCGGCTTCGTGCCGCTGCTGGTCTCGGCGGCGCTGATCCAGCTCGTCATCGCGCTCCCGCACGATCCGGGCATGTACCCGCCGGCGATCGCGGCGTTCCCGATCGTCCTCGGCCAGGGCGCGCGGATGATGATCGCCGGGCTGATCTCCTACGGGACATCGCAGACGCTCAACGTGCTGATCTTCTCGAAGCTGTCGCGCGGCGAAGGCAAATTGGTGTGGCTGCGCGGCGCGATCGCGAGCGTGATCTCGCAGATCGTCGATACGCTGCTGTTCATCAGCATCTCCTTCTATGGCGAACGCCCGATCCTGGCGCTGATGGAGGGGCAGATGCTCACCAAGGTGATCCTCTCGATCGTGATCGTGCCGGTGTTCATCATCATGTTCGTCGAGATCGGCCGCGCGCTGGACGGGACGCGCGCGCAGCCCTAAGCGCTCGCCCACCATGACCGACAACGCACCCGATCCGGCGCTGCTCGCCAAGGCGGAAACGCTCACCGAGGCCTTGCCCTATCTCCAGCGCTACGCCGGCGCGACCTTCGTGGTGAAGTATGGCGGCCACGCGATGGGCGATCGCGAGCTGGCGCGCGATTTCGCCGAGGACGTGGTGCTGCTCAAGGCGGTGGGGATCAACCCGATCGTCGTCCATGGCGGCGGGCCGCAGATCGGCGCGATGCTCAAGCGGCTCGGGGTCGAATCGCGGTTCGTCGGGGGCTTGCGCGTCACCGACGCCGAGACCGCCAGGATCGCCGAGATGATTCTCGCGGGATCGATCAACAAGGAGATCGTCGGCTGGATCGCCGAGGCGGGCGGCAAGGCGGTGGGTATCTCGGGCAAGGACGCCGCGCTGGTCACCGCGCGCAAGGTCGAAGGGCGCGGCGCCGATCCGCTCCAGGGGATCGAGCGACATGTCGACCTCGGGTTCGTCGGCGAGCCGGTGCAGGTCGATCCGTCGATCCTCGAGACCTTGTCGGCGAAGGGGTTCATCCCCGTCGTCGCGCCGGTCGCGCTCGGCGCCGACGGGCATACCTACAACATCAACGCCGATACGATGGCGGGCGCGATCGCGGGCGCATGCCACGCCGCGCGCTTTTTCCTGCTTACCGACGTCGCCGGGGTGCTCGACAGATCGGGCACGCTGCTGACCGATCTCGATCCGGCGCGAATCGCCGCGCTCAAGGCGGACGGGACGATCTCGGGCGGCATGATCCCCAAGGTCGAGACCTGCGTCGCCGCGGTCGAGGCCGGGGTGGGCGCGGCGGTGATCCTCGACGGGCGCGTGCCGCACGCGATGCTGCTCGAAATCTTCACCCGCAGCGGCGCCGGCACCCTCGTCCACAGCTAGCAGTTGTCGGCGGGCGCGAACTTCCGCTATTCCCGGTCACCGGCAGCGCGGAGAGCCCCCCAAGTGAACATGCTTCTCGACATCATCCAGGTGCTTCTAACCGTGATCTGGTGGATCATCGTCATCCAGGCGATCCTGAGCTGGCTGATCGCGTTCAACGTCATCAACACCTACAACGAGTTCGTCCGCTCGATCTGGATCGCGCTCCAGCGGATGACCGAGCCGCTCTATCGCCCGATCCGCAGGATATTGCCCGATTTCGGCGCGCTCGATTTCTCGCCCTTGGTGGTGCTGATCATCCTCTACATCCTGATGTACGTCGTCATCCCGCGCCTTTACGTGACTCCCGTCTACGGCGTGTGAGCGCGTGGAAGCCGCGCGCCGGCGGCATCGAGATCTCGGTGCGCGTTACCCCGCGCGGCGGGCGTGACGCGCTGATCGCCGGCACCGAGAGCCATTTCGCCGCGCGGCTGGCGGCCGCCCCGGTCGACGGCGCGGCTAACGCGGCGCTGGTCGCGCTGGTCGCCCGGCAGTTCGGCGTGCCCAGGCGCGACGTGACGCTGGTCGCGGGCGCCACCGCGCGGCTCAAGCGGATCGCGATCGCCGGCGATGCCGCGGCGCTGGCACAGATCGCCGCCAGCCTTTATGGCTCCGCGCCATGACCGCTGAACTGATCGATGGAAAAGCCTTTGCCGCCGGCCTGCGCGCCCGCGTGGCGACGCTCGGCGCGCGCTTCGCCGAACGGGCCGGGCGCGCGCCGGGGCTCGCGGTGGTGCTGGTCGGCGAGCACCCGCCGAGCGCCGCTTATGTCCGCTCGAAGATCAAGGCGACGCTCGAGGCCGGGCTCGAGAGCTTCGAGCACCGCCTGCCGGCCGATGTCAGTCAGGTCGATCTGATCGCATTGGTCGATTCGCTCAACGCCGATCCGGCGGTCGACGGCATCCTGGTTCAGCTTCCGCTACCGAAGCACGTCGATGCCGACGCGGTGCTCAACCGCCTCGATCCCGACAAGGACGTGGATGGCTTCCATCCGATCAACGCGGGCCGGCTCGCGACGGGCATGCCGGGCTTCGTCCCCTGTACCCCGCTCGGCTGCCTGATGCTGCTCGAGGATCGGCTCGGCGACCTGTCGGGGCTCGACGCGGTGGTGATCGGCCGCTCGAACATCGTCGGCAAGCCGATGGCGGCGCTGCTGACCGCGCGCAACTGCACCGTCACGCTCGCGCATTCGCGCACGCGCAACCTGCCGCATTACCTCAAGCACGCCGATATCGTGGTCGCCGCGGTGGGGCGCGCCGGCTTCGTCCTCGGCGACTGGCTCAAGCCCGGCTGCACCGTGATCGACGTCGGCCAGGAGCGCGTCGACATGGGCGACGGCACTCGGCGGCTGATCGGCGACGTCGACTTCGACAGCGCCGCCAGCGTCGCCAGCGCGATCACCCCGGTGCCCGGCGGGGTGGGCCCGATGACGATCGCCTGCCTGCTGCGCAACACGCTGGTCGCGGCCTATCGGCGCGAGGGCCTGCCGCTCGACGAGCGCGCGATCTGATGCTCGCGCTGCTGCTCCTCGCCGCGGATCCCGAGACCGCGATCGATGCCGAGCGCGCGTTCAACCGGACGGCGCAGGCCGAGGGGCAATGGACCGTGCGCGCGGCGCGGGTTTCGGCGGCTTATGGCGCCAGGGTGGCGGTCGCGGAGGAATATCGCGTGGGCGGAACCTGCGTGATCCGCGGCTGCGTGCCCAAGAAACTGCTCGTCTATGGCGCGCATTTCGCCGAGGACCTCAAGGACGCGCGCCGCTTCGGCTGGAAGGTGCCCGAGTGCGAGTTCGACTGGGCGGTGCTGCGTGACAACGTGCTCGCCGAAGTCGACCGGCTCAACGCCGCCTATACCCAGACGCTCGACAGCCACGACGTCGAGATCCTGCTCGAGCGCGCGACCGTGACGGGCCCGCACGAGGTGACCCTGGCAAACGGGCGGGCCGTCACCGCCAAGTTCATCCTGATCGCCACCGGCGCGCATCCGCAGGTGCCGGGCTGCCCGGGGCACGAGTTGGGGGATCACCTCGAACGAGGTCTTCCACCTCGAATCGCTGCCCAGGCGCGTGCTGATCGCCGGCGCGGGCTATATCGCCAACGAGTTCGCGGGGATCTTCAACGAGTTCGGATCGAAGGTGACGCTGATCAACCGCAGCGACGTGATCCTGCGCGGCTACGACGAATCGATTCGCGATCGGTTGCTCCAGATCTCGATGACCAAGGGGATCGATTTCCGCTTCCACGCCAATTTCCGCGGCATCGAGCAGACCGACGACGGGCTCAAGGTCGAGATGACCAACCACGAGCCGATGACTGTCGACTGCGTGCTGTTCGCCACCGGCCGCGTGCCCAACACCGACCGGCTCGGCTCGAAGACGCGGGCGTCGAGCTCGACGACAAGGGCGCGGTCAAGGTCGATGCCGACAGCCGCTCGAGCGTCGACAGCATCTATGCGGTGGGCGACGTGACCAACCGCGTCCAGCTCACGCCGGTGGCGATCCGCGAGGGTCAGGCGTTCGCCGACACCGTGTTCGGCGACAAGCCGCACCAGGTGGATTATGATTGCATCCCCAGCGCGGTGTTCAGCCATCCGCCGATGGCGGGCGTGGGGCTGACCGAGAGCCAGGCCAAGACCAGGTTCGGATCGGTCAAGGTCTACACCTCGGACTTCCGCGCGATGAAGAACGTGCTCGCCGACCGCCACGAGCGCGCGCTCTACAAGATGGTGTGCGATTCGGTGACGGGGAAGGTGCTGGGCCTCCACATGATCGGCCCCGACGCGCCCGAGATCCTCCAGGCGGCGGCGGTCGCGGTGAAGGCGGGGCTGACCAAGGATGCGTTCGACCAGACGGTGGCATTGCATCCGAGCATGGCGGAGGAGCTCGTGCTGCTGAAGTGATCAACTCGCGAGCAGCGAATCGGTCTCGGTCAGCGGCGGCTCGCCGCCCGCGCGCGCGGCGATGGTGGCGGTGACGGCGACGTCCATCGTGACGTTGCCGAGCGTGCGGACGATGTCGGGCAGCGTCTCGACCGCGACCAGCAGCGCGAGCGGCTCGATCGGGACGCCCATCGCGATCGCGATCGGCGCGATCGAGCTGACGTAGCTGATCGATCCCGGCAGGCTGACCGCGCCCATCGTGGTGATCGCTCCCGCGGCGATCCCGGCGGCGAGCTGGGTGGGGCCCAGGTGGATGCCGAAGATGTGCGCGACATAGATCGCGACCGCGAGGTTCATCGCCGGCCCGGTCGCGCGGAACAGCGCCACCGCGAGCGGCAGCACGACGCCCGAAGTCGCCACGGGTATGCCGAGCTGCTCGCACCCGCGCAGCATCGCGGGGAGCGAAGCGAGCGACGATTGCGTGCTGATCGCGACCGCCTGCGCCGGCGCGGTGGCGGCGAGGAACTTGCGCAGTGGAATGCGCGCGCCGAGGATTGCGAGCGGATAGGCCAGCGCCCAGACCACCGCGCCGATTCCCGCGACGATCAGCACATAATGGATCAGCGCTCCGAACGCCGAGGTGCCGGCGCGCGCGCCGACGGCATAGGCCAGCGCGAACACGCCGAGCGGTGCGAGCCACAGCACCCAGCCGATCACGACGAGCATCGCATCCGCCAGCGCGCGGAAGAAGGCGGTCAGGACATTGCGCTGCTCAGGCGGCAGCTTGGTGATCGCGAATCCGAACACCGTGGTGAAGACGATCAGCGGCAGGAAGGCATCGTTGGCCGCGGCGAACAAGGGGGTTCACCGGGATCAGCGAGGTGGAAGAAATCGGCGATCGAGGGGACCGGCCCGGCGGGGCGCGGCGGCGGTGAAGCTCGCGCGCAGCGCCGAGGCCGCCCCGGGGTCGAGCGGCCAGAACCCGAGGAACAGCGGCGTCAGCACCGCCGAGAGGATCGACGAGGTCCACAGCACCGCGATGAAGAACAGGATCGAGCGCGTCGCGAGCTTGCCCGCGCGCGCGGCCTCGGCGGTCTGGGCGATGCCGGTGACGAGCAGCCCGACCACCAGCGGCACGATCGTCATCCGCAACCCGTTGAGCCAGGCGGTGCCGATCGGCTCGGCGAGGCCGGTCCATCGCAGCGCCGCGACGGGCGCCGCGGCGGCGGCGGCAATGCCGATGGCGAGCCCGACGACGAGCGCGACGAGGATACGGATCGGTTGCGACATGCTCGCCCTTCTCGGTTTCCGGCGCTATCACGGCGCCTTCCAATCCGGACAAGGTCGCGAGAAGGCGGGCATGGCAAGAAAATATTTCGGGACCGACGGAATTCGCGGCCTCACCAATGTTTCGCCGATGACCGCGGCGATGGCGATGAAGGTGGGAATGGCCGCCGGCGCGCATTTCGTGCGCGGCGATCACAAGCACCGCGTCGTGATCGGCAAGGACACCCGCCTCTCGGGCTATATGCTCGAAAACGCGATGGTCGCGGGGTTCACCAGCGTCGGCATGGACGTGGTGCTGGTCGGGCCGATGCCCACCCCCGCGGTGGCGATGCTGACGCACTCGATGCGCGCCGACCTGGGGGGTGATGATCTCCGCCAGCCACAATCCCTTCGCCGACAATGGCATCAAATTGTTCGGCCCCGACGGCTACAAGCTCTCCGACGCCGACGAGGAGACGATCGAGGCGCTGATCGACGCCGACGTGCCGCTCGCCGCATCGGGCGACATCGGCCGCGCGCGGCGGGTGGAGGACGTCAAGGGGCGCTACATCCACTTCGCCAAATCGACCTTCCCGGTCGACCTGACGCTCGACGGGCTCAAGATCGTGGTCGATTGCGCCAACGGCGCCGCCTATCAGGTCGCCCCCTCTGCGCTGTGGGAGCTCGGCGCCGAAGTGGTGGCGATCGGCGTCTCGCCCAACGGCAAGAACATCAACGACGAGGTCGGCTCGACCGCGCCCGACCTGATGCGCGAGACGGTGGTGGCATCGGGCGCGGCGATCGGGATCGCGCTCGACGGCGACGCCGACCGGCTGATCGTCGCCGACGAGACCGGGCGGCTGATCGACGGCGACCAATTGATGGCGCTGATCGCCAGCGGCCTGGGCGCGGCAGGGGCGGTTGGTGGGGGGCGGGCTGGTGACGACGGTGATGTCCAACCTCGGGCTCGAGCGGCATCTCGCCGCGCAGGGGCTGGGGATGGTGCGCACCGCGGTGGGCGATCGCTACGTGCTCGAGAAGATGCGCGGATCGGGGTATAATGTCGGCGGCGAGCAGAGCGGGCACATCATCCTGTCGGACTATGCCACCACCGGCGACGGGCTGGTCGCGGCGCTCCAGGTGCTCGCCGAGCTGGTTCGCGCGGGCGCGCCGGCGAGCGAGGTGCTCCGCCGCTTCGATCCCTTGCCCCAGATCCTCAAGAACGTGCGCTTCAAGGGCGGCCGCCCGCTCGACGACTCCGCGGTCAGGGACGCGATCGCCGGCGCCGAGGCCGAACTCGACGGGATCGGCCGGCTGGTGATCCGCCCTTCGGGCACCGAGCCGGTGATCCGCGTGATGGCCGAGGGCGACGATCGCGGGCAGATCGAAGCCGTGGTCGACCGGATCTGCGACGCGGTGCGCAAGGCGGCGGCGTGACGCTCTCGATGCGGCCCGTCGACTCCCCATTCGTGCTGAGCTTGTCGAAGCAAGGCGTGCCTCCAGGCGATTCGTCTGGGGCCTGGCGCCCTTCGACAGGCTCAGAGCGAACGGGACTTGGGGTAGGCTTGGATGCTTGAGATGCGCCCCGATTGCGAGCGTTGCGGCGCGGACTTGCCCGCCGATGCGGGCGGGGCGTTCATCTGCTCGTTCGAGTGCACCTTCTGCGCCGAATGCGCCGAGGCGCTGGACGAACGCTGCCCCAATTGCGGCGGCGAACTGCTCGACCGGCCGGCGCGGGTGGGCAAGGCGCTGGCGAGCAATCCGGCGTCGACCGAGCGCAAGTACCGGGAATGACGCCGCGCGTTCTCGTCATCGCGGGTTCGGATTCGGGCGGGGGGCGCCGGCATCCAGGCCGATCTCAAGACGATCGCGATGCTCGGCGGGCATGCGATGACCGCGATCACCGCGATCACCGCGCAGAATACGCTGGGGGTCGGCGGCGTCCATGCCGTGCCCACCGAGATGGTGCTCGCGCAGATCGACGCGGTGGTGCGCGATATCGGGGTCGACGCGGTCAAGATCGGGATGATCGGATCGGCGCGTACCGCGTTGGCGGTGGCCGAGGCGCTCGAGGCGCTGCCGGGGGGTGCCGGTGGTGTTCGATCCGGTGATGGTCGCGACCAGCGGCGCGCCGCTCGCCGACGACGCCACCATCGCCGCGTTCGAGCGGCTGATGCGCCGCGCGACCGTGACGACGCCCAACCTCCCCGATTGAAGGCGCTCTCGGGCATGTCGGTGGTCGACAAGGCCAAGCAGCGCGAGAGCGCGCGCAGCCTGGTCGCACGGCGCGGGGTGCGCGGTGCTCGTCAAGGGCGGGCACGCGCGCGGGCGGATGGTGACCGACCGATTGTTCTGCCCGGCGGGGCCGCTGCCGCCCGAGACCGAATGGACCGACCCGCGGATCGACGGCGACAGCAGCCACGGCACCGGCTGCACGCTCTCCAGCGCGATCGCGTGCGAGCTGGCGAAGGACTGGAGCCTCGTCGAGGCGGTGACGCGCGCGCGGCGCTTCGTGCGGATGGCGCTGCGCGAGGCGCCGGGGCTGGGGCAGGGCCATGGGCCGATGGGGCAGCAGGGCGTGCGGCTCGATCTCAACCTCTCGCGGTTCTCGCCGATGCTCAACCAGGTGACCGTCCCCACTCACGACCTGGCGGCGAGCGAGCATTTCTACCGGCTGCTCGGGCTCAAGCAGATCGTGCGGTCGCAGCCGCGCTATGCGCGCTTCGAGACCGAGGGCGGCGCGACCTTCTCGATCGAGGCGGCCGGCGAGATCGCCGGCGCGCCCGTCATCTATTTCGAATGCGGCGACCTCGACCTGTGCGTGACCTATCTCAAGCAGCAGGGGCTGGAATTCGAGCAGGAGCCCGCCGACCGCGATTGGGGCTGGCGCGAGGCGCGGCTCAGCGATCCCGCGGGCAATGCGATCTGTCTCTACCAGGCTGGCGAGATGCGGCGCTTTCCGCCATGGCGAATCCAGGATGCCTGACCTCAAGCACGAACGCCGCCATGCGCGGCTGCACAAGGGGCCCGTCGCCGGCGTCGACGAGGCGGGGCGCGGGCCGCTCGCCGGGCCGGTGGTCGCGGCGGCGGTGGTGCTCGATCCGAAGTGCATCCCCGAGGGGATCGACGATTCGAAGGTGCTGACCGCCGCCAAGCGCGGCCGATCTCTGCGCGAAGCTGGTCGAATGCGCGCGGATCGGGGGTGGGGCTGGCGAGCGTCGAGGAGATCGACCGGCTCAACATCTTCTGGGCGACGATGCTGGCGATGACGCGCGCGGTGGAAGCGCTCGGCTTCCGCCCGGCGATGGTGCTGGTCGACGGCAACCGCTGCCCCGATTGGGACCACAACAGCACCGCGATCGTCGGCGGCGACGCGCTGTGCCTGTCGATCGCCGCAGCGTCGATCGTCGCCAAGCATCGGCGCGACTGCATGATGGACGCGTTCGATGCGCAATATCCTGGCTACGGATGGCGATCGAACAAGGGCTATTCGGCGAAGGTCCATCAGGAGGCGCTGCGCACGCTCGGCCCGACGCCGCTCCACCGGCGCAGCTTCTGGCGCGTGGCGCAGGCGGAGCTGGATTTCGGGACGGCGGCGGCGGAATAGTCGCGCAATCACGGGTGGCGCGCTGCCGGGGCGTCGGCGGCCGAGACGAAGCGCGTGTCGCTCGGGCCGGTCCCGGTGATATAGACCACCGCGGGCGCGGCGCCGGTGAAGGCGAAGTGCGGCGCGCCGGCGGGCTCGGTATAGAATCCGCCCGCGGTCAGCGTGCCGGCCTGCCCGGGATCGGCGGCGCCATAGCCGAAGTGCCACTCGCCCGATACGACCATCGCGAAGCGGCTGTCGCGATGGCTGTGGGGCGCGATCCGGGTGTTGGCGGGCACGCGGATCTCGATCGCATAGGGGCCTGCCTCGGCTGGATCGCCATAGAGCAGCGTCGTCTCGATCCCGCCGACGCCGGACGTGCCGGCACCCGCTCCGCCGTGCGCCCTGACGTCGATCTCGGCGGCATCCAGGCGCACCGGCGACAAGGCGCCGCCCGGTCCATCGAGGAAGGCCAGGATCGCCGCGACGGTGGGTCCGGGCTGCTCCTCCATCAGCCAATGCCCGAGTTGGCGATGACCACGCCGTGCACGTCGTCGGCGGCGAAGCGCATCACGTGCGCCATTGTCGACCCGAACGAATGGTCGCCGCCGATCGCGAGCACCGGCATCTGCAGCCGCCCACGGGCAAGCGCCACGCGATCGTCGATCGCGTCCTGGTCGAATGCCGCGAACTGCGCGAAGCCGGCGTGCATGTTGCCCGGCCGCGCATAGAGCTGCGCGTAATGCGCGCGCGCGGCCTCGTCGAAGCGCGCCGGATCGGCGGAGAATTCGTTCCAGAAGCGATCGAGATAGATGCGCTCGCGACCGGCGACGAGCCGCTCCATGTCCGGCCCGCCGAAGCGAAAATGCCAGAGCAACGGCGATTTGAGGATCTCGTCCCACGGGCCCACGCCGGGAATCGGCGCGTCCATCAGCACGAGGCGCGTCACCCGGTCCGCGTGCTGCGCGGCAAAGGCGAAGGCGACCATGTTGCCGATATCGTGCGCGACCACGTCCGCGCGCGCCACGTGAAGCGCATCGAGGATGTCCGCCACGTCCTCGGCCTGGTTCTTCTTGTCGAAGCCCGCATCGGCGCGCGCGGAAAGCCCCATGCCGCGTAGATCGGGGACGATCACCAGATGATCGCGCGCCAGCGCGGAGGCGAGCGGCGCCCACATGTCGCCGGTCTCGCCATAGCCATGGAGCAGCAGCACCGCCGACCCGGATCCGCCGATGCGGACGTGGAGAACGGTGCCGTTCGCGGCGATCTCCTGCGTCTTGAAGCCGGGTGGAATCACGAAGCTCTGTGCGGATGCCGGCGCCGCGGCGACCAGCAGCGCCATTGCGCCCAGGGCGAGCGCGCGGATCGGATGAAAGGGCCGGCGATGTCGCATGGCGTGCCTCCTGGATTTGTCGGCCGAACGCTGGCCGAGGCGGCGCCGGCGATCTTGAAGCTTCATGCTCGCTTTCGTCGAAATCCGGCGCGTTCGCGCGGCGGCGGGTTCAATGGATCCCGCGCCGCCAGGTGCGGGGGGTCGCGCCCACCGCGGCGCCGAAGCTCCGCGTGAAATGGCTCTGGTCGGCGAAGCCGCAGGCGAGCGCGATCTCGGCGAGCGTCGAGCGGGTGTCGCGCATCAGCAGCTTGGCGCGCTCGATCCTTTGGCGCACCAGCCAGCGGTGCGGCGGCTCTCCCACCGTCTGGCGGAAGGCGCGCGCGAAATGCGTGGACGAAAGGCGGCACGCGGCCGCGAGCGTCGACAAGGGCAGGTCGGCGCCGAGATCGTCGAGCATGATCTCGGTGGCGCGCCGGAGCTGCCAGGGGGCGAGGCAGCCGGCGCGGACAGGCGTTGCCGCGCGCATGCCGCCAAAGGCCGTCGCGAAATAGAGGTGCGTCGCCAGCAGCGCCTGGTCCGCATAGATCGCCGAGACCTCGGCAGGGCGTTCGAGCGCGGGCAGCAGCGCCCGGCCGAGATGCCACACCGTCTCGTCGAGCGTGCCGCGCGCGCAGCGCAGCGTCCCGATCCGCTTCGCGCCGCGCTGATCGGCGATCGCGTCGAGCGCGGCGCGCGGCACATAGAAATGCAGCGCGTCGAACGGGCTTTCGAGCCGCGCGGTCGGCTCCTCCTCGAGATCGACGATGCTCACGGTTCGGGCGCGATATCCGCCGCGATGCACCGAACGCCCGGCGAGGAACAGCTCGCGATCCGGCGAATCGCGGAGCTGGAGGACGACCGAAAACGCCCTTTCGGTAGGAATCCGGCCCGAAAGGCCGTGACCCGGCGAATCGCATCGGATCCGCGTGACCGCGATCGGCGCGGGTGCAACGGCGTCCGAGATCAGATGCGCGCTCGCCCCGACCCGAAAATGGCGGACCAGTTCTTCGCCATAGGCTCCCGAAGACCGCATCGTTCCTCCGGATCGCACGAGTGAAGGGATTTTCCTCCGGACAGGCCTATCATATCGATGCCGCGCGCAGATAGGGGCTTGTCGATCGCCGGTCGGTGCGAACAATCCGACAGGTCCTGCGGCGGCGAGTCTTTCGCGCCACACCCCCATCCCTTGCGCCTGTGGACAAGTTCGGGACTCAACATGTGGGCAAGTCCCGAAATGTTCTTCCCCGTTAACGATTTAGTACCTTTGGCTGTTAACCAATCTTCGCTTGACGCCGGACTCCGCGACCGCCGAAAACCGGGGGTTCGGGCAAGGGGAATGCAGCGATGGGCGTGCTGGAGAAGGTTAATCGCGGCAGAGCGGCGCCGAAGCAGGAAGCGGGGGTGCTCCCGCTCGACAGCATCCTGATGTCCGATTGCGTCGCGGCGATGCGCTCGCTGCCGGCAAGTCGATCGACATGATCTTCGCCGATCCGCCCTACAACCTCCAGCTCGGCGGCGATCTCAACCGGCCCGACGGCAGCCATGTCGACGCGGTGACCGATCATTGGGACAAGTTCGACAGTCTGGCGATCTACGACAAGTTCACCCGCGCCTGGCTGGCCGAGGCGCGCCGCATCCTGAAGGACGACGGCACGATCTGGGTGATCGGCAGCTATCACAACATCTTCAAGGTCGGCTCGGCGATCCAGGACCTCGGCTTCTGGATCCTCAACGACATCGTCTGGCGCAAGGCCAATCCGATGCCCAATTTCAAGGGCACGCGCTTCACCAACGCGCACGAGACGATGATCTGGGCGTCGATGGGCGAGGAAAGCGCGCTACACCTTCAACTATCGCACGATGAAGACGCTCAACGACGAATTGCAGATGCGCTCGGACTGGGAATTCCCGGTCTGCGGCGGCCCCGAGCGGCTCAAGCGCGACGGGGTCAAGGTCCATCCGACGCAGAAGCCCGAGGCGCTGCTCTATCGCGTGCTGCTCGCCTCGACCAAGCCGGGCGACGTCGTGCTCGATCCCTTCTTCGGGACAGGGACGACAGGCGCGGTGGCGAAGCGGCTCGGGCGGCGCTGGATCGGGATCGAACGCGAGGCCAATTATTGCGCGGCGGCGATCGAACGGATCGAGGCGGCGCTGCCGCTCGACGAAAGCGCGCTGACGACGATGCAGGTCGGCAAGAGCGCGCCGCGAGTGGCATTCGGCGCGCTGGTCGAGAACGGGTTCCTGACGCCGGGGCAGGTGCTGACCGATGCGCGGCGGCGGTGGCGCGCGGTGGTGCGCGCCGACGGATCGCTGGCCGAGGGCGACGCCGTGGGCTCGATCCACAAGCTCGGCGCGACGCTCCAGGGCGCGCCCTCGTGCAACGGCTGGACCTTCTGGCATTATGAAGGCGCCGAGGGCCTCGAGCCGATCGACGCGCTGCGCCAGATTTATCTGCTGGCGACGCAGCCTTAGCGCGACTATCGGCTCCATCGCGCGAAGATCGCGGTCGGCAGCTCGAGCCCGCGCGCTTCCTCGCGCACCGTCAGCTCGCCCGCCTCCACCGTCCCGCCCAGATCCGCGAACGCCTGGCGCACCAGCTCGCCGATCGCCAGCGCCGACATCCGCACCGCATAGACCGTCAGGAACAGGAACCGCGATTCCGCGTCGAGCAGCCGGCGGCAATCCGCGATCAGCCCGGGCAACCCTTCCTCGAGCTTCCATACCTCGCCCTCGGGGCCCCGGCCGAACTTGGGGGGATCGAGGATGATCCCGTCGTAGCGCCGCCCGCGCCGCACCTCGCGCGCGACGAACTTGGCGGCGTCGTCGATCATCCAGCGGACGGGCCGGTCGGCCATGCCCGACAGCACCGCATTGGCCTTGGCCTCCGCCACCGATTTCTTGGAAGCGTCGACATGCGTCATCCGCGCGCCCTTCGCCGCCAACGCGAGCGTGCCGACGCCGGTATAGCCGAACAGGTTCATGCATTCAGGTTCTTTGGCGGCCGCGTCCATCCCCGCGATCCGTTCGCGCATCCAGGACCAGACGGGCGCCATGTCCGGGAAGAAGCCGAGATGGCGGAACGGCGTGGTCTGCGCGGTGAAGCGGACATTCTCCCACGCCAGCGGCCAGCCTTCGCGCGGGACCGGCCGGGCGAACACCCAGCGCCCGCCGCCCTCCTCGTCCGATCCGGGAACGAACTCGCCGTGCGCGTCCCACTCGCCGGCTGCGGGCGCCCACATCGCCTGCGGCTCGGGGCGGATGAAGCGATAGGGCCCATAGCGCTCGAGCTTGCGGCCGTGGCCGGAGTCGACCAGCCCGTAATCGGCCCAGGGCTCGCCGGTGAGGACGATCGGGGTCACTTCGCCTGCGAGCGCCCGGCGATGTATTCGGTCACCGCCGCGAAGGTCGCCGGCAGCACGGCGTAGCTTTCCTCGCGCTCGAACAGATCGCCCATCCGCGCCGGCAGGATCGGGCGCGTGCCGGTCGCGCGCTCGACCGCGTCCGGGAACTTGGCGGGATGCGCGGTGGCGAGCGTCACCACCGGCGCCTCGTCGGGCGCGCGGCGCGCGGCGGCGAGGCCGATGCCGGTGTGCGGGTCGATCACATGGCCGGTCTCGGCGCACGCCCAGCGCATCGCCTGCGCCATCTCGGCGGGCTCGATCCGGTCGCTCGCGAACAGGCGTGCGGCGCCCTCGCGCTGGGCGTTGGTCAGCCGCATCGCCTTGCTCGCCTCGAACCCGCGCATCTGGCCGGCCAGCGCCGCGCCGTCGCGCCCGCCGGCGTCGAACAGCAGCCGCTCGAAGTTCGAGCTAACCTGGATGTCCATCGAGGGGCGCGGCGGTGGGGGTCACTTCGCCCGCCGAATAGTCGCCGGTAGAGAGCGCGCGGTGGAGGATGTCGTTGACGTTGGTCGCGACGATCAGCCGCGAGACGGGCAGCCCCATCCGCGCCGCGGCATAGCCCGCGAACACGTCGCCGAAATTGCCTGTCGGGACCGCGAACGCCACCTCGCGCTCGGGCGCGCCCAAGCGGACCGCAGCATAGAAATAATAGACGATCTGCGCGAGCAGCCGCGCCCAGTTGATCGAATTGACCGCCGAGAGGCGGAAGCGGCCGGCGAAATCGCGATCGTTGAACATCGCCTTCACCAGTGCCTGGGCGTCGTCGAAGCTGCCCTCGATCGCGATGTTGTGGACATTGGGGGCGAGCACCGTCGTCATCTGGCGGCGCTGGACGTCGGACACGCGGCCCTTCGGATGGAGCATGAAGATGTCGATGCCGTGCCGCCCCGCGACCGCGTCGATCGCCGCCGATCCGGTGTCGCCCGAGGTCGCGCCGACGATGGTGAGATGATCGGCGGTGCCTGCGAGGAACTTCTCGAACAAGAGGCCGAGCAATTGCAGCGCGACGTCCTTGAACGCCAGCGTCGGCCCGTGGAACAGCTCGAGCAGCCACAGCCGGCGGTCGAGCTGGACCAGGGGCGTCACCGCGGCGTGCGCGAAGCGGGCGTATGCCTGGGTGCAGAGGCCGCGCAGCTCGGCCTCGGTCAGATCCTCGCCGACGAACGGCAGCATCACCCGCACCGCGGTCTCGACATAGGAGAGGCCGGCCATCGCCGCGATCGCCTCGCGCGAGAAATGCGGCCAGGCCTCGGGCACGTAGAGCCCGCCGTCGCTCGCGAGCCCCGCGAGCGTCACGTCGCGGAAGCCGAGCAGGGGCGCGGCGCCTCGGGTGCTCTGGTACAGCATCGCGCGGCGTTAGCGGGGGCGAGGGGGTGGGGCAAGCCGGAGGCGATTGACCTTACGGCGGCTTGCCCGCAGAGGCTCGGGCATGCGCTTCTTCTCCGACAATGCCGCCCCCGTCTGCCCGCAGGTGCTCGAGGCGCTGGCGCGGGTCAACGTGCTCGACACCGCCTATGACGGCGACCGGTGGAGCAAGCAGCTCGACCATGCCTTCTCCGACCTGTTCGAGACCGAAGTGCGCGCCTTGTGGGTGCCGACCGGCACTTCGGCGAACAGCCTCGCGCTCGCGGCGCTGTGTCCGCCTTATGGCGGCGTGGTCTGCCACCGCGACGCGCACATCAATGTCGACGAGTGCGGCGCTCCCGAATTCTACACCCACGGCGCCAAGCTGATGGCGGGCGAAGGCCCCGGCGCCAAGCTGACCCCCGATGCGATCGCCGCGGTGATCGATCCGATCCGCCGCGACGTCCACCAGGTCCAGCCCCACGCCGTGTCGATCACCAACGCGACCGAATATGGGCTCGCCTACACGCCCGACGAGGTCGCCGCGATCGGCGACTTCGCGCGCGCACGTGGGTTGGGGCTGCACATGGACGGCGCGCGCTTCGCCAATGCGATCGCGCATCTCGGCTGCGCGCCCGCCGACGTGACCTGGCGCGCGGGAGTCGCCGCGCTGAGCTTCGGCTTCGTCAAGAACGGGGGGATGAGCGCCGAGGCCTTGATCTTCTTCAAGCGCGAGCTGGCGGATGCCACGCTCTATCGCCGCAAGCGCGCCGGGCTGCTCTTCTCGAAGGGGCGCTATCTGGCGGCGCAACTGCTGGCGATGCTCGACGGCGACCTGTGGCTCGCCAACGCGCGCGCGGCCAATGCCGGCGCGCGGCTGCTCGCCGAGGCGGCGGGGGGACCGGCTGGTCCATGCCGTGGAGGCCAACGAGGTGTTCCTGCGCGTTACCGCCGAAGAGGCCGCGAGCCTGCGCGCGCTCGGCTTCGATTTCTACGATTGGGGGGTCGGCGAGGCGCGGCTGGTGATCTCGTGGAACCAGGAGGAGCAAGCGATCCGGCCGTTGGCGGACGCGATCGCCGCATTGTGAGCCTGTCGCTGCCCCCGCGGTCGATGCAGCTCGCGGTGCTCGTGCCGTTCGCGATCGTCACGCTGATCTGGGGATCGACCTGGATC
Source organism: Sphingomonas sp. (assembly GCA_037200705.1). Classification (GTDB taxonomy): domain Bacteria; phylum Pseudomonadota; class Alphaproteobacteria; order Sphingomonadales; family Sphingomonadaceae; genus Sphingomonas. The sequence continues at coordinate 16,619 of JBBCID010000010.1, read as the reverse complement.
GTCATCCGCGATCAATTGGCGGTGGTGCCGGCGAGCTGGTCGGTGACGTACCGCTTCACCGTCGCCGGGGTGACGATGCTCGGCTGGGCGCTGCTGCGGCGCGATTCGCTGGCGCTCGATGCGCGCGGGATCGGCTTTGCGGCGATGCTCGGGCTCGCGCAGTTCGTGCTCAACTTCAACTTCGTCTATCGCGCCGAGCAGCACATCACTTCGGGCGTCGTCGCGGTGGTCTATGCGCTGCTGCTGGTCCCCCAACGCGCTGCTCGCGCGCCTCTTCCTCGGGCAGAGGATGGGCGGGCAACTGCTGCTCGGATCGGTGATCGCGATGGCCGGCGTCGCCTTGCTCTTCCTCCATGAGACACGGCTCAGCCCGGTCGGCCCGCATGAAGTGATGCTCGGGATCGGCATCGCGCTGGCGGGGGTGCTCTCGGCCTCGGTCGCCAACGTGATGCAGGCGACGCAGGCCCCGAAGGCCTATCCGATGTCGACGATGCTCGGCTGGGCGATGCTGCTCGGCGCGGGGGCCGACGCGCTGTTCGCGTTCGCGACCGCGGGGCCGCCGGTGATCGAGCGCCGGATCGGCTATGGCGCGGGCATCCTCTATCTCGGCGTGCTCGGATCGGCGGTGACCTTCAGCCTCTATTTCGGGCTGATCCGCGTGATCGGGCCGGCCAAGGCGGCCTATACCAGCGTGCTGATCCCGGTGATCGCGATGCTGCTGTCGACGATCTTCGAGGGCTATCGCTGGTCGCTGCTCGCGGCGGCGGGGGCGGTGCTGGTGGTCGCCGGGCTGGTGCTGGCGCTGAGGGCGCGCAGGCCGAACCGGTAATCGGGATAGAGCGGGCGCCAGCCGAGCACGCGCCGTGCCTTGCCGTTGGCGACGCGGCGGTTCTCGCCGTAGAAGGCGCGCGCCTCGGGGGTCAGCGCCGCGCAGCCGAGCGGCACCAGCGGCGGTGGCGCGCGCCCGATCAGCCGGCAGGCGAAGGCGATGACGTCGCTTTGCGGCGCGGGGCAATCGTCGGCGAGATTATAGGCTCCCGGCGGCGCGTCGAACCCGGCGATCACCCCGCGAACGATATCGTCGACATGGACGCGGCTGAATACCTGCCCCGGCACGTCGACCCGCACCGGGCAGCGCGTGCGCACGCGATCGAGCGCCGACCGGCCCGGGCCGTAGATCCCCGGCAGGCGGAAGACGCGCGCGCCCTTGTGCAGCCAGGCCGCGTCGACCTCGGCCCGCGCGCCGCGCCGGCCGCTGCCCACCGGAGCGTCCTCGTCGACCCAGGCGCCGGCGGTGTCGCCATAGACGCCGGTCGACGAGAGATAAGCCGAGCCATTTGCCCGCATCGGACAATGCCGCGCCATAGGCGTCGAGCACCGGATCGCCGTCGTCGGGCGGGACCGAGGAGAGGAGGTGCGTCGCGCGCGCGATCTCCTCGGCCACCCGCACTCGATCGCGCAGCGTCGCGCGCGTCGTCCCCGCAACCTCCCAGCCGCGCGCCCGGAGCGCCGCGGCGAGCCGAGATGCGGTATAGCCGAGGCCGAAGACGAAGAGGCGCATCCCTGGTCCGCCGGTTTATTTCGCCCCATAGCCCCCGAACAGCACCCCGAAGAAATCGCCCTTGTTCCAGCTCGGCCGCGTGTCGCCGTCGGCCAGCGCGCGGGGCGATCTCATAGTTGAGCTTCACGAAGCGCACGCCCTGGCTCCAGTCGATCGCCGGGGTCTGGTTGAGCTCGTCGGAAGGCTGGTGGTAATGCTTGGCGAGGAATTCGTCGATCGCCGCCTTGCCCGGCCCCTTGGGCCCCGGCTCGAGCGAGACGGCGGGAATGCCGGCGCGGACGAAGCTGTAATGGTCCGATCGCACGAAGCTCGCCTGCTCGGGCGCCGGATCGGGGGTAAGCGCGACGCCCTCCGCCGCGGCGACGCGCGCGACGAGCGGGCCGATGCTGGTGCGGTCGGCGCCATACACCACCAGGTCCTCGAACTTGTAGGTGATGATCGGCATGTCGAGGTTGACGTCGGCGACGACCGTGCCCGCGCTCGCGGTCGGGTGCGACGCGAAATAGTCGGAGCCGATCAGCCCCTTCTCCTCGGCGGTGGACCGCGACGAACAGCATCGAGCGGCGCGGGCGCTTGCCCGATGTCTGGAACGCGCGCGCCACCTCGAGCATCGAGGCGGTGCCCACGGCATTGTCCATCGCGCCGTTGTTGATCGTGTCGCCGCGCTCGTCGGGGTCGCTGATGCCGATGTGGTCGAGGTGCGCGGAGAGGATCACCGTCTCGGCCTTGAGCGTGGGGTCCGAGCCTTCGAGCAGCCCGACGACATTGGCGCTGGTGATGAGCTTGGTCGTGCCCGTCTGGTGCAGCGAGACGGTGACGCCCAGGTCGCCGGTCGGGATCTTCTTGCCCGCCGCGTCGGCGGCGAGCACCGCGTCCCAGTTGAACCGCGTGCCCGCGAACAGCTTGGCGGCGCCGGCGAAGCTGAGCAGGCCCGCGCCCGGCATCGCCGGCACCGCGAGGTGCGGCCTGCCATCGGCCTCGGCCCACACCATTCCCGCCCGGCCCCAGGTCGCGGCGATGCGATCGAACGGATAGACGGTGTGGAGCATCGACGATTCGATGAACAGCACGGCCTTCGCGCCGTGCGCGAGAGCGAACTCGGCCTTGGTATCGCGCTCGCCGTAATGCGCGCGGACCTCGCTCGGCAGGTCGGCGGGGCCGCCGTAGAGGACCGCGACGATCTTGCCGCGCGCGTCGAGCCCCTTGTAGTCGTCGCGGCCGCTGGCCTTGTCGACCACGCCATAGCCCGCGAACACGACATCGCCGGAAATCGAGAAATCGGAAACGAGCGGGTCCACGCCCGTCACGAAATCCTTGCCGAACACGAACGGCGCCTCCTTGCCGCCGCGCGTCAGCGACATCGTGCCCTTCTCGCCCGGGATGATCGCGACGAGCGGGACGCGCTGATACCAGCCGCCGTTGTCGCCCGCCGGAGTCAGCCCGGCGGCGAGCATCCGCGACGCGACGTAATCGGCGGCCGCGTCGAACTCGGGAGTGCCGGGCTCGCGCCCCTTGAGCACGTCGTCGGCGAGGAACGCGACATGCGCCTTGAGCGCCGCCTCGTCGGGGGTGAGCGCGGTTTGCGCGGCGACGGGCGCGGCGAGCGCGCACAGCAGGGGCAGCAGGACGGCGGATTTGCGCATGGAAGACTCCCTAGAAGCGTATGACAAAGCTAACACACCACCGAACGCCGCGGCGCAACGACAGAGCTATCTACTGCGCGCCAAAGCCTCCGAACTGCACGCCGAAGAAGTCGCCCTTGTTGAAGCTCGGCCGCTGATCGGCGTTCGCGACCGCGCGGACCACCGAATCGGCGACATGGAAATATCTTACCGCCGAATCCCAGTTCCACGGCAAGTCGATCTGGTCCGAGGGCTTGTGGTAATTATTGTCGAGGAACAGCTTCGATGCCTTGGCGCCCTCGCCGCCGGGGCCGGTATCGATCGAGACCGCCGGGATGCCCGCCTGGACGAAGCTGTAATGGTCCGATCGGACGAAGAACATCTCCTCGGGAGTGGGATCGGGGACGACCTTCATCCCCTCGGCCGCCGCGGCCGCCTCGATCACCGGGCCCAGGCTCATCCGCTCGCCGCCGTCGACCACCAGGTCGACCAGCGGATAGGTGAGGATCGGCATGTCGATGTTGACGTCGGCGACGATCGATCCCGGCGGCACGGTGGGCCGGTGCGCGAAATAGTCCGATCCGATCAGCCCTTTCTCCTCGGCGGTGAGCGACAGGAACAGGATGCTGCGGCGCGGGCGCTGCCCCGAGGCCTGGAACCGGCGCGCGATCTCGAGGATCATCGCATTGCCCACCGCATTGTCCATCGCGCCGTTGTAGATCCGGTCGCCCGCGACCGGCTCGCCGACGCCGACGTGGTCGAGGTGCGCCGAGAGCACGACATATTGCCGCTTGAGCATGGGATCCGAGCCCTCGAGCAGCCCGACGACGTTGCGGCTGGCGAGCGTGCGCAGCCGCGTCTTGGTGGGCGGCGGTGAGCGTCGCCGCGAGCGGGCCGGTCGGGATCCGGCTTCCGGCCTGCTCGGCGGCGAGCACGCTCGCCCATTTGATCCGCGATCCGGCGAACAATTTCTCGGCGCCGGCCTGGCTGAGATAGTCGACCACCGGCGCGCCCGGCGCGATCGCATGCGCCGCGCCGTCGGGGCTCGCCCAGCCGGTGTGCGGATAATCATAGTAAGCGACCGCCGCCGCGAACGAATAATCGCTGTGGCGCGCCGCCGATTCGAGCACCACCACCGCCCTGGCGCCGCGCTCCTGCGCGAGCCGCGCCTTCTGGTCGTCGTCGCCGAAATGCGCGCCGACCTCGGTCGGCAGCCCCTTGGGCACGCCGGGAAGGATCGCGACGACCTTGCCGCGCACGTCGAGCCCCTTGTAGTCGTCGCGCTTTCCCTGCGGGTAGACGATGCCGTAGCCGGCGAAGACCACCGGCCCCGAGACCGCGAAATCGGGGCTGCTGGGAACGGCCTGGTTGATGAAATCGACCCCGAATTTCATCGGCACCGCGGCCTTGCCGAGCGTCAGCGCCATCGTGCCCTTCTCGGCGGGGCGATAGGTGACGAGCGACACCGGCTGGAACCAGCTGCCGCCTTCGCCCGCGGGCGAAAGCCCTGCCGCGAGCATCTCCGACGCCATATATTCGGCGGCGACGTCGAAATCGTGCGTCCCCGCCTCGCGCCCGCGCAGCGCGTCCGAGGCGAGGAACTGGACGTGCGACTTGAGCGCGGCCTGCTCGGGGGTGAGCGCCTGCGCGTTCGCGGGCGATGCGAGCAGCAGCAGGAGGAACGGCAAGCAACGCAGCATCAGGCGCCTTTCGAACACGCGGATCCAATTCCCAGGAAGTCGCGACGCGCGTCCGCGCCCAGCCCCCGCGCAAGAACCTACCGGCAAAGCGCGCCGAGGCAAACGGACGATTTCGCATGGCGGCGGCCGGCTTTGACCCTATATCGCGGCGATCATGGCAGATCTTCAGACCGCGACCCAGGCGCCCCGCATCACCCGCCGCGACGCCTACCGCCCGCCCGACTGGCACGTCCCCGAGACCCGGCTCGACCTCGAGCTCGACCCCGCCGCGACGCGGGTGCGCGCGACGCTCACCGTCGAGCGGGCCGGCGCGCACGATCGCCCGCTGCGGCTCGACGGCGACGGCCTCACGCCGATCTCGGTAAAGGTCGACGGCGCCGAGGCCAATTATGCGATGGACGGACCGACGCTGGTGATCGCGCTACCGGGGGCCCGCCACCGGATCGAGACCGAGGTCGTGATCGCGCCCGAACGCAACACCCAGCTCCAGGGGCTCTATGCCTCGAGCGGCATGCTGTGCACCCAATGCGAGGCCGAGGGCTTCCGCCGGATCACCTTCTTCCCCGATCGCCCCGACGTGCTCAGCCGCTATCATGTGCGGATGACCGCCGAGAAGGCGCGCTTCCCGGTGCTGCTGTCGAACGGCGATCCGGTCGGCGCGGGCGATTTCGGCGACGGGCGCCACTGGGCCGAGTGGAACGATCCCTTCCCCAAGCCGAGCTATCTGTTCGCGCTGGTCGCGGGCGATCTCGTCGCCAATCGCGGCAGCTTCACCACGATGTCCGGCCGCGCGGTCCAGCTCGGCATCTGGGTGCGCCAGGCCGATCTCGCCAAGACCGGGCACGCGCTCGCCGCGCTCCGGACCGCGATGGCGTGGGACGAGCGGCATTACGGGCGCGAATATGATCTCGACGTGTTCAACATCGTCGCGGTCGACGACTTCAACTTCGGCGCGATGGAGAACAAGGGGCTCAACATCTTCAATTCGCGCTACATCCTCGCCGACCCCGACACCGCGACCGATTACGATTACGACGCGATCGCGGCGGTGGTGGCGCACGAATATTTCCACAATTGGTCGGGCAATCGCGTCACCTGCCGCGACTGGTTCCAGCTCTCGCTGAAGGAGGGCTTCACCGTCTTCCGCGACCAGAGCTTCTCGGCCGATCAGGGCAGCGCCGCGGTCAAGCGGATCGAGGACGTGCGGGGCTTGCGCGCGAGCCAATTCCCCGAGGACGCGGGCCCGCTCGCGCATCCGGTGCGCCCCGACTCCTATATCGAGATCTCGAACTTCTACACCGCGACGATCTACAACAAGGGCGCCGAGGTCATCCGGATGATGGCGACGCTGCTCGGCCCCGAGAAGTTCCGCGCCGCGACCGACCTCTATTTCGACCGCTTCGACGGCACCGCGGCGACCTGCGAGGATTTCATCGCCTGCATGGAGGCCGGCGGCGTGGATCTCGCGCAGTTCCGCCGCTGGTACAGCCAGGCCGGGACGCCGCGCGTCACCGCGGCGCTGCGCCACGAGGGCGGCCGCGCGACGCTGACGCTGCGCCAGGCGACCCCGCCGACCCCCGGCCAGCCGGAGAAGGCGCCGATGGTGCTCCCGCTCAAGCTGCGGCTGTTCGGCGCGAGCGGCGCGCCGCTTACCGACGAGCGGCTGTTCGTGCTTTCCGAGCCCCGCGCCGAGATCGCGTTCGAGGGCGTGGCCGAGCGGCCGGTGCTCTCGATCAATCGCGGCTTCTCGGCGCCGGTGATCGTCGAGACCGATCGCCGCGCCGCCGATCTCGCCTTTCTCTCGGCGCACGACGACGATCCGTTCGCGCGCTACGAGGCGATGCAGCAGCTCATGCTCGACACGCTCGTCGCGGCGGTCGGCAAGGGCCGCGCCGATCACGGCGCGGTGATCGAGGCGGTGCGGGGCACGCTGGGCGACGCCCATCTCGATCCGGCGTTCATCGCCGAGGCGGTGATGCTGCCGGCGGACAGCTTCATCGGCGACCAGATGGCGGTGGTCGATCCCGAGGCGATCTTCCAGGCGCGCGAGGCGCTGCGGCGCGATCTCGGGCAGGCGCTCGAGGCCGAGTGGCGCGGGGCCTATGAATCGGCGCGCGCCAACCGCTTCGAATATTCGCCCGCCGCCAAGGGCGCGCGGCGGCTCAAGACGGTGGCGCTCGGCTATATCGCCGCCAGCGGCGCCGCCGACGCGGCGACGCTGGCGTTCCAGCAGTTCGAGGACGCCGACAACATGACCGACCGCCAGGGCGCGCTCACCACGCTCGCCAACGGCACGTCGGACAGCCGCGCCACCGCGCTCGACATCTTCTACAACCGCTATGCCGACAATCCGCTGGTGCTCGACAAATGGTTCCAGACGCAGGCGCTGTCGATGCGCGACGACACCGCGGCGGTGGCCGAGGCGCTGGCGCGGCACCGCGACTTCACGCTCTCCAACCCCAATCGCGCGCGCGCGCTGATCGGCGCGTTCAGCGTCAACCAGCGCGCGTTCCACGATCCTTCGGGGCGCGGCTATCGCTTCCTCGCCGACCAGCTGATCGCGCTCGACCGGATCAACCCGCAGACCGCCGCCAAGCTGGTGCCGCCGCTCGGCCGCTGGAAGCGCTTCGCTCCGCCCCGCGCGGCGCTGATGCGTGCCGAGCTCGAACGGATCCTGGCCTCGCCGGGGCTGAGCAAGGACATGTTCGAGCAGGCGACGAAGTCGCTCGACTGACGCGATCGTGGCCGATTCTTTCGATGCGTGCGAAGCGTTTCGCACATCACGGCGAGCCTAGCGAGAGGTATACGCTACACGATGTGACCTCTTGAAACGTGGAAGTTGATTCGAAGAATCATTAGCATGAATGCCTATCGTGTACGTTTCACAAAGACCGTTTTGAAACGTGAAACGGAATTGACGTTTCAAAAGTTGCTGCTATTTCACTGCGAAATCAGCGAGAGACACGATGCCGATCGCCCCCTGCATTCCCGATTCCCTCCCGCTCGCCGATCTTAGGTGGCGCGAAATCCTGCCCATGGTCGGTCGCGCCAACGCCAGTCTCGCGCGCTATGACGGCATGCTTCAGACCCTTCCCAATCCAGGGATATTATTGTCACCGATCACTGCCAACGAAGCCGTCCTTTCCTCACGCATCGAAGGCACTCAGGCAACGCTTGACGAAGTTCTGGAGGCCGATGCCGGCCTAATACCGTCCGAGATTCGTCGGGGTGATATCGAAGAAATCACGAACTATCGGGTGGCCGTGGGCCTGGCGGAAAACTCTCTCACCGAGAGGCCGATCTCGCTTTCACTTTTGAAGGCCGTGCATCAGCGTCTGCTTCAAGGAGTGAGAGGTCGGGACAAGGAGCCGGGAAAATTTCGTGAGGACCAGAACTGGATCGGAAGAACCGGCGACCCCATCGAACGGGCGCGCTTCGTTCCGCCCAATCCCGTCATTCTGAAAGCGGAGCTCGAAAAATGGGAGACCTATGTAACCTCATCCGAAGAGGATCCCATCCTGCAAACGGCGATATCACACGCTCAGTTTGAAATTCTTCACCCATTAAAGACGGTAACGGCCGTATCGGCCGAATCTTGATTCCATTGATCCTTTATCAGCGCCAAGCGCTTTCGCGGCCGATGTTCTATATGTCGGAGTTCTTGAAGCTCACCGAGCCGAATATTATGACCGCCTTCTTCATATTACCAATTCCGGAGACTGGCACGGGTGGATCACGTTTTTCCTGGATGGCGTCATCTCCCAAGCGGAAGGGAATTTGGACAAGGTCCGGCAAATCCGAGACCTGTACGAGGAAACACGGCTCCAGGTCGTGGAAATCACTCATTCGCAATATGCGATGGCAGCGGTAGATGCGTTTTTCCGCCGACCCATCATTGCCGGAACCGTGTTTGCCCGAGAAGCCGGCTTCAACCATCGCGTGACCGCCAACAACATGCTTCGGCAGCTCGAGGGCGAAGGGCTGATCACCCGCATCCGTGAGGGCTCGGGACGCATGGCTGCCATCTATGCGCTGCCTCGTCTCATCAATATTGCGGAAGGCAGAACAGTGATTCGTAGTTCGGAACCACGCCTGCTCTAACTTGCCATCCCATTCCGCCCGCGCTCGACGCTCGTCGAATACCCCACGCTCGCGCCCGGATCGCGCCGCAGCACCGTATCCACGAACACCCAGTCGTTGCGCACCCGCTCCGGCGTGAGCGTTGTCGCCATATAGCCGCGGCGGCTGGTGTCGCACCATTTGAGCTCGGGATTGGCGCCGACCATCGATCGCGCGATCACGCTGGGATCGGGGGCCGTCGCGCGTTCGAGGCCCGGCGCGGTGACGCTGTGCCCGGCGAACTCGACCCCCGCCGGCTTGCCTTCCTGCGCCAGGTCGAACGCCCAGGCATTGTGGCTGTCGCCGCACACCACCACCAGGTTCGCGCCCATCCCCTGCGCCGAAGCGAGGAAGCGCGCGCGCGCCGCCGGATAGCCGCCCCAATTGTCGTAGGTCAGCGGCAGCCCGAGCCGGCTGCCGATCGTGCCCTTCTCGAAATAGCGCCTGGCGCGCCGCGTGGCGCCGGGCTTGACCCAGGTCATCGCATCGTCGGGGACGCGGAGCTTGCCCAGCACCGTGCCGAATGCGACGACCTGCCAGCGCTGCCCCGAGCGGACCGAGGCGGCCATCGCGTGATCGAGCCACGCCTCCTGCTCGCTGCCGAGCATCGACGCCGCCGGATCCTGCCACGGCCCGTCGCGGAAGGCGGTGAGCGCCTTCACCGGATCGGGGCCGTCGAGCAAAGGCAGCGGATCGGGGCTGGCGCGTGCGGCCGATCAGCCGGCTCTCGGTGCGGAACAGCGTGGCGAGCGTGCCCAGGTCGTAGCTGCCCCAGGGCGTCTCCGAGACCGGCAGCCATTCGTGGAACGCCTGCATCGCCGCGTCCTTGCGCGCGCTCCAGTCGCCGTCTCGGCGTCGTGGTTCTCGGCGCCGCCTTCCCAGCTGTCGTTGGCCGATTCATGGTCGTCGGGCTGGACGATCATCGGCTTGGCGGCGTGGAGCGCCTGGAGATCGGGATCGGCGCGATAGCTCGCATAGCGCAGCCGATAGTCGGCGAGGTGGATCAGCTCGCCCCTGGGCTCGGGCCAGCGGCGATCGACCGCGCCGCCCTTGGGGAAATAGCGATGGCGGTCGTATTCGTAGAAATAGTCGCCGAGGTGCACCCACAGGTCCACGTCGCGCGCGGCGGCGTGGGCATAGGCGTTGAAATAGCCGAACGCCATGTTCGAGCAGGAGAAGATCGCGAGCTTGAATTCGGCCGCATCGCCGATCGGCAGCGTCCTGGTGCGCCCGACCGGCGAGAAGCCGCCGTCGGGCGCGACGAAGCGGTAGAAATAATTGGTCGCGGGCGCGAGCCCCTCGACGGTGATCTTGGCGGTGTGATCGCGCCACGGGCCGGTGATCGCCTCGCCGCCGGCGGCGACGCGCGCGAAATCCGCGGTCTCCGAGACCTCGACCCGCAGCCTGGCGCCGCCGCCGTCGGCGGGGACGTAGCGCGTCCACAAGAGCATCGTGTCCGGCCCCGGCTCGCCGCTGGCGACCGAATGGGTGAAGCCGCCGAGCGCGAGCACGGTGGCGGCGCGGGCGAAGCCGGGGAGGGCGTAGGCGCCGAGGCCGAGCGCGCCGGTGAGCAGCAGCGAACGGCGATCGAGGGCAGGGTTCAACGGCACGATCCTTGCTGCGCCGACCATCCCGACTCGGAACTAAACCGCGCGATTCACGCCATCCTATTACGCCCGCGCAGCACTGTCGCGCTATGCCCCACGCTCGCGGCGAGCGAGCGCTGGAGCACGGTATCGACGAACACCCAATCGTTGGAAACGCGATCGGGGGTGAGCGTCCATCGCCATATAGCCGCGGCGGCTGGGTGTCGCACCATTTGAGCTCGGGATTGGCGCCGACCAGCGCCGCGGCGACCCACCTTGGGATCGATCGCGAGCTCGCTCTCGAACCCGTTCGAGGAGACGCTGTGGCCAGCGAATTCGGCGCCGGCGGGCTTGCCGTCCTGCGCCAGATCGAACGCCCAGCCGTTGTGGCTGTCCGCCGCAGATCACGATGAGGTCGGCGCCCATTCCCTGCGCCGTTTTGAGGAAACGCGCGCGCGCCGCCGGATAGCCGCCCCAATTGTCGTAGTTCATCGGCAGCCCGAGCTTGCCCGCGAGGACGCCCGCCTGGACATAGGCGCGCGAACGCTCGGGAGCGTCGGGCTTGACCCAGCCGAGCGCCTCGGCGGGCGCGCGGAGGTTGCCCATGATCGTGCCGAACGCCACGACCTGCCAGCGCTGCCCGGCGCGCACCGAGGCCGCCATCGCATGGTGGAGCCACACTTCCTGCTCGCTGCCGAGCATCGTCGCGGCGGGATCCTGCCACGCGCCGTCGCGGAAGGCGGCGAGCGCCTTGGCCGGGTCGGCCTGCGCGAACAGCGGTGCGAGGCTCGGCTGGTGCGTGCGCGCGAGCAGCCGGCTCTCGGTGCGGAAGAAGGTCGCGAGCGTGCCGATCGCATAGGTGCCCCACGGCGATTCGGAGACCGGCAGCCATTCGCGGAACGCCTGGATCGCCGCCGCCTTGCGCGCGCTCCAGTCGCCCTCGTCGGCCTGGTGGTTCTGCGCGCCGCCTTCCCAGCTGTCGTTGGCCGATTCGTGATCGTCCCACTGCATGATCATCGGCTTGGCGGCATGGAGCGCCTGCAGATCGGGATCGGCGCGATAGCTGGCGTAGCGCAGCCGATAGTCGGCGAGCTGGAGCAATTCGCCGTCGGGCGCCGGCCAGCGCCCGCCCACCGGGCCGCCCTCGGGCGCGTATCCGCCCTTCTTATATTCGTAGAGATAGTCGCCGAGGTGCGCCCACAGGTCGATGTCGTCGCGCGCGGCGGCATGGCCATAGGCGTTGAAATAGCCGAACGGCAGGTTCGAGCAGGAGAAGACCGCGATCTTGAAATCGCGCGCGTCGCCGATCGGCAGCGTCTTGGTGCGCCCCACCGGCGAGAAGCCGCCGTCGGGCGCGGCGAATCGGTAGAAATAGCGGGTGTTCGGCTTGAGCCCCTCGACGGTGATCTTGGCGGTGTGATCGCGCCACGGGCCGGTGATCGCCTGGCCGGCGGCGGCGACGTGCGCGAAGTCCTGGCTCTCGGCGAGCTCGACCCGCAGCTCGATCGCGCCGCCGTCGGCGGGGACGTAGCGGGTCCACAGCAGCATCGTGTCCGGCCCCGGCTCTCCGCTCGCCACCGAATGGGTGAAGCCGCGCAGATCGGCGACCGTCGCGGTCTGCGCGAAGCCGGGGATCGCGAACGCGCCGACCCCGAATGCGCCGGTGATGAGCAGCGAGCGGCGATCGATGCGAAGCGTCATATACGGTCTCCCTCAGGTCTTCCCGCCGCGTGCGCCTCCGATATGGCGGCTCGTGACAGCGGGCCCTGCCGCCGCTAAGGCGTTGCCCATTCGATCGCAACAAGGCCAGTGTCGATGCGTCTTTCGTGCCCCGCTCCCACGCCCCACGCAGAGCGGCGCGACCCGATCTGATGGCCACCAACGCTGCCGTTCCCGGCGCCCGATTCGCGCGACTCGCCGCCTGGCCGTCGGCGCTGGCGACACTCCCGCGCTGGTCGGTGCTGCTGCTCGTCGCGGTCGCCGCGCGCGCGGCGACCTTCGGCAATCCGGTGGTCCATGTCGACGAGGAATTCTATTTCACCACCGCGATCCGGATGCTCCACGGCGCCTTGCCCTATGTCGACGTGTGGGATCGCAAGCCGATCGGGCTGTTCCTGGTCTACCTCCCCGCCGCCGCCTTCGGCGTGCCGCTCGGGATCTGGGTCTATCAGGCGATGGCGACCGCGAGCGTGGTGCTGACCGGGCTGGTGCTGGCGCGGCTCGCGGAGGCGCGCCGGCTGGGGAATGGGCGCGACCGCCGGCGCGCTGTTCTACATCCTCGGGCTCAACTTCGCCGACGGCCAGGGCGGCCAGGCGCCGGTGTTCTACACGCTGGGGACGACGGCGGCAGTGTGGCTGATCCTGCCGCGCGCCGGCGACCGGCCGAGCGAGCCGCGGCGGATGGGCCGAGCGGTGCTCGCGCTGCTGCTGGTCGGGATCGCGCTCCAGATCAAATATTCGGTGCTGCTCGAAGGCATGTTCTTCGGGCTGTGGCTGCTGTGGCGCGAATGGCAGCTGGGACGTCCCGTCCCCGCATCGCCGGCTATGGCGCGGTGCTGATCGCCGCGGCGCTGGCGCCGACCGCGCTGGCCTGGGCCGTCTATGCCGCGCTCGGCACGGCGGCGCCTTCGTCTACGCCAATTTCCAGTCGATCCTCGAGCGGCAGAGCGATCCGGCGGCGGTGCTGCTGCGCGGTTTCCTCAAGATCGCGCTGGTGCTCGCGCCGCTGCTGATCATGAGCGGCTTCTCGCGCCACGTTCCCGCCCGCGGCGCGGTCCAGCCGCGGGTCCGCCAGCTCCTGTTCGGCTGGCTGATGGCGTCGGTGCTCGGGGTGGTGCTGTTCGGCGGCTGGTTCAACCATTACGCATTGCCGGTGATGGCGCCGGGCGCATGCTGCGCCGCCGTTTCCTGGGGCATAACCGGATCGGCCGCCGGCTGGCGACCCCCGCTGCTGCTGCTCACCGCGATCGGCGGCCAGATCACGATCCTGAGCGCGATCTGGCACCGCGGCAACGGCAGCGAGCTGCGCGCGCTGGCCGGCGCGATCGGGCCGGGGCCGGGCTGCCTCTACGTCTATTCGGGGAATTCGATCCTCTATGCCTATACCGGGCGCTGCGCGGCATCGCCTTGGATGTTCCCGAGCCATTTGTCGCGCACTCCGCGAAAGCGCGGCGCTGGGGGTCGAGCCGCTCGCCGAGATCGGCCGCATCTTCGCGCGCCGTCCCCGGTTTCGTGGTGATGCGGCCGACCTATTTCGGCGAGAGCGAGGCCGCGCACGCGCTGGCGCTCGCGAAGCTGCGCGCGGGCGGCTATGCGCTGCGCGGCCGCTATCCGCTTGGCGACATCCTGATCGACGTGTTCGAGCGCGCGCCCGGCGATTCGCCGCGCTTGGCGGCGACCAGACCCGCATAATAGTCCATCAGATCGATCGTAAGCTCGCGATCGGTGCGGACCTGGCCGGCGGCCGTGGCGCGCGGCGGCGCGCAGGATCGTCGGCTCGCGCGCGAACAGCCGGCGGATCGCGTCGGCGGCCGAGCGCGCCTCGCGCGCGCGATAGGTCTCGGCGAACAGCGGCTCGGCGATCTCGGCGCAGCCGCCCTCGTCGGGCACGATCAGCGGTAGCCCCGAGGCGAGCGCCTCCGATGCGACCAGCCCGAATGGCTCGGCGTCCGATCCGTGGATCAGTGCGTCGCAGCTCGCCATGATCCGCGAGAGCTGGAGCCGGTCGTAGACCGGGCGGAACATCCGGATGTGCGGGCTGCCCGAGATCCGCGCCTCGAGCCGCGCGCGATCGACGCCGTTGCCGAGCAGGATCAGCCCGACCGGCAGATCGGCGCCCGCCGCCTCGACCGCGTCGATCACCATCGGCCAGCGCTTCTCGGGATGGTGGCGACCCATGCCGAGCAGCAGATGCCCCTCGGGCGGCAGCCCGCACTGCGCGAGCAGCGCCGCGCGCAGCCGCGCATCGCGCAGGTCGGGCGAGAAATAGTCGCGCTCGATTCCCAGCGGCATCGCGGCATGGACGGTCAGCCCGCGCCGCTCGTGGCGCTTGGCGAGCGCGGGGCCGTTGGTGACGAAGGCGTCGAACTTCGCCAGGAACCGCCCCATGTAGCGCGTGTACCAGCCGAACGCGCGCTCGACCTGGAGCGGGGGTCGCGATCCCGTCGAGCCAGCGCTGCGGATAGGCGCCGAGATTGTCGTTGTGCGCGAAATAGACCTTGACCGCGTCGCCCTGCCAATTGGCCACGGTCCAGGCCGGCATCCAGGGCGAACTCGTCTCGATGACGTCGGGCTGGAGCTCGTCGAACAGCCGCCAGATCGGGTCGTTGTACACGAAGATGCCGTAGTTGCGATCGAACATCAGCGGCGGCGACTTGAGCCAGTAGATCTTGCCGCCGCCCGGGCGCTCCTCGACGCTGTCGTGGAGCGCGGGGGCGAGCACGATCAGCTCGTGGCCGAGGTCCGCCATGATCCCCATCTTGCGATCGAGATAGGTCCGCACGCCGCCGCCGGTGGGCGAATAATGCTCGTTGAGGTCGATGATGCGCATAGGGGCCCCCCTGGCCGGCGTCAGTTGTTGCTCACCGGCGCGAAGCCGGAAACCCCGCGCAGATACTGCACCCGAATCGTCACCACCGTAACCCCCGCGCCGACCGCGACTTCCGCCTGGTCGACCTTGGGGCGCGTGCGGCCGAGCCGCTGCATGCTGACGAAGCCGGCGCCGTCCTGCCAGAAGTTGAACTTGTTCTTCAAGTCGCGGTCGTGGGTGAAGAGCAAGGCGTACTTGCCTGGATGCGGCGCGCGGATGCACAGGCTGACCGCGCCCTGCGCCGGCGTCTTGGCCCAGACGCGGCGGAAGAACTTGCCTTCCTTGACGAGCGTATGGTCGTCCTTGAGGAAATCGGCCTCATTGTCCGGATAGAGCTCGAGCTTGAGCCGGCCGGTGCGGTCCTTGAGCCCGATCACGTTGACCTGGATCGCCGGTCCCGCGCGCGCGATGCACGCGGCGGCATCGTCGCCCAGCGGCGCCGGCGCGCGTGCGGCCTGGGCCGCGGCCGGGGAGGCCGCCGCGAACGACGCGGCGGCCAGCAGCATCTTGGCGATGGTCATCCCAGCTTCCTCGACAATTCATACAGGCTGAAGCTGGCGATCAACGCGACATGGACCAGCAGGGTGAAGGCGGCCATCAAGGCGAGCAGCTCGGTCACGTCCTTGCCCGATCCCATCAGCAGGATCGCGAACGAGGCGAACACCAGCTCTTTGTTGGGCACCAGCGGCAGCCGCGACGACAAGAGCCGCGCGGCGGCGAGGAACAGCCAGGTGCCGATCGCGACGCTCGGCATCGCGAAATGCCAGGCGAAGGCGACGAACACGGTGCCGAGCGCGAGCCGCACCATGTGGACGCCGAACACCCACCACAAGGTCTGGCGCGGCAGCGAGAAGACGCGCTTCGAGAAGATCAGGAAGGGGCACGCTGATCGCCACCACCACCGCGACCGATCCGAGCACCGAATTCTGGTTGACCGCCGCCGGCAGGCTGTGCGCGAACGGGGCGGCGGAGCGCGATCATCACCAGCGTCATCGCGTTGCCGGCGATCGCCGAGAGGATCATCACGTCCTTGACCGCGCCGAACGGCGCCGCGACCATCTGGGTGCGCTGGCGCGCCCAGGCATAGAAATAGGCCTCGCCCGAATAGCCGAACAGCACTTCGTTGGCGATCCGCTTCTTGTGCAGCGCGGCCATGCCGCCGAGGGGAATCCGCCACAACCGCCGGAAGATCACATAGTCGAACGTCGGCGGCCCGAGATAATAGAGCGCGAAGGCGATGTAGAAGAGCGGATTGCCCGGGATCGCGCGCTGCAGCCCGACCAGCCCCGATCCGAACAGCTCGCGCCCGAGCGCGACGATCATCAGCAGGGTCAGCAGCCCGCCGAGGACCATCGGCCATCGCCGCTTGATCCGCTCGATCGGTTCCAGTCCAGCCAGATCCGGCGCGCTGGGGAGAGCGGCCTCGAGGGCGGGGTTGCTCAT
>JBBCID010000009.1:0-91199 GCA_037200705.1 Sphingomonas sp. | reverse complement strand
GCCGCGGTCCGGCGGGTGGCGAAGAGCGCGTCGATCGGCGCACGATGGGCATGGCGACTCCTCTTTCCCGAACCGCCGCGGACTTGATCGCCGCGGTCGATTCCATTTCTACAATTCGAGCTTCAACCGCTCCGTCAGGCTGCCGGAGCAGCAGATCATCATCGTCTTGTTGGACCGGCGCTCGGCCTCGGTAAGGATCATGTCCCGGTGGTCCGGCACGCCGCCGAGCACTCTGGTCTCGCAGGATCCGCAGACGCCCTGCTCGCAGGACGCCTCCACCGGAACCCCCACCGCGCGTGCGCATTCGAGGATCGTCTGGCCCGGCCCCACCGCGACCTCGATGCCCGATCGCGCGAGCTCGACGATGAACCCGGTGGTCGTCGCGGGCGCCGGGTCGGCCGAAAAGCGCTCGACGTGAATCTGCTCGGGCGGGAACCCCGCAGCGGCGGCAAGCGTCTCGAAGGCGTCGAGCATCGGCGCGGGTCCGCAACAATAGAGGTGCGCGTTGCGAGGCGCGGCGGCGATGATCTCCGCGAGCGCGATCGGCCGCCCTTCGAACTCGTCGTCGGCATGGATGCGGACACGGTCGCCCCGGCTTTCCAGATCAGCGACCAGCACCGCGTCGGCGCGCGCGCGCATCGCATAGTGAAAGGTCCAGTCGAGCCCGATCTCGCGCGCGCGGTCGAGCATGGAATAGAGCGGAGTGACGCCAATTCCACCGGCGATGAAGATCACCGGGGAGCCGTCCTCGACGAGCGGAAAATGGTTGCGCGGGCCGCCGACCTTCAGGATCGCGCCGACCTTCAACGCCTCATGGACCGCGCGCGAGCCGCCGCGGCCCGTATCCTCGCGCTTGATGCCCAGAAGATAATGGTCGCGCGTGCGCTGCGAGCTGACGATAGAATATTGCCGGACCAGCCCGCCCGGCAAATGCAGGTCGACATGCGCGCCGCTGGTGAACGCGCGCACCACGCCGCCGTCGACCGGACGGAACTCATAGAAGTTCGTCGTCTCCGAGCCGTAGCGGATGGCGCTCAAGCGCATCTCCACCAGGGCGTCCGCCGTGCGGGGGATCGACATCTCGATCATCGGGGTTGTGCGAGCATGGGACCGCCGCCGCTCTATCGGTCGCCGGCCAGCTTCTCGACCGGCCGTTCGACCGTGGCGAGATTTTCGGCATAGGCGTCCTGCCAGCTCTTGCCTTCCTCGGCGACGAAATGGCCGCCGCGCGCCTGGAGAAGCACTTCCGGATCGGCGATTCCGGGCGGCGGCGCGCCGGTTTCCCGGAATGCCCGGGCGGCACGCAGGATACGGCGCCGGGTCCGCGCGATCATCAGGTCGGCGCTCGTCAGATGTTCCCAGCGATGGTCGGTGATCGGACCCATGCTCTCGGTGACCGACTGGTCCTGGAGATGGATGTTGCCGATGCCGGTATAGCTGACGCCCGTCGATTGTGCCTCGCGGTCGATCATCCAGTCGTTCGATTCATTCTCCTGCAGGCGCCAGCGGCCATACCAGTCGGTCGTGTTGGGGAGCAGATTGTCGAAGGTCTGATAGCCGACGTCCAATTCCCGGCCGGATTTCAGCGGCGGCTGGGGAGGGCGCTCGCGCGCTTCCTTCCAGTGCATGTTGACGAACATCGTGCGCGTGTCGTCGATCGGCACCCAGGCGCGCGCGTGCACATATTTGGAGATCGGGCCGGCGGGGTTCTGGGTCCAGAAGGGAAAGAGGAAATTCGCGGTGCGCCAATAGACCCCGCCCTGCGGAAGGTGGCGGAACGCGCCGTAGCTGGTTCCCCAGGGCGTCTCGATCACTTCATATTGCGGCGCGCGATCGACCGTCGGGCCGAACAGCCGGTGGCTTTCGTCGAGCTCCTCGGAAGCGACCGCCCCCATATGGAGGAAGCCGAAGTGCGAAGTGTCGATCTCGCCTTCGAGCGCCTGCAGCCAGTTGCAGCTGCGAAAGACCATCGAATAAACGGCCTCGCCCTCGGGCAGGAGGTTCGGCTCGATCTGGGGAAGCGGTGGTGGGGCCTCCTGGTTCGGGCCCATGTAGACCCAGATCATGCCGTTCCGCTCAGCGGCCTTATATGCCTTGGCGTGGATCTTGTGCTTGAGCGCCTCGCCCTCGGGCACGCTGGGCATGTCGACGCAATTGCCCGCGGTATCGAACTTCCAGCCGTGATAGACGCAGCGCAGCCCGTCCTTCTCGTTGCGGCCGAGGAACAGCGATGCGCAGCGATGCGGGCAACGATGGTCCATGATGCCGACCCGGCCCGACGAATCGCGGAAAGCGATCAGCTTCTCGCCCAGCAACGGCAGGCGCATCGGCGCACCATCGGCGGCGAGCTCCGATGAGAGCGCGCAGGGGATCCAATACTGACGCATGAACTCGCCCATCACGGTACCGGGGCCGACACGTGTCAAATCGATGGAGTCCTGCTCAATTCCCATTCCGCTCTCCCAAGGTCTTGTTGAACCGGCATTTTCACGGGGCTTGATTTCAGTCAATGTGGAATCGTATTCCATTTTTTAGCTCTTCGATAAGATATCCTGATACGAGGAGAATAGTTTTCGATGAACGGGGATGTTTTTCGTTTTATGGTGAGGCGTTTGAACTCCCGAATCTCGGGTTGAACGGCGTGGCGCCTCGCCGTTTGCGCTGCTCGCCATCGTTCGGCGCGGATGATACGAATCGGCCACAGGCGGGGGGAATGGAGGGAGAATGCGCAAACGAGGGGTGAATGCCGGGGAGTCGATCAAGGAGGAAAAGCCGGGCAGGGGCGAAGAAACGCCAAATCAAAACAGTGCGCTGGCGCGGGGCTTCGCGATCCTCCGCGCGTTCCAACACGGCGACAATCACCTCGGCAACGCGGAACTGGCCGAGCGCGTCGGCGTGCCCAAGGCGACGGTTTCGCGCCTGACGCAGACGCTGGCCGAGTTGGGATTCCTCACCTATCTCGAGCCGATCGGGAAATATGAGCTTGCGCCCGCGGTGCTGTCGCTGGGCTATGCCGTGCTGTCGCGCCGCGAGATCCACGCGATGGCGCGCCCGCTGATGCAGGAGCTGGCCAGGAACAGCGACGTCGATGTCGGCCTGGGAGTGCGCGATGGGATGGACCTCGTCGTCGTCGAATCGGCGCGTGGCCGCTATTCGGGCGGCTTGACCAACACCGTGGTCGGCCGCCGCATCCCGATCGCGCTGACGACGATGGGCTGGGCCTATGTCCAGGCACTGTCGGCGGCCGAGCAGTCCGAGATATTCGAGGCGATCCGCGAGACCTATCCGGACAAGGCCGCGCGCATCGAGGCGAGGATGCTCGAGGCATTCCAGGAAATCCACGAAAAGGGCTTCTGCACCGGGATCGGCGAATTCAGCCCCGCCTATAATTCGATCGGCGTGCCGCTACGCCATCCGAACGGGACGTCGGTGCTCGCGATGAACCTGGCCGGTCCGTCCTATCTGCTCCCGCGCGACGTGCTCGAGGAGCGGTGGGGACCACGGCTGCGGGATATCGTCACCCGGCTGCGCGGAGACATTTGACGCGAGGCGGGCGCGTCACAGCCGGGCGTAGGCGTTGAGGAAATCGAGCTGGGCCTCGCGCCAGCGGGTGCCGATCCGTGCGGTATCGCCCAGCTCGAGATAGCCCTGGTCCGCGCGGGGCCAGGCGACTCCCTCGACGGCGCCGGGGCTCCCGGTCTTGGCGAAGGCGATCCAGGCGCCGTGGATCGCGTCGGCCAGCGCGCGGTCGCGGGAGTCCGGCGGATCCTTGGCGTTCCCGTGGGGCGGCATGTCGAGATGGCCGAAGACATAGGCGACTTCGCCGCCGTGATGCGGGCCGTCGGCGGTTCCCGCGCGGCGGCGGGTGAAGAGATAGCGGAACGCCGGGACGCCGCGCGCTGCCAGCGCCCGCGTCAGTTCGCGCGCGCCGAGCTGGAACTGGGTGTCGCCGAACATGTCGGCGACCGCGCGACGGGCCTGGGCGTCGGCCGCGGCAGGATATAGCGCCGTCGCCTCGTCGCGGCGCAGCGGGAAATTGTCGGCGACGATCCGTTCCCAGGCGGCGATATCGTCGACCGGCCAAGTCCCAATCAGCCGCGAACCTTCGTCGGCGGCGCTGCCGACGATCGCCGGGACCGGATTGAAGGCCCCGGTCTCATAGGCCTCGCGCTCGTCGAGCGGGATGACCCAGCCGTCGCGGATCGGGCGCAGCACGCGCGGCGTGGTCAGCCCCCGCACGGCGGGGACGAGCCTCGATTCAAGCGCCAGCACGTCCTCGGCAGGCAGCGCGCGCAGGTCCGCGAGCGATCCCAGCGCATCGCCCGCCGCCGTCGCCGTTGCCAGATCCGCAAGCGGCCGGAACGATCCTGCGCTCTGCAGGATCGCGCGGTCGAACAGCCCTGCGGCGAGCGGCGAGGTCATCAGCAGCGCGAGTGCCGCGCCGCCCGACGAGACGCCGAAGACCGTCACGCGCTCGGGATCGCCGCCGAACGCGGCGATATTCTCGCGGATCCAGTACAGCGCCTCGATCTGATCGAGCAGGCCGTAGTTCCCGGCGGCGCCGTGCGGCGATTCGGCGGCGAGCGCGCTGTGCGCCAGCCAGCCGAAGATGCCGACACGCGTGTTCACCGATACGAACACGACGTCGTCGCGCGCGAACAGCGCTCCATCGGTGCGCAGGTCGGAGGCGCTGCCGCGCGTGAAGGAGCCGCCGTAGAACCAGACCATCACCGCCCGGCCGGAACCGGGTTCGGCCGGCGTCCAGACGTTGAGGGTGAGGCAGGATTCGGCAATGCCTGGCGCGCGCGAGCCCTCGGGGCGGTTGCGCTGCATCGCGTCGGCGCCGAACTCGGTCGCATCGAGGATGCCCGGCAGGGGCGCGATCGGTTCGGGCGGCCGCCAGCGCGACGTGCCCACGGGCGGCTCGGCGTAGGGGATGCCGCGGTAGCTGGCGATCGCGCCGTGGATCGTGCCGCGCACGCCTCCCGACCTGGTCTCAATGATGGGCGTGGATCGCATCGGCGGTCAGCAATCCCAGGACAGGAAGGCGCCGCCGACGCCGGTTCCTGCGGGCGTGCGGTAAAAGCGGCACATAGTCGCGCCAGCGAACGCCCGTCCCGTGCAGCGCCCCGGCGACCAGGATCCAGTTCAGTATCTCCGAAGATCCCGACCGCAGCGCGACCCGCGGAATCGCGCGCAACCGTTCGGCGTCGTTTCGCTCGATGCTGTCGAGCACGAGTGCGTCGAGCTCGGTTTCGACGACGAAGTGGCTGAGCCCGCCCGACGCGATCACCGCGACGCGCAGATCGCCTGCGGCTTCGCCGATCGCGGCGCTCAGGTGGCGTCCGATGTCGAAGCATCGCGCCGCGCTCGGGACGTTTGGGGGGAAATAGGTGTTGAGCAGGATCGGGACCACCGGGATCGTTCGCCCCTTGAACAACCGCTTGATGATGAAGCCGTAAGCATGGCCGAATCCCGCGGATGCGGGATTGGAGACGCGCGCGGAGCTGCCCACGTCGACGTCGCGGTCGATCAGCCCGCCGATGATGTCGAGCGCCAGCCCCGGATGCCCGGGAAACGCGTGCAGCGCATCCATCGCATAGTTGCGAAGCGACGTCTGGCGCCAGGCCGGATTGGCGTCGTCACCCTTCGACAGCATGACCATCGTCTCGCCGAAGAATACCGAGATCACCGGCAGATTGTCGGCGCCGAACAATTCCTTCTGGTCGTCGCCGACGATGACGACGACGTCGGGGCGCGCCGCTTCCAGATCGTCGGCCAGCCGGTCAAGCGCGGCATTGCATGCCTCGGCCTTGGCCTCGAGCGCATCGATCGCGAGTTCCTCCGCATAGCGTTCGCCGACCTGGGCGAGCAGCGCCTCGTAAGTCAGCGTCTGGCCGTCGGACAGCGCCAGCGCGGGGTTCGCATAATCCGCCTTCGCGCGCTCGAACCACTGGTCCGGTCCGATGGTGAGCAGCGGCGTATGCGATGTGCCGGCGCCGTAGACGATTCGTGCCATGTGCTTCAGTCCCGATTCCAGTCCCGATTCCGCTGATCCGCCACTCGTCCCGCGCGTCGCTGGCTCGCCACTCCTATGCGTCGTCCGCCGGTGCGGTCAATATTTTGGTATTGAAATGCAATCCAGATATTCGATTATGATACGGACACATTGCAGATATTGACTAATAATGGTTCGTAAATGAAAGCTATTGCGTGATCCGAACCGGGTGAGTGACGAGCCCGATTTCGTCGGCGTGCGTGGAAGGATGGCTTGAAGATGAGCAGCGAAATCGCCTCGGACGCCCTGGTGGGTCGGCCAGGCGCCAGTCCGGATGCCGCGTCGCAATCGATCTATCGCAATCGCTCGCTGTGGCTGCTGATGGTGGTCTCGACGCTCTGCATTCTCGACCGTCAGATCATGAACATCGTGGCGGAATCGATCAAACAGGACCTGCATCTGAGCGATACCAGCTCGGCGCGATGACCGGTTTGGCCTTCGCCCTTCTCTATGCCGTGCTCGGTGTGCCGGTTGCGCGTTTCTCGGACCGCTACGGGACCGACCGCACCGCGCTGATCGCATTGGCGCTGGCCGTCTGGTCGGCGATGACCGCGCTATGCGGCGTCGCGCAGAGCTTTGCCCAGCTCGTCGCCGCGCGCATCGGCGTGGGCGCTGGCGAGGCGGGCTCGACGCCACCCTCGCACTCGCTGATCAGCGATCTCGTTCCGCCGCGGAAACGCGCCGCGGCGCTGGCGATGTATGGTTCGGGCATCCGCTCGGCATCATGTCGGCATGGGGCTGGGCGGCGGCCTGGCGGACTGCTCGGGTGGCGGGGGGCGTTCCTGGTGCTCGGCATTCCCGGCATGTTGATCGCGCTGGTGGTGTGGAAGGTGGTGCCGGAGCCCGCGCCGCAAGGTGCTCGCGCGTTCCGGCGGCGCGGCCCCGGCGGAGCATGTGCATGCGCCGTTCGGATCGGTGATCGCCGAGATCGCCGGCTCGCGCGCCCTTTCTCTACCTGATGGCGGCGATGGTCGCGATGACGTTCATCAGCACGGGCCGCCAGGTGTGGCAGGCGGTGTTCCTGATCCGCGTCGACGGGCTGAGCCCGGGGGTGGCGGGTGTTGCGCTGGGCCTTATGTATGGCATCGGCCAGGGGCTCGGCACCTGGCTGGGGGGCGAGTTCGCCTCGCGGTTCGGCGCGGTGCGGCGCCGGCACATGCTGACGACGACCGTGATCGGCCTGCTGATCTCGATCCCGATGTCGGTGATCGCCTATTGGTCGCAGGATTGGCGCCTGTCGACGCCGTTGATGATCGCTTCGCGATCGCGACGGGGATGACCTATGGCCCGACCTTCGCGTGCCTCCAGGGCCTCGTCCGCCCAGTTCGCGTGGCGCGGCGGTCGCGATTTTCCTGCTCGTGCAGAACTTGCTCGGGCTCGGGCTCGGCCGATGCTTTATGGATTGATGTCGGACCTGCTCGCGCCCGCGCACGGGATCGAGGCGTCCGCTACGTCCTTTACGCCTCGGCGGTGCTGGTTCCCTTGCCCGCCTTCTGCTTCTGGCAGGCGAGCCGGACGCTCGACCCGCGACATGCGCAGCTGAACGACGTGATATTCTTGGACGAACGGGAGGGACTTTGCCGATGACGATTGACCGTTTCGGAACGGCGCGCGAACGAGCGGTGGTGGCGGTCGTCGAGTCGCTGCGATCGGGCGAGGGCGTGCTTGCCGCGCGCGCCGGCGCCGGCTGGCCGATGCCGTGGTGATGACGACCGCGAAGGGCCGGTTCGAGGGTTCGGCCGCAGTTATCGAGCGCCTTTCCGGCCAATGGCCGATCACGCCGGTGCTCGCCGGTGGCGTCTGGGAGATCGGCCCGGGCGGCGAAAGCCAGGTCGAGGCGCGCGCGACCTTTCCGGGCATCGGTGCCGCGCCCCGGGCATATCGGCTTTCATTCGAGTTCGACCAGCAGGATCGCGTCACCGCGATCACCGAGCATGTCGAGCCGTTCCTCGCCTCGAGCCCCGCCGCGACGATGCCGCCGGTGATCCGCAGACGGATCGATCGCGCGATGGCCGATGGGATTCCGATCACCATGGGATATATCGACGAGCAGGCGATCCCGTGCTCTCGCTTCGCGGCAGCCTGCGCGCGCTCGACGGCACGACCTTGTGCCTCTGGATTCGCAATGCCGACGGCGGCTCGTCCGCGCGATCGGCGCCGGGCGGTCGCTCTCGTTCCTGTATCGCGACAGCGCGAGCCGCACGACGTTGGTCGGGAAGGGAAGGGGCGAGATCGTCAAGGACGTGGTTCTGCGCGATGCGATCTATGACGCATGTCCGAAGGCGACCAGCGCCACGATCCGAAGCGATCCGGGACCGCTGCCCTGATCCATGTCGAATCGATCCGGGGAACGTCGCCCGAAGGGCCGGTGGCGATTCTCCGCCGCGCGACGCCTGACCGGTCGGCCTGAACCATGACCACCGATCCCCCTGCGATCCAGCCCCCGCTCGGCCAGGTCGTCCGCTACTGCCCGGCGACCCGGGCGGCGGCGCTGATCGGCGACGCCTGGACCCAGCTGATTCTCCGCGAGGCATTTGCCGGCACTCGCCGCTATTCGGACTTCCTGTCGCGGCTGGGGATTTCGCGTGCGGTTCTCGCCGATCGGCTGCGGCGGCTGGCGAGGAATGGGGTGATCGCGTCGAGCCCGCCTTCCCATGGCGGTGCACGCGTCGAATATGTGCTGACGGAAATGGGGCGCGACGCGATCGGGATCATCCTGATCCAGGATGCCTGGGACCTGGAATTCGGCGCTTCCGGCGTGGGGTCGCGGGTCACGACCTATCGTCACGAGGCGCATGGCCGGTCGCTCGCTCCGGTCGTGCTCGATGGCCGGCACGGCAGCCCGATCGAGATGCGACGGCTGAATTACCCCTGCTGGGCGTGCTCGGCGATGGGATAGAAGCCGCGCCGAACGGCAGGCACAAGCTGGTCGGCGAAACGATCCTGCCGGGTATCATGCCTGGATCGATCAGCCTGCTCGGTGACCATTGGTCGTGGATGATCCTGATCTCGGCCTTTTTCCACGTCGCGCCGGTTCGACGAATTCTCGCAAACGCTCGGCATCGCGAGCAATGTTCTTGCCGATCGCCTCCAGCGCCTGGTGGCGGCCGATCTCCTGGTGCGCGAACGATATATGCGCGCGCCGCCGCGCCACGAGTATCGCCTCGCGGTTGCCGGGCGCGCGATGCACCCGTTGTTCTGCGCGCTCTATGCCTGGGGCGAACGCTGGGTCTGCCCGGCCGACGCGCCGCCGATGGTGCTGGTCGACATGCTCACCGGGCGGCGGGTGCGCCCGCTGGTTTGCGATGCCGCGACGGGAACGCCGGTGGATGCGCGCGAACTCCAGCCTGTCCGCGCCGATGTCGCCGCCTGAGCCGCCGATCGAGCGCAAGCGACTCCGGCTTCTGCTCACCCGACAATGGCCGACGCCGGCGATCGACCGCTTGCGGCAACGCTATGCGGTGACGGTGGATGCGGCGGACCGGCCGCTTGCGCGCGACGCGCTGGTCGAGGCGATGCGGGCGTTCGACGCGATCTGCCCGACGGTGACCGACCGGATCGATGCCGGCATTCTCTCCGCGGGTGACGCCAGGGTGCGCCTGCTCGCCAATTATGGGGCGGGAACCGATCATATCGATCTGGCGGCGGCGCGGGTCGCGGGGATCGTCGTCACCAACACGCCCGACGTGCTGACCGAAGCCACCGCCGAAATCGCGATCCTGCTGATGCTGATGGCAGGCCGGCGCGCCGGGGAGGGCGAGCGCGAGCTGCGCGACGGCCGCTGGACCGGCTGGCGGCCCACCCATCTCACCGGCGCCGGGCTGTCCGGCAAGCTGCTGGGGCTGGTGGGCTTCGGACGCATCGCCCAGGCGACCGCGCGCATCGCGCGGGATGGGTTCGGCATGCGCATCGCCTATCACAGCCGCCGCCGCGCCAATCTCCCCGCCGAGTTCCCGGGCGCGACTTATCACGACGACCTGGATTCGCTGTTGGCCGTCGCAGACGTGGTCTCGCTGCACTGTCCCGGCGGACCCGAGACGCGCCACCTGATCGATCGCGACCGTCTCGCGGCGATGAAGCCCGGTGCGCTGCTGATCAATACCGCCCGGGGGTCGGTGGTCGACGAAGCCGCGCTGGTCGATGCGCTGCGCCGCGGTGGCATTGCCGGCGCCGGGCTCGATGTGTTCGAGCACGAGCCGCAGGTTCCGCAGGCGCTGCGCGATCTCGAGAACGCCGTGTTGCTGCCGCATCTGGGAAGCGCGACGATCGAGACGCGCGTGGCGATGGGGCTTCGCGCGGCCGCCAATGTCGATGCGTTCTTCGACGGGTTTCCGCCACCCGATCGCGTCGCATGAGCCTCCCCGTCGATCCCCGGCAGTTGCTGACCGATCTGTTCCATGTCGCGGTTGCCGCGGCCGATCCGATGCGGATCGTGCCGCGCTGGCTGCCCGATCGCCCGCGCGGCCGCACCGTCGTGATCGGAGCGGGCAAGGCCGCCGCGACGATGGCGTCGGCGTTCGAGCGCGCATGGGATGGCCCGCTCTCGGGCGTGGTCGTCACTCGCTATGGCTATGCGGCGGCATGCGAGCGGATCCGGGTGCTCGAGGCGGCGCATCCGGTGCCGGACGAAGCCGGTCTCGTCGCGACGCGCGCGCTGTTCGACGCGGTCGCTGGGCTTGGCCCCGACGACCTGGTCGTGGCGCTGGTCTCGGGCGGTGGCTCCGCCTTGTTGCCGGCGCCGCCTCCTGGACTGACGCTGGCGGACGAGCAGGCGCTCAATCATGCCCTTCTCGCGAGCGGCCTCGCGATCGGTGAGATGAACCTGCTGCGCAAGCACGTGTCGATGGTGAAGGGAGGCCGGTTGGCCCAGGCGGCGGCCCCGGCTCGATTGGTCACGTTGGTGCTCTCCGATGTGCCGGGCGACGATCCGGCTCAGATCGCTTCCGGTCCGACGGTCGCGAGCGGCGGAAGTCTTGCCGATGCGCTGGCATTGGTCGAGCGCAGCGGGCTGGTGCTGCCCCCGGCGATCCTCGGGCATTTGCGCTCCGGGCGCGATTCCGCGCCGTCGGCGCTGCCCGGCCAGGAGATGCATGTCATCGGGTCGAGCGCCCTTTCGCTTGAGGCCGCCGCGGAATCGTGCCGACGGCGCGGCGTGCCGGCCGCGATCCTCTCCGACGCCATCGAAGGCGAAGCGCGCGAAATCGCGCGAATGCACGCGGCGATGGCGCGCGAGATCGCAGGCCGTGGACGGCCGTTCGTGCCCCCGATCGTGCTGCTCTCGGGAGGCGAGACCAGCGTGACGGCGCGCGGAAAGATCGGACACGGAGGGCGCAACACCGAGTTCGCGCTGGCGCTCGGCCTGGACTGGGATTCGATCGCGGGGGTCCATGGCTTGTCCGCCGACACCGACGGCATTGACGGCGCCAACGATGCCGCGGGAGCCTTCGCCGACGGAGGCACCGTCGCCCGGCTTCGCGCCGCGGGATGGGATCCCCGCGCCGCGCTCGCCGCGCATGATTCGGGCACCGCGCTCGGCGCAGTCGGCGATCTGCTGGTCACCGGGCCGACGCGCACCAACGTCAACGATTTCCGCGCGATCCTGGTCTCCCCTAGCCGCCGCGCAGCGCGGCCACGACGGCGTCGCCCATCGCCGAGGTGCCGATTCGCCTGGCGCCCGGCTGGTCGATGTCCGCGGTGCGCGCGCCCGCGGCGAGCACCGCGCGCACGGCCGCATGGATGCGGTCGGCGTTGTGCGCGTCGTCGAACGAATAGCGCAGCATCAGCGCTGCCGAGAGGATCGCCGCGAGCGGATTGGCCACGTCCTGGCGGCGATGTCGGGCGCCGAACCGTGGACCGGCTCGTACAGCCCCTTGCGTCCCTCGCCGAGCGCGGCGGAGGGCAGCATCCCGATCGATCCGGTCAGCATCGCGGCGCCATCCGACAGGATGTCGCCGAACACATTGCCCGTGACGATCACGTCGAACCGCCGGGGGTCGCGCATCAGCACCATCACCGCGGCATCGACGAACATGTGGCTGAGCTCGACGTCGGGATAGTCCTCGCCCACCCGCGTGACGACCTCGCGCCAGAGCTGCATCGTCTCGAGCACATTGGCCTTGTCGACCGAGCAGAGGCGGCGGTGGCGCCGGCGCGCCGCCTCGAAGCCGACGCGGGCGATGCGCTCTATCTCATGCTCGCATAGCGCATCGTGTTGATGCCGACACGTTCGCCTGACGGCTCGGTGAAGACGCCGCGGGGCTCGCCGAAATAGAGATCGCCGGTCAGCTCGCGCACGATCAGCAGGTCGAGGCCATCGACCACCTCGCGCTTGAGCGTCGAGGCATCGGCCAATTCGGGCAGGAGGAACGCCGGCCGGAAATTGGCGAACAGCCCAAGCGCCTTGCGCAGCCGCAACAGGCTGGCGCCCGGACGCATCGGATAGGGGATCGCCTCGTCGCCGGGCACGCCGACGGCGCCGAACAGGATCGCGTCGGCTTCGTGCGCGATCGCCAGCGTGGTCGCGGGCAGGGGATCTCCGGTTGCGGCGACTCCCGCGGCTCCGACCGGCGCATCGATCAGCTCCAGCGGCGCGTCCGCGCCCAGTGCCGCGCGCAGCACTTTGACCGCCTCGCGGGTCACTTCCGGACCGATGCCATCTCCGGCCATTACGGCGATCTTCATGCGATTCGCTCCCTGTCGCCGCTCATGCGAACACCCTTCCGTCCATCAATTTGCGCGCGGTCGCCACCAGCGCAGCGCTGGCGACGCGCCGTGCCGGTCGATTACGAGCACACAGGCCCATGGCACCGCTCGATGCTCGATTTCCAGCGTCTTGCGCGTGCCCGCCGGCACCGATGCGATTCCCGCGGCGGTGGATCCTTCGATCATGCAGGCGGTCGCCACCGTCACGGCGCCGAGCACGCCGATCGAGGCGTGGACGCGATGCGGGATGAGGCTGCGGACCGTGATCGCGCCGCCGTTTCGCGGAGGGGCCACGAGCATGATCTTCGGGACCGGCTTTTGGCCGACTTCGCCGAGATTCATCATCGGCCCCGCCTTGCGCCGGATCGCCTCCAACCGGGCCTTGACGGCGTCGGCCGCGTCGAGCGTCGCGCGGTCCTCATAGCCCGTCGCGCCGACCGCGTCGGCGCGAAGCACCACGCACGGCATGCCGTTGTCGATCAGCGTGCACGCGATGTCGTCGATCGAGTCGGTCGCGTTTCCGGTGGGCAGCAACTCGCCGCACGATGTCCCCGCCACGCCAAGGAACTCGATCGGGATCGGCGCGGCCGTGCCCGGGACCCCATCGATGCGCGCGTCGCCGGCATAGCGCGGGATGCCGCCGGGCGTGTGGACGGTCGCGGTTGCGACCTGGCCGGTATTCTCCATGAAGATCGTGACGCGCGTCTCGCCGTCCGCTCCGGCAACCAGTCCGCGTTCGATCGCGAACGGCCCGACCCCGGCGAGGATATTGCCGCAGGTCTGCGTATCGGCGACAATCGCTTGGTCGACGAAGACCTGCAGGAACAGATAGTCGACATCGATCCCCGGGCGCCGGGATTTGCCGACGATGGCCACCTTCGACGTCAGCGGATCGCCGCCGCCCATCCCGTCGATCTGGCGCGGATCGGGCGAGCCCATCGCGCGAAGCAGGAACGCGTCGCGCCCGGCGGCATCGGCGGGAAGGTCGCCCGCCACGAAATAGCCGCCCTTCGACGTGCCTCCGCGCATCCACATGCAGCGGACCCCGTCATTCATATCGAAGTCCCAATGCCGCCAGCCGGTCGCGCATCCGATAGAGATCGAGCCCGAGTTCTCCCCCGGCGAGACGCTTGCGCTTCGCTTCCTCGTTCGCTTCGCGCGCGCGCGCCTTTTCGAGCACCAGCGCGGCGCTCGCGCGCCGGACCACGCATACGCCATCGTCATCGGCGACGATCACATCGCCCGCCTCGATCGCCGCGCCGGCGCAGACGATCGGCACGTTCACCGATCCCAAGGTCGCCTTGACCGTCCCTTGCGCGAACACCCGTCCTCGACCAGACCGGGAATCCCATCGCGGTCAGATCGCGCACGTCGCGCACGCCGGCATCGATCACCAGTCCGCGGCATCCCCGCGCCATTGCCGAAGTCGCCAGAAGGTCGCCGAAATAGCCGTCGTCGCATGGGCTGGTCGGCGCGAGCACCAGCACGTCGCCGGGCCGGACCTGCTCGATCGCGACGTGCAGCATCCAATTGTCGCCGGGCGCGCAGATCGTGATGGCAGACCCGGCGATGCGCGCGCCGGCATAGATGGGCCGCAGATGGGCCGCGAGCAGTCCGGCGCGGTCCTGCCTTCATGCACTGTGGCGACGCCCGCCGCAGCTAGGCCATTGATGACCTCGGCTTCAGCGCGTGCGATGGCGCGGATAACCCGTCCCGGCATTCCAATCTCCCTCCCGCTCGACGCTTGGCAGCGATCGCGGCGCGCGCGCAATTAACAATTGACCGGGCTCGATAAGCAGATGCTATATGTTGTTCAACATGCTTCAGCCGTTCGACGTCAACCTGCGCCATTTGCGCGCGCTCGAGGCGATCATGGCCGAGGGCAGCATGAGCGCGGCGGCGGAGGCCGTGAGCCTGTCGCAACCAGCGCTCACCCAGGGCCTGGCGAAGCTGGAACGGCAGATCGGAACCGCGCTGTTCGATCGGCGGCCCGACGGCATGTCTCCGACGCAGGCGGGCGTGCTGGTTGCCGAGCGCGCCCATGCCGCATTCGTGCATCTCGCCGCGGCGGCCAAGGCCATTTCGCGGGGAGGAAACCGGGGTTTCTCCCGCTTCGAGCAGCTGATGACCGCGACCCAATTGCGGGCGTTCCTGGCGCTTGCCGATGCGGGGAGCTTCACCGGGGCGGCGCAGGCGACCGGCCTCTCGCAGCCCGCGTTGCACCGCGCCGTGCGCGATCTCGAGGCGCTTGGCGCCGCCGCGCTCGTCGAGCGCCGCGGCCGCGGGTGGCGCTGACCTCGGCCGGGCGACGGTTGGCCCGCGGCGTCCGGCTGGCTGCGGTCGAGATCGCCGCGGCGATCCACGAGACGGGGCCGGAGCCCGACCGCTCCGGGCGGATCACCGTGGGGGCGATGCCGCTGTCGCGCGCGCATCTGGTGCCCAAGGCGATCACCGGCCTCCACCGAGCCGCGCCGCGGGCGACCGTCGACGTCGTCGAGGGATCGTGGCGTGAGCTAGTGGAGCCGCTGCGCGATGGAGTCATCGACCTGATGATCGAGCGCTGCGCGAAGGCCTGCCTTCCGATCTCGTCCAGAAGGCGTTGATCATCGATCCGCTGGTGATCGTGGCCCGTGCCGGGCATCCGCTTGCGGGCATGAAGGCGCCGACACGCGAACGGCTGGCGTCCTACCCTGGATCGTCGGCGCGCGGGTGCGCCGTTGCGGCGGCACTGGGAACAGCTCTTCGACGGATTGGCGCCGCCGCTAGCGCCGATCGAGTGCGGATCGGTGATCGTCATCCCGCGGCCTGTTGCGCGACGGCGACTTTCTGACATTGCTCTCCCCCGATCAGGTGGCACTCGAGATCCAGTCGGGCGCCCTGGCGCTGGTCGGCCCCCCGCTCGACGGCCTCCAGCGCGTGATCGGCGTCACGACGCGGGCGACCTGGCGCCCCACCGAGCTGCAGGCCCGCTTTCTCACGCTGCTCGATGATGCCTCTACGCAAAACAAAGTTCCGGAAATTCAATAGAGAAGGGAGGATTTCGATTGGCGGCTGGCTTCGGGCCCGCCTTAGCGGGACATCAATGACGACGCTTGCGTCATCGGCTTCGGCGAAGCTGCTTCGGCGAAGCTGCCTCCGCCTTCGCGGGCGATCCGCGCTGGAGCGCCGACGCGCGCGCTTACGATGCCAAGGTCGACGTGCCTGGGGCACGCGCCGCCAAGCTGGCGGATTGCGAGAAGGCGGGGGTCCTGCCTGCGCGAGCGGGGCATCGGCGCTTGCCGGCGCCGTGGCCGTGCTTTCGCTTGTCACCGCCGATCAAGCATTGCCGGCGGCTCGCGCGGGGAGCGCATGCGATCGCGCCGGGCACGCTGTGGCTCGACATGAACAGGCGTCGCCCCGGACACCAAGCGCGCCGCCGCGCTCGGGATCGAGCGGGCAGGGGCCGGTATCTCGACGTCGCCGTGATGGCGCCGGTCTTCCCCAGGCGTCTCGCCACGCCATTGCTGGTCAGCGGTCCGCATTGCGAGGACGGCGTCGAGGCTGCTGCGCGCGATCGGATTCGCCAACGTCCGGGCGCTGGGCGGCGAAATCGGCGAAGCTTCCGCGGTGAAGATGATCCGATCGGTGCTCGTCAAGGGGATCGAGGGCGCTTACCGCCCGAGTGCCTGCTCGCCGCGGGATGCCGCGGGCGTTATCGACGAGTGATCGCGTCGCTCGACGCGGAGTGGCGCGCGCGTGCCGACTATAATCTCGGCCGGATGATGGTCCACGGCTGCGCCGGGCCGCCGAAATGGAGGAAGTGGGTGAGGACACTCGAATCGCTCGGCCGCGGCGCGCTGCGATGGCGCGCAGCACCGCCGATCTTCAGCGGTCGATCGGGGGGCTGGGGCTGGGGTCAGTCGACGGGCTCGACGCCAAGCTGGAGGCGCCTCGGGCGCCTGCCCCGCGATCGCGCGCGTGACCCTCGTCATCGATTGCCACGGCCATTACACCGACGGCTCCGGCGCAGCACACGGCATGGCGCGACGCGCAGAAGGCAGCGTTCACGACCGGCGCGCCGCCGCCGCCATATCCGGCCATTTCCGAAGACGAGATTCGCGCGACGCTCGAGCCGAACCAGATCCGGCTGTGTGCGCGAGCGCGGGATCGACATGACGCTGTTCAGTGCCCCGCGCGCCTCGGCGATGGCGCACCACGTCGGCGATGAAAACCGTCAGCAAGGCGTGGGCACGCGCGAACAACGACCTGATCAAGCGTTGCGTCGATCTCTACCCCGGCGTGTTCGCGGGCATCTGCATGCTGCCGCAGAGCCCGGGGGCCGGGCTCGCCGCCTCGATCGAGGAGCTCGAGCGCTGCGTGGCCGAGCTCGGCTTCGATCCGGGCGGCGGGCATTTCGACGCCCCCGCGCTCACCGATCGCTTCTGGTATCCGCTTTACGAGAAGCTGGTCGAGCTAAACGTGCCCGCGATGATCCACGTATCGGGCAGTTGCAATCCGCGCTCCACGCGACTGGCGCCTTCTACATCGCCGCCGATACGATCGCGTTCATGCAGTTGGTCCAGGGCGACCTCTTCGCCGATTTTCCCGCGCTCGCTTCATCATCCCGCATGGTGGCGGCGCGGTGCCCTACCATTGGGGGCGCTATCGCGGCCTTGCCGACATGCTCGGCAAGCCGGCGCTTCGCGAGCATGTGATGAAGAACCTGTTCTTCGACACTTGCGTCTACCACCAGCCGGGCATCGACCTGCTCGCGAAGGTGATCGACGCGGCGAACATCCTGTTTGGCAGCGGAGATGGTCGGCGCGGTGCGCGGGGGTCGATCCGGAGACCGGCCGATATTTCGACGACACCAGGTGCTATATCGACGCGCTGTCCATCGATGATGCCGCGCGCCACGCGATATTCGAGGGCAATGCCCGCCGCGTCTTCCCCCGGCTCGATGCGCGCCTGAAGGAGCGCGGGCTGTGAGCCGGCGGCTCCCTTCGCGCGACATCGGCCCGTTCACCCGTCTCGGCGATCGGGCTGGATGCATGAACCTCAGCCACGCCTATGGCGTGCCCCCGCCCGAGGAGGTGGGGAGCCGGCTTCTCAACCGGGCGCTCGATCTCGGCGTGACGCTGCTCGATACCGCCGCGATATACGGCTTCGGCGCCAACGAGCGGCTGATCGGCAAGGCGGTCATGCACCGCCGTCGCGAATTCACCCTTGCCAGCAAACTGCGTGCTCGACGCGACCGATGGCAGGCGCTTTCTCGATGGCTCGCCCGCCGCGATCACGAGGACGCTGGATGCTGCGCTCGGGCGGCTCGGCACCGATTCACATCGACCTCTATTACCTGCATCGCCTCGATCGCGACGTGCCGATCGAGGAATCGGTGGGTGCGCTCGTCCGCGCGCGCGAGATGGGCAAGATCGGCGCGATCGGCCTGTCGGAAATGTCCGGCGCCACCATCCGACGTGCGCACTCCGTCCATCGATCGCGGTGGTTCAAAGCGAATATTCGCCCGTCGTCCGCAATCCCGAAATCTCTGTGCTCGATACGTGCCGCGAACTGGGTATCGGGTTCGTCGCTTATTCTCGCCGGTCGCGCGGGGGGATGCTCGCGGGTGCGGCGCTCACCGGCGATTATGCCGAGGACGATGTCCGGCGCACCATGTCCCGCTTCGTCGCACCGCACCTGTCGCACAATCTGATCGCGGCGGCGGCGTTCACGCGCTTTCGTCGGAGCTGGGGTGCAAGCCGGCGCAATTGTCGCTGGCCTGGGTTCTCGATCGCGCACCCTTCATCGTCCCGATCCCCGGCACGCGCGACATCGGGCATCTCGAGGAGAATCCTTAGCCGGAGCCGATATCGCGCTCGACGATATGGCCCGTGCCCGGATCGATGCGATCTTCGCTTCCGGCGCGATTCGGGGGAACCGCTACTCGCCGGCCTCGCAGGCGCAGATCGACACCGAGACGTTCGCGCACGAATAGCGGGGCCGGGGGTGGATAAGATTGTACCGGTCGAGGTGCCGGCCGGGTCGAGTGGACGGCTACCGAGTCGTAGCAGGTTCGCATCTGATCACCTCCGTGATGCGATGGGCTCGCTCTTGTTGAAGCCTTGGGCAGTACGTTGCTGCCAGGCCGGATCGTCCGAGGTTCGATGGAAGTCGGGCATGAAACCGCCAATCTGTCGAAATCCGACAACGGGTTCGCGGCGTTTTTGCAACAAGCACCCGAAACGCCTGGAGAATTCGCAGCTAAGTATCTGAAATCGCTGGTGGACCCCTACGGGAATCGAACCGTGTTTTCGCCGTGAGAGGGCGACGTCCTAGACCGCTAGACGAAGGGGCCAGCGCGGGCGGAAGGCGGGCGTTTAGGGTGCGGCGCCATGCCCCGTCAAGCCGCGTGTCCCGGCTCATAGCCGCGTGGTCAATTCGGCCGTGAACGAACGTTGCGGAAAGGGGTGGGAACAGGAAATATCGGTCGTTGCACAGATTGTCGACCCCAGCGCCAGGGCTGTAATTGCTCGCCGACGCGGAAGCGCAGGCGCGCGTCGACGACCAGATACTTGTAGAAGCCCTGATAGGTGTTGCCGACCAGATCGCTGTTGTCGAGCGCACCATAGCTGCGGCTGGCATAGCGCGCGGCGGCGGTGAGCGTGATCGCATCGGTCGCGCGCCAGGTGAGTACCGCGGTCGCCCGCCAGCGCGGGACGCTGGGAAGAGCTTGCCGATCGCGGCGGGGAAGGCGGTGTCCTTGCGGGTTTCGGCATCGGCGTAGGTCGCGCTGGCGGTCAGGTCGACGCCCGGGAGCAGGTCGCGGCGGTCCGCCGCCAGCTCGAGCCCCAGCGCGCGCGTGCGGTCGACGTTCTGGACATAGCTGAACAGGGCGGCGGATCCGGCGACGAGCGGCGCCGATTGTGCGATCAGCGCATCATCGATGCGCTCGCCGAACAGCGACAGCCGGATCGTTCCCCGAGAGTCGGCGCGCTCGATCGCGAGTTCGCCCGAAAGCGCGCGCTCGGGACGCAGCGCGGGATCGGGGGACGGTCAGCGTCGTGCCGGTGGTGATCGCCTGGTAAAGCTCGCCGACCGTGGGGAAGCGGAGCGCGCGGGCGAGCGACAGCCGTGGCGGACCAGCCGCGCGCCCGCCCGCCACTCGATCGACGCCTTGGGCGACAGGCCCGCGCGTTACGTTCGGGCCTGGTCGACCGACAAGGCCGGCGCCGCGGAGAAGAATTGAACCCGTGATCGGCGCGCCACCATTCGTAGCGGCCGCCGAGCGTCAGCGTCAGGCGCCGGGTCGAGCCGGATCGCGTCCTGCGCCCAGAGCGCCGCGGTGCGCGTCCTGCCGCGCGACGCGAGGTTGAGCGCGCCTTGCGGGCCATATGCCCAATCGGCCGTCGCATAGCGATTGCTGTCGACCGCATAGACATCCCAGTGCGCGCCGAAGCCGAGCGTGTGGATGTCGCCGGCGCCGCGCCACGCTGCCTTGGCGTCGAGCGTGGACCAGCCGGTGCCCTCGAGCCGGACGATCTGCCCGGCGCCGCCGGTCGCGGGTGAGCGCGGTACCTGGCGTGCGCTGGATGTCACGGCCGAAGGCGTAGCGCGTGCCGATCACTTCCCAATCGAGCGCGCCCGCCGTTCCGTTCGCCGACAGCGCGTTGCGACCAGTGGCGCGACCGGTGCGTGTAGACGCCGTTGGAAAAGCCGCTGGCGGCGAGGACATAGGGATAGCCCGCGATGTTGAGCGACCCCGAATAGAGCGGCGCACCCGATGCCGCGCTGGTCAGATAGGTCTCGGCGCCCGCGCTGGTATCGTCGAGGAACAGGCCGCCGACATAAGCGAGATGGAGCGCGGGCGAGAAATCGAGCGCCGCCTTGAGCTTGAGCAGTCCTGGCGCTGGTGCTCGATCCCTGAGGCGCCGAGCACGCGGATCGGCGCGCCGGTGCGGTTGACGTCGTCGAAACCGCCGAGCGCGACCGTGCCGCCGGGTGCCCGGCGCGGCGGACCGTGTCGCCGGTGACATAGCCGAGCGGCTGACCGCGGCTGTCGGTATGCGTCGCGCTTGCGAACAGCGCGAGGGGGCCGATCCGGTCGCCCAGCGTCGCGGCGAGCTGATAGGTCGGGTAGAGGCTGTCGTGGCGTATTGGCGGAAGTCCTGGAGGTTGGTCAGCGCGGTCGCGCTGGCTTCGAGCCGTTCGGGCAGCCGCGTGACGATGTTGACCACCGCGCCGATCGAATTGCCCGGATAGGCCGCCGAGAAGGGCCCGTAGTGCACGTCGATCCGGGCGACCTCCTCGGGTGCGACCAGCCCCCAGCGAGGCGAGGCGATCGTGTTGTTGTTGCCGATCAGCGAGGAGAGCAGCGCGCCATCGGCGTAGATCAGGCTGCGCGCGCTGGCGCCGAGGCCAGCGGTGCGCGTCGCGAGCGGCGCCTGGGTGTCGCCGATTGGCGCTTCCGCACGATCAGGCTGGGGAGGTATTTGACCGCGTCCTCGACGTTGGCGGCGTTGATCGTGTCGGCGATGCGATCGGCGGAGACGGTGGCGCGCGTCGTAGGCGCGTTCCTCGATCGTGCGCGCCTGGCGGCTGGCCGACGACGACGATGTTCGTGGATTGCGGATCGGAATCGGCGGGGGCCACGGCCAGCGGCCCCGCGCCGAGCAGCGCGAGCGGAAGAGGCATGATCGTTCCTCGTGAATCGAGTTCGTCGGCGCGGCGCGCGCGGTGGAGCGTCGGTTCAGGCGAGGCGCGGGGGGGCCGGTGGCGGGGGGTGGCGGAGCGGCGAGGCCGCGCCCGGGGGAGGGCGGCGGCGGGCCGGGCACCGCGGGGCTGGGCGGGGCAGGCAAGGGGGCAATCCCGGGCGCCGGCGCGAGATCGGGCAGCGCCGCCGCCTGCGCGGCCTCCGGCGAAGTCGCACGGGCCCTCGGCATGGTCGTGCTCGCGGGAGCGTGCTTGCCGTCCATCGCGTGCGCCATGCCCGGCCATGTCCATCGCCCATGGTCTCGGGCGGGGACGTGGGCGCAATCCCCGGGCAGGGCATGATCGCGAAGACCGGGCGCCGAGGCATCGGGCATCCAGCCGGCGGGGACCGCGACGCGCATCAGCAACGCGCCGACGATGAGCAGCAGCGCGGCGGCGCGGCGCCGCATGCTCAGCCTCGAATCGATTCGCGCATCGCGTCGCCCTCGGCCAAGGCGTGCGCCAGCGCAAGACCGCGCCCGTATCAGACTCGATTTGACCTGGCTGGATCTTTTCCCCATTCGTGCGCCCTGGGCCTGTCGAAGAGCAGCTCTCCGCGCGCGCACGGCGTGCGGCTGGGCGCCCTTCGACAGGCCCAGGGCGCACGGGACTTGGGTAGGATCAGCCCCGCCCGAAACTGCGCTACGCCGCGCGCCGCCGCTCCGCCATCTCGGCGTTGAGCATCTCGGCCAGCAGAACGCCAGCTCCAACGACTGCCCGGCGTTCAACCGCGGATCGCAGTGCGTATGATAGCGGTCGGCGAGGCTTTGCTCGGTCACGTCGACCGCGCCGCCGGTTGCATTCGGTGACGTTCTGCCCGGTCATCTCGGCATGGATTCCGCCGGCGAAGGTCCCCTCGGCGCGGTGGACCGCGAAGAAGCCGCGGTCCTCGGCGAGGATGCGATCGAACGGGCGCGTCTTGTAGCCGTTGGCGGCCTTGATGACGTTGCCGTGCATCGGATCGCAGCTTCCACACCCCGGATGCCCCTCGCGCATGAACCGCGCGGACCAGGCGGGGGAGGCCGGCCTCGATCTTGTCGGCGCCGAAGCGGGGTGATCAGCGTCATCCGGCCGGGCATGCGTGCGGGGTTCAATGTATCCAGCAGCCGCAGCAGCGCGTCGGGCTCGAGGCTCGGCCCGCACTTCATCCCGATCGGATTGCCGATCCCGCGCAGATATTCGACATGCGCCGATCCCTCGAAGCGTGTCCGGTCGCCGATCCACAGAAATGCGCGCTGGTATCGTACCAGCCGCCTGGACCGAATCCTCGCGCGTCATCGCCTGCATCATAGGGAAGCAGCAGCGCCTCGTGGCTGGTTGTAGAATTGCGTTGCCTTGAGCTGGGGCACGCTGTCGGCATCGATCCCGCAGGCGGCCATGAAATCGAGCGACTCGCCGATCCGATCGGCGACGTCGGCATATTTCTTCGACCAGGGGCTGCGGCCCATGAAATCGTGCGTCCAGCGGTGGACCTGGTGGAGATTGCGTAGCCGCCCTGCGCGAACGCCCGCAGCAGGTTGAGCGTCGCCGCCGATTTGCGAATAGCCCTGGATCATCCGCGCCGGATCGGGGCGCGCGGCTTTCGGGGGTGAAGGCAGTTGTCGTTGACGTTGTCGCCGCGATAGCTGGGGAGCTCGACGCCGTCGATGATCTCGGTGTCGGCCGAGCGCGGCTTGGCGAACTGGCCCGCCATGCGGCCGAGCTTCACCGTCGGCAGCTTCGAGGCGAAGGTGAGGACCACCGCCATCTGGAGGAGGACGCCGGAAGGTGTCGCGGATGTTGTTGGGATGGAATTCGGCGAAGCTCTCGGCGCAATCGCCGCCCTGGAGCAGGAAGGCCTTGCCTCGGCGACCTGCGCCAGATCCTTGGTCAGCGCGCGCGCCTCGCCCGCGAAGACGAGCGGCGGGAATTTGGACAGCGTGGCGGTGGCGGCATCGAGCGCCACGGGATCGGGATAAGCGGGGAGCTGGCGTGCCTCGAACTCGGGCCGCTTCCAGCTGTCGGGCGTCCATGCGGCGGCCAGGTCCTGCTCGGTGGTGCGCAGATGGACATACCAGTCGGCATGATGCGCGATGCCGTTGGCGGCGATCTGGTTGACCACCGCGGCGCTGGCGCGCTTGCCCTCTTCCTCCCAGCCCTGGACGGTGCTGCCGGGGGTATCGAACCAGGCGCCGAACGCGGCGCGCGAAAGGGCGCGTTCCTCACGGAACCGGCGGATCTTGGAGCCTGCGAGCGTGGTCATGGCGTGCCATTACCTTGTGCGGGTAATAACTGGCAAGACGAAATTCGAGATTGGGCGGAAACTGGCGAAGTTTCGTCCCATTCTGGGTGACGCGTCTAATCCGGCAGCGTCTCGCCGAGCTTGTCGATCTGCAAGCCGACGCCGTGCGCGCGGGCGCCCTTGTCCTCATAGCCGTCGAGATAGAATGCCAAGCTCGGTGAGCGTGAGACGCGTGCCCGCGCCATCGGGAGAGCGAGCTCGATCGCGGTCAGGCTCACCGAGATCGGCGTTCCGTCGATCTCATCCGATAGGCATAGACGATGCGCCGGTCCGGTCACGATGTCGTGATACACCAGGTCCATCGGGTGACGGTGCCGCCTTTCAAAATAGCGCGCCCTTCCTTCCAGCGCCCCTCGATTGTCTCGATCCCGCCGACGCGGATATCGAATTCGCGCTCGGTGCGGTCCCATTGGTCGTTGGGACCCGAGAACCAGCGCTCCTTGCCTTCCTCGGTCGCGAACGCCGGCGAAGACCTTGGCGGGGCTGTGCGGAATGCTCCCGCTCGATCGTGAAGCGGTCATGGACCGCGGGGCGCGTCAGACATCGGGATCTCCAGTTGGTCGAGATGGGCGCCGAGGGCGGTTGAGCCGGACTTCCCATTCGCCGGCGGCGGTGACGATCCAGCGCTCGACCTGCTCAAGCGCGAGCGGCTCGATCGTGCAGTGGCGGACGCGGCC
Source organism: Sphingomonas sp. (assembly GCA_037200705.1). Classification (GTDB taxonomy): domain Bacteria; phylum Pseudomonadota; class Alphaproteobacteria; order Sphingomonadales; family Sphingomonadaceae; genus Sphingomonas. The sequence goes on along the minus strand of JBBCID010000009.1, from coordinate 66,754 downwards.
GAGCTCTCGGTGCGGATCAGCCCGCTCGCCTCGAGCAGCTTGAGGTGCTGGAGGAAGCTGGGCAGCGCGATCGGGAAATCGCGGCGAGCTCGCCGGCGCTCGCCGGCCCGCGGCCCGAGCCGCTCGACCACCGCGCGGCGAGTGGGGTCCGCGAGCGCGGCGAACATGGCGTCGACGGTGGCTTGGTTAGACATTACCCTAAGTATCTGGGGTTAACCACATTGTCAACAACAGTTAGTATGAAAGCTAACTGTTAGGGGTCCGGCGGCCTGCACATCCAATTGATCTCCTGCAGCAGCTCGGGCGCGCGGCGGAGTTTCCGCACGTCCCCAGCTATAACGTCCTAGCGGCGCGCCCGAAGCGTCGACCAGGTCGATCTCGACGATCGATGCGTCCATCAGTCGCGCCGCCAGGTCCTCGCGCATGGCGCTCGACCACCGCGAGCGTCACCGATTCGGCGTCGCCCTGGGCCCCGAGCACGGTTGCATTGGGCTGCCCGTCGACCGCGCAGATGCGCCGAGACGGGCGCGGTGCGGAGCGGCGCATGACCGAAATCGAGCTGGAAGCCGAGCACCGAGGTCGCGGCACCGAACGGCCGGTCGGGGTCGGGCACGAAGGTGACCCGCATCGCGCCGCCGATCGCCTCGCGCGCCGGCATGGTCCCAGGATGCGGCGCGATCGCCGCCGCGCCAGTCGTGCGACAGACGGAGATCGGGCAGCGCGTGCGAACGGCACGAGTAGCCGTCGGGCGTTTCGGTGACTGTCGTCGACACGCGTGTCGATGCGCTGGGCAAGCGCGGGAGTCGCGAAGAGGAGCAGCGTCGCCGAGGGCGAAGCGGATCGGCACGTCAGTACCCCGCGCCAGATCGACTTCGTTCCTGAGCGGCTCGCCCGCAAGGAACGCCTTCAGATTCTCGAGGAACAGCGCCCGTGCGCGGGGTGATCATCCGCGTCTGGCTGCGCCCCGAGAGGTGCATGGTCAGGATCGCGTTGGGGGCGGTCCACAAGAGGTGATCGGGCGGCAGCGGCTCGGGGGTGACCGGTCGAGGAAGGCGCCGCCGATCCGGCGCTTGTGCATGCGCCTCGACCAGCGCGTCCTGATCGATCGTATCGCCGCGCCCGACGTTGACCCAGCCAAGGCCGAGGGCTTCATCGCGCGCAGCTCGGCCGCGCCGATCATGTGGCGGCTCTCCGGCGTGGCGGGGGCGGCGAGCATCACCCAGTCAAACTCGCCGAGCCGGGCGCGCCATTGATCGGGGGTGAGCGTTCCGTCTTCGCCGGTGCGGGTGACCGCGGTGACGCTCGCGCCGACGCCGCCATCCGCGCGCCGATCAGCCGCCCGATCGTGCCATAGCCGATGATCAGCGCGGGCCGATTCGAACAATTCGGTCTTGCCCGGGGCGTCGGCCGGCCATTCGTGGCGGTCGGCGGCGCGGACGACCTGGTCGAAGCGCTTGGGCCGCGACCAGTGCTGCCCATCACGGCTTATACGGCGACCGTGTGCGCTATTGACTCCGCTCCCGTTGGTCACGCGGGTGCCCGCGCGCGAGCAGCAGCCGTGTGTCGAGCTTGTCGAGGCCGGCGTAGATCGTCGAAAGCCATTTGAGCTTCTCACCCGCTGCGACCGAACGCGCCCATTCGCCGGGCTGGTTGTTGTCGACCCAGCCGATAGTCCGCGTCGGCGACCATTGCGCAGGCTTCGTCGGCGGTGGTGAACCACTGGACCACGAGCCCGGCGGGGAGATGCGGCTCGACGAGCGGACGCGCGAGCGCGGGGAGGACGTCTTTCATCCAGCGCAGATAGCGGCTGCGCGCCGGCATGGAAATCCTGGCCGGTCGGGGCATGATTTCCCGTCTCGTTCGAGCGCTTGCTGTCGTCAGCGATCGGGGGTGCGCTCGGGCGTGCGCTGCGGCTGGCGCCAGCGCGACGTCGGCGTGGTCGGTGGGGGAAGGCGTGGGCTGTGCGTCCGGCTGGTCGTGGGCCGCGATGATCGCGGCCCGAGCGGGAAGGCGACGGCGTCGGCGTCGGGCTGGGGCGGCGGCTCGATCGGGCCGCGTCGCGCATCGTCGCGCGCATGGCCGGCGCGGTCATGCTGTCGCGGGCATCGCGCGCGGCCTGCTCGGCCTCGCGGGCGCGGTCGGCGTCGGGCGTGGGTCGCGTGGCCGTCGCGGTCGAACTGGCGGACCGGGCGATCGCCCTGATAGGCAAAGGCCTTGTCGCCGCGCTGGACGAAGAATGGCGAAGCCTCGCCGCCGCGGAAATTAGGCGACATCCTGTCCGCTGCGATAGGCGGTGCGGACGATCTTGCCCTGACGGGTCCAGGCCCAGCCGTCGCCGTAACGGATACGCTGGATCCCGGTGCCTGCGCGGATCTCGTCCTCGATCTCGCTCGCGCTGGCGAGCGGCGCGGCCTGCGCGGCGGGGACCCCCGCGGCGGGCTTCGGCACCGCGGCGACGGTGACGGCCGCGGTGTCGCTGTCGGCGGCATTTTCGACCGCCGGGGCCTCGTCGTTGAACGCCGTTCCGTTCACCTCGGCGGCGTCGTCGACGTTGACCATCGCATTGTCGGTGGTCTCGGGCGCCTTATTGCAGCCGTGACAGCGCGAGCGCCGCGGTCAGCGCGATCAGCGGCAGGGCGTGGGGGACGAATTTCATGGCACTCTCCAGGAGGGTTCGGGAGCCCAATGCACCGCGAGGCGAATTGATCCTCGTTAAAGATCGAGGCGCCAGTCCCAGCCGAGCGGATCGCCGTCCATCACCTCGACTCCCAGCGCGCCCAGTTCGTCGCGGATCGCGTCGGAGCGGGCGAAGTCCTTCGCCGTGCGGGCCTCGCGGCGCTCGGCGAGGCGGGTTTCGATCTGCTCGGGGGTCAGCATCGCGGAGGCGGGGCGGACGCGCAGCGCCTCGCGCGTGAGGTTCCCCAGATCGAGCCCGAGCACCGCATCGAATTCGGCGAGCGCGGCAAGGCGGTCGGCGGGGGGCAGGCGCTTCTCGGCGAGCAGCTCGTCGAGGATCGGGAGTGCCTTGGGGGTGTTGAGATCGTCCGACACGGCCTCGTCGAGGCGCTTGATCCAGGGCTCGGGCGCGGTGCCGGCGCCGTCCGCCTTCGCCTTGAGCCCCGCCACGGCGATCACCAGCCGCTTGAGCCGCGTCAGCGCGGCGGCAAGGTTTTCGGGGCTGAACTCGAGCTCGCTGCGGTAATGCGCCGAAAGGCACATCAGCCGATAGGCGAGCGGATGGACGCCGCGATCAACCAGTGACTGCAGCGTGGTGAAGTCCCCGGAAGATTTCGACATTTTTCCAGAGCGTTCCACCAGGAAGTTATTATGCATCCAGAAATGCGCGCCGGTGTCCGCGCAGTCGCAATAGGCTTGGTTCTGCGCGATCTCGTTGGGATGGTGGATCTCGCGGTGATCGATTCCGCCGGTGTGGATGTCGAACGGGCTGCCCAGATATTTGAGGCTCATCACCGAGCATTCAAGGTGCCAGCCCGGCGCGCCGGTGCCCCACGGCGAGTCCCATTCCATCTGGCGCGTCTCGCCCGGCGGCGATTTGCGCCAGATCGCGAAATCCTGCGGATGGCGCTTGCCCGCGACCGGATCGATCCGGCCCTCGCGCGTGTCGTCCTGCGATCCGGCGAGGCGGCCGTAATCGGGAACGGTGGTCGCGTCGAAATAGAGACCGGCGTCGAGCTCGTAGCAATGCGCCGGCGCGATCTTCTCGGCGAAGGCGATCATCTCGGCGATATGATCGGTCGCGACCGACCAGCGCGAGGGATCGCGGACGTTCAGGTCTTTCAGATTGGATTTGAACGCTGCAGTATAATGCGCTGCGATGTCCCATATGCTCTTCGCCTGCGCGCGCGCTGCAGCCTCCATCTTGTCGTCGCCGGCATCGGCATCGGAGGTGAGGTGGCCGACATCCGTGATGTTGATGACGTGGGTGAGCGCATAGCCCTTCCACGTCAGCACGCGGCTCAGCGTGTCGGTGAAGACATAGGCGCGCAGATTCCCGACATGCGCGTAATTATAGACCGTGGGCCCGCACGAATAGACGCGGACGCCGCGCACCGGATCGAGCGGCGCGAAGCGCTCGAGGCTGCGCGTCAGCGAATTGTAGAGGATCAGCGGGCGCCGTGCATCGCCGCCCCATAGCCGCGTGGCGCGATGCGGGAAAGATCAGCCCGTCAGTTCGTCGGCATCCTGCTCGATCGCCGCGGTGGACCATCGCCGCCCAGATCTCGGCCGGGCTCCCGCCGGCGGCGCGCCCCGCCTCGACCATCTCGGGCGTCGCCTCGCGCAACGTCCTGAGCACCGCGAGCGCGCGCGGCAACTCGTCGCGCCAGCTCGAATCGACCTGGGCGCTGACGCCGCCGCCAGCGCCGTTGGCACTCAGCGCCTCGGCGGCGATCACCCGGGCGATCCGCTCGACGGGCGAGGTGACGGCGATGTCGGTCATCCAATCCTCCTGGCTGGTTGCAACGCCCGGGTGCGGGGCGACGTTCCGGCTGGTCAGGGCAACGGCGGAACGCCGCCCCGCCGGCTCCGCGCGAAGGGCGCGGACCGGCGACGGGAGAGGTCAGGCGGCGACCGGCGAAAAGGCCGGCAGGCCGCGTGAGCGCACGATGCCGTTGCCGAAGCTGCCGCCGGCGATCAGCGGCAGCGCGGTGCCGCAGAACGCGCACTCGGCGGTCAGGCGGCCGATCATCCAGTGCGATCTCCCGCAGCCGGGGCAATGGTTCGCCTCCTCCTGCCGATATGCGACGCGATAGCCGGTGCGGGCCTGGCGAATGCCGAAATCGTACATCGTTTAACTCCCACTAGTCGTGAGGAGGAACGTGCGTGAATCGTGCTTTGTTCCGGCTCCGCAGCGGTCCCGCGACGACGAAGCGTGGTTTTTCGGGGTCCGGTTGCACAAATACCACACCGCCGCCGCCGATGAACCCCGGATAACGCCCCCGTTCAGCGTGGCTGCATCGGCGCTCGCGCATTGGGATTTGCAACCGGAGCGATCATCAGCGCCCGGAGGGAGACCCAAGATGACGAACAAGCTTTTCGGCGCCGCGCTGGCAGCCAGCGTGGCGATGGCCGCATGACCGCAACCCCCGCCGCCGCGCAGAACCACGGCTATGCCGGCTACGGCTATCAGGGCGGCTACCAGGACCGCGGCTATCGCGGCGACGACGGCTATCGCGGCTATGACGACGCGAGTATCGCGGCGGCCGCCGCTACCGCGACGACCGGCGCTGCGGCTCGGGTGCGACCGGCGCGATCGTTGGCGGGATCGTGGGCGCGCTGCTCGGTCGCGAGATCGGGCGTGGCGGGGCGCTACAACCGACCCAGCGGCACCGGCGCGATCGTCGGCGCCGGCGGCGGCGCGCTGCTCGGCCGCGAGATCGACCGCGGCGATTGCGACGGGCGCCACTATCGGCGCTGATCCCGCCGCATGAGCAGAAGAAGGGCGCTCGCGAACCATCGCGGGCGCCTTTTTTCGCGGCTCGGTAGCGAGGACGGCAACCGCGTCTTCCCACGTTGAACCATGTCGAGTCCGCTATTTACATGTTGGAACATAAGGGGAACACGAGCTGCCGTGGAGCGCGCACGCTCCTCGCTGACGGCGCCGTTTCTGGAAGACGGGCGCCGCGAGATCCACGGGGAACCTAAATGCTGAACTATGCGAACATACTTTCCGTCACCTCCTATGGCGTCGTGGGAGACGGCACGACGGATGACACGCTGGCGCTGCAGGCGGCGGTCGACGCTGCTGTCGGGGCCGGGGTCCCGACCATGCTCAATTTCGAAGGCCTGCCGATCAGGACGGGGAACATCAGTCTGGACGGGGCCGAGAGCGTCATTTTCAACGGGCAGGGTGCGGCGCTGCTGCCTCTCTCGCAAACCACGGGCCGCCTGATCGGGGACGGCCTCGCGAATGTCGGCATCGCAGGTTTGACGATGCGCAGACGGCCGGGACGAACTACAATCCGTCGATCCTGCTCAGCAACTCTCAGGACGTCCGAATCGAGGACAATCGCTTCGAGGGTTGCGGCTATGGCGCGCAGGTCGTCGATTCGGAGAATGTGGGCGTATCGCAGGAACGTGCTGCGTCAGGTCGGAATCGCGCCGCGCCCGTCGCCGCTCGACGCATCGGACAGCGGCTATGCCGCCGGATTCGAAATCTACGGCGCCGGCCTGACGGCCGTGCGCTGCGATCGGGTGATCTTCGAGAACAACGATTTCGAGAACCAAGATCCGGCGAGCGGTTTCGAATCCGCCGAAGCGGGCGGAGCTGGCGGCTTCGGCGCGTTCCTGTGCAACGACGTGAGGTTCGAGGGTGGGCGGGCGATCAATGCTCCCGGCCAGGGCTTCCTCGCGACCGGCGAGTGGCAGGAGACCACCGTCGTGAGCAACATCCAGCAAGGGACGATCGACTATTCGCTGAACGGGCGACCATTCGATTCGCGGGCTGCCACGCGGCGGGATGCAATCAGGAGGGGCTCACCGCCTTCGGATGCGGGATCGTCCATTTCGACGGGTGCGTCACCGAGAACAATCGAAACGCCTCGCTCGAGATCTGGCAATGCTGGTCGGCGACGATCGACGGTTGCATCGTGTTCGAGGATGCCACGGCCGCCAACCCCGTCTCGGGCGCGCTGGGCGGACTGGGCGCCGTCCATATCGTCGGTTCCTACGGCGTCCAGGCGAACGGCCCGAAGATTCGCAAGTCGCGCAACAACGGCATCTACATTGCCGGATCCTATCTGGTCGGCGTCGCCAACGCGCAGGTCTTCGAATATGGCGCCGACGACGGAGCCCTCTATGCGGCATCCGGCATCGCGATCAATCGGCACTATGAGGACCCCGAGCCGCTGCAGTCGGCCGAAGTCCATATCGATGGCGCTCAGTTCCTGCGCACGCCGCTTTCGAACAATGCGGGCGGGGACTTCTTCGCGCAGGACCAGGACGTCGCCTTGATCTACGTGACCGGCGCGACCGCGGTCGGGCGTCCGGTGACTTATGTGAACGCGACCGGAGCGTTCAGCGGAACGCCGTTCACGTTCGTGAAGAGCGAGCCGGCGATCGCCTGGGGCGGCCAGATCTATCGCGCGATTGCGAAGGTCCGCGCGAATCGCGTCGAGGGCGTCGGCACCTCGCCCATGCCGATTTTCGACATCGCCTCGACGACGGCCGTCGCCGACAGCTTCGAGGTCCACGTCAACGGCAGCGACGACACCAACGGGTTCTGCAGCTTCGCGGAGAAACTGCTGGTCTGCGGCGGCGTGATTTCCGCGCGCTTCGGGATTTGCGAAGTGGGTTCGCCGGCTGCCAGGACGTATTCGATCGTCGGGGATGCGCTCGAGTTGGCCATGGCTTCGGGCAGCTATTCGGTCCGACTGAGTGTCGAGCAAGTGCTGACCGGGTCCACGTTCGTGTAGGGGGAAGGCGCGCGCGGCGGACGGCAACTGTCGCCCGCCGCGCGATACCGCCGCCGAAACGAGCGAGGCGCGACATCCTGATTGGTGCTGGCTGCTTGGTGCTGGAGGCCCGAGCCGGAATCGAACCGGCGTGCAAGGATTTGCAGTCCTCTGCGTAACCACTCCGCCATCGGGCCTCGGAGCGAGCGGGGGGAATGCGCAGGGCGCGCGACGCCTGTCAACATTGCGCTTTGAATTTTGCACCTTACCTCGCTTGGCGTTCGCCGCGTCGCACGATACAAGCGCGCGAACGAACAAGTGTATTGCGTGACTAATACGGTTGTGCGAAAAGCTGGAGTGATGATGAATCCTTCGGGAGATCCTGCGCAGGCGGAGGCCGGTCGCGAGGCGATGCGCCTGGCGATGGTCGCGAGCCAGCTGCGCACCAACGCGGTCAGCGATCCGCGCGTGGTGGAGGCGATGGCGCGCGTGCGGCGCGAGGATTATCTGCCGCCCGAGCATCGCGCGATCGCCTATCGCGACACGCTGCTGCCGCTCGCGGGCGGGCGCCGGCAAAATTCGCCGCTCGCGACCGGGCGGCTGCTGACCGAGGCCCGCGTCGGCCCCGACGACCATGTGCTGCTGGTCGGCGCGGCCGGGGGCTATGCCGCCGCGGTGCTCGGCGAACTGGCGAAATCGGTGGTCGCGCTCGAGGAAGAGGAATCGCTCGCCGCGCTGGCGCGTTCGGCGCTCGCGGCCGAGGGCAATGTCACGGTGGTGCAGGGCCCGCTCGCCGAGGGCTGGGCCGCTGCCGCGCCCTATGACGTGCTGGTGATCGACGGCGCGGTCGAGCATGTGCCCGACGCGCTCGTCCGCCAGCTCCGCGTCGACGGGCGGGCGGTGACCGGGCTGATCGACCGCGGCATCACCCGGCTCGCGGCCGGGCGCCGGACCGAGGGCGGGTTCGGCCTGCTCGATTTCGCCGATCTCGAATGCGCGCCGCTGCCCGGCTTCGGCGGCCCAAGTCCTTTCAGTTCTGAAGAAGATGAGGCTCATGCGACTTTCCACTCTGTTCTTCGGCGTGAGCCTGGCCGCGCTGGCGGCGCCTCTCGGCGCGCAGACCGTCCCGGCGCCAACCCCCCGCGCCGGCCGCGACGCTGCGCGACGCGCTGGTCGAGGCCTATGCCACCAACCCCGATCTCGCCGGCGAACGCGCCAATCTGCGCGCGAACGACGAGAATGTGCCGATCGCGCGCGCTTCGGGCCTGCCCGGCGTCAATTCGACCGGCTCGTTCAGCCAGAGCGTGTACGATTCGGGCACCAATGGCGCGCCCTCGGGGATCTCGCCCACGCGCACCGGCAACCTGGGGCTCGACCTGTCGGTGCCGATCTACAGCGGCGGCTCGGTGCGCAATTCGGTGCGCGCGGCGGAGACGCGGGTCGAGGCGGGCCGCGCCAATCTGCGCGGGTTCGAGGCCAGCGTCTTCACCGATGTCGTCACCGTCTATGTCGACGTGCTGCGCGATGAGGCGATCGTGCGGCTCAACCAGCAGAACGTCCATGCGCTCGACGTCAACCTCCAGGCGACGCGCGATCGCTTCGAGGTCGGCGACCTGACCCGCACCGACGTCGCCCAGTCCGAGGCGCGGCTCGCGCTGGCGCAGAGCCAGCTGCGCAGCGCCGAGGCGCAGCTGATCGGCAGCCGCGAGAATTACATCCGCATCGTCGGCTCGCCTCCGGGCGTGCTCGCGCAGCCGCCCGCGCTGCCCAATCTGCCCGCCGACGTGAACAGCGCGGTCGATACCGCGCTCGCCAGCAATCCCAACCTCCAGGCCGCGCAGAAGGCGAACGACGCCAGCACGATCGATGTCGACGTCGCGCGCGCCGGGCGGCTGCCGCGCGTGAGCGTGGGCGTGGGCGGCAGCTACTACAACTATCTGGGGTCGCTGAGCAGCCAGGCGGCGGCGCTGACCGGGCTCCGCCGCGGCGGCTTCTCGACCACCGCTGGCGTCAATCTGACGCTTCCGCTGTTCCAGGGCGGCCGGCCGGCGGCGCAGATCCGCCAGGCGCAGGAGCGGCGCGGCGCCGCGATCGAGACAGTGACGCTCACCGAGCGCGGGGTGATCGCGCAGGCGCGCTCGGCGTTCGCGGCCTATCAGGCGGCGCTGCGCGTGATCGAATCGTCGCGCGTCGCGGTCGATGCCAACAAATTGTCGCTCGAGGGCGTCCGCGCCGAGAACGGCGTCGGCACGCGCACGATCCTCGACATCCTCAACGCCGAGCAGGAACTGCTCAACGCCCAGGTGCAATATGTCACCGCCGAGCGCGACGCCTATGTCGCCGGCTTCACGCTGCTCGCGGTGATGGGCCGTGCCGAGGCGCGCGACCTGGGCCTCGACGGCGGCGCGCTCTACGATCCGACGCTCCATTACAGGTCGGTGCGCGGCGGCTGGTCCGATTGGGCGGACGGCGACGCGCCGACCGCGGTGGGCACGCGGACCAACCAGACGCCGATCCAGACGCCCGACGTGACCGCCGTCACCGACCCCGTTCTCGACGCGCCGGTTGACAGCAGCCGTGCAAATCCCTGATTGAGCGCTCGTACCGTTTTGAGAGAAGGTGCCGAGATGGGGGATATCAGCGCCGAACCTTCGATGGAGGAGATCCTCTCGTCGATCAAACGCATCATCGCCGAGGAAGGCGATGCGGCGACGGGAACGCGCACGCGCCGCGCGCCCAAGGCGGCGCCGGCCCCGCTCCAGGCCGTGCCCGAGGGCGACGAGGTGCTCGAGCTGAGCGAGCCGGTTGCCGAGGAAAAGCGCGAGCCGATGCCGATCGGTCCGGCCGAGCCGGCGCGCAAGGCCGATCCGATCCTCTCCGACCGCGCCGCCGAGGCGACGCGCGGCCCGCTCGAGACGCTGTCGCGGCTGGTGATCAAGCCCGAGACGCCGGGATCGGACACGCTCGAGGGGCTGGTCCGCGACTTGCTCAAGCCGATGCTGAGCGACTGGCTCGACGAGAATCTGCCGCGCATCGTCGAGACGATGGTCGCGCGCGAGATCGCACGGATCACCGGGCGGCAGGGCTGAACCATTTAGCCGCATGACGATTGTCACCGCCCCGGCATCTGCTCTAGATGCCGGCCCCATGAAGCACATCCTGCTCGCGGGCGTCGCGCTCGCCTTCGCCGCCACGCCCGCCTTCGCGCGTGACCTCACCATCGACGATGTCGTCCAGCTCTCGCGCGTCGGCGCGCCCGCGGTCTCGCCCGACGGGCATTGGCTGGTCTGGCAGCAGCGCGAGACCGATCTCGCCGCCAACAAGGGACGCTACGACCTGTGGCGGCTCGATCTGACCGTGAAGGGCGCCAAGCCCGAGAAGCTTGTCGCCGACGCCGACGTCAACGAGACCAGTCCGCAATTCTCGAAGGACGATCAGACGGTCTATTTCCAGTCGGACAAGGGCGGCGACGACGGGCTGTGGAAGGTCGCGGTCACCGGCGGCGCGCCGGTCAGGCTCACGACCTTCGCCGGCGGGTTCGGCGGCTTCAAGGTCGCGCCGGGCGAGGACAAGGTGCTGATCTGGGCCGATCGCAAGCCCGGCGCGCCGAGCCTCGAGCCGGCGATGGAGAAGAAGGACCCCAATTCGGGCACCGGCCGCGTCTACGACCAGATGTTCATCCGCCATTGGGACACCTGGGCCGACGGAACGCGCTCGCAATTGTTCGTGCTGCCGCTGACTGCTGCCGGCGCGCCGGGCAACGGCGTCGCGATCGAGGGCGCGCTGGTCGGCGATTCGCCGTCGAAGCCGTTCGGCGGCGGCGAGGAAGTCTCCTGGTCGGCCGACGGCAAGACCGTCTATTTCGCGCTGCGCGAGGCGGGGCGGATCGAACCGCTCTCGACCAACCTCGACATCTTCGCCGCGCCCGCCGACGGATCGGCCGCGCCGGTCGATCTCACCGACGCCAACGACGCGACCGATACCTTCCCGACGGTCTCGCCCGACGGCAAATGGCTCGCTTATGTCGCGATGAAGCGGCCGGGATACGAATCGGACCGCCAGGTGCTGCTGCTGCGCAACCTCGCCACCGGCGCGACCCGCGCGCTGACCGAGGGATGGGACCGCTCGGTCGCCTCGATCGCCTGGGCGCCCGACGGCAAGAAGATCTACGTGACCGCCGACGACACGCAGGACGTGCCGATCTTCGCGATCGACGTGAGGCGCGGCAATCCGGTGCGGCTCACCCAATTGGGCGCCGTCTCGGCGGTGGTCCCTACCAGGACCGGGCTGGTCTATGCGATGAACAGCCTGACCGCCCCCGACGATTTCTACTGGCTCGGCAAGAAGGACGACTGGCGGCAGCTGACCAAGGTCAACGCCGAGAAGCTCGCCGGCGTGCGCTGGCCCGAGATCGACCGCTTTAGCTTCGCCGGCGCCAACGGCGACACCGTCTGGGGCTATGCCGCCAAGCCCGCCGGGCTCGCCGAGGGGGCCAAGGCGCCGGTCGCGTTCGTCGTCCACGGCGGGCCGCAGGGATCGAGCAACGACAGCTGGTCGTATCGCTGGAACCCCGCGGTGTTCGCCGGCGCGGGCTATGCCGTGGTGTCGGTCGACTTCCATGGGAGCACCGGCTACGGCCAGGCCTTCACCGACGCGATCCGCAACAATTGGGGCGGCTGGCCGCTCGAGGACCTCCAGAAGGGGCTGAAGGCCGCGACCGACAAGTTCGGCTTCCTCGACGGCGACGACGCCTGCGCGCTCGGCGCGTCCTACGGCGGCTATATGATGAACTGGATCGCGGGCAACTGGCCCGATCGCTTCAAGTGCATCGTCACCCACGACGGCGTGTTCGACGCGCGCGGCATGGCCTATGAGACCGAGGAGCTGTGGTTCGACGAATGGGAGCATGGCGGCAAGACCTATTACGAGGATCCCGCCGCGTTCGAGAAATGGAACCCGGTCAACCATGTCGACGCCTGGAAGACGCCGATGCTGATCATCCACAGCGACAGGGACTATCGCATCCCGGTGACGCAGGGGATCGGCGCCTTCACCGCGCTCCAGCGCAAGGGGATCCCGTCGAAGTTCCTGAGCTTCCCCGACGAGAACCACTGGGTGCTCAAGCCGAGGAACTCGATGCAATGGTATGGCGAGGTGCTGGGCTGGCTCAACCGGTGGACCGGCAAATAGGTGCCTGACGGTTGTGGAGAAGGGCGTTTGCACGCTAAGCGCCCCCATCATGACCGAACTCCCCAAGACCTTCGACCCCGCCGAGATCGAGCGGCGCTGGTATGCGCATTGGGAGGAGAAAGGCCTGTTCCACCCCGATCGGCCCGGCGCCGAGCCGTGGACGCTCGTCAATCCGCCGCCCAACGTCACCGGCAGCCTCCACATCGGCCATGCGCTCGACAACACGCTGCAGGACGTGCTCGTCCGCCACGCGCGGCTGAAGGGCAGGGACGCGCGCTGGGTGGTCGGCACCGATCACGCCGGCATCGCCACGCAGATGGTGGTCGAGCGCCAGATGGAGCTCAAGCAGGACAAGCGCACCAATTATTCGCGCGAGGAGTTCGTCGCCAAGGTCTGGGAATGGAAGGCGACAAGCGGCGGCGAGATCACCCGCCAGCTCCGCCGCCTCGGCTGCTCGATGGACTGGGCGAACGAGCGCTTCACGATGGACGAGGGCTTCACCAGGGCGGTGCTCAAGGTGTTCGTCCAGCTCTATCGCGAAGGGCTGCTTTATCGCGACAAGCGCCTCGTCAACTGGGACCCCGGCCTCGGCACCGCGATCAGCGACCTCGAGGTCGAGACGCGCGAGGTGCAGGGCAAGTTCTGGCACCTGCGCTACCCGCTCGAGGACGGCAGCGGCTTCATCCAGGTCGCGACCACGCGGCCGGAGACGATGCTCGCCGACATGGCGGTGGCGGTGCATCCCACCGACGCGCGCTATGCCGCGCTGGTGGGCAAGAAGGTGCGGCTGCCGATCACCGGGCGGCTGATCCCGATCATCACCGACGAGCATGCCGATCCCGAGCTCGGCTCGGGTGCGGTCAAGATCACGCCGGGGCATGATTTCAACGACTTCGAGGTCGGCAGACGCGCGGGTCTCAAGCCTGGCGAGATGCTCAACATGCTCGATGCCAAGGCGCGCGTGGTCCAGAGCGGGGGGATTCCCGACGAACTGCTGGGCCTGGATCGCTTCGACGCGCGCAAGCGCGTGGTGGAGATGATCGAGGAAGCCGGGCTGCTGGTCCAGGTCGAGGACCGCGTGATCGCGACGCCCTATGGCGACCGCTCGGGGGTGGTGATCGAGCCGTGGCTCACCGATCAATGGTATGTCGACGCCGCGACGCTTGCCAAGCCGGCGATCCAGGCGGTCCGCTCGGGCGCGACCAGGATCGTGCCGAAGAGCTGGGAGAAGACCTATTTCAACTGGATGGAGAACATCCAGCCGTGGTGCGTGAGCCGGCAGCTTTGGTGGGGGCATCGGATTCCCGCTTGGTTCGGGCCGAGGAAGCGCGACGATCTAAACGTTAGCTATTCGACTCGTGAGTGGCAGGTTTTTGTCGCGGAGACCGAAGCGGAGGCGCTTGCGGAAGCGCGAGCGTTCTACGCCGAAACCGGCCGGGACGACGTGCGTGTTGTGGATGGATTTGCCGAATTCATGTCCACCCCGATTTTACAAGCGGGCGGGGAAATCGGCCCGAGGCAGATCTCACTGTTTCGAGAGACGGACGTTCTCGACACCTGGTTCTCCTCCGCGCTCTGGCCCTTCGCGACCCTCGGTTGGCCGGATGAAGCCCCCTCCCGCCTGCGGGACGGGTTAGGGGAGGGCGTTTCCGCCTCCGACGCCCTTTCCACCAAAAGCCCTCCCCCCAACCCCATAAGCGCGAGGGGAGCTTTGGGCGGCCGCTACCCCAACGACGTGGTCATCTCGGGCTTCGACATCCTGTTCTTCTGGGATGCGCGGATGATGATGCAGGGTTTGCACTTCATGAAAGAGGTGCCGTTCAAGACGCTGTATCTCCACGGCCTCGTCCGCGCGGCGGACGGGCAGAAGATGTCCAAGTCCAAGGGCAACACGGTCGATCCGCTCGGGCTGATCGACCAATATGGCGCCGATGCGCTGCGCTTCTTCATGGCGGCGATGGAGAGCCAGGGACGCGACATCAAGATGGATGAGGCGCGGCTCGCCGGATACCGCAACTTCGCGACCAAGCTGTGGAACGCCACGCGCTTCTGCCAGTCGAACGGGATCGGCGCGAGCACCACGCTCGATCCGCCCGCGGCGGACCTGGCGGTCAATCGCTGGATCATCGCCGAGACGGTGGCGACGGTGCAGGCGCTCGACCTGGCGCTGGCGGACCTGCGCTTCGACGAGGCGGCGAACGCGATCTACCAGTTCGTCTGGTCGCGTTTCTGCGACTGGTATCTCGAGCTGATCAAGCCCGTGCTCCAGGGCGGCGCTGGGCCGGGCATCTTCTCGGGCGACGAGCGACGCGAGGCGCTGGGCGTGCAGGGGCCGGCGGCGGAGACGCGGGCCGTCGCCGGCTGGGTGCTCGACCAGATCCTGGTGATGCTCCATCCGTTCATGCCCTTCATCACCGAGGAGCTGTGGCACGCGACGGGCCCGCGCGCGCACGACCTGATCGTCGCGCAATGGCCGATGGCGGATGCGCGATCGCTCGATCCGGAGGCGATCGGCGAAATCGAGTGGGTGATCCGGTTGGTCACGGCGATCCGCGCGGCACGGACCGAGCTCAACATTCCGCCGAGCGCGATCCTCGATGCCGCGGTGCGGGATGCGAACCCCGGGACGTTGGAACGGCTGGCGCGCTGGACGCCGCATCTCCTCCGGATGACGAGGACGCAGTTCCCCCCGGTCGCGCCGAACCTGGCGGCGGGGGCGGCGCAAGTCGTCGTGGACGAGGCGACCTATTGGATCGCCCTCGAAGGCGTGCTCGACCTGCCGGCGGAGCGCGCGCGCCTCACCAAGGCGATTGCCGCCGCGGAGAAGGAACGCGATTCGCTAGCCGCCCGTCTCGGCAACCCCAGCTTCGTCGAGCGCGCCAGGCCCGAGGCGGTCGACAAGGCGCGCGCCGACCATGGCGAAAAGGGGGCCGAGGCCGAGCGGCTCGCGGCGGCGCTGGCGCGATTGGAATCGTAACGCCTTCCGGCCTTGTGCCGGCGCCCGCCGTCCGGCAGGGCTGTCTCGGCGGGGCGCTCTCGATGCGGCGAGGAGCCGGAACAAGTCCGGCACAGCGGGGTACTCTGACCATGGCTTCCCGACCACCCCAGCGCCGCGATCTCACTTCCGGCCACGTCGGCCGCACGCTGCTGCTGTTCGCGCTGCCGACGCTCGGATCGAACATCCTCCAGTCGCTCAACGGATCGATCAACGCGATCTGGGTGGGGCGTTTCCTCGGCGAAAGCGCGCTGGCGGCGACATCCAATGCCAACATCATCATGTTCCTGGTGTTCAGCGCGGTATTCGGCTTCGGCATGGCCGCGACGATCCTGGTCGGGCAAAGCATCGGCGCGAAGGACATCGACGGCGCGCGGCGCGCGTTCGGATCGGCGGTCGGGCTGGTGATCGGGGGTGCGATCCTGGTCTCGGCGCTCGGCTGGATCTTCACGCCCGACATCCTCGACCTGCTTGCGACCCCGGGCGATGCGACGGCGCTGGCGCAGGCCTATCTGCGGGTGATCTTCCTCGGCCTGCCCATGTCGATGCTGCTCGTGCTGCTGATGATGGGGCTGCGCGGCGCCGGCGACGCGATGACGCCATTGTGGTTCATCGGGCTGAGCGCGGTGCTCGACAGCGGCCTCAACCCGGTCTTCATCCGCGGCCTCGGGCCGATCCCGGCGCTCGGCATCGCCGGCTCGGCGACCGCCACGCTGATCGCCAACTGTGTCGCGGCGATCGGGCTGCTGGTTTATATCTATGCCCGCGACCTGCCGATCCGGCTGCGCGGCGCCGAGCTGCGCTACGTCGTTCCGAGCGTGCGCTGATGCGAACGATCGTGCTCAAGGGCCTGCCGATGGGCGCGCAGATGCTGGTGATGTCGCTCGCCGGGCTGACGATGATCGGGCTGGTCAACCACCTGGGCGTCGATACCGCGGCGGCCTATGCCGTCTCGCAGCAGCTCTGGACCTATATCCAGATGCCGGCGATGGCGATCGGCGCCGCGGTGAGCGCGATGGCGGCGCAGAATATCGGCGGCGGCCATTGGGAGCGCGTCGCCGGAATCACCCGCGCCGGACTGCTCTACAACGTGCTGATCACCGGCGCGATGGTGGGGGGCGGTGCTGCTGTTCGACCGGCCGGTGATGGCGCTGTTCCTCGGCGGCGAGAGCCCGGCGCTGCCGATCGGGCGGCAACATCCAGCTGATCGCGAGCTGGAACTTCGTGCTGTTCGGCATGACGATGGGTGCTCTTCTCCACCGTGCGGGCGAACGGCGCGGTAGTGGGCGCCGCTGATCGCGCTGATCGTCGCGCTCTATCCGGTGCGGATCGGCTTCGCGCTGCTCGCGGAGCCGCTGCTCGGCGGGGATGCGCTGTGGTGGAGCTTTCCGGTCGGATCCCTGGCGACGCTGGCGATGGCTGCGGCCTATTACCGCTGGGGGGATTGGCGACGGACCACGCTTCGCGTGCCGCCGAGCGTCGACGAGGTCGAGGAGGAGGCGCTGGCGACCTCCGAGCCGGGCGGGCGGATGCAGCCGACCGGCTGAGCCGCTTGCGCGCCGCGCGCCGCTGCCCGCAAAAGCCGCGCCATGAGCCAATATCCCGCCCTACGCCTTCGCCGCACCCGCGCCGCCGCGTGGAGCCGGCGGCTCTATGCCGAGACCGTCCTGACGCCCGCCGACCTGATTCTGGCCGCTGTTCGTCAGATGCCGAGGAGCCGGTCGCGTCGCTCCCCGGCGTGTCGCGCTGGTCGATTGCGAGCGTGGTCGATCGCGCGCGTGAGGCGGTGGCGCTCGGCATCCCGTGCGTCGCGCTCTTTCCCAACACGCCGCCCGGATTGCGGACCGACGACGGGCGCGAGGCGTTCAATCCCGACAATCTGATGTGCCGCGCGATCCGCGCGATCAAGGATGCGGTGCCCGAGCTGGGCGTGCTGACCGACGTGGCGCTCGATCCCTATACCAGCCACGGGCACGACGGGCTGGTGAACGATGCCGGCTATGTCCTCAACGACGAGACCGCCGCGTGCTGGTCGATCAGGCGCTGGTCCAAGCCGAGGCGGGAGCGGACATCGTCGCGCCGTCGGACATGATGGACGGCCGCGTCGGGCTGATCCGCGCCGCGCTCGAGGCGAACGGGCATTCGAACGTCCAGATCATGGCCTATGCCGCCAAATATGCGAGCGGCTTCTACGGTCCGTTCCGCGACGCGGTCGGCAGCCGCGGGCTGCTCAAGGGCGACAAGAAGACCTATCAGATGGACCCCGCCAACGCCGAGGAAGCGCTGCGCGAGGTCGCGCTCGATCTCGCCGAGGGCGCGGACAGCGTGATGGTCAAGCCGGGGCTGCCCTATCTCGACATCATATTCCGTGTGAAGAACGAGTTTCGAGTACCTGTATTCGCCTATCAAGTCTCGGGCGAATATGCGATGATCGAGGCGGCGGCGGCGGCCGGGGCGGGGGAGCGCCACGCGCTGGTGCTCGAGACGCTGATGGCGTTCAAGCGCGCCGGCTGCTCGGGCGTGCTGACCTATCACGCGCCGCTCGCGGCCAAGCTCCTGGGCGCATGATCGAGACCGGGCGGCTGATCCTGCGGCCGTGGCGCGAGGCGGACAAGCCCCGCTTCCACGCCCTGATCAACACGCCGGCGATGGTCGAGCACCTCGGCGGGCCCCGCTCGCGCGGCGAACACGACCAGCTGATCGACCGGCAGATCGAGGGGCAGGCGCGCGACGGCCATTGCATGTGGGCGGTGGAGCTCCGCGGCGGCGGCGAGCTCGCCGGGGTCTGCGGACTCAGGATCGGCGGGCACCCGGGAACGCCGGTCCCGGACGAGCTCGAGGTCGGCTGGCGCATCGGCGAGGCCTATTGGGGCAAGGGAGTCGCCCGGGAGGCGGCGCAAGCGAGGGGCATCGCCTGGGGCTGGGCGAACACCCGCCGGGACCGGATCGCCGCGTGGACGACGAACGGCAACGCGCGCTCCTGGGGATTGATGGAGCGACTGGGGATGCGGCGCCGCGCCGACTTGGATTTCCGCCATCCCAAATTCGACCCCGCCGACCCCGTCAGCGCGATGATCGTCCTACGCCATCGGGAGGCCCGAATGATCGAGGACCGAGCGGCTGATCCTGCGCGGCTGGCGCGATGCGGACCGCGCGCCCTTCCGCGCGATGTGCAGCGATCCCGCGGTGATGGAATTCCTCGGACCGCTGCAGACGCGCGCCGAAACCGACGCGGCGATCGACCGGCAGAACGGCTTCCTCGCGACCCGCGGCCATTGCTTCTGGGCGATCGAGCGGTGCGCGGACGGCGCTTTCCTCGGCTTCTGCGGGCTCAAGCCCGGGGCCGAGGACACGCCGATCGCGGGGCGAGATCGAGATCGGCTGGCGGCTGGCGCGCGGCTATTGGGGGCAGGGCTATGCGCGCGAGGCGGCGCAGGCGAGCCTCGACTGGGGCTGGGCGAACACCGATGCGGCGACGATCGCCGCGATCACCACCGCGAACAACCTCCGCAGCTGGGGGTTGATGGCGCGGCTCGGCATGGTCCGCGTTCCCGGCGACGATTTCGACCACCCCCAGGCGCCGCCGCACCTGATTCCGCATATCACCTATCGCATCGCCCGCCCTTCGGGCATTCATCCTCGCGAAAGCGCGGGCGCCCAGACCTGTCGCCCGGGGGAGGGACGCGAATGAGCGAAGCGGCGGACGGCAAAGCTCGAGGCGCGCGGTTCGCGCATGCGCTGTTCGTCGTCGCGATCCTCTCGGGATCGTTCCTGCTGTTCCTCGTCCAGCCGATGGTCGCGCGGATGGCGCTGCCCAAGCTCGGCGGCGCGCCTGCGGTGTGGAATTCGGCGATGCTCGTCTATCAGGCGCTGCTGCTCGGCGGCTATGCCTATGCGCATTGGCTCGGGCGCGTGCCGCCGGCGATCCAGGCGTGGATCCACCTCGGCGTGCTCGCGGTGGCGGCGCTGTGGCTGCCGATCGGGCTTTCGGCGATGGAGTTGCCTGCCGACGCCCAGCCGGCGATCTGGGTGCCCTGGCTGTTCGGCGCCTCGATCGGCCCCTTGTTCTTCGCGATCGCCGCGCAGGCGCCGCTGCTCCAGCGCTGGTACAGCGTCGCGACCGGCGGGCGCGATCCCTATGCGCTCTACGCCGCATCGAACATCGGCAGCTTCGGCGGGCTGCTCGCCTATCCGCTGCTGGTCGAGCCGCTGATGACGCTCAAGAGCCAGAGCCTGCTGTGGACCGCCGGCTATATCCTCGTCGCGGGGGCTGATCGGCGGCTGCGCGGTGATGCTGCCCCGCCACACGCCGGGTGTGGCGCATGTCCCGCACACCAGCCCGCCGCCGAAATGCCGCCAGGTGCTGCATTGGGTGGCGCTGTCGTTCGTGCCGTCGGGGCTGATGCTCGCGACCACGACCTTCCTGACCACCGACATCGTCGCGGTGCCAATGCTGTGGGTGCTCCCGCTCGGGCTCTATTTGCTGAGCTTCACCGTCGCCTTTTCGGGCAATCGTGGTGTGGCCGAGCTGCTCGCCAAGTTCGCGCCGGTCACGCTGCTGCTGTTCGGCGCGACGCTGATCGCCGGGCACCAGGACTATGCCTATCTCAACGCCTTCATCGGGCTGGCGCTGCTGTTCATGGTCGCGGTCTCGCTCCACGGGCGGATGTATGCGCTGCGGCCGGCGCCCGATCGGCTGACCGGATTCTACCTCGCGATGTCGGTGGGCGGAGTGCTCGGCGGGATCTTCTCCGCGCTGCTCGCGCCGATCCTGTTCGACTGGACCTATGAATATCCGCTGCTGATCCTCGCCGCGGGCGCGCTGATGCCGCAGACCTTCCTCTTCCCGGCGATCGCGCGGATCTGGCGCGGCGAGGGGCAGTGGCTGCGGATCAAGATACTCGCGACCGCGCTGGTCGTCGCGATCCTGGTGGTGATGGGGATCGACAACCCGGACGATGTGCTGGGGCCGATGCACGAGAATTGGGCGTTCGTGATGATCGCGGCGGTGGGGCTGCTCGCGGTGGGCAGGCGCGCGCCGTTCGTGATCGCGGTGGCCGGGGCGCTGTTCGTGTTCGGCGGCTATCGCTCGATCGCGCTGTCGCTCGACGGATCGCGGACGCGGAGCTATTTCGGCGTCTACACCGTCAACGATCTCCCCACCGAGCGCCGGCTGGCGCACGGCACGACGCTTCACGGCATCCAGCTCAAGGGCGTCTTCTCGCGGCTGCCGACAACCTATTACGTCGCCGAATCGGGGGTGGGCAGGGCGATGCTCGCCGCGCCCGAATTCTACGGCCCCGCCGCGCGGATCGGCGTGGTCGGGCTGGGGACCGGCACGCTCGCCTGCTATGCGATGCCCGGCCAGCACTGGCGCTTCTTCGAGATCGATCCGGCGGTGGTGCGCATCGCACGCGATTCGGGGCGCTTCACCTTCCTCAGCGAATGCCTGCCCAATCCAGAAATCGTGATCGGCGACGCGCGGCTGCGGCTCGGCGAGGCGATCCCGGCGAGCCTCGACCTGCTCGCGCTCGACGCCTTCTCGTCGGACGCGGTGCCGATGCACCTGCTCACCACCGAGGCCTTCGCCACCTAGGGGCTCGGCGCGTCCGGCGGCGCTGCTCGTGCCATGCGTTTGCCTGGGCATCCTCGCGGTCGGCGCGATCGTCACCTTGGTCCTGGGCGGGTCTCGGGCCGATCGTCACCCTGACGCGGCCCGCCGCCGGCGCAATGTGCCGCCGAGGGGAATCCCAGGAACCGCCGTGGCGTCGGCAGCCGGAGGCGAAGATGCGCATCGTAGCTCTCGAGGAACATTACAGCCCCGCCGAGCTCGCCGGCCGCATTCCCGCCGACGTGTTGCGCGCGCGCGGCTGGTCCGCAGGCGACGGTCGTCCTGGGCTCGCGGCGCTGCAGGGCGAACTGCGAGAGGCCGGCGCACTGCGCCTGGCGAGCATGGATCGCGCCGGCATCTCGGTGCAGGTGATGTCGATGACCGGCGCCGGCGCCGAGCTGCTCGCCGGCGCCGACGGCGTCGCGCTGGCGCGAGCCTATAACGATCGTCTCCACCAGCTCGCGCTGGAACATCCGGACCGCTTCGCCGGCTTCTGCCACCTGCCCATGGCCGATCCCGACGCCGCCGCGGACGAGCTCGAGCGGGGCGTTCGCGAGCTCGGGCTGCGCGGGGCGCTCGTCAACGGCACCACGGGCGGGCGGTTTCTCGACGACCGGGCGTTCGAGCCGCTATTGGCTCGAGCCGCGACGCTCGACGTTCCGATCTATCTGCATCCCAGCCTGCCCCCGAATCCGGTTCTGGACGCCTATTACGGCGACCTGCCGGGCCATTCCGGCTTCCTGCTGGCCGGCCCGGGTTTCGGCTGGCATGCCGAGACGGCGATCCACCTTCTGCGCCTGGTGCTCGCCGGCGCGTTCGAACGGCATCCGGGCCTGAAGCTGATCATCGGCCATATGGGCGAGGGGCTGGCGACGATGATGGATCGGCTGGACGAAGTATTCGGAGCCCATGCCCGGCAGAACCTCTCGGCCGGCGTCGGCGACACGATCCGCGCGCGCGTCTGGGTCACGACGAGCGGCTTCTTCTCGATGCCGCCGTTCCAGGCGGCGCTGTCGGCCTTCGGCGTGGAGCGGCTGCTTTTCTCGGTCGACTATCCCTTCAGCTCGAACGACAGGGCCGTGGCGTTTCTGCGCGGCCTGCCGCTCCCGCCGCCGACTTGGCGAGGATCGCGCACGAGAATGCGGACCGGCTGCTCGGCCTGGACCGCCCGAGCTGCCGTTAGGGGAGAATTCCAATCAATCGCGGGAACCGAAGTTCGCTGGAGGGACAAATGAAGCGTTCGATCGCCACCAGGCTTTCCGGCAAAAGCGACCTTGCGCTTCCCGGACGAGGCATCACGCGCAGATCGATGGTGGCGGGGCCTGGCCGCGCTGAGCCTGGCCGGCGCGGCCAGGGGGGCGCGGGCGGCCGAACCGGTGAGCGTGGTGGTGGAAAAGATGGTCGTCGTCAAAACCGCTGACGGATCGGCCGAAGCCGCGCTCTTCTACCCTGCGGGCAAGGGGAAGTGGCCTGCCGTCCTGTTCTGGCCGGACTATGTCGGGTTGCGCGCGCTGTACCGCGACATGGCGCGGAGGTTCGCGGCCCAGGGCTTCGTCGTGCTCGTTCCTAACACCTTCTATCGCAGCATGCGCCCCAGCGAGACCGAGCTCGATCCAGCGAATCCGGCCGTCCATGCGACGCTGCTCAAATACCGCGCCGATGCAGGCGATGAAGGCATTGCGCGGGATGCGCTTGCCTATTTCGCGTTCCTCGATGCGCAGAAGCAGACCGATCGGGACCGGAAGGTCGCCACGATCGGCTACGAGCTGGGCGGCTCCTATGCCTTCCGCGCCGCTGCCGCGCTGCCCGATCGCGTCGCCGCGGTCGGCAGCATCTATGGGGTGAGCGTGGCGACCGCGCGTCCGGACAGTCCGCACCTGCTCGTGCCGATGACCAGGGCAACCTATTATGTCGCCATCGCAAGGGATCACGACGCGCGCGAGCCGGACGACAAGACCGACATCGCCAACGCGATCGCATCCGCCAATCTTCGCGGCACGGTGGAAGTCTATCCGGCCGATCAGGGCTGGGCCAATCCCGCCGGCAAGACCTATGACGCGGCCGCGGGCGGAGCGCGCATTCCAGGCGCTGGTGAAGTTGTTCCGGAACACGCTCGGATAGGTGGCGGGCAGCGCGAGCTTGCCCGTCCACGGCGATTCGCGCGGCGGATGCTTGACCGCCGCAGCGGCGAAGTCGTATCGTTGTGACGATCGATGTTTCGTATAGAGGAACATCACCAATCGGCGACGGCGGCGGCGCGCTCCGGCCACGGAAGAGGACGGTGAATGGGACTATCTTTCCGAACCTTTCTTGATCGATGGCCGGTGGCGATCGGCTTCGGGCGCGCGGTCCGGGCCCATCTACAATCCGGCGACCGGCTCGCGGATCGGCGATCTGCGCTTTGTCGAGACGGCCGAGCTGGATGCGGCGCTGCTGGCGGCGCGGAAGGGCTTCGATGTCTGGAAGCGCGTGCCGGCATTCGAGCGATACAAGACGTTGCGCAGGGCCGCCGATCTCGTCCGCGACCGGGCGGAGGACATCGCGGGCCGCATCACCCGTGAGCAGGGAAAGCCGCTGGCGGAATCCAGGATGGAGGCCGCGGGAGCCGCCGATCATATCGACTGGTATGCGGAGGAATGCCGCCGGTCCTATGGCCGGATCATCCCATCGCGCGCGGCGAACGTATCGCAGTGGGTGGTGAAGGAGCCGGTGGGTCCGGTCGCGGCCTTCACGCCGTGGAATTTCCCGGTCGGCCAGCTCGTCCGCAAGATCGCCGGCGCCCTGGCGGCGGGCTGCTCGATCATCGTCAAGCCGCCCGAGGATACGCCCAGCTCGTGCATCGCGCTGTGCCGGGCGTTCCAGGACGCCGGCTTGCCCGCGGGCGCGCTCAATGTCGTGTTCGGCGTCCCCCATGAGATCTCCGAATATCTGCTGGCGTCCGACATCATCAAGAAGCTGTCGTTCACGGGTTCGGTCCCGGTAGGCCGGCGATTGGCGGCGCTGGCCGGACAGGGCCTCAAGCGGGTGACGCTGGAGCTGGGCGGACACGCGCCCTTCATCGTCACGAACGATGCGGACGGTCGAGCTGGCCGCGCAAATGGGCGCCGCCCTCAAGTTCCGCAACGCCGGGCAGGTCTGCGCCGCTCCGACCCGCTTTTACGTCCAGTCAGGTGTCTACGCGGCGTTCATGGAGCGGTTCGTCGCGCTGACCGCGGCAATCAAGCTGGGCGACGGCTTCGACGAGACGACGCGCATGGGGCCGCTCACCAGCGTCAGGCGCGTGATGGCGATGAACGAGTTCATGCAGGATGCGATCGTCGCGGGCGGCAAGCTGGCGCATGGCGGCGCGGCAGCACCGGCGGCGGCTTCTTCTATCAGCCGACGATCATCACCGATCTGCCACCCTCGGCAAAGCTGATGCGCGAGGAGCCGTTCGGGCCGGTCGCCACCGTCAACCGCTTCGACGCGATCGACGAGGCGATCGCGGCGGCCAATTCCCTGCCTTTCGCCCTGGCCGCGTTCGCGTTCTGCAGATCGGCGGCCGATTGCGCGCTCCTTGCAAAGGAGATCGAAGCGGGGATGATATCGATCAACGGATTCGGACTGGCCGCCCCCGAAACGCCGTTCGGCGGCATCAAGGACAGCGGATACGGCAGCGAGGGGGGAACCGAAGGCCTCGAAGCCTATCTTTCGGTCAAGTTCGTAAGCCAGGCCAACTGAGAAGCAGACCGACCGTATCCTCAATTACGGCGTCAGGAGAAAGCGATCGGCGGTGAAGGCGGGCGCGCTCGTGCGATGCGACCCCGAGCAGGACCCGGTTGCCGACACGGAGGGGAAGACCGGATGTTCAACTGGTTCGAGAGCCTGAACCGCACCGAACGACGGGCCTTCTACGCCTGCTTCGGCGGCTGGGCGGTCGATGCGCTCGACGCCCAGATCTACAGCTTCCTGATCCCCACGCTGATCGCCGCCTGGAGCATGACCACCGCCGAGGCCGGCTTGCTGGGGACTTCGGCGCTGATCTCCTCCGCCTTTGGCGGGTGGATCGCCGGCATGCTGTGCGATCGGCTCGGGCGAGTCCGGGTGATGGCGCTCGCGATCGCCTGGTTCCTGTTCTTCACCGTCCTGTGCGGCTTCGCCGATTCGTTCGAGCAGCTGATGGCGGCGCGCATCCTCGCCGGTCTCGGCTTCGGCGGCGAATGGGCGGCCGGCGCGGTGCTGATCGGCGAGATCATCCGCCCCGAATATCGCGGCAAGGCGGTGGGCAGCGTGCAGAGCGCCTATGCGATCGGCTATGCCGTCGCGGCGATCATGTCGTCGGTGCTGTTCGGGAGCCTTGCGCCGGAGCTGGCGTGGCGATGGATGTTCTGGCTGGGCGTGGCGCCGGCGATCCTCGTCTTCGCGGCGCTCCGCAACCTCGAGGAGCCCGCCGTCTTCCTCGCCGGCAGGCAGGCGCGCGCGGCCAGGGGCGCCGAGCACGTCAATCCGCTGATGATCTTCCATCCGCGCCTGCTGCGGATCACGATCCTGACCGGGCTGCTCGCGCTCGGTGTCCAGGCGGGCGCCTTTTCGATGCAGCTCTGGCTCCCGACGCTGCTCAGGACGGCGCACGGTCTGAGCACCGTTCAGGTCGGCTATCACATGTTCACGATGACGGCGGGATCCTTCGTCGGCTATCTTGTCGCTGCCTATCTGTGCGATGCGATCGGTCGCCGCCGCAACTTCCTCTTGTTCGTGCTGCTCAATTGGATGGCGATCCCGGCCTTCCTCTATCTGTCGACGGGCACGCCCGGCCTGTTCGTGCTGGATTTCGCGCTCGGCTTCGCGTCGCTCGGCATCTACAGCGCGCTCGGGCCCTATTTCACCGAGCTCTTCCCCGGCGCGATCCGCGCCAGCGGCCAGGGCTTCTCCTATAATTTCGGGCGCGGCGTGGGCGCGTTCTTCCCGGCGATCGTCGGCCTGCTGAGCACCGCCGGCGGACTCCTCCAACTGCGCGACGCGATGGCGCTCGTCGCGTGCTTCGCCTATCTGTTCGTCGTCCTGGCCATTGCGCTCCTGCCGGAAACCCGCGGGCGTGATCTGGCCGCGGCGCCGGACCTGATATGACGTCCCGACCCCGTCCGAGGTGGTTTTGCCCCTGGTCGCCGCACGCGCCCGGGGGCGCTTTTCGCCTGGAAAGAGGCAGCTTTTTCCCTTACCGTACAACGAAACGCTGGACGCTATCGCGGTACGATGATAAACCGAAACGTCAAACAGGGGATGTCCCGCCACCTCTCAGAGAACCGAACGCAGGGGAACTACATGAATGAAGTTGGCGGTGCAGAACAGGTGAAGCAAACGCACCAGGATGCTGCGGACGAGAATGCGCGTGCGGCCACAATTGAACGGCTGCTGGTCGGGGCGATCGATCTCCACTGCCACAGCGGACCATCGGTGATGCCGCGCGACCTCGATCACATCGAAGCGATACAGGAGGCGAGCGAGGCCGGCTTGCGCGCGGTGCTGTTCAAGGATCACTTTTATTCCGCCGATCCCGGTCGCCGAGCTGCTGCGCCGCCATTATGGCCATCTCGGCGTGGAATTGCTCTCGGGGGTGGCGCTCAACAATTCGGTGGGCGGCATCAACCGGTACGCGGTGGATCACAGCATCAAGCTGGGCGGCCGCATCGTCTGGATGCCGACCTTCTCCGCAGCCAACCACATCGACCAGCACAAGCGCGACAAGCATTTCGACGAGAAGTTTCCCACCACCAGGGAGCAGATGCTCCAGCCGACGCCGTTGCGCGCGCTCGACGACAATGGCGAGATCCTAGACGAGCTGAAGTTCATCCTGGACCTCATCGCCGAAGGCGATCTGGTTCTGTCCGCCGGGCATCTGCACATCAGCGAGATCTGGCCGCTGTTCGAGGAAGCGAAGCGCCGCGGCGTCCGCCGCCTGCTCGTCAACCATCCGATCTATGTGGTCGGCGCCGAAATCGAGGACGTGCGCGGGATCGTCGGGATGGGCGCCTATGTCGAGCATTCGATCTGCATGTTCGTGGAGGGATCCAAGTTCAAGCTTTACGACCATGCGACGCTCGATGCGCTGATCAAGGCCGGGACGCTCGATCGGACGATCCTGGGCTCGGATCTGGGGCAGGTCGGCAATCCTCGTCCCACGGACGGGTTTCGGGCGGTCATCGGCATCTGCCTCGATCTGGGCTACAGCGAGGAAGACATCCGCAAGATGGTGTCCACCAATGCCGCCCGGCTATTCGGGCTGGACCTCGACGAAGACGCGTCGATCGCCTAGTGCATGCGTTCCAGGCAAGCAGCGGAATCCCAATCTGATGGACATGGAGCGTGATCGTGGCGGCATTCAAGCCGTGCATCTCACCTTCGATATCCTCGAAGAACTAATGACTGCCCAGCGCGAGCTCGGCGTTAGTGAAATGACGCAGCGGCTGGGCTCGAGCAAAGGCACCATCTTTCGCCACCTGCAGACGCTCGTGGAGCGCGGCTATCTCTCGCAAAATCCGCTTACGCTGCGTTACCGCCTGGGAACGCGTGCACACCTTCTCGGCGAGGCCGCGCGCGGCAGCATGGATCTCATCGCCATCGGCACCGAGGCATTGGGCAGGCTGCAGTCGGTGACGCGTCAGACCGCCGTGCTTTCGCGGGTGATCGGCCGTTCGGTGACCGTGCTGAACGCGATTACCGGCCCCGGCGCGCTGGAAATCGGAGTCAAGCCGGGCAGCGAGCTGCCGCTGCATGCGTCGGCGCAGGGCAAGATCGCGCTCGCATTCTCGCGCCGCGGCTTGTTGACGGCTTTGCGGCGGCAGCATCTCGCGACGATGACCGATCACACGATCACTAATATCGCGGAACTCGAACAGCCAGATCGCCGCCGTGCGGGCGGCGGGATGGGCGAGCGCGTGCGAGGAAATGATGCTCGGCATCAACGGCGTCGCCGTGCCGGTATTCGACGAGACGGGCGATTGCGTCGCCTCGCTCGCCATCGTCGGCTCGATCCAGTTCGTGGGCGATCCGCCGGGCGAAGCGCTGCTCGCGCCGCTGATCGAGAGCGGCATCGGCATGTCGGCCGCATTGGGATATCGCCCCTGAGCGGCGCCCTTGACCGGCGTGCCCCTGGGCGCGCGACGTCAGTCCGCGTCGGGCAGCGGGTAATCTTCCGCGTTCAGCACCCAGCCGGGCTTGGACGAGAAATCCGCGCGCGGGGGGCAGAAGATGTCGATCAACCGGTTGGTTCCGGCGCCCACCGCGCGTGATGTGTGGATCGCCGGCGGGGGGATGACCACCGCCGACGGGTTGCCGCAACGCTCGCGTTCGTCTTCGCGCCATTCCTCGAGGTTGGTGGTCCACGGCCAGCGGATGTAGTGAACGAAGCTTCCTTCGACGGCGAGCGAGCATTGCTCGAAATCGTCGTGATGGTGCGGCGACATGCGCTTCGCATCGCGCGGACCCTGGTAGCGCTCGATCGCGTTGATCATGAACGTCGAACAGCGGTAGATGCTGCCGAAGCGGCCCGGCGTCGGCGCCACTTCCAGCGGATAGACCCGGATCTTCGCTCCGTCGGCGGCCGGCGGCCATGGCTTGAAGGGCGGAATGTTCGGGTGCGGGGCGCGATAGGATGCCGCGTTCGGGCATTTCCCGGCAAGGTCGGCAGACAGGCTGGTGACCAGGCGGACGATGCGGCCGGCACGCAGGGCGGTCACCATGCTGTCGCCGGCGGGCACGAAGACCACGCTGCCGCCGGCTACCCTGACGGTGTCGGCGCCGGCGGCGACTTCGATCGTCATCTCGCGATCGGGCAGGATCAGCGCGTATTCGTCGGGCTGATCGGTGCGGACGAATTGGCCCCCGGCTGACGCCTCGATATAGTTGAGGACGAAATTCTGTCCGCGCAGATACCAGCTGCTGCCATGCGAATCCGCCTCGATCGCCGCGTCGCGATCGAATCGCCCATATTCCGCACCCGCGAAAATCGTCGCGTCGCTCAACATCGGCGACATGGGTGCCAGCGAAGCTCGGGGATCGGACACGTCGTACAAGATCGGGCCTCTCTTGCGTAGCCGTTACCGGCGAGCGGCGCGCCGTGTGGCTTTTACGGTATCTCTCCTGCGTACATCGTACCATGCTGGAGAACAAGGGAGGACGAACATGGAATTCCTCCGCAACCGAATCCGCTTGCGCGGGCCGGTGGTCGGAACCCGGCGATGTGAGGCTGGAGCCCGCCCGTATGGCCGGGGCCGCTGTCGGAGCTAACCCAATGACTGGTGACCCCTACGGGAATCGAACCCGTGTTTCAGCCGTGAAAGGGCCGCGTCCTAGACCGCTAGACGAAGGGGCCATGCCGAAGCGTGGAGCCGCGCCCTAGAAAACACCGCGCTGTGGGTCAAGTCAGTCCGCCCATGCCGCATCGTCGACATGGAGCTCGGCGGCCGGGCGCGCGCCCCAGTCGTCGATCCTGGCGCGGCCGGCGAGCCACAGCTTGCGGTGGCGGGGGTGCGGAGAGCAGCACCTGGCCCAGCTCGGTCTCGGCTTGGCGGAACGCCACTGCCTTGAGGCTGCGCCCGTCGTCGCCCGCCACGATCGCGCGGACATGGCCGTTGCCCACGACATCGGCCTTGATCACCGACACCGGGCCGGCGGCGACGCGCGGCGCCGGCCAGCCCATGCCATAGGGGCCGCCCGCATCCATCGCCGCGACCAGCTCGGGGTTGACCCCGCCAGCGGCGATCACCGCATCGAGCAGCAGCGCGCGATCGCCCATAGATTCGGTGATGCGCGTCGACAGCCGCTCCTCGAGGAAATCGGCGAAGGCCGCGATCGAGTCCTCGGCGAGCGTGACGCCTGCCGCCATCGCGTGCCCACCGCCTGCGATCAGCAGCCCCTGCTCCTTGGCGGCGAGGATCGCGGCGCCGAGATCGACCCCGGCGATCGAGCGGCCCGATCCCTTGCCGATCCCGGCCTCGTCGAGCGCGATGACGATCGCCGGGCGGCCGAGCTTCTCCTTGAGCCGGCCGGCGACGATCCCGATCACCCCGGCATGCCAACCGCGCGCCGCGACGATCGTCACCGCACGATTGCCCTTGGCCGCGCACAGCGCCTCGGCGGCGAGCTGGACCTCGCCCTCGATCGCGCGGCGCGCCTCGTTGAGCTGGTCGAGCTCGGCGGCGATCGCGCGCGCCTCGTCGGGATCGCGCGTGGTGAGCAGGCGGACGCCGAGATCCGAGCGCCCGACGCGGCCGCCGGCGTTGATCCGCGGGCCGAGCGCGAAGCCGAGGTCGCTGCAGACCGGCGCGCGGGTGAGCCGCGATGCCTCGATCAGCGCGTTCATCCCGATGTTGCGGCGCTGGCCCATCACCTTGAGCCCCTGCGCGACGAACGCGCGGTTGAGCCCCTTGAGCGCGGCGACATCGGCGACGGTGCCCAGCGCGACCAGGTCGAGCAGATCGAGCAGGCGCGGCTCGGCGCGGCTCGCGAAATGGCCGCGCGCGCGCAGCGTGCGGATCAGCGCGGCGCCGAGCAGGAAGGCGACGCCGACCGCGGCGAGATGGCTGTGCTCGGCGCCTTCGAGCTCGTCGAGCCGGTTGGGGTTGACCAACGCGAAGGCCGCGGGAAGCTCTGATGTGCATTTGTGATGATCGACGACGATCACCTCGGCGCCGGCGTCGCGCGCCTGTTCCAGCGCCTCGAACGCCTGCGCGCCGCAATCGACGGTGACGATCAGGCTCGCCCCCTCGGCCTTGAGCCGCACCAGCGCCTCGCCCGAGGGACCATAGCCCTCCATCAGCCGATCGGGGATATAGGCGCGCGCCTCGAGCCCCAGGTCGCGCAGCAATAGGATGAGGAGCGCGGCGGAAGTCGCGCCGTCGACGTCGTAATCGCCGAAGATCGTGATCTGCTCGCCCGCCTGGACGGCGTCGGCGATGCGCTCGGCCGCCCGGTCCATGTCGCGGAAGATCGACGGATCGGGCATGAACTCGCGGATGCTGGGCGCGCGGTGGCGCTCGATCTCGTCGCGCGGGCAGCCGCGCGCGAGGAGCAGCCCGGTCACCAGATCGTCGGGTACAAGCCCGTCGCGCGCATCGGCCGCGAGCCCGCGCCAGCGCCAAGGCTGGCCGAGGATCGAGCGATGGACGTTGAGCACCGGTGTCATGCCGGCGACCTTGGCGGGCGGCGCGGCCGAAGTCGAGCGGCTAGGGCGCGTCGGGCGCCTTGACGCCGCTGTAATAGGTCGCGATGTCGTTCTGGAGCCACGCGCCTTCGCGAAACCATTTGGTGATGACATATTTGGTGCCCGCGAGGACGCGCATACCCTCGTGCAGCGTCTCGAGGTTGGGCGTGCCGTCGGGCTGCATGTTGTTCCAGATCAGCAGGAGGCGTCGCTTGGGCGCGACGCGCAGCCCCGCGCGGGGAAACCAGGTGGCGCCGCCCTCCTCGACGTCGTTGAGATAGGCCATCGCGGTCCAGGTGCGCTGGCCGCCCGATTCGCGCATCGCCGGCCAATAGGATTCGGTTTCGTGGAAATAGTCGCAATGCGCGCGGAACTGCTGGCCGGGGGCATAGCGCTGGCCCTGCATCGTCTCGCCCTTCTCGCCGGGCAGGCCGAGCAGTTCGACGATGCGCTGGTCGAGCGCATGGACCTCGGCGGCCCAGCGATCGAGGTCGCAGCTGTCGCTGGTGCGGAATTCGGGGTCTTCGTGCGTCGCGAGCAAAGTCGAGGGGCGATGATCGTTGTCGATCATCGCGATCAGCGAATCGCACTCGGCGTCGCTTAGGAAATCCTTGAAATAATAGACCTCCGCCGCCCCGACCGGCGCGCGCACGATCCCCGGATGCGCCGCGAGGCGCGCGGTGACGCCGCGCGATTCGCGCGCGCGGGAGGCCGGGCCGGCCGGCTTCTTGCGGGACAGGAAGTTCACGCGCCGCAATTTGCGCGGCGGACGCGCGATTGCAAGGGGGCGGGCATGCGGCAAGGCCCGGCCGCGCGGATCGAACCGCGCGGCCGGGCCCCGTGCCTCCTTGGATGCGCCCGTCGGCCTACCAGAAGATGTCGTATTCGACGTCGACCACTTCGCCGGTGTCGATATCGACGAGCAGCGCATCGTTGAAGTAGCGCACCCAGCGATACGGGCCATAGGCGTCCGGCAGGCGATAGGACCACGGATCGTCGATCCAATATTGCGGCGCGAACAGCAGCGATCCGATCGTCAGGCCGATCGAGAAGCGCTGATAGCCGTAGCCATAGCCGCGCGGCGCATAATAGCGCGGCAGGTGGAAGGCGTTGCGGTTCTGGTTGCGATAGCCGCGCCAGTTGTAGCGATTGTCATTACGCCAGCCGTTCGACCCAGCCGCCGCGGCCGCCCTGGGCACGATAGCCCGAGCCGCCGCGCTGACCGCGATACTGCTGCGGCACGACGCCGGTGTTGCCGTTCCACTGGCCGCGATCTCGGCGGAACTGCTGGGGCTGCTGCTGCTGCTGCTGCTGCCCGCCGCCGTTCCACTGGCCGCGGTTGGCGCGATCACGGCGATATTGCTGCGCCTGCTGCCCGCCGTTCGACTGGACCTGCTGCTGGCCGCCGGTCCATTGGCGCCGGTACTGCGGCTGCGCCTGGGGCTGCGGGGCCGGCTGGGCGGCCGGCTGTTGCTGGCGCCACTGGCCGTGATAGCCCGACGAACCCTGGCCCTGGCCCTGGCCTTGGTTCGAATCGCCGCCGCGTCCACCGCGGTGGCGATCCTGCGCCAGCGCCGGCGACGCCAGCGCCGTTGCGGCGATCAACGCCGCGATGATGGGTCTGTACATTCCTCTGTCTCCGCTCGCCCGGCAGGGTGCCGGATCTTGTAATGTTGCTGATACGTTGCAGCGGCTGACCTGCGCCTGAATTGGGCTGACAGGTGATAGAAAGCTTGGTTAAGCTGGCGGCCGGGCATGGAGCGTATCCTCATCGTCCGATCCTGTTGCGGGCTCTTCGCCGCGCGCGACGCGGGCCGCGCGCTGGATCGCGTCGAGCAGCCGCGGATAGATGCCGCACCGGCAGATATTGGGGATCGCCGCCTTGATCTCCTCCCTCCGAAGGCGCCTTGTTCGCGCGCAGCAGCACCGATGCCGCCATGACGATCCCGGGCACGCAATAGCCGCATTGCGGCACGTTGGCGGCGATCAGCGCCTGCTGGACGGGGTGGCTGCGATTGCTCGCCAGCCCCTCGATCGTGGTGACGAAGGTGCCCTCGAGCGCGCCGATCGTCTCCTGGCAGGCGCGGCGCGCCTCGCCATCGACATCGACGATGCAGGCGCCGCATTCGCCGGTGCCGCAGCCATATTTGGTGCCGGTCAGGTTCGAGGCATCGCGCAGCGCCCACAGCAGCGGGGTGCGCGGATCCATCTTATAGGCGATCGCCTTGCCGTTGACCGTGAAGCGAGTCATGTGCCCGCCACCCTAGCGGCAAACCGCGCGCCGCGAAACGCGCCGTTTCCGGTTCGGATATTGCGGGCCCGGCTCCCCGCGCCGACATGGGAGGCATGACGCTTCCCACGCTCTTCATCCCGCACGGCGGCGGTCCCTGCTTCTTCATGGACCCCGCAGGCGGCGCGCCCGATCCGATGTGGCAACCGATGCAGGCCTATCTCGCCGGTCTGATCTCGAGCCTGGCCGAACGGCCGCGCGCGATCCTGCTCGTATCCGGCCATTGGGAGGAGCGTGAGGTGACCGTCCACACCGGCGATGGCCGGCCGCTGCTCTACGATTATTACGGCTTCCCGGAGCATACCTATCGATTGCGCTGGGACGCGCCCGGCGCACCCGACGTGGCGCTGCGTGCGAAGGCGCTGCTCGAAGGCGCCGGATTCGCGGTGGGCGAGGAGCGGGCGCGGGGCTGGGACCACGGCGTGTTCATCCCGATGAAGGTCGCCGTGCCCGATGCGGACATTCCGCTCGCGCAGCTCTCGCTGCGCCACGATCTCGATCCCGCCGCGCATGTCGCGATCGGCCGCGCGCTGGCGCCGCTGCGCGACGAGGGCGTGCTGATCGTCGGATCGGGAATGAGCTTCCACAATCTGCGCGAACGCGGACCGCACGCGACCGCACGCGCCGACGAATGGGACGCGGCCTTGACCGCCGCCGTTATCGATCCGGACCCGGAGCGGCGCGCGGCGCGGGCGATCGATTGGGAAACGCTGCCCCAGGCTCGCTACGCGCACCCGCGCGAGGAGCATCTGCTCCCGTTGATGGTCGTGCTGGGCGCGGGCGGGGAGGGCCCGGCCGCGCGCGATTTTGCCGGTCACGTGCTGGGGTGGGCGGTGAGCGGATATCGGTTCGGATAGAGCGCGGCGGCGCGGGCGAGTTGACCCCGTCGCCGTGCCGTGCCAACCTGCCGGCATCCTACCTAGGGGGCTGGCATGGTTCGTTTTTTTGCAGCGCTGGCCATGCTGGCGGCGAGCATGGGCGGTCCCACGGGTCCCAAGCCCAAATATGCCCCCGCCACCTGGTTCCCAGACGACTTCTATCCCGCCAGGGCCATCATGGCGAACGCCCAGGGCCAGGTCACGGTCGTTGCCGACGTTTCGGTCGAAGGCCGCGTCGTCGCCTGCCGCGTGGCGGGGTCGAGCGGAAATATGGATCTCGATACGGGAACGTGCGCGCTGCTCACCCATTACGGGCGCTTCCTGCCGGCGACCGACTCTGGTGGAAAACCGGTGCCGGGCAGATGGGCGACATCGGTCACGTGGAAGCTGCCCACGGAGGAGCCGCCGCCGCCGCCGTCCCAGCCCGTGGACAGCCGATGGAGCGAGCCGGACGATACGCTGACCTATCAGGTCCTATATTATCACGAGAGCTCGACGGGCGAGGGTTTTCCGCTGGCCTTTGCGAGGCTTCCTCTCGGCGGCCAAAGGCAATTCCGTATCCTGATCGCCAGCCCCCAGAATAGCGACCGCTATTTTCAATACGATTTCTCGTATGATTCCGGCCCTATTTGCGACCGTTCGAATGGCCCCAGCTTCTCTCCCGCCGTTCATCGCTGGAATATGGCGCGCACCAACGAATGGTGGAGCAGCGACGATCTCGTGGATCTTGAAGGCATGTTCTATACAATGACGTGCATCGACCACCCGGACCAACGGCAGGTTCATGGTATCCACGCCGCGATCGACACAATCTCCGGGGCGCAGAAGTAAGGCGATCGCGCCGCTGGCGATTTCAGCGGGTCACTCTCGCCAGCTCTTGTCGATCCGGTCGACCAGCCGGACCATCGCCGCGAAGTCGGCCGCGCCGGGGCCGCCGGGGATCTGGACCTTGTACAGGTCGCGCTGGTGGACCTCGACCACCTCGGGCGGAACCGTCAGCGGCGCGCCCATCGACAGCGTCGCCAGCTGGATCTCGCACGCGCGCTGGAGCGACCAGTGCTTGAGGAAGGCCTCGGGCAGCGTGCGGCCCATCACCAGGATGCCGTGGTTGCGCAGGAACATCACGCGCTTGTCGCCCAGATTCCGGACCAGCCGCTCGCCCTCTTCGGCGCGCACCGTCACCCCCTCGAAATCATGGTGGGCGACCTGGCCGGTGTAGCTGCACGCATAGAAGTTGATCGGCTGGAGCCCGCCCTCGAGCGCGCTCACCGCCATGCCCGCGGTGGTGTGCGTGTGCATGATGCAGTGGGCGTCCGCCAGGTGGCGGTGGAACACCGAATGCTGGGTGAAGCCGGCGAGGTTGACCGGATAGGGCGATCCGTCAAGCTTGTTGCCGTCGAGATCGATCTTGACGAGGTTCGACGCGGTCACTTCGCTGAAATGCAGCCCGAACGGGTTGATCAGGAACGCCCCATCCTCACCGGGCACCTTGAGCGTGATGTGGTTGTAGATCATCTCGGACCAGCCGAGCATGTCGAACACCCGATAGCAGGCGGCGAGCTGCTGGCGGGCCTCCCATTCGGCCTCGGAAACCTGCACCTTGTCGCGGAGTGCGGTGGCCATGATCCTCTCCTCTTTTTTCGTGGATAGGGTATGCCACGCTCACGGCCCGCGCCGCAACCGTCCGCAGGGGAATCAATTGACCTACGAACACATTCTCACCGAACGGCGCGGCGACGTGCTCGCTATCACGCTTAACCGCCCCGATCGGCTCAACGCGGCGCCGCCGGAGATGTTCGACGAGATCCGTGCCGCGATCGGCGCGCTCGATGGCGCCCGCGCGGTGCTGCTGCTGGGGGCGGGGAGGGCGTTCTGCTCGGGCGCCGACGTCGCGAGCGGCGCCCTGGGCGCGGACGATCCGGGCGGGGCCGCCCATGCCGCGCTCTCCGACCATTATCATCCCACGCTGCTCGCGCTCGCCGAGCTCGACGTGCCGGTGGTGAGCGCGGTGCGCGGCGCGGCGGCCGGGATCGGATGCAGCCTGGCGCTGGCGGCGGACTTCTGTATCGCCAGCAACACCGGCTATTTCCTCCAGGCGTTCGTCAATATCGGACTGGTGCCCGACGGCGGCGCGAGCTGGATGCTGCCGCGGCTGATCGGCCGCGCGCGCGCGACGCAGATGACGATGCTCGGCGAACGCATCCCGGCCGATCGCGCGCGCGATTGGGGCATGATCTACGAGGTGGTCCATGACGACGTGCTCGAGGCCGAGGCGGAGCGGCTCGCCGCGCGGCTGGCGGCCGGGCCTACCAGGGCGCTGGGGCTGATGCGGCGCGGGCTCCACCATGCGCTCGACGAGACCTATGAAGCCGCGATGCGCCGCGAGGCCGACAGCCAGCGCGCCGCGCGCGGCACCGCCGACTCGATGGAGGGCGGGATCGCGTTCCTGCAGAAGCGCAAGCCCGAGTTCCGGGGGCGATAGCCGCCCATCGGGACAATTACGGACCCGGCGGTTTGCGCGGGATCAACGTTGCCGCGCATCGCCGCGCCTAGCCGGCCTTCCTGGACAACAGGAGGCAAACGATGCGTTTCACTTTCTCCCTTCCGCTGATCGCCGTGGCGGCGCTCTCGGCAACGCCCGCGTCCGCGCAGTCGACCGCCGGCGCGCGTGCCGCCGGCGACTGGCTGGTCCGGCTTCGCGCGATCCTGGTGTCGCCCACCGAGCGATCGGGCGAGGTCACGGGAATTGCCGCCAGCAAGGTCGGCGTGAACGACAGCGTGATGCCCGAGGTCGATTTCACCTATCTCTTCACCGATCATATCGGCGCCGAGCTGATCCTTGCGACCACCAAGCACGACGTGACGGGGCGCGGCGCGATCGCGCCGCTCGGCAAGATCGCCGACAGCTGGGTGCTGCCGCCGACGCTGACGCTGCAATATCACTTCGCACCCGGCGGCAAGATCCATCCCTATGTCGGGGCAGGCGTGAACTACACGATATTCTATTCGTCGGATTCGACCAAGTCGCTGGATGCCGCGCTGGGCGCGACCAAGGTGAGGATCGGCGACAGCTTCGGCTATGCGCTCCAGGCCGGCGTCGACCTCGATATCGGCCGCCGCCTGTTCCTCAACGCGGACGTCAAGTACATCGACATGGACACCACCGCCCGGCTGACCTCGGGCACGGCGAAGCGGAGCGTGCGCGTGAACGTCGATCCGGTGGTCGCCGCGGTCGGGATCGGCGTGCGTTTCTGACCGAGGCGCCGGGCTCAGTTGCGCAGAAGCGGCTGGCGCGACCAGGGCGGCGACAAGCTGGCGCGGGGCGCGCGGCGCAGGCGATCGGCCTCGGCATGCAGCGCCTGCGCCTCGGCGAGCGAACGGGCCGCGCCCGCGCGCTCGTCAAGTGCCTGTGCCTGCTCGAACCTCCGCGCCATATGCACAAGTTATCCACAGATTTGCCCACAGGTCCATGACCAAATTCGCCTGCCGTGTCCCGTGCCGGCGCAACCGTTTCGCCCGGCATACTCTTGCGACAAATGCCGCCTAATCCACGCCATCGACGCACCGCCGGGGCATCGGCGCGGCGAGGGTTTCTAGGGCGAGGGCGAGCGATGCGTGGGATCCTGGTGACGTGCCTCCTGCTGACGGCGGGCTCCGCCGGGTTCGCGCGAGCCGCGGCGGCGCAGGAGGGCGGGCCGCGCGCGCGCCTGTTCATCAGCCCGATGGGCGAGCCGTTCCGCGCCGGCGAGGGCCAGGGCGATCCGCAGGACCTGTGGTTCCGGGGCGCCGATGCCAATCACGACGGCGCGCTGAGCGCGGCCGAGTTTTCCGCCGACGCGGCGCGCTTCTTCGCTGTCCTCGATCGCGGCCACCACAATGAGATCGAGCCCGAGGACGTCGAATATTACGAGACCGTGCTCGTCCCCGAAATCCGCGTCCAGGATGCCGGCGGCGGCGGGGATTGGCGGGGGGCGCGCGCCGGGGCGGCAGCGGACGCGGTCACGGCGGCGGCGGTCGGGGCGGCCATCGCGGCGGCTATGGCGGCGGGGGGATGTCGTCAGAGGGCGGTTCCGCGGAAAGCACGCCGGCGCGCTCGACCTATGGCAAGCGCGGCGCCGCGCGCTTCGGCTATTTCGACTTCCCCGAACCGATCACCAATACCGATACCAACTTCAACCGCGGGATCGATCCGAACGAATTCGAGCGCGCCGCCGAAACCCGCTTCGACGCGCTCGATCTCAATCACGACGGCAAGATCGAGCGCAAGGAGCTTCCGCGCATCTCCCCGGGCCGCGCCTGGGGCGGCGGACGCCGGGGTGAACGCGGCGGACATCGCGAGCGGCGCGGAGGCGACGGCGCCGTGCCGATCGACACCGACGACACGCCCTGACCCGATGCTTCGCCCGTCCGGGCGATGACGGCGCGCCGGCGCTATCCGGCTTCGTTCAGCGCGACGACGAAGGCGCGGGCACGCGCGCCGACCTCTTCGGCGGTGGCGCCGGGGGTGTTAAAGCGCCGAAGCCGCGCCGAAGCCCGCGGCCCCCGCCTGGCGCCATGCGCGCATGCTGCCGGGAACGACGCCGCCGACCGGCAGGATGCGCGCGCCCGGCGGCAGCACCGCGCGCATCGCCTTGAGTACCGGCGGACTGGCCCCCTCGGCGGGAAAGAGCTTGAGCGCGGTTGCGCCGGCGTCCAGCGCGGCGAAGGCTTCGGTGG
This sequence comes from Sphingomonas sp., assembly GCA_037200705.1. Taxonomy (GTDB): domain Bacteria; phylum Pseudomonadota; class Alphaproteobacteria; order Sphingomonadales; family Sphingomonadaceae; genus Sphingomonas. The sequence continues at coordinate 27,482 of JBBCID010000009.1, read as the reverse complement.
GCGTCGCGATCCCCGGCAGCGACACCAGCCCCGCGGACGCCGTGGCGGCGATGACCGCGGGGTCCGCGTTGGGCGAGACGATCATCATGCCCCCCGCCGCGCGGACCGTGACGACTTCGGCCGCGCGCAGCACGGTTCCGGCGCCGACGACCGCACGGCCGGAGAGCCGGCGCGCCAGCCGCGCGACGCTGTCGATCGCGTCGGGCGAGTTGAGCGGCACCTCGATCAGCGTGAAGCCGGCCCCGACCAGCGCCTCGCCGATGCCTTCGGCTTCATTGGGCTCGACCCCGCGCAGGATCGCGATGAGCGGGCAGCGCGCGAAGGCGGCTTCGAATTGGGGATGGTTCACGCGATCGATCTCCCGATCTCGAGGATGCCGGAAACGAAGGCCGTATGACTGTCGACCAGGCGCGCGGGCCCGGCCGTTCGCGATCGCAGCGACATAGAGTTCGCCGAGCGGCGCGTCCGCGAGGACGTGGATCGGCGTGTGGGGCAGGGCGGCAAGGCGCGCGGCAACCTCGCCGCCGATCAGCAGCCCGCTGGCGAACGAGGCCGCATCCGCATCGTCGCGCAAGCCGAGCAGCCCCGCGGCGCGGATGCCGAACAGCGCGGCGGCGAGATCGCGGCGGCGGCCTTCCTCGACGCCGGCGCGGAAGGCATCGCCCGGCGCCACGTCGCCGCGCAGCTGCGACGCCAGCAGGCCGTGGCTCCGCAGCATCGCGAACAGCTCGCCGGTCATCGCGGTGGTGAAGCGCGCGATCCTGCCGTCCTCGATCTCGGCCCATTTGCAATGCGTGCCGGGCTGGACGAGCAGCGCATCGCGCGGGACCAGCCCGGCAACGGCTGCGCCGAGCAGTTGGACCTCCTCGCCGCGCATCACATCGGGTCGGTCCTGGTCGAGCGTCGAGAGTCCGGGGACGATCGCTGTGCGCGGATCGATCCAGTGCAGCCCGGCCGCGAGCTCGGCGATTCCGGCGGGAGCGGTCACATAGGGAGCGAGCGCCCAGCCGATGCTCGAGCCGACCATCCCGGCGAGCAGCATCGGCAGGTCGCCGAAGCGCGCGCGGATCGCCGCCGCCTCGGCCACGAAGCCGTCGCGAGCGATTGCGGTGACGCCTCGGCCGTCGCGCCCGGCATGGAGGACTTCGCCTTGCTCGATCAGGAAGACCCGGCGGTTGGTCGTTCCCCAATCGACGGCGATGAAGCGATCGGCCAGCGTCACCACCAGGTCGCGTAGAGCGCGATCAGGATCAGGATCACGCCCAGGCCGCCGATGTTGAACACGTTCGGCGTGGCGAAGCCGACGCCCTCCATCGTCACGAGGTTCCTTTCCTTCCGCGCCGGCGCGGCGAGCGAGACGGCCGCCGCGAGGAACAGGCTGACCAGGAACACGACCAGCATCCGGTTCATGAACGGCGTCACATAGGTGTTGAACGCCCCCGGCAGGAACGACCAGGGCAGCGTGTATTTGAAGGCGAACGAGAGCAGCACCGAGGTGAGCGCCGCGACGATCGCGCCCGCCTCAGTCGCCCTGTTCCAGAACAGGCCGAGCAGGAAGATCACCGTGATCCCCGGCGTGAAGAAGCCCGAGAATTCCTGGATATATTGGAACGCCTGGTCGGATTTGCCGAGCAGCGGCCGGGCGACGAGCATCGCGATCACGATCGCCACCGCGGCGACGATGCGGCCGACGAGCACCAGGTGCTTTTCCTGCCCGGTGGCGCCGGCATCCGCCGCGCGCGTCGCGATGCCGCGCGCCTTGGCGTAGAGATCGAGCGTGAAGATCGTCGCGATCGAATTGATCTTGGAGGCGGTCGAGGCGATGATCGCCGCGATCAGCGCCGCGAAGACAAGGCCGAGCAGCCCCGGCGGGAGCAGCCGCATCATCGTCGGATAGGCTTCGTCGGGCTTGGCGAGGCCGGGAGCGAGCACCACCGCGGCGATACCGGGAAGCACGATGATCACCGGCATCAGCAGCTTGAGATAGGCGGCGAACACCACGCCCTTCTGCGCTTCGCCGATGTCCCTCGCCGCCAGCGCGCGCTGGATGATGTACTGATTGAACCCCCAATAGCTGAGGTTCGCGATCCACATGCCGCCGACCAGCACGGCGATCCCGGGCAGGTCCTTGTAGAAGGGATTGGCGGGCGCGAGGATCATGTGGAAATGATCGGGCACCGTGGCGGTCAGCGCCTCGAAGCCGGCGATCACGCCGTGCCCGCCGCCGATCCGCTCGAGCGTGAGGTACGAGACGACCAGCCCGCCGAGCACGAGCAAGGTGACCTGGACGATGTCGGTCAGCGCCACCGCCTTGAGGCCGCCGTAGAGCTGATAGAGCAACGCGAACAATCCCAGCGCGATCAACGCGGTGTCCTGATCGACCCCGGCAACCTTGTTGACCGCGATCGAGCCCAGCCAGATGATCGAGGTGAGGTTCACGAACACGTAGAGCAGGAGCCAGAAGATCGCCATGATGACCGGCAACCACCTGCCGTAGCGCTGCTCGAGGAACTGCGGCATCGTGTAGATCCGGTTGCGCAGGAAGATCGGCAGGAAGAACTTGCCGACGATCAGCAGCGTCAGCGCCGCCATCCATTCGTACGAAGCGATCGCGAGACCCATCGCATAGCCGGCGCCCGACATGCCGACGATCTGCTCGGCGGAGATGTTGGCCGCGATCAGCGATGCGCCGATCGCCCACCAGGGCAGCGACCGGGAGGCGAGGAAATAATCGGACGTATCCTTGGCGTGGCCGCCCTTCTCGCGCGACACCCCACTGCGCGAGCCCGAAGATCCCGATCGCATAGACGATGACGACGATGGTATCGATCAGCGACAGGCTCATGGCTCACCCCCTCCCGCCCGGGCATCGACGGCTGGCCACCGTGCTCTCGCCCGTGCCGCGACCGGCGCAGCAGGCGGGTCATCTATCTGGAAGCCGCCGGCGAAGGCAATGACGATCGGTAGGAGAGGTGGCCGGTCGGCGCCTATCGGCCGGTATAGACGACGCGCCAGACGGTGCGCCCCACGTCGTCGCTGATCAGCAGGCTGCCGTCGCGCGCGATCGCCAGCCCGGCCGGGCGGCCCCACAACGATCTGGAATCGCCCGACTTGCCCCAGAAGCCCTTTACGAAGATCGCGACCTTTCCGGTCGGCTTGCGGCCGCGAAACGGGAGATAGACGATCGAATAGCCCTTGGGCGACCCGGCATCCCAGCCGCCGTGCAGCGCGACGAACGCCCCGTGCCGGTAACGCGCCGGGAATTGGCTGCCCCGGTAGAAGACCAGCTCCATCGGGAAGGACCGCGGCTCGAAATAGAGCAGCGGCTCGGTCGGCCCGGCGCTTCGCTTCGCGCGGGCCGGCGATCCGTAGGACTGGCCCCGGCGGACCAGCGCAAGAAAATCCGCGGAGCCTGCGTCCCCCGATGCCGCGCGCCGATTGGCGGTGACGAACAGATCGTCGGTGCCGGGATAGGTCGCCATGCCCGCCACGGTCTGCAGCCCGCTCGCGAAGGTCGACAGCGTTCCGCGATCGAGCAGCTGGACGGTGCCGTCAGGGGCGCGGGCCTCGGCCGCATTTTCGCGGCTGGCGAACCCGACATAGACGCGCCCCCGCCGATCGAACTCCACGTCGCGCGCCATGCCCGCATCGGCTTGTCCGGGGGGAGTCACCCGTTCGCGTGGGCCGCCCGTCAGAGCGCCCTCGGTCACCGGGATCCGCCAAACGTCCGGAACGTCGGCCACATAGAGGTAGCCGCCGCGCAGGATGAGGCCGTGCGGGCGCGAGAAGCCGGTGGCGAAGGTCGTGACGAGATCGGCTCGGCCCACCCCGGTGGTGTCGCGGAGCAGGAGGATGTTGCCCGTCGCTGGCTCGCTCAGGAACACGTCGCCGTTGCCGGAGACCGCCATCCAGCCGGTGCTGGTGTCGATCCGCGCGAAGGCGGTGACGGTGAAGCCCGGGGGTGCCGTGGGCGCGGCGCCATTGGGCCAGGGCGTCGCCGCCGGCTGTTTCGCGGGGGCTTGCTGGCCCGCGGCGGGCGCCATGGCGGCCAGCGCGATCGCGATCGCCCCCAGCGCACATCGAAGCCTGAAGATGCCGTTTCCCACGCTTTCCCTCGCAATCGGGGCGGAGCCAAAGCTCCGCCCCGTATCGACCGGCCGCCGCGCTTCGGATCAGAAGCTGAAGCGGATGCCGGTCCGGTACGTCCTGCCGATGAAGTCATAGTTCGCGACATTATAGCCGTTCGTCGACGAGAAGGCCGGCGGCTGGCGGTTGAAGATGTCGGTGACGTTGAAGAACAGCTTCACCCCCGATGCCGCGCCCGGCAGTGCCATCTGGAGGTTGGTATCGAACAGCCACTGGCCGTGGATCATCAGCTGCGGCAGATCGTCCGCCGGGGTCGATTTGTCGTAGAAGCCGCGACCCGTGTAGCGGCTCTGCAGGAAGAACGACAGCGGCCCCTGGTCGTAATAGAGCTGGACCACGCCGCGCCAATGCGGGTTGTTGACCTGGCCGGCGAGGTTGACCACCGGCGTCAGCAGCGTGTTGGTCTCGTAGTCGCCGACATAGTTGGCCAGGCCGCGGATCGTCATCTGACCGCCGAGCGCGTGTGCGCGGTAGCTCGCCTCGATATCGACGCCGCTGGTCTTGAGCGATTGCAGGTTCTGCGGCGTGTTGAAGATGGCGATGATGTTCCCGCCGCCGTCGCGCTGGATGCGCGTGCACGAGTCCGCATTGCCGAGGCTGCACGCCTGAGTGATCGCGTTCGAGCTCTGCGACAGGATCGCGTCCTTGATCTTGATGATATAGCCGTCGACCGACATTTCGAACCCGTGGAGGAAGCCGGGGCGCAGGACGATGCCCGCGGTGGTCGTGTCGCCGGTCTGGGGCTTGAGGTCGGGGTTGCCGCTGGTGAACTGCGGCACGTTGTTGTCGACGACGTTGGACCCCTGGACATAGTCGATCACGGTGCCGTGGCCCGCCGAGCGCGCCGCGAACAATTCCTGCAGCGTGCCGGCGCGGATGTCGCGCGAGCGCGTGGCGCGGAAGCGGATCGCGTCGTTGATCTCCCAGCTCAGCCCCGCCTTCCAGGTCACGACCGTGCCCGAGGTGGTATAGTTGGTCACGCGGACCGCGCCGTTGAAATCGAGGCTCTTCGCCCAGCCCTGGTCCTTCGCGAGCGGCACGACCGTCTCGAGAAAGCCTTCGAGGACATTGAACGAGCCCGACTGCGGTAGATAGTTGCCGAGGCGATACGGACCGGGATTGCCGGTGATCGGATTGGGCGCGGTCCCGCCCGCGAAGGCGGTGCCGGTCATCGCCTCGCGGCGCCATTCGACGCCCGTCGCGAACGACACCGGGCCGGCCCACAGAGAGAAGGGATTGCCGCTGATGTTGGCGGCGGCGTCGTCCTCGCGGGTGGTCACGCTCGTCCAATCGTCATCGGTCACATAGTCGAGCTGCGCGGGGTTGAGCGGATGCTGGTTGCCGAAGACGTTGATCGGAACGCAGGCGTTGGTCGGATTGGTGAGCGTCGACCGGCAGACGACCGCGCCGTTCGCCGGATTGACCACCCGCGTCGGCTGCCAGCGCATATTTGCCGTAATCCTGGTCCCATTGCGCGACGAGATAGTTGCGGTTCTGGCCGTGCTCGTAATGCGCGTTCCAGGTCCAGTCGCCGGTGCGGCCGTCGATCCCGGCGACGAAGCGGCCGGTGACGTTGCTGTTGTGCATCTGCGTGCGCGGCGCATCGGCGTCGAAGCGTTGCATCGTCAGCGTGTTGACGTTGGCGGTCGTCATCGCGGTGCGCAGCGACGACGGCATATAGGCGTTGTCGCGCTGGATCGTGAACGCGAAGTTGCCGGTGTTCGTGTTGATCGAGCCGATCTGATAGTCGGAATAATTGTCGGCGTAGGTGCCCTCGACATAGGCGGTGATGTCCGGGCTGAAATCCCAGCTGAGGCGGCCGAAGAAGACGGTGCGCTCGAGCGGCACTTCGCCCGGATAGTCGATGCCGTTGAACGGCTTGATGCCGTCGCCGCCGACCATCGTCGTCGAGCTGAGGATCGAGCCGTAGCCGAACGGCACGGCCTGGCCGTTGTTGTCGAACGTCAGCCCCTTGAACGCCGCGGGGCCCGAGATCAGGCCGCCGTAATTGGCCTGCGAGTCGGTGACGTTGCAGGCGAACACGCGGCGCGTGGCGCCTCCGGGGACATTGGTGATCGCGTTGCAGCTCTTGTTGGCGAGCGGGCGCGCGAGGATGTCGTAGATGCCGTTGTTGTTGAAATATTCCGCGCTGAGCAGGAGGTGCCCGCGATCGCCCGCGAAGCCCGTGCCATAGGCGAGGTTGGCCTTGATCTCCCGCGAATCGCCCGCATAGGAAACGCCGCCCTGGACCCCGCCCTTGATCCCGGTGAACTTGGTGTCGAGCAGGAAATTGACCACGCCCGCGACCGCATCGGAACCATAGGCCGCCGATGCGCCGCCGGTGACCACGTCGACCCGGCTAACCAGATTCTCGGGGAAGAGCGCGGTGTTGACCGTGCCGTTGGCGGTGGTGGGAACGAAGCGGTTGCCGTTGAGCAGCACGAGCGTGTTGTTCGGGCCCAGGTTGCGCAGGTTCATGTAGGTGCCGGTGCTGCCCTGCGAGCCGGTCGACCCACGCGCGCCGGTCGAGTTGGACAGGATCGGCAACTGGCGAAGCGCGTCGGCGGGGCTCGACGGTGCCGCCGCGACGAGCTGGTCGGTGTTGAGCACCGTCAGCGGCGTCGGCGCGTCATAGCCGGCGCGCTGGATGCGCGTTCCGGTGACCGTGATCACCCCGCCAGCTTGCTCTTGCGCCTCCTCCGCCGGGATGGCCGGCGCATCGACCGCCTGGTCCGGCGCGCTCGAGGTCGCGGTCGGCTGGGCTGCCGCATCCGCAGGCGCGATGGTCTGCGCCGCTTCGGGCGCCGGTGCTGTCTGGGCGAGCGCCCCCGACGCCGAAAAGAGGATCAGCCCGAGAGCCGAGCAGCTCGAAAAAAGGGTATGCGACTTCATCGTGGATCTCCCCACCGCTTTATCTTTGGTTTTGTTTCGCGGATTTAATATTGTTCGGCGGACTGCATCAGTCCTCGGATATACCCGTAGCAAAACGAGAAATTCTGTAGCATGTCCGCCGGAGTTCCGAGCGGGACGTGATCGGGCATGATCATGCCGTCATAGCCGACATCGCGGTAAACCCGGATCGCCTTGACAAAATCGACATCGCCATTGTCCGGGAATACTTCGTTGAACGAGTCGCGGTGGCCCTGGATGTTGCGGAAGTGGACGTTGAAGATCTTCTTCCGTTCGCCGAAATAGCGGATCACGTCGAAGATCTCGGTCTTCGGGTCCTGCAGATCCTCCGAGAGCGTGCCCTGGCAGAAATTGAGGCCGTGATAGGGGCTCTCGTTGATCGACACGAAGCGCTTGAGCCCCTCGACGGTGCCGAGCACGCGCGTGAGGCCTCGGTAGCCGGTCGGCGTGCCCGGATCCTCCGGATGGCAGGCGATCCGGATCTTATATTCGTTCGCCACCGGTACGACACGATCGAGGAAATAGGTGATCCGTTCCCAAATCGTGTCGGCATCGACCTTGCCTGCCTCGGTCAGCGGCGCGTCGAGCGCGTCGGCGAGCTGCCAGGTGCGATACCGCGAGTCGCCGCGGCCGGGAATCTCGCCCGAGCGCAGCACCGGGAGGATCCGCATGTTGTACTTCACCGCGGGGATGCCCGCTGCCGCGCAATTCTTGAGCGTGAGCTGGAACGCCTCGATCTCGCGATCGCGCGCCGGGCTCTGGCCGAGCATGATCGGCGAGACCTTGCCGCCCGATCCGAGCGTCGAGGTCTCGGTCATGTCGATGCTGATGCCGTGCCGTTTGCCCCGCTCGACCAGTTGGCTGAGCTCGTCGACGGTGGGGTAGAGCCGCGTCTTGTCGGCGCGATCGTAATAGCCGACCGCATTCTGGATGCCGAAGCGCGCCAGATAGCCGAAATGCGCGTCGTCCGAAGGCGGGCTCTGGCAGCCGAGCTTCAGCAGCAGCGGCTTGCGCGCGCCATCGGGCGCCTTCGGACCGACGGCGGCGGCCAGCGCTCCCGACGAGATGCCCATCCCTGCACCGAGCGCGACCGCGCCAAGTCCGGAAGCCCCGATGAAATTGCGGCGATTGAGATTTTCGACCAATGTATCCTCCGGCATCCTCTGGGGAAAATGTCTCCCGGGCCGGGGCATCTTCTCGTACGGTGTCTGTTATCGGTCGCGGCCGGGCGGGTCTAAGCCAAAGATGCTATCCGTCGATGCCGATTTTGATTTGATCGGAGTTCGAAGTTTCCCTGCTCCATATATAGGCCCCGGCGGACAACGTCGCCGGAAGCCATGCCCGCCATACCTCCATCGGCTCCTTTTTCCCGTTTTTATAACGTATTGCGTGCAATCTCGAAGGGCCGGAGCGGCAAATTCGGCAGCTTGGCCAAAGGACCGCAGCCGGCACGCGCGGATATCCGGTGCCGCCGGTCGCGCACCCGATGGCGAAAAATCCGTGGATCGAGGCGTATCGCGCATCGACCGATAGCATCTTTGATTTGGACGCTGCCAGACGCCGGCCTCTACATCCGGAGCAATGCCGCCGCGTGTTTCGCGCCGCCCCTCCGCCCGCTCGCGGAAAGGATCGGCCGTTCCGGGCAGGCGCGAAACGAGAACGAGGCAGAGGAACGAGCATGGGAAAGGGCCGCACCGCCGCCGCGATCGCAATCGCGACCGCCGCGCTCGCGCTGACTCCAGCGCTCGCCCTGGCGCAGGTCGCCGTCACGGTGAGCGACGGCAAGCAAGCGCATGGCACCGACGTGCCGGGCGCCGCCCCGGACACGCTGTCGTCGATCGACCTGGGCGGTGCGCGGCCGCGGATCCTCGGCACGATCCGGGTGGCCAACAGCCTGATCGGTCCGCCGACTTCGGTCGCGGTGACGCCCGACGAGCGGCTCGCGATCGTCACGGCCGCCCAGGCGCTCGCGCCAGGAAAGCCGCCCGTCCTCGTGCTCGCCGACGTGGTTTCGGTGATCGATCTCTCGAACCGCGCCGCGCCGAAGCTGGTGCAGACGCTCCACGCTGGGCCTGGCGCCACCGGCGTCGCGATCAACCGCGCGGGAACCCTCGCGCTGGTGGCGAGCACCGGCGACGATTCGATTTCGGTCTACACGATCGCCGGCCGGCGGCTGAAGCCCGTCGGGCGCATCCAGCTTCCCTACCAGAGCCGGCCGACCGACGTGGTGTTCGCCCCCGACGGCAAGAGCGCGCTGGTAGTCTCGCAGACCCCGGGCCGCGTCGTGAAATTCGCCGTGGAAGGCGTCACGCTCGTGCGGACCGACACGGCGTTTTCGCCCGGCCTGCTCCCCTATGGCATCGTCGTCGCCCCGCGCGGCGACTTCGCGTTCAATTCCAACCTTGGCGGCCGTATCCCGGCCGAAGGCGCGCCGTCCTCCGCCGGGCCACGCGCGAGCACGATCTCGGTCCTCGATCTGAACGGCGGCAAGGTCGTCGACACGATCGATGTCGGCGCGGGATCCGAGCACCTCACGCTCTCTGCCGACGGCGCCTATCTGGCGGTGACGGTCGGCAACGGCTCGAATGCGCGGGTCGGCTCGGCCGAATACCATCCCTTCGGCCTGCTCAAGATATTCCGCGTCGAGGGCCCGAAGCTGACCTTCGTGACCGAAGCCCGGACCGGGCAATGGTGCCAAGGGGCGGCCTGGACGCGCGATCATCGCGCGATCCTGCTGCAGTGCGCGGGCGAGCGCGAGATCCAGGTTTTCGGCTTCGACGGCGCAGGGCTGGCGCGCGATGAGAACGCGACGCTCCGCTTCGACGCGCGCCCGGCGAGCATCGCCACCGCGTGGAGCCGATAGGATGGCGATGCCGACTCCCCTCACGGCGCGCGCAAGCGGCGGCGCCCAACCCCTCAACGCAAGTCCCGTCCGATCGATCGGGAAGGGCAGCAACGGCATGGAGCCATCAATCGTGCATCACGTATCGGGAATGTGCATCGTCAACAGCGCCTTGGTCGAGGATCTGGCGCCGCTCGCCGGATCGCAGGCGGCGGTGATGGAGAAGCTGGGAATCAGCTGGAACAGCTGGATCAAGATCGTCGCGGGCCTGCCGATCCGCCGGTCGGTGGGGCTGCGCGTCAAGGAGCGTGCGCTCGCGGTGGAGGGAATCAAGCGCCGCTTTCCGAGCGCGTCGGCGCCCGACGGGATCGATCGCGCTGCGCTCGACGACGCATTCCTGCTCCCCGCCGAGAGCACTCCGGCGCCCGCCCGCCTGGGCGAATATGGCCCGCGTTCGCTGCGGCAGGCGCGCTCGCTCCGCTGTGCCGGCGCGTTCCGGGGCTGATGGCCGTGCACCCCATGCTCCTGGTCGCCACGATGCTCGCGCCCATTCAGGCCGCGCCAGCGCCGCCGCCGCCCGAGACGGTGATCGCGAATGTCGGGTTCGAGGGATCCGAATCGGCGCGCTATGACGAGGCTCGCGACGAATATGTCGTCTCGAACCAAGGCCCCCCGGGGCGACGGCAACAACGGCTTCCTCTCACGCGTGGCGCCCGACGGCACCGTGGTCGCGCTCAAATGGATCGCCGGCGGCGCCAACGGCGCGACGCTGGTGAAACCGCTGGGCATCTTCCTCAAGGGCGACCTGATCTATGTGGCGGACGTCACGGCGGTCCGGACGTTCGACCGCCGCACCGGCGCGCCGCGCACCACCTTCGAAATCCCGGGCGCGATCCGGCTCAACGATCTCGTCGTCGCCGGCGACGGCACGATCTACGTCACCGATTCGGGCAGCGATCAGGCGGCGGGGCGCGATCTACCGGATCGCCGCACGGGCAAGATCTCGACCTTCGCCGCGCGCGATCCTGCGCTCGAGCGTCCCAACGGCATTGCGCTCACGGCCGACGGCAATATCGTCCACGGCGGCCGCGGCGTGAACCTGGTGTTTCGAAACCGGCAAGGCGCGATCCTGCGCGAGCAGACGCTGCCGACCGGCCAGATCGACGGGGATCGCGCTGGCTCCGGACGGAAGCCTGCTGGTCGCCAGCCAGATCGGCAAGAACGTCTATCGTGTCCCCGCCGACGGCGGCGCGCCAAGCGCGGTGGCGGCGGACATCCCGGTCCCCGCGGCGATCGGCCTCGATACCAAGCGGATGCGGTTGCTCGTGCCGCAGATCCGCGCGGCATCGGTCAGCCTTTTCGTACTGAAGAACTGACGTGGATCGAGCGCCTGGCGACGATCGATATTCACGCCGCGAAATCGAGGCGAATTGTGCATTGAACGATAGCGTCTTTGGCTTGGACGAAGAATTACCACGGCCATAGATCGAATGAGAGTTGGTATCGCCGTCTATTGTCTTCGAGCAAGAGTACACGGACAAAACAACATAAGTTAATTCGGCAGTGCTTCCCGGCACGCGCCATCATTTTAGAGCGAATGGGGTAGCAATGAAGTGATCTGGCGCCAGCGGTGATGGCACGAATGTTGGGACAGGGGCTGCTCTCCTTCCCCGTGACGCACTTCACCGCGGACAATCGTTTCGACGAGGCGGCGTTTCGCGCGCATTGCGCGTGGATGTTGCACGATGAGCTCGCGGGGCTGTTCGCCGCCGGCGGAACCGGCGAATTCTTCTCGCTCACGCCCGATGAGATCGGCAGCGTCATCAGCGCCGCGGTCGCCGAGGTCGGCGGCAAGACGCCGGTGATCAGCGGCTGCGGCTATGGCACGTCGATCGCGGTCGAGATCGCCCGCGACGCCGAGCGGCGCGGCGCGGACGGCCTGCTGCTGCTCCCCGCCTATCTCGTCAAGCCGAGCCAGGAAGGGCTCGCCCGCCATATCGAGGCGGTGTGCAAATCGACCGGGCTCGGCGTGATCGTCTACAACCGCGACGACGCGGTCGCGAACGACGAGACGCTCGCCCGGCTGTGCGAGCGCAACCCCAATCTGGTCGGCTTCAAGGAGGGCGTCGGCGATGTCGAGCTGATGATGCGCATCGCGGCGCGGATGGGCGACCGGCTGACCTACATCGGCGGCTTGCCCACCGCGGAGACCTTCGCGCCCGCTTATCTGGCGATGGGCGTGACGACCTATTCGTCGGCGATCTACAATTTCCTGCCCGAATGGGCGCTGAGCTTCTATCGGGCGGTGCGCGCGCAGATCGCGAGGCGATCCTCGCCGGGCTCAACAGCTTCGTGCTCCCCTATCTCGAGCTGCGCAACAAGGGCCGCGGCTATGCCGTGTCGATCGTCAAGGCGGGCATGACCGCGATTGGCCGCGGCGCCGGGCACGTCCGCTCGCCCGCTGACCGATCTTGATGCCGACCAATTCGAGCAACTGCGCAGCCTGATCGAGCGGGTCCAGCCCGTCGCCCGGCGCGACGCCGCCTGATCCGCGAACCCTGATCCCCGCAGCGCCTCGTGCGCGCCTCCCCGATCGTGGCCGGGTCTCCCCCTCTCCCGGCCACGATCGACACGGGCTCGCCTAGCAATGCGCGAGTCCAGCCGCTACGGTCGGCCCGATGTTCGAGTTGAGGCAATTGCGCTGCTTCGTGCCACGGCCGAGGAGCTGCATTTCGGGCGGCCGCCGCGCGGCTCAACATGACCCAGCCGCCGCTCAGCCGCCAGATCCAGCTTCTCGAGCATATCCTGGGCGTCTCGCTGCTCGAGCGCACCAGCCGGCTGGTCAAGCTCACCCCCGCCGGGCGCATGTTCCTGATCGAGGCGCGGCGGATCATCCGCTCGCGGAGAGCGCGACACTCGCCACCCGGCGGATCGCGCTGGGCGAGGCAGGCCGCGTCGCGATCGGCTTCACCGCCGCCTCGGATACAGCTACCTGCCGCAGATCGTCGCTGCGGTGCGGGCGTCGCTGCCCAATGTCGAGGTCGAGCTTCGCGAGATGGTGACCGCCGAGCAGGTCGAGGGGCTGCTGACCGGGCTGATCGACATCGGCTTCGTCCGCCCGCCGCTCGACCGGCAGGAATTCGAGACGCGGCGCGTCCAGTCCGAATCCTTGCTCGCTGCGCTGCCGATGGGCGATCCGAGGCTTGCCGAGACCGCGCTGGCGCTCGCCGATTTCGATCAGCAGCCGCTGATCATGTATTCGCGCGAGGGCGCGGGCTATTTCCACAACATGCTGCTCAGCCTGTTCGACGCGGCGGCGGTGCGCCCGCTCTACGTGCAGCACGTCACGCAGATCCATTCGATGCTCGGGCTGGTCCGGCCGGGCTCGGGGCGGCGCTGGTGCCGGTCGCGGGGAGCGATCTCCACCTCGACGACGTCCAGTATCGCCCGGTCACGACCGCGCCCGAACGGCCGGTCGAGCTCCACATGGCGTGGCGTCGCGACAACCAGAACCCCGTCCTCGGCGCGGTCCGGGATCTGTGCGCCAGCCACAGCGACGCCATCGACATCTAGGGCCCGCGGCCATGCGCGGCCAGTATCGTTCGATTGTGAGATTGACTTGGACGGCGGCGACGGGCCGCCTTAGCCATGCCGAAGGCTAGGTAATCATTGCCTGGGGCTCGAGGCGCGTTGCGCCCCGCGCCATCGCGGAGAGGAAACAGCGCGCGGGCCGAGCGATCGTCCCGGATGCGGATCGCGTCGCCACGGCGCGGCAACCCTCCGTCGACCGGGAACGATGCGGCATTCCGCCGCGGATGCGAGGGAATTGGAATGGCGACGGCCATCAACACGAACGCCGCCGGCAAGAAGACCCGCGCCCGCCACCTGATCCTGTTCACCTCTTCGTCGTCACCGTGATCAGCTATGCCGATCGCGCCACCTTCTCGCTCGCCGGGGCCGCCGCCGCGAAGGAACTGTCGATCGACCCGGTCGCGATGGGATGGATCCTGTCGGCCTTCGCCTGGCCTATGTCGCCGCGCAGATTCCGGGTGGTGCGCTGCTCGATCGGTTCGGGTCGAAGAAAAATCTATGTGATCGCCCTCGTCCTCTGGTCGATCTTCACTTTCGTCCAGGCTTTTGCGGGGGCTGTTCGCGGGCGCGGCGGTGACCGCGCTGTTCGCGATGCGCTTCATGGTCGCGTTGCCGAGCCACCCGCCTTTCCGGCGAACGCGCGGATCGTCGCGGCCTGGTTCCCGACCTCGGAACGGGGGACGGCGTCGGCGATCTTCAACGCCGCGCAATATTTCGCGCTCGTCTCGTTCGCGCCGCTGATGGGCTGGCTGGTGCATGGCTTCGGGTGGCGATCGGTGTTCGTGGTGATGGGCGTGGTGGGGCTCGTCGCCGCCGCGATCTTCGCGCGCTATGTTCAGAGCCCGCTCGAGCACCCGGGTATCAACCAGGCCGAACTCGACTATATCGAGCAGGGCGGCGCGCTGGTGAACATCGAGTGGTGAGCGCCAGCAGCGGCGCAGCCTTCACCTGGCACAACGTCCGCCAGATCCTCACCAGCCGGATGCTGCTGGGCGTCTATCTCGGGCAATATTGCATCAACGCCCTCACCTATTTCTTCGCGACCTGGTTCCCGATCTACCTCGTCCAGCAACGGCATATGTCGATCATGAACGCCGGCTTCACCGCGGTGGCCCCGGCGTTGTGCGGCTTCGTGGGCGGGGTGCTCGGCGGCGTGATCTCGGACCGGATCCTCAAGCGGACCGGATCGGTGACGCTGGCGCGCAAGGCCCCGCTGTTCGCCGGGATGGCGCTCGCGACGATCATCATCGCTTGCAACTATGTCGACCAGCAATGGCTGATCATCCTGTTCATGTCGCTGGCCTTCTTCGGCAAGGGCGTGGCCTCGCTGGGCTGGGCGGTAGTTTCCGACACCACCCCAAAGGAGCTGGCCGGGGTGACCGGATCGATCTTCAATTCGTTCGGCAACGCCGCGGGCATCGTCACCCCGATCGTGATCGGCTATCTCGTCGCCGCGACGGGATCGTTCGATTCAGCGCTGGTCTTCATCGGCGCGCACTGCATCGTGACGATCCTCGCCTATCTGCTGATCGTCGGCAGGATCGAGCGGCTGGTCCTCGAGCCAGCGTCCTAGGCAGGCAGGGCGAGGCGGCAACCATCATGCTCCAATCGATCCACCATGTCGCGATCATCGCTTCGGACTATGCCCGCTCGCGCCATTTCTACGTCGACCTGCTCGGGCTTCCGGTGATCGCGGAGACCTATCGCGAGGAGCGAAGATCGTGGAAATGCGACCTCAGGATCGGCGACAGCCAGATCGAGCTCTTTTCTTTCCCCGATCCCCCGCCGCGTCCCAGCCGCCCCGAGGCCGCCGGATTGCGGCATCTATCCTTCGGCGTAGGCGATCTTGCCCAGGCGGTGCGCATGCTGGCGGAGCGAGGGATCGAAACCGAGCCGGTTCGCGTCGATGCGATGACCGGCAAGCAGTTCACTTTTTTCATCGATCCCGACGGTTTGCCACTCGAGATTTATGAGGCCTGATCGAGGCCTCATCGGCTTGCTCGCGCTCGGGTAAAGCGGCTGGGGATCAGGATGGACGCAGGGGGAGGGCTGGTACCGCGGGCCTTCACGAGCCGCGCCGTTGCCGCCGGCATCTTGGCCTCGGCCCGGACGGCGTCTTGGGTGGCACGCGCGATGCGCACTCGCGTAACGCGGTCAACGAGGCTCGTTGTGAGCATTCGTGCGTTCCCGAACCGGCATTGCAGTCCTGAAACTCTCGGCGAGATCGTCTGCCGCCCTGGCGAGCAGGCCGGCATCGACACCCACCGCAGTAAAGCGGGTGCCGAGCTCGATGCAGCGCAGAGCGAATGCCGGGTCCGCGGTCAATATGCCCGACGGCTTGCCGCATAGCGCGATACGCCGGAGCGCGTCCTCGACGGCCGCGATCACGTCGGGATGGTCGGGCTGACGGATATGGCCGAGGCTCGCGGCAAGATCCGCCGGGCCGACGAAGATCGCGTCGACTCCCTCGACCGCCGCGATCTCCTCGAGCGCGGCGAGCGCCTGGCGCGTCTCGATCTGGACGATCAGGCAGAGCTCGGCCTCGATGCGGTCGGCATAGTCCGCCGTCCGGCCGAACCGCGTGGCGCGCGTGAGTGTCGAGACGCCGCGGATGCCATCCGGCGGATAGCGGATCGCGGCGACCGCGGCTTCGGCCTCCCGCGCGCTCTGGACATAGGGAATCAGCAGGCTTTGCGCCCCGATGTCGAGATAGCGCTTGATCAGGACCGGGTCGTTGCTCGCGGGGCGGACCATTGCCGGCACTGAATGGCCCGACAATGCCTGGAGCTGCCCCAGCACCGTCAGCACGTCGCCCGGCGAATGCTCGGTATCGAGCAGCAGCCAATCGAAGCCGGCGTCGGCCACCACCTCCGCCGCGAAGGCCGTGGAGAGCGTGCACCAAAGCCCGATCTGCTGTTCGCCGGCGAGGAGCGCGCGCTTGAAGCGGTTCACCGGAATTCCGGCCGTTTCCTCAGACATCCGCGGTGAACCTCGGCAACGTGACGCTTTCCGACACCGGCTCGAACACGACGCGGACGGGAAGGCCTTCGTGGAGGCCCTCGGGCCGCTCGCCCGCGAAGTTGCTGATCATCAGCGGGCCCTCGGCAAGTCGGACGAGGCAGACATCATAGGGAAGCTGGCCGACGAAGGCATCCCAATAAGCGCGGTGGAACGTGACCCATGAGACGATATGCGCCTTGCCGCTCACCGTGGCCCAATCCTGGTCCTCGGAGAGGCAGACCGGACAGACCGGGCTCGGCGGAAAATGCAGATCTCCGCAATCGAGGCAATGCTGCACGGACAGTCGCTGCCTGCGGGCATTCTCCCAAAAGGGTTTCATCAGCAGGTCGTCGCCTGGGATCGGGCCGCCGTAGGTCATGGATGCGCCTCGTGTCTCGTGATGGTTCGCGGCGCGATCAGCCGCGGGTGTAGATGATCGAACGGGTGCACGGCGTGGCCGCGACATATTGGACGACTTCGCAATCGGGCACCTGCCGATCGCCGCATTCGCCGCGAAGCTGGCGCACCGCTTCGATGTTGAGACCCCAACCCTGCATGTAGGAATTGGAGAGGTGCCCGCCGTCGGTGTTCGTCGGCAGCTCGCCCTCAAGCGAGAGCCGGCCTCCCTCGACGAACGCCCCGGCCTCGCCGCGCTCGCAAAAGCCCAGTCCCTCGAGGCTGAACAGCACCGTGGGGCTGAAATTGTCGTACGCCATCAGCGCGTCGACGTCGCCGGGGCCGACGCCGGCCATCGAATAGGCCTGCGCGGCCGCGTCGCGGGTCTCGGCGTACCAGAAGTCGGGGTCGAAATTGGCGATCGCGCTGCGCCGAAAGGCGTCGCGCGCGCCGACGCCGGCGATGAGCACCGGCGGCTTCCTCAGATCACGCGCTCGCTCGGCGGTGGTGAGGATGATGCAGACCGCGCCGTCGTTGATCAGGCAATAGTCGAGCAGGCGCAGCGGCGCGACGATCGGGCGTGCCTCCTCATGATCGTCGATCGTGATCGGTTCTTCATCACCGCGTCGGGATTGAGGATGGCGTGGTTGCGGAACGCGGACCGAGACTTCGGCGAGCTGGCGCGTGGTTGTGCCATAGCGCTGCATGTGCATCTGGAACATCATCGCGTGCGACGCGCCCGGAGACGTGAACCCCCAGGGATCCCAGATGTCCCGCCGCCTCGTCGCCGCCATAGTTGATGCGGCGCGACCGTCCGTTGTTGGCGTAGAGCAGCGCGACATAATCCGCGGCGCCGGTTTCCAGTGCGAGCATCGCCTCGACGATCGCCATGCCGGACATGCGGCCGTGCGGCGGCATCGGGATCGTCCAGCGCGGGATCGAGCCCGAGGATCTCGCCCATGCGCGCATAATAAGGGATGCGGCAGACAAGCAGCCCGTCGATCTGGTCGCGCTCCAGCCCGCAATCGGCGAGCGCTGCCTTGAACGCCTTGGCGGCGAGGCCGTAATCGCTCGTCTCGGGGAAGCTGCCATAGGCGGTGTTGCCGACGCCGACGACCGCGATCTTGTTTTTGAGGCTGGAGAGCGAGGTCATCGGTCTTCTTCCATGGGACAGCTATCGGAGCGGGAGGGGCACGTCACAACACGCCTTCTTCGGCGAGCGCGGCGACTTCGGCGGGCGAATATCCGAGAACGAGCCGAGGATCTCGACATTGTCCTCGCCATAGCAGGGCGCCCCCCGATCGATCGGGCCGCCCGCATAGGCCGGGGTGCGCTCGAACTTGACCGGGAATTCGGGAACCGGCCACCGGCCCGATCATGGTCCCGACCAGCTCGGTCAATCCAGTCGAGCGCGCGTAACTGGGGATCATGGTCGCCAGCGATCCGCCGCGGTCTGGCACGCGCCGGCGGCAAACGCCGGCCCGCTGGAGCCGCTCCATCGCGTCATAGGCATCGGTCGTCGCGGTCCAGGCGCCGATCGCGGCGTCCAGCGCGTCCTGGTGATGCAGCCGATCGGGCGAGCGTCGCGAAGCGCGGGTCGTGGCGCAGCGCGGCGAGGTTGGCCACTTCGGTCAGCGCGGTCCATTCGATTTCGTCGAAGCAGGCGATGGCGACCCAGCGATCGTCGCCGCGGCATCGATAGGCGCCGTGCGGCGCCGCCGGCTTGTAGGGGGAGCGATTGCCGATCCGTTGCCAGGTGCGCGGCGTTGGCGGACCAGTCGAGCACTGGCACGGCGGTCTGGAAGTTGCCGGCCTCGCATTGCGACGAGTCGATCCACTGGCCCTCGCCGGTCCGCTCGCGGTGATAGAGCGCGCCGAGGATCGCGAGCGAGAAGCCGTGCGCGCCGGCCCAGTCGAGGTACGAATAACCCCAGCCGGCGGGCATCGCGGGCTCGGGCAACCCGGACATGTCAGTGTTGCCCGCGAACGACGCCGCGACCGGACCGACGGTGCGGAAGCGGCCATAGGTGCCGGCGCTGCCCATCCCCGATTGCTGGATGTAGATGATGTCGGGCCGGATCGACCGGAGCACATCATACCCCAGCCCCAGACGGTCGAGCACGCCCGGCGAGAAGCCCTCCGCGACGACGTCGGACAGCCGGATCAGCTCCTTGGCGATCGCCAGGCCCTTGGGATGGCGGACGTTGAGCGACAGGCCGCGCTTGCCCGCGTTCTTGTTGTTGAACTGGCCGCCCATGTCCGGATCGGCCACTCCCGGGAGCGGCGCGGTGGCGCGCTCGCGCGCGGCGCGCCCTCCGATCGGCGCCATCGCCGCGAGGCGCGTGTCGGGGTTCGCCTTTCCACTCGACCTTGATGCATTCGGCGCCGAGCGCCGCGAGGAAGCGCGTTCCGCCCGCCGAGGCGAGGAACCAGGAGAAATCGAAGATGCGGGACACCCTGGAGCGCGAACGGCTTGCCGCGCGGCGATCGCAGCGCGTCGGTCGAAGACTTGGGCGCCGCGACAGGGCGCGGCGGCGCGGCGGGGGCGTGAGAGGATCTCGCTGCTGTGCTCGCCGAGGAACGGCGGGCGCGTGCCCGGTTGCCACGCGGTCGCGGTGCTCAGCCATTTGCTCGTCGGGTAGAGGAAGTTGCGCCCCCAGCTCGGGATGCTCGACCTCGGCGAAGGTCTGGCGCTGCAGCCAATGCGCGTCGGTGGCGTTTTCCGTGCGGCTTGCGGACCGGCGCCCACAGCAGCCCGGCATCCTGCGCGGGCGCGCCAGGGCACGTGATCGTAGCGATAGGCGCGCACGAAGCGTTGGATCACCTCGAGCGTATGGTTGCTGGCCTCGTCGGCATCGGTGGTGCCGGGGATGTTGCGCGCCGAGAAATCGGCGTCCGCATCGACCGGCTCGAGGTCGGCCGCCATGCCATAGCCGTCGAGGAACGGGACCAGCTTCGACTTGTCCTTCGCCGAAACCCCCCAGGACATGATCCAGCGGCCGTCCTTGGTATAGCTCATGTTGGGGATGCGGCTGGGGTTCTCGACCGCGTGGCCCCGGTCTGGCGATAGAGCGGCGCCCGGCGCATCACCCACGACATCAGGTCGAGCTCGGTGTTCTTCGCCACCGCCTCGTGGATCGCGACCGACACGTCCTGTCCCTCGCCCGTGCGCAGGCGGTGGAGCAGCGCCGCGGCGATGCCGGTGGCGAGCTGCTCGCCGGCGATGTGATAGGCGTGCCAGAGCTGCGGCGCGATCGGTGGAAGGTCGTAGCCGTCGGGCGCGGGAATCATAGCCGCAGTTCGACATGATCCCGCCGAGCGCGAGATGGATCAGGTCGGGATGCCTTGAAGTCGCGCCAGGGGCCGGTATCGCCGAAAGGCGTGATCCGGGCGGTGACGAGATGGGATGCTCGGAGCCGAGCGGGCGTGCGATCCCGAGCTCATCGAAAAGGCGGCCGCCGGTGCTGTCGAGGAACACGTCCGCCCCGGCGAGCAGGCGATTCAGCTCCTCCGCGTCGTTGATCTGGACCGATTTCTTTCCGCGATTATAGGCCCAGAAGTGGAGCGATCGCTCCGGGTCGGGCTGGTCCGTCGAGGAACGGGCCGATCCGCCGAGAAGGCGATCCGCCGCTCGGCTCGACCTTGACCACCTCGGCGCCGAGCCCGCCCAGCAGCAATCCGCAATATTCGCCGAGCTCGTCCGCGACTTCGACGACGCGCACGCCATCGAGCATCCCTGGCTTGAGAGATGGGTCGGATGAGGTCGGCAACGGCATCGATTTCTCCCACGGGCCGGACGCGCCGGGCCCTGCTGGTGCTAGTTCTGGAGGTAGACCATCTGTGTCTGGGTGAATCGAGGAGGCCGTGCTTGCCGTCGGCGCCGCCGATGCCGCCGATGCCGGACTTGCGGGCTCCCGCGTGGAAGCCCTGCATCGCCTCGAAATTCTCGCGGTTCACATAGGTTTCGCCGAAATTCAGGTCGGCGCAGGCCTTGAGCGTGTTGGCGAGCCGGGCGGTATAGATCGACGAGGTGAGGCCGTAATCGGAGTCGTTGGACTTGGCGATCGCTTCATCAAGATCGTCGACGACGTGGATCGGCATGACCGGCCCGAAGATCTCCTTCTGCATGATCTCCGCATCCTGGGCGCAGCCCGCCAGCACGGTCGGCTCGAAATAGAAGCCGCCGTTGATCTCCTGCGGCTTGCCGCCGGTCAGCAGCTCGGCGCCGGCGCCGACCGCGGTTTCGACCATCGCGGCGATCCGGGCGGCGGCCTGCGGGTGGATCAGCGGGCCCATCTCGACCGGCGCGTTGCCGAGCGGATCGCCGAAGCTGGTGGCGCGCATCGCGGCGACGAAACGGTCGGTGAACTCGTCCGCGGACCTTGCGGTGGACATAGACGCGCTCGGCGCAGTTTGCAGACCTGGCCGTTGTTGAGGATGCGCGAGATCCGGATCGCGTCGACAGCCAGATCCAGGTCGGCGTCGTCCATGACGATCGCGGGCGCCTTGCCACCCAGCTCGAGGTTGACCTTGGTGATGTTGGCCGCCGCGGCGCGCATGATCTGCGCCCCCGTCGGCACGCTTCCGGTGAAGCTGACCATGTCGATCCCCGCGCTTTCGGCGAGCGCCGATCCGGCGCCGCGGCCGCTGCCATGGACGAGATTGAAGACGCCCGCCGGCAGGTCGCACTCGGCGACGAGCTTCGCGAAATAGTCGGCGTTGTTGGGCGTCTCCTCGCTCGGCTTGACGACGATGGTGTTGCCGGTGATCAGCGCCGGCGCCATCTTTCGGGCGATCAGGAAGAAGGGGAAGTTCCACGGCAGGATGCCGCCGATCACCCCGAGTGGCTTGCGCAGCATCAGGATGGTCTCGCCGGCGCGATCGCTGGGGACGATCTCGCCTTCGATGCGGCGCGCCCATTCGGCCATGTAATCGAGATAGTCGGCGGTCGAGTTCTCGCCGCGCGCGAGGTCGAGCAGCTTGCCCTGCTCTGCGGTGATGGTGCGCGCGAGCGGCTCGGCATGCTCGCGGATCTTGGCGGCGATGCGCCGCAGACAGCCCGCGCGCTCGATCTGGGGCCGCGCGTTCCACCCGGGCTGGGCGCGCCGCGCCGCCTGGATCGCGGCCTCGACGATTTCGGGCGGGGAATCGGGGACCTGCGAGATCACCGTGCCGAACGCGGGATTGCGCACCGCGATCGATGATGCGCCGCGCGCCGCCTCGAAGCGGCCGTCGATGTAATTGTCGTGCATCACGAAGCTCCTTGTGAACGGGTCGTTCGGCGCGGCGCGGCGTCGTCGGCGAGACGGGTCCGGTCGATCTCGGCGATGTTCCGGGCGCCGGTGAGCGCCATCGCGACGCGCATTTCGGCCTCGACGAGCGCGAGCATGTGCGCGACGCCGCGTTGGCCGGCGCCGGCGAGCGCATAGGCCCAGGCGCGGCCGAGCAACACGCCGCGCGCGCCGAGCGCGAGCATGCGGACCACGTCGAGCCCCGAGCGCACTCCGCCGTCGACGAGCAGAGTCAGGCGATCGCCGACCGCGTCGGCGATCGCCGGCAGCGCGCGCGCCGTCGACGGCACGCCGTCGAGCTGGCGTCCGCCATGGTTCGAGACGACCACGCCGTCGGCGCCCCTATCCGCGGCGATCCGGACGTCGGATGGATCGAGGATGCCTTTGATCACCAGCGGGCCGCGCCATTCGGAGCGGATGAAGTCGATGTCGTGCCAAGTCGCGCCCGGATCGAAATTGCCGCGCATCCAGGCGTGATAATCGTTGAGCCCGCTGTCGCGGCCCAGCACCGGCGCGAGGTTGCCGAGGCCATGCGGCCGGCCGCGGACGCCGACGTCCCACGCCCAGCGCGGGCGGCTGCATCGCCTGCCCCAGCCGCCGCGCCGCGCCCGCGGGGCCGGCCGCGCCGGCTAGGCCAGAGCGGGTGTCGCGATAGCGCGATCCGGGTAGCGGCATGTCGACGGTGAACAGCAGCACCGGGCAGCCGGCCTCGCGGATCGTCGCCAGCAGATCGCGCATGAAGCCGCGGTCGCGGATCATGTAGAGCTGGAACCAGAGCGGTCGGGCGACCGCCGCGGCGACTTCGCCGAGCGAGCAGGCGGAAACCGTGGAGAGGCAGAAGGGAATGCCGGCGGCCTCGGCACCGCGCGCGGCCTGCACCTCACCGCGGCGCGCCATCATCCCGCCCAGCCCGATCGGGCCCAGCGCCAAGGGCAATGCCATGCGCTGCCCGAACAATTCGGTGGAGAGATCGAGCGCCGACACGTCGGTCAGCACCCGCTGGCGCAGCGCGATTTCGCCGAGGTCGGCGATGTTCCGGCGCAGCGTGACTTCGTCGTTGGCGCCGCCATCGAGATATTCGAACAGGAAATGCGGCAGCCTGCGCCTGGCGAGCGCGCGATAGTCGAGAGGCGAGGCGGGCTTCATCAATTTTCCGGAACCGGGGCGCTAATGAGATTAAATCGGGAAGGAGCGTCCGCTCCGCCGGGGGGCGGAGCGGACGAGGAGGGGTTCAAAAACTGAACCGCAGGCCGAGCGAATAGTAGCGGCCGATCAGATCGTAGAAGGCGCCGTTCGCCGCGCGCGGCGACGCGGCCGAACCGTTGGGCGTGATCGGCGGGTCCTGATCGAACAGGTTGTTGACGGTCAGGTAGAGCTCGAACGCGCGCTTCGCGACCGGCAGCTTGTAGCCCAGCGTGACGTCGGTGTAGAACACGCTCGGCACCTTGGTGTTCTGCGTCGCCAGATAGGTCTGCGTCTTGTCGAACGAGCCCGACCCGACGTAGCGCTCGTTCAGCGCCGCGCTGAAGACGTCGCTGCGATAGCCGAGCGCGAAGCTTCCCGACCATTTGGGCGTGCCCGGCGGCGAGGACGAGGGCGTGACGTTGAGATCGCCGACGCGATCGATGACGGTCGAGCCGATGGTGAGCTCGAGCTTGTCCGTCAGCGTCGCGAGCAGCCGCGCGGTCAGCAGCCCGTTCAACCCGATCTTGTCGAGCCGGGTGGCGTAGCTGACCTCGAAATCCTCGCCGCTGGTGTGCAGGCTCGCCAGGTTCTGCTGCTGGATGATGACCGAGTTGATCGTCCCGTCCGGGTTGCGGATCACGCTCGAGCAGCTGACGCCGCACGAATTGACCACCGACTGGATCGTGGGCGGCGCGATGACATTGTCGATCTTGATGTTGAACCGGTCGACCGATGCGTTGAACCCCGGCAGGAAGCGCGGCGACACCACCACGCCGATCGCCAGCGTATTGGCGGTTTCCTCGCTGAGGCCGGGATTGCCGCGGCTGACCTGGTTCACCGCGAAGCGTGCGCCGCTGCGCTGCGGATCGTTGACCGCCATGTTGACGAGGATCGAGGACGGCGCATTGAGCTCCTGGATGCTCGGCGCGCGGATGTCGCGCGAGCGCGTCCCGCGAAACCGCACGCCGTCGACCGGCTCCCAGTTGACGCCGCCCTTCCACGTCACCGCGCCGCCGACCGAGCTGTAGTCGGCGTAACGGACCGCGCCGTTCAGATCGAGACGCTCGAACAGCGGCACGTCCTTGACGATCGGCACGTTGAGCTCGACGAACCCTTCCTTCACGTCGAACGAACCGTCGAGCGATCCGGTCGTGCCGCTCGACGAATAGGGGCTGGCCTGATTGACCTGCGCTGCGGGATAGCCGCGGATGCCGGAGCCCGTGCGGGTGTAGCTGTTGGGACCGCTGGTCTGCACGTCGGTCTCGCGCCGGTATTCGGCGCCGAACGCGACCGAGACCGGATCGGACCAGAGCGAGAAGAGCTCGCCGCGGACATCGCCCGAGACGACCGTCTGGCTGATCTGGTTGTGCAGAAAGGAATCCTCGAGGATATAATCGAGCGCCGCGGCCGACGGTGCGCCCTGTCCGAAGAGATTGATCGGCACGCAGCCCGCGCCGCGCGACAATCCCAGCAGGGTGCTGCGGCAGACGATCGAGCCCGATGCCGGATCGACCCCGCGTCGGCGCCGTTGTAGACATTCTCGACGAGCTGGTTGTTGACGCCGGTGATGGTAAAGCTCGTCTCGCCATATTGGGCATAGGCGGAGGCCTTCCAGCTGCCGCCGAGCGAGGCGTCGATGCCTCCCACGATCCGCTTGGTGCGGGTCATGTTGTCGAACTCGATGCCGCCATAGTCGCCACCGAAATCGAGATTGGAGCGACCCATGGTGAACGACGTGATGCCGTTCGCCGCCATCGTCGCGCGTACCGCGGCGGGCAGGTAGGCGTTGTCGTTGTAGATCGTCAGCGCCGAGGTCCCGGACTCGGTCGTGTTCGATCCGAAATAGTGCGAGTGGAGCTCGTTGTACGATCCTTCGGCGTAGATCGAGACCTTGTCGCTCACGTCGAAGGACACCCGGCCGAACACGTTCTTGATCGAATATTCGGGCTCGATGTTGGTGCGGCGCGCCGTGCCGTCGCCGCCGCTCATGGTCGCCGAGGTGAGGTATTGGCCCGCGGTGAAGGGCGCGAGCGTTCCGTTCGGGAGGAACTGCATCTGCTTGATCGGGCAGGCGGCGGCGGTCGGCTGGCAGGCGGTGATGAGCCCGCCGGCGGTCGCGTTCGAATCGCGGACGTCGGGCGCCAGCACCAGCGCCGACGAGGTCGTGCTCGCGCCGATCAACCCCCATCCTGCCTCGGCCCAGTCGCGGCCGTTATAGTCGAGCTGGATGCCGTTCTGTTTGAAATAGTTCGCCGAGGCGACGACGTGCAGCCGGTCGTCCAGGAACGCATGCCCCACCGTCAGGCTGGCCTTGAAGGAGCCGGCGTCGTTGCGCGAGGAAAGGCCGCCCTGGACCTGTCCCTTGATACCTTGATAGTTGCTGTCGAGCACGAAGTTGACGACGCCCGCCACAGCGTCCGAGCCGTAAGCGGCGGAGGCGCCCGCGGTAACGACGTCGACGCGCTTGATCAGCCCCTGGGGCACGAGATTCGCGTCGGTCGATCCGTTGGTCTGCGTGGGCACCACGCGCCGGCCGTCGATCAGGACGAGCGTGCGCGAAGCGCCGAGCGCGCGGAGCGAAAGCAGGTCGGCGCCCGCGCCGAGCGTCGTGCTGGCGGCGCCGGCGGTCCCGGCCTTGGTCGAGGAGCTGAACACCGGAAGCTGGGTCAGGCCTTCGACCAGGTTGCCAGGATTGGTGCTCTGCAGATCGGCGCCCGAGACCACGGTCAACGGCGTCGGCGCATTGGCGCCGTTGGTGATGGCGCGCGAGCCGGTGACGACGATCTCGGGTTCGGAGGTGGTGTCGGGCTTGGTGGCGTCGTCTTCGGTCGCCGTTGTCTCCGTCGCGACGGGGGCCGCGGGTGCGGTTTGCGCCCAGGTCGGCGCCGCGCCGAGCAGCGCGGCCAGCGATGCCCCGCATGCCAGGGCGCTACGTGATTTGATGCGATTATTCATGGTCAATCCTCCCCAGCACCTTTCGCGGCGTCGAGCGCACGTAAAGGCTTCGATTTCAATCTCGTGATCGTCGATGCGCCGCGGTCGCCTCACGGCGGCGTACGCGGCGCGGCGCTATCGAAGATGAATGCAGTGGCGTCGCATTGAACGAGCATCGATTTGGGCAATGTTTCGGAGACGAGCGTATGGCGCGCCGGCCGGCTCGCGGGGTCCGGGAAGCAGGTGCGCCAGGCCTCGTTGACGGCCGCGCGGGCTTCGCGCGTCCGAAGGTAAACGGTGATCTTCACGACCGTGATCGAGCGTGCCGCCGCCGGCCCGCAGGATCGCCTCCAGATTGGCGAACATATTGTGCGCCTGCGCCTCGATCGTGTCTGGAATCTGCCCGGCGGCGCGGTCGATGCCGTGGACGCCGCCCGTCATCAGCAGCGGTCCGACCCGCGAAGCCGCGGGAATCGGTTGATCGCCGTGCGCAAAGCCTGCGATCTCGATGCTCCGCCGCCGCGGGTCGTGGGTGGGATCGACGGCGTTCATGCGATCAACTCGCGAGGGCGTGCGCCGAGCTCGGCCGCGCGCCGGGCGCGCGTCGCCGCGGCGCGGCGGACGTGCTCGAACGGGACGACGACCCGGCTTTCGGAAAGGCGGTCGTTCGCGGCGAGCGTCCGCATCTCGATCGGCATCGCCACGCCGGCCAGCCCGATGCGCTCCAGCAATTGCGAGAGCACCGGGGCATGGCGGCCGCGCAGCAGGATCAGCGGCGGCGTGCCGACGGATCGCACGAGCGTGCCGCCGACATAGCGCCCACCCGCTCGCGCGATGCACGTCTCGGCGCGCGCGGCGATACGGCCGTTTGCGGCGGCAAGATCGAGGAAGAAGGCGCCGGGCTCGATTGCCGAGGCGATGCTGCGCGCGGCCTCGAGCGCCGCTTCGGCCGGCACTGCCGCGATCGTCAGCCGCGCTTCGGCAACGGCGCCACGCGCGCTGGCGAATTCCTCGACCGTGCACGCCCGCAACGCGCCCGCCGGATCGCTGCCCGGCCGTGCGAAGGCGCTGTCGAACACGCCGACAATCGCGGCGGAACGGTCGATCCGCTCGGCGATGCGCCGTCCGAGCCGGCCGAAGCCTAGCAGTGCGATCCTGAAGTCAGCCATGACGGCGGTCCGCTCCAT
>JBBCID010000008.1:0-86411 GCA_037200705.1 Sphingomonas sp. | reverse complement strand
GGGGGCGCTTCCCCCATAGCCGGAGACGCCGCGTGTCCACAACGCGCGAAACGATCCTAATCGCGCCGCTCGCGGAAGAAATCGCGCAGCAGCGCGCCCGATTCGGCCTCACCGATCCCGGCATAGACCTCGGGCCGGTGATGGCAGGTCGGCTGGGCGAAGAAGCGCGGGCCGTGCTCGACCGCGCCGCCCTTGGGATCGGGCGCGGCATAATAGAGGCGGGCGATGCGCGCGTGGGCGATCGCGCCGGCGCACATCGCGCAGGGCTCGAGCGTGACCCACAGGTCGCAATCCTCGAGCCGCGACCGGCCGAGCCGCGCCGCGCCCTCGCGAATCACACGCATCTCGGCGTGCGCGGTGGGATCGGCGAGCCCGCGCGGCGCATTGCCCGCGACCGCGACGATCTCGCCCCCGCATACCAGCGAGGCGCCGACCGGCACCTCGCCGGCGTCGGCCGCCGCGCGGGCGGCGTCGAGCGCCGCGCGCATCGGATCGGGGAGCGGGAACATGAGAAGGGCCTACCCTCCCTTCCCTCCCTCGTCATCCCCGCTTCCGAGGACGACGGCGGGTGTCAGGCGACGGCGGGCTCGCGGGCGCGCAGCACCGTCCACAGCGCAAAGGCCGCGCCCGGCACGAAGCCGAGCAGCGTCAGCCCGCAGGCGACGGCGAAGTCCGTGCCGGCGCCGCGGGCGTGGTACACGCCCAGCGGCGGCAGCAGCGCCGCGACGGCGATCCGCCCGGGCGACGCGGTCACTGCTTGGCGGGCGCGGTCGTGTTGCCGGCCTGCTTCACTTCGATGGTGGGAAGCGTCACCGTGGTGTTCTTCATCTCGACCGAAGGAACCTGGACGGTCGTGTTGGTGGTGCCCACGCCCACCGTGCCGGTCTCGGTCTTGAAGCTGGGCAGATGGCCGCCCTTCATATCGAAGGTGACGGTCGGCAACGTGGCATTGCCGGTCTGCTGAATCTTGAGCATTCCGAGCGATATCAGGACGACGACAACCAGGGCGATCAGCCCAAGCAAAACCAGAAAGCCGCGCATCGCTTCATCTCCCCATTGAATCGTTTGCGTAATAACGCGCTATCAACCATGGCGGTTGCGTCGTAAATGGTGAATCGGTTGACGCCCCGTCCCAATCCGGTTATCGGCGCGGCCTTTCCGGCTTCGGCCAAACTCAGGATTTGAAGCATGTCGCGCATTTGCGAGCTGACCGGCAAGGGCCGGCAGGTGGGCCACAATGTCTCCCACGCCAACAACAAGACCAAGCGCACCTTCCTGCCCAACCTGCAGAATGTGACGCTGATGTCCGACGCGCTGGGCAAGAGCGTGCGGCTGCGCGTCTCGACGCACGGGCTGCGCTCTGTCGAGCATGTCGGCGGGCTGGACAATTGGCTGCTCAAGACCAGCGACGCCGATCTTTCGCTGCGCGTCCGCCGCCTCAAGCGCGAGCTGCGCAAGAAGGCCGCCGAGGCTCCCGCGACCTAGCGCCCCTCCGGCAGATCGAGCCGGAACTTCATCAGCAGCGATTGCTCAAACCATTCCAGGTTGTCGTCGGTGGCGATCCACAGGATCGTCGCCGCGCCCTCGTGCGTGGCGGCCAGCGCCTCGAAATTGTCGCGCGTGAGCGGCGCGCCAAGCGTTGCGATCACCCGCCCGCCGACGATCGCACCCGGCCAGATCGCGGCAGGATCGACCAGCACCAGCTTCGCGGTGAACCCGCCGAACAGCGTGGCGCGCCGATTGAGCACCACCAGCCGCCCGTCGCGAAGCTCGGTCATGTCCGAGGGATCGTAGCCGTCGGGCGGGACATAGCTGAACGCGAAGCCGCGGCTCGATTCGGTCGGATCGCCGACGAACCGCAGCGCGGCGCGCCCGGGCCTGCCCGGCCAGCGGGTCGTTTCCGAAAGCACGACGAAACCCGCCATCGGCCTGGCGCACCATCGCTTCGGGCCCGCCGTTATAGTCCCAGTCGCGCATCGCGGCCGGCGCGGCATGGCGCTCGGCGCGGGCCAGCCGCAAATCGTAGCGCCAAATCGCATTCGCCCCCTCGAACCCCACCCACACCCGCCCGGTGGCGCGATCGGAGGTCATCGATTCGCTGTCGCGGTCGCGCTTGGTGTGGCCGGTTCGCGGTCCGTCGCGCAGGTCGGCGAAGACCGGCCGCGAGGGCCGCCAGTCGGCACCCATCCGGAACTGGACGATGTTGCCGCCGTCGCTGAGCAGCGTGAACCGATCGCCCGAGACCAGCATCGACGAGAAGCCGCCGAACGCCGGATCGGGGCTGACGAGCCGGACGCCGCCCAGATAGGTGAGCGCGCCGACGCTCCGCCGGGCCGGGTCGGCCGGATCGAGCGCCACCGGGGTGGCGGTCATCCGCGCGTCCGGCTCGAGGATCTCGCGCGGCGCGGGGCCGGACGACGGAATCACCGCGAGGATGACGAACAAGACCGCGAGAAGGAGGCGCATCGCCACGCCAATAGCGGCTGGCACGCGCCCGCATAGCACTCGCCAAAGCTGAACGCCGGATAACCGGGCCGTTCAGCGTGCGATAAAGGGAACCAAGCTACACCCGAACCTGTTGTTGGCGTAAATACTCCTCGCGTAGCGTATCGAGGAGCGAGGGCCGGTCCTTCGGGGCCGGCCCTCTTCCCGTTTCAGTACATGTGCTGGCCGCCGTTGATCGACAGCGTCGAGCCGGTAATGAAACCGGCCTCTTCCGAGCACAGGAACGTCACACCCCGCGCGATTTCACTTGCCTGGCCGAGCCGCCCGACCGGAATCTTCGCAACGATCTTCTCGAGGACTTCGGGCGGCACCGCGGCGACCATGTCGGTGTCGATATAGCCCGGCGCGATCGCGTTCACGGTGATCCCCGCGCGCGCGCCCTCCTGCGCCAACGCCTTGGTGAAGCCGTGGATGCCCGATTTGGCGGCGGCATAGTTCACCTGGCCATATTGCCCGGCCTGGCCGTTGATCGAGCCGATGTTGACGATCCGGCCCCATTTGCGGTTTCGCATCCCCGGGAAGGTGGCGTGCGCCATGTTGAAGCAGCCGCCGAGGTTCACCCGGATCACTTCCTCCCACATCTCGTAGGACATCTTGAGCAGGGTGCCGTCGCGGGTGATGCCGGCGTTGTTGACCAGCACGTCGACCGGGCCGACTTCGGCCTCGACCTGCGCCACGCCCGCCGCGCAGGCGGCGAAATCGCCGACGTCCCATTTATAGGCCTTGATCCCGGTCCGCTCGGTGAAGGCGCGCGCCTTCTCGTCGTTGCCGGCATAATTGGCCGCGACCGTCGCGCCTGCCTGCTGGAGCGCGAGGCTGATCGCCTCGCCGATGCCGCGCGTGCCGCCGGTTACGATCGCTACACGTGCCATAAGCCGTCCTCTCTTCTGGATTCGTTGCGACGACGCTAGGCGGCGTCCACCCAGCCCGCAAGTTCCCGGCCGATGATGCTGCGCAACATTTTCGTGCCCAGATCGGTTGCGTTGAGGCACGGCAGATAGGCGAAATCGGCCCCGCCCGCCGCCAGGAAGGTCGCGCGCCCGCGGATCGCCAGCTCCTCGAGCGTCTCGAGACAGTCCGCCGAAAAGCCCGGCGCGACCAGCGCGACCTTCCTCACGCCCTCGCGCGCCAACCGCGCCAGCGTCAGGTCGGTCGCGGGCGCGAGCCATTTGGCGCGGCCGAAGCGCGACTGGAAGGCGACGACGAGATCGCGCCCCAGCGCCTCGCCGAGCAGCCGCGCGGTCTTCCGGCACTGGCAATGATAGGGATCGCCGAGCGTGAGGGTGCGCTGGGGCATGCCGTGGAAGCTCGCGACGATCGCGTCGGGCGCGAAATCGAGGCCCGCCAGCGACGTTTCGACCGAGGCCGCGAGCGCGCCGATATAGGCCGGATCGTCGTGATACGCCGGCAGCGTGCGTAGCGCGGGCTGGCGGCGCATCCCCGCGAGCGTGGCGAACGCGACGTCGCACGCGGTCGCGGTCGTCGCCGCGCAATATTGCGGATAGAGCGGCGCCAGCAGGATCCGGTCGCAGCCCTGCGCGGCCAGCGCCGCCAGTCGATCGGCGATCGCGGGGCGGCCATAGCGCATGGCGTAATCGACGATCACGCCCTCCCCCCATCCACCCGTGAGCCGCTCCGCCTGCGCGCGCGTGATCGCGGCGAGCGGCGAGCCCTCCTTGCTCCACACCTGAGCATAGGCATGCGCCGATTTTCTCGGCCGCGTCCGCAGGATCACCCCGCGCAGGATCGGCTGCCACAGGAGCGGCGGGATCTCGATCACGCGGCGATCGGAGAGGAACTCGGCGAGATAGCGCTTGACCGCGCCCGGATCGGGCGCGTCCGGGGTGCCGAGGTTGACGAGCAGCACGCCGACGCGGCGCGGCGGCACCGCCGGGTGATCGGGCGGCAGCGTCACTCCACGTCCGACAGCAGCGGGAGACGGCGGAAGCGCACGCCCGTCGCCGCCTGGAGCGCGTTGGCGATCGCGGGGGCGACCGGCGGCACCGCCAGCTCGCCAACGCCGCCGGGGTCCGATCCGCTGCGGATGATCTCGACGGTGACGTCGGGCGAATCTGCCAGCGTCGGCAGCCCGAGCTCGGCGATGGTCCGCACGTCCGCGACATTCTCGGTGAAGCCGGTCGAGCAGCCCACCGCCGCCGCCAGCCCGAAGATCAGCCCGCCCTCGATCTGCTGGCGGACTAGGTCGGGATTGATCACCCGCCCGACATCGACCGCGGCGACCAGCCGGTCGACCTTGATCTTGCGCGCAGGCGTCAGATGCGCCTCGGCGAGCACCGCGATGTACGAGCCGTGGAAGGCGTGGCACGCGATCCCCTGGCCGCTGCCCTGGCCGCCCCCCTGCCAGCCGCCGGTCTGCGTCACCACCTGGAGGCAGCGCGCGAGCCGCGGCTCGGCGCCGAGCATCGCCATGCGGAACGACAAGGGATCGGAGCCCGCGACATGCGCGAGCTCGTCGATGAAGCTTTCGGTGAAAAAGGCGGTGTAGCTGTGTGCGTCGGAGCGCCAATGGCCGGTGCGCAGCCCGATATCGGCGCTGTGATGGTCGACCGCGAGATTGGGGATCGCGTAGAGCGGGATCGCGCCGCCGACCGCCGCGGGATCGCCCGCCTTGGGCAGCGCGAGCGCGGCGGCGACGATCGGATCGCCGCCCATCAGCCGCCGCGCGAGCTGGCGGCTCGTCTCGGGCGCGGCGATCTTGGCGAGCCAGCCGGCGATCGCGCCCTTGTCGCCCAGCCGCGCGGTCATCCGCGCCGCCGCCGCCGGGCGATAGCGGTCGTGGCGGAAATCCTCGGTGCGCGACCAGGTGAGCTGGACCGGCCGGCCGATCCGCTTGGCCAGCACCGCCGCCTGCGCCGCGACGTCATTCTCCAATTTGGCGCCGAACGACCCGCCCGCCATCATCGAATGCACCGTGACGCTTTCCTCGCTCAGCCCGATCGCGCGCGCGGCGGCGGCGCGCGCCAGCCCGGGCGCCTGCGTCGGCAGCCACAGGCTGAGCCGGCCGGCCTCGTAAGCGGCGGTCGCGGTCATCGGCTCGAGCGCGGCGTGGAGCGCCAGCCCGACGCGATATTCGGCGCTCACCACGCGCGCGCCCTTGAAGCTCGCCTCCAGGTCGCCGGTGCTGGCGATCCGCTCGCCATCGCCGTCGAGCGCGGCGGTGAGCGCGGCCTCGATCGAATCGGTGTTGACCACCGGGGAGGGGATCGTGAAGCGCGGGCGCATCGCATCGAGCGCGCGATCGGCCGCCCACCAGGTGTTCGCGACCGCCGCAACCCACTTCTCGGTCGTCACCACCGATAGCATGCCGGGCACGCGGTTCGCCGCCGCCTCGTCGACGCGGACCATGCGGGTGTCGCCCGAGGGACCCTGGCGGATCGAGGCGAACACCATGTCAGGCAGCCGGATGTCGCCGGCATAGTCCATGCTGCCGTCGACCTTCGCAGGGACGTCGAGCCGGGGCACCGATTGACCGTTCAGCCGGTTGGCCCCACCATCATTGGCGCCGCCGCGCATCGGCAGCGTATCGGGAACACTCTCGTCGGCCGCCTCGGCGGCGAGTTCGCCGAAGCCGAGCCGCTGGTTGCCGTGGACGACGAAATTGTCGGCGGTGGCGCACGCGCGCCAATCGGTCCCCCAGCGCCGCGCCGCCGCCTTGCACAGCATCGCCCGCGCCGCAGCGCCGGCCTGGCGCAGGTCGTCTTCGAAATTGCGGATCGAGGAGGATCCGGCGGTGAGCACCAGCGCGGTCCGCGTGGCATGCGTGCGCTGGAGGCGATCGGGCAGCCCGCCGAGCGCGGTCTCGAACAGCTCGGCCGCGCCGAGCGGATTGGCGTAGAGCGGATTGAGCGGCGCCGCCTCGACTCCCACCGTGCTCCACGCTGCGCCAAGCTCGTCGGCGACGATCTGGGGCATCGCGGTGAACACCCCCTGCCCCAGCTCGGATTGCGGCACCGCGACCGTGACATGCCCGTCGGTGCCGATCTTGAGCCAGGCGCCGAAGATCGTCTCGCCCGGGCCGGCGGTGAGATTGGGGAGATAGGTGCGCGGCCATACCGCCCAGGCGATCACCAGCCCCAGCCCGGCGCCGCCGCCGATCAGCAGCGTCCGCCGGCTGGGTCCTTTGCGCTCGCGTGCGTCCTCCGCCATGCGCTGCTCCTATCGCGCGCGCGCCCACGGCGCCAGAGCGGGCAAACTGCTTGGGTTTGCGAGGCGATGGCACTATTGCTTGCCGGTCACCGCCGGGGATGCAAGCAATCGTGATTCAAACACTCGCCGCCGGCACGCACCTGCATTTCACCGATCTCGGGCTCAATCCGGTGCTGCTCGATCTCGGCTTCTTCCAGATCAAATGGTATTCGATCGCCTATATCGCCGGGATCCTGGTCGGCTGGTGGTATATGCTCCGGCTGCTCGCCGCGCCGGGCGCGCCGATGTCGCGCAAGCACGCCGACGATCTGGTCTTCTTCGCGACGCTGGGGATCATCGCCGGGGGGCGGATCGGCTATGTGCTGTTCTACGCGCCCTCGATGATCGGGACGTGGCAGATGTTCAAGCTGTGGGACGGCGGCATGTCGTTCCACGGCGGGGTGATCGGCACCTCGCTGG
This sequence comes from Sphingomonas sp., assembly GCA_037200705.1. Lineage (GTDB taxonomy): Bacteria > Pseudomonadota > Alphaproteobacteria > Sphingomonadales > Sphingomonadaceae > Sphingomonas. The sequence continues at coordinate 79,280 of JBBCID010000008.1, read as the reverse complement.
CGATCCTGTGGCTGGCGCGCGCGAACAAGCTGAGCTGGCTGCGCATCCACGATTATGTCGCGTGCGTCGCGCCGTTCGGGCTGTTCTTCGGGCGGATCGCCAATTTCGTGAACGGCGAGCTGTGGGGCAAGCCGACCGACGTGCCCTGGGCGATCGTCTTCCCGCGCACCGTCCCCGCCGGTGCGCTCGATCCGGCGCGCCACCCGAGCCAGCTCTACGAGGCCGGGCTCGAGGGGATCGTGCTGTTCGCGATCCTGTGGTTCGCCTTCTGGCGGACCAAGGCGCGTTACGATCCGGGCAAGCTCGTCGGCACCTTCCTGCTCGGCTATGGCGCCTTCCGCTTCTTCATCGAATTCTTCCGCGAGCCCGATTCGCAGTTCCAGGGCAGCTTCCTCGCGACCACGATCCACATGGGGCAGATCCTGTGCCTGCCGATGATCGCGGGCGGCATCTACCTGATCGTCACCGCCGCCGGGCGACGCGGCCAGCTCCAGCCGGTCGCCGCGCCGGTGCCGGCCGCGCCCCTCGCCGAACCCGAACCGCTCGCGCCCGATCCGAACGAAGGGCCCGAGAGCCACGCCTGACTGCTCCCCTCCCGCTTGCGGGAGGGTTCGGGGGAGGGCATGTGGCGTCCCGTGTCTACCGCCAAGAAACGCCCTCCCCTAACCCCTCCCGCAAGCGGGAGGGGAATATGACCGAGCCGCTCCTGCCCGAACGCCTCGCCCGCGCGATCACGCTCGCGGGGCCGATTCCGCTGTCGCAGTTCATGGGCGCGGCGAACGCGCATTATTATGCGACGCGCGATCCGCTGGGCGCGCGCGGCGACTTCACCACCGCGCCCGAGGTCAGCCAGATGTTCGGCGAGCTGATCGGGCTGTGGCTCGCCGATCTGTGGGACCGGATGGGGCGGCGCGACGCGCGCTACGTCGAGCTGGGGCCGGGGCGCGGCACGCTCGCCGCCGACGCGCTGCGCGCGATGGCGAGGATCGGCTTCGCGCCCCCGGTCCATTTCGTCGAGACCAGCCCCTTGCTGCGCACCGCGCAGGCCGAACGCGTCCCGAACGCCGAATGGAGTCTCGAGCTGGTCGGGATCGAGGAGGATCTGCCGCTGCTCGTCGTCGCCAACGAATTCTTCGACGCATTGCCGATCCGCCAGCTGATCAAGACCGGCGAGGGCTGGCGCGAGCGGCTCGTCGCCTGCCAGGACACCTTGTTCGTGCCGGTGGTCGGCGATCGCGGCTTCGACCAGATCATTCCTCGCGACCTGCGCGACGCCGACCCCGGATCGATCCTCGAGACCTCGCCCGCCGCGGTCGCGATCCTGCGCGGGCTTGCCCAGCGGCTGCTCGCGCAGGGCGGCGCGGCGCTGATCGTCGATTACGGCTATGAGGGACCCGCGGTCGGCGACACGCTCCAGGCGGTGCGCGGCCACGCCTACGTCAATCCGTTCGACAAGCCGGGCGAGGCCGACCTCACCGCGCACGTCGATTTCGCGACGCTGCGCGAGGCCGCCGAGGTCGAGGGGCTGATCGCGTACGGCCCGGTGAAGCAGGGCGATTTCCTGCGCGCGCTCGGGCTCGATGCGCGCGCCGAGGCGCTCGCCCGCGCCGCGCCCGATCGCGCCGAGAGCATCGCCGCCGATCGCGAACGGCTGGCGGGCGACGCGCATATGGGCGAATTGTTCAAGGTGATCGCGCTCACCTCGCCGCACTGGCCGATCCCGGCGGGGTTCGAGTGATCGGCGTCTTCGCCCGTCACCCTCACCCTTCCCACCGCCTGCGGCGGCAGGCCCCTTCCCTCTCCCATCGGAAGAGGGAGGGAGGGGCGAAGCCGCGGAAGGGTGAGGGTGATCGGCCCGGTATCCGACCATGATCCACTACCGCGACGCCGTCCCCGCCGACGGCACCGACCTCGCCTCGATGGCCAAGCGCGCCTTCACCGATACCTTCGGCAGCCTCTACCGCGCTTCCGATCTCGCCGCCTTCCTCGATCGCGCGTTTGGCGCCGACGGCCTCCCCTCGCAGCTCGACGATCCCGCCTTTGCGGTGCGGCTCGCGCTCGAGGACGATGCGATCGCCGGCTTCGCCAAGATCGGCCCGGTCGATTTCCCCGGCGATTGGAGCCCGAACGCAATCGAACTCCACCAGCTCTACGTGCTCGGCGCGTGGCAGGGCGGCGGGGGTCGCGGCGCCGCTGATGGATTGGGTGCTCGCCACCGCGCGCGCGCGAGGCTACGCCCGGATCGTGCTCAGCGTGTTCGTCGACAATCTGCGCGCCCAGCGCTTCTACGCCCGCTACGGCTTCGCCGAGGTGGGCCGCTACCGATTCGCCGTCGGCGAGCATCTCGACGACGACCGCATCTGGGCGCGCGACCTGTGAGCGTCGAGGCGATCCGTGCTGCTGCGCTCGACGGCGTGGCGCACGGCTTCCTCGGCCGGCGCGGCGGGGTCTCGACGGGAATCCACGCGGGGCTCAACGTCGGCCCCGGCTCGAGCGACCAGCCCGACGCGCTCGCCGAGAACCGCCGCCGCGCGGTCACCGCGGTGCTGCCGGACGCGCGGCTGGTGACGGTCTATCAGGTCCATTCGCCCGACGTCGTCATCGTCACCGCGCCCTTCGCCGAGCGGCCGCATGCCGATGCGCTGGTCACCGATCGACCGGGGCTCGCGCTCGGCATCCTCACCGCCGATTGCGCGCCGGTGCTGCTCGCCGACCGCGACGCCGGCGTCGTCGGCGCCGCGCACGCCGGGTGGAAGGGCGCGATCGGCGGCGTCACCGATTCGACGATTCTCGCGATGGAATCGCTCGGCGCGCGGCGCGACCGCATCGCCGCCGCGATCGGCCCGTGCATCGCCCGCGCCAGCTACGAGGTCGACGAGGGCTTCCTGCGCCGCTTCGCCGCGGCCGATCCCGCCAACGAGCGCTTCTTCGCCGCGGGCAGGCCCGGGCACCACCAGTTCGACCTCGAAGCCTATGTCGCCCACCGCCTCGCCGCCGCCGGAATCCGCCGGGTCGAGGGGCTCGGGCTCGACACTTATGCCGATCCCGAGCGTTTCTTCAGCTACCGCCGCGCGACGCATCGCGGCGAATCCGACTATGGCCGCCAGATCTCGATAATTGGTATCAGTTGAGACCTTCTGCCCGGCCCGCTAGAGCGCAGCTACCCACTCGCCGGAGAGCATCATGACAGACGAAACCGAAGCCGACCTGACCGGCGGAGCCCGCCGGCGGCCCAAGCCGCACGTCGACAAGATCGGCGCGCGCAAGCTCAAGCCGTCGACGATGATGATGGGCTATGGCTACGACCCGACGCTCTCCGAGGGCGCTCTCAAGCCGCCGATCTTCGCGACCTCGACCTTCGTCTTCCCCAATGCCGCCGCGGGCAAGCGCCATTTCGAGGGCGTCACCGGCAAGCGCCCCGGCGGCGCCGAGGGGCTGGTCTATTCGCGCTTCAACGGCCCCAATCAGGAGATCCTCGAGGATCGCCTGGGCGTGTGGGAAGACGCCGAGGATGCGCTCGCCTTCTCCTCGGGCATGTCGGCGATCGCCACCCTTTTCCTGGCGATGGTCAAGCCGGGCGACACGATCGTCCATTCGGGCCCGCTCTATGCTGCAACCGAGACGCTGATCGCGCGCATCCTCGGCCGCTTCGGGGTCCACTGGCTCGATTTCCCGGCCGGCGCGACGCGCGAGGAGATCGACGCGGTGCTGCAGAAGGCCGCGACCGGCAACGTCGCGCTGATCTATCTCGAAAGCCCCGCCAACCCGACCAACGCCTTGGTCGACATCCAGGCCGTGCGCGCGAGCCGCGACGCGATCTTCAAGGGCGCGAACAAGCCGCCGATCGCAATCGACAACACCTTCCTCGGGCCGCTGTGGCTCAAGCCGCTCGAGCACGGCGCCGAGATCGTCGTCTATTCGCTGACCAAATACGCCGGCGGCCATTCGGACCTGGTCGCGGGCGGCGTGCTCGGATCGAAGGAGCACATCACCACGATCCGGCTGATGCGCAACACGATCGGCACGATCTGCGATCCCAACACCGCCTGGATGCTGCTGCGCAGCCTCGAGACGCTCGAGCTCCGGATGACGCGCGCGGGCGAGAATGCGGTCAAGGTCTGCGAATACCTCCGCACCCATCCCAAGGTCGAGCGGGTCGGCTATCTCGGCTTCCTCGCGCTCGACGGCGCCGACGCGCGCCAGGCCGACATCTATCGCCGCCATTGCACCGGCGCGGGATCGACCTTCTCGCTGATCCTCAAGGGCGGCGAGAAGGAAGCCTTCGCCTTCCTCGACGCGCTCAAGATCGCCAAGCTCGCGGTCAGCCTGGGGGGCACCGAGACGCTCGCGAGCCACCCCGCGGCGATGACGCACCTGTCGGTGCCCGATGCGCGCAAGCAGGCGCTGGGGATCACCGACAATCTCGTCCGCATCTCGATCGGCGTCGAGGACGCCGACGACCTGATCGCCGATTTCGAGGAGGCGCTGAAGGCGGTCTAACGCGCCGGAATCACCCAGGTTAGGTGATTCGCCCGCGATGGTGTAGCGTGGGATCGCTGCTCCGTCTCGGGTCAGGGCGTTGGCCGTCGGCTCGAACGCGGACCTGTCCCGGGAAGGACATGCCATGCAGCCGACTTCGCAACTGTGCCGCACCCAGGAAGCCCACCATCTGGCGCGCGCCGCGGGCGCCACGCTCGACAATATCCGCGCGGTCGCCACCCAGGCCGCCGCCGCCTGGGGCAAGGAAGCCGCCGACGCCGAGCGTCGCGAGCAACGCCAGGCACGCGCGCGGCTGATCGCTGCCGCCGCAAGTCACGATGAAATCAGGCCCGAGGAAAATTCGGATTCCGACTTCGCATCCGAAACAACCGCCCAATAACGCGCGCCTCCCGATTCAAAAGAGCGTCAGTTGCATTTTGCGCGATTTGTGCCTATATAGGCTCTGCTATCGTCGCCTGTGACGGAAACTGACGCTCTCGGGCCGAACCTTCCTTTTCTCGCTTCTGGCTCCGCCCGCACGCTGCGCGCGGAATTTCCATGTTTCGTGAAAGGAACATCCAATGCCCATCGGCAAAGTCAAATTCTTCAACATCGACAAGGGCTATGGCTTCATCGCGCCGGAAGACGGCGGCAATGACAGCTTCGTCCACATCAGCGCCGTCGAGCGCGCGGGCATGAGCACGCTCCAGCAGGACCAGCGCCTGTCGTACGACATCGAAGCCGACCAGCGCGGCAAGTCGTCGGCGGTCAACCTCCAGGCACTCTGATCGGGTCGGCGAGCGGGCAATCCCCGCTCGCCGCTCACTGCCAGAGGATCGCGCGGTAGGCTTCGAAGCAGCGCGCGCCGCACCGCAGCCGGATCAACGCGCCTTCCGCCATCGCGGTGGCGCGCGCCGGATCCTCCTCGACCGCCGGGCGGATCGCCTCGCGGTTCCACTCGATGCTGTGCTTGATGTCGAGCACCGCATGGACGCTGAAATAGCGCCGCTCCTTGCCCGACAGCCCGATCCGCCCGAGCCCTTCGGCGACCATCGCCGAACGCCCGGGCGCGGTCAGCTCGATCACCCCGAGCGCGCCCACCGAATGCCAGGCGTAGCGCCGGCTCGTCGCCATCGCGGTCATCGCATTGGCGAGCGCCAGGCTTTCCCACACCGTATTCTCGATCACCGGCGCGACCGCCAGCGTCTCGACCAAAGCGTCGAGCATCGGCCCGTGCATGCCCTTGGCGGTGCCGTGGCCCATCTCGTCCCAATAGTTGCGCGCCAGTTCGAGCTTGGGGCGCACCGGCAGCTTGACCTGCGTCATCGCCACCAGATCGTCGAACCCGGCCTCGCCTGCGGCTTCCTGCTCGAAGAACCAGCGGAGCTGATCGCGATCGGCGCGTTCGGCGAGCCAGGGGAACAGCGGATCGCCCTGCCCCGGACCATGCTGCTTGAGCGCCTCGAACCAGGCGATGAAGCCGTCGGCATCGGTCGGCGCGCGCGCCGCTTCGTCGCGCACCTCGGCACGCAGTTCCTCGATGAAGCCGCCCTCGAGCCGCTGCATCCTGACGTCCAGCTCGAGCGTGCGCTGCCAGTCGCCGCCAGGGAAGCCGGGCGACAGGCGCCGCCGGTTCCAATGCGCGAGCCCGCGCTGGAAGCTGTCGGTTCGGAATTGCGAGCCCGGGTCGTTCGCCGCGTCGCTCGGTCTGGTCGCCATGTCATCGCTCTCCTGCGGGCAAGCCAACAGGTTGAAACCCCGAAGGTTCCAAGCAAATCGAGCGCGTTAACCCAGATCAGCGAAGTTGTTCGACGGTCCGTTGTAGCAAGTCGGCGAGCGCCTGATGGTCCTTGAGCGACGGGTGGTAGTTGCAGCCCGTCAGCTCGAGCGGGCCGAACCGCACCGCGATCACCGGCACCACGGCATGCGCGTTCACCGCCGCCGCGACCGCCTGGACATCGGCGTAGAAGGCGTCCGACCCCATCAGGATCACGCGCGCCTGCGGCTGCCCCGCGATCCGCTCGCGGACGAAATCCACGTAGCGCGCGCGATAGGCGGTGTGGAGCGCCGCCTGGTCCGTCCAGGCCTCGCCGGGGTGGAGCGGGGTGGAGAAATCGTTGGTGCCCAGGTTGACAACGATCCACTGCGGCCGCCAGCCATCGTCCGCCGCGGGCGCGGGATCGCCGGGAATCGCGCGCGGATAGCGGGCGGGCAGGCTGTCGCCCGGCACCGCGCCGTCGTAGTTGCGCACCACGCCGTATCCCGAATAGGCGATCACGCGATAATCGGCGTCGAGCCGCCGCGCGAGCACCGGGCCGAACGCCTGCTGCGTATCGGTGGTATCGTGGACGCGCGCGCGGTCGCAGTCGCGGGTCGGCGAGGTGTCGCCGTATCCGGCGGTGTAGGAATCGCCGATGAACTCGATCGCGTGCGGCCGCGGCGGTGGCGCGCGCATCGCGCCGCCCGCCGGGTAGAAACCGATCAACCGGCTGCCGCCCGACTGGCTCTCGGTGAGTTTCTCGAGGCGCACCAGATGCTCGCCCTCGCCCAGCCCTGCGAGGCCGAGGCGCGCCAGGCCCGGCTTGATCAGCACGGCCTTGGCCTGGCCGTCGATCAGCACGCGCAGGTGATCGGTTCCGGCCTCGACCGCGACGGTGATCGCGGTTCCGCGGAAACGCCCCTCGAAATAGACTCCCGGCCAGCCGAACCGCAGCGATCCGTCGGCGGCCGCCACCGCCCGTCCGCCGACATGGACCGCCAGCGGCGCGGCTTGCGGCGCCGCCGCGGCCAGGACAAGCGCGGCCAATGCCCCGTGCAGCTTCATGAATCCTCCCGTCGCCAGCAGGTTAGCCACGCCACGCGACAGCGCAAGGCGCCGGCCGCGAATCGTTGAGCCGGGGCGCCGACCGATGTACGCTGGCGCCTTCCAGATCGGGGAATCCACCGACATGCGCCGAGCATCGCCTTTCCTTCCCCTGCTCGTCGCGGCGCTGCCGCTGCCCGCCGCCGCCCAGACCGCGCCGCCGGCGAACGCGATGCCGGGGATGGACATGGCCGCGCCGGCCACCTTCCCGCAAAGCCTCGCCGATTGGGCGAAGGGCGCGCAACTGTTCGACGGCCTCGGCGATTTCCACCGCGACGCCGGCACCAAATCGCCCGAGGCGCAGCTTTATTTCGATCAGGGGATGCGCTTCATCTGGGCGTTCAACCATGACGAGGCGACGCGCGCGTTCGCCAAGTCCGCGACGCTCGATCCCGGCTGCGCGATGTGCTTCTGGGGCGTCGCGCTGACGCTCGGCCCCAATTACAACATGCCGATGATGGCGCCCGCGCGCGCCAGGGTGGGCTGGGATGCGGTCACCGAGGCGCAGCGGCTCGCGGACCATGCCACGGCGCCCGATCGCGCGATGATCGGTGCGCTGGCGAAGCGCTTCGCCGGCGCGGCGCCGCTCGATCCCGCCAATTCGCCGCCGCTGCTCGCCGCCTATGCCGCGGCGATGCGCGATGCCGCGCGCGCCTTCCCGGCCGATCTCGATCTCCAGACATTGTTCGCCGAATCGCTGATGAACCTCAATCCGTGGAAGCTGTGGGCCGCCGACGGCGCCCCGGCTCCGGGCACGCAGGAGATCGTCGCCACGCTCGAGGCCGTGCTCGCGAAGGACCCGCAGCATCCCGGCGCCAATCACTATTACATCCACGCGATCGAGGCCTCGGCGCATCCCGAGCTGGCGGTGCCCGCGGCCGAGCGCGTCGCGCACATGATGCCCGCCGCGGGCCATCTCGATCACATGCCCGCGCATATCCTGCAGCGCGTCGGGCGCTACGAGGAATCGGCCGCGGCCAACCGCGCCGGCGCCGCCGCCGATCTCACCTATTTCGCCAGGACCGCGCCGCCCGATTATTATCCGATGTACACGCTCCACAACTACACCTTCCTCGCCTCGTCGGCGGCGATGGAGGGGCGCAAGGCCGAGGCGATCGACGCGATGCGCAAGACGCGCGCGATGGCCAGCGACGCGCAGATGCTCGGCATGCCGGGCTCCGAATGGTATACGGCGTTCCTCTACGAGGCGATGGTGCGTTTCGGCATGTGGGACGAGATCCTCGCCGAGCCCGCGCCCAACCCGAAGCTGACCGGCATGGCGGTATGCTATTCGGCCGCGCGCGCGACCGCGCTCGCCGCCCGCAACCGGCTGGACGAAGCGCGGGCTGAGATCGCCAGGCTCGACGCGCTGATCGCCGCCGCCCCCGCCGACGCCGCCGCGGCAATGAACGCGGGACGGCCGCTCTACGAGATCGCGGCGCTGCGGGCGAAGGCGCGCATCGCGCTGATGGGGCACGATCGGCCGGCCGCGATCGCGCTGTTCACGCACGCGGTCGCGCTCGAGGACGCGCTGTCCTATGACGAGCCGGCCGACGAATTCTTCCCCGGTCGCCACCTGCTCGGCGCGGCGCTGCTCGACGCGGCCAGGCCGGTCGAGGCCGAGGCGGTCTATCGCGAGGACCTGCGGCGCAATCCCGAGAACGGCTGGGCGCTGCTCGGCCTCGCCAAGGCGCTCGAGGCGCAGCAGCACGATGCCGCGGACGTTCGCGCGCGCTTCGCCCGGGCCTGGGCGCACGCCGATACGAAGATCGAGCATTCCGCTTTCTAGGGTTTCCTAACGCTCGATCCGGAACAGCTGGAACGAGTGCGGCGCAACCGTCACGCTGAACCGGGTGGTAGGCGGCGGCGCGGGGCCGCGGCGCGGGCCGAGGCCGAGCGCGGCGGGGCGCGGCGACTGCGCGGCGATCTCACGCGCGGCGATTTCGCTGCCGCCCGTCAGCTCGCGCAGCCTGAAGTTGGCGCCCGCCAGCAGGATCGTCACCCCCACCGCCGCGGCGCGATAGGATTCGACCACGAACGTGTCGTTGTCATAGGCGAACAGCGCGACCTGCGCGGGCGCGTCGAGCTTCACCGGGAAGCCTTGCGTCACATAATCGCGGATCTTGGTCAGCAGCGGTTGGGGCAGATCGTAGAGATCGCCGGGATTGTCGGGGATCGTCAGCTCGTAGATCACGCCGTTCGAATAGCGGTTCATCAGCATGATCGGGAAGCCCTTGTTCCCCGCCACGCCGCGCAGGATCGGCCAGCTGTCGTTGGTGTAGAAATCGACCTGGGGAAACAGCACCGCCGGCAGGCTCGCGTCGTCGCCGTCGAGGCTGGTGCCGTTGCCGGCGCCGAAGCCGTTGAGGAAATGGCGGATCGGCGCGACGCGGCCGGTGACCTCGATCTCGAGCAGGTCCTCGATCCCCTTGCCCTGCATCGCGCTGACGAAGCCCGACGTCAGGATGACGTTGTGCCCCGCGTGGAGCGAGGCCTTGACCTTGGCGATGATGTCCGGATCGGACTTGGCCGCTTCGGTGAGCAGCACGGTCTGCGCATCGGCGGGGAAGGCGGGATAAAGCTCGATCGGAATGCCGATGTTGCCGAGGTAATTGTGGAGGAAATCCTCGCCGTCGGCGTGCGGTGGGCGATAGCTGGCGATCCCGATCGGATGGCCGAGCGCGCCGACCACCGCGTCCATCCGGTCCATCGCATAGCCCGCCGCACGGCCCCAGCCGGGCCCCGGATAGGCCGGATCGGCATGGTAGGAGGCCTGGAAGGCGTTCCAGTCGAAGCTGGTCGGGGTGCCGCTCCATGGCCGGTCGCCGGGCTGAACGATCTTGGGATCGGCCATCGCCGACCAGTTGAACATCGTGATCTCGGGCGCCTTGGCGAGCATCGTGTCCCACAGCTGCTCGGCATAGCGATCGACGTAACGCGTGCCGAACGTATCGACCCAGCCGCCGCCGTTGCGCCCCGGCGCGATATTGTCGAAGTAGCGCATCACCTCGTAGCTCTCGTATTGCTGGAGGAGCTGGTCGGTGATCTCTGGATCGCGCGTCTCGGTGCCGGTGTAGATGCCGTCGAACATCTTCGGCTCGGCCTCGAGGTCGAACCCCAGCCCATGGAAATGCTCGTACCAGTTGGGATATTTGATGATCACCTTGACGTGCGGGTTCTCCGCAGTGGCCGGATCGATCACCAGATGCTGCGCAGCATCGCGCATCGCCGCCATACGATACTCGGTCCAGCTCCTTTTGCCCTTGGCGGCGATGTCGGCGTCGCTCTTGCGGTTGAAGAAGAAGAAATCGTCGAGGATCACCGTGTCGAAATGCCGCGCCGCGAGCCGCACCGCCCGCTCGCATTCGGCGCGGTCGGCCTGATCCTCGTAATCGAAGCTGCCGAACTGGCCGCCGGCGCCGCCCTTGGCCAGCGTCACGCCGCCCGCGGTGGCGATTCCTCTGGCCTCGAACTCGGCCTTGACCTTGGCGATCTGCGCGTCGGTCGCGAAGGTGCCGTCGCGGTAACTCTCGATATAGACCTTGTCGAAGCGGAGCTGGTTCGCAACGCGCGCGAAATCGCGCCCGAAGACCGCCGGATCGGACAGCCTCTGCGTGTCGTAGACGGTGACGTAGATCGCGACGCGGAAGTTCTTGTACTTGCCGGCGGCGGGCGGCGACGCGGCCCCGGCAATCGCCGGCAACGCGGAGGCGGAGCCCAGCAACACCGGCAGCAGCAAGCCCAATATCGCGCGTCGCATCCCGTCCTCCCCATTTGCCGCCATGCTTTTCGCCAAGCTAGACCGCTCCCGGCCGCCTGGCCATAGACAGCGCTGTCGCCCGCGCGCCGATTGGCGGTGTCCGCCGCGAGCGGAGATACCCCCGCTTAACGATTTGCCGGCTAACATCCGCATTCTGCAGGTTGCGGGGGATCGCGGCGATGGAGCACGCCGTTCTACGAGAGGGACTGATGCCGCCGCCGGGCGCGGGCGGTCCCGGCGTCGACCGCATCCTTCAGACGATCCGCGCGCATCTCGGGATGGACGTCGCCTTCGCATCCGAATTCGTCGCCGACGCGGTGGTGATGCGCCACGTCGACACCGCCGGCAACGGCGCGATCAAGGTCGGCGACAGCTTTCCCTATGACGGCAGCTATTGCAGCAAGGTCGTCGCCGGACGCATCCCGCAGCTGATCGCCGACACCGCCACCGTCCCCGAAGCCGCCGCGCTGGAAGTGACCCGCTCGGTGCCGGTCGGGGCGCATCTCAGCGTGCCGATCCGGCTGAGCGACGGCCGCGTCTACGGCACTTTCTGCTGCTTCAGCTTCCAGCCCGATCGCACGCTCAACGATCGCGACCTGTGCATGCTGCAGGCGTTCGCGCAGCTCGCGGCGGGGCCAGATCGAAGAGCAGCTGCGCGAGAGCGCGGCGAGCGAGGCGGCGCGCGCGCGCATCGCGGCGGTGATCGCGCGCGGCGCGCTGCGCACCGTCTACCAGCCGATCTTCCGCGTCGCCGACGGATCGATCGCCGGGTTCGAGGCGCTGACGCGATTCCCCGACGCCGATCACCGGACCCCCGATCGCTGGTTCGCCGAGGCGGATGCGGCCGGCCTCGGCATCGAGCTCGAGCTGGCGGCAGTGCGCTGCGCGCTACGGGGCCTCGCCATCCTGCCGCGCAGCATGAAGCTCGCGATCAATCTCTCGCCCGCCGCGCTGGTCTCGCCCGAGCTCGCCGACATCGTCGCGACCCAGGCCCCCGATCGCCTCGTGCTCGAAGTCACCGAGCATGCCGCGATCGAGGACTATGCCGCGATCGCCCGCGCGCTTGCGCCGCTGCGCGGACGGGTGAAGCTCGCGGTCGACGATGCCGGCGCCGGCTTCGCGAGCCTGCGCCATATCCTCCACCTCGAGCCCGACGTCATCAAGCTCGACATCAGCCTCACGCGCGGGATCGATGCCGATCCCGCGAAGCGCGCGCTCGCGGCCGCGCTGCTCGCCTTCTGCCGCGAGCTCGACTGCATCATGGTCGCCGAGGGCGTCGAGACCGCCGCCGAGCTGGCGATGTTGCGGGTGCTGGGCGTCGACCGCGCGCAGGGCTTCCATCTTGCCAGGCCCGTGCCGCTGGCCGCGCTGGCTTCGTTCCTTCCACCCCGGTCCAGGGTCGCCTAGCCGCCCTTGACCCTCTGGTGTGCTTCGGGCCTACTCCCCGCAGGGAGAGGATATGCGCGGCGAAGCCGGCCCGATTTCGGAGACAGACGCCGCGCGCTTCCTGCTGCGCGCGCAGTTCGGCACGTCGGACGCGGCGATCTCGGCGGTGCGCGCGCTGGGCTATCGCGGGTGGCTCGAGGCGCAGTTCGCGGCACCGCACGGCCAGTCGGGGGTCGATTGGCTCGACGCGCACGGCCACGACGCGGTCACCAGGGACGCGACCTATTTCGACCCGACCTCGGGCGATTTCATGATCTGGAACCAATTGATCGGCCAGCCCGACGAGTTCCGCCAGCGCTGCGCCTTCTCGCTTTCGCAATTCTTCGTGATCTCGCTCAATCCGATCGACGGTTTCTGGCCGCCCTACATCACCGCCGCCTGGTGGGACTTGCTCCTCGACGAGGCGTTCGGCAATTTCCGCACCCTGCTCGAGCGCGTGTCGTTGAACGCCGGCATGGGGATGTACCTCAACACCAAGGGAAACCTGAAGGAGGACCCCAGGACCGGCCGCCAGCCCGACGAGAATTACGCGCGCGAGGTGATGCAGCTCTTCTCGATCGGCCTCTACCAGCTCGAGCCCGACGGCACCGAGAGGAAAGGCCCCGACGGGCGCGCCATCGAGACCTATGGCCAGGACGACATCATGAACCTGGCGCGCGTCTTCACCGGCTACGATCATAATATGGACCGGGTGAGGTATCGGAAGGTGGCGTGGCAGGATTATCCGGTGGTCAGCCACGAATTCTGCGTCGATCCGATGAAGCTCGATCCCGGCAAGCATTCGCAGCTCGCGGTCGATTTCCTCGGGCTCCACATCCCCGAGCAGACCCCCGGCCCCGACGCGCTCAAACTGGCGCTCGACCATCTCTTCGCGCATCCCAACGTCGGCCCCTTCTTCGGGCAGCAGATGATCCAGCGGATGGTGACGAGCAATCCCAGCCCCGCCTATGTCGGCCGCGTCGCCGCCGCCTTCGCCGACAATGGCGCGGGCGTGCGCGGCGACCTGAAAGCGGTGTGGACCGCGATCCTCACCGATCCCGAGGCGCTGTCGCCGCCCGCCGGTCCGCTCGGCGGCAAGCTGCGCGAGCCGGTGGTGCGGCTGCTCGGCTGGGCGCGCACGATCGGCATGCATTCGGACAGCGGCGCCTATGAGATGTACAGCACCGCACGCGCCGACGAAGGGCTGGGGCAGAGCCCGCTGCGCTCGCCCTCGGTGTTCAACTTCTACCGCCCCGGCTACGTCCCCCCGCACACCGCGATCGCCAGGGCAGGCAAGGTCGCGCCCGAGTTCCAGATCCAGAACGAGACCAGCACCGCGGGCTATATCAACGTGCTGCAATGGATGCTGCGCTGGGGCTACAAGGACGTCAAGCCGAGCTACGACGCGCTCCGCCCGATCGCGCACGACGTGCCCGCGGTGGTCGCCTGGCTCGATCTCCACCTGAGCGGCAACCAGCTCTCGTCCGCCACCCGCACGCTGATCGAAGGCGCGCTGGCGAGCAAGAAGGTCACCGCCGCCGGCCCCGATTCCGAGAAGCTGGACCTGCTCGCCAGCGCCTGCCTGCTCGTGATGAGCGCCCCCGAATATCTGGTGCAGAAATGACCAACATCATCACCACCCCCGTCTCGCGCCGCACGATGCTGCGCCGCGCCTCGCAGCTCGGATTCATGGGCGCCGCCGCGCCGCTAGCGGTCAATCTGGCGAGCGCGGCCGAGGCCGCCGCGCTGGGCAAGGACGATTACCGCGCGCTAGTCTGCATCTTCCTCTACGGCGGCAACGACCACGGCAACACGCTGATCCCGGCGGACGCGGTCAACTACGCCCGCTACGCGGACATCCGCGGCCAGGTCGCGATCCAGCGCCAATATGTCCAGGCGGCCAAGCCGATCGTCCCCCAGACGCTGACCGACGACATCCAATATGCCTTCGCGCCCTATACGCCGCGACTCAAGGTGATGTTCGAGGGCGGCAAGCTCGCCGCGCAGCTCAACGTCGGCCCGCTGGTCACCCCGCTCACGCTCGATCAGTACAAGAGCTCGAACCGCGCGCTCTATCCGCTGCCGCCCAAGCTCTTCTCGCACAACGATCAGCAATCGGTGTGGCAGGCGCTGGGGAGCGAGGGCTCGACCGTCGGCTGGGGTGGGCGGATGGGCGACCTCGCGCTCTCGAACAATGGCCATGCGCTGCTCACCTGCGTCTCGGCGGCGGGCAATGCGGTGTTCGTCTCGGGCGAGAATGCGCTCCAATATCAGATCAGCCCGTCGGGGGCGATCAAGGTCAAGGCGATCCAGGAGCCGCAATACGGCTCGCCCGCGATCAGCGAGGCGCTCCACCAGCTGATCACCGCGCCGCGCGATCACGCCATCGAGAACGAGCTGGCGATCCTCGCGCGCCGATCGATCGAGATGGAGGGCGTGGTCAACGCCGCGCTCGCCAAGGTGAGCCTGCAGACCTCGTTCGACACGGTCCCCGGCCCCAATCCGCTCGCCGACCAGCTCAAGATCGTCGCGCGGCTGATCGGCGCGCGCAAGGAGCTGGGATCGAAGCGCCAGGTATTCTTCGTCTCGCTGGAGGGCTTCGACCACCACAGCGATCTCTCGGCCAAGCATGTCGACCTGATGAAGAAGCTCGACGAGGCGGTCGCCGCTTTCTACGTCGCCACCGTCGAGCTGGGGGGTCCAGCACGAGGTGACCGCCTTCACCGCCTCGGACTTCGGCCGCACGCTCGTCAACAACGGCGACGGATCGGATCACGGCTGGGGCAGCCACCATTTCGTCGTCGGCGGCGCGGTGAAGGGCGGACGCTTCTACGGGACCGCGCCCAAGATCTCGATCACCAGCGACGATCAGGTCGGTCAGGGCCGGCTGCTGCCGAGCACATCGGTCGATCAATATGCCGCGACGCTCGCGCGCTGGTTCGGCGTGCCCGACGGCGAGATGGCCACCGTCCTCCCCAACATCGGCAATTTCGACAAGCGCAACCTGGGGTTCGTTTAGAGTCGTTTTCAGACTGGCGGAATCGCTTGATTTTCGGTTCGCCCCGAGCCTGCGACCCTAAGCCGCCCGTCCCTCGCGTGAACCTGCCTCGGTCGCCGCGATCACGCGGTCGCGCCCGTCGGCCTTGGCCTGGAGCAATGCCGCGTCGGCGCGGCTGACCAAAGTCGCCACCGGCCCGTCGCCGGGCGAGGCGGCGACGCCGATCGACACGGTGATGTGGCCGAGGATGCGCCCGCGATGCGAGAGCGGGGTGTTCGCCACCCGCGCGCGGATCCGCTCGGCGCAATCGCCCGCGCCCGCCTCGTCGCGGCCGGGAAGCAGCACGGTGAACTCCTCGCCGCCGAAGCGATAGGCAGTGCCGCCCGTTCCGCAATCGGCGATCGTGTCGCGCAGCACCTGCGCGACATGCTGCATCACCGCGTCGCCGGCGTCGTGGCCGAAATGATCGTTGAAACGCTTGAAATGATCGATGTCGATCATCAGGCAGGCGAGCGGCTCGGCGGCGAGCCGCGCCTGGCGGTTGAGCGCCTCGTCGAGCGAGCGGCGATTGAGCAGCCCGGTCAGCGCGTCGCGGATCGCGAGGCTGGTCAGCCGCTCGCGCAGGCGCAGGTTGGCGAGCGCGAGGCCGATGTTCTCCGCCATCAGCGCAAGGTAGAGCCGTGGCGTCCCGCCGACTTGATCGGCGCCGTCGGCGACCGCGCGTTCCTCGAAATAGAGCAGCCCGACCGCCTCGCCCTGCGCGCTGAGCGGCACGCACAGGCTCGGCACGCTCCGCTCGCCGAGATGGGGGCAGGCGATGTCGCTGTGATCGCGGTTGCTGACGTGCGGCCGGCCGCGGCGCAGCCCCCAGCAGGCGGCGGGCGCGAACGCCGCGCCGGGATCCGCCGGATCGAGCCAGCTCGCCGCCGGCGACAGGGTGGTGCGCGCGTCGTCGAGCACGTAGAGATGGCCGGCGAGATCGGGGAAGATCTGCGGCGCGAAGCAGGCGACCACCTCCGCCAATTCGGCTTCGGATGCGCACGCCTGCAGCCGGTGCATCATCGCCAGGATCGAATCCTTGACGCGCTGGTCGGCCATCCGCTCGGCGTCGAGCCGGTCGCGTTCCATGCCGTTGGTGCGGAACACCCGAATCGCCTGGTTCATGTCGCCGATCTCGTCGCGGCGGCGGTCGTTGGGGACGTCGACGGCATAGTCCTGGCGCGCGAGCCGCGCGACGATGCCGGTCATCCGCGCGAGCGGGATCGCGACGCGGCGGCGCAGCACGAAATAGAGCACCGCGAGGAACACCGCCGCGGTGAGCCCGAGCATGATCCGCGCGATGAGGTTGAACCAGTCGCTGGTCTGCTGCGCGATGCGCATCGCGCTGGTGGTGCGCGCCTCGACCAGCGCGCGGAAGCGGTGGATCGGCTCGAACACCGCGGTCTCGGCGCGCTCGTGATCGGCGCCGAACAGCGCCGCCTGCGCCGCCGGGGGCATTGCCGCGTTCCACCGCCGCGACCGCCGCCACCTCGATTGCGTCGAGCTCGTCGAGGTGATCCTCCGCTTCGTTGAGCGCCGCCGCCTCGGCGGGAAGAATCCCCGCCGCGCGCAGGTTGCGGATCGCGCGCTCTCGGCCGTGCTCGTCGCGTTCCTCGGCCCGGAAGGCGGCGAGATGGCGCGCTGCGCCGCGCATCGCATAGAATCGCGCCTCGTCGGTGCGCTTCTCCGCGCCGACCACCAGGTCGTCGCCGAGATCGTCGAGCAGCAGGTGCCGCTCGACCATGCGGCGTTCGTCCGCGGCGGCCTGCGCCGCCAGGATGAAGGCCGCGCCCGAAAGCCCGGTCAGCACGACCGTGACGCCATAGGCCCAGTTGGTGATGGTACTGATACGCACCCGCGCAGCCTTAGGCCCGCGCGGTTAGGGCCAGGTTAAGCCGCCGACCGGGCGATCACCCGGACCAAGCCGGCGCAGATCCCCAAAGCTTTATCGCCAAGGACAGATCATGGTAGCGCTCACATGTCAGCGCGGGGCCGACCCCGCCTTCGGGAGATGGATGTGAGAGGCAAGATCGCACGCGCGCTGCTGGGCGCCCCGCTGTTGGCGGCCGCGGCGCCGGCATGGGGGCAGGAGCTCAAGCTCGGCGAGGCCGGCTATTACGCGGCGCGCGGCGCCGACGTGCTGGTGTTCAGCAACTGGTACGACGGGCTGTTCGCCGATTCGAAGATCAGCGGCGTCGAGATCGTCCAGCAGGACGTGCGCACTGCGACCAACGGCGACGTCCGCCTCTCCGCCACGCCGGGCCAGTGGGACCCGATCGGCGCGCTGGTGAGCCGCACCGTCGATCCCGGCACCGGGGCAATCGAGGCGGTGCTCGAATACAAGGCCTATGGCTTCCGCTACACGATCCGCGCCGAGCCGCGCGGCGGCGCGGTGGTGCTGTCGGTGATCCTCGACAAGCCGCTGCCCGCGGCGCTGGCGGGCAAGGCGGGGTTCAACCTCGAGTTCCAGCCCGCCGCTTATTTCCACAAGAGCTTCGTCGTCGACGACGCCGGCGGCACCTTCCCGCTCTATCCCGCGTCGGACATGGCGCTCGGCGGCGAACGCAACGCCGCGAGCGGGCGCAACATCGGCCCCGGCGCCGAGCCGCTGCCGATCGCCGCGGGGCGGCGCTTCGTCCTCGCGCCCGAGGATCCGGCGCGCCGGGTCACGGTCAGCTCGGCGCTCGGCGGAATCGCGCTGTTCGATGGGCGCAACCAGGCGCAGAACGGCTGGTTCGTGCTGCGCAGCCCGATCCCCGCGGGCAGGACCGGCCGGGTCGTCGAATGGATGCTGAGCCCCAACAGCGTGCCCGATTACGTCCGCAAGCCGGTGATCGGCCATTCGCAGCTCGGCTATGCGCCCGATGCTCCGAAGGTCGCGGTGATCGAGCTCGATCCCAATGCCGCTCCCGCGGGCGAAGCGCATCTGCTGCGCATCAATCCGGACGGCACCACGACGCAGGCGGCGGCGGGCGTTCCCACACCTTGGGGCACCTATCTGCGCTATCGATACGCGCGCTTCGATTTCAGCCAGGTCCGCGATCCGGGCCTCTACCTGCTCGACTATGCCGGCACGCGCACCGCGCCGTTCCGCATCGCGCCCGACGTCTATGCCGATGCCTGGCACGCGACCAACGACGTCTACATGGCCGTGGCGATGGATCATGTGCTGGTCAACGAGGCCTATCGCGTGTGGCATGGCGATTCGCACCGCGACGATGCCCGGCAGGCCCCGGTCAACGAGGATCACATCGATCTCTACGCGCAGGGCCCGACCACCGACACGCGCTTCAAGCCGGGCGAGCATATCCCGGGGCTCAACGTCGGCGGCTGGCTCGACGCGGGCGATTTCGACATCCGCACGCAGACCCAATATGCCGTGGTCCGCTCGCTGGTCGACATCTGGGAGACCTTCCGGCCGACGCGCGACGAGACCTGGGTCGACGAGCCCGCCCGCCACGTCGAGATCCACGTTCCCGACGGCACCCCCGACATTCTCCAGCAGATCGAGCACGGCACGCTCCAGCTCGTCGCGCAGTTCGACGCGGTCGGCCATGCGATCAACGGGATCGTCGAGCCCGACGTCGCGCAATACACCCACCTGGGCGATGCCGCCTCGAAGACCGACGGCATCCCCGGCACCGAGGACGACCGCTGGGCCTTCACCACCAAATCCTCGTCGCTCGACTATGGCTCGATCGCCGCGCTCGCCGCCGCGAGCCGCGCGCTCAAGGACCTGCGGCCCGAGCTCGCCGCCAAGTCGCTCGCCATCGCGACGCGGACCTGGGCCGAGGAGCACAGCCACGCGCCCGACCTCTATAGCCACGGCAACACCACCGGCGGCCCGATCGAGATCGAGGAGTTCGATGCCGCGGTCGAGCTGCTGCTGACCACCCACGACCGGCAATACGCCGATCGCGCCGCCGCATTATGGCCGACGCTCGCGCCGCGCTTTCCGTTGGTCGCCGAGACCGCGTTGCGCGCGATCCCGGCGATGCCGGCCGGCTATCGCGCGCAGGTCGAGACAGCGGTCAAGGCGATGCGCGGCGCGCCGCCGATCGGCCGGCCCAATCCCTATGGCGTGCCGATCACCGAGGGCGGATGGGCCGGCAACGGGCTGATCGTCCAGACCGGCATCGTCGACTATGCGATCCACAAGGCCTTCCCCGATTTGTCGGACGGATCGGGCGTGTTGCGCGCGATGGACTATCTCTACGGCACGCATCCGGGATCGGACATTTCGTTCGTGTCGGGGGTCGGCACGGTCTCGAAGGAGGTGGCCTATGGCAACAACCGCGCCGACTTCTCGTTCATCGCCGGCGGCGTCGTCCCGGGCGTGCTGATCATCAAGCCCGACCTGCCCGAGAACAGCAAGACCTGGCCGTTCTTCTGGGGCGAGAACGAATATGTCGTCAACCTGGGGCCGAGCTACATCGCGCTCGTCCAGGCGGCGAACGCGCTGCTGGCGGAGAAAGGCAAGGCGAAGTGATCCTGCCCAGAACTAGGCGGCCAGCGAGCCGATCCAGTCCGCCAGCACGGTCACTTGCACGGGGATGTCGAACTGAACCCCGGCATGGCCGTCGCGGCACCAGCGGACACGCCCCGTAAGCGGCGGCAGGCCATCGACGAACAGCGCGATTTCGGCGTCGCGAGGCGGCGCCTGGTCGGTGGCGATCTTGGCGCCGTTGATCGAGAGATCGCACAGCGTGGCCGCGCATTCGATATCCTCGACGCACATCCGCACGGGGCGCACGACCTTCAGCCGCGGCATGCGGGTGACGCGCCGATAGGGGCCCTCCTCGCGGCCGCCGCGCAGCGCCGACAGCACGTCGATCGGATCGGCGAAGGCGACCCCGGCGAGATCGTCCTGGATCCAGATCACCGTGGCCGCGACCGGGCAATCGGGGGTTATTTCCACCTGAACCGCGGTATCCACCGCGATCGGCTGATAGAGCTTGAGCATCGCTCCCGCGCTGGAGATGTTGCGGATCATGCAGAGCCTCTGGTGACCCCCTGTGGTGAGCTTTCCGATCCTGAGCAAGGTCGTCTGGCGCGTCTCGCTGCGCCGTTCGGGCGGCTGAGGCACGACATGGCCGAACGAGACCGCCGTGAGGTCGTGCGATTGAAGACTCTCCACTGCTGCCCCCCCTTTCCCCGGCGACGGCATCGCGGATCGCGATGTCCCGTTGGGTGGTGCAGGCATGATCGTCGCCGATCGCTTCAAAGCACTGAACGAGAAGAGTTATCGTTTCGGTTAGGTAGATTGGCGCCGGCGATCCTAGCCGTCGCCGACGCGCTCGATATCCGCGCCGACGCCGGAGAGCTTCTCCTCGAGCCGCTCGTAGCCGCGATCGAGGTGGTAGACGCGGTTGACCTCGGTCTGGCCCTCGGCGGCGAGGCCGGCGAGGATCAGGCTCATCGACGCGCGCAGATCGGTCGCCATCACCGGCGCGCCGATCAGCCGATCGACCCCGCGCACCACCGCGGTGCGCCCGCGCACCTGGATGTCGGCGCCCATCCGCGACAGCTCGGGGACGTGCATGTAGCGGTTTTCGAAGATCGTCTCCGTCAGCACGCTGGCGCCCTGGCCCTTGCACAGCATCGACATGAACTGCGCCTGCATGTCGGTCGCGAACCCCGGGAAAGGCGCGGTGGAGAGCGTCAGCGGCGCGATTCCGTTGCTTGCCTCGACCCGCACGGCGTCGCGCGTCTCGGTGACCGTAACCCCCGCCTCGATCAACGGGTCGAGCGTCGCGCGCATGTCGTCGGCGGCGGCGCCGACCAGGTCGAGCGCGCCCCCGGTGATCGCCGCGGCGCAGGCATAGCTCCCCGCCTCGATCCGATCGGGCATCACCGCATAGGTCGCGCCGTGGAGCCGGTCGCGGCCCTCGATCTCGAGCGTCTCGGTGCCGATGCCGTGGATCGACGCGCCCATCGCCACCAGCAGGTTGCACAGGTCGACGATCTCGGGCTCGCGCGCGGCATTCTCGAGCCGGGTCGCGCCGCGCGCCGTGACCGCCGCCATCACCGCATTCTCGGTCGCACCGACCGAGACCACCGGAAAGCTGAAGCGCCCGCCGGCCAGCCGCCCGCCCGGCGCGGTCGCCTTGACATAGCCGGCGGCGAGCTCGATCTCGGCGCCGATCGCCTCGAGCGCCTTCAGATGGAGATCGATCGGGCGATTGCCGATCGCGCACCCGCCGGGCAGCGACACCGTCGCCTCGCCCGACCGGCCGAGCAGCGGACCCAGCACCAGGATCGAGGCGCGCATCTTGCGGACGATATCGTAGGGCGCGACGGTCGAAGTCAGGCGCCCTGCGCGGATCGTCATCACCCGCCCGAAATCGCTCGGCCGCGTGCCCTCGATCGCGGTCGAGGCGCCGAGCTCGTTGAGCAGATGCCCGAAGCTGTCGACATCGGCGAGGCGCGGCAGGTTGCGCAGCGTCAGCGGCTCGTCGGTCAGCAGCGCGCACGGCATCAGCGTCAGCGCGGCGTTCTTGGCGCCGGAAATGGCGATGCGGCCGGCAAGCCGGTTTCCCCCGCGGATCAGGATACGGTCCATTGCGGGGCTTCTAGCCGCTTGCAGTGCCCGCGCAAGGGCGGGCGGAGCGCGCCGCTTGATCGACTTTAATGCATTGATTCCACGTCGCTGCTTTGCACGTCCGATTGGGGGGATTTGAATAGCGTGGCAGGCAGTTGTTTCGCCGACGTCCTGAGTGAGCTCATCGACCTCACGCAAAGCGAGCACCGGGCGCTCGAAAAGCTCGAGCAACGCCAGCGGCACGCGCGCCGCGGGGCGGTGCTCCAGCGCGAGAACGAGCCCGGCGGCGAGCTCTTCATCCTGCGCAAGGGGCTGATGATGAGCTATGTGCTGCTCGACGACGGCAGCCGGCAGATCCTGCGCTTCCTGTTCCCCGGAGACATGCTCGGCGTTTCGAGCGCGGTCTATCGCGAGGCGCCCGAGACCTTGTCCGCGCTTTCGGACTGCGTCGTCTCGCCGTTCGATCGCGCCGCGCTCGCCGATCTGATGGTCGAGCATCCCAGGCTTGCGGCGATGGTGCTGGTCTATTGCCAGATCGAGCGGGTGGCGCTGACCGACCGGCTCGCCGCGCTCGGCCGCACCTCGGCCAAGGCGCGCGTCGCCGCGCTGCTGCTCGATCTGCGCAACCGGCTGCGCCACACCGACAAGAGCGTCGCCAACGTCTTTCCGCTGGGGCTGACGCAGGAGGAAGTGGGCGACGCGACCGGCCTCACCGCGGTCCACGTCAACCGCATGCTGCGCCAGCTCGAGGAAGAGGGGCTGATCGCACGCAAGGAGGGCAAGGTCACGCTGATCGACGAGCGCGCGCTGGCGCGGGCCGCGAACTATGTGAACCGCTACGAGGGACTCGACCTCGGCTGGCTGCCCAGGCCCAACTGAAGGCTCACGCCTTCTCGAGCGTGCATTGCAGCGGGTGCTGGTTCTGCCGGGCGAAATCGATCACCTGGCTCACCTTGGTCTCGGCGACCTCATAGCTGAACACCCCGCACACGCCGACGCCGCGCTGATGGACGTGGAGCATCACCTGCGTCGCTTCCTCCATCGTCATCTTGAAGAAGCGCTGCAGGACGAGGACGACGAACTCCATCGGCGTGTAGTCGTCGTTGAGCATCAGCACGCGATAGGGCGTGGGCTTCTTGGTGCGGGTCCGCGTCCGGGTGGCGATGCCGACCGAGGAGTCGTCACCGCCCCCGCCAGCGTCGCGGTCGTCGTCGCCGGTCATGCGGATCCTGGAAATTGGGCGTTCGGCCATCACGACCCGAAAATATGGCACCACCGGGGGAGAGGCAAGGCCGGCGGCCGGCTCGATCCCCGATTTCGCGCGTGCAGATGATGAAAGGGCGGCCGCGCGCTGCGCGACCGCCCTTCCGGCAAGCCCTGGGGGAAGGGCTTATGCGGCGATCTTGGCCTTCTCGGCGGCGACCGCGACGCGGTTCGACAGCGGCTGCGACGCTTCGCCGGCGAGCTTGAGCAGCGCCTCGGTGGTCTTCGATGCCTCGGCGACGGCCGAGTCGAACGAGCTGCGGAAGAAATCGCTCTGGAGCTTGAAGAACTCGGTCGGCGACTTGACGGCGGCCATGCTCTTCAGCGCGGCGGTCGCGTTCTCGAACGACTTGCGGCTGTACTCGGCGGCTTCCTGGCCGAACGACTCGATGCCCTTGGCCGTGATCTTGCTCGACTCGACGAGCGCCTCGATATTGCCCTTGGCGAAGTCGTTGGCTTCCTCGACCAGCTTGGTCGACTTGTCGACGGCGGCCTTGGTGCGGTCGTTGAAATCGGCGAAGAAGGCCTGGGCCTTGGCGACGTTGGTCTCGATGGTTTCCATGACTTTGGTTTCCTTGATTGCGGTGGGCGTCGCGGCCTGGACGGCGGCGACAGTCTCGGTGATGGTTTCGACAACCGGCGCTTCCACGGTCTCGACGACGGCTTCCGCCGTTTCGACGACCGCAGCCGCGACCGGCTCGATGACGGTTTCGACTTCCTGCGGTGCTGCGACGAGGGCCGGGACCGGCTCGATCGGCGCGGGCGGGGCGACAACCTCCGCCTCGACGACCGGCGCGGGCTTCTCAGCCTCGACGGCAACAACCTTCGCCTTCGGAGCGGCCGGCTTCACCGGACGCGCCGCGGGCTTGCGAGCGGCGGGCTTGCCCGAACCGGTCTTGGGACCCTTGCTTGCCATGTGCGGCTTCCTCGAAAATAGATGTTGCTGCGCCGCAGCATATATGCGCTGTCCGCGCACGGCGCAAGGGGGTTTTGCTGCGCCGCAGCATAAATATATTATCGTTTGAAGACAACGTCTTAGCGCGATTTTACATAGGTTCCCGGCGCGTCGCCGAGCGGCTTGAGCTTGCCCTTTCCAGGCACCCGTGCGCCCTTCGCCGGGACCTTCTCATCGTCGAGCGCCGCGATCCATTCGATCCAGTCCGGCCACCAGCTCCCCTTGGTCTCGACGGCGCCGGCAAGGAACTCGGCAAGCGTCGAAGCGTGCTTTTGATTGGTCCAATATTGGTATTTGTGCGCCGAGGGCGGGTTGATCACCCCGGCGATGTGCCCCGATCCCGCGAGCACGAACTTGAGCGGCCCCCGGAAATAATGGGTGATCTTCCACACGCTCGCCGCCGGTGCGATATGGTCCTCGCGGCCCGCCTGGACATAGGTCGGGGTCTTGACCCCGGTCAGGTCGACCGGGGTGCCGCCGACGGTGATCGAGCCCGGCAGCACCAGCCGGTTGTCGCGATAGAGATCGGCCAGATAGCTGAGATGCCAGGCAGCGGGCAGATTGGTGACGTCCGAATTCCAGTAAAGCAGGTCGAACGGCGCATAATCCTGGCCGAGCAGATAATTGTTGGTGACATAGTTCCAGATCAGGTCGCGGCCGCGCAGCAGGTTGAAGGTCGCCGCCATGTAGCGCCCGTCGAGGAAGCCGTCGCTCGCGAGGCTGCGGATGAGCGCGAGTTGCTCGTCGTCGACGAACAGATGAAGATCGCCGGCCTGCGAGAAATCGACCTGCGCGGTGAAGAAGGTCGCGCTCTTGACCTTGCCGGCCTGATCGCGCGCCGCGAGCACCGCAAGCGCGGCGGCGAGCGTGGTCCCCGCGACGCAATAGCCGATCGCATGGACGCCATCGACCTTGAGCAGATCGCGCACCGTATCGATCGCGTCGAGCTGGCCGCGCTCGATGTAGTCGTCCCATACCACGTCCTTCATCGAGGCGTCGGCCGAGCGCCACGAGACGACGAACACCGTCAGCCCCTGCTCGACCGCCCAGCGGATGAAGCTCTTCTCGGGGGTGAGATCGAGGATGTAGAAGCGGTTGATCCACGGCGGGAAGATGATCAGCGGGGTCTTGAACACCGTCTCGGTGGTCGGCGAATATTGGATCAGCTCGTAGAGATCGGTGCGCCGGACCACCTTGCCGGGAGTGGTCGCCAGGTTGCGCCCGACCTCGAAGGCATCGGCGTCGACCTGCGTCATCTGCCCCTTCGACAGGTCGTTGAGCATGTGCTGCAGGCCCTTGAGCAAATTCTCGCCCTTGGTCTCGACGATCTTCTCGAGCACCTGCGGGTTGGTCGCGGGGAAGTTGGTCGGGCTGATCGCGTCGATGAAGCCCCTGGTCGCGAAGCGGATCTGCTCCTTCTGCTTCTCGTCGACATGGTCCAGCGCGTCGACGCCCTTGAGCAAATTGTCGGCGACCACGAAATAGCTCTGGCGCAGGAAATCGAAGATCGGCTCCTCGCGCCATTGCGGCGCCGTGAAGCGCTTGTCCTTCGCCTGCTCGAGCGTCTCGGCGAACGGCGCGGCATGCTCGGGATCGAGGAAGCGCTGCCACAGCTGCATCGTGTCCGCCCACAGCCCCGCGGTCGCGCGCATCGCCGCGGTCGGATCGAGCATCGCGCCGAACGGCGGCGCGGCGGGGGCGTGCTCGACCAGGTCCATGCCGTGCTCGAGCATCATCTGCTGCGCACGGCCGAGCACCCAGGTCCAGTGCTGGAGGTCCTCGAGGCTTGGGGGAGGTGCGGTCTCGGTCTCGGCCATGTCAGTCGCCCGTGGTTTCGAGGCGCAGAACGCGCCAGCCGCGCTTGGGGGAGCATCGCCAATCCATGGCGAAGCGGCCGTGGGTCGCATAGGTCCCGCCGCCGGGCGTGGTGCCTACCTGCGCGAATCGGCCCGTGGCGCGCCAGCGGCCGGGGATGCGAACGGTCGCCGAGGTTTCCATGGCTTCATGCGTGACGCGATACGCGGCGAACTCGCCCAGGAATCCCCGCGATCGCCTCGCCCCCGACGAGCGTCTTTCCGCCGCCGACGAGCTGGCCGTCCTTGCCGTACAGCGCGGCGATCCCCGCGGTGTCCATCGCCTGGACGCGCGCGGCATAGTCGGCGACCGCGCGATCGAGCGATATATGGTGGCAGTGCGGCGTCCCGATCAGCAGCAGCGCTTCGACGAGCATCGGCAACCTCTCCGCTGGTTTCGCTTTCGCGCCGGCAATGCGCTACTATAGGGACGAACCACCCCCCGCGCCATTGTGAGGAAGGTCCGCCGTGTCCGAAGAGTTCTACCGCATCCGCCGCCTGCCGCCCTACGTAATCGCCGAAGTCAACGCGATGCGGGCAGCGGCGCGCGCAAGCGGCGAGGACATCATCGATCTCGGCATGGGCAATCCCGATCTGCCGCCGCCTCAGCACGTGATCGACAAGCTCTGCGAGGTCGCGCGCAAGCCCGACGCGCACGGCTATTCGCAATCGAAGGGGATACCGGGGCTGCGCAAGGCGCAGGCGAACTATTACGCGCGCCGCTTCGGGGTCGATCTCGATCCCGAAAACGAGGTGGTGGTGACGATGGGATCGAAGGAGGGGCTCGCCAGCCTCGCCACCGCGATCACCGCGCCGGGCGACGTCGTGCTCGCGCCCAACCCGAGCTATCCGATCCACACCTTCGGCTTCATCATCGCCGGCGCGGCGATCCGCGCGGTTCCGACCACCCCCGACGAACATTATTTCGAGAGCCTCGAGCGCGCGATGAGCTTCACCGTGCCGCGCCCTTCGGTGCTCGTCGTCAACTATCCGTCGAACCCCACCGCCGAGACCGTCGACCTCGCCTTCTACGAGCGGCTGGTCGCCTGGGCGAAGGACAACCAGGTCTGGATCCTGTCCGATCTCGCTTATTCGGAGCTCTATTACGACGGCAAGCCGACGCCTTCGATCCTCCAGGTCAAGGGCGCCAAGGAGGTGGCGATCGAGTTCACCTCGCTCAGCAAGACCTATTCGATGGCGGGCTGGCGGATGGGCTTCGCGGTGGGCAACCGCCGGCTGATCGCGGCGATGACGCGGGTGAAGTCCTATCTCGATTACGGCGCCTTCACCCCGATCCAGGCCGCCGCCTGCGCCGCGCTCAACGGCCCGCAGGACATCGTCGAGAAGAACCGCATGCTCTACCACAAGCGCCGCGACGTGCTGGTCGAGAGCTTCGGCCGCGCCGGCTGGGAAATCCCCTCGCCCGCCGCGTCGATGTTCGCCTGGGCGCCGCTGCCGCCCGCGCTCGCGCATCTCGGCAGCCTTGAGTTCACCAAGCAATTGCTCACCACCCACGCCAAGGTCGCGGTCGCGCCGGGCGTGGGCTATGGCGAGAACGGCGAGGGGTTCGTCCGCATCGCGATGGTCGAGAACGAGCAGCGCCTGCGCCAGGCGGCGCGCAACGTGCGCAAATATCTCCAGTCGATGGGGGTCAACACGCCGAGCGCCAAGGCGGGGTAGCCCGCGGCTATTCCGCCGCCCGCGCCTCGGGCTCGTCGGCCACATCCTCGGGCAGCGCCCACAGCAGGTCGCCCTTGGTGAGGACGCGACCGTCGTGCGCCAGCACCTGGACCTGCGCGATCGGCTTCTGGTCGCGCGCGTCGACCAGGATCGGGGTGGCGGGCACGCCGGTCTCCCAGCGCTCGCCCCATTGCCGGAGCGCGATCATCGTCGGCAGCAGCGCATAGCCCTTGTCGGTGAGGCGATATTCGATCTTGCGCCGGTCCTCGGGATCGGGGGTGCGCGCGAGGATGCCGTGGCCGACCAGCCGCGCGAGCCGGTTCGCGAGGATGTTGCGCGCGATGCCGAGTTCGGACTGGAATTCCTCGAAATGGTGGAGCCCGTTGAACGAGCCGCGCAGGATCAGGAACGACCAGCGCTCGCCCATCGCCTCG
The DNA here is from genome assembly GCA_037200705.1 of Sphingomonas sp. GTDB lineage: Bacteria > Pseudomonadota > Alphaproteobacteria > Sphingomonadales > Sphingomonadaceae > Sphingomonas. The sequence goes on along the minus strand of JBBCID010000008.1, from coordinate 50,990 downwards.
AGCGCAGCCGGAAGGCTGCACAAAGCGCCGAGGTCCTCTCGCAACCCGTTACCCATAATCGAACACCCTAACCCAAATCGGTTGTGCATAACACCCTGCACCGCAGCAAAAGTTTCGGCTTGCAACTTACCTTGATGTCAGTTAGGTAGTGATTCGCAACTTGATTGCAAGCTTATCCCCAGGGAGACTCATCATGACCCGTTTCCTCACCGTCGCCGCGGGCCGCGGCGGCAACGCTGGCGCTCGCCCCCGCGACGGGCATCGCCCAGACCGCGCACGGCTATTACGCCGCCGTCCCCGCGGCCGCGCCGGCCAAGACCAGCCTGGTGACGCGCGACACCGTCTGGCATTGCAACGGCGCCGTGTGCAGCGCGGCCAAGCCCTCGGCCGCGCGCGACGCGATCATGTGCGAGCTGGTGGTCCACGAGCTCGGCACGCTGACCACTTTCACCGCCGGCGGCACCAGCTTCGACGCCGACGCGCTCCAGAAGTGCAACGCCAAGGCCAAGTAAGCCGATATCCTGTTGCAAAGCAGCAGCACGGGGCCCCATCTAGGCCCCGTGCTGCGGCAGTATGAACTGATCGATCGGGTCCTGAGCTACGATCCCGAGGCCGACGAGGCGTTGCTCAACCGCGCCTATGTCTTCTCGGTCAACGCGCACGGCACGCAGAAGCGCGCCTCGGGCGACCCCTATTTCAGCCACCCGATCGAGGTCGCGGGCATCCTCACCGACCTGCATCTCGACGACGAGACGATCGCCACCGCGATCCTCCACGACACGATCGAGGACACCGTCGCCACCCCCGAGGACATCCGGCGGCTGTTCGGCGACAATATCGCGCGGATGGTCGACGGGGTCACCAAGCTCTCCAAGATCGAGGCGCAGACCGACACCGAGCGCGCCGCCGAGAATCTGCGCAAGTTCCTGCTGGCGATGTCCGACGACATCCGCGTGCTGCTGGTCAAGCTCGCCGACCGGCTGCACAACATGCGCACGCTCCACTACATCCCTGATCCGGAGAAGCGCCGCCGGATCGCGCGCGAGACGATGGACATCTATGCCCCGCTCGCCGAGCGGATCGGCATGTACGAATTCATGAAGGAGATGCAGACGCTAGCCTTCAAGGAGCTCGAGCCCGAGGCCTATCAGTCGATCACCAAGCGGCTCGAGGCGCTCCAGATCGAGGGCGAGGACCGCATCGCCAAGATCGCCTCGGGATTGAAGCTGCTGCTCGGCCGCAATGGCATCGAGGCCGAGATCTCCGGGCGCGAGAAGCACCCCTATTCGATCTGGAAGAAGATGTCCGAGCGCCACGTCAGCCTCGAGCAACTTTCCGACATCATGGCGTTTCGCGCGATCGTGACGACCGAGGAAGAGTGTTACCGCGCGCTGGGGGTGATCCATCGCCGCTGGCCGATGGTGCCGGGGCGCTTCAAGGACTACATCTCGACGCCCAAGCGCAACGGCTATCGCTCGCTCCACACATCCGTGATCCACGCAGAGAACATGCGCGTCGAGATCCAGATCCGCACCCAGGCGATGCACGCCCAGGCCGAGTTCGGCCTCGCCGCGCACTGGGCCTACAAGCAGGACGCTGTCCGCCCCGACACGCAGGTGAGCTGGATCCGCGACCTGATCGAGATCCTCGAGCACGCCGACACCCCCGAGGAGCTGCTCGAGCACACGCGGATGGCGATGTACCAGGATCGCATCTTCGCCTTCACCCCGAAGGGCGAGCTGATCCAGCTTCCCAAGGGCGCGACGCCGATCGATTTCGCCTATGCGGTCCATTCGAACATCGGCGACCAGGCGGTGGGCGCCAAGATCAACGGCCAGGTCGTGCCGCTCAGGACCGAGATCGGCCAGGGCGACCAGGTCCAGATCCTGCGCTCGAAGGCGCAGCAGCCGCAGGCGAACTGGCTCAACTTCGCGATCACCGGCAAGGCGCGCGCCGCGATCCGCCGCCACATCCGCCACAAGGAGCGCGACGAGACGGTGGCGCTCGGCCGCAAGCTCTACGACGAGATCGCCCAGCGCTTCCCCACCCCGCCCGGCGCCGCCGCGCTGCGCGACGCGCTCAAGCGGCTCAAGCTCCCGGACGAGGCCGCGCTGATGGAGGCGATCGCGCGGCGCAAGCTCACCGACGCGCAGGTGATGGAAGCGGTGATGCCCGGCTCGGGCGACGATGCCGAGCACGAGCTGCCGCCGCAGCGCCACGCGATCGACATCAAGGGGCTCACCCCCGGCGTCGCCTTTAATTTCGCCGAGGATTGCCGCCCGGTCCCGGGCGACCGCATCGTCGGCGTGCGGCATCCCGGCGCGCCGATCGAGGTCCATGCGATCGATTGCGCCACGCTCGCCGACACCGACGATGACGATTGGGTCGACCTGACCTGGGGCGACAAGGCCGACGGCGGGGTCGCGCGGATCGCGGTGACGCTCAAGAACGAGCCCGGCGCGCTCGGCGCGGTCGCGACGCTGATCGGCCAGCACAAGGCCAACATCCTCGGCCTCCGCCTCGACAACCGCGACACCACCTTCCACCTCAACACGATCGACCTCGAGGTGCGCAACGCCGCGCACCTGATGCGCCTGCTGGCCGCGCTGAGGGCGGCCGACGCGGTCAGTTCGGCCGAGCGGGCCTAGCGCATTTTCTAGTCAGGCGGAATCGAGTCAGGCGGAATCGCCTGACGACTCGGAAAATGGAAACAAAAGACAACTAGCGCGGCGCTTGACGTGCTCTGCAATGCAGAGCAATTGACTCTGCGTCACAGAGTAGAGGAGTGATTCGCCGTGCGCACCTTCGTCGCTATGGCCCTCGTCGCAGATGGGCGACCAGGTGATGCGGCGGCCCGACGCCAACCACTTCGCCTATCCGCACCGCCATATCGCCTATCCCGATGCCGGGCACGGCGCCATGCTGCCGGCCGTGGTGTGGAACCCGCAATTCGGGCATGGACAATATGGGCGGCACCGAGGCCGGCAACGCCGCCGCGCGCGCCGATGCCTGGCCGCAGACCCTCGCCTTCTTCGATGCGATGCTGGGAGGCCCGCGATGACCGTCGAACAGCAAGATGCCCGCGAACGCGCTCGCCGCGGTGGCGCGCACACAGCGGCGCATGATCGAGTTCAGCGCCTACGCCCACGCGGGCGACCTCGTGCTCGCCGGGGGGGCTGGTCTGGCTGGTGTGCAACCTCGCGGTCCAGTTCTGGCCGGCCTGGGGCATGAACAGCTGGGCCGGTCGGCATCATCCTGGCGACCGGCTTTTGCGTCCTGCGCGCGCGCGGGCACCGGCAGCAGGCGCAACCCGGCGACTCGTCGGTCTACGCCACGGTCGGCGTCGCGATCGCCTTCATGGCGCTGGTGCTGGTGATCACCGGCAACCACGATCCGCGCCAGACCAACGCGGTGATCTCGCTGTTCATCGCCGCCAACTATCTCGCGCTCGGCGTGTGGACGGGGCCGCGCTTCACCTGGGCGGGGGCCGCGATCGCGGCGATGGTGCTGATCGGCTGGTTCGCCGACCGCGAGCATTTCTACCTGTGGATGGGCATCGGCGGCGGCGGGTGCTGATCGCCACCGGGCTGTGGCTGAGGCGCGCATGAGCGAAACCCCCGACGAAATCGTCCATCAGTCGACCGCCTGCGCATCCTCGCCGCGCTCGATGCCGAGCCGGGCGGCACGCCGCTCGATTTCGTGCGGCTGAAGGCGGTGCTCGAGGCAACCGACGGCAATCTGGGCGCGCATCTGGCGACGCTCGAAAAGGCTGGCTATGTCGCGGTCGAGAAGGAGCCCGTCGGCAAGCGGACCCGGTCGCTGGTGCGGATCACCGCCGCCGGGCGCAACGCCTTCCTCACCCATCTCACCTTCCTCAAGAGCATCGTCGACCAGGCATGCGCCGGCGAGCGCTGACGCGCGGTTTTCATGTGACGACGCTCCTCGGCGGCGCTAAAGCCCGCGCGCATGAACCTGCCACGTCTTTCCGTCGTCATCCCCTGCTACAATGAGGAAGCCTGCCTGGAGATGCTGCACGCGCGCGTCTCGGCGGCGGCGGCGGCGGCGGTCGGCACCGAATATGAGATCGTCCTGATCAACGACGGCTCGCGCGACACGAGCTGGCCGGTGATGCAGCGCCTCGCCGCAGCCGACCCGCGATCAACCTGTCGCGCAACCATGGCCACCAGCTCGCGCTCACCGCCGGGCTCGATCTGTGCGCGGGCGAGCAGATCCTGATCATCGACGCCGACCTCCAGGACCCGCCCGAGCTGCTCGCCGACATGCGGGCGACGATGGCGGCGGAGGGCGCCGACGTGGTCTATGCGGTCCGCCGCAAGCGCGACGGCGAGAGCGTGTTCAAGCTCGCCACCGCCGCGGCCTTCTATCGCGTGCTCGATCGCGTCACCGACACGCCGATCCCACTCGACACCGGCGACTTCCGGCTGATGACGCGCCGCGCGCTCGACGCCTTCCTGTCGCTTCCCGAGCAGGCGCGCTTCATCCGCGGGATGGTCGCCTGGGTCGGCTTCCGCCAGGTGCCGTTCGTCTACGACCGGCAGGAGCGCCATGCCGGAACGAGCAAATATCCGCTGAGCAAGATGGTCCGCTTCGCGCTCGATGCGGTCACCGGCTTCTCGACCGCGCCGCTGCGCTTCGCCAGCCACGCGGGGCTCGTGCTCCACCGGCGCGGCGATGCTGCTCGCGCTCTATATCGTCATCGCCTGGCTGATGGGGCGCGCGATCCAGGGATGGACCTCGCTGATGCTCGTCGTCGTGCTGCTCGGCGCGGTGCAGATGTTCGTGCTCGGAGATTTGATCGGCGAATATCTCGGGCGGCTCTACGTCGAATCGAAGCGGCGCCCGCTCTACATCATCGCCGATGTCGCCGGGCCCGTTCGGGGCCGCGCCACGCTCGGCTATCGCTTCGAGGAGTCTGGCGAGGCGAGCACGATCAGCGACAGCCCCGGCGGGAAGGGCACGCTGCCGAGCGCGTGACGCTCGAGCCGGAAGACGCGCCGGAACAGCGCGGTTGAGCGGTCCCGGCGGGGGCGAATCGTCGCTGTCGTCCTTGCCCGTCAGCCGCCCCGCGAGCCGCGCCGCCACCGCGAACGGGAACAGCAGCGAGTTGAAATAGCCGAGCTTGCGCCATCCGAGCCCCGCCGCGCGCAGCGCCGCGGCGAGCGTCGCCTTCGAATAGCGACGCTTATGGTGGTTGACCGTATCGTGCGCGCTCCACATCCATTGGTGCGCGGGGACGGTGATCAGGATCTTGCCGCCGGGCTTGAGGCATCGGGCGATCGCGGCGGAGCGCGGCGACATCGTCCTCGACATGCTCGACCACGTCGAGCACCGCGACCAGGTCATAGGCGCCGCGCTCGACTCCGCTCAGCTCGGGCAGCGGCGCGGCGCCGACCGGCTTGCCGAGCCGCTCGCTCGCGAATTTTCGCGCGGTCTCGTCGATCTCGATCGCATCGACCTCGCCGAGAGCCGGCGAGCATCGGCAGATTGTGCCCGGTGCCGCAGCCGATCTCGAGGATGCGCGCGTGCGTGGGGAGATCCCCACAGCGCTTGAGATAATCGGCGAGGATGTCGCGGCGCGCGCGATACCACCAATGCGTGGTGTCGTGCGCGGCCATGCGATCATAGACGACGCGCTCCATTCAGCCGAACACCCACCGGCGATTGAGCGAGAAGGTCACGAGCGGGGTCACCAGCACCGCCGGGATCAGCGGCCACCAATTGGCCCCGTGCAGCGGAACGGTCAGCACCCAGGTGAAAACCGAGGTCAGCAGCATTCCGAATCCTTGGACGAGCAGGAATTTGACGTGCTGCCGTCCGCTCGGATCTCGGCTGCCGTGTCCCTTGAAGCTCCATGCGCTGTGCATGAAGAAGCCGCATGCCGCCGCAACGAGGAACGCGGGCGGCACGGCTGCCACCGCCCAGCCCGGAGGCAGGACATAATCGGCGAGCGGTAGATAGACCGCCGAATAGATCAGCGTCGAAATCGCGCCCACGATCCCGAAGCGGATGAGCTGCCCCAGCACCCCATTCGCCCGCAATGTCTCGACTTGTCGAAGGATCGCCGTCACCGTTTGCCTTTGCCGCTGGCCGCGCCGCACTAAGGCGAGCCGGAGCGAGAGGGAAGCGATTTTGAGTCTCAAGCACATCGGCGGCTTCCGCCTCGACAAGGAACTCGACCGCCACTGGCTCCACTGGGCACTGCTGGGCCCTGGCTCGGCGTGGTCGCCTGGTATCTGGTGACGCGCTGGGGCGCGGTGATGTGGCTCGCGCTCGGCGACACCGACGACAACATGCGGCTGATGCAGGTCCGCGGTCTGCTCCACGGCCAGGGCTGGTACGACCTGAGGCAATACCGCCTCGATCCGGTCAACGGCGGATACGACATCCATTGGTCGCGGCTCGTCGACCTGCCGATCGCGGGACTGATCCTCGCGTTCCGGCCCTTCGTCGGGGCGGTGAGTGGCCGAGCGGCTGGCGTGCGGGCTCGCACCGCTGCTGCCGTTGTCGATCGCGATGATCGGTCTGGTCCTCACGATCCGCCGGCTGATCGCGCCCTATGTCTGGCCGGTCGCGCTGGTGATCCTGATGGGATGCACGGCGACGCTGCCGATGTTCGCGCCCGAGCGGATCGATCACCACGGCTGGCAGCTCGCATGTCTCGCGATCACCGTCGGACCATCACGAACGCCTTGTAATCGTCGACGTCGAACAGCGCCTGCGCGGTATCGGTGACGCGCCACACACCTGCGCCGCCATCTCGATCGGATTGCCGCGCAGATCGTTGACCTTGATCTTGTCCGAGATGATGTTGTTGGCGCGCAGCGACACCTTCTTCTTGCCCTCCACGGCCACGTCCAGCGCAGCCCGGCGGTGCGATCGGTGCCGCGGTAATCGCCGAACAGCGTGACGACAAACGCCCTGATTGGGCTGGAGCAGGTAGAAGCGATCAGCACGAACAGCACCGCCACGATCGCCAGCACCAGCCAGCCGATCACGATCCCGTCCGCCAGGCGATCGATCTGGCTGAGCGCCGCGCCCGCCGCGCCGAGCGCGACCAGCAGCACCAGCAACATGCCATAGCCGCTCGTCGTGCGCGCGGGCGATTCGCTGCTCTGCCGCAGCGCCGGCGCCTGGGCCCGAAAGTCCGTCATCAGTACCTCCCGAAATTATGATATCGTATTTATATCGAGTTGGGAGGGTGCGCAAGGGGAATCGGGCGACCACGATTCGTACGTCATCCCGGCCTTGTGCCGGGATTCACCGTGCGGCACCGGGAGAATCGGAGCCTTCAGGGCTTGTCCCTTGCCGATGGGTGGATCCCGGCACAAGGCCGGGATGACGAGAAACGGAAGCGCCGCCGAAGCTGGTTGCTTCGACGGCGCCTCACGGGTCGTGAAAGGCTCAGCTGATGACGATCGTCACCGCGCGGCGGTTCTGCGCCCAGCTCGCTCGTCCGATCCGAGCGCGATCGGGCGTTCCTTGCCATAGCTGATCGTCGTGATCCGGCTGGGCGAGATGCCGCGCGCGGCCAGATAGTTTCTTCGCCGAATTGGCGCGGCGGTCGCCGAGCGCGAGGTTGTACACGCGCGTGCCGCGCTCGTCGCAATGCCCCTCGATCGTGATGCGCGTGTTCGGGTGCGCCACCAGCCACTGCGCCTGGCTGTCGAGGATCGCGCGCGCCTCAGGATCGATGTCGTACTGGTCGAACGCGAAATGGACGGTGTCGCTGGTCACTTCGCGCTTGAACTGCTCGTTGAGCGGCCCGCCGGTCTCCTGGTCGCCGGTGTCGCCGGTCGTCGCCACCGGCGCGTCGCCGGGGCCTCGAGCCCGACGGGGCGCTTCTTGGTGCACCCGGCGGTCGCGACCAGCGCGACAGCCAGCACCAGGCTGGTCGTGATCTTGGCCATGATATTCTCCTCCTAGCGATGGCAGAAAACCGCCCGTCGGCGCGGGCACTATAGCATCAATCGGCTCAACGTCTCACGGTCGAATCGGTCCCCAGCTGGGATCGGACCCCGTCGAGCGGATGTCGGGATCCGGCGCGCGTTGACCCCGGTAAGGTCGACCGACCACAGATCGGGCCGTCCCGAGCCCTGTGCGGCGCGGAAGAACATCAGCACGCGGCCGTTGGGCGACCAGCTCGGGCCCTCGTCGCCCCAGCTGCGCGTGAGCAGATGCTCGCCGCCGCCGGAGGGGTCCATCACGCCGACGCGGAACTCGCCGCCGCCGGTGCGCGTGAAGGCGATCAGGTCGCCGCGCGGGCTCCACACCGGCGTGGCATAGCGCCCGCCGCCGAAGCTGATGCGGTGCTGGTTCGATCCGTCGGCGTTCATGACATAGACCTGCTGGGTGCCGCCGCGATCGCTTTCGAAGGCGATCTGGCTGCCGTCGGGCGAATAGCTGCCGCCGGTATCGATGCCCGGCGAATTGGTCAGCCGCTGCGGCTGGCCGCCCGCCGCGGCGATGCGATACACGTCGGTGTTGCCCGAGATCGCCATCGAGAAGAGCACCCATCTGCCGTCGGGCGAGAAACGCGGCGCGAAATTAAGGTTGACGTTCGAGACCAGCAGCCGGTGCTGCCGCGTCCGCATATCGTAGACATAGATCGCGGGGCGCTTGTTCTCGAAGCTCAGGTAGACGATCGAGCGCTGGTCGGGCGCGAAGCGCGGGGTGAGCGCGATCGACTGCCGTTGGTGAGGAAATGGTGGTTGGCGCCGTCCTGGTCCATGATCGCCAGGCGCTTGAGGCGGTGTTCTTGGGGCCGGTCTCGGAGACATAGACGACCTGGCTGTCGAAATAGGGGCCCTCGCCGGTCAGCCGCGCGTAGATCGCGTCGGCGCATTTGTGCGCGGCGCGGCGCCAGTCGCCGATCCCGACGACGAAGCCCTGGCGGACCAGCTCGCTATTGAGCGCCACGTCGTAGAGGTAGCAGCCGACGGTCACCCCGCCGTCGCCGTTGGCGCGGACATAGCCTGGACGAGCGCCCTGCGCGGAAACGCCGCCCCATGAGGCATAGTCTGGCGCGGTGACCTCGCCATAGGCGATCGCGCGCGCCGCGCCCGGGCCGAGCGTCTTGAACAGCCCGGTGTTGCTCAGGTCGTCGCTGATCACCTGCGCGAGCTTGCGGCCGAGCTCGTCGGTCGGCCGGCCGCGGTCTGCGTCACCTGCGCGGTCGGCATCGCGGGGATCGCGATCACCATGTCCTGCGCAGCCTGCGCGGTGACATCGACCTTGAGCGGCTGGTCGTTCTGCGCCGGGGCCTCCTGCGGCGCCGGAGCGGGTGCCGGCGGCGCCGCATCCTGCGCCCCGAGCCATCGGGACCGGGCTCATCGCCACGATCCATGCGAACGCGATCTGCTTGGCTCTCATCGTCACAAACCCTCGTAGAGTGTCGGTTCTATCGTCTTCCATGCGGCATAATATTGCGCGGGCAATTTGAACGGCGAGGCGAGCCGGACGGCACGGATCGCGCGTTCCTTGGGCCAGCGCGGCCTGGGTCGCATTGCTCGCCGTAATGCCGGTTTGCGTCACCGTCGGGTCGCCGACGATCGACCCGTCCTGCGCGAGGCGAACGTGGATCGTCGTGCGCAGCTTCTCCGAAATCGGCCCCGCTCGGCGGGCTCCAGTGCGGCTTGATCTGGCGGATGATCTCGGCCGAGAGCGCCGACTGGACCGCCGGCCCCGCGACCGCCGCCGGAGGCGTGGTGGCGCGGCTGTTGCTGGGCTTGTCGGTGGCGCCGAGATCGAGCCCGTCGAGCGCGCCCGTGGGGCGGCGGTCCTTGCGCGGCTGCGGGCGCGCGGCGGCCGCGGCCGCCGCCGGCTTGGCGGGGGGCGCCTTGGCAGCGTCGGGCGCAGGCGCGGGCTTGGGCAGCGGCTGCCGGCTTGGATATCGGCTGCGGATCGGGCTCGGCCGTGGGCGGCGGGGTTTCGGGCACCGGCGGCCCTTCCTCGGGCGCCTTGAGCGCGGCGGCTTCCTCGTGGCTCGGCATCGGCGCCTGGCTCTCGAGCCCGACCGCGTCGGTGATCGAGACCTCGATCGGGGTCTCGTCGGACTTGGTGGGGGTATTTACCGCGAGAAACCCGGCCGACAGCAGCCCGAACAGCGCGAGGTGGCCGAGGACGGCCACGCTCAGTCCCCGCGGCTTCGGCGCGGTCGATCATTTGTCGCTCGCGTTGGTCACCAGCGACACGCGTTTGAGCCCGGCGCGGTTCAGCTCGCCCATCACCCGCATCACCTTGCCGTAGCCGAGCGCTTGGTCGGCGCGCAGGAACACCTGCGGCGGCTTGCCGTTGGGCGCCGATCCGCGCCGCGACCGCGCCCAGCGCGCCGGGGAGCGCGGCATCGCTCACCTCCTGCTTGTCGACATAGGTCACGCCCTTGTCGTCGATCGAGATCTGGACCGGCTGCTGGTCCTGCTCGAGCGCCTTGGCGCGGCTGTCCGGCAGATTGACCGGCACCCCGGCGACGAGCAGCGGCGCGGTGACCATGAAGATGATCAGCAGCAACCAGCATCACGTCGACCAGCGGCGTGACGTTGATCTCCGCCATCGGCGCGGCGCCGGCCGCGGCCGCGGCTGGAGGGAAGGTGCATCGCCATCGGGCGGTCCTAGGCCTCGTTCTCGAGCCGGCGGGCTCAGCGTCGCGTGGAAGCCGTCGGCGAAGCGGTTGAGCCGCGCCTCGACGCGGTTCACGCCATGGCTGTAGCGATTATAGGCGATCACGGCGGGAATTGCGGCGAACAGCCCGATCGCCGTGGCGAACAGCGCCTCGGCGATCCCCGGCGCGACCACCGCGAGCGACGAATTCTTCTCGCCGCGATGCTGGTGAAGCTGCGCATGATCCCCCACACCGTGCCGAACAGCCCGACGAACGGCGCCACCGATCCCACCGTCGCGAGGAAATTGAGCCGATCGGCGAGCCGGTCCACTCCTGCGCCACCGTCGCCCCCTTCGTCATCGCCAACCGCTCCCGCGTACCTTCGCGGTCGATCGTCTTGCCGGCGGTCGAGCGGCGCCATTCGGTGACGCCGGCGGCGAAGACGCGCGCGATCGGCTGGTCGCGCCCGGCGACGCGGCGATGGAACTCGTCGATGTCGTCGGCCTCGCGTTACTCGGTCTCGAACTTGTCGATCGCCTTGCGCGTCGATGAGAGCTTGAAGCCGAAGCTCAGGATCAGCGCCCAGGTCCACAGGCTCGCGAGCAGCAGCCCCGCCATCACGGCGCGGACCACCCAATCGGCCTGGAGGAACAGCCCCACGGGCGACATCGTCGATGCGTCGGTGCTCAGGAATTCCATCGGCTGCTCAATTCCCTTCCAGACCAGCGGCTCGAAGGCGGCCATCACGCGGACGGCTGCCGACGCGGACGCCCGGAGGGAGAGACGAACGCCGCCTCCACCTCCGCTTCGGCCACTATGATCTCCCTACACATGACTCGCTGATGAATGTCCACCGATGCGGAGCGCAACCGCGCCAGCCGGCTGACCACCGCCAGCTCGTCGCCGAGGCGTGTCGGCGCGCGGTAATGGATCGCGAGTTTGCGGACCGCATAGGCCCCCGCCCCGCTCTCGAGACCGCGCGCTGATCGATCCCGGCGGCGGCCAGCATATCCGAGCGAGCGCGCTCCATGAACCGCAGATAATTGGCGTGATAGACGACCCCGGTCAGGTCCGTGTCCTCGAAATAGACACGCAGGACAAAGATGTGCTCGAGCCCGTCGAAACGGCCCAGCGGCGGAGGGAGCGGCGGGATCGCGTTCCATGCACCACCGCCCTAGCCGAGCCGGTCCGCGCGGGGAACCCCGCGAAAAGCGCTTGCCGCGATGTAACTCCAGGGTTAATGTAACCTCAGAGTTACACAAAGGAACGATTCGATGACCACCGAAGACGAGCGATCTGGCCGAGCGCATGGCCTGGGGCCGCGCGCGCGCCGGCGACCGTGATGGCGCTGGTATTCGTCGCGACGCAAGCCAGCAGCCTGCACCAGGACCTGCCGCTCAACCGCCCGCAGACGATCCAGCTCGCCGCGTGGATCGTCTGGGCGCTTGCGCTGTGCGGCTTCCTCGCATGGAGCGGTGGGCTGCTCCGGGGGCGACGGTGTGCGCGCGATCCTCAACGACGAATCGACCCGCGCACATCGCGTCGATGCGATGGCCTGGGGTTTCTGGGCGGCGATCGGCGCGGCATTCCTGGTCTATTTCGCGAGCTTCTACGATTCCGGGCTGACCGCGCGGATCGCGCTGCGGCTGGTGATCACACTCGGGATCGTCGTCGCGCTGCTGCGCTTCGGCACGCTCGAGCGCAAGGCGCTCAAGCTTGGCTGACGAGCTCAAGAACCACCTTCGCGAGCTGCGCGCCGAGCGCGACCTGACCCAGGCCGCGCTCGCCGAGGCGGTCGGCGTCAGCCGCAAGACGATCCAATACCGTCGAGAACGGCGTGTTCGTGCCCTCCACCACGCTGGCGCTCAGGCTGGCTGCGGCGCTCGGCTGCCGGGTGGAGGACGTCTTTTTATCTGAGCGGACAGGAGTGACCATGGGCCGAATCGCAGATCGAGCGCGCCGAGCGCAATGCCCGCGCCCGCGCCGCCGTGATGGCGCTTGCTCGCCGCAGTGACCGTCTTCACCGCCACCTTCGGGCTCCAGGGCGCGGCCAACGACGCGGCGACCTTTCGCGGCGGATCGTGGCTGGTGACGATCGCGCTCGGGCTCGCCGTTCTCGCGACCAGCGGCGGACTGATGCTCAGCCCCGGGCTGCGCGCGATCATGAACGATGAGCGCGCGCGTCAGAACCGCATGCGCGCCTTCGTGGCGGCCTTCTTCGCGGCGATGCTGACCGCGCTCGCGCTATCGGTCGTCAGCTGGTCGACGCCGATCGCGGTGCGCGCCGCGCTGCGGCTGGTCACCGGCTGGGGGCTGGCGGCGGGGCTGGCGCGCTAGTGCGATGCTCGAATGGTTTTGACCCGGCGGCCGCAAGGCTTTAGGTGAGCGCAATGACCACGCCCGCGCTGCGCCTCGCCAATCTCCACAAATCGTTCGACAAGCCGGTGATCGCCGGGCTCGACCTCGAGGTGAAGGCGGGCGAGCTCTACGCGCTGCTCGGTCCCAACGGCGCGGGCAAGACGACGACGCTCAGGATGGCGGTGGGGCTCACCGACCCCGACCAGGGTGAAATCGAGATCTACGGCATCGACGCGCGCAAGGGATCCCCGCGCGGCCAAGGCGATCACCGCCTGGCTGCCCGACGAGCCGATGCTCTACGACAAGCTCACCCCGTCCGAATATCTCGGCTTCGTCGCCGGCCTGTGGGGGATCGCCCCGCGCGATGCCGCGCCCGAGGCCGAGCGGCTGCTCAAATGGCTCGAACTGTGGGACGTGCGCGACACGCGCTGCGAGGGTTTCTCGCGCGGGATGAAGCAGAAGGTCGCGCTCGCCGGCGCGCTGATCCACGATCCGCGGCTGCTGATCCTCGACGAGCCGCTGACCGGGCTCGACGCGGCGATGGCGCGCGGCGGTGAAGGACGCGCTGCGCGCCGCGGTCGACCAGGGCAAGACGGTGATCGTCACCACCCACATCCTCGACGTTGCCGAGCGGATGGCCGATCGGATCGGGATCATCGCCGGGCGGCAAATTGCTCGCCGAGGGCACGCTCCAGGAGCTCCGCGACTTGGCCGGGCCGGGCGAGGAACACGCTCGAGGACGCCTTCCACTCCGCCTGACCAGCACCCCGGCATGACCGGCTGGCTGATGCGCCGGATGCCGCCGGGCGGCTTCGCCTGGCTGGTGCTCCACGAATTGCGGCTGGCGCGGCGATCGCGATCGCGCAAGTCGCTGTCGCACTGGCTCGGCTGGCTGCTGCTGCTCGCCTGGATCGCCGGCGGCGTGATGATCGCGCTGGCGCTCCGCCACGTGACGATCCCGCTGGTGCCCAAGGCGTTCGTGATCGTCGCCGCGGGGCTCGATCGGCATCTTCACCTTCATGACCACCCAGGCGCTGCTCGCGAGCCAGCAGACGCTCTACGGCGCGGGCGACCTCGACCTGCTCTTCTCCGCGCCGATCCCGCCGCGCACGATCGTCTCGGCCAAGCTGGTCGGGATCGTCGCGACGATCGCGGTCACCTTCGCGCGGCTGATCCTGCGCTGGTGCTGCCCGCGGCGATCCTCGGCCACCCCGAGCTGTTCGGCATTCCCGCGCTGCTCGCCGCGCTGGCGCTGGCTGCCGCCTGCCTGGGTCTGGCGGTGACGCTCGCGATCGCGCGGATCGCGGGGCCGCGCGCGGCGCGCACCTTCGGCCAGGTGGTGGCGGCGCTGTCGGCGGGCGCAGTCTTCCTCGTCTCGCAGCTGATGGGGCACGGCGACGAAAACGACGGCGGGGTGCGGCGATCGGGCTGGTCGACGCTGTTCGCCTGGATGGAGGCCAACGGCTTCGGCGAGCACGGCGTCGCGGCGCTGCCCGGCCGCGCCGCCTTCGGCGATCCGATCGCGATCGCGCTGCTGCTCGGCGGCGCCCGTCGCGCTGTTCGCGGCGACCGCCGCGGCGATGCAGGCCCTGTTCCTCGCGGGCTATCGCGCCGGCGGCACCCACCTCTCGCCGCGCCGCCGGCCGCGCGGCAGGTTCGCGCGCCATTTCCACCCGAGCCTGTTCGGCGCGGTGTTCGCGAAGGAATGGCGGCTGCTCGCGCGCGATCCGGCGCTCGCCTTCCAGGTGGTGCTGCGGCTGGTCTATCTCGCGCCGATCTTCCTGGTGGCGCTGCGCCACGGCGGCCGCGGCATCCCGCTCGCCCCCTCGCTCGCCTTCGCGAGCGTGCTGGTCGCCGGGCAGGTGGTGGGTAGCTTCGCCTGGCTCACGGTCTCGGCCGAGGATTCGCCCGACCTGCTGCGCATCGCCCCGGTCGAGAAGGAGGCGATCGACGCCGCCAAGCTGGGCGCGGGCGATGGCGATGGCGGCGCCGCTGTTCGTGCTGCTGCGATCGCGATCGCGACCGAGACGGCGGCGGGCGCGCTGATCGCGCTCGGCTTCACCGTGCTGACGGGCTGGCTGACCGGCCAGCTCGAGATCGCCTATGCGGTGCCCGCGCCGCGCTCGACCTTCCGCCGCCGGCGGCAGGGGGGCGGATCGTGCTGAGCGGGCTGTTCGAGTTCATCATCGCGATCCTGCTCGGGCTGATCGCCGGCGGCGCGGTGTTCGCGGTGCAGCGCTTCCTCTAATCGAACAGCCCGTCCTGGCCGGTCGCGGGCGGATCGAGCCCGAGGTGCTTCCATGCCGCCGCGTTGAGGCAGCGCCCGCGCGCGGTCCGCGCGATCATGCGATCTGGATGAGATAGGGCTCGATGACTTCCTCGATCGTGTCGCGCGGCTCGGACAGGCCGGCGGCGAGCGTCTCGACCCCCACCGGGCCGCCGCGATAGATGTCGGCGATCATCGTGAGGTAACGCCGGTCCATCGCGTCGAGCCCGAGCGAATCGACCTCGAGCCGGGTGAGCGCCGCGTCGGCGGCCTTGGCATGGACCACCGGCTCGCCGAGAACGTTGGCGAAATCGCGGACGCGCCGCAGCAGCCGCCCGGCGATGCGCGGCGTCCCTCGCGAGCGCCGCGCGATCTCGTGCGCGCCATCGGGGGCGATGTGGAGGTCGAGCAGGTTCGCGGCGCGGGTGACGACGCTGGTAAGTTCCTCGACGGTGTAGAAATGGAGCCGGATCGGGATGCCGAAGCGATCGCGCAGCGGCGTGGTGAGCAGCCCCTGGCGCGTGGTCGCGCCGATCAGCGTGAAGCGCGGCAGGTCGATCCGCACGCTCCGCGCCGACGGCCCCTCGCCGATCATCAGGTCGAGCGCGCGATCCTCCATCGCCGGATAGAGGATCTCCTCGACCGCCGGGCGCGAGCCGGTGGATCTCGTCGATGAACAGCACGTCGCCATCCTCGAGATTGGTGAGCAGCGCCGCCAGATCGCCCGATTTGGCGATGACGGGGCCGGAAGTGGCGCGAAATCCCACCCCCAGCTCGCGCGCGACGATCTGCGCGAGCGTGGTCTTGCCGAGCCCCGGGGGGCCGAAGAAGAGGACATGATCGAGCGCCTCGCCGCGCGCCTTGGCGGCCTGGATGAACACCCGGAGATTTTCACGCGCGGCGCGCTGGCCGACGAATTCGTCGAGCCGCTGGGGGCGCAGCGCGGCGTCGACATCCTCGGGCTGGCGCGCGGGCGTGAGGATGCGGTCGGCGTCAGTCACCGCCCCCCCTCCCGTCATGCTGAACTTGTTTCAGCATCCACGGCGCCGCGGACGCTCCAGCAATGGCTCGAATCCCGGCGGCACCGCGAGGTCCGCCCAATCGGGATTCTCGCTTTCGACGAGGTTGATCTTCCATTGCCGGTGCCAGCGCTTGAGCTGCTTCTCGCGCGCGATCGCTTCCGCCAGGGTCGCGAAGAACTCGTAGTGGACGAGACGATGGGACGGCGTAGCGCGCGGTAAAGCCTTCCGTTTCGCCGTTCCGATGCTGGTGGATCCGAGCGATCAGGTCCGAGGTCGCACCAACGTAGAGGGTGCCGAGGCGTTGGCTGGCGAGGAGATAGACGCAGGGTTGCTTCATCGGAGCCATCCCCTTGTGGCGCGATGGATGCTGAAACGAGTTCAGCATGACGGAGCGTGTGGAGGTTGGTCACTTCGCCGCCTTCCTGAGCGCCAGCCGAACGAGCGCATCCAGCGTCGCCCCGCGCCCAGTTCGTCGTTGGCGGCGCTGACCGCCGCGCTCGCCTCGGCGGG
Organism: Sphingomonas sp.; assembly: GCA_037200705.1. Classification (GTDB taxonomy): domain Bacteria; phylum Pseudomonadota; class Alphaproteobacteria; order Sphingomonadales; family Sphingomonadaceae; genus Sphingomonas. Next base: position 34,216 of record JBBCID010000008.1, on the reverse strand, counting down.
CCGGAACCCAAATTCATCAGCGCCGACACCGCGTCCGCAGCCGCGCCGCTCTTGGGCGCCGCCACCACCCCACCGCCCAGCGCCACGCCGCCCGCCTTGTCCTTCAGCTCGTTGACGATCCGTTGCGCCAGCCTTCGGTCCCACCCCGTTGGCCCGCGCGATCATCGCGGCATCGGCGCGGGCGACCGCGGTCTGGAGTTCGGCGGGCGCGAGGATCGAGAGGATCGCCAGCGCGACCTTGGCGCCCACCCCCTGGACCGAGGTCAGCAGCTTGAACCAGTCGCGCTCGTCGGCGCTGGCGAAGCCCATCAGCCGGATCGAATCCTCGCTGACCAGCATCTCGGTGTGGACCGTCACCAGCTCGCCGACCGCGCCGAGCGCGTCCAGCGTTCTGGCCGAGGTGCCGACCAGATAGCCGACCCCGGCCACGTCGATCACCGCGTGGTCCGCGCCGGTGGCGGCGAGACGGCCGGTGAGATGCGCGATCATCCGCACCGAACCCCAGGTGAAGTTGACCAAATTGACTCGCCTGCGCGCATGCACGGCGTGGCCGGGAGCGGCGGCAGGATCGGTCGCAGGTCACGCCGGTACATAAGCGGAACACGGGCGTGTAGGAAAGCGAAATCAGGGAAGCCGGCGCGCGCCTCGCGAGATGGTGGGCGTGGCAGAACTCGCGACCGCGAGCGCGTCGGCGGCGTCGGGGCCGTCGATCTTCACGCCGGGCAGCAGCCGCCGCGACCATCGCGTGGACCTGGACTTCTCGGCATTGCCCATGCCGACCACCGCCTTCTTGACCAGCCGCGCGGCATATTCGCGACGTCGAGCCCCGCGCGCGCCGCCGCGCAGATCCCACCACGCGCGCGCCTGCCCGAGCTTGAGCGTCGATTGCGGATTGGCGTTGACGAACACCTCCTCGACCGCGGCGCCATCGGGCGCGCGATCCGCGATCAGCGCGATGAGCATTCCATCGAGATGCGCGAGACGGCGCGGGAGCGGGGCGGGCGCTGTCGGTCTTGAGCCGGCCGTTGGCGATGTGGCTGAGGCGGTTGCCGTCGGCGCGGATCAGGCCCCAGCCGGTGGTGCCGAGGCCCGGATCGAGGCCGAGGATCAGCAAATTCCCTCTCCCATTGGGAGCATCGGGCCGATCATGCCCCCGGCATGATCTGAACAGCGCGGGGCGCTGCTCACCCGATGCTGGAGGGAGCGCCAGAAGCGCGGAGGGGTGGGGGTGGCCCACTGGTAACGGTCGCCCTCACCCTTCCACCGCTTCGGCGGCGGGCCCCGTCCCTCTCCCGCTGGGGAAGAGGGAGTTTGGCTCACCCCAATTTCTCCATCACCTCGTCGGGCACCTCGTAATTACCCCACACGGTCTGGACATCGTCATCGTCGTCGAGCGTGTCGATCAGCTTGAGCAGCAGCCCGGCGTCGGCCTCGCCAACCGTCACCAATCGTCTGCGGCTTCCAGGCGAGCTTGGCGCCCTCGGCCTCGCCGAGCACCGGCTCGAGCGCCTTGGCGACCTCGTGGAGCGCGCCTTGCGCGGTCCAGATCTCATGGCCCTCCTCGGAAGAGGTCACGTCCTCCGCCCCAGCCTCGAGCGCGGCCTCGAACACCATCTCGGCGTCGCCCGCGCTCGCGGGATAGGTGATCAGCCCCATCCGGTCAAAGCCATGGCTGACCGATCCCGAGGCGCCCATGTTGCCGCCGTTCTTGGTGATCGCGACGCGGACGTTGGTGGCGGTGCGATTGCGGTTGTCGGTCAGCGCCTCGACGATCAGCGAGACGCCGCCGGGGCCGAAGCCCTCGTAGCGGATCTCCTCGTAATTCTCGGCGTCGCCGCGGCTCGCCTTGTCGATCGAGCGCTGGATATTGTCCTTGGGCATCGACACCGCCTTGCGGCGTTGACCGCGGCGCGCAGCCGCGGGTTCATGTCCGGATCGGGGACGCCCATCTTCGCCGCGACGGTGATCTCGCGGCTGAGCTTCGAGAAGGCGGCGACTTCTTCTTATCCTGCGCGCCCTTGCGGTACATGATGTTCTTGAATTTGCTGTGACCTGCCATTGCCTCGTCCCGGGTTGACCGTGCGGACGGGGCCCACCGGGCCCCGTCCTCGTCGATTGTGCGCCGTTATTTCCACTTCGCCCATGTCTTGCCGGTATCGGCGTTGTAGCTGATCGCAATCTCGGTGATCGTGCAGAGTCGAAATTTTTCCACACCGCCTTGGTCTTGTCCTCATAGACCACTTTCAGGTCCACAGGCAGCCGTCGGACGCATGCGGGAACTGGATTTCGGTGCTCGTATTGTCCTCCAGCGTGTCCTCGCCCAGCACATCCTCTTCCCAGTCGTTGGTGCTGGTCGCCGAGACATAGACTTCGTTGATCGTATAGCCGGTGTTGTTGACGAGCGTGAAATTCTGCCGCCCCTGCGCCATCGCGGGAGACGCGACCACCGCAAAGGTCGCCACGATCATGGCGGCTAACATTTTGAACTTCATACTCATTCCCCCTGTGTACCTGCACCGCGGCGGAGCGCCCCGGCGGAAGGCGGATTCCGGATCGATCCCGTCATCGCCGGGCATGGACCTAAACGCCGCGCGCGGATCGCGCCAGCCCGGCGCGGCAATGCCCGGTTTCAGCCGAGGCCGGCGCAGCGGCGCTGGGCATGATGCCCCGCATCATGCCAGGCCCAGCGCCGCTTTGTAGGTGTCGAGCAGCGCTTCGGCTTCGTCGCGGGTGTGCTTCTCCATCTTCCGCAGGCGGACGATCGCGCGCATCGTCTTGACGTCGAAGCCGGTCGACTTGGCCTCGGCGTAGACGTCGCGGATATCGTCGGCCATGCTCTTCTTCTCTTCCTCCAGCCGCTCGATGCGCTCGATGAACAGGCGCAGCTGGTCGGCGGAAATCGAGTCGGACATGGAAGGCTCCCGGGAAAGTGGAGCGCGGTGCCTAGGGAAACCGCGCTTCTTGCTCAACCCCTGCCGGGCTCGGTCATCGACGGCGGGTCGCTTGCCGGGAAGCTCTCGTCGAGCGCCTCGTCGAGCGCGGCGTTGCGCGCGAGGCTCGCCTCCATCCGCGCGAGCTGCGCCTCGCTCGCCTCGGGCTGGTGCTTCGCCTTCCATTCGGAGAAGGGCATGTCGTAGATGATCCGCCGCGCCTCGTCCCGGGCGATGGTGGATCGGCCTCGACGATCCAGTCCGCCAGGCAATTGCGGCAGAAGCCGGCGAGCCCCATCAGATCGACGTTCTGCGCGTCGGTGCGCTGCCGCAGGTGCGGACGAGCCGGCGAAACGCCTTGGCCGCCGTCGCGTCGTCGAGCCCGTCCAGATCGTCCATCGCCACCTCCACGGTTGATCCGCCCGCATTAAGGGTTAGAGGCGGGCGCGCACAAGCCGAGGATGACAGCGATGACCAAGGCCATCAGTCCGCGATCCCGCAAGGTGCGCATCCTCGCCACGCTCGGGCCTGCCAGCAACACCCCCGAGATGATCGAGCGGTTGTTCCATGCCGGCGCCGACGCCTTCCGCATCAACATGAGCCACGGCGACCAGGCCTCGAAGCTGCCGGTGTTCGCGGCGATCCGCGGCCTCGAGAAAAAGCTCGGCCCGCCCCAGCACGGTCCTCGCCGACCTCCAGGGGCCGAAGCTGCGCGTCGGCAAGTTCGCCGAGGGCAAGGTGACGCTGCGCAACGGGCATGAATTCATCTTCGATCGCGATTCCGCGCCAGGGCGATGCCGATCGCGTCGAGCTGCCGCACCGCGAGATTTTCGTCGCCGCCGAGCCGGGCGCGCGGCTGCTGCTCGACGACGGCAAGCTCGTTCTGCGCGTGCTCAGCCATTCGGCGGACCGGATCACCGCGCTGGTCGAGGTCGGCGGCGTCCTGTCGAACAACAAGGGGCTCAACGTCCCCGACATGGTGCTGCCGCTGGCGGCGCTGACCGACAAGGACCGCAGCGATCTGTCGTTCGCGTGCGAGCAGGGCGCCGACTGGATCGCGCTCAGCTTCGTCCAGCGGCCCGAGGACCTGATGGAGGCGCGGCGGCTGATCGGCGGGCAGGCGGGCGCTGCTCGCAAGATCGAGAAGCCCTCCGCGATCGCGCGGCTTCGACGAGATCATGGAGCAATGCGACGGCGTGATGGTGGCGCGTGGCGACCTGGGGGTCGAGTTGCCGCCCGAGACCGTCCCGCCGATGCAGAAGCGCATCGTCGAGACCGCGCGGCGGCTGGGGCGCCCGGTGATCGTCGCGACGCAGATGCTCGAATCGATGATCACCTCGCCCTCGCCGACGCGCGCCGAAGTGTCCGACCGTCGCGACTGCGGTCTATGACGGCGCCGACGCGATCATGCTCTCGGCCGAGAGCGCGGCGGGCGATTGGCCGGTCGAATCGGTGGCGATGATGAACTCGATCGCCGACGCGGTGGAGCGCGATCCGACCCACGGCGACCGCGTCCACTTCACGATCACCCGCCCCGATCCGACCACCGCCGACGCGCTCGCCGAGGCGGCGAAGAGCATCGCGTCGACCGTGTCGGCATCGGCGATCATCTGCTTCACCACCTCCGGATCGACCGCGCGGCGGATCGCGCGCGAGCGGCCCGCGGTGCCGATCATGGTGCTGACACCGAAGATCGAGACGCGCGGCGGCTGGGGCTGCTGTGGGGGGTCCACGCGGTCCACACGCGCGACGTCGGCTCGTTCGAGGAGATGGTCGCCAAGGCCAAGCGCATGGCGCTGCGCCACCACATCGCCAATTCGGGCGACCGCGTGATCGTCTGCGCCGGCGTCCCGTTCGGTACTCCGGGATCGACCAACGTGCTCCATGTCGTCCAGATCCGCGGCGACGAGCTCAAGACCTATTCGGGATCGGACAAGCCCGAGGGGACGTGACGCGCGATCAGCGCGCCAGCGCGAGCGGATGGTGCGCGAGCAGCCGGTCACGCGTGAGCAGGCGCGCGCCCAGGCGCGCCGCATGGATCAGCAGCATCTCGTCGAAGGGATCGCGATGGTCGAGCGGCACATCGAGCGACGTCGCGCAGTCGGCAGGCGTGAGCGCCGCAAGTTCGAATCCGTTCCCCTCGGCAAAGGCGATGGCCGCGAGCGGATCCATGAGACCTTCCTGCGCGGCAGCCGACCTGCGGCTGGTCCATTTGATCCGCAGTTCCCAGATCGTCGCCGACGAGATGAGCCGGCGCGAACGCTTGTTTTCGAGAAGCGATCGCTCAGCCGAATTGAGCCTTTCCGGCGAACGGGCGAGCCAGAGCACGATATGCGTATCGAGCAACAGCCTCACTTGGCGGGCGGACCGTCATCGTCGAAGTATTCGGGACCGAACAGCTCGCGCGCCCAGGCCGGATCGTTGAACGCTTCGAGCCATTCGTCGTCCAGCGGGCGGTTCGAGTGGCAGCTTATCCAGTCCGAGCTCCTTGCGAACGCGCTCGTTGCGCTCCCAAAAGCTCTCCGGCGCTTCCTTGCGCGGCGGACCCAGCTCGGCGACCGGTTTGCCGTTCTTGGTGATGACGACATGCTCGCCGCGGCCCGGCCGCATCGAGCGCGGCGGCGAAATTCGCGCGGGCTCGCGGACGGACATCTTCATTGCTCGATTCCTTATCGTGTACGCAGTGTACACATTCGGAGCCGATCACTCAAGCAGCCCCAGCCGCACCAGCTCCGCGCGAAACGCCGCCGCATCGGTGAAGAGCACCGCGTGGATCCCGGCCTTCGCCGCGCCTTCGACATTGGCCAGGCTGTCGTCGACGAACACCGCCTCGCCCGGCTCCAGCCCGAACCGCTCCAGCGCCAGCGCGTAGATCGCCGCGTCGGGCTTGACCATGCGCTCGTCGCCGGAGACGACCACGTCGCGGAAGCGCGCGAACACCGGCTCCACGGTCGCGCGGAACGGCCGCCACAATTCGCCGGAGAAATTGGTGATCGCGTAGAGCGGCACGCCCGCCGCATCCATTTCCTCGACAATCTCGATCATGCCCGGCATCGGGCCGGTCATCGTCTCGTTGAAGCGCGGCCCCCAGGCGGCGATCAGATCGGCATGCTCGGATGGCGCGCGGTCAGCTCGGCCGAGGTCTCGGCAAACGGGCGGCCGAGATCGTGCTGGAAATGCCAATCGGGCGTGGAGGACGTCGGCCAGAAACGCATCGAGCGCCCGATCGTCGTCGATCAGGCGCTCGTACAGGGCCCTCGGTTCCCAGCGGTAGAGGCACGTTGCCGACGTCGAAGATGACCGCCGTCGGCTGCACGCGCATCCTCAGCCCTGGCGGGCCTTGAAGCCGCGGTTGACCTTGTTGATCACATAGATGCGCCCGCGGCGGCGGATCACGCGATTGTCGCGGTGACGCCCCTTGAGCGACTTGAGTGAATTGACGATCTTCATGACGAATCGCTTCTCGAATCTATCGCAAACATGCCGGAAAAGAGGCGCTCGCCTATAGGCCGTGCCGCTCCAAGTCAAGGTCGCAACGAGCATGGAACCGACTCGGCGGCCTCCGGGTTTGGAGTCCGGAAATCGTTTCGCATCCGAGACAGGAGACGCCCGTGCCCAGAACGCCCGCACTTCGCCCTCGCCGGCGCCGCCGTGCTGCTGCTCGGTGCCTGCGCCGCCACGACGCGCCAGGCGCCGGTCGACGTGTCGCGCTATCATCTTGGCGCGCCGATCCCGGGGGGCACCGTCTCGATCGAGCCGCTCGTCGGCGCCCCGCCGGCGGGGCCCGAATTCCGGACCTATGCCGATCCGGTCGGCGCCGAGCTGACCGGCTGGGCTATGCGGTCGCGACCGACCCTCGTCCACATATATCGCCAACGTCAGCCTGACGCGCAGCATCCGCGGAACGGTGCGCGATCGCCCGCCGGTCAGCGTCGGGCTGGGCGGGGGCAGCTATGGGCGCGGCGGCGGGATAGGCGGCGGGTTCAGCTTCGGGATCGGCGGTCAAGCGGCACAACATCATCGTCTCCGACCTCGCCCTCCACCTCAAGCGGCGCAGCGACGATACGGTGGTGTGGGAAGGACATGCGGTCCACCGAGGCGCTGGAGGGCACCCCGGCCGATCAGTCAGCCCCGATCGCGGCGCGGCTGGCGCATGCGCTCTTCCAGGGCTTTCCCGGAGAGTCGGGGGTGACTATCACGGTCAGATGAGCATCCAGATCTGCGCCGCGTTCGACAGCGGCAACATTCGTGTCGTGGCCGTTGACGGCGACCGCGTCGACCTCGAGATCGTCAAGGATCATCTGTCCGACTTCTACCAATGGTTCCACTTCCGCGTGACCGGCGCGAAGGGGCGGAAGCTCGCCTTCCGCATCCTCAATGCCGGCGGATCGGCCTATCCCTTCGGCTGGCCCGGCTATCGCGCCCGCTGGAGCGCCGATCGCCAGGCGTGGCGGGACGACCGACACCGATTATGCCGACGGCGTGCTGACCTTCACCCATGCCAGCGCCACCGATCTCGTCTGGTTCGCCTATTTCGCGCCTTATTCGATGGAGCGGCACCACGATCTGTGTGAGCCGGATCGCGCTGCTGCCCGGCGTCGCGCACCGCGAGCTGGGGCGCAGCCTCGATGGCCAGCCGATCGACTGCCTGACCTTGGGCGAGGGACCCAAGACCGTGTGGCTCTACGCCCGCCAGCATCCCGGCGAGAGCATGGCGGAATGGTGGGGCCGAAGGCGCGCTCGAGAAATTGACCGACCCGGCCGACGCGACCGCCAAGGCGCTGCGCGCCGCAGCCACCTTCCACATCGTCCCCAACATGAACCCCGACGGATCGCGGCGCGGCCATCTGCGCACCAACGCCGCAGGGGTGAACCTCAACCGCGAATGGCACGCGCCGAGCCTCGAGAAGAGTCCCGAGGTGTTCGTGGGTGCGCGCCGCGATGGACGAGACCGGGGTCGATTTCGCGATGGACGTCAATGGCGACGAGGCGATCCCGGCCAACTTCCTCGCCGGCATCGAGGGCATCCCGAGCTGGACCGACGCGCAGGGCGAGAGATTCTATGACTTCGCCCGCCGGCTTGCCGCCGCGACGCGCGATTTCCAGCTCGACCTCGGTTATGAGAAGTCGGCGCCGGGCAAGGCCACCTGTCGATGTCGACCAACCAGCTCGCCGAGCGCTTCGGCGCGGTCTCGATGACGCTGGAGATGCCGTTCAAGGACCATAGGGCGAGCCCGACGCCGAGTTCGGGCTGGTCGCCCCGAGCGCTGCAAGCGCCTCGCGCATGCGTGCCTCGACACGCTAGCGGGGACCATCAACGCGATCTGATGGAGATCCGCGAGGACGACCTTTCGGGCGACCGGGTCCGCGCGCTGCTGCGCTACCATCTCGACGATTTCGCGCCCCACTCGCCGCCCGAAAGCCGGCACGCGCTCGACCTGTCGGGGCTGCGCGGACCCGGCGTGACCTTGTGGAGCTCTGGGAAAGCGAGACGCTGCTCGGCTTCGGCGGGGCTCAAGGCGATCGGACGGCACGCACGCCGAGATCAAATCGATGCGCGTGGCGCCGGACCAGCTTCGCCGCGGAGTCGGCTCGGCGATTGTCGCGCACCTGATCGAGGCCCGGGCGCGCGCGCGGCTATCGCCGGCTCAGCCTCGAGACGGGCACGCACCCCGCCTTCGCGCCGGCGCACGCGCTCTATCGGCGGCTCGGGATCGAAACCTGCGGGCCGTTCGCGAATTACCGGCTGGGACCCGCATAGCTGCTTCATGTCGCGCGCATCTAGTCTAGGCGCGCGGGGCATCCACAGGAGTCCCCGTGCCCAGCCTCGTCCTACTCCGCCACGGCCAATCGGCCTGGAACCTCGAGAACCGCTTCACCGGCTGGTGGGACGTCGACCTGACCGAGCAGGGCGTCAAGGAGGCCTGGGACGCGGGCGCGCTGATGCGCGACAAGGGGCTCGACTTCGACCTGTGCTTCACCAGCTTCCAGAGCCCGCGCGATCAAGACGCTCCACCTCGCGCTCGAGGCGATGGGCCGGCTGTGGCTTCCCGAGGAGAAGAGCTGGAAGCTCAATGAGCGGCATACGGCGGCCTCACCGGGCTCGACAAGGCCGAGACCGCCGCGCTCCACGGCGACGCGCAGGTCAAGCTGTGGCGCCGCAGCTTCGACGTGCCGCCGCCGCTGCCCGAGGAAGGCTCGCCCTGGGACCTCGCCAAGGACGCGCGCTACAAGGGCGTGCCGATCCCGCAGACCGAGAGCCTCAAGGACACGATCGCGCGCGTGCTGCCCTATTGGGAAGCGCGCATCGCCCACGAATTGAAGGCCGGCAAGCGCGTGCTGATCGCCGCGCACGGCAATTCGCTGCGCGCGTTGGTCAAGCATCTCTCGGGGATTTCGGACGATGCGATCACCGGGCTGGAAAATCCCCACCGGCCAGCCGATCGTCTATGAGCTGGACGGCGAGCTGAACGCGACCGACCGCTATTATCTGAGCGAGCGCTGAGCGCGGAAATGCGCGCCATCCCGGCACAAGGCCGGGATGACGGAGATGATGTTGCCCTGTCGGCCCCTCCCCTCTACCAACCACGCTTCCCTCGCAGGGACAGACATGACCAACCCACTTGTCGGCATCATCATGGGGAGCAGGTCCGATTGGGAGACGATGCGCCATGCCGCCGACCGGCTCGAGGAGCTGGGCGTGGCCGCACGAGACGCAGGTGGTCTCGGCGCACCGCACGCCGCAGCGGCTCTATGATTATGCCGGCGGCGCGGCAGCGCGCCGGGCTCAAGGTGCTGATCGCGGGCGCGGGCGGCGCGGCGCACCTGCCGGGGATGGCGGCGTCGATGACGCACCTGCCGGTGCTCGGCGTGCCGATCGAGAGCAAGGCTTTGAAGGGCATGGATAGCCTGCTGTCGATCGTCCAGATGCCCGCCGGCGTCCCCGTCGGCACGCTGGCGATCGGCAAGCCGGGCGCGGTCAACGCCGCGCTGCTCGCCGCCGCGATCCTGGCGCTGGGCGATGCCGGGCTGGCCGAGCGGCACCAGGCGTGGCGCGCGCGGCAGACCGCGGACGTGGCGACCGACCCCGAATGACGACGCCGCCCGGCCTCGACGATCGGCATCCTCGGCGGCGGCCAGCTCGGGCGGATGCTGGGAATCGCCGCCGCCGAACTGGGCTATCGCGTCCATGTCTTCGCGCCCGAGCGGGGCCCGGCCAACGACATCGCCTCGGCGTTCACCGAGGCCAGCTATCACCAGCCGGACCTGCTCGCCGATTTCGCCGCAGCGTGCGACGTCGTCACCTATGAGTTCGAGAATGTGCCGGTCGGCGCGCTGCGGCTGATCGAGGACCGGGTGCCGCTGCGCCCGGGCATCCGCGCGCTCGAGCTCGCGCAGGTGCGCAGCGACGAGAAGGCCTTCGTCGCCGGGCTTGGCGGCCGCACCGCGCCCTTCGCGATCGTCGACCACAGCGAGGCGCTCGTGCCCGCGCTCGAAAAGGTCGGCCTGCCCGCAATCGTCAAAGACGCTGCGGATGGGCTAGACGGCAAGGGCCAGGCGCGGATCGACGACGTCTCGCAGGCCCGGGCAGGCCTGGGCGGCGGTCCGCGGCGCGGCATCGATCGTCGAGGGCTTCGTGACCTTCGGCCACGAATTCTCGATCCTGCTGGCGCGCGGATCGACGGATCGACCGCGCTCTATCCGCCGCCGTGGAACCAGCACACGCGACGGCATCCTCCACCGTTCGAGCGTGCCCGCTCCGACCGAGATCGCGGCGCAGGCGGAGGAAGCCGGCGGCGCTCGCGTGCAAGGTGGCCGACGCGCTCGACTATGTCGGCGTGCTCGCGCTCGAATTCTTCGCGACCGCCGATGGCCCGGTGTTCAACGAGATGGCACCGCGCGTCCACAATAGCGGCCATGGACGATCGAGGGCGCCGAGACCTCGCAGTTCGAGAACCACATCCGCGCGATCTGCGGGCTGCCGCTGGGCTCGACCACCGCTCACCGCGCCGCACATCGAGATGGAGAACCTCATCGGCGAGGACGCCAACCGCTGGGCCGCGCTGCTCGCCGAGCCCAGCGCGCACCTCCACCTCTACGGCAAGCACGATATCCGGCCCGGGCGGAAGATGGGGCATGTGACGCGGGTGTTTCGCTGATCCTCCCCGGAACGGGAGGGGGGACCAGCCGCAGGCTGGTGGAGGGGGAGTGCCTCGAGCGGTCCGCTACGTGGAGAGCCCCCCTCCACCACTCCGCTTCGCGGGCGGTCCCCCTCCCCCGTTCCGGGGAGGAACTAGCGGACCACCGGCAGCGCGATGTAGCTTTCGTCCGGCCCAGCCACGGTCACCTTCTGCGTCGTCTTCTGATAATCCTCGGGCTTGGCGAAGAAGATGTTCGGCACGAACTTCTGCGGGTTGCGGTCGTAAAGCGGGAACCAGCTCGACTGCACCTGGACCATGATCCGGTGCCCCGGCAGGAACACATGGTTCGCGTTGGGCAGCGCGAACTCGTACTTGAGCGGCGCAATGGCCTTGAGCGGGCGGCCCTCGGCGAGCGTCTCGCGATAGCGGCCGCGGAAGATGTCCATCGCCACCGCCAGCTCATAGCCGCCCATCGCATGATCGATCGGCACCTGATCGGGATAGACGTCGATCAACTTGACCACCCAGTCGCTGTCCGTGCCGCTGGTCGAGGCGGTGAGGTGGACGACCGGCTGGCCGGCGATCGTCACCGGCCGCGTGAGCACGTCCGAAGTGAAGGCAAGCACGTCGGGCCGGCCCGAGACCGCGCGCTGGTCGCTCGTCAGCCATGCCGTCCAATGATCGTCCTCATAGCCGACCGTCCGCACCGGGCGCGGCACGAAGGTCACCGGTTGGCGGGATCGGAGACATAATCGGCGGTCGCGGGCTTGCCCCCCGCCGCCTCGAAGCAAGGCCCGAGCCGGGCTTGAGGAACAGCTTGGCGTCCGGCGCCGCCTCGGGCCAATCGGCGCGGCGCTGCCATTCGTTGGTGCCGGTGCGGAACACGGTGACCGGAGCCACGTCCATCGGCGCGCCCTTGAGCCAATGCGCGAGGAACGGCGCGAGCACGTGCCAGCGCCACCATTTGGCGCTGTCCTGGTCCCATTTGATCGCGCCCCAGGTTGCTCCCCGCGCCGATCTCCTGCCCGTGATACCAAGGGCCGAGGCTGAGGAAGAGCCGGTCGTTGGCTGGTGTCCTTGGGCTTGAGCGCGGCATAGACCGCGGGGGCGCCATAAATGTCCTCCTGGTCCCACAGCGAAGCGACCAGCATCATCGGCACTTTGAGCGGCTGGCTCGCCAGCACCTTGTCCATCGCCTGCTCGGACCAGAAGGAATCATAGGCCGGATGCTCCGTCAGCTTCTTCCAGAAGCCGATCTGCTCCATCCCGTGGCGGCGCCCAGCTCGCCCGCCGAGCCCCGCGCGCAGGAAGGCGTCGTAGAGGTCGTACTGGTTCCAGATGAAGCGCGAGGTGTTGCCGGCGGTCGCGACCTGCTCCCAGATATAGTCGACGTTCATCTGGCGGAACGCGCCGTTGTGGAACCAGTCGTCGCCGCGCCAGCCGTCGACCATCGGGTTCATCGGCACCGAGACCGCAAGCGCCGGATGCGGGTTGATCGTCGCCATCAGCGGCAGGAAGCCGTCGTAGGAAATGCCGAGCACGCCGACCTTGCCGTTCGACTGGGCGACGTGCTTCACCAACCAGTCGATCGTGTCGTAGGCGTCGGTCGAATCGTCGGTCGCGGTGGGGTTGAGGCGGGTGCCGGCGAGCGGCGGGTTCATCATGTAGATGCCCTCGGACCCGTGCTTGCCGCGCACGTCCTGGAGCACGCGGATATAGCCGCCCGCGACGATCACGTCGGCGGCGTTGTCATAGCCGTCGAGCGCGGCGTCTAGGTTGCCGCTCGACGCGTAGCTCGCCATCGATTCGGCGTCGTAGGGCGTGCGCGTGAGCAGGATCGGCGCGTCCTTCGCGCCCTTGGGGACCAGGAGGTGACGGTTGTGGAGCTTGACCCCGTCGCGCATCGGGATGTCGATGCTCTGGCGGCTATAGCCCCATTCGTCGGTCGGCTGGACGATCGTCGCGGGGCGCTCGTTGGCGTCCTGCGCGCGTGCGCTTCCCGCGACCGAGAGGGCCAGTGCCAAGCCAAGCACAGATCGCGCGCATTCCCGTCTCCCGATTCGCCTGCGCAATGATTGGCCCGGAACGCGCGCAAACGAAAGGGCCCGGCACGCGAGCCCTTCGCGATCGGCGGCGGGGATCAGCTCTTGCGCGTGCCCGTCAGCGGAAAGCTGCCGAAGGCGCCGGCGGTCATCGTGCCGGTGATCGTGTCGCCGTCCACGGTGGCCTCGCCGTCGAGCGTCAGCGGCATCGGCACGGTGATGTCGACCTTGAAGGTCAGACGGTCGCCGTCGACCTTGCCGTCCTTGATCTCGGTGACGCCCATCGCGCCCGAATAATTGCCGGTGAAGGTGGCACCCGAGCTCGCGACGGTGAGCACCGCCGCCTGCTCGCCCATCGGCGATTTCACCACCGTATCCCAGCTGCCGTCGACATTGGCCATGATCGTCTCTCCCGAATCTGTCAGTTGGCGGCCGGTGCGGCGGCCGGAACCACCTCGACAGGCAGGCCGAGGCTGTCAAGCTGCGGCTTCACCTTGGCGGCGTCGCCGACGACCACCCAGACGAAGCGCTTGGGATCGAGCGCCGCGCGTGCCGCAGCGTCAAGCTGGGCGGCGGTGAGCCCGCGATACTGCGCGGCGACGGTCGCATAATAATTGTCGGGCCGATGGAGGATGTCGTTCGACTGCATCGCGCGCAGCACCGCGGTCGAGGTTTCGAATCGGCCCGAGAGCTGGCGGATGTCGCCGGTGACGGTGCGCTGGAGCTCGGCCTCGGTGACGCCGTCCTTGCCGAGGAAATCGGCGACGTCGGCCATCACCGACTTGAGCGCCTCGCCGGTCTTGTCGGCCTGGACGGGGCGTTGATCGTATAGGGGACGGCGTGCTCCATCCGGTTGAACAGGCCGAACGAGCCGTAGGACCAGTGCCGGCCCTCGCGCAGATCCATGTTGATCCGCGCGAGGAAATCGCCGCCGAGCACTTCGTTCGCGGTGACCACCGGCAGCAGGTCGTCGGTCGAGACCAGCCCGGTCATCTGGCCGCCGAGGATCCAGCGACTGCGGCGAATCGGGGCGGTCGACCAGCATGATCCTGGGCGCGGACTGGACCGGCGCGGCGGCGAACGCCTTGGTCCCGGCGGGGCCCTCGCCCTGCCAATGGCCGAAGCGCGCCTCGAGCGCCGCCTGGACCTCGGCGAGCGGGCGATCGCTGATCACGAAGATCTTGGCCTTGTCCGGTCGGATCCAGGCATGGTGGAACGCAATCAGATCGTCGCGGGTGAGCGCCTTGACCGCAGCCGGATCGCCCTGCCCGGCGGCGAGCTTGGCATAGGGCGAGGCGGGGCCATAGAGCAGCGGCGGCATCGCGCGATCGCCGAGTCCCTGCGGATCGCTCAGCTCCTGCTGGATCGCGGCGATCTGCGAGGCGCGCAGGCGCTCGACCTCGGCCGGGGCGAACGCGGGATGCTCGACGATATCGGCGAACAGATCGAGCGACCGCCCCAGATTGGCGCTCGGGGTGCGCAGCGTAAGGAAGGTCCGATCGGCCGAGCTGCCGGTGCCGATGGTCGCTCCCAGCCGCTCGCGCGCCTCGGCGATCGCACGCGAATCCTTGGTGATCGTGCCCTCGTCGAGCAGCACCCAGCGTCAGCGCCTGGGTGCCGAGCTTGCCGTCGGGATCGGCGACCGCGCCGGCGTCGAAGCTCATCACCGCCTGGGTGACCGGAACCGCGGTGCGATTGGCATAGATCACCTCGATGCCGTTGCTCAGATGGCTGCGCTGGACGTCGGGATAGGCGAGCGCCTGGATCTCGGCGACCGCAGGGAGCGGGCCGCGCGTGCCCTTGACCGGCGCGTCATCGGCGGTGGGCGCCTTGGCGGGGGCCTGCGCCTCCTGATAGGCGTCGCGCTGGCCGGGGACGACCATCACGGTGAGCGCGGGCCGGGTCAGCCATTTGCGCGCGGCGGCGGCCACCTGCTGGGGGGTCACCGACGCGATCGCCTGGAGCTCTTTCTTAAAGTGCGAGGGATCGTTCGAATAGAGTTCGCCCGAGGCAAGCGCGACCGCCTTGCCGCCGAATCCGCCGACCGATTCGAGCCCGGCGATGCGGCTCGAGGCCGTGGTCGTCGCGACGCGCTGGACCTCGTCGGCGCTCGGGCCCGTGGCGAGCAGATCGCCGATGATCTCGTCGAGCCGCTTGTTGACCACCGCCGGATCGACACCGGGCCGGACGACCACCTGCACCTCGAACATCCCGAGCTGGGCCATCGAATCGACGTCGGCCGCGACCTGGACCGCGAGCTTCTCCTTGCGGACCAGCGCGTTGTCGAGCCGCGAACTCGCGAGCCCGCCGAGCACGCTCGCCGCGACATCGAGCGGGACGGCGTCGGGATCGTTGAGCCCGGGGACCGCCCATGACCGCAGGATCAGCGTCGCCGCGATGCGGTCCTTGAGCGTGATCGTCTTCGGCGCGGCCAGCGTTGGCACCGCGACGACCGGGCGGACGCTCTTGGGGCCGGCCGGGATCCCGCCGAAATATTTCTCGACGAGCGGGCGCGCTTCCTTGGCGTCGATGTCGCCGGCGAGGACGAGCACGGCATTGTTCGGCCCGTAATGCGAATGGAACCAGTCCTTGACGTCGGCGAGGCTGGCGGCATCGAGATCGGCCATCGATCCGATCGTCGTATGGCCATAGCCGGTGCCGGCGAGCAAAGTCTCGACCTCGGCATATTGGACAAGGCCGTAGGGCTGGTTGTCGTTCTGGCGCTTTTCGTTCTGGACGACGCCGCGCTGCTCGTCGAGCACGCCCTGGGTGATCGCGCCGGTGAGATAGCCCATCCGGTCGCTCTCGAGGAACAACGCGCGGTCGAGCGCCGGGCGCGGCACCGTCTCGAAATAATTGGTGCGGTCGAACGAAGTGGTACCGTTGAAATCGGTCGCGCCGACATCCTTGAGCGGCTTGAAGAAATCGCCCGGCGCATTCTCCGATCCGTTGAACATCAGATGCTCGAAGAGATGCGCGAAGCCGGTCTTGCCCGCGGGCTCGAACTTCGAGCCGACATCGTACCACACCGAAACCGCGACGATCGGCGCCTTGCGGTCGGTGTGGACGATGACGCGCAGCCCATTGGGCAGCGTGAAGCGCTGATAGGGGACATCGACCTGCTTGACGAGATCGGCGACCGGCGCGGGAGCGGCGGGCGCCGGAGCCTGCTGGGCGAAGGCGGGGACGGCGAGCGCGCAGGCCGCGGCGCCGCAAAGCATCAGGAACGATTTCATTGCAGGGATTCCCGGGGGATGAAGTGGCTGGCGGCAAGCATAGCGCGCGCGGGTGTCCGCCGCAACCGAAACCGTGTTGCCGCGACATGTCACCCTGTGCGGCTAGGGCCGGTAGGTCCGCTCGACATGCCCGCGCAGGTCGCGCGGATCGAACCACACGGGCTTGAGCCGGTGCTCGACGAACAGCCGCGCCTGATCGGCGTAATGCGGCGATTCGGGCCGCGTCGACGCCGATCCGAACGGCAGGATCGATTGCGAGCGGACATGGCCCTGCCGGTCCCAGGCCATGAACATGATGAAGCTGTCGCCATGCTTGATGAGGAGCTGGCCATTGGGCGCCTCGTCGTAGCTGGTCGAGGCGCGCAGCGAATCCGGGCCGCCGTCGAGCGGGAGATCGACCTTGCCCTGCCGGAGGCGGATGAGCTGGCCGAGCGGGATATCGAGCCGCCCGAAATGCTTCTGGAGATAGCTCGCGGCCTCCGTAAGCACCGCGCGCGGATCGGGCCTGGGCTTGCGCTCGTAGTGCCAGCGGTTGGGGACGCGCAGGATCGAGAAGGCGAGCGCGTCGCCGGGGTTATGCCCGCTGTACCGGCGGTCCCACCCCGCGAGCAGCGCGTGCGCCTTGACGAGCAGCGGATCGCCCCGGGGATCGACCGCGGCGAGATCGTCGTACCAGCGCCATAGATAGGAATAGCGGCTGACCCCGCTGTCGTATTTGATCCGGTGCAATTCGTCGTCGGTGATCGACGGATCGGCCGACAGCAGCTCGATCGCACGGGTGCCGCGGTTGGTGGTGTCGTTCTCGATCCCGAGCAGCGCGGGCCAATCGCCGGGCTTGATCTCCGATCCGGCGCCCGCCGCCTGATAGGGCGAATTATTGGCGTTGATCAGGAAGCCCGACGTGGGATTGATGTTGCGCGGCACCTGCGCCCATGGGACCGTGCCCGGCGCGTAATCGGCCGAGGTGTCGCCCGGCAGCACCTTGGCATAGTCGTAGCCCGGTTTCCGGTTGGGGAAGGCGGCGTTGTAGAAATAGGCGATGTTGCCCGCGCCATCGCCGTAGATGAAGTTGGTGCCGGGGATCGCGTGCTGCGCGAGCGCGGCCTGCCACTGGGCGAAGTTCTGCGCGCGGTTCAGCCGGTAATATTCCTCGACCATCCCGAGCTGGTCGGCGCCGGCATAGCGGATCGCGAAGGCGCCGTCCTTGTTCTCGATCACCGGCCCCTGCACCGCGCGATAGACGGTCTTGGGCACCGGCAGCACGAACGGGCCCCATAGCTTTACCGGCAGCCACACGGTGGTCTTCTCGAGCGGGCGCCATTGGTCGTCGAAGCGATACTGGTCGCCGGCGGGATTGAGCACGAGCTTGTAGATGTCGACGAGGTCGGGGCGGTTGACGGTGTTGGTCCACCCCAGATGCTCGTTGTGGCCGAGCAGGGGATAGGGCGCCCCGGGGAAGGTCGCGCCGGCGAAGTTCCAGCCCTGCTTCGAATGCACCACCAGCTCATACCACGCCGCCGCGCCACGCCAGCCCTGGTGCGAATTGGAGATCAGCCGGGTGAAGCCGTCGGCCGACCGTTTGGGCGCGACGGCGAAGGCGTTCGACCCGTTCTCCTGCGCATCGGGGCCGAGCGGGGTGATGTCGGGCGCGTCGGGAGCCGGCGGGCCACGCTCGATCGGCAGCGGCGTGCCGCCCGAAAGCGCGCCGAGCACGCCCTCGAGCCCGAAGAAGAACGGCGAGCGCACCACGAAGCCGACTGCGACGTCCTGCCCATTGACCGGGAACAGCTTGGCGAGCTTGACCTCGCCGGGATGCGTCTCGGCATAATGGTTGAGGCCGGACGCATAGGCATCGAGCAGCGCGCGGATATCCGCCGGCTGCTTCAGGTAATCGCGGTCCACGGTCGCACGCGCGCCGAGCAGGTGGACGACGTAATCGGTCTTGGCGCCATCCGCGCCGTCGATCGCGCCGAGCCGGCCGCGCGTCATCGCCAGCACTTCCTGGAGCGTCGAAAAATCGTCCTCGGCGTGCGCATAGGCGATGCCGTAGGAAACGTCGGCGTCGGTCTTGCCGAAGATGTGCGGCACGCCGAACGTGTCGCGCGCGATGGTGACGTCGTAGCGGTGCGCGGGGGGCGGCGTCGCGCGGCGCGCGAGCAAGGGCTCCCAGCTCGCGAGGCCGATCGCGACCAGCACGATCAGCACGGCCACGGCGAGCCCGATCCGGCGAACCCATTTCATTGCTTGTCCCCTCCACCGGCTCCGAAGGCCTTGCGGCGAGGATGGGCACAATTGCGCAAAAGGCAAGCGCCCCGCGGCGAAGCGGACCCCCGGGGTGCTGTCCTCCCCCGGGGGCCCGCCGGCCGATCCGCCTTAGAACCCGGCCTTGAGCGTCACGAAGAACTGGCGTGGCGCGCCGACCATCAGCGTCTGGTTATCGCCACGGTTGCCGAAGCCGTTGGTGCCGAGCGTCGAGACATAGTCTTCGTCGAACAGGTTGGTGATGTTGCCCTGGAGCTCGATCCTGCGCCCGGCGACGGGTAGGTGGACGCCGATCGTCAGGTCGGCGAGCACGCGCGCGTCGACCGACTGATCGTTCTCATAGGTGAAGAAGCGCTTGCTCATATAATTGGCGCTGACCTGGCCGAAGATCAGGTCGCTGTCGTAATTGAGCTCGCCCTTGATCAGATGGTTGGGCGTGTCGACGACGGTCTTGTCCTTGGTGTGTGCGGTGATCACGCCGAGGCTGTCGCGAACGTCGTCGCGATATTTCGAGCTGTTGTAGCTGTACGACAGATAGGCGCTGAACCCCGCGCCCAGCCGCGCCTCGCCCGCGGCTTCGAAGCCGTAGGAGCGCACCGAACCGACGTTCTGAAGGATCGCCGGATTGCCGACGATCCCCGCGCCCGTGGTCTGCGCGAGCAACCGGTTGCGGAAATCGACGTAATAGGCCGCGAGCAGTCCGTTGAAGCGATCGTTGCGGAAGCGGCCGCCGAGCTCGTAGGTGTCCGATTGCTCGGGCTTGAGCTTGCCGAGCGCGTCGAACCCCGCCTGGGTGGTCGCGAACGGGCCGGTGGTGGCGGACGAGACGAACGCGCGCGTCACCTGGGTGAAGCCGCCGAACAGCTCGGCCTGCGGCGTGACCTTGTAGGCGAAGCCCGCATGCGGCTGGAACCAGTCGGTCGCCTTGATCCTGCCCGAGGCGAGCCCGCCGGCGACGACCGGCGTGGCGGTGTTGCGCACGTCGAAGCCCTTCCAGCCGAGATCGACGGTGAGGTCGCCGAACGTCAGCTTGTCCTGGACGTTATACTGGACGGTCTCGGTGGTGTAGGTGAAGTCCCACTGCGTCGCGAAGGGATTGTGCTGGAAGTCGAGGCTGTCGCGATCGGGCGCGGTGCGGCTCGAAAGCCCGTAGAAGCGGCGCGCCTGGCGGAAATCGTTCTTCTCGTACCAGCCGCCGACCGTCACGTCGTTGAACCCGAACGCGGTGCCCACATCACCGAACACGCCCTTGCGGTGGATGTCGTATTCGGTGGTGCGGATCGAGATCGGCGAGGCGCCGGCACCGGGGCTCGGGACATAGGGCGTGTACCAGATGCCCTGGCCGTGGTTGTCGTGATAATAGCCCTTGAGCTGGCCGTGGACCGCGCTGCCCCTGGCCGATTCGATCCCGACCGAGCCGAGATAATCGACGCGCAGCCCGGCGGCATCGAAATAGGCATCGTCGGCGCTCGCGATCGGCAGCGGATAGACGGTTCCGGCGGCGGCGTTCGACACCGGCGCGCCGGTGTCGCCGCGGTTGTTGGCGATGTCGGCGATGCGCACCGCCAGCGCATAATCGCCCGAGATGTTGTCCCAATCCGAGCCGAGCCGCCGGATCATCCCGAGCGACAGGTCCTGATAGTCGTTCTCGCGGCGATCGGAGAAAGCGAAGGTGCCGACGAGGTTGACCGGGCCGGCGGGGGCCACGCCCTTGGCGTTGACCTGCTGGGTGCGCTGCGAGCCCACGCCCTTCCATTTGTCCAGGTTCGAATAGAGATAGGAGACATAGCCGCGCGGGCCGCCGTCGCCGAGCGCCCCGGTGTCGATCCGGCCGAACAGCCGCACCGTATCGTTGCTGCCATAGGTGCCGTTGAACTGGCCGCCGAACGCCTGCGACGGATCGCGCGAGAAGAATTCGAGCGTGCCGCCGAGGTTGTTGGTCGCCTGCGTGCCGATCGAGCCCGAGCCCTGCGAGACGCGGACCTCACCGATGTTCTCGCTGCTGATCGCGCGGCTGACGTGGAGGCCGTTGACGTTGCCATAGGTCGCGTCGCCGAGCGGAATGCCGTCGAGCGTGAAGCCGAGCTGGTTCTGGTTGAAGCCGCGGATCGAGATGCGCTCGGCCCATTCATAGGCACCGAACGGATCGGCGCCCTGGAAATTGACGCTGGGCAGCTTCTCGACCGCCTTGAGCGGGCTGGTGCCCGGCGCGAGTTCGGCGATGTCATCGGCGCCGAGGCGCTGGACCTGGCGCGATTCGCCACGGCCGATCACGACGATCTCGGTCTGGTCGGGCGCAGGCGTCGCGTCGGCGGCAGGCGCCGGATCGGCGGCAGGCGCCGGATCGGGCTCTGGCGCCGCAGCAAATGCCGCCGAAACGACCATCATCGAGGTGCCGGCCATCAGCCAGGCAACGAGCGTACGCATAGGATATCCCCCCAAGGATCACGGGCCCGCTGCCCGCGCTTGATGGTGCGCTAGCTTGTGTGCGTTGCAGCATTTGCGAAGTTCGGCGTCAGTTCTAAGGCGTTCGCGTGACTCGTTTCCTACCGCGCGACGCCTGCGGGGATTCCCGTGCATTGCGATCGAATGAGGTGCGCTAAAGGGAGAGGATGCTTTGGTTCGCCGGACTTGTGTTGCCCAAGTGCAACACTATCTCGCGACGGTAAGACGAACAGGGACACTCATGAACCTCGAGAAATTCACCGACCGCGCCAAGGGGTTCCTCCAATCGGCGCAGACCGTCGCGATCCGGATGAGCCACCAGCGGATCGCGCCCGAGCATCTGCTCAAGGCGCTGCTCGAGGACGAGCAGGGCCTGGCCAGCGGGCTGATCCAGGCGGCGGGCGGCGATGCCAGGCGCGCGCTGACCGAGACCGACGCCGCGCTGGCGAAGATCCCCTCGGTCTCCGGCGGCGGCGCGCAGCAGACCCCTGGGCTCGACAACGACGCGGTGCGCGTGCTCGACCAGGCCGAGCAGATCGCCCAGAAGGCGGGCGATTCCTATGTGACGGTCGAGCGGCTGCTCGTCGCGCTCGCGCTGTCGCTCAACACCGCGGCGGGCAAGGCGATGAAGGCCGCCGGCGCCACCCCCGAAGCGCTCAACGCCGCGATCAACGAAGTGCGCGGCGGGCGCACCGCCGACACCGCCTCCGCCGAGGATCGGTTCGACGCGCTCAAGAAGTTCGCGCGCGACCTGACCGCCGATGCGCGCGCGGGCAAGCTCGATCCGGTGATCGGCCGCGATGAGGAAATCCGCCGCACGATCCAGATCCTCGCGCGGCGCACCAAGAACAACCCCGTGCTGATCGGCGAGCCCGGCGTCGGCAAGACCGCGATCGCCGAGGGGCTCGCGCTGCGCATCGTCAACGGCGACGTGCCCGACGGGCTCAAGGACCGCAAATTGATGGCGCTCGACATGGGCAGCCTGATCGCCGGCGCCAAATATCGTGGCGAATTCGAGGAGCGGCTCAAGGGCGTGCTCGACGAGGTCAAGGCCGGTGAGGGCGACATCATCCTGTTCATCGACGAGATGCACACGCTGATCGGCGCGGGCAAGGGCGAAGGCGCGATGGACGCTTCCAACCTGCTCAAGCCCGCGCTCGCGCGCGGCGAACTGCATTGCATCGGCGCGACGACGCTCGACGAATATCGCAAGCATGTCGAGAAGGACGCCGCGCTCCAGCGGCGCTTCCAACCGGTGTTCGTCGGCGAGCCGACCGTGCCCGATACCATCTCGATCCTGCGCGGGCTAAAGGAGAAATACGAGCTGCACCACGGCGTGCGCATCACCGATGCCGCGATCGTCGCCGCATCGACGCTGTCGAACCGATACATCACCGATCGCTTCCTCCCCGACAAGGCGATCGACCTGATGGACGAGGCGGCCAGTCGCATCCGCATGGAGGTCGAGAGCAAACCCGAGGAGATCGAGAACCTCGACCGCCGCATCATCCAGCTCAAGATCGAGCGCGAGGCGCTGCGCAAGGAGACCGACGCGGCCTCGAGGGACCGGCTGGCGACGCTCGAGGCCGAACTCGCCAACCTCGAGCAGCAATCGACCGAGCTGACGACGCGCTGGCAGGCCGAGAAGGACAAGATCAACGCCGAATCCAGGCTCAAGGAACAGCTCGAGGCGGCCAAGCTCGAAGTCGAGCAGGCGCAGCGCGCGGGCGATCTCGCCAAGATGGCCGAGCTCAACTACGGCACCATCCCGGCGCTCACCAAGCAGCTCGAGGAAGCGCAGGGCGCGACCAAGGGCGCGATGCTGCGCGAGGAAGTGACCGCCGACGACATCGCCGGGGTGGTCAGCCGCTGGACCGGGATCCCGGTCGACCGGATGCTCGAGGGCGAGCGGGAGAAATTGCTCCACATGGAGGAAGCGCTCGGCAGGCGCGTGATCGGCCAGGAGGAAGCGGTGAAAGCCGTGTCGACCGCGGTGCGGCGCAGCCGCGCCGGGCTCCAGGAGACCAATCGGCCGCTCGGCTCGTTCCTGTTCCTCGGCCCCACCGGCGTCGGCAAGACCGAGCTGACCAAGGCGCTCGCCGAATTCCTGTTCGACGACTCGTCGGCGATGGTGCGGATCGACATGAGCGAATTCATGGAGAAGCACGCGGTCGCACGGCTGATCGGCGCGCCTCCTGGCTATGTCGGTTACGAGGAGGGCGGCGTTCTAACCGAATCGGTTCGCCGGCGGCCGTATCAGGTCGTGCTGTTCGACGAGGTCGAGAAGGCGCACGGCGACGTGTTCAACGTGCTCCTGCAGGTGCTCGACGACGGGCGGCTGACCGACGGCCAGGGCCGCACGGTCGATTTCTCGAACACGATCATCATCCTCACCTCGAACCTGGGCAGCCAATATCTGACCAACCTCGGCGAGGGCCAGAAGGTGGAGGACGTCGAGCCGCAGGTGATGGAAGTCGTCCGCGCGCATTTCCGCCCCGAATTCCTCAACCGGCTCGACGAGATCATCCTGTTCCACCGGCTGGGCCAGGCGCACATGGCGCCGATCGTCGACATCCAGGTCGGGCGCGTGAGCAAGCTGCTCGCCGACCGCAAGATCGTGATCGAGCTGACCGATGCCGCGCGGGCGTGGCTCGGGCGGGTCGGCTATGACCCGGTCTATGGCGCGCGGCCGCTCAAGCGCGCGGTGCAGCGCTACCTCCAGGATCCGCTCGCCGACCTGATCCTGCGCGGCGATGTCAGGGACGGATCGACCGTCAAGGTCGACGAGGGCGACGGCAAGCTCGAGCTGGCGGTGGCCTGAATCATCGGACAAAAAAAAGGGGCGGCTCCGAAGAGCCGCCCCCGTTTTCGTCCGGTTGGCGATCGACCTAGAAGTCGACCTTCGCGCCGACGCGGAAGTAACGGCCGATGAACTGGCGGTCCGACCAGGCCGGGTTGAACTGATAGAGGCCATAGGCCGCATTCGGCTCATACTTGGGCGAGCTGTTCAGAAGGTTCAGCACGTCGGCATACAGGGTGAACTGGTCCTTGACCTTGGCTTCGACGTGGCCGTCGAGATTGAACACCGACTTGGCGTAGCACTGGACCGGATCGCCGTTGTTCCAGGCAAGGATCTGGCCGTTGTCGACGCTGCCCTGGCAATCGCCATAGATGCCGCCCGAGTCGGTCGCGACCTCCGAGTAGCCGCTGGTGTAGTAAGCGGTCAGGCTGAGATTGCCCTTCCCACCGAAGTCCAGCGTGTTCTGCCAGGTCACGCGCCACTTCGGCGCACCCGAGCACGACGTGATGTTGCACGAGCCGAGCGAGTTATCGTAGCGGCTTACGGCGCCGCTCTCGTCGGTCTGCTCGAGACGCAGCAGCAGCGAAGCGTTCGCCGTGCTGCTCCAGCTGATGTCCTCGATACCCAGCGGGATCGTGATGTTACCCGAGAAGTCGAGGCCCTTGGCGAGGAAGGAGTCGGCGTTCTTGTACGAGCCGACGACGAAGCCGAGCAGCGGAAGCGCCGCCGGGTTCTGCGGATCGGTGGGCCCCTTGACGACGGTGATGCCCGGCAGGTTCACTACGCCGTTGTTGGCGTAATATTGCCCGACGGCCGAACCACCCGAGACCGGAATGATCACGTTGCTGATCGTGGTCTTCCAGAAGTCGACCGTCAACGTGATGTGCCGTGTCGGCTGGAAGACTGCGCCGGCGGTGAACGAAGTCGACTTTTCCGGATCCAGGTTCGGGTTGCCGGCCGAAGTCAGACCGTAGGAATAGCCGCCTGAATAATAGGAAGGGTTGCTGGCATGCGCCGCGCAGAACGCGGCGTACGTCGGCGAGGTGCAGCTGATGTTGCTGCTCACATAGCCGGTGGTGGGCAGCGCGAACGATTCGCTGAAGCTCGGGATACGGAAGCCCTTCGAATAGGTGCCCCGCAGCTTGAACTGCTCGATCGGCTTCAATTCGGCTTCGAACTTCGGCGAGAACCGGGCCTTGCCGGTCGAATAGCTGTCGTACGAGCCTTCGGCCTTCAGGCGCAGGATGTCGAGGACCGGAGCCGAGATTTCATACCCGGCCGACCAGACGTGACGCTTGCCAACCACGCCCACCGCGTTGACGCCGAAGTAGCGATTGTCCGGATTGACGTCGTTCGGCGCGTTGGCGCTGGGGTTGGTGATCGCCTCGTAGCGATAGCCGCCCGTCACCGCGACGTTGAACTGGCCGCCCGGCAGGGCGAAGACGTCCTTGTCCACGGACGCCTGGGCCTGGAACAGCTTCGAGCTCGAGTGGTTGCGATTCGTCGGGAACACACCCTGGACTTGCGCCGGGGTGTTCGAGCTCTGGGTGACGAAGTTGTAGGTGCCCTTGGCGATCGCGTCTTCCAGGCCCTTCAGATAGATATAGCCATTGTTCTCGCTGTCCAGGGTCACCGACGAATAGGTCGCGGCCAGGTTGACGTTCCAGCCGTCGCCGAGGGTGCCGTTGACGCCGCCGGTGAGGCGATACGTCTTGGTATCGGTGTTGGTCTGACGGCTCACCTGCGGAAGCGCGACGAGACGCGCGAGCTGACCCGAGGCGGCATACGGGTTGTTGGGGTTCAGCGTGCCGTTGCCCGCATTGCAGCCGGTGGCGACGAGCGAGCCGGTCGTCAGCGCCGTGGTGATGAGGCTGGAGGTGCCCGCCGAGCAGACATAGACCGGGAGGAAGATGGCGCTGACCGTCCGGCCGACGCCCCCCGCCGCCGTCGAGCCGGTGAAGCCCGACGGACCGGCGAGGTTGCCGGTGGTCGACGTATTGTAATAGTTGGCCATGACATAGGCGTCGCCGAACTGGCCGAGGCGCACCGTCGCGCGGGCGTTGGCGCCCTTGCGCGTGGTGTTCGAGTAATAGGCGCGATATTCGTTGACGAGATCTTCCTGGCAGACGGTCGCCGGGGTAACCGTGCCGGCGCGCTGCGCCGTGGTCAGCGTCACCGCCGCCAGGCCTTGGCAACCCGCGGCCGGGTTCAGCAGCTGATAGCCACTCGTCGCCGCATAAGTCGTGGCGTTGTAGGGGCGGACGAACGGAACGAGCGTCGATGCGAAGCCGCCGTAGGAGCCGTCGGCCTGGATGCCGTTGCGGATGCCGTTGAACAGGCAGCCCTGTGCCGCGGTGCCGCAGATCTTGCTCTGGTCGGCGGTGTTGAACGGATAGCCGCGATCGCGGACCAGCAGCGGATCGCTCTTCTGATACTCGCCGTTCAGATAGACGTTGAAGCCCTGCTCATCGAGATCGCCATAGCCGGCGGTCAGGCTGACGCGCTGCTCGGCGGCGTCGCCGAGCTGCGAGATGCCCGCCGACGCATTGGCGTGAATGCCCGTGACCTGGCGCTTGACGATGACGTTGACCACGCCCGCGATCGCGTCCGAACCATAGGTCGCCGATGCGCCGTCGAGCAGCACGTCGATGCGATCGACGATCGAGCTCGGGATCGTGTTGATGTCGACGAAGTTACGATAGCCGTCGTCGCCCAGCGGATAGGGCGCGGTGCGCATGCCGTTGAACAGCGTCAGCGTGTACGCGTCGTTCAGGCCGCGCAGCGACGGCGCGCTGGCGCCGGTCGCGAAGCCGAAGGAGGACCAGCTGGGCGGCGCGGTGCCGGAGTTGTTGGCCGTGAGCAGCTGCAGCGCGTCGGCGACGGTAGTGATGCCGCGATTGGACAGATCCTCGGCGGTGACCGAAACGATCGGCGATGCCGTTGCCGCCGCGGGATTGCGAACGATCGAGCCCGTGACGACGATCTGCTGCTCGTCCTCGGTGGAGGCAGGGGCCTGAGTGGTCGTGACGGTGGTCGCCGGAGTCGGCGTGTCCTGCGCAGCGGCAGGCGCGGCAAACATGGTGGTCGCAGTTGCACCTGCGCCCAAAAGCGCGAGCGCCTGCAGCGCCGAACTGCCACGAAGCCCCTTCAAGAAGATGGTCTTGGTCACTTTGTGTCCCTCGTATTGTCCGGTCGACCGCTTTGACGCGCCCCCAACCGAGAAGTTTCCACGCCTCCCCCCGCGCACACCCCTAGCGTGATCGGACGAGACCTGACTGTGGTAATGGATGAAGCGCCGCCATCGCGCTGTAAAGGCGACATTCAGGTTACAAAGCCCGGATTCCCGCGCCCTGTATCCAAAATGACACAGCTTTGCGGGGTTCATGCCGCATTGCAGCGGATCATGATCGAAAATTACGGCCCGACGAAATAATATTGCTTTGGATCAATCGGCGACGGGCATCGGGCCGGCCACGAGCAGCGGGTCGATCCGCGCCTCGCGCCACTTCATCCCCCAATGGAGGTGTGGTCCGGTGGCGCGGCCGGTCATCCCGACAAGGCCGATCGGCTGGCCGCGGCGGACGTGCTCGCCGACCTTCACGTCGATCCGCGACAGGTGCATGAAGGCGCTGTTGAGCCCCATCCCGTGATCGATCATCAGCAGATTGCCCTCGAGCGTGAAGGGATGGTCGGCGGCGAGGATGACGACGCCGTCGGCGGGCGCGAGCACCGGCGTTCCGATCGGCCGGGCGATATCGATCCCCGAATGATAGGCGCCGGGCTCTCCGGCATAGATCCGCTGCGATCCGAACAAGGTCGATATCCGCCCGGTGACCGGCCAGAGGAACGGCTGGCGCCACCCCACGGCGTCGGTCTGCATCCGCCGCGCGGCGTTGATTCGCGCGATCTCGGCGGGACGCAGCTTGTCGAACTCGGGCTTGGGCACCGGATATTTGGGCAGCGTGTCGAGCCGCTGGATGTCCCAGGCGCGCGGCGCGATCGTCAGCGCCTCGCGCACCGTGCTGCCGTCGGCCAGCGTCGCCGCCAGTTCGGCGCCGAGGCCGGCGTCGCGATCGAAGGCGATCAGGAACCGCCCGTCGGGCGAGACCGGGATCGAGGTGCCGTCGAACGCGAGCAGGGTGGTGCCATAGGGCACGGTGCCGATCGCCAGCCCGCCCTGGGTCAGCGATCCGCGCAGCGCGAATCGCCCGATCGCGCGCTGCGCCGCCGGCGATTCGGGTGCGCTCGGCGGGGCTTCGGGAAGGCGCGCGGCGCGGATCGGCACATAGCTGCCGAGCAGGACGAGGACCACGGCCGCACCCGGCAGGCGCGCGACGAAGCTCATTGGCCGCGCAACACTCGCGTGGCGATCTCGGCGCTGGCATAGGGCTCCTGGCGCTCGACGCTCCAGTAGCGCAATTCGTCGAGCGGGATGCGCGCGCCGCTGACCGCGCAGATGACGTGGTCGCCGGGCGTGAGCAGGCGGAAGCCGTTGGCCATATAATGCAGCCTCGCGGGCCGGGCGGTGTTCGACATCAGCATGGGTCGCGTCCTTCGCGCCTTCGGGCAGCGTTTACAACAGGCTCGGCTGCGCGGGCGTCTCGCCACCATAGGATTTGCCGCCCGCGCGCTCAACCCGCACGTCGACCGCGCCGTCCCTGAATCGAAGCGTCAGCGCCCCCACCGCACGCGCTTCGCCTGCGGTCGTGACGACGTTGCCGCTCGCCTTCGCCCCGACGCGGACATAGCCGCGCTGGAGCAGATTGTCGGGATTGACCGAATCGAGCAGCCGCGACGCGCCCTCGAGCCGATGCCGCGCCGCCGCGAGCTGCTGATCGAGCATCGCCGGGCGCAGCGCGCCGCCGGCGCCGTCGAGCTGGCGGCGGGCGAGCGCCACGCGGCGCTCGAGCGCGCGGCCGAGCCGGCCGGCGAGATCGTCGACCCGCTGGCGCTGCGGGCCGAGCAGCGCGTCGCGTCGCGGCAGCACGCGCACCAGCGCCACCAGCCGTTCGCGCCCGCGCTCGTGATAGCGCCGCGCGCACCGCTCGGCGCGCAACGCCAGGCCGGCGATATTGCTCGCGATCTCGGCGAGCACCGGCACCGCCATCTCTGCGGCAGCGGTGGGAGTCGGCGCGCGCAGATCGGCGGCGAAATCGGACAGGCTGGTGTCGGTCTCGTGCCCCACAGCCGAGATCAGCGGGATGGAGCAGGCAGCGATCGCGCGGACCACGGCTTCCTCGTTGAACGCCCACAGATCCTCGATCGAGCCGCCGCCGCGCGCGACGATCACCAGGTCGGGGCGCGGGATCGCGCCGCCCGGCGCGATCGCATCGAACCCGCGCACCGCCGCGGCGATCTGCCCGGCCGCGCCCTCGCCCTGGACCTGCACCGGCCACACCAGCACATGGCACGGGCAGCGATCCTCGAGCCGGTGGAGGATGTCGCGGATCACCGCGCCGGTGGGCGAGGTCACCACGCCGATCACGCGCGGCATATAGGGCAGCGGCCGCTTGGCGGCGGCGTCGAACAGCCCCTCGGCGGCGAGCTTCGCCTTCAATTTCTCGAACAGCGCCATCAGCGCGCCTTCGCCTGCGAGTTCCATCCGCTCGATGACGATCTGGTATTTGGAGCGGCCGGGATAGGTGGTGAGCTTGCCGGTGGCGATCACCTCGATCCCGTCCTGCGGGGCGAAGGCCAGCGCCGCCGCCGCGCCGCGCCAGATCACGCCGTCGATCACCGCATCGGCATCCTTGAGGCACAGATAGGCATGCCCCGAGGTCGCACGCTTCCACCCCGAGATCTCGCCGCGCAGCCGGACATGGCCGAACTCGCCCTCGACGGTGCGCCTGAGCCGCTGCGAAAGCTCGCTGACGCTCCAAGGCGCGTCGTTGTCGCCCGGCACCGCCTCGGCGATCAGTCGCTGGGGCTCGCTCGGCAAAAAGGGATCGGACATGTTGCGCTAGATGGCCCGCCCGCGCCGCCGAAGCAATCGCATCCGCCTCCAAAGCGCGCCGGTTCAGCTATTCTGCAGCCTCGCCGGGAGAGGCAAAGGCGCCATGACTTATTCGGCCGCGGCAATGGCCCTGGATCAGCTTCGCGTCGGACGAGATCCCTGACGTAGGATCGATCCGAAGCCGTTTCTTTTTTTCGGGCGACGGAATAGAGAGAAAGTCACTGGCCGGAGCGGTAAGGAGTCGCGGTGGACAACCCGGGGGGGGCGTTCGGGATGGTTCCTTCTGATTGTCGTTGCACTGATCGGTGCCGGCGCGACGCTTGTCGCCGCTTTCGTGCAACGCGGTTGGCTCGATGATCTGCTACCGTCCGACCTTCCCTCCCCCGGCCCGCTAGTCCCGCTGGAAGCTTCGGCCATTCCGGATCCCGGTCCGCGCTCGAATCTGCATAACATTCGCGTTAGGAATAACTGCAAGCTGCCGTTTAATATACGCCTGTACTATCACGGAAAGGCAGGTTGGAAAGTAACTAATATTCCTTATTACTATGCAGGGGGAGAG
This sequence comes from Sphingomonas sp., assembly GCA_037200705.1. GTDB lineage: Bacteria > Pseudomonadota > Alphaproteobacteria > Sphingomonadales > Sphingomonadaceae > Sphingomonas. The sequence continues at coordinate 3,848 of JBBCID010000008.1, read as the reverse complement.
GATGATTATCCCGAAGACGGTAACAATCCGCTCCTAACCGATAGCGGAATTATATTCATAAACGCGGTTGACGATGAGGGCGATGTCCTGAATGGCAATCAATTTGTTAATGTAGGCGGTAGATTATTAGGATTCAAAAAATATATACTTAAGGTATCAAATGAAGACTATATTCTGTCTCCATGTGATTGAACTGGTACATCAGGCCATTGTCGGGTAGCCACTTTGCGATGAACGTCCTGCTGCTGGGCTCGGGGGGCCGCGAACATGCGCTTGCGTGGAAGCTCGCGCAATCGCCGCTGCTCGAGCGGCTTTACGCCGCGCCCGGCAATCCGGGCATCGCCGAGCATGCCGAATGCGCCGATATCGCGGTGGGCGATCACCGCGCGATCATCGATTTCTGCCTGCGCCACTCGATCCATTTCGTGGTGATCGGGCCCGAGGCGCCGCTGGTCGACGGGCTCGCCGACAATCTGCGGACGATGGGGATCGGCGTGTTCGGCCCCAATCGCGCGGCGGCGCGGCTCGAGGGATCGAAGGGCTTCACCAAGGACCTGTGCGCGCGAGAGAAGATCCCCACCGCCGGCTATGCCCGCGCGCAATCGCGTGACGGTGCGCTGGCCGCGCTCGAGGATTTCGGGCTGCCGGTGGTGGTCAAGGCCGACGGGCTGGCGGCGGGCAAGGGGGTGACCGTCGCCTTCACCGCCGCGGAGGCCGAGGAGGCCGTGCGCGCGATCTTCGCCGAGGCGGGCGCGGGCGCCGTGATCGAGGAATTCCTCGAAGGCGAGGAAGCCAGCCTGTTCGTGCTGACAGACGGCGCGACGATCGTCCCGTTCGGATCGGCGCAGGACCACAAGCGCGTCGGGGAGGGCGACACCGGGCCCAACACCGGCGGGATGGGCGCCTACAGCCCCGCCCCCGTCCTCACCCCCGCGCTCGAGGCGGAGGCGATCGCGACGATCGTCCGCCCGACGATCGATGCGCTGGCGCGGATGGGCACGCCCTATTCGGGCATCCTCTACGCCGGGCTGATGCTCACCGCCGAGGGGCCCAAGCTGATCGAATACAACGTCCGCTTCGGCGATCCCGAATGCCAGGTGCTGATGCCGCGGCTCGAGGACGATCTGCTCGACTGGATGGTCGCCGCCGAGCGCGGACTGGCTGGGCGGCCCGCGCCCCGGTTCGCGCCGGATACCGCGCTGGCGGTGGTGATGGCGGCCAACGGCTATCCCGGCACGCCCGAGCAGGGCGGCGCGATCGCCGGGATCGACGCGGCCGAAGCGGCCGGCGCGCGCGTGTTCCAGGCCGGAACCCGGCGCGAGGGCGCGGCGCTGGTCGCGAGCGGCGGGCGCGTGCTCAACCTCGTCGGCACGGGCCCCGACATCCGTGCGGCGCGCGCGGCCGCCTATCGCGGGGTCGCGGCGATCGACTTCCCCACCGGCTTCTGCCGCGCCGACATCGGCTGGCGTGAATTCGCGCGCGAGACCGCCTGACGCCCCGGCGCGTCTCGCGAATGCACAGGTCGCTGCCCGGGCCTGCCCGGGATTAGCTGGACGCGGCCCAATCCTGCGCTATGCATTCGTCGAGACTCAAGCATAGCGTCGGGAGGGCGCAATGGGCGATCAACTGCAAATGACAGCGCCGCTCTATGACGGCGCGCCGGTTTGGCTGACACTTTCGTTCGTGCTGATCGCGGCCGGCGTGGTCGTGGCGTTGCTGATCCTGTGGTGGGGCGCCCGGCTTGCGGGACGGCGTCGCCGTACCGAACGCACGCTCGTCGAGCGCGGCGAGGTCGACTATTCCGACGACGCGCCCGATTATGGCCGGTCGATCACCCCGCCCGCCTCGCCGCTTCCGCCGGGGCCGCCCGAGGTGTTCGATGAGCCGCTGCCTCCGACGCCTGAGCCAGCGCCGGTCGCCGAGCCTGAGCCGGCCCCCGAAGCTCCCGCCCCCGAGCCGGAGCCTGTCGAGCACCATGCCGAGCCGATCGAAGGCGCGCCCGCCCGCGAGCCCGAGCCGGCGCCCGAAGCCGAAGTGCCCAATCCCGCCGCCGAACCGCTCGACGCTGGCCCCGCCGGCGAAGCGGGAGCGCTCGCCGAACCCGTGGTCGCGGCCGAGGGCGAGACGGCGCCCGAGCCGTTGGCTGCCGAACCAGCGCCGCCGCCGCCCGCTGACGATCTCACCCGGATGAAGGGCGTGGGCCCGCGCCTCGCCGAGCGGCTCAACACCGTCGGCATCGCCAGCTTCGCGCAGATCGCCGCGCTTTCGCCCGAGGAGGCCGCCGCGCTCGACGCCAAACTCGGCGATTTTCAGGGGCGGCTCGAACGCGACCGCTGGATCGATCAGGCCCGCTTCCTCGCCGCCGGCGACATCGCCGGGTTCGAGGAGACGTTCGGCAGGCTTTAGTCCGCCGCCGTCACCCCGGCCTTGTGCCGGGGCCCATCGAAGGGCCGAGGGAAGGACAGGAGCCTCCTGTCTTGCCGGTGCGGCGCAGGGGATCCCGGCACGGGGCCGGGATGACGGAGCAGGCTAGCACCCGCGCCTCAACCCGCCTCGCGGACCAGCAACTTGTCGATCTTGCGCTCGTCCATGTCGACGATCTCGAAGCGCCAGCCCTGCTCGGTGAACGCCTCGCCCTCGATCGGCAGCCGCTTGAGCACCGCGAGCGCGAGCCCGGCGACGGTGGCATAGTCGCGGTCCTCGGGCAGGTCGATGCCGATCCGCTCGGCGAGCGCGTCGGCGGGCATCTGGCCCGATACGAGCAGCGACCCGTCGTCGCGCACGACGATGTTGGGGTTGTCGCCCGGATCGCTGTCCGACGCGAACTCGCCGGCGATCGCGGCGAGCAGGTTGGCGGGCGTGACGATGCCTTCGAAATGGCCGTATTCGTCGTGGACCAGCCCCATCGGCACCTCGGCGCGGCGCAGCGCCCCGAGCGCGTCCATCGCGTCGACCTGGTCGGGGAGCACCGGCGCCGCGCGCATCAGCCGGCGCAGGTCGAGCGACTCGCCGCGGAACAGCGCCGAGACGATGTCGCGCGCCTGGACCACGCCGATCACCCCATCGACCGACCCCTCGGCGACCGGCATCCGCGTGTGCGGCGTCGCGAGCAGCGCGGCGCGCACCCCGGCGTCGTCGAGGTCGACGTCGAGCCAGTCGACCTCGGTGCGCGGGGTCATCACCTCGCGCACCGGCCGGTCGGCGAGACGGACCACGCCCGAGATGATCGAGCGTTCATGCTCCTCGATCACCCCCGATCGGCTCGCCTCGGCGACGATCAGGTGGAGCTCCTCGGCGGTGACGCGATTCTCCGATTCGCGGTTGAGCCCGATCGCGCGGAAGATCAGCGCGCTGCTGCCGTCGAGCAACCAGACCACCGGCGCCGCGGCGCGGCTGAGCCACAGCATCGGCACCGCCATCGCCGCCGCCACCGGCTCGGGCGAGCGCAGCGCGAACTGCTTGGGCACCAATTCGCCGATCACCAGCGAGAAGAAGGTGGTCACCCCGAGCACCAGCGCGACCCCGAGCGTGCCGGCGAGATGCGCGCTGAGCCCGAGCAGCCGCAGCCGCTCGGCGACCGGGCCGCCGAGGCTGTCCGCCGAATAGGCGCCCGAGATGACCGCGATCAGCGTGATGCCGATCTGCGTGGTCGAGAGCAATTTGCCGGGATCGGCGGCGAGCGCGATCGCGGTGCGCGCGCCGCGCCGGCCGATCCGCGCCATCGCCTCGAGCCGCGCGGTGCGCGACGAGACGATCGCCAGCTCGGACATCGCGAAGACGCCGTTGAGGACGATCAGCGCCAGGATGATCGCGACGTCGATCCAGGGGAAGGGGGAAAGCCGGTCCAT
>JBBCID010000007.1:50000-122458 GCA_037200705.1 Sphingomonas sp. | reverse complement strand
CTGCGCCGCCCCCCGTCGCCACGCCGGCGAGCGGAACCGCGGCGGCGGCGACGACGACGATGCCGGCCACTGCAAGACCTGATCCGAGCTTCATCCTAGCGCCCTCCCCTGCCCGACGGACGCGGTATCGCTCCGCACGCGGCGGTCACCTCGGCCCAGGCCTGGCCCGAGATCGGATGGCCGGCCAGCTCGCCGATCTCGGTGCGCGCGCCCTGCGGATCGTCGAGCCGGCAGAGCAGGCTGGCATGGAGCAGCAGCGCGGCGTCGGCCTCGGGATGCGTGATCAGCACGCGCTCGAGCGTCGCGGCGGCGGCGACCAGATCCCCATCGCCGATCTGGCTGCGCGCGAGCGCGATCCCCGGACCGGCCTCGGCCGACGCGCGCGACAATTGATCGAGCTGGGCGAGCGCATCCTGCGCACGCGCCGGCGTGGCGACGGCGAGGATCAGGCCGGCCAGCATCGCGGAACCTCGGACTCGCATGGGCTCCCCTCCGTGTCGCGCCGTCGAGTCGGCGAATCGTTTCGGTACCACCCTTGCGCCCCGCCGGAAACCGGGCACAGAATGCGGCGCGACCCGGCACGGGAATCGCGCAGGAGAGGATAGGATCATGCGGCCTTCATTCCGCCCGGCGTCTCGCCACGCTCTCGATCATGCTGCCCGGCGCGCTGCTCGCCGCGTTTCCCGCCCATGCCCAGCTCTACCGCGATCCCAAGGCGCCGATCGCGGCGCGCGTCGACGATCTCGTCGGCCGGATGACGCTTGAGGAAAAGGCCGCGCAGATGCAGAATGTCGCGCCGGCGATCCCGCGGCTCGGCGTCCCGGCCTACGACTATTGGAACGAGGCGCTCCACGGCGTCGCGCGCGCGGGCGAGGCGACCGTCTTCCCCCAGGCGATCGCGATGGCCGCGAGCTGGGACCGCGACCTGCTCCTCGCCGAGGGCCGCACGATCGCGGTGGAGGGCCGCGCGCGTTACAATCAGGCGCAGCGCGAGCATAATTTCGACCGCTACTTCGGCCTCACCTTCTGGTCGCCCAACATCAACATCTTCCGCGATCCGCGCTGGGGCCGCGGGCAGGAGACGCTGGGCGAGGATCCCTATCTCACCGGCACGCTGGCGACGCGGTTCATCCAGGGAATCCAGGGCACCGACCCCCGCTATTTCGAGGGCGATCGCGACGCCCAAGCATTTCGCGGTCCACAGCGGCCCCGAGCCGCTGCGCCACGGCTTCAACGTCGATCCCTCGCCGCGCGACCTCGCGAGACCTATCTCCCCGCGTTCCGCCGCACGATCGTCGAGGGCAAGGCCGATTCGCTGATGTGCGCGTACAACGCGGTCGACGGCAAGCCGGCGTGCGCCAACGCGATGCTGCTGACCGACACGCTGCGCGGCGCCTGGGGGTTCAAGGGCTTCGTCACCTCGGATTGCGGCGCGGTCGACGATGTCACCAGCGGGCATCATTACACCAGGGACCAATCCCGAAGGCGCGGCGCTGACGGTCAAGGCCGGCACCGACACCGGCTGCGACTTCAAGGACGAATATCTCGATCTGCCCAAGGCGGTGGCGCAGGGCTTCATCACCGAGGCCGAGATCGACATCGCGGTGAAGCGGCTGTTCGAGGCGCGGATGCGGCTGGGGATGTTCGATCCGCCGGCGATGGTGCCATTCTCGACGATCGCGATGACCGAAAACCATTCGCCCGCGCATCGCGCGCTGTCGCTGCGCGCGGCGCGCGAATCGATCGTGCTGCTCAAGAACGACGGGCTGCTTCCGCTCGGAAGCGGCGATGCCCGCATCGCCGTGATCGGGCCGAGCGCGACCTCGCTGATCGGGCTCGAAGGCAATTACAACGGCACGCCGACCGCGCCGGTGCTCCCGCTCGACGGGATCAGGGCGGCGTTCCGGTCCGCGCATGTCGTCTATGCGCAGGGATCGCCCTACGTCGAGGCGCTCGCGCTGCCGGTGCCGCGCACCGTGTTCGGCGCGGGGTTGAAGGCGAGCTTCTACAACGGGACCGCATTCGCCGGCGCGCCGATCGCCACGCGGATCGAGCGCGAGATCGAGCACAACTGGAACGCGGTCGCGCCCGCCCCCGGGGTCGATCCGAACGGCTATTCGGTGCGCTGGACAGGGACGATCACCCCGCCCGCGCCGGGCGACTACAGCTTCCAGTTCAACCTGCGCCGGTGCAACGCAAAGACCGACACCGAGAGCTACACGATCCGGATCGACGGCGCCGAGGCATCGCACGTCGCCTCGGCCTGCGACGAGGGCGATGCGTCCGCGCACGCGGTGAAGGTTCATTTCGCCGATACCGCGCCGCGCGCGGTGACGATCGAATATGCGCACAAATCGCCGCGCTTCGCGCCCGAATTCTCGTTCGCGTGGCAAGCGCCGAGCGCGGCGCTGCGCGACGAAGCGGTCAAGGCGGCCGAGGGTGCCGACGTCGTCGTCGCCTTCCTTGGCCTCAATGCTTGGCTCGAGGGCGAGGAGATGCCGCTCAAGGTCCCCGGATTCGATGGCGGCGACCGCACCGACATCGCGCTGCCCAAGCCGCAGGCCGACCTGCTCGACGCGCTCCAGAAGACCGGAAAGCCGGTGGTCGTCGTGCTCCAGAGCGGATCGGCGATGGCGCTCGGCGCGCACGGCGACGCGTCGCGCGCGGTGCTCGAGGCTTGGTACGGCGGCGAGCAGGGCGGCCAGGCGATCGCCGAGACGCTGCTCGGCGCCAGCAATCCCTCGGGGCGGCTACCGGTGACCTTCTACCGCTCGACCGCGCAGCTCCCGCCGTTCGGCGATTATGCGATGGCCGGGCGCACCTACCGCTATTTCCAGGGCCAGCCCGAATATGCGTTCGGCCATGGGCTCAGCTACACCCGCTTCGCCTATTCGGGGCTGAGCGCCGCAGCAACGGTGGCGGCGGGCGCCCCGCTCGACGTCGGCGTCACCGTGCGCAACACCGGCAAGCGCGCCGGCGACGAGGTCGCGCAGCTCTATCTCGCCACCGACGACAAGGACGCGCCGCGGGTGTCGCTCAAGGGCTATCGGCGCGTCCATCTGGCGCCGGGCGAGGCGCGCGTGCTCCGCTTCCACCTCGACCCGCGCGACCTGGCCTTTGCCGATGCGACGGGCGCGATGCGCGTCGAGCCGGGCACTTATCGATTGTGGGTCGGCGGCGGCCAGGCCGGGACGGGCGCGCCTGGCGTGGGCAGCGAGATCACGGTCACGGGCTCGGCCGCGCTGCCGCGGTGAGGCCTAGCGGATCGCGACCACCAGCCCTCCGCTGATCGCCACCGGCAGCCAGGCGGCGACGCGCGGGTCGGCGGAGGGCGGTCCGCAGGCGCCATTGGCGTCGGGCAAGCTCGCCAGCCACGCATATTGCCATGCCTCGAGCGCGTGGCACTCGACGCGATAGTGCGCCCGCGCGACCGCGACCCGCGACGGTGCGAACGCGGGCAACGGCGGCGGCTCCTTGCGCTCGGCGGCGGCAAGCGTCTCGGTGAAGTCGAACGGCAATTCGAGCAAATGGAGGCTGTCCGGCCGCCGATAGGCCCGGTCAAACCCCAGCAACGCCACCAGCGCCGGATCGAAACCCACGCCAGGCTCCTCCTCAACCCCGCGCGCGCGATGCGATTCGGCCTTCGCCCGCTCGATCCGCGCCAGCGCGGCGGGGACCGCGTCGAGCGCTTGCGGGTCGCCGTCGCCGGCCGGCCGGGCGGCTTCCAGATACTCGGCGAAGTCCGCGCCGAAATCGTAGAGCGTATAGGATCGCGAGGGGTGCGCGGCGATATAGCCCTGCGCGAACAGATCGAACGCGGTCGGCCCCGCGAGCGCGGCCAGCACCGGATATTCGGTGCGCAGGCATTCGAGCAGCCGCAGCCGATAGCCCTGCGCATAGATCCCCAGCCGCGCCTCGGCGGTCAGCCGGTTGTCGCCATGGACATGGTCGCGGGCATCACCGGGCGCGCCGTCGAGCACCCGCGCCTGCATCCAGTCCTGGAGCTCAGCGAGCTTCGCCATGTCAGGCCGCCGCCCGCGCCATCAGCGCGCCGCGCACCGCCCGCGCTTTCGTCAGCTCGGCGAGCAGGTCGGCGAACGGCGGGATGTTGGCATCCCATTCGAGCAAGGTCGCGATCGGGCCGCACCGCTCCCAGGCGCGCGCATAGAGCAGCCACACCGCGTCGGGCACCGGCGCGTCGTGCGTGTCGATCAGATGCGTGCCGTGGTCGCTCGGGCCGGCGAGATGGATCTGGACGATATGGTCCGCGGGCAGCGCGTCGATATAGGCGATCGGATCGAAGCCGTGGTTGAACGCGCTGACATGGACGTTGTTGACGTCGAGCAACAGCCCGCATCCGGTCGACTCCGCCAGCCGCGCCAGGAATTCGCATTCGGGAATCTCGCTCGCGCGGAATTCGAGGTAGCTGCTCGGGTTCTCGACCACCAGCGGGCGACCGAGCAGGTCCTGCACCGCGCGCACGCGATCGGCGGTGTGGCCGAGGCTCGCCTCGGTCAGCGGCATCGGCAGCAGGTCGTGGCTGTTGATCCCTCCCACCCCGGTCCAGCACAGATGGTCCGAGATCCACAGCGGCGAGACCCGCGCCGCCAGGTCGCCCAGCTTGGCGAGATAGGCGCGGTCGAGCGGCGCGGTGCTGCCGATCGACAGCGACACGCCGTGCAGCACGATCGGCCGGTGCGCCGCGACATGCTCGAGCACGCGCAGCCCATAGCCCTGGTTGTCGAGGTAATTCTCGGTGATCACCTCGAACCAGTCGACGCCCCAATCCTCGGGCGGGGTGCGCATCAGGTGCGGATAATGCTCCTCGCGCAGCCCCACGCCGTCGCCGGGGTTGGGCAACCCCAGCCGCGGCGCGGGCGCGGTTCCGTCCGTCGTCACGTCGAGGGCGGGAACGCCAGCCGCAGGTCGTTCGGCGGCTGCTGCTCGGGGGGCTTGTAGCCCATGTGCGCGGCGACCGCGGCAAAGGCCTGGAAGGCGATATCCTCGACCTTGTCGCCTTCGTTGAACGGCAAAGTGCCGATCTTGGTCGGCGGATATTGCCCGCATCCGTGCGCGGCGGAGAGCTGGTAGAGGTCCATGATCCCGGACTTGGGATAGACCTGGCACGCCGAGATCGGCACCGCGCAGCCGCCGAAGCCGCCGCACGCATTGTCGCTCGGCGCCGAATAGGTGGTGCTCGACGGCGTCGGCGTCGGCCCGCCGCACAGCCCGCCCTGGACGCGCATCCGTACCGCCGAGCAGCCGCCACCCACCGGGCGGGTCGGCACGGCGGCGGCGAGCGTGTGGCAGCCGCTGCTGCTGTTGCCGGTCGCCTGGACGAAGCCGCACCCGCCCATCGCCTTGCACAGGTTCGAGCCGCGGCAGCTATGGTAGATCGAGGTCTCGGCGCAGGTGTTGACGCCGATCGCGCCGCTCGGCGAATCGAAGCTCAGCCCCTGGCAGGCGTGGTTGACGATCTTGGTGTTGGGATCGGGGATGCCCTGGCTGAGATCGGGGCATTGGCCGAACGCCGCCCAGCACGCCGACATGCGATCGCCCGATCCGACCATCGAGGGATAGGGGAACGACACGGTCGTGCCCGCCGGCGGGTTCCAATATTGGTCGAGCACCGTCGTCACGCCCTTGATCGCGCCGACCACCGCCTGGCTGAGGATCTGGTGGTTCTGATCGCGCACCGCGGGCTGGTCGAGGTTGTTGAGCGCGGTGGCGATCTGCTCCGGAGTCGGCAGGCCATAGGGGTTGCTGGCGGGATCGTAGCCGGGGGGTGACGAGATCGGCGGCAGTCCAGCTGCCGGCCTTGCCCGCCTGGTCCCAGGTGAGGACGCCGCCGAGTTCCATCAGCGCCAGCACCTGCTGGAAGCGCGAATAATGGTCCTCGCCGTCGTTGTCGTAGCGCGCGACCGCGTCGGCGGAGGGGATCTGCGCGCCGGTATCCGAATAGCTCGGATAATCGGATTTGAGCGCATCGTCGTTCGAGCGATAGCGTTCCTTGACCGAGCCTTGGAGCAGCGCCTCGTTGGCGAGCTTGAGCCGCGCCTTGAGCGTCGCGCCCTCGCCCTGATCGGTGATCGCGTTCATCATGTTGATCGCCTGCTCGAACGCGATCTCGCTGTCGGTCAGCGCGATCGTCGTCTCGAAGCCCATGAACTCGCGCATCGGGTGGCCGGGGAAGCTGAAGCTGTTGAACATGTCGTTCTGCAGCCCGTCGGGATCGAACACATGGTCCCACAGCCGCGTGCCGTCGTCGTAGCGGATGCTCAGATAGTCGCGGTAGCATTGGTACATATAGCCGATCGATCCGAACATCTTGCCCTTGGCGGGATCGAAATCGTCGAACGGGACGGTCGGGAAATAATCCTGCTTGTTGCGGACGATGTCGGCCTCGGCATCCTCCTGCGGCTGCTCGATCGCGAGGAACAGCGCGATCCGGTCCTGGTCGAGCGCTCCGACGTTCACCTTCACCTGCGAATAGGTGTCGGTATCCTCGAGGTTCACGATCGTCGGGATCGTCGTCAGCGTCGGGCCGTAGCAGGTCCAGCCATGCTCGGGGCTCTGCAGCGCGGTGGCGGTGAAATTGGGGAGATGGCCGATCGCCGTCGCCAGATTGGCCGCCATCTGGAGATGCAGCATCTCCTGGATGAACACCGAGAAGACAAGGTTGAACGCCTGCTTGTTGCCCCAGCCCGGCTGCGCGCGATCCGTCTCGGGGAAGGCGCTGGTCTTGGCGCCGGGCCATTGGCGGCCGGCGTAATAGTCGGAGCCCTGGCCGGTGATCGGATGCATGCCGTACAGCGAATAGAGCGCGGTCATGTAGAGCGGGATCGTGAACAGCTCGACATTGACCGCGGCTTGGGCAATCCAACGCACGGCGACCGTATCGGCTTCGATGAACTTGCGATCGCGCCCGATCAGCGCGTCGCCTAAGTGCGTGAAATGCATAATCTATCCCCCCTCCAAGACAAATACGCAACCAAGGCGGCATCTATCTCACGGCGGTCGAAAGCCCGTCAATCGCGTCCCCGGGAATCGGAACCGCTTCGGGATCGAATAGTTGGGCGCAGCTTGAATCGACGGGAAAATCGGCGCGCGGACGCGGACTCGATCCACTTTCGGAACAGATTGCCACGAAGCGTCGCGCCGGCGGCACGAGCGTCCCGCGCCCGCGTTTGCGCGCCACTGAGGCGCCCGGTACCACCCCCAGATGGCATCCCCCGCGCTTCCCGAGCCCTCGCAACGCCGCCGGCGCCAGCGCATCGGCGTCAGCCTGTTCATCGTCTGCTTCTGGCTCGCGCAATTCAGCCTGCTCACCACGCAGCGGCTGATCTTCGTGCCCGGCGAGAGCCTGCCGATGCTGCTGCCGCGCGCGATCGTGTCGGCGATGGCGGCCGGGCTGTCGTTCGTGATCGTCGAGCTGCAGGGGCCGGCTTCGCGGGCGCTCGATCGCGTTCCGCATGGCGGCGGCGGTGGCGATGGCGCTGGTCGCATCGCTGCTCCATTCGCTGATCAATTACGCCGTCTTCCTGATGTTCTTTCCGCGATATTACCAATCCGGGTTCGAATGGATGCAGTATATCGCGGCGATGCTGCAATGGTTCTGGTCCTATGCGGCCATTTCCGGGATGCTGTTCGCGCTGCATTCGAGCTTCGACGTCGAGGATCGCGAGCGCCAGATCGGCCAGCTCCAGCGGATCGCGCACCAGGCGCAGCTGCGCGCGCTGCGCTATCAGCTCAACCCGCATTTCATGTTCAACACGCTCAATTCGATCGCCGCGCTGATCTCGCGCCGCAAGACCCGCGAGGCCGAGGCGATGGTCGAGAATCTCGCCGATTTCCTCCGCGCCGGGCTGTCGCTCGATCCGCTCGAGGACATCCCGCTGTCGCGCGAGGTGGAGCTGCAATCGCTGTATCTCGCGATCGAGACGGTGCGCTTCGTCGATCGCCTGCGGGTGACGATCGACGTGTCGGACGCAGCGGCGGGCGCGCTGGTGCCAAGCCTCGTCACCCAGCCGCTGGTGGAGAATGTCGTGCGCCACGCCGTGGTCGATACCGCCGCCGCCACCGACCTGGCGATCACCGCGCTCCGCGAGGGGGACGCGCTGGTCGTCTCGGTGGTGAACACCGTCCCCGGCCACGAGCGCCACATCGGCCGCGGCACCGGGGTGGGCCTCGCCAACGTCGAGGCGCGGCTGCGCGCCCGGTTCGACCACGTGGCCTTCTCAGCGGGGATCCGCCAGGACGGCCGCTACGAAGTCCGCTTCGCGGTTCCCTATCAGCGCGAAGCCGCGGCATGACGATCCGCGTGCTCCTGTGCGACGACGAATCGCTCGCGCTCCAGCGGCTGGGCGACATGATCGCGCGCATTCCCGGCGTCGAGCTCGTCGGCGCGTTCCGGGACGGCGACGAAGTGATCGCGCATTGCGCCGCGCTGGGGCCCGACGCGATCTTCCTCGATGTCGAAATGCCCGGGCTCGACGGCTTCGACGTGGTCGAGGCGCTCGCGCGGCGGGGCGGGACCAGCCCGCTGATCGTCTTCGCCACCGCCTATCCGCGCTTCGCGACGCTCGCCTATGATACCGGCGCGATCGATTTCCTCACCAAGCCGGTGCGGATGGCGCGGCTCGAGACGACGATCGAGCGGATCCGCGCCGCGATCGACGATCGCAGCGCCCGCGCGCGGCTCGAGGAATTGTCGCGCCAGCTCGAGGACGCTGCGCCAGACGACCTCGGCCAAGAGCGACGGGCCGCACGTCTGGATCCAGCGGCGCGGCGAGGCGGTGCGCGTGCTGCTCGACCGGATCGATCGCGTGCATGCCGAGGCCGAATATGTCCGGATCGTCGTGGGCCAGGCGAGCTACCTCCACCGCGAGCCCTTGTCCGATTTCCTCGAGCGGCTCGACGCCACGCGGTTCGTGCGTGTCCACCGCTCGCTGATCGTCAATCGGATGAAGATCGCCTCGGTGCGCCGCAGCGCCACCGGCAGCTATCGCCTCACCGCCGAGGACGGCACCGAGCTGCCGGTCGGGCGCAGCTATCGCCGGGTCGTCAAGCAAATGATGGGCGCCGACCCGGGCTCGCGGGATTGATGCGTCGACGCGCGGCGGGGATCGCGATGCTGTGCGCGTTGCTCGCCGCCGCTCCGGCGGGCGGCGATGATTATTCCGGGGTGCGCATCGCCTGGGCGGCGGCGCGCGATGCCGCGGTCGGCGATCCCGCGGCGGCGCTGCCCCGCTTCGACGCGCTCGTTGCGGCGGCGCCGGCGAACAACGGCGTGCTGCGCTCGGCGATCGCGACCGCCCTTGCCGCGCACGATACGGCGCGGCTGAAGCGCTGGCTCGATCGGTTCGTGCGCCAGGGCGGCGGACTTTCCGACGCCGCCCGCGCCGCAATCCGCGCCGAGGCGGGCGGCGCCATCGTGCCCTCGATCTGGCAGGCGATCGAAGCCAATTCGCGCGCGCTGGGCATCGCCCGGGTTGTCGCCCGGCTACCCGCCGGCGCGCACCTGATCGAGGGCGTCGCCTATGATCGGCGCCACGGGACCCTGTTCGCCTCGAGCGTGGTCGACCGCGTGATCTTCCGGATCGATGCCGACGGCGCACCGGAAGTCGCGGTCGCGCTGGGCGAGGCGGCCGGATCGCCGATGGCACTGTTCGCCGATGCCGCGCGCGGGTTGCTGTGGGCGGCGGTCGACGGCGATCCGTTCGGCGGCGATGCGCCGGGCAGCGGCGGCCTGCTCCGCATCTCGCCACGCACGGGCGCGCACCGGCTGATCCCCGGCCCCGGCGGCACGCCGCTCCACCTCGGCGACGTCACGGTCGGGCCCGACGGCACCGCTTACGGCGCCGATTCGCAGAGCGGCGCGGTGTATCGCTGCCGGCCGGGATGCGACCGGCTCGAGCTGCTGGTCGCGCCGGGGCGGCTGCGAAGCGCGCAGGGGATGGCGGTCGCGCCCGATCGCCGCACGCTGTGGGTCTCGGACTATTCGTTCGGGCTGCTCGCGGTGGACCTGCCGACCGGCGAACTTCATCGCGTCGGCGCGGCGGCCGGCATGGCGCTCGACGGGATCGACGGCATGGTGCTGAGCGGCGGGCGGCTGATCGCGGTCCAGAATGCGCTCGCGCCCGCGCGGCTGATCGCGATCACGCTCGATCGGTCCGGCCGGCGCGCGCTCGGGCTGCGCGTGCTCGCGCGCGGGGGAGCGGCGGCGGCGGAGCCGACGCAGGTGGCGCGCGCGCGCGGCGGCGCGGTGCTGATGGTCGCCAACAGCCAATGGGCGAACTATGATTCCGGGCCCGCGGGCAAGACCGCCCAGGCCGAGACGCGAATCGTCCGGATCGCCCCTGAGCGGGACGTTTGGGCGGCGCTCATGCGCCGGTTCGCCGACATAGTGCTGCTCGTTGCAGCCCGGCGGACGTTGGTGGCTCTTCGCCCCGACAGCCCGAGCGCCCAGCTTAGGATGGCGCCGGAGCAGGAGCAGCGCGTCATGGCCACCAACCCGAACACAACCGCGATGCGGCACCGGGCGCCGCCCGCCGTCATCGACCCGCGCCGCTGCCCGCATTGCGGCGCCACGCGCGGCGACACGGTGATCAAGCGCGGCGCGATCACGATCGTCCCCGATCCGCTCGAGGTGTTCTGGAACGGGCGCCACGTTCCGCTTTCGCCGACCGAGGCGCAGGTGTTCCGCACGATCGCGGTGCGCGGCAAGGCCTCGCACGAAGCGATCGACCGGCTGCTCCGCGAGATCGGATCGAGCCCGGCGACCCGCCCGGTGGTGATGATGCGCATCCGCCCGCAAGTTCATCGCGCTCGGCGGCGACGATCCGTTCGTGCGGCTCGGGCGCAACGGCGTCCGCTCAAGATCGAGAGCGATCCGCACGGCTCGTCGGCGACCATGGTCGGCCTCCACCTCGATCCGGAGCGTTCGCGGCGCCCGCGCACTTCTGAGCCGCACAGCAGGAGGACCGGCGCGATGCTCGCCTGGCCGCGGGCGATTGCCTGGCGAGCGAAGGCGGATCGGTGGCAGTCTATCGCGACACCACCACGCCGGTGCTCTGCCGCGCGCACAGCTTCATCAACACCGACCTGAGCGGCACGGTCAAGGTCGGCGACGGGTTCACACTCTACGCCAACGTGCTCAACGTGTTCGATCGCAAGCCGCCGTATGATCCGGGCGCCGCCTACGGCATCACCAACTACAACCCCGCCTATGCCGAGGCGGGCATCATCGGCCGCTTTGTCCGCGTCGGCGTGCGCGTCGATTTCTGAGCCGGGAGCGCATGCACAAAAAGGGGGGGCCTCGCGGCACCGCCCTCCTTTTCATCACCGGGCCAGGGTGATGAGCATTGCTTTCGCGAAGCCATGCCGGGGCTCGCGGCGCGCGGACCCGCTACTTGAACATCCGGCGCAGCCCGGGATTGGTCACCTTGCGGTCGAAATGCCCCTGCGCGCGCTTGTAATAGAGCAACCGGTCGTCGGGATGGACCGTGCCGGCCTCCTTGTCCCAATCGACCTCGATCAGCACCGCGAGCGGTTCGAAGCGGTATTTCTGCTGCTGCATCGCGATCAGCGTCAGCTCGGTATCGGCATAGTGGCTCTTGTAGCCGGGGAAGAACAGGTCGCCCTCGTAATTGGCCGCCGCCCAATCGCGCGACGCCAGCCCGAAGCCCGCGAGCTTGCCGCCCCATTTGCCGTCGTTGAACCCGAGCAGCCCGCCGTCGCGCTTCTCGATCGCCTCCAGCGCCAGCCGCAGCCAGAGCCGGCCCGCGAACGCATCCTGCGCGACATAGCCGAACCGGGGCGCGACCGATCGGCGGAACACCGCGTTCGCCACCGCGACGAACCCCGATCGCCTTGCGTCCTGCACGCACAGCAGCAGCCCCGGCGTCCCCGCCCGCCGCGCGAGCTGCAGCGCCGAGCGGTGCGCGAGCTCGGCATCGATGAAGGGCATGACGACGAGCGGCTCGTCGGCCTTGCCCAGCACTTCGGGCAGTTTCTCGAGTTGGGTGAAGGCGTAGTCCATCGTGCCCCTCAGGCGAACTTGATCTCGCCCGGCGTCACCGATCGCAGATATTTGCGCGCCCATTCCTGACCGTGCTGCTGCGTGAGATAGAGGTTGCGGTAATTGACCCAGCACACCGCGAGCCAGATCGATTTGGCGCGCCATGCTGCGTCCTTCATCTCGCGCAGCAGCTTGAGATGGACGTTGATCTCCATCTCAGGCACCGGCAGCGGCACCTTATAGCCCTTGAGCCCCTTGCCCGCCGTCCGCATGAACAACGGGAACAGCCGCTCGACGATGAACGGCATGTAAGTGCTTCCGCCGTGCACCCCGCGGTCGTCCGCGGCCGTGCTGTGGAGCTCGGCCTTGATCTCAGACGGCAGATTCCGGTCGGCGCGCACGATCGCGCCACGCACGAAGCGCAGATAGGCCGACCAGAAGGCCGGCGTTCCGACGAAATAATTCGCGGTCGAATAGATGTGCGAGGGCACGATCTCGTTGGTATCGTCAGGCAGCCCCGCCGCCTTGAGGAAGGCGCGGACCAGCTCGAGAAAGCGCGGGTGCGCGGTTTCGCCCTGAATCCACAGATTGTGATACAGCGCCTCGTTCTGCGGCTGCGCGTTGCTGTAATAGACATCGACCCCCGGATGCGCCTCGATCTCGCGCAGCAGATCGGCGCCGGTCAGCCCGGTCTTTTCGGTGAAGCGCCACGACAGCGCGCCCCACAGCGGCACGTCCTTGACGTGCTCGGAGATCGACAGCCGCTCGAACAGGTCGAATTCGAGATATTCGGTCGGCGTGCCATGGTTGTCGAGCGGGATGAATTCCGGGTCGATCAGGTCGCGGTGCCACGGCTCGAAATAGATGTGGAAGATCTTGGGCCGGTCGGCGGCGATGGCCGGTGCCGCGACGGACTCCACGGCCTCGCGCTTCGCCTTTGCCGGCTTTTCGACCATAGGCTTCTTGGCTTGGGCGCCCTCGCCGTGCACGGGCCGCTTGGGCTTCGTCGGCGCCGACTTCGCCGCGACCTTTGGCTCGACGCCCATCTACGCTCCACTCGTTCGACCCGTTGCAACGCGGGGCACTAGAGGAGCGGTTCGAGGGTGTGTCAACGCCGTCCGGCGCGGTTCATTCGAGCGTTGCCAGATAGGCGTCGCGCGCGTCGGCTGCATCGGGCGCGGGTTCGAGCTCGTAGATCCGCGCGATCTCGCGCGCGTGGCGGCCCAGATCGTCGCGCGAAGCGAACGAATCATGGTGCTGGCGATGGCGGCAGAGCAGATCGGCGACGAAGACCGCGCTATACCCGGCCCGCGCGGCGCGGAGATACAGCAGCCAATCGAACGCGAAGCTGAGATAGGTGAGCGCCAAGCGATGCCGATCGAGCAGATCGAGCAATATCTCGCGCCGCCACACCACCGAGCTGACCGTCAGGACCGGGTTCTTGACGACGAAATCGGAGCCCAGCAGCGCCTCCGCCGAAATCTCGCCGCCGCCCGCATAGTCCCAGCCGATCACCGAAGGCGGATAGTTGCGGTGGTCGGCGATCACCCGATCGTCGGCGTCGATCCATTCGACCGCGGTGAAGGCATAGGCCGCCCCCCGCGTCGCTTCGAGCCGCGCGACGCACTGCTCGATCATCGTCGGCGCGATCCAATCGTCGCCCTCGGCGATCTGGATATAAGGCGCGTCCGAGGCGGCGGCGACCTCGTACCAGGTCTGGAACAGCCGGCCGTCGTTGCCCGCCGCCTCGACCAGCCCGACGCCCAGCCGCTGCGCCACCGCGCCGACCAGCGCCGGGCTGCCGTCGCTCGATTCCATGTCGAGATAGCGGATCGCGCGTGCTGGCAGCGTCTGCCGCACGATCGACGAAATCCGCGGCTCGGCGAAGCGTCCGTGGTTGTGGCCGATGATCGCGACGTCGACGACCGGCGGCTGGTAGAGTTCGCGAAGCAGCGCGCGGGCATAGCTGGGCCAGTCGAACTGCGCGGTCGCCCATGTCGCGCGCGCTTCGCCGCGGCCCAGCGCGGCGGCTGCGCGCACCGTGGCGAGCAGCTCCGGCGTATCCGTGCCCGAGGCCAGCGCGCCCAGATCGCGATGCTCCGCGATCAGATCGGCGATCCCGCCCGTCCCGCGGATCGCGGCGACCGGCAGCCCGCACGACCAGGCCTCGATCGCAACCGAGGGCAGCGGATCCTCACGCGAGGGCAGGAAATAGACATCGGCGGCGCCAAGCAGGGTCTCGATATCGGGACCGTCGGGCAGGTGGCGAAAACGGCCGCTCGCCACCAGCCGTTCGACCCGGTCGGCGAGCGACGCGCGCGCGCCGGGGTCCCAATCGCCCTGCCAGATGAAGTCCATCGTCGGATCGGCATCAAGCGCGGCCTCGGCAACCGCGGCGAACAGGTCGACGCCCTTGCGCACGTCGCCATAGCCAAGGCCGACGACGAGGCACCGGTCGGGCCCGATCTGCAGCTGTTCGCGTGCAGCCCGCGGATCGGCGCGCGACACGCGGCGATACTGGCCCTGCGGCAGCACCGCGATCCTGGCCGGGCTCACCCCGACCCGCTCGATCATCGCCGCGACCGTCCGCGTCGAGGCGACGAACCGCCGCACATGCCCCGCCGCCATCGCGATCGCGGGTCCGGCGCCCAGGGCGTCGAACACGCCTGGGAGCTCGTGGACGAGCTGGATCAGCGCGATCCCGGACGCGGCCAGAGGCTCGAGCGCGGGGGCGGAGGCGCTGCTGTTGACGATCGCATGCACGAAGCCGCGCGCGCGCAGCCGCGCGATCAGCGTGTCGATATTGCCATCGGCGACATGCGTTTCCGCGACGCCGCGATACGCGTCGAGCAGCCCGTCATACCCGCGATCGGCGCGCAGCAGCAGGAAGGCGACGTCGACCCCGAATTCCTGCTTGAGGAGACGCCCGAGGTTGAGCAACAGCCGCTGCGCGCCCGCCGCGAAGGCATCGTGCCCGACGAGCAGCAGCCGCCGGTGGCTCGCGTCTTCCGGGTGGAGCACCGACTGGACCGTGTTGAGATAGGCATGGCCGAACCGGCGGTCGGGCTCGAGATAGGCGCCCTCGCCCCATTCGTTCCAGGCGTTGATGCAGACGATCGGCTCATGTGCGCCGCGCTGCTCGGCTGCGACGACCAGCGCCGCCAGCCAGCGGCGAAACTTCTCGGGCGTCGAGCCGTGGATCACCGACGAGGCGCCCTGGCGCCTGCTGTCGTTGTCCCATGAGGGGAAGCAGGCGCGGATCATCGGATAGGCGGGCCAGGGCTCGGCGATCGCGGCGTCGACGAACTGGTCGTAATCCCATACCTTGAGCATCGGATTGGTGCCGTATCCGCGCGCCGGCATCGCCAGCGGCAGCGTGCGGCTATGCTTGTGCGGCGGAAACTCGAGCGCGCCGTCGAGGCCGTAGGCGCCCGGATCCTCATCCTCGAAGGTCTGCGCCATATAGATCAGCGGGTCCTCGCCGAGCGCGCGGAACGCCGCGCGCAGCCGGTCGAGCCAGGCGGCACCCTCGGGAATCGCGCCGGCGCGATAGATCGCCACCAGCGCCCGCCCGCCGATGCGGCGATAGCGCGGATCGGCGAAGTGGCGGGCGAGATCGGCGGCGATCGTCTCGGGGAAATCGGGCGGGTAGCTCTGCTCGATCAGCACCTCGGATTCGCTGCCGTCCCACCGCCGCGACCAGGTCTCGTTCGCCCAGATCAGGAAGAAGCCGAGATCGAGCGAGGGATCGGCAAGGAAGCGCTCGAGCGGTTTTTCGAGCAGCCGCCGATCGCCGAAGTGGTAGTAATAAAAGGCGAAGCCCGCGAGCCCCGCCTGCCGCGCGAGCGCCACCTGGCGCGGGAAGACGCGCGGATCGTCGAGATCGTAGAAGCCGAGCGCCGAGGGGATCCGCGGCTGGTAATGCCCCGCGAACCGCGGCGCGCCGCGCACGACATTGTGCCATTCGGTGAAGCCTTCGCCCCACCAGGCGTCGTTCTCGGCGACGCGGTGAAATTGCGTCAGGTAATAGGCGTAGACGTCGCACTTGCGGCGGCTGCCCTCGGGAGCGGACGCGGCGTGCGGCTCGTAATATTCGGACGGCCGGTGGTTGGCGCGCAGATCGTCCTGGATCGACTGGATCGCCGGCGTCTCGTCGGCCATCGCCTCGAGGTTGAGGTGACGCCAGCGCAGCATCAGCGCGCGGAACACCTCTGAATTGGTGCCCGCGAGATGATAGCGCTCGCGCAGGTCGTACCAGCTGAAGTCCTCCGAAGGCAGCCGGCCCTCGTTCGCTCCGGCCTGGACGAAATGGTAATAGGCATCGATGCCGACCGCGGCGACGTCGGGATTGGCGGCGAGATACCAGTCATAGTCGAAGAAGCGGTTCGGATTGACCCGGCTGCCCTCCGCGCGGGCGTTGAGGAAGCCGACCAGCGCCGGGGTGCGCGGCGTGCCCAGTTTCTCGCGCACATAGCCGGGATCGAAGCCGACCATCGGCTGGATGCCGTCGGCGTCGCCGATCGTGAGATAATGCGCGAGCAGGCAATGGTCCGCCGGTACACGCGCGACCTGGAGCCGATACCAGGTGGGATCGAAGAATACCGAGGGCGCGCGGTTCTCGCGCTCGCCGGTGGCGATATAATGCTGGAGCAGGTCGGAATATTCGGCCGCGACGTCGGGGTTGTTGCGCGCGTAGAAGACGTCGTCGAAGATCGGTGTCGCACGGATCAGCTTATGGAACTTGCGCTGGAGATCGCTCAGCGGCAGCGATTTTCCGGAGGCCTTGGGCGCGCGCATCTCAGCGGCTCACCAGCTCGAGGATCTGCGCGGGCAGCGTCGGGTTGCGACCGCCGGTGCGCTGGTGCGAGCGATGGTGACGCGCGCAGAACAGCAGGCCCCCGCCCTCGCCGCCCAGCAATTTCACGCCCAGCGCCAGCGCCTCGACGGCGGTGAGGCCGGCGGCATAGGGCTGGGTGTTGACGATCGCCTCGCACCGGGCGACCGCCTCGAGATAGGTTTGCTGGCTCGACGGCACGATCACCCGGTCGACCGCGATTCGGCCGCGCGCCAGCAGCTCGGTCACGCGCGCGCGGGTGCGTTCGTGGACATAGCGCCGGTCGATCAGCGCCACGCGATCGACCCCCGACGGCCAGGTGCGAAGCGTCGCCGCCCCGATCTTGGCGGGATTGCCGACCAGCGCCACCCCGGCCTTGGGCGCGCCGCGAGCCTTCTCGAGCGCGGGCGGCGGGGTGTAGTCGGCATAGCCCCCGGCGATGTTGACGATCGGCTCGGCATAGAGGTCCGCGAGCGCATCGGGCGACTGCCAGGCGTCGCCGATCCAGCCGTCGAACATCTCCATCCCGGTCGACGCCGATTGCCCGCCCACCCATTTGTACATCCGCGCCGCCGGCTTGGCGGAAAGCGCGGCGAGGCCCGCGACGGTCGCTCCACCCGCCGAGATCGAGCAGCACGTCGATCTCGGCCTCGGCGATCCGCCGGGCGAGCGGCTCGGGCGCGACGTGCGCCACCCCCACCCATTCGCGCGCCAGCCCCTCCAGCCGCTCGGTCGCCCAGTCGCGGCGGGTGCCGCGCGGAAAGAAGACGAGATCGTGGTGCCGCGACAATAGCTCGAGCGAGGACCATGTCAGATAATAGACCGGCGACGCCGACAGCAGCGGCGAGAGGATGCCGATCCGCCGGCGCCCGGCGCGGATGGCGCGCCCGGGCAATCGCGGGAGGCGCAGGTGCGCGCGCGAATAGGCCGTCAGCCGCGCCGCGAGGCTCCGCGGGTCGCTCTGGTCGCTGTAGAGCAGCGCCATCAGCTGGGCCAATTCGGCGTCGGCGCCGAAATGCGCGTCGTTGCGAAGCGGCGCCGCCAGCGCGAACGCCGCCTCGGGATCGCCGAACTCGTTCATCGCCAGGTCCGC
This sequence comes from Sphingomonas sp., assembly GCA_037200705.1. GTDB lineage: Bacteria > Pseudomonadota > Alphaproteobacteria > Sphingomonadales > Sphingomonadaceae > Sphingomonas. Next base: position 104,512 of record JBBCID010000007.1, on the reverse strand, counting down.
CAGCCCGAGCAGCGCGGCGCCGTTGCCGGGGCTTTGCCGCAGCACCGCGCGCCAGGCGGCTTCGGCGCCGGTCGGATCGGCCGCCCCGCGATGGATGCGCGCGAGCAACGCATGGCTCTGCCACAGCCCCGGCGCGAGCGCGAGCGCGCGCTCGGCCGAGGCGCGGGCGGCGATCGTATCGCCCTTGGCGAAGCAGGCGATCGCCAGATTGTGCTTGATCTCGGCGGCCTCGGGCGCGAGCAGCTCGGCGCGGCGGAACAGCCGCGCGGCCAGCTCCCACTGCCCGGCGTCGCGGCGGGCCCTGGCGGCCGCCAGGATCGAGGAGAGTTCGTCGCTCAAGATAACGGGACGCCGTATCCTGATCGCCCCACGCCCGCTAGAGCCTGAAAGGACAAAGCGTTAGTCCGATCCGGAACGCGGCCCGATCGCCGCGATTCGATGATGGCGCGCTCCTTGATCTTGGCATCCGCGATCTTCTATCGCGGATCGGCTCGCTGCCCTGTCGATGGCGCGGGCGTAATGCGTTTTCGATTGGAATCCGAATGTCGTTCCGTGGGTATATCGAAGCCGGTGACGAGGGGCCGATCGTCGGCTGGGCGGTCGCCGAGGATGGCGCCGGCTGCGAGCTCGCGATGACGGTCAACGGCGAGGCGCCGGTCGCGGTCGCCAGTGATCTCGCGCGTCCCGATCTCGTCCGGCTCGGCGTCTCGACCGGCACGGGCGGGTTCCGCGTCGATCCCGCGCCCTATCTCAAGCCCGGCAAGAACCGGATCGAGCTGCGCTATCCCGACGGCAAGGATCTGCCCGGGAGCCCGACCACCCGCTTCGTCGAAACGCCCGCGGAGACGCCGCACAGCTATCGCGGCTATGTCGAGCGGCGCGAGGCGATGGTCAGCGGCTGGGCAGTGACCGAGGACGGATTGCCGTGCCGGCTGGTGGCGGAGGTCAACGGCCGGCGCGTCGCCGAGACGGTCAGCGACCACCCCCGCCCCGATCTCGCGCGCAGCCAGCTCTCGCGCGGCGAGGGCGGGTTCATCTTCGACCTCGGCGAATTCCTCGCCGACGACGCCAATGCGATCGACATCCTGCTCCCCGGCGGCGAGCATGTGCGCGGCAGCCCGTTCCATTTCCCGCCCGAGGACGAGGTGCCCAAGAACGTCCCCTTCGCCGCGACCGAACCGTTGCAACCCGAGATGCCGGAGATCGAATCCGACGCGGCATCGAACGTCACTGCGATCGCGCCGCGCGCCAACGACAAGAAGCCCGAGATGCCGTCGCTGACCGAGCTCGACGAATTGTCGCTCGACGACCTAAGCCTCGCGGTCGCGGCGGGGTTCATCACGGTCTCGCCGCCGCGCCCCATCGCGGAAGCGCCCGAGGAACCCGAGCAGGCCGCGCCCCCGCCCCAGCCGCAGCCCGAGCCCGAGCCACAGGCAGCGAAGCGGAGCCTGTTCGATCGGCTGTTCAGGCGGGTGGAGCGGTAGGGCCAATTCGGTTAGGCTGAACCCAAGGTCCGTTCGCCCTGAGCCTGTCGAAGGGCACGGTGCTGCAAACGTCCGGTCCGTCAGAGCCGCCCTTCGACAAGCTCAGGGCGAACGGGATGAGGGCGCCTCAGCCCAAAACAGCGCCCGCCGCTGGTGCCGCCCGCCAGCGGTATTCCAGCCCGTTGGCGCGCAGGAACTCGGCATAGGCATCGCGCAGGACGGCGCGGCGCGCGCGATAGTCGAACAGGTCGATCCGCGCATGGAGTTCGGCGACCGGGGTCGCGTTGAACGCGTCGAGCCCGACGTGCGGGATGTGGAGGAATTCGGACATCTCGGTCGTCCGCGTATCGTGGCACACGATCAGCGCCGGCGTGCCGGCGAGCAGCCCCGCCATCGCGCCGTGGAAGCGCGTGCCGATCACGAAATCGTGCGCCGCCATCGCCTCGACCCATTTCTCCACGTCCCAGAAGACCTTGCACCGCGCGAGCGCCCAGGCGTCGAACGCGCTGCGCTCCATCTTCCTGCCGAACAACCCGTAGAGCACGCCGAGATACCGCCCGGGATTCTCGATGAACCCCTCGGCGATCACCATCTCCTCATGCTCGGTCTGCGCGACGAAGATCGCGTCGCGGTGGATCGCGAGACGCATCAGCTTGGCGACCGCCGCGCGCATCGCGCGCGGATCGAACGCGTGCCGGATCACGTCGCGCGACGCGTTCACCGCGACCCGCGATCGCTTGGTCAGCCGGGGAAGAACCTCGGGCACCGCATGGCCGAAATCGGCGTAGTAGGAGGGGCATCCGGTCAGCTGCACGTTCGTGACGCCGCGATTGGCGAGCAGCTGCGCGGTATATTCGCCGCGCACGCCGATCCGCGCGCAGCGCTCGGCGAGCACGCGCACCAACCGCTCGGTTCCCGGCGTCAGCTCGACGTCCGCCGAGAAATCGCGCGATTGCGCGCCCAGCCCGACGATCGAGATCGGCAGCCGGATCTGCTCGAGGAAGTTCGCGAGATAGGTAAAGTCGAACCCCGAATGGAGGAAGTTGGCCGCGGCGATCACGACATGGTCGAAGCGCTCGTTCACCTCGGCCGGCTTGAGCGTCGGATCCCATGAGGCCTCGTCGTGGACCAGCCCGTTCAACAGGCCATAGGCGATCACCTGGTTGCCGGTGTTGGATCCGGTCTTCCCGAAGCGCTCGGCGAGCGAGGTGGTGGCGTGGACGTTGAATGACGGTTTGGCGCCGGTCAGAAAAATACGCATTGTCAGGCCGCTTACCCAAGCGCGCCGGGCAAGGCCAGCGCCTACCCCCGCGAGGCGTCAGAAGAGCGAGTCATTCTCGTCGAGCGAGATCGAGCTTCGCAGCGCGGCGGCCAGCTCGGGCGAGACCGCGACCGTCGGCGGCGGCGGTGGCGCGGGTGGCGGCGTAGGCGGTGGCGGTGGCGCCGCGACGGGCGCGGGTGCGATCGCGGGTTTCGCTTCCACAGGTGCCGCCGGCGCCGCCGGCATGCGCACGCGCGAGCCATGGAGATCATGGAGATAGGTGCCCGTCGCCTCGATCACCGCGTCGATGCCCGCGAGATCGAGCGGCTCGCCGTGCTTCGACGGATCGAAGCTGAACCCGTACCCCCCGTCACCCATGCCCAGCGCGGAGAGATCCGAGCGCGGATCGCTCGCCTCGAGCCGCGCGAGTTGCCGATCGCCGTGCTTGAGGAGTATCCAGACGCGCTCGGCGGGATGCCCGGTGTGCCACGCCCATCCGCCGACGCGGCCCGGCGCGACGACCTCGAGCACGCCTTCGTAACTGGTCGCGCCGCGGGCGACCGGGAGCACGAAATCGGAGCCGACGACGCGGACCTCCATCGCGCCGATGTCGATCGTCACCTGACGCGGGGGAACCAGCGAAAAGCCGATGTCGGTGCGGCTGATCCCCGATCGCGAAACGTCCGGCCGCGGCTTGTTCGCGAGCGCGACCGAGATCGAGCGCCCCTTCGACACCAGCTCGACCGCGAGGCGCCGGCCCGGCTCGTCATGATCGATCACCCAGCCGCGGATGCCGGCGCGTTCGATCGATTCGACGAATCCCTGGAGCGAAGCCATGACCGGCTATACGGCGCGGCGGGCCAAAGCCCATAGCGCGGACGCGACGCGATTTTCATGCTGTGCCATCATCGGGTCACGCCTTGTCCGGTTGCTGTCGCTATCGCCTGCGCGCGGGGCGCCAATCCGAAGCGGTGGCGAGCGAGACCGTGAGAATCAGGACCAGCCCCGGCGCCAGAAATCCGCCGACGAGCCAATAGAAGACCGCCGGGGAATTGCACCTGAAGGTCGCATAGCTGCCCGAATTGTCCGCGACCTCGTGCACCTTCTCGTCGACCGTCCATTTGAGGCAGGGCGCCCCCGGGCCCGATTCCTCGGCGGCGATCCAGTGGGTCGCCTGGGCGGCGGAACGGAACACCGGGCTCTCGGCCTTGATGTTGTGATGCTGCAGCACGAAAAAGGCGATGATCGAGCCAAACAGCGCGGACAGGACCAGCGCGGGCTGCAACAGCGTATGCGCGACTTTGAGCGGCGAAGCCATCCCGCGCCCCTCCTATCGACCGAGCAGGAACGCCTGGACGGCGCCCAGCGCATCCTCGGGCGGAACCCCGGCGAGAAGCAGCAGGTTGAGATAATTGGTCGCCAGCGTCGCCGCCGATTGCACCTGGGTGTTCTCCACCTCGAACCGCGTCTGGATCGCGTTGATCACGTCGACGTTGGTGCGCACCCCGCCCTCATAGCTCTTGGCGTTCGCCGCGACGCTGAGCTCGGCCGATTCGATCGCCTTGCCGTTGATCGCCAGCGCCTGGCGGCCGCCGTCGACCAGCGCGTAGAGCCGCGTCAGCTCGGTGCGCGCCTTTTCCTCGGTCTGGCGGCGCTCCTCATAGGATCGCCGCGCCGACGCGTTCGCCGCGCCCGCCTGGAAGAAGGTCCCCGCGCTCAGCGGCGCATTTACCGAAAGGCCGACGTAGCTCGTCGAGACGCTGCCGCGCCGCGTATAGGTCGCGCTCGCGCCGACCGTCGGGAAGAAGGTGCCGCGCACACGGGCCGCCTCGAGCTTGCCGATGCGCTCGTTCTCGCGCGATGCGGCGATCTGCGGGTTGGACTGGCCCTGCTGCGCGAGATAGGCGTCGACCGGCGCCAGCTCGATCGGACCGAATTCCTTGGGCAGCGAGAAGGCGTCGGCGGGCGGATCGATCCCGGTGATCGAGCGCAGCCGCGCCACCGCGGCGATCTCGTCGCCCTTGAGCAAGGCGCGATTGGCGAGCGCCAGCTCGTAGCGCACCTCGATGTCGCGCGCGTCGGTCACCGTGCCAAGCCCGCCTCGATACATGCGGTCGGCGCGCTCGGACTGGACCTTGAACGCGTCGATCCGCGCATCGTTGAGCGTGCTCGCCTCGCGCGCCTTGATGATGTCGGTCACCGCGGTCATCAGCCGCGTCGCCAGATCCTGCTCGCGAACCTGGAAGGTCGCGTCGGCATAGCGCATCCGCGGCCCGCGCTGGCGCAAGGTCGCCAGCCCGCTGAGGCTGATCAGCGGCTGGGTCACCGTCACGACGTGGCGCGAGCCCTCTTCGGTCGGGATGTTCTGATAGTTGTAGCCCGCGGTCGGCAGGTAACCGGCGATCGTCTGGCCGGCGACCTGGCGATTGGCGTCGTGCTCGGCGATCGCCCCGCGATAGGTCGCGTCATTGTCCTTGCCCATCTCGAACGCCGCGACCAGATCGAGCTTGCCGTCGCCGCGCGGCGCCCGCGGCGCGATCAGCGGGCCATAGACCGGGGGATTCGCGTCGGGCGCCTGCGGCCCGGAAACCGTCGCCGTGGGGGTGACGTTCCGATCGCCCGCCGCCGCGCTGCTGGGCGTGCCGGGCGAAGCCGCGGGCGCCACCGGCTGGACGTCGGGATAAGGCGCGACGCGGCCATTGGCCTGCGGAAGCGGCGGACTCGCCGGAATCGGGTCGGTCTGCACCGGAGGCGGCGGCGTGCCCTCGGGCACCGCGCCGATCCCCGAGGGTTCGCCGGTGGTCTGCGCCGCCGCCGGCGCGGACGCCAGCGCGCACGCGAGGGCCGCCGTGGCGACCTGAATTCGCCGCATCCTGGTCAATCCCTGAATGCCCTGGCCAGCTTGTCGAGGATCGGCTTGAGCAGATAGCTCATGAACGTGCGCTGGCCCTTCTTGATCAGCACCTCGGCGGGCATGCCCGGGCGAAGCTGCTTGTCGCCGAGCACCTTGAGCGCCTCCGGGGTCGTCTCGATCTGGGCGAGGTAATAATCGTCCGGGGTGCGCAGCTCCTCGCCCGGCTTGGCCTTCTGCTTGTCGATGCCCACCGATTTGACCCGGCCCTTGACGATCGGGGTGGTCATCGAATTGAACGCGGTGAAGCGGATGTCCGCTTCCTGCCCGACCGCCACCGAATCGATGTCCTTGGGGGGCACCTTGGCCTCGACGATCAGCGTTCCCTGATCGGGGACGATCTCCATCAGCGTGTCGCCCGCGGAGATCACCCCGCCCTCGGTGAACACCTTGAGGTTGACCACCGTGCCGCTGACCGGCGCGCGGATCTCGCTCAGCGACTGGTCGAACCGCGCCGAGCGCAGCTTGGCGTCGCCCGCCTCGCGGTTTTTCTGGAGATCGGCGAGCTCCTTCGCCACCTCGGTCTGGAACTGCGAGCGCAGCTCGGCGATCTGCGCGCGGATCTTGCCGATCTCCGATTGCGCGGTCTCGAGCGCGGATTGCTGGTCGACCTGGTTGCGCAGCGTGGTGTTGACCTGCGCCTGGGGGACATAGCCGTCCTTGGCCAGGTCGCGCACGCTCTTGAGCTCCTCGGTGAGCGTGCCGAGCTGGATGCGGTGCGAGGCGATCGCGCCCGAAAGCCCCTCGATCTGCGCGTTGAGCCCGCGGACCTGCTCCTCGAACTGCGACTGGCGCGTCTGGAACATCCGCACCTGGATCGCCTTGGCCTCGGCCACCCGCGCCGGATTGAGGCCGGCGAGCTCGGGATCCCAGGCGATCGGCTTGCCGAGCAATTCGGCCTTGGCGCGCGATTCGCTGACCAGCGTGTTGATATAGTCCTGCTCGATGTTGGCGACGTTGGCGTCGGTCTGGAGCGGGTTGACCTGGACCAGCACCTGCCCCTGGCGCACCTTCGAGCCTTCGGTGACGAGCACGCGGCTCACCACCCCGCCGGTCGGATGCTGGACCGCCTTGCGATATCCCGCGATCGTCACCGAGCCGACCACCTGGCTGCCCGAATCGAGCGGCGCGGTCACCGACCAGACGAGGAACACCAAAGTCGCGATGACGATGAACCGCGTGCCGCGCTTGCGCACCGGCGATTCGTCGATCTGCACCGGCTCGAGCTCGCGCCCCACCAGCTTGTCGGGATGATAGGGATTCCAGCCGGAGATCACCCGATCGAAAAAGCCATCGGTCCGGGCGAGCAAGCCGGTCCGGCCAGTCCCTTCCACGGCAGTCATGCTTTGAACGCTCCTTAGTTTCCTGCGGCCGCCGCGGGCGCGATCTGCGCGCGAATCGGCGAAGGCGGCTTCACTTCGGTCTCTTCGGTGGGGACCACCTTCAGATTGCGGACCGCCGCGATCATCTCGGCCGCGGGACCGAAGCCCACCTGCCGTCCTTGGCGCAGAACCAGCAGATTGTCGACCACGCTCATCAATCGCGGCCGATGCGTGGTGAGGACGAAGCTGGTGCCGCCCTCCTTCATCGTCGTGATCGCGCGCATCAGCGCGCTTTCGCCGACCTCGTCGAGGCTGGCGTTGGGCTCGTCCATCACGACATATTTGGGATCGCCGTAGAAGGCGCGCGCGATCGCCAGCCGCTGGCGCTGGCCGCCCGAAAGCGCGAAGCCGCTCTCGCCGAGCACGGTCTCGTAGCCGAGCGGGAAGGCGAGGATCGTCTCGTGCATCCCGATCAGCCGCGCCGCGGCGATCACCTTGTCGGGATCGACCGGGCCGAGCCGCGCGATATTCTCGGCGATCGTGCCCTCGGGGAAGACGATCTCCTGCGGGACATAGCCGATGTGCGGCCCGACCTCGTCGTGGTTCCAGTCCGAAAGCTCGACGCCGTCGAGCCGGACCGAACCCGCCGCCGGGCGCCACACGCCGACCAGCAGCCGCGTGAGCGAGGTCTTGCCCGATCCGCTGGGGCCGATGATCGCCACCGCTTCGCCCGGGCGGATCGAGAAGGTGACGTCGGCCACCACCGGCCGCGCGGCGCCCTGCGGCAGCGCCGCGGCGCCCGCGACCTCGAGCGCGCCGAGCGGCGCGGGCAGCGCCATCCGGCCGAAGAAATGCCGGTCCTCGATCAGCAGCAGGTTGAGCCGCTCATAGGCCTGGCGCGCCTGGACGATCGTCCCCCAGCTCCCGAGCAGCCGCTGGATCGGATGGACCGAGCGCGAGATCAGCATGCTCGCGGCGATCACCATGCCGCCCGTGATCTCGCCCTCGATCGCCAGATAGGCGCCCAGCGCGATCTGGAGCGAGGGCAGCGACTTGGAGAGGAACTTCGAGAGCCCGCCGGCGATGCCGCTCGCCTCGCTGGCGTTGACCGAGAATTGCAGGAACGACTTGTGCCGATCGTACCAGCGGCGGCGGATCGCGGGGAGCATGCCGAGCGCGAGCGTGGCCTCGGCCTGCTGCAGGCTGCTCGCGGCGACGCGCTGCGATTCGGCGCTTTCGTCGTTGGCGCGCTTGAGGATCGGCGACGAGATCTTCTGCGAGATATAGGCCGAGATCGTCATCAGCACGACCGCGACGACGATGAACACCGCCAGAACGGGTGGAACATCGCGCCGACGACGACGAAGATCGAGGCCATCGGTGCGGTGATCAGCGCGAGCACCGGATCGCCGGTCAAAAACTGGCGCAGCGCGATCAGATCGCCCAGCAGCTGCTGGACATTGACGCGCTGGCGCCCGACCGAGCGGCGGAACGAGGCGTCGAACACCTCGGCCGCGAGCTCCCAATCGACCCGCAGCGAGACGCGCACCATCAGCCGCCGCCGCATCCATTCGAGCGACGACCAGAACAGATAGACGCCGATGATCAGCACGGTCAGCGAGATCAGCGTGATGCCGCTGCGCGTCGCGACGACGCGGTCGTAGACGCTCATCATGTAGATCATCGGCGCCACGGCGAGCAGCTCGATGATGAACGAGAAGAAGATCACGACGTAGAACGAATAGCGGCACGCCCGCAGAAGCTCGGCAACCGGCTTCTGCGGGAGATCGATGCCCGCTTGCGGCGGGGATTCCGCCATACGCAATTACTCCCAAACGGTCTTACCGGTCGTGATGCAGACGCCAGTACTGATCGTCGTCTTCACCGATCACCTTCACCTCGAGCGCGTCGGTCTGCGGCACCGGCGACGTGTCGCCCGCGGCCATCAGCACGTCGAGCTGCGTGAAGCCGATCGACGCTAGCTTCTCGAATCCGCCGTCGACCTCGGAAATGGCATGCGCCAGATCCTGGTCGACCACCAGCGCGACATGATCGACGCCGTCGAAGATGCTGCCCTTGGTCTGCACATTGGCATCGAGCGCGTCGAACAGGTCCTTGACCTGCTGGCCGTCGGCGCCGGACAGGCTGCCGCATCGACGAGCAGCGGGCCGCCCGACGGGGTGGCGATGATATGGTCGATCCCGAAATCGGCGATCTGCTTGAGCGTGGTCAGCAGCGTCTCGCCCGAATGGGTGCCGTCGAGCACGACCTCGTCGGCGGTATAGGCGCGCAGCATGCCCGCCTCGGCCAGCGCGTTGATCGATCCGTCCTCGAGCACCACCTGGCCGCCGGTCCCGTGGTCCTCGTGCGATTCGAACGTGCTCAGCAGCTGCTGGAGCAGCGCATGATCGTCGCCCGCGCCGTCCTGCGGCTCCATCGTCGCCGAGAAGAGCTCGGTGTGCATCGTGTGCGCCGGCTCGGGCTCGTAGACGAAGTTGATCCCGCTTTCCTGCGTGATCGTCGCCATATGCGCCTGGGTGGCGGCATCATAGTCGCCGATCGGCTGGTCGACCGCGAAGTGATCGATGCCCGCCGCACGCAGCGCCGCCGCCAGATCGTCGAGCTTGTCGAGCTGGCTCGCGTCGAGGCGCAGCGTGACGTCGAGCGACGCGTCGGTCTGCGCGACGTCGAACTGCGGGAGCGACGAAGCCGTGAGCCCCGAGAGATCGCCCGCGTCGACATGGAGCTGCGTGACCCCGGCATCGACCTTGATCGAGTCGACGTGGAGATCCTGCAGGCCCTTGAGCGACGTGCTGAGGTGCGTCTGGTCGGCGTGGAGCGTGATCGAATCGCTTCCGACGAAGTCGACCCCGGCATCGACCAGGGTAGACGCCTCGGCATCGGTGATCTCGGCGACGCCGCCCTGCACATGCAGGTGGTCGATCCCCATGTCGCCGATCCCGGGCTCGCCCGTCAGCGTGCCGATCTGCGACGCCTCGAGGTTGACCGTGATGTGCGCGTCCTGGGCGAAGTTGAGCCCGGCGTCGGTCGCCGCGGTCGCCTGCGCGAACGAGAGCGAGAGGTTGCCGTCGCCGCCCACGCCGATGTGATCGATCCCGGCGGCCGCCAGGCCATGCGCGATGCCCGAGATGTCGGTCGAATCGGGCAGCGTGCCCGGATCGACGGTGAGCGTCACGTCCGGATCGAACGATGCGCCGCCGACGCCCGCGTCATGGCCGACGATGTGGGGCAGATCGGCCGTCGAAAGCGAGCCGAGGCTGCCGCCCGCATTGATCATCATCGAATGCGCGGAGAGCTGGATCGTGTCGACGTGGAGGCTCTGCAGGTCCTTGAGCGAGGTCGAGAGATGCGTGCCGTCGGCGTGGGAGGACGACATTGTCGCCCTCGACGATGTCGACGCCGGCATGGACCGCCGCCGCCGCTTCGTCTTCGGTGATGTCGAGCGTCGCGCCCGAATAATCGAGATGGTCGATGTTCAGCGCATGGAGCACCGACATGTCGACATTGTCGATGTTGCTGAAGTCGAGCGTGACGTCCGAGGCCGGCGCGAAATCGATGCCGGCGTCGTGGAGCGACACCGCCTGCTCATAGGTGAGCGCCAGCGGCCCGCCCGAGCTGATGTGATCGATCCCGCGGCCGCCAGGCCATGGGCGAGATCGGTCAGGTCGAGCGAAGCCGGAACCGCGCCGCTGTCGACGCTGAGCGTGACGTCGGGATTGAACGACGCGCCGCCGGCGCCCGCGTCCTGGCCGACGATGTGCGGCAGGTCGGCAACCGAAAGCGAGCCGAGGCTCCCGCCGGCATTGATCATCATCGAATGCGCGGAAAGCTGGATCGTGTCGACGTGGAGGCTCTGCAGGTCCTTGAGCGAGGTCGACAGGTGCGTGCCGTCGGCATGGAGGACGACATTGTCGCTCTCGACGATGTCGACGCCGGCATGGACCGCCGCCGCTGCTTCGTCGGCGGTGATGTCGAGCGTCGCGCCCGAATAATCGAGATGGTCGATGTTCAGCGCATGGAGCACCGACATGTCGACCGTGTCGATGTTGCTGAAGCCGAGCGTGATGTCCGAGGCGGGCGCGAAATCGAGCCCCGCGTCGTGGAACGCGACCGCCTGCTCGTAGCTGAGCGACAGCGGACCGGTCGAGCTCAGGTGATCGATCCCCGCCGCCACCAGGCCGTTGGCGAGGCTCGTCACGTCGAACGACGTCGGCAGCGCGCCGCCATCGACGCTCAGCGTGACGTCGGGGTTGAACGAGGCGTCCGGCGCCGTGCCCGGCTCGTGGCCGATGATCTGCGGCAGGTCGGTCGCCGAAAGCGAGGCAAGGCTGCCGCCCGCGCTGATCACCATCGATTGCGAGCTGACCTTGATCGTGTCGACGTGGAGGCTCTGCAGGTCCTTGAGCGAGGTCGAGAGATGCGTGCCGTCGGCGTTGAGCGTGACATGGTCGGATTCGACGAAGTCGATCGACGCATGGATCAGCTCGGCCGCGTGCGGGGGCATCGATCGCGATCTCGTCGCCCACCACGTCGAAATGCTCGACCCCGGAATGCGCCAGCGCGTCGGCATTGTCGGCGCTCGCCGGGAACTGATCCGGCGTGATCGTGATGGTGTCGCCGGCCGGCTGGACCGTCACCGTCGCAGTGCTGGTCGCGGTGCCGCCATGGCCGTCCGAGACGGTATATTCGAAGCTCGGGCTGCCGACGAAGCCGGTGTCCGGCGTGTAGACGAGATGCCCGGCGTTATCGAGCGAGACCGAACCGCCGTCGACCTGGACCGGCGTGCCCAGGACGATCGCGTGGCCGTTGACCCTGATCACCGACAGGCGGTCGCCGTCGACGTCGCGGTCGTTCGCGGTCACGTCGATCGTGCTCGCGGTGTTGACCACCGTCGTGGCCGCATCGGGCTGCGCGACCGGCGCGTCGTTGACGGGGGTGACCGTGCCGGAGACGGTCGCGGTCGTCGTGCCGCCATGCCCGTCCGAAACGGTGTAGGTGAAGGTCGGCGAACCGTTGAAATCGGGGCGCCGGCGTGTAGGTCAGCCGTCCGTCGGCGCCCAAGCTCACCACGCCCCCGGTGACCGATACCGGCGTCGTCGTGGTGATCGCGATATCGTTGATCTTGGTGACGGTCAGCGAATCGCCGTCGACGTCGCTGTCGTTGGCGCGCACGTCGAAGGTGACCGGCGTGTCCTCGGCCACAGTGAAGGTGTCGGGCCCCGCGACCGGCGCGTCGTTGACCGGCGTGACCGTGCCGCTCACCGTCGCCGTCGCGGTTCCGCCATGGCCGTCCGAAACCGTATAGGTGAAGGACGCCGGGCCATTGTAGTTGGCGTTGGGGATGAACGTCAGGGTTCCCCTGCGCGGTGAGCGATACGATGCCGTTCGCCACCGCGACCGGCGTGCCCACCGCGATCGGCGTGTCGTTGATGCGCGTCACCGTCAGCGCGTCGCCGTCGCGATCGACGTCGTTGGCGCGGACGTCGATCGTGACCGGCGAATCCTCGGCCACCGTGAACGGATCGTTCGCTGCAACCGGCGCGTCGTTGATCGGCGCGACGTTGACCGTCGCGGTCGCGGTCGCGGTGGTATGCCCGTCGGAGATCCGGTAGCCGAAGCTCGTCGTGCCGTTGAAATCGGGGTTGGGGGTGAAGGTCAGCGTGCCGTCGGCGTTCAGCCGGACGCTGCCGCCCGGCACGGATGCGGATCCGCCCACCGTCAGCGCGGTGCCGCCGACCCCCACGATCTGCAGCGCATCGCCGTCCACGTCATGGTCGTTGAGGCGCGGATCGAACGTGACCGGCGTGTCCTCGTTGGTCGCGACCACGTCGTTGACCGCCACCGGCGGATCGTTGACCGGGGTGACCGTTCCGTCGACCGTGGCGGTCGCGGTGCCGCCATGGCCGTCGGACACCGTGTAGGTGAACGAGACCGGGCCGTTGAAATCGTGCGTCGGCGCGAAGGTCATGCTGCCGTCGGCGTTGAGGCTGACGACGCCGCCGGCGATCGCGACGGCGAGGTCGTGGTGATCGCGGTGCCGTTGATGGCGACGATGCTGAGCGGATCGCCGTCGACGTCGGTCACGCGACCGCGCAGATCGCCGCTGATCGATTCGTCCTCGTCGGTCGTGAAGCTCTGGTTCTCGGCGACCGGCGCGTCGTTGACCGGGGGGTGACGTCGAGATGGACCGTGCCGACCTGGGCCAGGCCGCCCGAATCGACGACCGTATAGTGGAACGAGGGCGTACCGTTGAAATTCGTCGCCGGCGTGAAGCGCAGCGCGCCATTGTCCAGCAACACGACGCTGCCGCCTTCGACCGCGACCGGCACGCCGAGCTGGATCGGCGTGCCGTTGATCTGCGTGAGCGTCAGCGCGCTGCCTTCGGGATCGACGTCGTTCTCCAGCGGGTGGATATCGATCGAGCCGTCTTCGTTGAGGCGTATAGTGATCGTCGCCCGCGCTGGGGGGGCAGGTTCGCGCCGGGCTGGTTGTAGTCGTGCTGGACGGTCGAGACGTCGCCCGCGCTGGTCGCCGCGTCGATCGCCTGGTTGACCGAAGCGGTGTCGTTTCCGAGGCCTTGCGCGACCGTGGGATCCGCGCCCGCGTCCGTCAGCAGAGTGGTCAGCTCGCTCGCGTTGGTCAAATCGACCGAGGCGCCCGCGGCGGAGCTGTTGGAGATCGCCGAAAGCACGGCTGCCGGATCAAGGCCGGCATTGACCGCGTTGGTCACCAGCTGCGCGATCTGGGCCGCGGATTTCTGGATCGCGAGCGACGTGGCGGGATCCGCGGCCGAATCGAGGAAGTCGTAGGAGCCGAAGTCCAGGCCTGCCGGCAGGCCGAGCGAGGCCGCGACATGCGCGTTCGCCTCGGCCGGCGTCTGGCCGGAGTCGATGAGATCGGCGACCATCGACGTCAGCGGGTTGATGACGGTCGAGCCGATCGGCGCCTTGAGATCGACGACGTTGGGCAGGCCGGTATCGACGTTGGTGCCGCCGGTCACATAGATGTTGCCGGCCGCCCCCGGCGGCAGCGCCAGCGAAAAATGCCCGGTCGCGTCGGTGAAGGTGGTGGGCTCGCCGGCGTCGTAGCTGTGGTTGCCGTTGGTGTCGTAATAGACGCGCGCGCCTTCGATATAGCCGTCCTGCGCGACGCCGTTCTGGATCGCCGAGACCGTGATGTTGAAATTGTCGGTGTCGGTCAGCGTGCCGTCGCTCGTGGTCACCACCGCCGAAGCGGTTCCGGTGAACCCGGGCGCGCCGGTGAAGGTGACCGCGCCGAGCGCCGCATTGACCTGCGCCAGCGTGCCGGTGAAGGTGATGCTCGAGGTGCCCGAGCCCGCGATCGCGGCGCCGCCCGCCACGGCCACGCCCGCGAGGATGCCGTGGGTCACGACGATCGTCGTGGTGAAGGTGCCCGCGGGGCCATCGATGTCGGAGATCGCCAGACCGCCGATCACGACGGGCGTGTTGACTCCCGCGCCAATGGTGGTGGGGACGGTGTTGACCGGCGCATCGTCGACCGGGGTGACCGTGCCGTTGACCGTCGCGGACGAGGTGCCGCCGTGGCCGTCCGAGACAGTGTAGGTGAAGGTCGGCGAGCCGTTGAAATTTGCGTTGGGCGTGAAGGTGAGCTTGCCGTCGGCGCCGAGGCTGACGATGCCGTTCGCCACCGTCACGGGCGTGGTAGTGGTGATCGCCGCGCCGTTGACCTGGGTGACCGTCAGCGTGTCGCCGTCGACATCGCTGTCGTTGGCGCGGACGTCGATCGTGACCGGCGTGTCCTCGGCCACCGTGAAGCTGTCGTTGACCGCCACCGGCGCGTCGTTGACCGGCGTCACCGTGCCGTTGACCGTCGCGGTCGCGGTGCCGCCGTGGCCGTCCGAGACGGTGTAGGTGAAGGTCGGCGACCCGTTGTAGTTCGCGGTCGGCGTGAAGGTGAGCTTGCCGTCGGCACCGAGGCTCACCACCCCGCCCGTCACCGTCACCGGCGTCGTCGTGGTGATCGCTGTGCCGTTGATCTGCGTGACCGCCAGCGTGTCGCCGTCGACATCGCTGTCGTTGGCGCGAACGTCGATCGTGACCGGCGTGTCCTCGGCCACCGTGAAGCTGTCGTTGACCGCCACCGGCGCGTCGTTGACCGGGGTCACCGTACCGTTGACCGTCGCGGTCGCGGTGCCGCCGTGGCCGTCCGAGACGGTGTAGGTGAAGGTCGGCGACCCGTTGTAGTTCGCGGTCGGCGTGAAGGTGAGCTTGCCGTCGGCACCGAGGCTCACCACCCCGCCCGTCACCGTCACCGGCGTCGTCGTGGTGATCGCCGTGCCGTTGATCTGCGTGACCGCCAGCGTGTCGCCGTCGACATCGCTGTCGTTGGCGCGAACGTCGATCGTGACCGGCGTGTCCTCGGCCACCGTGAAGCTGTCGTTGACCGCCACCGGCGCGTCGTTGACCGGGGTCACCGTACCGTTGACCGTCGCGGTCGCGGTGCCGCCATGGCCGTCCGAGACGGTGTAGGTGAAGGTCGGCGACCCGTTGTAGTTCGCGGTCGGCGTGAAGGTCAGCTTGCCGTCGGCGCCCAGGCTCACCACCCCGCCCGTCACCGTCACCGGCGTCGTCGTGGTGATCGCCGCGCCGTTGATCTGCGTGACCGTCAGCGTGTCGCCGTCGACATCGCTGTCGTTGGCGCGGACGTCGATCGTGACCGGCGTGTCCTCGGCCACCGTGAAGCTGTCGTTGACCGCCACCGGCGCGTCGTTGACCGGCGTGACGGTGCCGTTGACCGTCGCGGTCGCGGTGCCGCCATGGCCGTCCGAGACGGTGTAGGTGAAGGTCGGCGACCCGTTGTAGTTCGCGGTCGGCGTGAAGGTCAGCTTGCCGTCGGCACCGAGGCTCACCACCCCGCCCGTCACCGTCACCGGCGTCGTCGTGGTGATCGCCGCGCCGTTGACCTGGGTGACCGTCAGCGTGTCGCCGTCGACATCGCTGTCGTTGGCGCGGACGTCGATCGTGACCGGCGTGTCCTCGGCCACCGTGAAGCTGTCGTTGACCGCCACCGGCGCGTCGTTGACCGGCGTCACCGTGCCGTTGACCGTCGCGGTCGCGGTGCCGCCGTGGCCGTCCGAGACGGTGTAGGTGAAGGTCGGCGACCCGTTGTAGTTCGCGGTCGGCGTGAAGGTCAGCTTGCCGTCGGCACCGAGGCTGACGACGCCCGCCCGTCACCGTCACCGGCGCGGTGGTGGTGATCGCGGTGCCGTTGATCTGGGTGACGGTCAGCGTGTCGCCGTCGCTGTCGGTGTCGTTCGTGCGGACGTCGAACGTCGCCGCGGTATCTTCGGCGACCGTGAAGGTATCCCCGCGGCCACCGGGGCATGATTGGTCGGGGTGGGCGTCGGAGTCGGAGTTGGAGTGCTGTTATCGCCACCGCCGCTCAGGCCGGCCACGAGCGCACCGCCGCCCAGGACGATACCGCCGATCAGCAGCAGCGGCGAGATCTCGCCATGCGGGTGCGGAGCACCGTCGCTCGAATCGTGATGGTCGCCGCCGCCGTGCGCGCCCGAATCGCTTGCGGCGATCTTGGCGCCGCTGTGCGGCGATTCGTTGATCTTCGCCCGGAATGCCGCCTCGAGTTCGCGAATCGCGCCCTTCAGGTCGTGGTCGAGTTTGCCGAGGAACTTGCTGTCGAGATGGAGCCGGCCGAGCACTTCCGGCGTCAGCAGCGCCTTGAGCTCGTCGACCGACATCGACTTCACCGCATCGGGCGACTCGCCGAGCAGCTTCTCGAGCGCGGAGGTCGCCTTCGCGGCGTCCTCGGGAATTTCGCGGGCATGTGGCGAATCGGAACCGGCGCCCGCCGCCGCCGCATGGGCTGACTGCGACTCGAGCAGGCTGGCAACCAGCAGGCCTACCGCGAGCTCAATTTCCCCTCCTTTTAGATGAAAGAAACGCCGCCGCGGAAGTCGAGCTTTCTTTATCATTATTACCCCCCCACAAGGCACGTTCAAACGCTCGCGCCGGTCGTCGAATGCACCGTTTCGGACTTATCGCCAGCAGTGCGCCAGCTTCGACCCCCGGCGAGCCTCCTAGCGGGCATCCTTGTGCAAAGCAAACGACATATATGTGAAAAATATGGATTTTTGATCGGAGCCTGCAATACAAATTTCATGATTCGCAGGATAAGGATTACCTCTATTTTCGAATCAATTTCGCTTGCATATCCCGGCCGGGAAACCCGGACGAGAACCTCCCACGAGTCATGCAAAAGCAGTCGGCGGCGCAAGACCGGCCGAGGTCGCTGGCGAGATCCAGGGGGCTCTGCTAGTGCCCGGCGACACCGAGACGGGCGGGGCCGCCCTTGCCGGACCGCCCGGCAAGTCGGCGACCAGCGAGGCATATTCCCGGGATGGTACAGATGACCAGTAGCGAAGACGGTCGCGGCGCTGACGCTGTTGCTGCTCGGCCGCGAGCCATCGAAGCGCGCCGCAACCGATCTGCAGCAACGCGGGCTCGACGAGAACCTCGCCTATATCCTCACTGCCGGGGAATTCCGCACCGCCGTCCTCGATCCGCTGATCGGCGGCGGGGGGTGATCCATACGCGGCGGGGCATCGCGTTCACCCCGCAATCGACCGGCTGGGCGCGCGGCCGGCTTCCCCTCACCCAAGCGACATCGGACCGCGTTCCGCCGCCGCGAGCTGGGAAACCTTCTTCAAGCTGCTGTTGGGCGATTCGGAAATGGCCGGGGTGGTCCGGCGGATATTCGCGGGCTCCAGCCGGGGCGACGATTATCTGCGCTTGACCCCGCTGCTCAGCCTCGGCGACGACGAGCTCCGTCACCCGGCCGCCGCGGAGCCGGTTCTGTCGGCCGTGCCGGTCGAAGCGCCGCTGCAGCCGGCCCGCGACGCGGCCAAGCCCTCGGTCGCCCGGCGCTCGCTCGAGGAATCGGACTATGCGGTATTGATCGACGGCGCCGGCTCACCCGCGCCGAAGCCGTCCGGCGGGCGTTGGTCGCCGACATCGAGCGCCTGGTGTGGCTCGCGTCCGAAGCGGGCGACGAAGCGCGCTGAATGGCCTAGGCCCGAAGTCCCGAATCCGAAATCGATCCAAGCGGAGGAACGCCGAATTGTCCGGACCAACGGGCGCCCTGGAAGGCCTGATGGGCTCCACGCTGATGGGCTGGGCACGCGATCCGCGCGCGCCGGACGGACGGGCGGTGATCGAGGTCCTGCTCGACGGCGCGCCGGTCGCCGTCGCCTTCGCCGATCAGACGCGCGAGGACTTGCTGGCGCTCGGGATCGGCGATGGAAACCACGGCTTTTCGATCGACACCAGGGCGTTCGCCGCCGCGGAGGCCGTGCTGGGGCTGTTCACCGTCCGCATCTCGGCGGGCGGTCCGGTGCTGCCGGGCGAAGTCGCGCTCAATCCGGCGGTTCCGGCCAAGAGCCGCCCGACGCTCAAGGCGATGGGATATCTCGAGCGCTTCAACAATGGGCTGGTCAACGGCTGGGCGTTCGATCCGGATGCCAAGGACGGCGTCGCGCTCGTCGACTTCCAGGGCGACGCGGGCTGGATCGCCTCGGCCCCCGCCGACCGCAGCCGCAAGGATCTGCACCGCGTCGGGCTCGATTCGGATCACCATGGCTTCACCTTTCCGATCGAGCTGTTCTCGCCGTCGGATTTCAAGATCGCGGGGCTGCGTGGCTATCTCCACGGCGACGACAAGCCGTTCGACCGCAAGCATTCGAACGATCGCTGCATCGCCGGATCGATCCGATCGACGAGGCGCTGTCGAAGCTCGGAGAACCCGCGACCGCGCTGCCCCACATCGACGATTTCGCGCTCGAAGGGATCATCGCCGCGCAGGGCGCCAGCCTCGAAGCCGCGCAGCCCGCGCGCACCCAGGCGGCGGTTTCGGCCAAGGTGCTCCAGGTCGCCGAAGACCGGCTGCTGCGGCTGTGGCTGACGCGCGAGCTGGTGGAGATCTACATCGATCTCCGCAAGTCGCGGCGCAAGCCCTATGAGGCCCAGCGGTCGGCGATGCTGCGGCAATGGCGCAAGCGCGTCGATCCCACGATCGAGGGTCCGCTCCACGATACGCTCGACGCGACGATCGCCGAGGCGCAGCGCCAGCTCGACGTCCGTGATCGCCGCCAGGCGATCTTCCAGGTCCTGCGCGCGCTCGACCAGAAGCCGCGCCCCCAGGATCTGCGCACCCTGTCGCAGATGCTGCGGCGGGTCGACCTGATCGAATTGCCGCGCGACATCTATCGCCTGTCGCTGCTCCACCCGCTCGCGCCGCTCGCGCTCTCGAACGTGCGCCATTACCGCAACCTCGATGGATGGACCAAGGAGCGCGCGCTCGGATGGCAGCCGCCCCTGCTCGCGCCGAGCGCCGCGCCGCCGGCCGAGCGCGCGCTCTATTGCCTGTGGCGCTCGGTGCCGCACGATACCAACGGCTATGCCACGCGATCGCACTATCTGCTGCGCGGGCTGAGCCACGTCGGGGCCGATGTCGCCGCGGTCACGCGCTTCGGCTACCCTTGGGACATGGGCGCCGATCAGGAAGCGCGCACCGACCATGGCCTGCGCCAGGTGATCGACGGCGTGCCTTACTATCGCCTGGGCTCGGCGATCGGCAACCGCCGGCACGTGCCGACCGACTATTATCTGCGCGAATGCGCGCTGCGGATCGCGCATCTGGCGCGGCTGCTCGACGTCAAGCTGATCCATTCGGCGTCGAACTGGATGGTCGGCTATCCCGCGGCGCTGGCGGCGGAGATGCTGGGGCTGCCGTTCGTCTATGAAGTGCGCGGGCTCTGGGAGATCACGCGCTATTCGGCCGATTTCGATTATCTGAACTGCGACCATTACGAGCTGTTCCACCGGATGGAGACCGAGACGGTCAAGCGCGCCGCGCTGGTGCTGCCGATCACCCAGGCGATCGGCGCCGAGCTCGTCGAGCGCGGCGCGGTCGATCCGGGGCGTCTGCGCATCGTCCCCAACGGCGTCGAGGCCGGGCGCTTCGAGCCACGCCGCGCAGCCTGGAGCTGATGGCGCGGCTCGGCGTCACGCCCGACGACATGGTGTTCAGCTTCATCGGCACGTTCGCGACCTACGAGGGGCTTCCCGACCTCGCCCAGGCGGCGGCGATGCTGCGCGACCGCGGCTATCGCTTCAAGCTGCTGATGGTCGGCGACGGCCCGCACTTCGCCCCCGTCGCCGAATATGTTGCGCAGCATGGGCTGGGCGACGTGGTCATCATGACCGGGCGCGTGCCGTTCACCGACGTGCCCGATTACTATTCGATCACCGATATCGCGGTATTCCCGCGCACCCCTTTGCCGGTCACCGAGATGGTGTCGCCGCTCAAGCCGTTCGAGGCGATGGCGATGGGCAAGCTGGTGATCAGCTCGGACGTGGCGGCGCTCGCCGAGATCGTCCGCCACGGCGAGACCGGCCTCACTTTCCGCATGGGCAGCGTCGCGGCGCTCGCCGACGTGATGGCCGAGGCGTTGGACGATCCAGCGCGCGCGGCGCGGATCGCCGCGGTCGGGCGCGAATGGACGCTGCGCGAGCGGACCTGGGACGCGACCGCAGCCAAGGTCGCCGATGCCTGGGCCGAGCTGGGGCTGGTGCTGGGAAGCACGACGGGTCGGCGATCCAGGCCGCGCTCCGCGCCGCGCCCGGGCGCTGAAGCCGCGCGTCAGCGCCCGGAGAGCAGCCCGATCGCGTCGACGATCACCTTGCTGAGGAACTGGCCGGGGTTCAGCCGCGCGAACGGCTTGTGGGGCACGAGGAACACCACCACGTCGGCGCGCTCCTGCGCTTCCTCCATCCCGACCAGCGCGACGTTGGGCAATGTCGCCAGCTCGGGCGGGAGCGCCTCGACCATCGGATCGCATACCAGGATCTGCGTTTCCGATTCGCGCGCCAGCTCGAGCACGATCTCGAGCGCGGGGCTCTCGCGCAGGTCTTCGACATCGGCCTTGTACGCGATCCCGTAGCAGGCGACGACCGGCGCTCGGAAACGCGCGGTGTGCCGCCGGACCGTCTCGACGATATGGTGCGGCTTGGCGTCGTTGACCTCGCGCGCGGTGCGGATCAGCCGGGCTGCGCTGCGGCGCGCTGTCGACGATGAACCAGGGATCGACCGCGATGCAATGCCCGCCCACCCCCGCGCCGGGGCGGAGGATCGAGACGCGCGGATGGCGGTTGGCGAGCGCGATCGCGCGCCACACGTCGATCCCCAGATCCTCGCAGATCAGCGACAATTCGTTGGCGAAGGCGATGTTGACGTCGCGGTACGAATTCTCGACCAATTTGACCAGCTCCGCGGTGCGGCTGTCGGTCAGGATGCATTCGGCGCTGACGAACCCCTCGTAGAGCGCGGCGGCCTTGAGCGCGCAGGCATCGGTCATCCCGCCGATGATGCGATCGTTGGTCATCAGTTCGCGCACCATCTGGCCGGGCAGGATCCGCTCGGGGCAATGCGCGATCGCGACATCGGCCTCGGCCGAGCTGCCGAACACCGGGAAGCGCAGATCGGACCGCAGCGCCGCCATCTGCGCCGCGAGCCGCTCGGTGTCCCGACCGGCGATGTCGATTCGAGGATGACGGTCGATCCCGCCTTGAGCACCGGCGCGATCGAGGCCGCGGCCGCGTCGACATAAGACATGTCGGGCTTCTTCGCGTCGGTGATCGGCGTGGGCACCGCGAGGATGAAATAGTCGGCTTGCGCCGGCTCGGTCTGCGCGCGCAGCCGCCCGGTGCCGACCGCCGCCGAGAGCAACATGTCGAGATCGGGCTCGAAGAAATGCGCATGGCCGCTGTTGATCGCGTCGACCGCGCGCTGCGACACGTCATAGCCGATGACGTCGTTGCCGCGGCTCGCGAGCATGGAGGCGACGGGAAGTCCGATATAGCCGAGGCCGACGACGCAGATCACGGTCATTGGGCAAACTTTCGCTCGAGGATCTGGGCGATCCGGAGCCCAGCGGTCCCGTCGCCATAGGGAAATACCGGGCGCGCCATCGCGCGATACGCCGCTTCGTCGCGCCACAGCCGATCGACCTCGGCGGTGATCACGCCCGAGTCGGTGCCGACCAGCTTGACCACGCCGGTCTCGATCGCCTCGGGGCGCTCGGTCACGTCGCGCATCACCAGCACCGGCCGGCCCAGCGCCGGGCCTTCCTCCTGCATCCCGCCCGAATCGGTCAGGATCAGCCAGGCGCGCTGCATCAGATACACCATCTCGAGATACTCGACCGGCTCGACCAGATGGACGTTCGGCGCGGCGCCGAGCAGTTCGCCCACCACGCCGCGGACATTGGGGTTGAGGTGGACCGGATAGAGCACCACCAGATCGCCGTTCGCCGAGAGCCGCAGCAAGGCGTCGCAGATGCTCTTGAACCCCTCGCCGAAGCTCTCGCGGCGGTGTCCGGTGACGAGCACCAGCTTCTTGCCCGCGCCGAGGAAGCCATATTTGACGTCGAGCGCGGCGCGCAGCGCGGCGTCGCGCTCGACCCGGTCGCGCGCCCAGAGCAGCGCATCGATCCGGTATTGCCGGTGACATGGACCTCGCCGACGCGGTTGTATTCGCCCGCCAGATTGGCGCGCGCGGTCTCGGTCGGGGCGAACATCTGGTCGGCGATCGCGTCGATCGTGACGCGGTTGAACTCCTCGGGCCAAGGCGCGCGAGATCGTGCGAGCGCAGCCCCGCCTCGACATGGCCGATCCTGATCCGCGCATAGAAGGCCGCCATCGCCGCGGTCATCGCGGTGGTGGTGTCGCCGTGGACGAGGACGATGTCGGGCTTGTGTTCGTCGAACACCTGGCCGAGCCGGGTCAGCATCGTTGCGGTGACTTCGGACAGCGTCTGCCCGTGCGTCATCACCGCAAGGTCGACGTCGGGCGATTCGCCGAACGCGGTGAACACTGGTCGAGCATCTGGCGGTGCTGGCCGGTGACGACGACGGTCGAGCGGAGCGCCGAATTGCGCACCGCGCGCACCACCGGGATCATCTTGATCGCCTCCGGACGCGTGCCGAACACGAGGAGCACATGGCCGGGCATCCGTGGGTTCACCTTGTTCCTGCTCGGTCGGGGCGCGCCGTGCCGAGGCCGCGCCTATAACGCGAACGTCCGCAAATGCGATGCGCCGCGAGGGAATGGGTAGCGCGTGGGTCGAATAGCCCGCTCAGGCGCGGGACAGCAAGAGCATCCAATTGGTCGAGCGATAGCGATGCCGGAACTCCGCAGGCTCGAGCTCATGCATGTCCTGCTTCGCCTGCTCGATATATTCAAGGCAGGCGAGGGCGTACCGGCTTGAACTTGGTGGTGCTCTCGAAATTCTCGGGACGAAGCTCCTGCCGGATGCGGCGCAGATCGGCCTCGACATGGCGATAGGCGACGTCGTCGCTGCCGTCCTGCAGCGTATCGCGCACCTCGATCTTCAGCCCGACAGCGGCGGCGAGTATCCTCAGCACCGGCAGCGAGCGGTAATAGGCGCGCTGCGGCCGCGCGCCATAATCCGCCCACAGATCGGGCGCGAGCAGCGACACGCCGAACTTCTTGGTGCGCGGCTCGGCGAGGACCGAGCGCGTCGCCATGCCGTTGCGCTCGAGCAGCACGATCGCGCCGTCGGGGCCGACCATCTCCGCGAGATTCTGCATGGGGACGAGCAGCTGGTGAAAGCTGTTGAGGATGCGGTCCCCGATCGCGACGTCGACCGGCGCGAGGCCCGGGGTCTTCCAAAACCCACGGCTGCCGATGTCGGCCTGGACGTAACGGACATTGTCCGGCTGGCCGGCCGGGGGCGCTTTTTGCGGCGACACGATGGTCACGCTTTCGGCCACGTCGGCGATCAGCTCGGCCACGCCGACCGTCCCCAACCGCAGTTCGGCAACCGATTGGGAGGCAAGCTGCGGGCCCAATTGCTTCAGGTGAGCGTAGATCGGCGCGAAGGGACCCGTCACGGCCTGGTCGCGGCCGCGCAAGGCACCGCGGGCGATCGAGCTACACGCGCCGCTTCGTCAACAGTCATGTTTCTCATTTCTCGCGCTGGCTGATCGTGCGGCGCCCATAAACCAAACCGGATACAATCTCCACAAAAAACTGTTAAGACTTTCAGTTACATAATGGAGAATATTCATAACGCTTCCGTAATAAGCGTGCACAAATGACCCATATCGGATATTTTGGGCCGGGCGCCACGATGCCGATGGCGAAGGGACTGGACTTGCTTCCCGCCGCCACTAAACAGCCGAGTGAAATCAAGGGTATTCAGTAAAATGGCACACGCGCATTTTCTCGAGGCATTCGCCGAGGCACAGGGCATCGAGAGCGTCGATGCGCTGCTTGAGGAAAACGCCGACCGCTACTCCTTCCAGATCAACAGCCGCGACCGCGCGCAAAAGGCGATCGCGGTCATGGAGAACAAGCTCGCGCTCGACTGGAACGGGCTGCGCGTGCTCGACATCGGCTGCGCCTATGGCGCGTTCAGCATCGAACTGGCGCGCGCCGGCGCCAAGGTGGTGGGCATCGACATCAACACCAAATGGCTGCGGCTCGCCGAGGTCAATGCGCGCGACGAGGTCGACGTGCCCTTCATCAATTGCGATGCATCGATGCGGACCGCGCGCAAGGAGCTCGAGCCCTATGGGCCGTTCGATCTCGTCATCGTCAACGACGTGTTCGAGCATATCTACGACACGTCGGGGGCTGCTTTCGAACCTGCGCCACATGATGGCGCCGCACGCCTCGCTGTTCTTCAAGGTGCCCAATGGCCTGGCGACGCGCCACGTGCTGCTCGAGGGGCACAAGCGCGTGTTCGGCATCTCGCTGCTCGCGCCCGACTACTGGCAGAAGTTCGTCAAGGCGCCGTTCCACATCTATTATCGCCGATGGGAATATTTCCGCGCCTTGTTCAACGAATTCGGCTTCGTCGATCTGCGTATGCTCAACGAGAATACCGACCCCAGCCTGGAGGCGACCAGGCGCCACATCAAGGGCGACATCAAGAAGATCAAGCTCCACCTCAAGGCGGAGAATTTCGCCAACCCGGATCAGTTCCGCACGCTTCGTGTCGCCTGCCGCTATTTCTTCGACGAGGTGACGCAGGATCTCGAAACGATGGCCTGGGACGATCTGTTCTTCAAATATCGCGTCACGTTCTGGGAGGGCATCGCGAACGCGCCGCTGCGCAACTAGGCGGGGCCGGTGGCCTCGCGGGTTCGCAGCGCCATCGCGAAACGTCCGCTGCGCCCGCTCGACTATTTCGAGTCGGTCAAGCGCCATCTCACCGCCGAATTCCCGACATCGTCGAGCAGGTCCTGCACCAGGGCTTCGAGCGCGACGGCACGCGGCTCGAGAATGTCGCGGCGCCGCGATGGGACGGGCACGGCCGTTCGTTCGAATTCGCGCTGCATTCGTTCGATCCGATCCTCGACCTGCTGGTTGCGCACGCCCATCTGGGCGACGAGCGCGCCTTCGCCCCCGCCCTGGCCTATGCGACCGACTGGGCTCCGGCGATTCCAGCTCCCCGCCTTCGCGCGCGATCCCGCCGAGCTGATCGCGGACGCCGGCCCCGAACGCTTCGAATGGTACAGCATGGCGGTGGGGCTGCGCGTCGCGCGGCTCGCCTATCTGGCCGATGCGGCGGCGCGCCGGCCCGAGGTGCCGGACGCGGCCGTCCTGCTGATGATCCGCTCGGTGAAGTTTCACCAGCGGCTGCTGGCGAGCCCGGCCTTCTTCAAGGCGCACAACAATCACGGCGTCTGCCAGGCGCTGGGGCTGCTTGCCTCGGCGCGGCGATTCGCGTGGATGCGCGGGATGCGCGCCAAGGAGAAGCTGGCGCTTCGCGAGCTGCGCGGCCTGATCGAAGCGCAGTTCCACGCGGACGGCTTCCACCGCGAGCATTCGCCTGGATACCATCACACGGTGCTGGGCTGGCTGGGCGGCCGCGGTCGACGGCGGCCTCGTCGACGGGAGCGGGGATCGGCTGTTGCGATCGGAGCGCACGCTGGCGCACTTGGTGATGCCCGACGGCACCCTCGCTCCGTTCGGCGACACCGATCCGCGCAGCATCCGGCGCACGCCCGCGCTCGCCGAGCAATTCTCGAGTCCGAACTCAGATATCTGATGACCGACGGCGAGGCCGGAAGCCCGCCCGCCACGGGCGTGAGCGCCTTCCCCGAATCGGGCTATGCCGTCGCGCGGCTGTTCGGCGGCAAGCCGGCCGACGCCAGCTACCTGGCGCAGCTCGCGGCGTTCCACTCGCGCGTCCACAAGCAGGCCGACCATCTGACCTTCGTCTGGCACGAGGGCCAGCGCGCGATCCTGACCGATCCGGGACGCTACGGCTATGCCGGCAAGACCAGCCCTGGCGACGGCCTGTGGGAGCAGGGCTTCTGGTATTCGGCGCCCGAGCGGGTCTATGTCGAGAGCACCGCCGCACACAATTGCGTCGAGATCGACGGCCGCAGCTATCCGCGGCGCATCCGCCCGTTCGGCTCGGCGCTGAGGCAGGCCGATCTGCAGGACGGAATGGCGGTGTTCGACAGCGAAGTCCGCCATCCGGGCGGCGTCCGGCAGCGGCGCACGCTCATCCTCGCGCCGGGCGAGTTCCTGGTCGTGCTCGATTGGCTGCACGATCGGTCGCGCAAGCCGCATGCCTACCGCCAATGCTTCACCTTCGCGCCGGCGATCGAGATGGAAGCCGCCGATTTCGGGTTCCGGTCGCTCGACCGGACGGTCTCGGTCGCCGAACTGCTCGGCGCGACGCCAGGCCCAGTCCGGCGCGGGCAGAGCGATCCGATCGCGGGATGGGTATCCGACGAACCCTATCACCTAGTCCCCGCCTCCTCGATCTCGTTCGGCCGCGAGGGCGCTACCGTCACCTTCGCGACCGTCATCTCGCTATCCCCGATGATCGAGCCCTTGCCCGTGACGAGAACCTCGACTCGCACCACCGTGCTCGCATGGAAAGCGCCGGCGACCCGCCGTCTGACGATCACGCGACACGACCGCGTGCAGGTGAGCCGCGATCGATGATAGCCCGACCCCGGCGATTTCAAAGGGTTGCGCCCCGCCGCCACGCGAGTATCGGGGTTGGAACTTAACGCGGTTGGGGGTAAGCGCGCGGCATGCTTGGCTATTGCGAAACACTGCTGGTCGCGCCGCGCTTCCTGCTCGCCAGCGGCTGGATCGATCGGGCGCTGTTCGCGCGCACGGATGTGCGGTTGATCGCGCGCCTCCATGATGGCCCCGAGATCGCCGCGACGACGCCGGGCGCGCCCCTCGAGCGCGAGGATCTCGCGGCCGTGGGAGGCGCCGCCTTCCGCCGCGCGCTGATCGGGACGATCCCGGCACACGGCCATCTGACGCTGCTGCTGCGCGCCGGCGACACCGAAACCGTGCTGCTCGAAGTGAGCGAGGCCGAGCGCGAGCCGTTCCGGCCGAGCGGGCATATCGATCATGCCGATCGGATCGGCATCCGCGGCTGGGTGTTCGATCCGGCGCACCGCATCGCCGGGAGCGCGCCGCGGCTGCTGCTCGATTCGCTGGCGCTCGAGCTGCCGCTCACATGGCGCGCCCCGATCTGGGGATGGCGATCGGTGACGATGCCCCGCTCGGCTTTGCCTACGGCTGGGCCGAGCTGGTCGAGCGCGCACGCGGCGCGGATCCCGAATTCACGCTCGGCGGACACGAGCACCGGCTGGCGTTGGAAAGCTCGGGGATCGAGATCGACCGACGGCGCTATCTGCACGCACCCGACATACGCGGCCGAATCGAGCGCGTGCGCGACGGCGTCCTCTCGGGCTGGGCGGTCGACGCGGAGCATCCCGACACGCCGACGCCGATCGAAGTGCTGCTCGACGGCACCCGCTATGCCTCCGCCACCGCCAACGTCGATCGCGAGGATCTCGCGAGCAAGGACATCGCCCGGCGCGGCGGCGGCTTCCGCTTCGCGGTTCCCCCCGCCACGCCGGGCGACCGGGAAACGATCGAGCTCGGTATCCGCGCCGCGCTCACCGGCGCGCCGATCGGCGACAGCCCGGCGGTGATCGAGGGCCGGCGCCGGCGCCGGCGCGAATGGACGACGCTGCTCCACACCCTGCCCGAGCCCGATGCGCCGGCGATCGCGGTGATCGTCCCGATCTACAACGCCGCCGACGATCTCGCCGAGTGCCT
This sequence comes from Sphingomonas sp., assembly GCA_037200705.1. Taxonomy (GTDB): domain Bacteria; phylum Pseudomonadota; class Alphaproteobacteria; order Sphingomonadales; family Sphingomonadaceae; genus Sphingomonas. Next base: position 76,331 of record JBBCID010000007.1, on the reverse strand, counting down.
CGCCGCGCTCGCGCGCAACACCACGCGGCCGGCGCGCCTGCTCCTGATCGACGACGCCAGCGGCAATTCCGCGATCGACGCGCTGCTCGCCGAATGGCGCGGACAGCCCAACGTCGAGGTCCATGTCAACGAACACAACCTCGGGTTCACCGGTGCGGTCAATCGCGGCATGGCGCTGGCAGGGCGCGACGACGTGGTGCTGCTCAATTCGGACACGATGGTCTCGCCCGGCTGGCTCGAGGGGCTGCGCGCCGCGGCCTATTCGGGCGCCGACGTTGCGACCGCGACGCCGGTCTCGAACAATGCCGGCGCCTTTTCGGTCCCCGAGATCGGCGTGGCGAACCGCCTGCCCACCTGGTTCGACGTCGACGATCAGGCGCGGCTGGTGCGCCAGGCCTCGCTGTCGCTGTGGCCGACGCTGCCCACCGGCAATGGCTTCTGCCTCTACATCCGCCGCGACTGCCTCGACGCGATCGGTCCGTTCGACGAGGCCGCCTTCCCGCGCGGCTATGGCGAGGAGAATGATTTCTGCATGCGCGCGTGGCGCGCGGGCATGGTGCACGTCGTCGACGACCGCAGCTTCGTCTTCCATCGCCGCGGCGCGAGCTTCGGCGGCGAGCGCGAAGCCAATTATGCCGCGGCCGCGCGGTGGTCGACGCGCGCTATCCCGAATACGGCCAGCTCACCGCGCTGTTCCGCACCGATCCGGACATGCTGGCGGTGCGCTGGCGCGTTCGCCGCGCGCTGGCCGAGGCCGAGCGCAGCGGCGCCGCGCCGCGCCCGCGCGTGCTGTTCGTGGTCTCGATGCTCACCGGCGGCACGCCGCAGACCAACGCCGATCTGATGGCCGCGCTCGCCGACCGCTACGAGCCCTGGGTGCTGCGCTGCGACACGCGCACGATCGAGCTCCTGCAATGGACCGAGGCAGGGCTGGTCGCGATCGAGACGCACCCGCTCGAGCGCCCGATCCATGCCAGCGTCCACCGGTCGAGCGAATATGACGGCCGCGTCGCCGATCTGCTCGTGCGGTTCGGGTTCGAGCTGGTCCATATCCGCCACTTCGCCTGGCAGGGGCTGGGGCTGTCCGCGGTGTGCAAGCGGCTCGGCGTGCCGGTGGTGCTGTCGTTCCACGATTTCTACACCGTCTGCCCGACGACCAAGCTGCTCGACAACGAATTGCGCTATTGCGGCGGCGCCTGCACTCCCGGCGAAGGGCGCTGCGTCCCCGAGCTGTGGGCCGAGGGATCGCTGCCGCCGCTCAAGCACCGCTTCGTCCACCGCTGGCGCGAGATGATGGCGGGCGCGATCGCCGCGTGCGACGCCTTCGTCACCACATCCCCCGGCGCGCGCGACGTGCTGGCGCGCAACTTCCCGTTCCTCGCCGAGCGCGACTTCCGCGTCATCCCGCACGCGCGCGATTTCGTGATGGAGCCGCTCGCCGTCCCGCTCGAGCCCGGCGAGCCGCTGCGCGTGCTGATCCCGGGCAACATCTCGCCGGCGAAAGGCTCGGAGTTGATCCAGGCGGTCGCCGACCTCGACTGGTTCGGGCAGGTCGAGCTGCACATCCTCGGCGATTCCGGCACGATCGCCGCCGGCCCCAACGTCATCCTCCACGGCCGCTATCGCCGCAGCGAGTTCGACGATGCGGTGCGGCGCATCCGCCCCCATCTCGGCGCGATCTTCTCGATCTGGCCCGAGACCTATTCGCACACGCTCACCGAGATGTGGGCCGCCGGGCTGCCGGTGATCGCGCTCGATATGGGCGCGGTCGGCGAGCGGATCGGCGACGCGGGCGGCGGCTGGCTGATCGATCCCGCCACCGGCGCCGAGGAGCTGCTCGACGAATTGATCCGCCTCAAGGGCGAGCCCGACGAGATCGGGACCCGCGTCGACGAGGTGCTCGCGTGGCAGCGCGGCACCGGCCGCGGCTACGATACGGTGGCGATGGCGGCGCAATACGACCGGCTCTACCGAGGGCTTCGCGCGCGAAGCCGGGCGTTCGCGGCGTCGGCGCCACGGGCGCCGATCGTGCTCACGCTCGCCGATCCCGCCGGACCGGAGGGGCTGGGGGACCAGCTGCGCAATCGCGCGGGCCGCCCGGTGATCCTGCGCCCCGCCCCTGCCGGCTTTTCCTGGCTGGAGGCGCCGCTCGACGGCGTCGATGCGGTGCTGGTCGAAGCCGCCGCGCTGCCCGAGGAGCAGATCGCGGCAATCGTCGGGCGCTGCGCGCGCGGGGGGCTGCCGCTGGTCGTCGACGCCGGCGCGTTGGAGTCCGGGGAAATCGATGGTGCGCGTCTGGCGCTGCTTGCGGGCGCGACGCTCGTGCTGGCGCGAACCCCCGCGCAGGCGGCCGCGCTGGATGCCCTGGGCATCGCCGCCACCGCGGTCGACCAACGCCTTGGCGGGCGGGCCTGGCGCGCGCGCGCGCAGGCGCGCCCGTCGGCGGCCGCGGATTCGTGCGAGGTTCTCATCGTCGCCGACGACCCGATGGCCTGGGGCGCGCTCGAGCCGATCATCGAGGCGCTCGCCACCGCCGAATCGGCGCCGAGCGTCACGCTGCGCAGCTCGGCGACCCCCGGCTGGGCCCAGGCCGCCGCCCCCGTCGAATCGGTGTTGCACGACCATGTCGATGCGATCGCCGCGATCGCGCGCGAGCACGACCTCGTCCTTCTCTTCGGCAGCGATCGCGCGCGGTTGGCCCGCCTCGCGCTCGAGTTCCGCGCCGCCGGCGCGGCAGTGGTCGAGCAGATCACCGACCGGATGGACGCGGACGCGCTGATCGCGACGCTCGTTGTGCTGCTTGCGGACCCGCTGGCGCGCGATCGGCTGATCGATTCGGGCCGGCAGGCCGCCCTCACCCACCTCGCGCGCCACGGCGACGAGGCCCTCGACGCGGCCCTGCTCGAGCATTTTCGCCGCCGCTCGGAAATGTCGGACGAGTCCGTCGCCACGCCTGGCGTGCGGCAGCGAGCCTATGTTTGATCCGGCCGGCGCTACGCCCTCACCGCCGCCTCATATCCCGCGAGCAACAGCCCCCCAGCCGCCGTCCATGCCCCGCTGCCGCGCCTCGGCCGCTTCGCCGAAGCGTTCGAGATCGCGATGCTCGAAGTTCACGATAGTGAACGCGCCATTTGTCGCGATCGGCGCGGAGGCGCAGGGTCTTGCGGATCGGCGCAGGCACGATGCGCTGCGCGTCGGTCGTGGTGGTCCTCCACCGTCGCCTTGAACTCGCCGAGCGCGCGTTCCCATTGCTCGTCGAGCCAGCGCCGCAGCGCGCCCAGCCCGGCGGGATCGATCCGATAGACGCGCCGCGTCCCCACCGGCCTCATCGGCGACGAGCTCGGCATCCTTCAGGACCTTGAGATGCTGCGATACCACCGGCCGCGTCACCGGCATCCCCGCGGCAATCTCGCCGACCGACTTGGGCCACGCCGACAGCCGCTCGAAAATCTCGCGCCGCGTGGGATCGTAAGCGCGGCCATGGCGCGGTTAGCGTTAGCCATCTATCCGTTGGTCAATGCTAACTAACGCGTCAATGCCCGCCGCGCCACCCGGGCAACGCCAATCGCGCGCGCGCCACCACATGATGATCCCGGTCACCGCGAGCAACCGCCGGGATGATTCCGCCAGGAACAGGATGAGCTGCCACACGAAGCCCATGCCGGTGCCGTCGTGGATCCGCCGCATCGTCCGGGCGAGCGTTTCAGGTTGCTTCCGGCCGGCGCGGCGCGATGCTGGCCACGCCGTCCGCGTCGCCGACCTCGACCGTTGCCTTTCCGATCGCGACCGCCCAGACCGGCTTCATGTCGGTGGGCCAGCCGATCGACCGCACCGCGCCCCGGGCGGCGGCGTCAGGCGTGCTCGACCACCGTCGCCACCGGCGTCTCGACCGTCGCAAGCGGGACGCCGCCCGCTGCGGCCTGGGCCCGCCGCCCTGCCCGGGCACCATCTGGGGCGCGGCGATCCACACCCCCGTCAGCGACAGCACGAACAGCGGCACCGAGACCAGAAGCCGAGCAGATGGTGTAGGTTGGCGTCGGTGTTGCGGTGCCGTTTCCCAGCGGAATCCGCGCGTCAACGCTGCCCGAGAGCGGCCACCACAGCCACAGCCCGGTCAGCGACGACAGCAGCATCGCCACGCCGATCCACCCGACGATCGCGCGCCCGACCCCCGGCACCAGCAACTGGCCGTGGAGATTGTGGAACACCCGGAAGATCCCCGCTCCGCTCCGCTCGACGCCCAGCACCCGCGCGTTCGCCGGATCGAGATAGACGGTCGCGCGCTGCGGCATCCCCTTGCCGGCGCGAATCGCGGTGACGGTCACCGCTTCGCCGCCCGGCATGTCGAGCCGCGACACGATCTCGCCGGACCGCAGCGCCGCGCGCGCCGCATCGACATAGGCCGTTGCCGGCAGCGCCGCCGGTCCGCTTGCCTGCAGCTCGGGGTGCAGCATCCGCTGGATCGGCTCGTCCCACACCAGCGCCGATCCGGTCAGCGACAACGGGATGATGAGCACGGCGAGAGTCAGCCCGATCCATTTGTGGACCTGGAACCAGGCCTTGCGCAGCGCGATCTTCGACATGGAAATCCTCAGGCGTCCGCCCAGCGGCGAAGGAGATTGTGATAACACCCCGGTCAGCTCGATCACCGAGCGATCGTCCTGCCCCAGCGCCCCGCCGAGCCGCTGGACGCTCTGGTCGAGGTCGAACAGGATCCGGCGCGCGCCATCGTCGCGCACCATCGACTGGATCCAGAAGAAGCTCGCCACCCGCGCGCCGCGCGTCACCGGCTCGACGCGGTGGAGGCTCGACGAGGGATAGAGCACCAGATGGCCCGCCGGGAGCTTGACCCCTTTGCTCGCCGAACTGCCCCTCGATCACCAGCTCGCCGCCGTCATAGGCTTGGGGGCTCCTCGAGGAAGAGCGTCGCCGACAGGTCCGATCGGATGCGGAAATCGCTGCCGCGCTGGATGCGGATCGCGGTGTCGACAAGCGCGCCGAACTGCTGGCCGGCGCCATAGCGGTTGAACAGCGGCGGAAACACCTTGAGCGGCAGCGCCGCCGCCACGAACAGCGGCGACCGGCTGAGCGCGTCGAGCACGATGCGCCCCGCCTCGCGATGCGCGTCGCTCCCCTCGGGCAATTGCGCGTTGCGCTTGGCGAGCGCCGATTGCGTGCCCGAGGTGACGTTGCCGTCGATCCATTCGGCGCCGTCGACGATCGCGCGCAGCTCGGCCACTTGCCCGGGCGAAAGCAGATCCGCAATCGTGATCAGCACGGCAGCGCCGCTCCCAGCTCGGCCAGCGCGACGCCGCCAGGTGGAGCCGCGCCTTGACCAGGAACGCGGCGTCGCGGTCTCGGCGCAGCGCCGCAGCCAGGCCGCCGCCTCGCCCATGCGCCCTTCCTCCGCCAGCATCCGCGCATGGTTGAAGGCCCCGCGGAAATCGCCGCCCTCGGCCGCGCGCGCATACAGTCGGCCGCCGCGCGCATGTCGCGCGCGACCACCCAGCCGTCCTCGTAAAAGCTGCCGACATAGTTCATCGCCTTGGCGTTTCCCATCGCCGCCGCCTCGCGGAACCAGTCGAGCGCCGCCGCGCGATCCTCGGCGACGCCTTCGCCGAGCGCCAGCGCGGTCGCGTAATTGTACATCCCCCATTCGAGCCCGCGCTGCGCGGCGATGCGGAAGCATTCGGCCGCGCGCGCCTTGTCGACATGCGTCCCCCAGCCGAGATCGTAGCAGCGCCCGACCATGTTGAGCGCCATCAGATGCCCCTGCGCCGCCGCCTTGAGGAACCAGCCGAACCCCGCGCGCGGATCGCGCGCCACGCCGGTGCCGTCGAGCAGCATCTGGCCGAGAACCGCCTGCGCCTCGGCCACGCCCGCCTCGGCGCCCTCGCGGATCAGCACCGCGCGCTCCTCGGGCGAAGCGGCGAGCCGCTCGGCGATCTCGGCGCGGGTGAGGTTCTCGACGCCCATCAGTAGTTGAAGCTCAGCGTCGCGAAGGCCGAACGGCCGGGCGCGATCGTGGCGTAATGGCTGGTATAGACCTGGCTGAAATAGGCCTTGTCGGTCAAATTCTGCACATTGACGCTGACCTCCCAATGCGGATCGACGCGATAGCCGATGCGGCGCGTCGAAGCGCCAGTAAGCGGGCACCTCGCGGTAGAGCAGCCGCGTCGCCGGAGCCACCGTGATGACGCCCGCGGCATTCTGGCTCGCGGTGCGATTGTCGGCATAGCCGCCGAAGAACCGCGACGAATAGAAGGCGCCGCCGCCGATGCTGAACCCCTTCACCGGCTCGACCGTGGTCCACAAGGTGAAGCTGTCCTTCGCGGTCTGCGGCACCTGCTTGCCGGTGTTGACCGAGACGACCTGCGCGGTCGTCGCCAGCTGCGCGCCGACCGCCGCCACCGCCAGCGCGGTGAAGCCGCCGTCGACGACCTTCGGATCGAGCCGCGTATAGCCGCCGAACACCGTCCAGCCGGGCAGGATCGTGCCGTTGGCGGTCAACTCGAAGCCGCGGATGCGCGTCTTGCCGATGAATTCGACCGTGTTGGCGTCGCTGGTGACGCGGGCATTGGCGATGTCGGTCTGGAACAGCGCGGCACCGAGCGCGAGCCGATCGTGGAACAGGCTGCCCTTGGCGCCCACTTCATACGAGCGCGTCTTCTGCACCTTGAGGCTGTCGAGCAGCGCGAGGTTGGCCGCGGTGTTCGTCGTCGGCAGCGCATTGTCCTCGCGGCCCCTCGCCGAGCAGGCTGTTGGGCGGCGTCGCGGCGGTGGCGTAGCTCGCGTAGATGCTGGTGTCGGACGAGGGCTTGAACACCAGCCCGGCCTGCCAGTTGAACAGATCGTCGGTGCGCGACAGCGGCGTCGCCGAGGCTCCCGCCGCGAACGGCGCGGTGAGCGTCGATTTGAAATGATCGTAGCGCGCACCGAGGTTGAGGATCAGTTGCGGCACCAGCGTGATCGAATCGAAGGCATAGAGCGAGCGCGTCTGGGCATCGTTCTGCGTTTCGGTGTTCGGCGCGCCGTGCGTCACCGCCGTCGACGCGGTCGAGGTGTCGCTCGCATAGTTCACCAGGGATCATAGGGATTGGGGTTGAACAGGCTGGTGCAAATAGAAGCGCGCGATCGTCGCGGTGTCGCAGCGCGGGCTGATCGTCGATCCGTCGACAGGACCAGCCGCGCCGCGGCGCGCCTTCTACCAGGCGAGCTCGACCCCGAGCGAGAAGCTGTGCTTGATGCCGCCGTCTCGACGGTGCCGTAGAGGTCGGTCTGGTCGACCAGGCTGTCGGCATATCCGTACCGCGGGTTGGCGCGGCGCCAGACATAGCCGCCGGTCAGCACGTCGCCGCGCGTGGCGGCCGCGCCGGTGGTAGGGTTTGTGGCGGCGGTGCCGAACACATTGCCCTGGCTGTCATCGGGCAAGAGGAAGCTGTATTCCTGCGTGTTGCGCGACCAGCGCGCGGTGTTGCGCAGCGTCACCCCGCCGAAATCATGCTCGGCGCGCAGCGTCGCCTGATCGGTCGAGCTGTCGCGGAAATCGCGGTCGGCAAGGCCGTAGAAGGTCGAGCGGTCGACGTTGCCGGTGACCCCGCCGATCGTCGTCACGCGGCCCAGCACCGGCGTCGTGTGCGTCGTGCCGAGCGGCGCGTTGGCGATCGTATAGAGATAGGGCAGCCCCGAGTCGGCAGTTCGTGGCTCTCGAGGCGGTAATAAGCGGCGGTGAGCCGCGTCGGCGTGCCGAGTCCGATCGTGAGCGAGGGCGCGAAGCCCCAGCGCCGCTGCCAGATCGCGTCGCGCCCGGCGACGTCCTGGTCGTGCCATACCGCCGCGAGCCGCACTGCGATCGTGCTCGTCAGCAGCTGGTTCACGTCGCCGGTGACGCGCTTATAGTCGGCGGTGCCATAGCTGGCCGCGCCCAAAGACGAAATCGCGCGCGACCGGCAGCTTCGAGATCACATTGATCGATCCGCCCCGCGCTGCCGCGCCCGCAGAGCGTCGAAATCCGATCCGCGCACGATCTGGACATGATCGATGTCGAACACCTCGCGGCTCTGCGAGGCCGGATCGCGCACCCCGTCGATGAAGGTGCTGCCCTGGCTGTCGAACCCGCGGATGAACGGGCGGTCGCCGATCGGATTGCCGCCTTCGGCCGCGCCGAAGGTGATGCCGGGCACGGTGCGCAGCGCTTCGGCGAGCGTGGTTCGATCCGGTCTGCTCGATCACCGCCGCCGGCAGCACCACCACCGATCGCGGCGTATCCGACCACGCGCGCGGTCGCCTTGGGACCCTGCAATTCGTCCTGCTTCTCGCCCGGTGACGACGATGTCGGCGCGGTGGTCCTGGTCATCCGCCGGATCGGCGGATTCGGGCGCTGCGGCATGCGCCGGCGCGCTGGCGATGAAGCCGACGCAGGCGAGCGCGAGGAAAGCGGGTGCGGTGGAAGTGTTGCGACGAGTCACGTTGGGTCCCCTTATGTGTCGTGGGAACCGCTATTGCGAAGCGTTCTCAGAGTCAACGCTAATGCGAGTTGTTCGCAAAATTGCCCGCGTCGTGCCGCTATCGGCTCATCAGCCAGGTCCGGATCGCGCTCGCCAGATTGGGGGGCGCCGCCGCGTCGATCCGCGCGTGGTCGATCGCCGCGACGAGCGCGCTGAGCGGCAGCCCGCGCGCCGCCGCCCGCCGCCTCGAGCGCGCGCCAGAAGATCGGCTCGAGGCTGATCGAGGTCGCGTGCCCGGCGATCGTACACCGAACGTTTGACCGGCCCGCGAACCCGCCCGGCGGCGGCTCAATCGTCCCGACCGATCCGCCCGCGGATCGGCCCTCACCCATCATTGTCGAACAGCCCCGCGAGCTGCTCGATCATCGTGCCGGCGAGCTGCTCGGCGTCCATGATCGTCACCGCGCGGCTGTAATAGCGCGTCACGTCGTGCCCGATCCCGATCGCGACCAGCTCGACCGGCGAGCGCGCCTCGATCCAGCCGATCACCTGGCGCAGGTGCCGCTCGAGATAGGAGCCCGAATTGACCGACAGCGTCGAATCGTCGACCGGCGCGCCGTCCGAGATCACCATTAGGATCTTGCGGTCCTCCGGGCGCCCCGCCAGCCGGTCGTGCGCCCACAGCAGCGCCTCGCCGTCGATATTCTCCTTGAGCAGCCCCTCGCGCATCATCAGCCCGAGCGCCTTCTTGGCGCGGCGCCACGGCTCGTCCGCTGCTTGTAGACGATGTGGCGCACGTCGTTGAGCCGGCCCGGCTGCGGCGGGCGTCCTTCGGCGAGCCATTTCTCGCGGCTCTGCCCGCCCTTCCACGCGCGCGTGGTGAAGCCGAGGATCTCGGTCTTGACCCCCACGCGCTCGAGCGTGCGCGCGAGGATGTCGGCGCTGATCGCGCGATCGAGATCGGGCGGCCGCGCATCGATCCCGAATTGTCGATCAGGATCGTCACGATCGTGTCGCGGACGGCGCCTCGCGCTCGATCTTGTAGCTCAGCGACAGCATCGGATTGACGACGATCCGCGCCAGCCGCGCGGCAATCGAGGATGCCTTCCTCCTGGTCGAAATCCCAGCTGCGGTTCTGCTGCGCCATCAGCCGGCGCTGGAGCCGGTTGGCGAGCTTGGTCACCGCGCCCTGGAGGTGGACGAGCTGCTGGTCGAGGTAGGCGCGCAGCCGATCGAGCTCCTCGGGGTCGCACAGGTCGGTGGCGGCGATCTCCTCGTCGAACGCGCGCGTATAGGGCTTGTACTCGAATTGGGGCGGCAGGTCGCTCCACGGGCGGTTGGGCGCACCGGGAGCATCCCGTCGTCGCCCTCGTCGCCCGGCTCGCCGTCGCCGTCGTCCATCGCCTCGGACGGGTCCTCGCCCTGCTCCTGGCTCTGCTCGCCGTCGCGCTGCTCGCCGCGCGCCTCGACTTCGCCCTGCCCCTGCGCGGTGTCGCCGTCGCCCTCGTCCTCGCCGGGCTCGTCCTTGTCGTCGGTGCCCCTCGTCTCGCCGCCGCCGTCGTCGCCCTCATCGGGGAGCATTTCGCCTTCGGTGAGCTCGAGATCCTGGAGCAACCGCGTCGTCAGCGTCGCGAAGGCGCGCTGGTCGTCGATCGCGAGCGCCAGCGCGTCGAGGTCGCCGCCCGCCTTCTCCTCGATCCAGTCGCGCACCAGCGCCATTCCCAGCGCCGCGCTCGCGGGCGAGTCGCGCCCGGTCAGCCGCTCGCGCACCATCAGCCCGATCGCGGTCGAGAGCGGCACCTCCTCCCGGTTGCGGCGAGCGCGAGATCGGGTCGGAGCGCAGCCGCATCTCCAGCGCATGCGCCAGATTGCCGGCGATTCCGGCATAGCCCTTCGAGCCCAGCGCCTCGACCCGCGCGGTCTCGACCCGCGTCGAACACCGCGCGCGCCACCGGCTCCTTGGGCGCGCCGCGGCGTATGGACCGCGGCATCGTGGAGACGCATCCGGAGCGCGAACCCGTCGGCGAACCCGCGCGCTTCGGCGACCTGCTCGGCGGGCAGAGCGCGTGACGGCATCGGCACCTTGATGCACTTGCCCGACTGCGACGGCGCATCGGCGGTGAAGGTCAGTTCCGCCTCACGCTCGCCGGACAGCGCGCGCGCGGTGCCGCCGAGCACGTTTGCGCAGGCAGTTCGAGGGGGGAATCGGCGGGCATTACCAGAGCACCTTGCAGCCGAACGCCCTGATCTCACGATCGCGCGTCACCACCCACGAGATCCTCGATCAGCGCCTGCGCGGCGATCAGGCGATCGAACGGATCGCGATGATCCCCCTCGAGCAAACCGCCACGAATGCCGTGGTGGGGGCCGATCTCGAGATGCAAAAAGCCGTCCCCGCGCACGCTTTCGTCGTACGCGGCGATTCTGATGCCATGGACGGCAAGCGTCCCGCCCGCACCTTGGTGGCGAGCTCCCATGCCGAGGCGGTGCTCACGAAGATCGTATTGGATCGATCTGCCAATATGCCCTGCGCCCGCGGCGAAAGCTGCGGACTTTCGTTCCACCACCAAATCAGCGCGTGCGAATCGACGAGATACCGCATCACTTATTGTCGCCCGAAGTCTTCGCCTTCGAAGGAATCGAGCTCTTCGTCCGTATAGAATGGCTCGAACCACACCGAATCGGGGATATCGTCCAGCAATCCCTTGAACCGTCCCGGCTTGCGCGGCGGCAACGGCTCATTGGTGATCGGCACCAGCTTGGCCCAGGGCGCACCGGCCTTGGCGAGGTTGATCTCCTCGCCGGCATGGGCGCGATCCATCAGCCTCGACAGGTTCGTCTTCGCGTCATGGACATTGAAGATATTCTGCGCATCGGCCTCGGCCATGGCTCGGCTCCTGTGGACTTAGTCCAGTTAGTCCACTTCGTCGTGGACGTTCAAGCCTTCCCCACCACGCTCTCGGGCAGGTCCTTCCCGAACACGCGCTGGTAATATTCCGCCACCTGCGCGCGCTCGGCCTCGTCGCATTTGTTGAGGAAGCTCAGCCGGAACGCGAAGCCGACGTCGCCGAAGATCAGCGCGTTCTGCGCCCAGGTGATCACCGTGCGCGGGCTCTCAACCGTCGAGATGTCGCCGTTGATGAAGCCGCGCCGCGTCAGGTCGGCGACGCGGACCATGTTGTCGACCACCGCCTTGCCGTCGGGCTTGTCGTATTCGCCCGACTTGGCGAGCACGATCTGCGCCTCGACCGCGGCGGGAAGATAATTGAGCGTCACGACGATGTTCCAGCGGTCCATCTGGCCCCTGATTGATCTGCTGGGTGCCGTGGTAGAGCCCGCTGGTATCGCCGAGGCCGACCGTGTTGGCGGTCGAGAACAGGCGGAACCAGGGATTGGGCCGGATCACGCGGTTCTGGTCGAGCAGCGTCAGCTTGCCCTCGGTCTCGAGCACGCGCTGGAGTCACGAACATCACGTCGGGGCGCCCCGCGTCATATTCGTCGAACTCCAGCGCCGTGGGGGTCTGCAGCGCCCAGGGCAGCAGCCCCTCGCGGAACTCGGTGACCTGCTGGCCGTCGCGCAGCACGATCGCGTCGCGGCCGATCAGGTCGATCCGGCTGATGTGCGCGTCGAGGTTGATGCGGATGCACGGCCAGTTGAGCCGCGCCGCCACCTGCTCGATGTGAGTCGACTTGCCGGTGCCGTGATAGCCCTGGATCATCACCCCGCCGATTGTGCGCGAAGCCCGCCAGGATCGCCAAAGTTGTATCAGGATCGAACACATAGGCCGGGTCGAGATCGGGCACGCGCTCGTCCGCCTCGCTGAACGCGGGGCATTGCATGTCGGTATCGAGCCGAAGACCTCGCGGATGCTGATGGTCTTGTCGGGGGCGTCGAGGATCGTGGTTTCCCGGCTATCGGGCTGAGTATTGGGGATATCGGCCATTGGGTGTCCGTCCTGCGGAAAACTCGCGGAGTCCTGTTGCGACTAGAACGTCAGGTCCCGCACCGCAACGCCAAAGCATATGGTTAACGAGGTCTTCCCTTCAAGCCGCTTTCGTGAGACTTTGCGGCATCCAGGGGGGGAGTCCGCCTAGGGGGGAAGAGCCATGGTGAAGCGGCTTGTGGTCTTGGTGGCGCTGTTGGCGCTGGGTTCGTGCTATCCGCAGGGGAACAACAAATCCGCCTTACGGCACCGCCACGCCCTATCCCTATCCGTCGCCTTACCCGACGGCCTATCCGTCTCCCTATCCCTCGCCTTATCCGCATGGCTATCCGCAGCCTTATCCCCAGCCCGGTGGGCCCGGCCCGACTCCCTGGCTGAGCGACGATCCGCTCTGCACGGGCACGCTCACGCGCGCCGAATGGCTGGTGTGCGACGATCCCAAGCTCAACGAGCTCCACCACCGGCTCGCCCGCCAATGGGCGGCGGCGCGGCACAGCGCCTCGCCCGATCAGCGCGACGTGCTCGAGGACCAGCTCTACGCGCTGCTGAGCGAGCGCGATTCGTGCCAGACCGCGGCGTGCGTCGCCAAGGCCTATCACCGCTATCTCGACGGCCCGCCGATCAGCGAATGGACGCCGCGCTGGGTCCCCCGCCGGCAAGAACACCAAATGGTGGCCGCGCCGGAGCCATGGCCATCCGCGCTGGGACGGCCACGCCTGGAATCGCGATGCCGACCGTGACGACCGCGGGGATCGAGGCGACGACCGCGGCGACGACGGCTGGCGGCCCGAGCACGGCGGCCAGAGCTGCGCCGCCGAGATCGGCCCGGCGCTGGCGCAGGCGCTGGCGCACAATTGCGACGTGGTGACATCCGGCCCGCCGGGGCTGTGCAGCATCCACCGCAGCTGCGCGAGCCTGCGCGAGCAGACCGCGCACGGCTGCCGCGAGACCTATCGCAAGCCGGGGTTCTGCCGCCTCTAGCCCTCGATCTTGGGAGGCAGCGGGAATAGCGTGACGAGGCGCTCGGCGAGCGCGCGGTCGCCATGGATCGCGAGCGTCCCCCGCGGCTTCGGCGTCGGCGATCGGCCGGCCGCCATAGACGATCGACGCGATCGTCACGGGATCGCTCTCGAGCAGCACGTCGCCGCGCTCGGGAGCTCCCCGCCCGATCGCGATCCCGCCGTCGGCGAGCCGCGCCACGAACCCCTCGGCGCCGAACCGGAACCCGACCGTGGCGTCGATTTCCCGCCGATCGCTCGGCCGAGATCATCGTGCGGAACGACAGCATCAGCGACGCCGCCGACAAGGGCAGGCTCGGATCGTGGAGCGGCGATCGCGTCGCCCAGCGCCCCAATTCCTGGATCGCGCGCTCGCTTTCATAGCCCCAGCGCGTCAGCTCATAGACCTGCGCCGATGCCGGCGGCGGCAGCCGGCGCCGCACGAGGACGCCCGACGCCTCGAGCCCCGCGAGCCGCTGGGTGAGGATATTGGCGCTGATCCCGGGCAGGCTCGCGCGCAGCTCGCCGAAGCGCCTTCCCCCGAACATCAGCTCGCGCACGATCAGCAGCGACCAGCGCTCGCCGACCAGCTCCATCGCCAGCGCCGTGCCGCATGCATCCTCATACCAACGGCTTCTCGCGGAATTCGAACGCTTAGTCACTTTTTCTAACGACATAGTTGCTTTTGCTAACTTCCTCGCGCATCACGGTCAAGCAAAGCGATTTCGCGCGACCGACCAAGGAGAGCTTTCGATGTCCGACCCCGACCTCCTGATCGCCGCCGAGGAACTGGCGCGGAGTAGCCGGGCACGCTGGCCGGGCGAGAGCGAGGAATACCGCCGCGCGCGCACTGCGCTGCTCGCCGAGGAGATCGAGCTGCGGCGCCAGATCGAACGCGTCGCCGCGCGGCGCCGGGCGCTGCCGCCGGGAGGCGAGGTGACCAAGGCCTATCGGTTCGAGGGTGGCGACGGGCGGATCGCCCTTTGCCGACCTGTTCGGCGGCAAGACGACCCTGGTGCTCTACACCTATATGTTCGGGCCCCAGCGCGAGCGGCCGTGCCCGATGTGCACGGCGTTGCTCTCGGCATGGGATGGCGAGGCGCTCGACATCCAGCAGCGCGTCGCGTTCGCGGTCATCGCCCGCTCGCCGATCGAGAAATTGCTGGCGTTCAAGCGCGAGCGCGGGTGGCAGCATCTGCCGCTCTATTCGGATCCGTCGCAGGAAATTCAGCCGCGACTATCACGCGAACGCCGACGACGGCAGCGACATCCCCCAATTCCTCGTCTTCACGCGCCGCGACGGGACGATCCGCCTGTTCTGGGCCGGCGAGATGGGCGACGAGACCGCCGACCCCGGGCAGGACCCGCGCGGGCGCCCCCGACCTGATGCCGCTGTGGACGATTCTCGATTCGACACCCGAAGGACGCGGCGCCGACTGGTATCCGTCGCTGACCTATGCGTCGCTGGCCTGACCCCAATTCGCGGATAGGAATGATCGAAGGAGAGAGCGAATGCAGAAGATCACGCCAGTCCTGTGGTTCAACATGAACGCCGAGGAGGCCGCGGCCTTCTACACCAGCCTGTTGCCCGACAGCCGGATCGACCAGCTGGTCCGCGCGCCCGCGGACAACCCCAGCGGCGAGGAAGGTTCCGCGATCGTCGTCGACTTCACGCTGGCCGGGCAGAAATATGGATCGGCGTCGGCGTCGGCGAGGCGACCGCCAGCCCCTCGGCCTATTCGCTGATCTCGGACTGGTTCCCCAAGCGCCAGCGCGCCACCGCGCTCGCAATCTATTCGGCCGGAATTTATGTCGGGGGCGGCTTCTCGCTGTTCCTCGGCGGCAAGATCGTCGACGGCTGGAACCATGCCTATCCCGCCGGCGGCCCGCTAGGGCTGGTCGGTTGGCAGGCGGCGTTCATGGCGGTAGGCGTGCCCGGCTGCTGCTCGCGGTGCTGGTCGCGACGCTGCGCGAGCCGATGCGCGGCCAGTCCGAGGGGTTGCGCGCGCCGCCGCACCCCGCGCCGCTGCGCGGCTTCCTCGAGGAGCTGCTGACGATCCTCCCGCCGCTCACGCTGATCGGCGCGGCGCAGGGCGGGGTGGCGGCGCTGTCGCGCAACCTGGCGGTGCTTCTCGTGCTCGCCGGCGCGGTCTATGGCCTGATCACTCTCGGCGAGCCGCCTGCGCAGTGGATCGCGGTCGCGGTCGGCGTCTATGCGGTCTATTCCTGGGGATCGGCGTTGCGCCGCCGCGATCCGCCCGCCTATGCGCTGATCCTCGGCACCCCCGCCTTCCTGTGCGTCGTGCTCGCTTATGGCCTCAACGCCTTCCTCGCTTATGCCGTCGCCTGGGCGGCGCCGACCTTCGCCGAGACCGTGTTCCACGTCACCAAGGCCGAGGCCGGGCTGTGGATCGGGGGACCGGCGATCCTGGCGGGATTCCTCGGCGTCACGCTCGGCGGGATCGCCGCCGATCGGCTGCGCCGGACCAGCCCGAGCGGCCGCATCGCGGTCATCCTGTTCGCGGTCACCGCGGTGGTGCCGATGATCGTCGCGTTCACGACCCACGACAAATGGGTCTATTTCGCGATGCTCCCGCTCGCGCAATTCCTGTGCAGCACCGCGCTGGGATCGGCAGCGGCGGCGACGCAGGACCTCGTCCTGCCCCGCATGCGCGGCGCCGCGACCGCGGCCTTCTTCATCGGCACCCACGCTGATCGGCCTCGCGCTCGGCCCCTATCTCGCCGGCCGCATCACCGATCTGCTCCATGAGGACATGCGCGCCGGCGTGCTCTCGCTGCTCGTCACCCTACCGCTCGCGCTCGGCGCGGGGATCGCCGCCTATCGCCTGGTCCCTCGGGCCGAAGCCACCCGCGAAGAACGCGCCAAGGCCGCCGGCGAGCCGCTCTAAACCGCTCCCAGCACCCCGCACGCGATCCGCGGCCCGCTGTTGCCCGAGGGATCGGTCTTGAGATCGTCGGGCTTGGCGTGGATCACGATCGCCGCGCCGTCCTCGTCGAGCAGCCCCGCGAAGCTGCCGCTGGTCAGGGTGAATTCCAGATGCCCGCGCCCGTCCGCGCCCACCACCAGATTGGGCAGGTCGCCGGCATGCGGCCCCATCGGGTTCATGCTGCCGTGCTGGTGTGCGCCCGGGTTCCAATGTCCGCCCGCGCTCGCGAAATCGGGCGCGTCGCACTTGCCGACCATGTGGACGTGCGCACCATGCTGCCCGGGCGGCAGCCCCCGGACGTCGACGATCACGCGCAGCGCACCGTCTATCTCCTCCACCGCCGCCTTGCCGACATCCGCGCCGTCGGCGGTGCGCAGATCGGCCTGGGCGCGGTAATGCCCGGCCATGTAGCGCGCATCCTGCTGCGGCGAGGCGCACGCGCCCAGCGTCAGCGCAGCGGCGGCGCCCATCGCCAGTTGCGATCGCTTCATTGCCCGTCTCCCATGGTGTGTGGCCGTAATGAACCTAGCCGGGCTGGGTTCCAAGGGGGCAATCGCCGTCGCGCACCCCGCTGACGCTGCCGACGCCCAGGATGATCTTGGCGCGCCGCTCGAAGGTCAGCGCCTGCCACCTGCCGCTGTTGCCGATCGCGGTGCGACTGCGCAGGAAGGTGAGGCTGAGCAGCTCGTACTGCTCGGGGTCGACTCGCCCCGCCGCGATCATGCACGTCCAGCGATCCACGTTCCACGCATAGTCGCGCTTGATCCCGTCCTGGTCGATCGTCTCGCTCAGCGCGCGATACCAGTCGAGGATCGCGCGCAGCCGCGGCCAGCGGTCCTCCGCGGGCATCGCCGCGAGCCTGGCACGCAGCCGCGCGACATCCTCGTCGCTCGGCAGAGTGCCCTGCTGGACGCGCGTGTCGGTCGCCCATCTGACCTTGCGCGGGGTGATCGGCCCGTTCGGGAACACCCGCATCAGATCCTCCCGCACCGCGAGCAGCAGCTCGACATAGGTGTCGGCCTGGACCTGGAGCATCGCATCGCTCTCGAACAGCGCGGTCAGCTCGTCCGCGAGCACCGGCCCCAGCTTTCCGCCGGCGTCCTCCGCCGCCAGGATCCGCGCGCGGCACTTGTCGCGCACCGGCACCGCGAGGCAATCCTTCGAGAACAGCAATTTGCCATAGGCCGGCGCCAGCGCCCTGAGCGCCCGCTTGAAATCGCGCCGGTGGCGAAAACCCGCGCGCCAGCGGATCAGCACCGGCTGGAGGCTCCCCGTCCCGAAGTTCCACTGCGCCATCCCCACCGACACGAGCTGGCTGTCGAAATTGCCCGTCGCATCGCCCAGCAGCCCATGGTCTCGGGCACCGAGGTATCGGCCATCGACGCGAAGATCCCCGCGCGATCGAGCCCGATCTCCGCCAGCCGCGCCGCGGCCGCGGGATCGATCCGGATGAAGCCGGCGTCGCCCACCCGCCGGCAGTCGGCACGCGCCGGCGCGGCGCCCGCGAGCGCGATCAACAGCAATGCGAAGAGAAAGCGAGTCATGGCCGCGCCCAGGATGGCACGCCCGCATCGCCCGGGTCCACTGCCCGTCAGGCCGGGAGGAAGCGCGCCACCACCGCGCGCGCCAGCCGCGCTGGGCGCAGCGTCTCGGCGTCGAGGCAGCAACCAGCTGCTCTTGACCTCGGCAAGCACGTCCTCGCCGCGCTTGATGATCGTCGAGAAGAAGGCGCGCGCGCCCTGCACGCCTTCGGCCGCGACATTGGCGATCACGTCGTCGTCGAGGAAGGCGGGGCGCCGATAGGTGATCTCGTGCTTGAGCGCCACCCAGAGGTGCGCCGCCACCGCCTCGGCCGGCGCCACCCGCTCCCAATAATCGACCACCGCCGCCTGCACCCATTTGAGGTACACCGAATTGTTGACATGCCCCATCTGGTCGATGTCCTCGGGCAGGACGTCGATACGGTGCGCGTGGACGTGCGGGGCAGTCATCGGAAAGGGGGCTTTCGTTGCGGCGCGAGTCTAGGCCTAATTTACATCAATGTCGATAGCGCCGCAGCGGCGCCGGGCTGGACATCCGCTTCTGGCGGTCCGCGATCCGCACGGCAAGGCGATGCGGGACGGCCGGCGGCGAGCGCCGAGCCGCCTCTCAACGCGGCAGCGAATATTGGAACGTGTAGAAGTGCTTCCCGCCTTCGATCCGGATCGCCATCGAGCCCGCCAGCCCGGCGAGTTCGCCGGTCCCCGAGTCCGGTACGACGGCCACGGTCAAGGATTGGGCGCCCTTGTCCATCGTGCCGCTGTGTTGAAGCACGAAGGTGCCCGTCTTGCCCGCCAGGCTCCCCGACACGCGTTCCATGGCGACGTAACCGGCAGATCCCTGCACCGCCGTGCGAACGGCGAGCATCTGCCCCGTGCTGGTGGCGGCAAGATCGCCGCGGAACGTCTTGCTGATCGCCATGCTGCCGACGGGGGGCGTCGGCTGCCCCGATCGGTGTCAGCTGAACGTCGAACTCTCCGGTCGCTACCTGCTCCATCCCGCGCTCGCCTGCTATGGGGACGCCGGCAATGGCCCTGCTGCGCCGCCACGGCGGCGATCGCTGCACCGGCCAGATGGTAGAACGCCTTCCCCGTCATGCATCCTGACTGCACTGCCGGACGCCAATTCGCAACCGTCCTTATCGCCGCCGCAGCAGAGGCGGGTGGCCACAACGGACAAACCCAACGCGGTTCGCGCGCCCGCCCAAACATCCCGCCCTTCCCCCTTCCCGCTCCCCTTGCTAAGGCCCGCGCGACTCTTCGCATTCGCAGCACCCGGCGCGCCCGCGCGGTCCCCTTGGAACCGCCCCTCCCCCAGGCCTCCGCCGGCAAGACAGGGAAGGAACCCGCGCCCGATGACCGCCACCGGCCAAGATACCCTCGCCACCCGTGACACGCTCGCCGTCGCCGGCACGACCTACAGCTATTATTCGCTCGCCAAGGCCGCGAAGAAGCTCGGCGACATCAGCCGGCTGCCGTTCAGCATGAAGGTGCTGCTCGAGAACATGCTGCGCTTCGAGGACGGCGTCACGGTCACGCGCGACGACGCCCAGGCGCTGGTCGACTGGCAGAAGGACGCGCGCTCGAACCGCGAGATCCAGTATCGCCCCCGCGCGCGTGCTGATGCAGGATTTCACCGGCGTGCCCTGCGTGGTCGATCTCGCCGCGATGCGCGATGCGATCACCAGGCTCGGCGGCGACGCCACCAAGATCAATCCGCTCGTCCCCGTCCATCTCGTCATCGACCATTCGGTGATGGTCGACGAGTTCGGCACTCCCAAGGCCTTCGCCGACAATGTCGAGCTCGAATATCATCGCAACCTCGAGCGCTACGAGTTCCTCAAATGGGGATCGAAGGCGCTCGACAATTTTGCGGTGGTGCCGCCGGGGACGGGCATCTGTCACCAGGTCAACCTCGAATATATCGGCCGCGGCATCTGGTCGACGCCGGGGCCCGACGGCGAGCTGGTCGCCTATCCCGACACGCTGGTCGGGACCGACAGCCACACGACGATGATCAACGGGCTCGGCGTGCTTGGCTGGGGCGTCGGCGGGATCGAGGCCGAGGCGGCGATGCTCGGCCAGCCGGTCTCGATGCTGATCCCCGAGGTCGTCGGCTTCAAGCTGACAGGCGCGCTCGGCGAGGGAATCACCGCCACCGACCTCGTCCTCACCGTCACGCAGATGCTGCGCGCCAAGGGCGTGGTCGGGCGGTTCGTCGAGTTCTACGGCCCCGGGCTCGCCTCGATGACGCTCGCCGATCGCGCGACGATCGCCAATATGGCGCCCGAATATGGCGCGACCTGCGGCTTCTTCCCGATCGATGATCGCACGCTCGAGTACATGCGGCTCACCGGGCGCGGCGACGATCAGATCGCGCTGGTCGAGGCCTATTGCCGCGCGCAGGGGATGTGGCGCGACGAGGACGCGGTCGATCCGATCTTCACCGACACGCTCGAGCTCGACATGGCCAGCGTCACCGCCAGCCTCGCGGGACCCAAGCGCCCGCAGGACCGGGTGAGCCTCGACAGCGTCGACGAAGTGTTCAACGGCGATCTGCTCAAGGTCTATCTGAAGGAACGCGCGGTGCGCGTGCCGGTGGAGGGCGCGGAGCACGATATCGGCGACGGCGACGTGGTGATCGCGGCGATCACGAGCTGCACCAACACTTCCAATCCCTCGGTGCTGATCGCCGCGGGGCTGGTGGCGCGCAAGGCGCGCGCGCTGGGGCTGAGCAGCAAGCCGTGGGTCAAGACCAGCCTCGCGCCCGGCAGCCAGGTGGTCACCGACTATCTCGACAAGGCCGGGCTGACCGAGGATCTGAACGCGCTCGGGTTCAATCTCGTCGGCTATGGCTGCACGACGTGCATCGGCAATTCGGGGCCGCTGGCCGAGCCGATCTCGGCGGCGATCAACTCGGGCGACATCGTCGCGGCGTCGGTGCTGTCGGGCAACCGCAACTTCGAGGGCCGCGTCTCGCCCGACGTGCGCGCCAATTTCCTCGCCTCGCCGCCGCTGGTGGTCGCCTATGCGCTCAAGGGCACCGTCACCCAGGACATGATCGAGACGCCGCTCGGCGAGGGGACGAACGGCCCGGTGTTCCTCAAGGACGTCTGGCCCACCAACCTCGAGATCGCCGAGCTGATGGCCGCCAACATCGACGACGGCATGTTCCGCTCGCGCTACGGCAACGTCTACCAGGGCGACGACCACTGGCGCAAAATCACCGTCGAAGGTTCCGACACCTACCAGTGGCGCGCGGGATCGACCTATATCGCCAACCCGCCCTATTTCGAGGGCATGACGATGACCCCGGCGCCGGTCCAGGACATCGTCGACGCGATGCCGCTCGCGGTGCTCGGCGATTCGATCACCACCGATCACATCAGCCCCGCGGGCAGCATCAAGGCCGATTCGCCCGCCGGGACCTTCCTCCAGGAGCACCAGGTCAGCCGCAAGGATTTCAATTCCTATGGCGCACGCCGCGGCAATCACGAGATCATGATGCGCGGCACCTTCGCCAACATCCGCATCAGGAACGAGATGGTCCCAGGCGTCGAGGGCGGGATGACGCGCTACCACGGCCAGGTGATGCCGATCTACGACGCGGCGATGCGCCACAAGGCCGACGGCACCCCGCTGGTGGTGATCGCCGGCAAGGAATATGGCACCGGCTCGAGCCGCGACTGGGCTGCCAAGGGCACCAACCTGCTCGGCGTCCGCGCGGTGATCGCCGAGAGCTTCGAGCGCATCCACCGCTCGAACCTGGTCGGCATGGGCGTGCTCCCGCTCCAGTTCGCAGAAGGGGTGTCGCGCCAGACGCTGCGGCTCGACGGATCGGAGACCTTCACGATCGCCAATGTCGCCGCGATCCGGCCGCGCCAGGACGTCGAGGTCACGCTCACCCGGGCCGACGGCAAGACCGAGACCTTCGCGACGCGCTGCCGGATCGATACTGTCAACGAGCTCGAATATTTCCTCAACGGCGGCATCCTGCACTATGTGCTGCGCAAGCTCGCCGCCTAGCGGGCGCCCTTCATCCGGCCGTATCGCTCGATCCAGGCGCGCGATTCGGATTCGGACTGTTTGAGCACCTCGGGCACCGCCACCGCTGCCTCGGGCACGATCACGACGCCGATATGGTCCGCGACCTGGCGGGGCCGCTTCGTCGGGGCGCGCCACGAGATCCTCGTACCACAACCGCAAAGGATCGATCCCAAGGTCCCGGAACATCTGCTCCCAGCCGCTTGTCTGGAGGTCGATCCAGCGTCCGGCGGTCTCGAGCGCCTCTTCCGAATAGGCAAGCGCCCCGCGCCCGCCGATTTCCTGCTCCTTGCGCCAGATGCCAGACATCGTCGCGCGGGCATAGGAAACCATGTGCGCGATGCGATCGCGCCGCGCGAGATAGACGACCCGCCTGGGCCGCGCGCCGTCCAGCATCGCCGACATCACCGCCGAGAGCAGCTCGGGGTTGCCCTCATGCAGCGTCTGGAGCTGCATCGGGAAGCATTTGAACCCGAACACGCCGTTGGGCGAGGTCCGCCGCCGCAGCACCGAGCGCCAGAGCTGTCGCTGGAGCTCGGGGGACTTGCTGGCGAAGCCATAATGCCCCTCGTCGAAGTTCAGGTATTCGAGCGGCGCGCCCAGGCAGCCGGTGCGCCACAAACATGTGTCCGAAATAGCTGCTGCCCGTGCGCGGCAACGGTCGCCAGCATATAGTTGACCTCGGGCGGGCTGCTGCGGGCGGGGAAGTCGAACTTGCCCTCATAGCCCGTCTCGATATCGAGCATTCAGCCCAGCACCCGCCCGGCGACGGCGTCGAGCTTCGCCAGCAGCCGGCGATCGCGGACGTGCGGCGCGGTGATCAGCGCAGTGTCGAGGCAGGTGTCGATCGGCGTCGGCGGACGCTCCTCGGGCAGCGCGCGCAGCAGGTGCATCACCATTGTGCGCGCCTTCTCGGCATTGGCGGTGAGCTGGGCGATCACCTGCGCGACGTCGACCGCTTCCTCGCCCTCGCGCCAGCAATCGTAATCGGTGACCATGCCAACCAGCGCATAGGGCAGCTCGGCCTCGCGCGCGAGCTTGGCCTCGGGCATGCCGGTCATGCCGATCAGGTGGCAGCCCCAGCCGCGATAGAGGTGGCTCTCGGCGCGGGTCGAGAATTGCGGGCCCTCCATCGCGAGATAGGTGCCGCCCACATGCACCTGCGCGCCCGCCGCTTTCGCGGCATCGGCCGCCAGCGCGGAAAGGCGCGGGCAGACCGGATCGGCCATCGAGACGTGCGCGACCATGCCCTCGCCGAAGAAGCTCGACGGGCGGCCCTTGGTCCGGTCGATAAACTGGTCGATGATCGTGAAGCTCCCCGGCGGGCGGTCCTCGACGAGGCTGCCGACCGACGAGACCGCGAGCACGTCGGTCACCCCCAGCCGCTTGAGCACGTCGATGTTGGCGCGCGCGTTGAGGTCGGAGGGGCTGATCCGGTGCCCGCGGCCGTGGCGCGGCAGAAAGACGACGCGGACATGGCCGACGCGCCCGACGAAGCAATCGTCCGAGGGACGCCCCCACGGGCTCTCGCTTTCGATCCAGTCGCCGTCCTGCACGCCCTCGACGTCGTAGAGCCCCGATCCACCGATGATCCCGATCGTCCAGCCGCTCATGCCTGCCCCTTGCTCGCGTTGCGCCGCGCATAGGTGAAATAGACCAGCAAGCCCACCAGGTTCCAGATGCCGAACAGGATCTGCGTCTGGTGCGGCAGGCTGACGAACAGGTAGAGGCAGCCGAGCGCACCGCCCAGCCCTACCACCCACGGCCAGGGCGCGCGGAACGGCCGCTCGGCGTGCGGCGCGCGGCGGCGCAGCACCAGCATGCACACCGCCACCGCGACAAACGCGGTGAGCGTGCCCGCGTTGGCGAGCGCGGCGATCTGGTCGATCGGGAAGACCCCGGCGAAGAAGGCGACGACGCACGCGGTGAAGATCGTGATCCGGACCGGCGTCCCTCGCTTCGAGACGCGCGCGAGCCCCGCGGGCAGCATCCGATCGCGCGCCATCACGAAGAAGATGCGGCTCTGGCCATAGAGGAAGGCGAGGATCACCGTCGGCAAGGCGATCACCGCGGCGGCGGCCAGGAAGGTCGCAGCCCCCGGCTGGCCGATCTCGCGCAGGATCAGCGCGAGCGGCTCCGGGCTGCCGGCGAAGCGCGTATAGGAAAGCGCGCCCACCGCCGCCACCGCGACCACCATGTAGATCGCGACGCACACCACCATCGATCCGACGATCCCGATCGCCAGGTCGCGGCTGGGGTTCTTGGCTTCCTCGGCGGCGGTCGAAATCGCGTCGAAGCCGTAGAAGGCGAAGAAGATGATCGCCGCCGCCGCCATCACGCCGCGCTCCGCGCCGTCGGCCAGCGTGTGCTTGGCGAAGCCGAACGGCATGAACGGATGGAGGTTCGCCGCATCGAAATGCGGCAGCGCCACGCCCACGAACACCGCAAGCGCGATCAGCTTGACCACCACCAGCCCGCGTTGAGCGTCGCGCTCTCGCGCGTGCCGAGAATCAGCAGCCCGGCCACCAATGCGACGATGAACAGCGCGGGGACGTTCACGCCCCATTGGGCGACGTGCCAGTCGTGCCCGATCGCGCCCGCCACCTCGGGCCCGTGCGCCAGCGCGGCGGGCAGATGCACGCCCAGCCCGCTCAGGAATCCGTTGGCATAGCCCGACCAGCCGACCGCCACCGCGCTCACCACCAGCGTATATTCGGCGAGCAGGCTCCATCCGACCACCCAGGCGACGATCTCGCCGAGCACGGCATAGCTGTAGGTATAGGCGCTGCCCGCGGCGGGCATCATCGTCGCCATCTCGGCATAGGCCAGCGCGGCGCAGGCGCAGATCGCGCCCGCGACGACGAATGACAGGATCACCGCCGGCCCCGCACGCTCGGCGCCGACGCCGATCAGCGTCAATATGCCGGTGCCGACGATCGCGCCGACCCCGAGCGCCACCAGGTGCGGCCAGGAGAGGCTGCGGTGCAGCCGGTGCTCGGGCGGCCGATCGTGCGTCGCGACGATCGCCTTCAGGCGGAACAGGCTGGTCACGATTTCCCTCCTTGCGGTCGAGCGCCCGTGATGCGGGCGCGGCGCGGAACCGTCAATCGGCCGGCATTGCGGATCCGAAGCCAAACCTTGCCGCCCGCGCCGCGCGGCCGCACAAGCGCCGCATCGATTCGGGGAGGCGCGGCGGTGGAGGACGGTTTCGGCCAACAAGGCGCACGGCGGCACGCAGGGCGTCTATCGCCACGCATCCACCGCGACGGGCACCGACATGGTATTTTCCGCTTACGAGCCGCCGCACCGGGCCGGCGCGCGGCTGCCCGTGCTCTGGTATCTCTCGGGCCTCACCTGCACCCATGCCAACGTGACCGACAAGGGCGAGTATCGCCGCGCCTGCGCCGAGCACGGCGTGATCCTGATCGCCCCCGATACCAGCCCGCGCGGGCCCGACGTGCCGGACGATCCGGCCTATGACTTCGGCCAGGGCGCGGGCTTCTATCTCGACGCGACCGAGGAACGATGGGCGCGCAATTTCCGCATGCGGACCTATCTCGAGCACGAGCTTCCCGCGCTGATCGCCGCCGAATTCCCGATGGCCGACATGGGCGCCCAGGGCATCACCGGCCATTCGATGGGCGGCCACGGCGCGCTGACGATCGGGCTGCGCAACCCGGATCGCTTCCGCAGCATCTCGGCGTTCGCGCCGATCGCGTCGCCGATGCGCTGCCCGTGGGGCGAGAAGGCGCTGGGCGGCTATCTGGGGCCCGACCGCACCGCTTGGCGCGCCTATGATGCCTGCGCGCTGATCGAGGACGGCGCGCGCGTCGCCGATCTTCTGGTCGACCAGGGCGATGCCGATGCCTTCCTCGCCGAGCAGCTCAAGCCCGCGCTGCTCGCCGCCGCCTGCCGCGACGCGGGCATCCCGCTGACGCTGCGGATGCAGCCGGGCTACGACCACAGCTATTATTGCATCGCCAGCTTCATGGCCGATCATGTCGCCTGGCACGCCGCACGGCTCAAGCGATGAAGCACTACGATGTCCTGATCGTCGGCGCGGGGCATGGCGGCGCGCAGGCGGCAATCGTGCTGCGGCAGAGCGGCTTCGCCGGCGCGATCGCGCTGGTCGGCGACGAGCCCGAGCTGCCCTACGAGCGCCCGCCGCTCTCGAAGGAATATCTCGCGGGCGAGAAGAGCTTCGAGCGCCTGCTGATCCGCCCGCCCGCATTCTGGGAGGAGCGCGACGTCGCGATGCTCACCGGGCGGCATGTGGCGGCCGTGGATCCCGCCGCGCATACCGTCACGACCGAGGATGGCGAATCGATCGGCTATGGCATGCTGGTCTGGGCAGCAGGCGGCAAGCCGCGGCGGCTTGCGTGCCGCGGGCATGATCTTGCCGGCGTCCATAC
>JBBCID010000007.1:0-42500 GCA_037200705.1 Sphingomonas sp. | reverse complement strand
CGCGAGATGGATTTCCGCAAGCAGGCGCAGGTCAACCTCGTATCGGCGCTGGCGGGCGCGGGCACGGCGCTGGCCGGCGCGCTGATGGGGCTCGGGGTGTGGACGCTGGTCGCGGCGCCGATGGCATGTTCTTCGCGCGCGCGATCGGCATGACCTGGGCGGCGCGCTCGCTGGTGTGGCCGAGCTTCGACTTTCGCGGCGCGGGCGACATCGCGCGCTACGGCGGGGTGATGGCGTTCGGGCAGGTGTTCTGGTTCCTGCAGAGCCAGGCCGATGTGTTCATCGCCGGGCGCAGCTTCTCGCCGCACCAGCTCGGCATTTACACCACCAGCCTGTTCCTCACCCAGATCTTCGTCGCGAAATTCGTGCCGCCGATCAACGAGGTCGCCTTCTCGGCCTATGCGCGATCCAGCATGATCGCGCGGCGGTGGGGGCGGCATTCGTCAAATCGGCGCGCGCGATCATGGTCATCGCCCTGCCCTTCTATTTCGGGCTCGCCGCCACCGCGCGGCCGCTGGTCGCGGTCGTGCTCGGGCCCAAATGGATCGAGGCTGCGCCGATCGTCCACTGGCTCGCGCTGGCGATGCCGATGATGACGCTCCAGGTGCTGTTCGCGCCGGCGAGCGACGCCTGCGGCCATCCCCAGATCAGCGCGCGCAACGGCGCGACGGGGGCGATGCTGCTTCCGATCGCTTTCCTGTTCGGCGTGCGATGGGGAGTCGACGGGCTGATCGCGGCGTGGTTCCTCGCCTATCCCTTCTATCTCGGCATCAGCACCTGGCGGACGCTGCCGGCGATCGGCGTGCGCTTCGGCGACCTGGTCGAGGGCGATCACGCCGCCGATGCTCGCCGCGGTCGGGGATGGCGCTGATCGTGTCGCTGCTCGATCGCGTGCTGCCGCCGATGGCGCCGGCGGCGCACCTCGCTTTCCTCGTCTGCACCGGCGTCGCCGCTTACGGCGCGTGGATGGGCGGGTGTTCGCAAGGGCCACGCTCGACGAGGTCGCGGCGCTGTTCCTCGATCGCGCGAAGCCGGGCCCTGCCGCCTAGGGCAGATAGACGAATTCGCCCTCGGGCATGAACTTCGCGGCGGCAGCCACGTCGACATCGCCGTCGCCCGCGGGCGTGCACTTGCGCCGCGAGACCGCCTTTTCGCCTTGCAGCACCGTGACGCCCGCTTCGAACGCGGGATCGTGGGCTCGTTCGCCTTGAAGTTGGGTGCGGATCATCCGGCTGTAGACGACATATTGGAAGCCGCCGCTCGTGAAAACCACCTGCGCCTCGCCGCCGCCCGAATAGGCGGTCTCGGCATAATGCATGCCCCCCGGCCCCCGCGTCGGTCCGCGCGGGATAGGCGAGGTCGAGCTTGCCGGGCGCGCCGAGCCGATACTGGGCATAAGCGCCCGCGACGCCCGTTCCGCCGCAAACCGCGACGCGCTTGGCGCCCAGCCCGCATTCGAAGACGATGGTCTCGCCGGGCCGGCACAGGCCGGTGTGCGCCGGCGTGGTATGGGTCAGCTTCGCCGCGTCCCAAAGGCGCCATGGCGAGCGGCTGGCAAGCGCCAGCGCCAGCAATTCAACCCTCATCCCGCAATCCCCCCTGGAGCGCTCGCCGCCACGGTTCACGCCGTCTGGATATAGGTCCGCATCGCCTCGGCCTCCGATTCGATGCGGTCGATCCGGTATTTGACCAGATCGCCGATCGAGACGAAGCCGATGCATTGCCCGCCTTCGACCACCGGCAGGTGCCGGATCCGCCGGCGCGTCATCAGCGCGAGCGCGCTGAGCACCGGCTCGTCGGGCGACACGGTGATCGCGGGCGCGGTCATCACCTGGCTCACCGGGCGGCCGAGCGCCGCGGTGCCGTCGCGCTCGAGGCAATAGATCACGTCGCGTTCGGAAAAGATCCCGGCGACCGAGCCTCCGGCGATCACCGGCACCGCGCCGATTCGCTTGCCCGCCAGCAGCGCCACGGCTTCGGCGACGGTCCGATCCCCCGAGATCGAGACCACATCCTGCCCCTTCCCGCCCAGGATCGCGGCGATGGTCATCGCTCTTCTCCTCATTAGCGTAGGCGGTTGAGTCTCCCACGTTCGGGCCCAATTGCAAAAGATGAAGAGAATCGCCCCGGGCTCGACGATCCCGCCTATGCCGCCTTCGCCTGGGGGCGGTTCCGCGCGATCCTGGGCTGGATGGCGGCGGTCGCCGGCGTGGTCGCGGCGCTGTCGGTCGCGATCCTGTGGGCGTGGCTCGGCTGGATGCAGTTCAGCATGGCGCTCGCCACCGCGGCGGGGGTGTTCTTCACGATCATGATGGCGGCGGCGCTGATGGGGCTGATGTTCCTCAGCTCGGGCACCGGCCATGACGAGCAGATCGAGGACCGCGTCAAGGACGAGATCGCCCTCGACTGAGCCGCTCAGTCGTTGTCGACCTGCTTGAGCCGATAGGTGAAGGTCGCGGTGCCGTTCGCGGGAACGTCGACCGCCCACAGATCGTGGCCGTGCTTGCGCCCCAGCCGCGCCGAGGCGCGCGTCCGCCTCGAATCGGCCGTGGTCTCGAGCTCGGCCTCGAAGCGGATCGGATGCGGATTGGCGTTGGTGACGGTGAGGACATGATCCTGCCAATCGCGGCCGATCTTGCCGTCGGTGACTTCGGCGGTCACCTGCGTCGCCTCGGCGGTCTCGACCTCGACTTCCTCGCCCACCGCCTTGTCGGCGAGCGAGCCCTCGCCGATCAGGATGGCGCGCGCGCCCATCGGCTCGAACACCGCCACGTTGCCCGAGGGAAGCGGCACGCCGAGGCCGTCCTTCTCGCGGTTCTGCGCGCGCAGCGTGAGCATCACCGGACGGACGTCGTCGTCCATGACGTGCGTGCGATAGAGGATGTCCACCGGCACCGCCGGGCGATCGAGCATCGCCACCTGCTTCTGGCTCATCGCCGCGACGGTGGTGCGTTCGGGGATGCGATAGAGCTTGAGGTCGCCGAGCGCTTCCTGGGTCGCGAGCGTCCCGGTGACGACGATCTCGTCCGAGAATCGCGCCATCATCGGCGCGGGCATGGGGAGCCCCGCACTGAGGAGGCCGACGCCATCCTGCGAGACGATCTCGTCGACCGGATGCCAGAAGCACGTCATCGACAGCGGCTCGCCGCCGGGAATGTCGGGCCGCGCGTTGTCGTGCTCGATCCGCCCCGCGACCACCATCGTCTCGGCATCGGCGAAGCTGGTGACGTCGCCGTTGGCGAGCGTCACCCAGGCGAACAGATCGGCGCTGCGCCCGTCGGGGCGCATCGTCGCGACATAGTTTGCCTGCCAGTCGAAGCCCCAGGCGAGATAGGAGAGCGTGACCGTCACCGTGCCCGCACGCGCCGAATCGGTCTCGACCGACAGCGTGGGCTTCGCCGAAAGCCCGGCGGGCACCGAATCATAGGCGAGCGCCTCGGGCGCGCCGCCGCAATCGGCGGCGATGAATCCGTCCTTCGTCTCGAGGATCGCCGCGCCGTCGGCGCCCGAGCGGATGATCGCGCGCTCCTCGACCGTCTTGCCGCCGAGCGTCCGCCGGATCGTCACCCGGGCGGCCGAAGCTGCGCGCGTAGAGGCTGCGCGGGCTGAGCAGATCGGCGTCGAGGTTCTTCTCGCGCACGCCCTCGGGCAGGCCGGCGACGATCGCGCTTTCGGGCAGGATGCCGGCGGCGACGCCTTCGAAGCGGATCGTCGCGCGGCCGGCGGGAACCGCGATCGTGCGGCGCTCGGTGATCAGCGCATAGCCCTGGAGCCAGTCGAGATCGAGCTCGCGGGCGTAGGGCGAGCGATAGATGGTGACCGATACCGAATCGGGCGCCGCCGAGTTCACCGCCTGCGCGCGCGCGGGCGGATCGGCGAACGCGAGCGCGATCGCCGCCAGCGCGAGCAGCATGCGGATCGGCCGCACCGGCGCGCCTAGTAGCGCGTGACGAAGACGGCGGTGACGGTCGCCTCGCCGTTGGCTGGGACCACAACCTTCCACAGCGCCTGATCGGCGTCGATTCGCTCGCTCGGCTGGCTCTCGTCTTCGATCCGCGTGTCGTGCCACCAATTCTCGAGCCCAGCCTGGACGAACTCGACGGTCGCGTCCTGCGCGCGCGCGTTGGTGAAATGATAGCGCATCGCGGTGCGCCACTTGCCGCCGCCCAGCGCGTCGCGCTTCTCGACGGTCGGCTGGACCTTGACGTCGAACGCCTCGCCGGTCTTGAGCGCGAGCCGCGATCCCATCGGCGTATGCGGGATCGGGCTCTCGCCGATGAACTGCGGCTGGCCTCGCGCATCGCGCATATAGACGCGCACCGTCCCCGCCGGCAGCGCATCGCCCAGCCCGCCCTCGCGCGACGACGAGAAGCGCAGCACCGTATCGACGCTCCGCGCGTCGCTCGAGGTGCCGAGCCAGTCGTTGCGGAAATAATAGGCCTTGGCTGCCGGCGCGCCGGCGACGTCGAGGAAGCTCACCTGCTTCTGCTGCGCGTTGGCGATCGTGGTGCGCTGCGCGAGCGGATAGACGTAGAAATCACCGAGCCGCTCGCGCGCGGCGCTCTCGGTGCCGGGCTGGTTGCCGGGTGGACTGGAGGTCACGCCGACGTAGCGCGGCCTGTTATTGTTGTCGTCGTCGCCGCCCACTGCGCCGGCAACGAGCAACGTGCTCGCATTGGCGAAGGTGGTGCCGCTGGTGTTTCGCAGCGTGATCCAGCCCTGGACGTCGATCTTGCCCGCGCTCTCGTCGAACAGCGCGACATAATCGGCCTTCCAGCCGAGCCCGCGCGAGAGGTAGTTGAGCGTGAGCGGCCGCGCGCCGGCGCTCGCGCTGTCGAACGTCACCGACAGGGTCGGGCGCGCGCGCAGGTTGGGCGGCAGCGAGGGAAAGACGACGCGGGCCGCACCGCCGAGCACTTCGATGCGATCGCCGATCTGGACGATCGTGCCGTTGTTGTTGGCGAGCACGCGCGCGCTCTCGCGCGTCTCGGCGCCGGTGCTCGGATTGGTGCGCACCAGCGTGACCGCCTGGCCGACCGCCTTGTCCATCAGCTTCTGCGGGGTGAGCAGGTCGAAGTCGAAATTCTGCTCGACGATCCCGATGCCGATGCCGGTGAGCGTCACCGTCTCGGGCCGGATCGAGGCCGAGACGTCGGCGAATTCCTGGCGCGTGCGCCCGCCCGGCAGGCTCAGCGTGCGCGTGTCCTGAACGAGTGCCAGATCGTTGTTGTAGATCGTGACCGCGACATCGCCCTGCGCGCTCGCGTCGGGCTGAGTTGCCGGCCCCACCGCCTGGGCATTCGCCGCGAGGGGCGCCATCGCCCCGATCGCCCAGATCCACCGCATGCGCATCCTCCCGTCGCTTTATCGGTGCGATGCTAGCAGTTTCGGGGCGAAGGCCAAGGCGATTGACGTCGCCCAGCGCCGGACCCGGCGAGGGCCCGGCGTCGGGTCGACGGGCGCGCTCAGCCCGTATAGGCGCCCTTGTACCAGGGGCCGGTGTTGTCCCAGCAATATTCGGTAGTTACCCCCGCATTGGTGCAATACACTCGTATAAATGGTCCATTATTGAACCAAGCTGTCGCGGAGGAAACCTGGCCGGATTGCTTGAAGGCGCCCGTTGTCCAAGATGATCCGTCCCAACATCTCTCAGTTATCGTCACACCATCACTCGAATATACGCGCAAGTGCACCGAACCGCTTTGAAGCCAGTTCACAGATGATGTATTTGCCGACATTACACCCCTCCATTTTCGATCTAGCTGATTTGACGACTCGCCATCAGCCCAGTGAGTATCACGCTTTCATTTGAATATCGC
Source organism: Sphingomonas sp. (assembly GCA_037200705.1). Taxonomy (GTDB): domain Bacteria; phylum Pseudomonadota; class Alphaproteobacteria; order Sphingomonadales; family Sphingomonadaceae; genus Sphingomonas. The sequence goes on along the minus strand of JBBCID010000007.1, from coordinate 36,681 downwards.
AAGATCATCCCCGCACCCTGGATTCTGGATCAGTTAGAGTGCGACCAAATAAAATCATTAAACACCAAAGCTTCCCAAGATGATTTCATAGAACTATCTGTACGGCAATTGCGCATCATCGGTCGGATTTGGATTTTATTTTGCACGATTCTCGGGTTTGCAGCGCGGATGCGGTCACTTGCGAGTCCGTTCCCCGATCGCGAACGTGAAAAGGCCGGCCCCGCGCCCCGCGGAACCGGCCCTCACCAACCCAAGATTTCGCTTCAGGCGGCCGGCGGCGCGCTTTCGTCGCGGCGCGGGCGGCCGCGGCGGCGGGGCTTGTCCTCGGCCGGCTCGGCGGCGACATCGGTTCCAAGCGCCGGCGGCAGGACGGCGACGTCGATCCCGTGCGGGGCCTCGGCCTCGACTCGCTCGGCGCTCACCTCGCGGCGCGGACGGCCGCGGCGGCGCGGGGCCTGATCCTCGGTCTCCGCACGCGCTTCGAAAGGCTCCGCCTCGGCACGATAGGCGCCGTTGCCGTTGCCGTTGCCGTTCGCGCGGCCATTCTGCTGCGGTTCGCGCGACTCGGTGCCGCGATCGTCGCGGGGCTCGCGCTCGACGCGCTGCTCGCGGGGCTGTTCACGGTCGCGCGACGGTTCGCGGTCGGAGCGCTGCTGGTCGCGCGGATCGGCGCGCTGCTGGTCGCGCGGATCGATGCGGTTGCCCTCGCCCTCGTAATCGAAATCGTCGTCATCCGCATCCTCGTGCGGGCGACGGGCGCCGGGGTTGTTCTCCTCGAAGCGCGCGCGGGTCTCGCCGAGCACGCGGAAATAATGATCGGCGAACTGGAAATAATATTCGGCGTTGACCCGATCGCCCTGCATCTGCGCGTCGCGCGCGAGGTTGCGATACTTCTCGAGCAGTTGCGCGGCGTTGCCGCGGGCGCGATTGTCGATGCGGTTGCCGTTGCCCTGCTGGTTGGGATTGCCACCTGGGCGCTGCTGGCCGCCCCGGCCGCGACGGCGGCCGTTATTCGCCTGACGATTGTTCATCAAGGTCTGTCTGTCCTGTCTTAAAATGCGGTCCGTAGGTCCATCTTGGGTCCCGGATGCGTGTTCACCCGCGAGGCGTGCCGAACCTGGCACAACCCGCCTGCCACGGCCGCCGGATTGGGGCGGCTCACATGACCATGGATTGGGGCCGCGCTTACAACGGCCTGTATTTCAACGGCTTGGTTGAATGTGCCTTGCCCCGTGGCCGTCTTAGCCGGTGGCGCACCAATATCCAAGCGGAAATATGTGTCTGTTTGCTTACGAATCAAGGACCGCCACCACGCGCGCCCGCCCGGCGAGGTCGGTATGGACCGATGGGGTTAACCGATGTTTGCGAACAAGATCGGATACTTCCCCGGATTGCGCTGCACCGATCTCGAGCAGCGCGATCCCGCCCCGGGCGAGCAGGCGCTGCAGATCGGGGACGATGCGGCGATACGCGTCGAGCCCGTCGGCGCCGGCGAACAGCGCGATCGCAGGCTCATGATCACGGATGTCGGCGGGCAGCGGCTCCCTTGTCCCGATATAGGGCGGATTCGCCAGAACCAGGTCGAAGCGCCCGGCGATGCCGGCCGCCCAGTCGCCCAGCGCGAAGCGCGCGCGATCCGCCATCCCGAGCCGTTCGGCATTGCGCCGGGCATAGGCGAGCGCCGCCTCCGAGGCATCGACGCCGAGCCCGTGCGCGCGCGGCCATTGGTCGAGCGCGGCGAGGAGCAGCGTGCCCGGGCCGGTCCCCAGATCGAGGATCGTCGCGGGGGAGCGCTCGGCGAAATGGGCGATCGCGGTCTCGATCAGCGTCTCGCTGTCCGGCCGCGGAACCAGCACGCCGGGTCCGACCTCGAGCGCGATCGTCCAGAAGGCGCGGATGCCCGCGATATAGGCGATCGGCTCGTGCGCGAGGCGGCGGAGGAGGAGCGGCTCGAAGACGGCGGGCGTGGAATCATCGAGATGGTGAAGGAGCAGGTCGTAGCGGGAGATGCCGAGGGCGTGGGCCATGAGCAATTCGGCGTCGAGGCGGGGAGTGGAGGACATGGCAGCAAGGCGTGCTGCGGCAGCCGCAAGGGCCGAGCGCACGCCTTCCCTCGCGCTTGCGGGAGGGGTCGGGGGAGGGCCTGTCATCGGGTGAATGACATGCGGACACGCCCTCCCCTAGCCCCTCCCGCAAGCACGAGGGGAATCATGAGTCCAGCTGCGCCAGCCGATCGGCCTCGTCCTGCGCGATCAGCGCGCCGATCAGTTCGTCCATCTCGCCCTGCATGATCTCGGGGAGGCGGTGGAGCGTCAGGTTGATGCGGTGATCGGTCACGCGACCCTGTGGGAAATTATAGGTGCGGATGCGCTCCGAGCGGTCGCCCGATCCGACCATCGAGCGGCGCGCGCCGACGCGCTCGGCATCGAGCCGCTCGCGCTCGGCCTCGTAGAGCCGGGTGCGCAGGACCTTCATCGCCTTGGCGCGATTCTTGTGCTGCGAGCGCTCGTCCTGCTGGATGACGATCAGCCCGGTCGGGATGTGGACGATCCGCACCGCGCTGTCGGTGGTGTTGACGCCCTGGCCGCCCGGGCCCGATGCGCGGTAGATGTCGATGCGGAGATCCTTGTCCTCGATCTTGACGTCGACTTCCTCGGCCTCGGGGAGCACCGCGACGGTGGCGGCGGAGGTGTGGATGCGCCCACCCGCCTCGGTCGCGGGGACGCGCTGGGACGCGGTGGACGCCGCTCTCGAACTTCAGCTTGGCGAACACGCCCTTGCCCTCGACCGAGGCGATCGCTTCCTTGAACCCGCCCGCTTCGGAGGGCGAGGCCGAGATCAGCTCGACCTTCCACCCCATCCGATCGGCATATTTCTGGTACATGCGGAACAGGTCGCCGGCGAACAGCGCCGCCTCGTCGCCGCCGGTGCCGGCGCGGATCTCGAGCATCGCCGCGCGCTCGTCGGCGGCGTCGCGCGGGAGCAGCGACAGCGCCAGCGCACGCTCGGCGGCTTCGAGCGAAGCGGCGTTGCGATGGAGCTCCTCGGACGCCATCTGGCGCAGCTCGTCGTCGGGATCGTGCGCCATCGCCTCGAGCGACACCGCCTCGGCGCGCAACTCGCGCACCTTGCCGGCGGCGACGGCGACGGGCTCGAGCTCGGCATATTCCTTCGAGACCGCGACGAAGCGATCCGACGGCAGGTCGCCGGTCGCCATCATCGCTTGCAGCTCGTCGCGCCGCGCCTCGATCGCGGCGATGCGGTCGGCGGGGATGATCATTGCGCAGTTACCGTCGAATAGTCGAAGTCCAAACGATCGAGGATCTTAAGAACGCGATCGGCGTCAATATCGTCGGGCCGCAAAACACGACAGCTCCGACTAACCCCACCACCTTCGATTTTCAGAGACACGATTTCCGCCGGCTCAGCTTTGAGCGCGCGATCATACCGCTTTTTCGCACTGCCGGTGACGAACGGTTCCGCCGTGATTCCGAACCGACGGAGCGCGGACAGAACTTGCAGCGCTTGCAGCTCAAGTTCGGGGTGCTCGGCGACGACGGCAACCTCAGGCCGCTCTTTCTTTGGCTCCGCGATCAGCATCGCCAGCCGCTCGACCCCCGCCGCCCAACCCACGCCCGGCGTCGCGAGCCCGCCGAGCGACTCCATCAGCCCATCGTAGCGCCCGCCCGCCAGCACCGTCCCCTGCGCGCCGAGCCGGTCGGTGACGAACTCGAACGCGGTATGCCGGTAATAATCGAGCCCGCGCACCAGCCGGCTGTTGCGCGTCCACGCCACGCCCGCCGCATCCAGTCCGTCGGTCACCGCCTTGAAGAAGGCGCCCGCCTCCCCGGTCAGATAGGCGTCGATATCCGGCGCGCTGTCGGCGATCGGGCGGTCGCGCGGGTCCTTCGAATCGAGGATGCGCAGCGGGTTCTTGTCGAGCCGCGCAAGACTGTCCTCGGACAATTGGCCGCGGTGCGCCTCAAAATGCGCGACCAGCGCGGTGCGCCAGGCATCGCGCGTCGCCGCGTCGCCCAAGGTGTTGAGCTGGAGCGTCACCCCCTCGGCAATCCCCAGCTCGTGGAGGAGCTGGTCCGCGAGCACGAGCAGCTCGACGTCCGCCGCCGGCTCGGCTGCGCCGATGATCTCGGCGTCGATCTGGTGGAACTGGCGGAAGCGCCCCTTCTGCGGGCGCTCGTAGCGGAACACCGGGCCCGAGGTGGCGAGCTTCATCGGCGCGTGCTGCTGCCAGCCCTCGGTGAGATAGGCGCGGCAGATGCCGGCGGTGAATTCGGGGCGCAGCGTGATCGAATCGCCGCCGCGATCCTCGAAGGTGTACATCTCCTTCGACACCACGTCGGTCGTCTCGCCGAGCGAGCGCGCGAAGACCGCGGTCGATTCGAACACCGGCACCTCGACGCGGCCGAAGCAATAGAGCCGCCGCACCCGCTCGAACGCCTCGAGCACCGCGGCGAAGCGCCGTTGCTCGTCGCCGAAGATGTCCTGGGTGCCCCGGATGCGGTTGGGGGTTGGGATGCGTGCCATTAGGGCGGGCTATCTAGTCGAGCGCGTGGCGAAGCGCCAGAACCTCGATTGCTGCGATGCGGAAGGTTGAAACACCCCGGAAACGCGTGCAGATCATGGGCTCGTCGACACGCAAGCGAAACCTCGCGCTCGCGTGCGAGTTTGACAATTGAGCCAGGTCATTCGACTGGCGTCTTTGACCGGGTTCGAACCTTGAATTTGATACGCACCAACCGCTTGAGAACGGGCCTGGCGATGCTGGCCGCGGCGCTGCTGGTTTCGTGCGGCGACGGCAACAGCGCCGCCGGCAAGGCCGCCGGTGGGCGACGCGGACCCGGCGGGCCGGTGGCGGTGGGCTTCGTCGTCGTCCAGCCGGGCAGCGTGCCGGTGACCGCCGAGCTGGCCGGCCGCGTTTCCGCCTACCAGACCTCCGAGGTGCGGCCGCAGGTCGCGGGGATCGTCCGGCGGCGCTTGTTCGTCGAGGGCTCGATCGTCCGCAAGGGGCAGACGCTCTACCAGATCGATCCGAGCCTCTATCGCGCGTCGGTCAACGAGGCGCAGGCGAACCTGCTCAGCGCGCGCGCCAACGCCGATGCCGCGAAGGTGAAGGCCGATCGATACAAGCCGCTGGCGGCGATGGAGGCGGTCTCCAAGCAGGATTACACCGACGCCGCCGCGCAGGCGCGCCAGGCCGCCGCGGCGGTCGCGCAGAACAACGCGCAGCTCCAGACCGCGCGGATCAACCTCCATTTCACGCGCGTGCCCGCGCCGATCACCGGGCGGATCGGCCGCTCGCTGATCACCGAGGGAGCGCTCGTCACCACCAACCAGACCGATCCGCTCGCGGTGATCCAGCGGCTCGATCCGATCTATGTCGACATCCAGCAATCCTCCGCCGATCTGCTCGCGCTGCGCACGGCGCTGAGCACCGGCGGCGTCACCGCGGCGAGCGCCAGCGTGCGGCTCAAGCTCGAGGACGGCAGCGACTATGGCATGACCGGCACCGTCGAGTTCGCCGAGGTGATGGTCAACGAAAGCACGGGGACGGTCACGCTGCGCGCGCGCTTCCCCAATCCGCAGGGGATATTGCTGCCGGGGATGTTCGTCCGCGCGCTGTTCGCGCAGGCGGTCGACAACCAGGCGTTCCTCGTGCCGCAGGCGGGGGTCGCACGCGATCCGCGCGGGCAGGCCACGGTCTATGTCGTCGGCCCCGGCAACCGCGCGGCGCAGAAGAAGGTCGTCGCCGATCGCACGCAGGGCGCCTTCTGGGTGGTGACGAGCGGGCTCAGCCCCGGCGACAAGGTGATCGTCCAGGGCACCGCCAACCTCAAGCCCAGCGCCGAGATCCGCCCGGTGCCGGCCAGCGCGGCGCAGCGCATCCAGGCTCCCCAGCAAGGCGCCGGCGGCGGTTCGTCCGGCAAGGGCGGATAAGATCGTGTTCGATCGACTCTGCCCACTCTTTCTGTCACCCCCGGACTTGTTCCGGGGTCCACCGCGAGGCGAGCGACAAGCGGGAGGGCGCTTGCTTTTCCGTTGCCGCGAGGTGGATGCCGGAACAAGTCCGGCATGACAGTTTTGCTGATGCGGACCTAACGCTCCATGTCGCGTATCTTCATCGATCGCCCGATCTTCGCCTGGGTGATCGCCATCATCGTGATGCTCGCCGGGCTCGGCGCGATCCTGACGTTGCCGATCGCACAATATCCCGACGTCGCGCCGCCGCAGGTCAACGTCCGCGCAAGCTATCCCGGCGCCTCGGCCGAGGCGATCCAGAACAGCGTGACGCAGGTGATCGAGCAGCAGCTCACCGGCATCGACGGGCTGCTCTATTTCAGCTCGTCGTCGAGCTCGCGCGGGATGGTCAACATCACCGCGACCTTCGACAAGGGCACCAATCCCGACATCGCCCAGGTCCAGGTGCAGAACCAGGTCCAGCAGGCGCTCTCCCGGCTGCCGCAGCAGGTCCAGCAGCAGGGCATCCGCGTCACCAAGTCCAACCCCGATTTCCTGCTGATCGTCGCGGTCTATGATTCGACCGACAAGATGACCAACCAGGACGTGTCCGACTGGCTGGCCTCGAACCTCCAGGACCCGCTCGCACGCGTCCCCGGCGTGGGCGACACGCAGGTGTTCGGATCGCAATATGCGATGCGGATCTGGCTAAACCCCGATCGGCTGGCGAGCTTCTCGCTGATGCCGAGCGACGTCGTCACCGCGATCCAGAACCAGAACACCGAGATCGCCGCGGGCGAGATCGGCGGGCAGCCGATGCCCAAGGAGCAGATGCTCAACGCCACCGTCACCGCGCAATCGCGGCTGCAGACGCCCGAGCAGTTCGCCAACATCATCCTCAAGACGGACAAGACCGGCGCCACCGTCCACCTCAAGGATGTCGCGCGGGTCGAGCTGGGCGCGGAAAGCTACAACGCGATCATCCGCGTCGACGGGCATCCCGGCGCGGGCGTCGCGGTGTCGCTGTCGCCCGGCGCCGACGCGCTGACCACCGCCAATCTGGTCAAGGCGCTGGTCGCCCAGACCGGCAAGATCTTCCCGCACGGCGTCGCCGCGGCCTATGCCTTCGACACCACCGCGTTCATCAAGCTGTCGATCGAGGAAGTGGTGAAGACGCTGATCGAGGCGATCGTCCTCGTCGTGATCGTGATGTTCGTGTTCCTGCAGACCTGGCGCGCGACGTTGGTCCCGACGATCGCGGTGCCGGTGGTGCTGCTCGGCACCTTCGGCATCCTCTATCTCGCCGGCTTCACGATCAACACGCTGACGCTGTTCGGGCTGGTGCTGTCGATCGGGCTGCTCGTCGACGACGCGATCGTGGTGGTCGAGAATGTCGAGCGATTGCTCGAGGAGAATCCCGAGATGTCGCCGCGCGAGGCGACGATTCGGTCGATGGAGCAGATCCAGGTCGCGCTGGTCGCGATCGCGCTGGTGCTCTCGGCGGTGTTCCTGCCGATGGCGTTCTTTGGCGGGTCGACCGGGGTGATCTACCGGCAATTCTCGATCACGATCGTCTCGGCGATGGCGCTGTCGGTGCTGGTCGCGCTGATCCTGAGCCCGGCGCTCTGCGCGACGCTGCTGCGAAGCAAGAAGCAGGAGCACGACGCCGGCGGCGGCTGGATCGAGCGGCGCTACCCGCGAGTCTGGGGGTTCATCGGCGGCGCGCGCGAGCGGTTCAACACCGGGTTCGAGCGCGGCGTGAAGAAATATACCGGCGCGGTCTCTGCGGTGGTCGACCGCAAGTGGATCTTCCTGCTGATCTACGCGGGCGTCGTCGCGCTGCTCGTGCTCATGTTCTTCCGGCTGCCGACCGGCTTCCTGCCGACCGAGGACCAGGGCGCGGCGCAGCTCCAGTTCCGCCTGCCCGCGGGCGCGACCCAAGCCCGCACCATGGAAGTCCAGCTGGCGATCGAGAAATATTTCAAGACCCAGGAACAGGGCAACATGAGCACCATGTTCCTCGTCGCCGGCGGCGGCGGGGGGCGGCGGCAGCCCCTCGGGGCAGAACACCGGCCAGGGGTTCGTCAACTTCGCCGACTGGAGCGATCGCCCGGGCAAGAAGAACGGCGCCGATGCGATCGTCGCGCGCGCGACCGCCGCGTTCCGCAACTTCCGCGACGCGCAGGTGTTCGCGACCGTGCCCGGCGCGATCCGCGGGCTTGGCCAGTCGAACGGCTTCACGATGGAGCTGCAGAACACCAGCGGCATGTCGCGCGAGGATTTCATGGCCGCGCGCGACAAATTGCTGGCGGCGGCGAGCAACGATCCGGTGCTCAGCACGGTGCGGCTCACCGACCTGCCCGACGTGGCGACGCTCAAGGTCGACCTCGACCAGGAGAAGCTCGCCGCGCTCGGGCTCAACCAGGGCGACGTCAACGCGACGCTGTCGACCGCCTGGGGCGGCCGCTACGTCAACGATTTCGTCGATCGCGGGCGCGTCAAGCGCGTCTATGTCCAGGGCGACGCGCCCTATCGCGCGGCGCCGAGCGACATCGACGAATGGTATGTGCGCTCGAGCGACGGGCAGATGACGCCCTTCTCCTCGTTCGCGCGGATCGACTGGTCGACCGCGCCGACGACGCTGTCGCGCTTCCAGGGCATCCCCTCGTTCGAGATCCAGGGCCAGGCGTCCGAAGGGCACAGCTCGGGCGACGCGATGAAGCGGATCGAGGAGCTCGCGAGCCAGATCCCCGGCACCGGCATCGCCTGGTCGGGACTCTCCTATCAGGAGCGGCTGGCGGGCGGGCAGGCGCCGTTGCTCTACGGCATCTCGCTGCTCGTCGTGTTCCTGTGCCTCGCCGCGCTCTACGAGAGCTGGACGATTCCGGTTGCGGTGCTGCTGATCATCCCGCTCGGGCTGGTCGGCGCGATCTTCGCGGTGACGCTGCGCGGCTTGCAGAACGACGTCTATCTCCAGATCGGGCTGCTGACCACGATGGGGCTGGCGGCCAAGAACGCGATCCTGATGATCGAGTTCGCCGAGCGCGCCGAGAAGGAAGGCAAGCGCGTGATCGAGGCCGCGCTCGAGGCCGCGCGGATCCGGCTCCGCCCGATCCTGATGACCAGCCTCGCGTTCATCTTCGGCGTGCTGCCGCTGGCGATCTCGACCGGCGCGGGCGCCAACAGCCGCATCGCGATCGGCACCGCGGTGATCGGCGGGATGCTCACCGCGACGATCCTCGCGATCTTCTACATCCCGCTGTTCTTCGTGCTGGTGCGCCGCACGACGCGGACCGCGCTCCACGCGCTCCACCATCACCATGACGAACCCGCGCCGGAGGCAAGCGCATGAAGCGATCCGCGCTGCTGCTGTCCGTCGCCCTCGCCGGCTGCTCGATGGCGCCCAAATATGCGCGGCCCGAGGCGCCGGTGCCGCCGTCGTGGCCGATCGGCGACGCCTATCTGCGCACGAACGAGGCGGCGCTGCCGGCGGTGAGCTATCGCGACATCTTCCGCGACGCGCGGCTCCAGAAGCTGATCGAGCAGGCGCTCGCCAACAATCGCGACCTGCGCATCGCCGCCGCCAACATCGCCGCCGCGCGCGCGCAATACCGTGTCCAGCGCGCGCAGCAGCTCCCCGAGGTCGACGCGAGCGGCGGCGCGACGCTCAGCGGCGGGCAGAGCCGGACCGGCACGGGCGGCACCGGCACGCGCTCCGCCTTCTCGGCCGATCTCGGCGTACCGGCGTTCGAGCTCGACCTGTTCGGCCGCGTCGCCTCGCTCACCCGCGCCGCGCAGAGCCGCTATTTCGCGACCGAGGCTGCCGCGCGGGCGACGCGGCTGACGCTGGTCGGCGACATCGCCGACGCCTGGCTCAACTATGCCGCCGATGCGAGCCTGCTCGAGATCGCCCGCGACACCGCCGACAGCGCGCAGCGCAGCGTGACGCTCACCCGCGCGCGGCTCGAAGGCGGGATCGCGCCACGCACCGACCTGCGCCAGGCCGAGCAGGTGCTCACCGGCGCGCAAGCGGACCTCGCCGAGGAGACCACCGCGCTCGCGCAGGACGTCAACGCGCTCCAGCTCCTCGTCGGCGCGCCGATCGACGCCGCGCTGCTGCCCGCCTCGATCGACGAGGCGGCGCCGACGATCGCCGAGCTTCCCGCCGGGCTCGATTCGCGCGTGCTGCTGCGCCGCCCCGACGTGGTCGAAGCCGAATATCAGCTTCGTGCCGCCAATGCCGAGATCGGCGCCGCGCGCGCCGCGCTGTTCCCCAACATCTCGCTGACCGGCCTGCTCGGCTTCGCCAGCAACGCGCTCACCGGGCTGCTGAGCGGCGGCGGGTTCAACTGGTCGGGCGGCGCCAACCTCAATTATTCGATCTTCAACGCCGGCGCGGGCCGCGCGGGGGTCGCGCTCAGCCAGGCGCAGCGCGACGCCGCGCTCGCCACCTACGAGAGGGCGATCCAGACCGCGTTCCGCGAAGTCTCCGACGCGCTGGCGCGGCGCGGCACGATCGCCGAGCAGCTCCGCGCCACCCAGGCGCAGCAGGCCGCCGCCGCCGACACCTATCGCCTCACCGACGCGCGCTATCGCGGCGGGATCGACCCCTTCCTCACCAGCCTCGACGCGCAGCGCTCGCTCTACGGCGCGCAGCAATCGCTGGTGCAGACCAAGCTGATCGAGGCGAGCAACCTCGTCACGCTCTATCGCACGCTGGGCGGCGATGCGCTGATCGAGGCGACCGCCGCGGGGCCGCAGCCGGCGGGCGGCGGCCAGTAAGGATTGCCTTGCGCGGCGGCTTGTGGCACTCGCGCCGCCGGCTCGCGGGTATAGCACAATGGTAGTGCAGCAGCCTTCCAAGCTGAATACACGGGTTCGATTCCCGTTACCCGCTCCAGTTTTGTCGTGCCGTGGGCCGATTTCGGGACAGGCACCGAAGGACCGTTCGAACCCGTGAGTCTTTGTGGCGCCCCGCCCTGCCGGGCTATGCGCGTGGTTCGCTTCCCCCATCGTGCTACGGGGCATCGGATGATGCCGGCCCCACCCCTCGCGCTCTATGTCCACTGGCCGTTCTGCGTCTCCAAATGTCCCTATTGCGACTTCAACAGTCATGTCCGCGAGCAGGTGGACCAGGCGGCATGGCGCGAGGCGCTGCTCGCCGATCTGCGCCACGAGGCCGAGGCCTTGCCGGGGCGCAAGCTCGGCTCGATCTTCTTCGGCGGCGGCACGCCCTCGCTGATGCCGCCCGAGACGGTCGCGGCGGTGATCGCCGCGGCCGAGGCGCATTGGGGTTTCGCGGACGATGTCGAGATCACGCTCGAGGCCAATCCCTCGTCGGTCGAGGCGGCGCGGTTCGCCGATCTGGCGGCGGCGGGGGTCAACCGGGTGTCGCTCGGGCTCCAGGCGCTCGACGACGCCGCGCTGCGCTTCCTCGGCCGAGCGCATGGCGTCGACGAGGGGCTCGCTGCGCTGGAGACGGCGCAGGCCTGTTTCGAGCGGGCGAGCTTCGACCTGATCTACGCGCTGCCCGGCCAGTCGCAGGCGGCTTGGGAGGCCGAGCTCGCGCGCGCGCTGTCGTTCGGGACCGAGCATCTCTCGCTCTACCAGCTCACGATCGAGCCCGGCACGCGCTTCGCGACGCTGGTTGCGCAAGGCGTGCTGGCGAGTCCCGATCCCGACCATGGCGCCGACCTGTTCGAGGCGACCCGCGCGATCACCGCGGCGGCGGGGCTGCCGGCGTACGAGATCTCGAACCATGCACGGCCGGGCGCCGAGAGCCGGCATAACCTCACCTATTGGCGCTACGGCGATTACGCGGGCATCGGGCCGGGCGCGCACGGGCGGCGCGGCGGCATGGCGACCTATCGGCGCAAGAAGCCCGAGAATTGGCTGGCGGCGGTGGCGCGCAACGCCCACGGCATCGAGCGCGAGGACGCGCTGATGCCAGCCGAACGCGCGGTCGAGGCGCTGCTGATGGGGCTGCGGCTCGGCGAGGGCGTCGACCTTGCCCGCATCGCGACGCTCGCTGAGGGCGAGGCCCCGATCGACCGGCACGCGCTGGCGCGGATCGAGGCGCAGGGGCTCGCGGTCCGCACGGGCGACGCGCTGCGCGTCACCGATGCCGGGATGCCGGTATTGGAGGCGATCCTGCGCGAGGTGGTGCTGACCTGATGCTCCCCGGCACGGGGAGGAGTTAAATCAATTCCCGCCGAAATTGGCTGGCGCGGGCGAGACCGGCACCGTCGTCCCGCCGCGCACTTCCTGGACCTCGAGCATCCGCTCGGCCACGCCGTCGCGGCCGAAGCGGAACGCGCCGTCGAGCCCGGCGAAGCCGTCGCGATCGACCAGCCGCCGCTCGGGGAATTCGTCGCCGGGGCGCCACTCGCGCGCGATGCGGACGGTGAGCAGCACCGCGTCATAGCCAAGCGTCGACAGCCGATACGGCGCCAGCCCGAAGCGGTCGCGATATTTGGCGGCATATTGGCGGTAGTAATTGTTGGGGACGCTCGCGAACCAGGCGCCGGTCAGCGCGGCATTGCCGCCGATCGCCGAATCGGAGTTCCAGAGTTCGGTGCCGAGCACGCGCGCGGTCTTCCCCGCCGGCGAATGACGGACGATCGGCACCGCGAGCACCGCGCTGGCGCCGCTGCCGGCGATCAGCACGGCCTGATAGGGCGCGCGGCCGATCTTGGTGACCGCCGAGGTGAGCGATCCCGCGCGTGCGTCATAGGTCTCGAGCGCGACGACGCGTCCGCCCGCGCTTTCGACCGCGCGGAGGAACGAGGTCGACGAGCGCTCGCCATAGACGCCGCCCGGGACCAGCCCGGCGAAATCGGCGATCCCGGTCGACTTGGCGTAATTGACGACGCGCTCGATCGACTGGGTCGGCGAATAGCCGAGCAGATAGGTGCCGTTGCCGGCCGCAGTCGCATCGTTCGAGAAACTGAGCACCGGCACATGCGCGGCGCGCGCGATCGGCGCGACCGCGCGCGCCTCGTCGGCAAGCAGCGGGCCGAGGATCAGCCGGTTGCCATCGGCGATCGCGTGCTGCGCCGCCTCGGCGGCGCCGCCGGCGGTATCATAGGTGGTGATGCGGACGTTCTCGCTCTTGGTGTCGAGGATCGCGAGCTGGGTCGCGTTGGCGAGCGACCGGCCCACCCCCGCGTTAGGACCGGTCAACGGAACGAGCAGCGCGACGCGATGCCGCTCGACATCCTGCGGCAGCCCCGGCGCGATCGGGCGCGACACCGGCCGCGGCGCCGGATGCTCGATCACCGGCGGCCGGCTCGGCTCGGGGACCACGCGCGTGCTCGCGCAGCCCGCCAGCAGCAACGCCGCGCCGACGGCCACCCAGCGGAGCCATCCGCCAATGCCCGGTTGCTGTTTCAGTGCGGCCTCTGCCATGACTCGTCCCCGATGGATTCTCTTCTCGCGCCCGGCCTCTATATCGTCGCCACACCGATCGGCAATCTCGGCGATCTGTCTCCGCGCGCCAGTCACATACTCCTGAACGCCGCGGTAGTTGCGGTCGAAGACAGCCGCGTGACGGCTGGGCTGTTTCGCCACCTCGGCGTCCGGCGGCCGATGACGCCCTATCACGATCACAACGCCGATGCGGTGCGCCCCGGGCTGGTGGCGCGGATGGCGAGCGAGGCGGTGGCGCTGGTGAGCGACGCGGGGACGCCGCTGATCTCCGATCCGGGCTACAAATTGGTGCGCGACGCGCGCGCGGCGGGGCATGCGGTGGTGACGATCCCCGGCCCCTGCGCGGCGGTGGCGGCGCTGACGCTGGCCGGGCTGCCGACCGACCGCTTCCTGTTCCTCGGCTTCCTGCCCCCCAAGCAGCACGCGCGCGCCGAGGCGATCGCCGAAGTGGCGGGGGTGCGCGCCACCTTGGTCCTCTACGAATCGGGCCCGCGGCTGGCGGCATGCCTCGCCGCGCTTGCCGAAGGGCTCGGCGATCGCGAGGCGGCGGTGGCGCGCGAGATCACCAAGAAGTTCGAGGAATGCGTGACCGGGACCTTGTCGCAGCTTGCCGCGCGCTATGCCGATGCGCCGCCGCGCGGCGAGATCGTCGTCGTCGTCGCGCCGCCCGGCGAGGCCGCGCCGGCGAGCGCCGCGGACGGCGACACCGCGCTCGCCGAGGCGCTGACCCGGCTCCCCCCGGCCAAGGCGGCGGGCGAGGTGGCGAAGCGGCTCGGGCTCGATCGCAAGGCGCTGTACGCGCGGGCGATGGAGATGAAGGCGTGAGAGACCGCCGCGCCGCCGAGACGCGCGGGCGCGACGGCGAGCGGCGCGCGGCGTGGTGGCTGTGGCTGCGCGGGTGGAAGATCCTCGATCGGCGCGTGCGGACACCCGCCGGGGAGGTCGATCTGGTCGCGCGGAGGGGCAATCTGGTCGCCTTCGTCGAGGTCAAGACGCGCGCCACCCAGGCCGAGCTCGATTTCGCGATCGACGAGCGCCGACTGTCGCGCGTCGCGGCGGCGGCGGAATATCTGATGCCGCGCTATGCCGGCCCCGGCGACGACATCCGCGTCGACGTGGTCCTGATCGCGCCCGGCGCCCTGCCGCGCCACATCGAGAATGCCTGGATCGGGTGACGAAAGGCAACGGACACCCTATCTCCCGTTCGCCCTGAGCTTGTCGAAGGGCAGGCTCGTGATCGAGAACCGGGCTTCGACAGACTCAGCCCGAACGGAGAGGAATCGAATGTCACTGACCGTCGCCGTGCAGATGGACCCGCTCGATTCGATCAACATCGCCGGCGATTCGACCTTCGCGCTGATGCTTTCGGCGCAGGCGCGCGGGCATCGGCTCTACCATTACGCGCCGGAGGACCTGAACTACGCCGACGGCCGCGTCTGGGCGCGCGCACACCCGGTGACCGTCCAGCGTATCGCGGGAAACCATTTCGCGTTCGACGAGCCCGCCAAGCTCGATCTGGGCGAGCAGGCCGATGTCGTGCTGATGCGCCAGGACCCGCCGTTCGACCTCGGCTACATCACCGCGACGCACCTGCTCGAGCGGATCGCCGGCCGGACCCTGGTGGTCAACGATCCCGCCTCGGTCCGCAACGCGCCCGAGAAGGTGTTCGTGCTCGATTACGCGCGCTTCATGCCGCCGACGCTGGTCACGCGCAGCTTGGACGAAGCCCGCGAATTCCTCGCGCGCCACGGCGAGATCGTCGTCAAGCCGCTCCACGGCAACGGCGGCAAGGCGATCTTCAAGGTGGGCAGCGACGGCGCCAACCTCGCCTCGCTGATCGAGGTGTTCAACACTGCCTATCGCGAGCCGCACATGATCCAGGCGTTCCTCCCCTCGGTGGCCGAGGGCGACAAGCGCATCGTGCTCGTCGACGGCGAGATCGCCGGCGCGGTCAATCGCGTGCCCGGCGCGGGCGAGATCCGCTCGAATCTCGCGGTCGGCGGCACCGCCGCCAAGACCGAGTTGACCCCGCGCGAGGAGGAGATCTGCGCGGCGCTCGGTCCCGAGCTCAAGCGGCGCGGGCTCCTTTTCGTCGGGATCGACGTTATCGGGGGCGAATGGCTGACCGAAATCAACGTGACCTCCCCCACGGGAATCGTGGCGATCGACCGCTTCAACGGCACCGATACCGCCGCGCGCATCTGGGAAGCGATCGAGCGCAAGGTGGCCGAGCGCGGCTGAGGCCGCGGGCATGATCGACGCGGTCGCCTGGGGCTATTGGGGCATCTTCCTGCTGATGGTGCTCGAGAATGTCGTGCCCCCGGTGCCGTCCGAGGTCATCATGAGCATCGGAGGGATCGCCGCCGCGCACGGGCGGATGAACTTCGTCGCGCTGGTCGCGGTCGGCACCGCCGGAACGGTGGTCGGCAATCTCTTCTGGTGGGAGGTCGGGCGGCGGCTGGGCTATCGGCGGCTCAAGCCGCTGTTCGATCGCTGGGGCCGCTGGCTGACGATGGAATGGGAGGACGTCGAGCGGCTGCGCGGCTTCTTCGATCGCTGGGGCGGCGCGACGGTCCTGGTGTTCCGCTTCATGCCGATCGGGCGCACGCTGATCTCGCTGCCCGCCGGGCTGATGCACATGCCGCTGGGGCGCTTCGTCCTGTTCACGACGGCGGGAAGCGCGGTGTGGAACGTCTTCCTGGTCGGCATCGGCTATTGGATGGGCGCCAACATCGAGCAGATCGACCATTGGATCGCGCCGGTGGTGACCGGCATCGTCGCGCTGATCCTGGCCTGGTATCTGTGGCGCGTGCTCACCTGGAAGCCGCGTCCGCGCGATTAGACGCGCCGATCCACCCGATCGATCTCGCCGGCGATTTCCGCCGCGAAGCGCTCGAGCCGCGGCATCGCTTGCGCCAGGCTGCGCGTGCGCGGCGCCGGATCGATCGCACACAAGGTGCCGAAGAAATCGCCGTCCGCCCGCACGATGGGTACCGAGACGTAGCTTTCGAAGCCGTAGAGCGCGGGCGTGTGATGGGTCCGCCAGTTTGGGTCGCTGCCGACGTGGTCGATGAAGACCGCGTTGCCGCTCGCGCGGATCTCGTCGCAGATCGTCGTCTTGAGCTCGAGCTCGTCGCCGGGATCGAGCCCGAAACCGATCCGGTCGAGCACCTGGCAGGCGATCCAGCGATCGGCGGTCACGCGCGCGATCGCGGCAAACCCCATGCCGGTAATCTCGCAGACCTCGGCGAGCATCGCCTCGACCGTGGGCATTCGGCGGATCGTCTCGATGTCGGCGGAAAAAGCATGGCTCATCCAAGGGCCTTAGCCCAGCCCGCGTGCGAAATCACGCCCGCGGATGCGCATTGCGATAGACGTCGAGCAGATGCGCCGCGTCGACCGCGGTATAGATCTGCGTCGAGCTCAGGCTGGCATGGCCGAGCAGCTCCTGCAGCGCACGCAGATCGGCGCCGCGGCCGAGCAGGTGCGTCGCGAAGCTGTGGCGCAGCGCGTGCGGCGTGGTGCGGTCGGACAGCCCGAGCCCGGCGCGCGCGGTGCGCACCGCCTTGCGGATCGCGCCGGGGGGCAGCGGGCCGCCCTTGGCGCCGCGAAACAGCGGCGTCGCGCGGGCGATGGGATATGGGCAGATGGCGGCATAGGCCTCGATCGCCTCGCGCACCTGCGGCAGCAGCGGCACGAGCCGCGTCTTGTCGCGCTTGCCGGTGACGCTCATCGTCGCGCCGAGCGGCATCACCGCGCCGGTCAGCCCCACCGCCTCGCCGATCCGCAGGCCGGCGCCGTAGAGCAGCAGCAGCACCGCCCAGTCGCGCGCGGCGATCCACGGTTCGCTCGCATCCTCGGCGACGGTCTCGGCGAGAGCGATCGCCTCGTGCGGCGCGATCGGGCGCGGAACGCCGCGCTTGACGCGGGGGCCGCGCAGACGGGGCAGCTCGGCATTCGGCGCGGCGGCGAACTTGAGGAAGCCGCGCACCGCCGATAGCTCGCGCGCGGCGGAGGCGTTGCCGAGCCCGTCGGCGCGGCGGTGGGCGAGGAAAGCGCGCAGGTCGGCGGCCCTGACCCGGGAGAGGCCCTCGCTGGAGACGGGACCGCCCCAATGGCCCTGAAGAAACGCCATCAGCCGTTCAGCCGTCGCCTGGTACGCGCGCACCGTATGCGCCGAGCGGCGCCGATCGCGGGTGAGATGCTGGGCGTAGAGCAGGGGAAGGGGTTCGGGCACGGCTTACTCTACACCCACGCAACCACTTCCGTCATGCCGGACTTGTTCCGGCATCCACTGCGCCGCGCCGACAGAACAAGAGGTTCACGGCCGACGCCTGGCCGCACGGTGGACCCCGGAGCAAGTCCGGGGCGACGTGGATTTGAGATCAACCGATCTTCTGCCCCGTCCTCGCCCAATCGGCGGGAAAGCCTTCGATGCCCTTATCGCTGAGCGGATGCTTGACGAGTTCACGGATCACCGATGGCGGCGCAGTCATCACATCGGCGCCGATCTTGGCGGCCTCGCCACATCGTCTCAGTGGAGCACGGAAAAGAACTCGTCTTCCGAAACGATGCGATCGCCCTCCATTTTTCCTTGGCAAACGAACCGACCCACGTTGGCATCGAAATCGCCCGCCGAGAGCGACTGCGCCTTTTGCTCCTCCTCCAAGATCGGAAAGCGCCCCTCCAAACCGCCATTACGATAATAGGCTGCGATGTCTTCACGTGTCAGCGTTCTGAGGTGGCAATCTATTCTCGCCTGCACCTTCGCTAAGACCGCGCCGTGAAACTGCGGAGATTCGTAAGCGGCGGCGATGTTAACCCGAAACACTTGTCCGCTGATTGCCCTTATGCTGCCGACATCTACAAAATCGGCGTGCAATCCCTCAACTGGTGTCCGTTGCGTACCAACAAACATCCATCTCTCTTGGGCAGGCATAGGGGCCGCCGCAGCTTTCGGCTGGGGCCGAGGGGTGTCAGCAGGCGGCTTGGTTAGCAAAGGCTGTAGGAGCGGAACGGACAAAATGGCCGCCGCCGTACCAATCACAACAAACACAAAGCCCAGTACCTGAAGGCTAAGTATCTTCCTGATATACTCTACAACCTTCCCCCGTATAATCATGCTAGCCTTCAGCCCTTAGTATTGATCCTGGCTGTTACCCGATCTTCTGCCCCGTCTTGGCCCAGTCGGCGAGAAACCCGTCGATCCCCTTGTCGGTGAGCGGATGCTTGACGAGCTGCCGGATCACCGCGGGCGGCGCGGTCATCACGTCGGCGCCGATCTTGGCGGCCTCGAGCACGTGGATCGGATGGCGGACGCTCGCGACGAGGATCTCGGTGTCGAAGCCGTAATTGTCGTAGATCAGCCGGATGTCGGCGATGAGCTGCATCCCGTCGAAGCCGACATCGTCGTGCCGCCCGACGAACGGCGAGACGAAGGTCGCCCCCGCCTTGGCGGCGAGCAGCGCCTGGTTCGCCGAGAAGCAGAGCGTGACGTTGACCATCGTCCCGTCCTCGGTGAGCGTCTTGCACGCCTTGAGCCCGTCGATCGTCAGCGGCACCTTGACCGCGACATTGTCGGCGATTCTCCGGACGATCTCGGCCTCCTTCATCATCGTCGGATAATCGAGCGCGACGACCTCGGCCGAGACCGGCCCGTCGACGATCCCGCAGATCTCCGCCACGACTTCCAGGAAATCGCGGCCTGCCTTGTGGATCAGCGAGGGATTGGTGGTGACGCCGTCGAGCAGCCCCGCCTCGGCGAGGTCGCGGATCTCAGCGGTATCGGCGGTGTCGGCGAAGAACTTCATGCGGATTCCCTGGTTGGTCGTGCGCGAGCATCAGCTTGACGCGCGGCGCGGTGAGCTTGGTCGCGGTGACGCGATAGGTTCCCGGTCGGAGCCGATAGCGCACGATCTTGCGGATCGTCGAGCAATAGGGGCCCTTGCTCTCCGACGCCATCTCGAAGGCGCGGGCGCCGCGGGCCGGATAGACGTCGATCCAGGCCTGCTGATCGGCGGCGATGCCGAACAGCCCCGCCTTGCGGATCGTCACCCGCGTTTCGGCGGCCTTGCCGCGCCCGGCGGCGAGCGTGACGGCATGGCCGGTGTCGAGCGTCGTCCCGGCGCGGGTCCACCCGGCGAGGTCGCGCGGCAGACGGGCATCGAGCGTCCCGCAGGCGGGCGCGGCGGCGGCAAGCGCGAGCATGGCAATGATCATGACGTCTCCCCTTTCGCCGATGTTCTTATTACGTTCCGATCCCGCGGGCCAGCGATTCGTTCACTCGCCCTGCTCGATCATCGCCTTGGCCTTGGGGCCCGACAGGCCGGTCAGCGTCAGCCGATAGGCGCCCGCGTCGAGCTGGAAGCGGACCAGCTTGCGGATCGACCAGCACGGATCGCCCTCGCGGTGCGACACCGATTTGAGCGCGTCGCCGCCGGTCGCCGGGACCACGTCGATCCAGCCCTTCTGGTCGAGCGCGATGCCATAGACCCCAGCCTGGGGGACGGTGAACAGCACCGAGGCCGCGCGTGGCTTCGATCCTGCGGGGATCGGCAACGTCGCCGGATCGGCGGTGTCGAGCAACGCTGCCTTGCCGAGCACGACGGTGCTTCCCGGCGCGGTCCAGCCCGCGAGCGGCACGGGGAGCGCGGCATCGATCGTGCCGGTGCACGGGGCAGTGGCGGCCTGGGCGAGCAGCAATGCGGCGAGCAACATCGGCGAGTCTCCTTGCCGCCTTCCGATACGCCATTCCCGTTCGCGCTCAAATGGCCATATGGGGACCATGCCCGGCAACCGCGCCCGTATCCTGACTCTCAATGCCGCGCTCGGCCCGCTCGACTATCGCGTGCCCGCAGGCATGCAGGTCGAGCCGGGCACGATCGTGATCGCGCCGCTCGGCCCGCGCCAGATCGCCGGAGTGGTGTGGGAGGCCGAGCGGCTGCCGGCCGAGGAAGTCGGCGACAACCGGCTGCGCAACCTGATCGCCGTTGCCGATGCGCCGCCGGTGCCGGCGCCCGTGCGGCGGCTGATCGAATGGGCGGCGAACTATTATCTCGCGCCGCTCGGCTCGGTGCTGCGGATGGCGCTGTCGTCCTCGGCGGCGTTCGAGGATGCGCCGACTGTGGTCGAATATCGCGCGACCGGGCTGGTCCCCGATCGCCTGACGCCGCAGCGCGCGCAGGCGCTCGCTCGAATCGGCGAGCGGCAGGGGCTGGTGCGCGAGCTGGCGGCGATCGCCGACGTGTCCGAAACGGTGATCCGCGGGCTGGTCAAGGCCGGCGCGATCGAGGCGGTCACGGTCGATACCGGCACGCCCTATCCGCTCCCCGATCCGCTGTTCGCGCCGCCCGACCTGACCGACGACCAGGCCGATGCCGCGAGCATCCTGCGCCAGGCGATCGGCGCCGAGACGTTCCAGCCCTTCCTGCTCGACGGCGTCACCGGATCGGGCAAGACCGAGGTCTATTTCGAAGGCGTCGCCGCGGCGCTGGCGGCGGGCAGGCAGAGCCTGGTGCTGCTCCCCGAGATCGCGCTGACCGAGCCCTTCCTCACGCGCTTCGCCGCGCGCTTCGGCTGCCAGCCGGTCGCGTGGCATTCGGGGCTGCGCCAGTCGCAGCGCCGGCGCGCGCGCCGCGCGATCGCCAGCGGCGAGGCGATGGTGACGGTGGGCGCGCGCTCGGCCTTGTTCCTGCCCTACCCCAACCTCGGGCTGATCGTGGTCGACGAGGCGCACGAGACCAGCTTCAAGCAGGAAGACGGCGTCCATTATCACGCGCGCGACGTGGCGGTGATGCGGGGCAAGTTCGAGCAATGCCCGGTGGTGCTCGCCAGCGCCACGCCCGCGATCGAGACGCGCCACCAGGTCGAGCTCGGCCGCTACGAGGAGCTCAAGCTCCCCGGCCGCTACGGCGCCGCCGAGCTGCCCCGGATCGAGGCGATCGACCTGATCGCCGAGCCGCCCGAGCGCGGCCGCTGGCTGGCTCCCCGCCTCGTCCTCGCGATCGACGAGACGCTCGCGCGCGGCGAGCAGGTGCTGCTGTTCCTCAACCGGCGCGGCTATGCGCCGCTGACGCTGTGCCGGGCGTGCGGGCACCGCTTCCAATGCCCGAACTGCACCGCCTGGATGGTCGAGCACCGGCTGATCCGCCGGCTCGCCTGCCACCATTGCGGCCACACCGTCCCCACGCCGGAGGTCTGCCCCGAATGCGAGGCGGAGGATTCGCTGGTCGCCTGCGGGCCCGGGGTCGAGCGGATCGCCGACGAGGTGGTGGCGCTCTATCCCGATGCCCGCGTCGCGATCGTCACCTCGGACACGCTCTGGTCCCCGGCCAAGGCCGCCGAGTTCGTCCACCGGATGGAGCATCAGGAGATCGACATCGTCGTCGGCACCCAGCTCGTCACCAAGGGCTATCATTTCCCGAACCTGACGCTGGTCGGCGTGGTCGATGCCGATCTCGGGCTCGACGGCGGCGACCTGCGCGCGTCCGAGCGCACCTTCCAGCAGATCATGCAGGTCGCGGGGCGCGCGGGGCGCGGGGAAAAGCCCGGCACGGTCTATATCCAGACCCACAGCCCCGACGCGCCGGTGATGCAGGCGCTGGTGAGCGGCGACGCCGAGAGCTTCTACGCGGCCGAGACCGCGGCGCGGCGCGAGGCCGAGGCGCCGCCGTTCGGGCGCTATGCCGCGATCATCGTCTCGAGCGAGGACAAGTCCGCCGCCGAGGAGACCGCGCGCGCGATCGGCCGCTCGGCGCCGCGGCTGCCCGAGATGCAGGTGTTCGGCCCCGCCCCCGCGCCGCTGGCGATGCTGCGCGGGCGCCATCGTTTCCGCCTGCTCGTCCATGCCCGCCGCGCGTTCGACGTGCAGGACGTGATCCGCGAGTGGCTGGGCGGGCTCGCCTGGCCGGCGAAGGTGCGCGTCGCGGTTGACGTCGATCCCTACAGCTTCGTCTGACTGGGCGCTTGCCTGCGCTCGCGCGGGCGGATAGACTTTGGATATACAGGGGGATTTTTATTATGCTTCGTAATGTCTTGCTGGCTTTCAGCCTGCTGATTCCAGGCGTCGCCCGTGCCGACTGGCAGGAGGCGAGCTCGAAGCATTTCGTGGTCTATTCGAACGATACGCCCGAGCATGTGCGCGCGTTCACCACGCGCCTCGAGCGATTCGACAAGGCGATTCGCGTGTTCCATCTGGCGCCCGAGGACAACCGCGGACCCTCGGCGCGCGTCACGGTCTTCGTGGTCGGCGATGTCGGCGAGATCGAGAAGCTGTCCGGAATCAACGGGATTGCCGGCTTCTACGAGCCGCGCGCGAGCGGATCGGTCGCGTTCACGCCGCGGCGTTCGGGGGCAGGCGCGGATTACGGCCTGAACTCGCAGGCGATCCTGTTCCACGAATATACGCACCATTGGATGCTGACGAACTGGTCCGATGCGGCGTTCCCGCCCTGGTTCGTCGAGGGTTTCGCGGAACTTCACGCGACCGCCGCCATGCGCAACGACGGCAGCGTCGTCTTCGGCGCGGTTCCCTTGTATCGCGCCTATACCGTGGACAACACGAGCCTGCTGCCGGCCGAGGTGCTGGTGCGGCCCAACCCGGGGCATCTCGATCCGATGCAGCGCGACGCGCTCTATTCGCGCGGCTGGCTGCTGACGAACTATCTCATGTTCGATCCCGCGCGGCGGGCGCAGCTCGCGGCCTATATCAGCGCGATCAACGGCGGCAAATCGGCCAAGGAAGCCGCCGCGCTGCTCGGCAGCACGGCGGGGCTCGATGGCCGGCTCAACGCCTATGGCACGCGCAAGCAATGGCCGCTGGTCGTGATTCCCGCCGACAAGCTCCCGATCGGCGACGTCGCGGTCCGCCCGCTCTCGCCCGGCGAGGCGGCGATCATGCCGGCGCGGATCGCCTCCGCCGCGGGAGTCGACAAGGCGAGGGCGGCGCGCGTGGTGGCGCTCGCCCGCACCCTGGCCGCCCCCTATCCCCACGATGCCGCGGTCCAGAACGAGCTTGCCGAAGCCGAATATGACGCCGAGAATTATGCCGCGTCCGAAGCCGCTGCGGATCGCGCGATCGCCGCGGATCCGAAATCGGTCCACGCGCTGGTCTACAAGGGCATGGCCGAGGCGGCGGCGGCCAAGAAGGACAAGGTGACCGATCCGGCGAGATGGCAGGCGATCCGCCACTGGTTCCTCGCCGCCAACAAGGTCGACACCGAAAGCCCCGAGCCGCTGATCGAGTTCTACGACAGCTTCGCCGCGGCAGGGCAGACGCCGTCCAAGAACGCCGAGATCGGGCTGCTCTACGCCTATGCGCTTGCCCCCTATGACGGCGACCTGCGGATGCGCGCGGGGCGCGTCTATCTCCAGCAGGGCAAGATCCCCCAGGCGCGGATCGCGATCGGCCCCGTCGCCTACAACCTCGACGAGGCCGGCAAGGCGGAAGTCGCGCAGAAGGTGCTGGCCGCGCTCGACAGCGACGGCGCCGCCGCGGCGCTGAAAGTGCTCGACGACGCGGCCAAGCCGAAGGACGACGCCAAGAAGAGCTGATCGCGGCGTCGGGCTCGCGAAACCGCCGGCGCTTCGCCCCCCCAATCACCTTGAACCCGCCGCGATTTTGGCCGAAAGCCCGGCGGATTGTGGAGCGTTGGGAAGAATGAGCGCGATGCGGCGGTTGCTGGTGCTGGTTGCCGTGATGCTGGCCTGGGCGGCGCCGGCGCGCGCCGACGACATTTCCGCTTCGGGCCGCGGCGTCGTCCGCATCGTCACGATCGCCGTGGTCGGCGACGAGGTGGTGGGCTTCGGGCACGGCAGCGGCTTCGCGGTGGCGCCCAACCGCGTCGTCACCAACTGGCACGTCGTCGATCTCGCCAATCGCTATCCCGACAATGTCGTGATCGGCGTCGTTCCCTCGGAAGGCGACCGCTCCTACCAGGGCCACCTGATCGCGGTCGACCAGCAGCGCGATCTCGCGCTGATCGAGTTCACCGGCGTCCGCCTTTCGCCGCTGACGCTGTTCAGCGGCACCGTCCAGGACGGCGACTCGCTCGTCGCGCTCGGCTATCCCGGCAACGTCGATCTCGCGACCGCGCGCAGCGCCGCCGATTTCATCACGCCGCAATCGCCGGTGCGTTCGCAGGGCGGATTCGCCGGGATGCGCAAGCTTTCCGGAATCGATGTGCTGCTCCACACCGCGGGCATCGCGCGCGGCAATTCGGGCGGGCCCCTGCTCGATCGCTGCGGCCGCGTGCTCGGGGTCAATTCGGCCGAGACCAACAACGAATCGGGCGATTCCTCCTTCGCCTTCGCGATCGCCGGCAACGAGCTGCGCGCGTTCCTCGACAAGGCCAAGCAGCATTACACCGCGATCGCGCTGCCGTGCACCAGCATCGAGGAGCAGATGGCGCACGACCGCACCGCCGAC
The DNA here is from genome assembly GCA_037200705.1 of Sphingomonas sp. Lineage (GTDB taxonomy): Bacteria > Pseudomonadota > Alphaproteobacteria > Sphingomonadales > Sphingomonadaceae > Sphingomonas. Next base: position 11,852 of record JBBCID010000007.1, on the reverse strand, counting down.
GAACAGGCGCGCGCGCAGGCCGAGGAGCAGCAGCGCCAAGACGCCGCCAAGGCCGCGGCGCAGCGCGAGGACGTGCTCACCCAGGCGCGCGCGAGCAACGAATCGGCGCGCGAGAATTTCATGGCCGGCGCGGCGGTGTTGCTCGTGCTCGGCGGGCTCTGCCTCGGCGGGGCGGGGCTGCTCGCGTCGCGCGGGCGCCAGCGCGAGGCGGTGTGGGTCGCGGTCGGCGGCGGGGTGCTGTTCGCCGGGGCGGTCGCGCTGTTCCTCAGCCGGCCGCATTTCGACGAGTCCAAGATCGTGCCGGTGCCCGATGCCAGCCCCGGCGCTGCGCTCCCGCCGCAGGCGGCGCTCGGCAGGATGGCCTGCACGCTCGTCCCCGAGCGCAGCCGCGTGACGGTGAGCAGCACCGACGTCGTCCAGCTCGACGTCGGCCCCGACGGCTGCATCAACACCCGCACGCAATATGCGGAGGACGGGACGCACTGGCAGCGCATCCTGGTGCCCGCGCAGGAGCAGACCGTCTCGGTGCTCGATTTCGACCCCGCGTCGAGCACCTACACCAACACGCGCTACCTGCTCTCGGCCGAGCAGATGACGCATGCGCGCGAGCTGCGCACCGGCGTCCAGCTCAAGGTCTGCTCGAGCGACCAGGCGGCGCGCGGCAATCTGGCGACGCAGCAGCAATCGATCCGCGCCTCGCTGCCGCCGATGTACAACGAGAAGCTCGTCTATCATTGCGCGCCGGCGCCCGATTCCGGCCCCCTGCCCGCGGCGAAATAGCGCCGGCTCCCAACCCGGCGAATCTGTGCTATCCCGCTGCCGGGCAAGCGGGGGGATGCGGTGACGGCTCGCCAATTCTGGCGCCAATTGCGCCACAAGCTGAGCCTGGCGCTGCCGGGCCTTGCCGCGTTGCTTGTCGTGCTGCTGCTCCAGACCACCCGGCTTCGGCCAGCTCGACCGGATCGGGCTATTGCTGTTCGACAGCTATCAGCGCGCCGCGCCGCGGCCCTATCAGGATGCCGGCGTGCGCGTCGTCGACATCGACGACGAATCGATCCACCGGCTCGGCCAATGGCCCTGGCCGCGCACCGACGTGGCCGAGCTGACGCGGCGGCTGACCGAGGCGGCGCCGCCGCGATCGCCTATGACATCGTCTTTTCCGAGCCCGACCGCACCTCGCCCGCGTTGCTCGCCGAGCGCGCGCGGCGCGGCAACGCCAGCCCGCAGGCGCTCGCCCGCGCTCAAGGCGCTGCCCGATCCCGATGCGGTGCTGGCGCAGACCTTCCAGCAAGTCGCCGGTCGTGCTCGGCTATTTCCTGACCAAGGACGGCAAGGGCGCCCCGGTCGAGCCCAAGGCCGGCATGGCGGTCGCGGGGAGCGCGCCCAACGCGCGCTCGCCAACTACACCAATTCGATCGAGCCGCTGCCCCAGCTCAAGGCCGCCGCGGCAGGGGCGGGCTTCGTCACGCTCGAAGGCGACGCCGACGGCATCGTCCGCCGCGCGCCGCTGCTCGCGGCCGAGGGCAGCCAGCTGCTCCCGTCGCTCTCGCTCGATGCGCTGCGCACCGCGCAGGGCGCCGGCTCGATCGTCGCCAAGTCGAGCGACGCCAGCGGCGAGATCGGCGGACAGAACGGCGCGGAGCTCGTCGCGGTGAAGGTCGGCGCCTGGGAAGTGCCGACCACCGCGGCGGGCGAGCTGTGGATGTACTACACCGCGCCCCAGCCGCAGCGCACGATCATCGCCGCGTGGAAGATCCTGACCGGGGCGATGGGTGACGCCGAGATGAAGAAGGCGTTCGAGGGCCAGATCGTCTTCGTCGGCGCGGGCGCGGCGGGGCTGCTCGACCTCAAGTCGACCCCGATCCAGGATCACGAGTTGGGCGTAAACGTCATGCGCAGGCGGCGGAGCAGATGATCCTCAAGCAATTCCTGGCCCGCCCCGACTGGGCGTTCGGGGTCGAGCGCAGCGCGCTGCTGCTGCTCGCGTGCTGATGGCGCTGCTGCTGCCGTGGATGGGCGCGACGCGCGGCGGAATCCTCGGCGCGGCGATGGTCGGGGCGATGGGGGTCGGGAGCTGGTTCGCGTTCAGGAACGCGCAGCTTTTGCTAGATCCGACCTATCCGGTGCTGGGGCTCACCGCGGTCTGGTAGCTCGAGACCGCCTTCACCTATTACCGCGAGGAGCGGCAGCGCGCCTATATCCACCGGGCGTTCGACCGCTACCTGTCGCCCGATCTGGTCAAGCGGATCGTCGCCGATCCGAGCCGGCTTCAGCTGGGCGGCGAGGAGCGCGAGATGACCGTGCTGTTCGCCGACATCCGCAGCTTCTCGCGCATCTCGAGGCGGCTGGGGCCCGCAGGAGATCATCCGCTTCCTGATCGCCTTCTCACGCCGATGTGCGACATCCTCCTCTCGCGCAAGGCGACGATCGACAAGTTCATCGGCGACGCGATCCTCGCCTTCTGGAACGCCCCGCTCGACGATCCCGATCAATATGCCAATGCCGCGCGCGGGCGCGCTCGAGATGATTCGCGCGGCTGAACGCGCTGAATATCGAGATGCGTGGCCAGGCCGAGCCCTGGCCGGGCGACGTCACATATCGGCATCGGGATGAACGCGGGGCGGTGCTGCGTGGGCAACATGGGATCGGCGCAGCGGCTGAGCTATTCGCTGATCGGCGATACGGTCAATCTCGCCTCGCGGATCGAGGGGCTGACCAAATATTACGGCGTCCAGATCGCGATCGGCGAGGCGCTCCAGCGCCAGCTCGGCGATTTCCGCGACGATTTCCGCTCGATCGCGTCCGCGTGGTCGGCCGCGACGCACCCGAGCCGGTGTTCGCGCTGCTCGGCGGACGAGACGCTGGCGGCAGCCTCCCACCTTCCAGGCGTTCGCCGCCACCCACGGCCAGATGTTCGACGCCTATCGCGCGCAGGAGTGGAGCCGGCGCGGTCAAGCTGCTCGACGCGGGCGAGGATGCAGCGGCAGGAATACGGCCTCGGCAAGCTCTACGCGCTGATCCGCGGCCGCATCGCCCGCTTCGAGGAGCACCCGCCGGGGGGGGATTGGGATGGCGTGTACGAAGCGACGGAAAAGTGACTTCTTGGCCGCTCCCCTTCAGGGGAGGGGCTTAGCTAGTGGGAACCCCCAGCGCCCGCGCCTCCCCCTCCAGCCGTGCCTTTGCCCCCGGGTTCGCGGCCACCGCCGCCTTCAGCGCCGCCGATGCCTTGGCGGGCTCGCCGAGGTTCATGCGGCTGCGCATCAGCATCCCCCAGCCGTCGAGGTTCGACGGATCGGCCTTGAGCCTGGCCTCGAGCCGATCGACCATCCCGCGCGCCATCGCTTCCTGCTGGCTGGGCGGCAGCGCCGCGGCGGCGCGGAGCTGATCGGCGTCGGGGCCGGGCAGCCCCGGCGGCGCGATCGGCGCGGTGGGCTGGGCGACCGCGGCGAGGCGTGATGCCACGTCGATCTTGTTGATCGCTCCGACCTGCTCGATCGTGCGGCGCAGGTCCGCCTCCCAGGGCGCGCCCGGCGGCGTATCGGCGAGCAGCGCCAGCCAATCCTCGATCGCGCCCTGGTGATCGCCCTTCAGGTCGCGCGCGACGGCCATGTAATAACGCGCGGGCGGATCCTTGGGATCGATCGCCAGCGCCTTGCGGAAGGCCTCGATCGCCGCGGGCGGCATCGGATCGGCGGTCGCCTTGGCGCGCGCCTCGCCGAGCGCCGACCAGAGCTGCGCCCGCCCCGGCGCCAGCCGCGCCGCGCGCTCGAGCGCCTCGGCCGCCGCGGCATTCTCGTCGCGCTGGGCGCGCGCGATCCCCAGCGCCGCCCATGCCCGCGCGTCGCCGGGCGCGGCCTTGGCGCGTGCCTCGAGCGTCTCGATCGAATCCTCCACCGGCGCGGCGGGCGTCGCGGCGGGCTTCGGCGCCGGCGCGCTGTCCCGAAACGACGCATAGGCGACCGCCGCGACCAGGATCGCCGCCGCGCCGATCAGCGCAAACCGCGCCGCCTTGGGCGATTGCCCCCCTGCCATGCCTCGTTTCCTCGCCGTAATGGGTGGCGCGCCGCGCCGCGCATGATAGTGTGACCCGACGGCCGGCAAGCGCAAGGGGGATGGCGGCAGTGGCGGACCGCGTGCGCATTGCGATCGTGGGCTCGGGTCCCGCCGGGCTGAGCGCCGCCGCGCGCGCCGCGCAGCTCGGGCTCGCGCACGTGCTGCTCGAGAAGACCGACCATCTCTCGGACACGATCTACAAATACCAGAAGGGCAAGCATGTGATGGCGACGCCCAGCCAGCTCGTGCTCCGCTCCGACCTGGATTTCGACGCCGGCAAGCGCGAGGCGGTGCTCGGCACCTGGGACGCGCAGACCGCCGCCAACAAGGTCAACGTCCGCTACAAGAGCGAGGTCAAGGCGATCGCGGGCGAGCGCGGCGATTTCGTGCTGACGCTCGCAGACGGAAGCCGGATCGCGGCCGAGACGGTGGTGCTGGCGATCGGCACGCAGGGCAATCCGAACCTGGTGCGCGCGCCCGGCGCCGACCTGCCCCACGTCCAATACCAACTCGACGATCCCGGCGAATATGTCGACGAGCATATCACCGTGATCGGATCGGGCGACGCGGGGATCGAGAATGCGCTCGGGCTCGCCGCCGATCCGGCGCAGGGCAATATCGTCACCATCCTCAACCGCTCGGCCGATTTCGCGCGCGCCAAAGGGGCCAACGTCAAGCTGCTGACCGAAGCCGCCGAGCGCGGGCGGATCACGATCCGGCTCGAGACCACCCCCGCCGAGATCCGCCCGGGCGCGCTGGTGCTTGAGACGCGCGACGGGCAGGAAACGATCCGCTGCGACCGCGTGATCGCCCGAATGGGCTCGGCGGCGCCGCGCGCGTTCATCGAGGCGTGCGGGATCGAATTCACCAGCGACGACCGCGAGGCCTTTCCCCGGCTCACGCCCACGTTCGAGAGCACCAAGCCCGGCATCTTCGTGATCGGCGCGCTCGCCGGCTATCCGCTGATCAAGCATTGCATGAACCAGGGCCACGACGTCATCGAGTTCGTCAACGGCAACACCGGCCTCAAGCCCGCCGACGAACCGCTGCTCGAGGCCAAGTTCGCGCGCTTCAAGGCGCGGCGCTCGGTCGCCGACTGGCTCGAATTGCTGCGCAGCAATGTCAGCATCCTCAATGACTTGTCGCCGCTCCAGATGCGCGAGTTCATGCTCGATTCGGAGGTACGCGCCTACAAGCCCGGCGAGGTGATCTTCGAGCGCAACGATCCCGGATCGTCGCTGTTCGCGATCGCGCAGGGATCGGTGCTGGTCGAGGTCGACAAGGACGATCCGCGCATCACCGTGCCGATCCCGCAGGGCTCGGTCTTCGGCGAGGTCGGGTTGATCTCCGGCCGGCGGCGCGGGGCCACGATCCGCGCGGCGAGAATGCGGTGGTGGTCGAGATCTCGCGCAACGCCGCGCTCAAGCTGATGGCCTCGGTCCCCGCCGCCAAGCGCGCGGTGACGCGCATCTCGATCGAGCGGCAATTGCTGCAATTATTCGGATCCGGGGCTCATCGCCGACGATCTCGCCGAGGTGCTCGACACCTCGGAGATCCTCACCGTCCGCGCCAACCAGCGATCCTCACCGAGGGCGAGGAAGGCGAGGACATCTTCGTGATCCGCGTGGGGAGCATGATCGTCGAGAAGAGCATCGGCGGGCGGCCCGGTGTTCCTCACTATCTCCCCGCCGGCTCCTATGTCGGCGAGATGGCGCTGATCTCGGGGGGCAAGCGCACCGCGACGGTCAAGGCCGCGATCAAGTCCGAGGTGATCCGGCTCAAGGGCGAGGCGTTCGCCCGGCTGCTGCGCACCAAGCCGCGGCTGCTCGACAAGCTGCGCGCCGACATGAAGGTCCGCCACGAGATCAACGCCTTCATCGAGAGCCGCAAGCATGATTTCGCCGGCGCGGTCGACCTTTATTCGGAAACCGCGAGCTTCCTCGTCGAGAACGGCATCGGCGAGGCGACCGACGTGCTGCTGATCGACGAGAACCTGTGCGTCGGCTGCGACAATTGCGAAAAGGCCTGCGCCGACAGCCACGACGGCCTCTCCCGCCTCGATCGCGAGGCCGGGCGCACCTATGCGCACCTCCACGTCCCCACCTCGTGCCGCCACTGCGAGCACCCGCACTGCATGGCCGATTGCCCGCCCAATGCGATCCACCGCGGTGCCGACGGCGAGGGTCTTCATCGACGAGAAATGCATCGGCTGCGGCAATTGCCAGCGCAACTGCCCCTATGGCGTGATCCGCATGGATTCGGTGCCGCCGAAGAAGCCGCCGATCTTCGCCTGGCTGCTGCTCGGGATCGGCCCCGGCCCGGGCGAGCCGAACAAGGCGTGGAAAACCAAGGACAAGAAGCTCGGCGTCGAGAAGCCCAAGAAGGCGATCAAGTGCGACATGTGCGCGGGCATCAAGGGCGGCCCGGCGTGCGTGCGCGCCTGCCCGACCGGCGCGGCGATACGGGTGGCGCCCGAGGAGTTCCTCGGCGTCGCGCGGCTCGGGCGGGACGCGGGCTGATGGCGACGCGATCGCGCGGGGCCGCGCTCCACGATGGCTTCCTGCGCCACAGGCATTTCCGCTGGCTCAAGGTGTCGCTGCTGGTCTGCCTCGCGGTCACGCGGGCTACATCTTCGCCGACGTCCGCCCGCGCCCCGGCGGCGGCACCTGGTACGGCTACACCCTCGGCACGATCGGCGTCCTGCTGATCCTCTGGCTGACGCTGCTCGGGGTGCGCAAGCGCTGGATGACCCGCGGCAAATGGTCGCTCAAGGCCTGGACCAGCGCGCATGTCTATCTCGGGCTCAGCCTGATCTTCATCGGCACGCTCCACACCGGCTTCCAGTTCGGCTGGAACGTCCACACGCTGGCCTATGCGCTGATGATCCTGGTGATCGCCTCGGGGCTGTGGGGAATCGCCGTCTATGCCGCGCTGCCGCCCGCGCTCAGCAGCAACCGCGAGGAGATGACCCAGACGCAGATGGTCGAAGGGCTGCGCGCGGTCGACCGCCAGCTCCACGAGGCCGCCCAGCCGCTCGACCACGACCTGGCGACTCTGGTCCAGCAATCGCTCGAGGAAAACCCCTTCGCCGGCGGCATCCTCCGCCGCCTCTCCGGCCGCAATCCGCGCTCGGCGACGACCCGCGCGCTCCGCCGCATCCACCGCATCGGCGGCGACGGGCCCCTCGAGAAGATCGAATCCCTGCTCACCCGCAAGCAGGCGATGCTCGCGCGGCTGCGCCGCCACCTCAAGCTCAAGGCGATGCTCGAGGTGTGGCTCTACGTCCATGTCCCCGCCACTTTCGCGCTGATCGCGGCGCTTACCGCGCACATCGTCAGCGTGTTCTTCTACTGGTGACGGCATGGCGTTCCTGATCCGCCATATCAGCTTCACCGCCGATCACCGCGAGATCGTGCGCGACACCCGCGTCGACCGCGACGCGATCAGCCTCGGCCGCGCCGCCGAGAACGAGGTCGCACTCCCCGATCTCAGCGTCGATCCCCGCCACGCCCGCATCGAGACGCGCGACCGCCGCCGCATCCTCGTCTCCGCTACCGGCAACCTCGGCTTCGAGGTCGACGGGCGCAGCGCGATGCGCGCCGAGATCGACAGCGCCAAGGGCGCCGAGCTCGGCTTCGGCGGGCACCGCGTGACGGTCAGCCGCAGCGATGCCGGCGACGTGGTCCTCGCGGTCCAACGCGTCGACGCGATCTCGGACGCCGAGGCGGAGCGCGACGAGGCCACCACCTTCTCGCTCGGCGGCAAGCTGCCGGGCAAGCGCGCCACCGCCTGGCTGCTCGCGGCCGCGGTGCTGATCGGCTTCCTCGCGATCCCGATCTGGGGCTTCTTCCACCCGAGCGAGGACCATCGCAGCATCTACGGCCTGCATGCCGATCGAAGCTGGTCGGCGGGCCCGCTCAGCGCCGCGCACCACGGCCTCGAGACCAAATGCGAATCGTGCCACGTCCCAGGCGTTCGTCGCCGTCCGCGACGACACGTGCCGGACATGCCACAAGGACGCCCACGATCACGCGCCGTCGGATCGCATCGCCGCCGCGCGCGGGACACCGAGCGCCTGGGGCCGTTTCCTCCAGGGCGTCGCGCATGTCTTCAACAAGCCCGGCCCGGGCGCCTGCGTCGATTGCCATACCGAGCACGAGGGCGCCGGCCCGATGCCGCCGACGCCACAGGCTTTCTGCGCCGATTGCCATGCGACGCTGAGGCAGCGCCTGGCCGACACCAGGCTCCCCGACGCCGGCGACTTCGGCACGCTGCACCCGCAATTCCGCCCGACGATCGGCGACGCGCGCGTCTCGCTCGACGCGCATCCCGCCGTCGCCGATGGCCTCCGCTTCCCGCACGACCTCCACCTCAGCTCCACCAACGGCGTCGCGCAGATGGCGCGGACGATGCAGGGCCGATACGGGTTCGGCGCCGCGCTCGACTGCAAGGACTGCCACAAGCCGAGCGTCGACGGCGTCCGCTTCCTGCCCGTCCAGATGGAGCAGAGCTGCCAGATGTGCCACAGCCTCGGCACGCTGCGCCACGGCAGCGCTAAGGACGCGATCGCCGATCTGCGCCAGCTCTATCGCGCCCCGCCGCCGCGCCCGATCGAGCTGGGCGGCGGGCGGCGGGCGCCCCGGCCTCTATGCCCAGGGGCAGGTCTATCACGTCTATTTCGGCGCGGTCGCCGGGCGCGGCACCGCGGCCGAGGCGGCGGTGCGCGCCGCCTTCACCGAAAAGGGCGCCTGCTACGATTGCCACATCATCACCCCCGCCCGGGGTGAACGGCGCCCCCGACTGGACGGTAACCCCCGTCCGCCAGCCGATGCGCTACCTGCAGCACGGCTGGTTCGATCACGCCGCGCACCGGACCGAGGCCTGCGCGAGCTGCCACGACGCGCGGATGTCGGCCAACGCGAGCGACCTGCTGCTGCCCGGAATCAAGACATGCCGCACCTGCCACGGCGGCGAAGCCTCGACGGCGAAGGTTCCATCGAGCTGTGCCATGTGCCACAGTTACCATCCCGCCGAAGGAGCGCCCTGGGCGCCTCGCCGGCAAGTCGCGCGTACCGATGCAATACGGGGCGGGGAAATCCCCGCGGGACGCCAATAGGGGGAGGCGGCTGATGTTGATCGCCCAGATCACCGATCTTCACGTCGGCTTCGAGCCCGACAATCCGGCGAATATAACCAGAAGCGGATCCGCGACGTGCTGCGGCGGATCCTCGACGGGCCCAACCGGCCCGATCTGATGCTGGTGACGGGCGATTTGACCGAGCGCGGCGATCCCGAAAGCTATCGCCGCTTCCTCGAATTGATGGCGGATTGCCCCTTTCCCTGGTATCCGATCCCCGGCAACCACGACGACCGCACCGCTTTCTCGCGCGCGCTGCCCGACGTGCCGACACCCGACGGCTTCGTGCAATATGTCGTCGAGCAGCACGGGCTGCGACTGATCTTCCTCGACACGCTCGAGGAAGGCCGCCACGGCGGCGCCTTCGACGAGGTGCGCGCGGCCTGGCTGTCGGCGCGGCTCGCCGAGGCGCCCGATACCCCCACCGTGATCGTGATGCATCACCCGCCGATCGACGTCGGCATCGATTGGATGCGGACGCATTCGGACGAGCCCTGGGTCTCCCGCTTCGCCGCGGCGATCGCCGGGCATGGCCAGATCAAGTCGGTGCTGTGCGGCCACCTCCACCGCCCGATCGTCTCGCAGTGGAAAGGGGTGACGGTGGCGATCTGCCCGGCGTGGCGCCCGGGGGTGACGCTCGATCTGCGTCCGATGGACCCCGAACATCCCGACCTGCGCCCGATGGTGGTCGCCGATATGCCCGGCTTCGGGCTGCACTGGTGGCACGAGGGCGAACTGGTCAGCATGTTCGATTACGCCGAGGAGCCCGTCCCGCTCGCCAAGTTCGACGGCAAGATGCAGGGGCTGGTGCGGCACTTGATGGCGGAGCGGCCCGTCTAGGGCGCGTTCCGTTCCCCGCCAAAGGCCCGGAAGCTGGGTTGTCCATTACGCGGCTCCACGGTATCGTTACGGCAGCGAAACTTCGGCGCTTGCTTCCGTTCGGCGGGATTGGGAGGTGTCATGGACTTTCGATCGTATCAAGCCCAAGCCAAGGCGAGCGCGGAGAGCGGCGGGCTGGTGCCCCATCCGATGTGGGCTCCGCACGATGGCGTCAACCTCTCAGGCACGAGCTACGAGGCGATGCTCCGGTCGTCCTCGACCCAGCCGAAATCGCTGCTCGGCACGACGCGAACGGCGGGAAGCGGTGGGAGCCTATTCGGAATCCTGACGTTCTTCGAGATGGGGGCCTGCATCTGGTGGGTGTTCGACAGGTTTGGGTTCCAGATTACCGCCCTGATCGTGAGAGCGCGGCTCGCGGACTACGACTTCGCGGTGCGGGTGGGAATCGGCATTGGCGTGATCATCGGCTATATGCTGGCGCTTTGGATACTCATGTGGTTCCGGCCGCTGCGTTGGCTCACGGTCCTGGGGTTCGCGGCGCTGTGGGCGTATCTGGGCTACATGCTGATGGGGAATTCCTTCTTCGGCTTCGACGAACAGGCCAGGAGGATCGCGGCGGGCGTGTTCGCGCTGATCGCCCTGGGGGAGAAGGCCTATATCGCCTCCGCCGCGCGCGCCCCGCACGGCTGATATGTCGCGGACCGAGACTCTAACGCGGCACGCCGTTCGGGCTTTGGTTTGACGGCGCGGTCGCGCTTGGTCCCTTGAACGTCGGCTTGGGGATGGACGTCGGGGCCGGGCTCGGCTGCGGCGCCGGCTGCTGCGGCACGTTTGCCTTGGCGGGCGGGGCGGCGATCGGAGCCGTCGTCGTCACCGGAGACGCGGTCACCGGCGCCGGCTGGGGCTGGTTGGGGCCTGGCGTCGGCGTCGGCTGCGGGGCGGTCCGCGCCGGCGGGGGCAGGCGCGTGCGCGGTCCTGGCTGCTGGAGATTGGGCAGCGACGGAACATAGCCCCGTCCGTCCTGCCCGGGAGGCGGCCCCGACAGATCGGGGCCGAAGCCCGGCGGCGGCGGGCCGCGCGGCTCGCGCGGCGGCGGGATCGTCGCGAACGGATTGGGGCCTTCGGGCGCTTGCGTCACCTCGGGGTCGGCGAAGCCCAATTGCTCGGCGAGCGACGGGAAGATCAGCGCCTGCACGCGCTGCAGCCCCGCGCGCGAGATGACGAACGGCATGCTTGGCGCCGCGCCCGGCCGCGGCACGAAGGTGGCGAGCATCGGGCGGTCGAGCGTGACGGTGCGGCCGCCGGCGGTGACGTCGATCGCGCCGGGGGCGGTGCGGCCCTGAGTCGCGCGTCCGGGGCCGCGCAGGATGATCAGCGATGCCGTCCCCGGATCGCTCTCGACCCGCATGCCCACACCGGGCTCGCTGGCGAAGATTCGCACCGCGTCCGCGCCGATCACGCCCTCGACCACCGTTCCGCGGATCCCGATCGACGCGGTCGGCGTGTTGATCGTCGAGCCGCCGCCGGTATGCGGCCGGCCGGACATGAAGCGGAACGCCCCCTTCGCCACGGTGGCGCCCATCGCGCCTGCGCCGCGGTTCGGATCATAGACGAAGCGATCGATCGTCAACCGCGCGTTGGCGCCCACGGTGAATGTCGATCGATCGAGCAGCAATATCTGGAGCTGGCTGCGCAGCCCGGTCTGGACCTCGTCGGCGAGGGCGACGCGCTGGCGCACCGCCGCGGGGAAGGGCATCGGCGTCCCCGCGCGGCGGATCCGCACGCTGTTGAGCACCACGGCATTGATCCCGACGACCTGCAC
>JBBCID010000006.1:0-110010 GCA_037200705.1 Sphingomonas sp. | reverse complement strand
GGGATTTCCAGTCGTCTGATAAGGAGTGAAACGGCGCGCCGTTCGAAAACGATTGCGCCCGGTGCCGCGCACGGCACGCGATCAGAGGGTGGCGGCCCGCGCTAGCGGACCGCGGCGCGGCTCACTCGAGCCGGCGCTCGAAGACGAGGGCGACGCTGCGCAACGGCGCCTGGGCGATCGCGGGGAGGACCGCGCGCTCGATCCGGACGCGCGGCTGCGCCGCGGGCAAGGCGCGCCGCGCGGGCTGGACCGCCGCCTGCGTCGCCTGCGCCGCATGGACCACCGCGACGCCCGGAACCTGCGCCCGATCGCCGGAAATCGCTCCGGTGAGCCCGGCGAACAGCGCGGTCAGGAAAAGCAGCAGTTCCAACGATCGGTCTCTTGAAGGCGCGGGAAACAAGCTCTCGCGCACCCGCGACATAGTAAGTCCGCAGCCGTTCGTCCAATCGAAAGCGATCCGGGTGGGGACGGTGCCGCGCAATGGGCGGCGCTTCCGGTGCGGCATAGCTTTAACGCCTTGCTAACCATGTCGACGCTAGCTCGCCGCGTCGCGATTGCGGATTGCGGTGGACCGCGGAGCGCGAATGCGGGAAGTCGGTTCGCTCGGCGCGATCCTTGTGCACCGGGCGTTGCGAGGGGGGAAACAGGTGGACGACGCTGAGGGTGCAACCGCCGACCTGACGACTCCGCCGCACGCGGGCCGCGCCAACGCAGCCGCCCCGCTTGCCGGCCCGGACGATCGCGCCGCGACGATCCGGCTGCTGCTGGCCAGCTCGCTGATGCTGTTCCTCGAGCTGGCGCTGATCCGCTGGCTCGGCGCCAACGTCGTCCATCTTTCCTATTTCTCGAACTTCATCCTGCTCGGCTCGTTTCTCGGCATCGGCACCGGGTTCCTCGTCAGCCGGAAAGGCTGGTCGGTCTGGCCGTTGTCGCTGCCGTTGCTCACGCTGCTGGTGATCGGGGGTGCTGACCTTCCCGGTCACCATCCAGCGCAGCGGCGCCGACCTGATCTATTTCACATCGCTCCAGATGAACGGTCCGCCTGCCTGGCTGGCGCTGCCGGTGGTCTTCGCGCTGGCGGCAATGATCCTCGCCGGGCCCGCCGAGGTGGTCGGGCGCTGCTTCGGCAGGCTGCGGCCGCTTTCGGCCTATCGCTACGACCTGTTGGGATCGCTGGCGGGTATCGTCGCCTTTGCGGGGCTCAGCTTTCTGCGCGCGCCATCGGCCGTCTGGGGGCTGATCGCGGTCGCGCTCTATCTGCTGCTCGCCGCCCCGGCGCGCCGGCTCGTGACGATCGGATGGGGATTGCCGCTCCTGCTCGCGCTGACGCTCGAGACGATGGCGCCGGGAGTGAGCTGGTCACCCTATTACAAGGTGACGACCGAGGAGATCGGCGGCAAGGGCGAGGGGTTCCTGCTGATCAAGGCAAACGGCGTCCCGCATCAGCTGATGGCGCCGGCGAAGTGGAAGATCGAGCAGGGCGAGCGGATCTACGAGACGCCCTACCTCCGGCTGCCCGGCAACCCGCTCGGCGACGTGCTGATCGTCGGGGCGGGATCGGGCTCGGACGTCGCGATCGCGCTTCACGAGGGAGCGAGTCGATGCGGTCGATATCGATCCGCGGATCCTCGAGATCGGCGCCGCACGCAACATCGACCGGCCCTATGCCGACCCGCGCGTGACGCGGCACACCAACGACGGCCGCGCGTTCCTCGAGAGCACCGGCCGCACCTACGACCTGGTGCTGTTCGCGCTTCCCGATTCGCTCACGCTCGTCAGCGGCGCCTCTCAGATCCGGCTCGAATCGTTCCTCTTCACGCGCGAGGCGATGGCTTCGGTCCGCCGACACCTCAAGCCCGGCGGCGCATTCGCGATGTACAACTATTATCGCGAGCCGTGGCTGATCGATCGGCTCGCCGGGACCGCGGCAGCGGTGTTCGGACATGCGCCGTGCGTCGACACCTATGCCGGCGCGCAGGCAGTGGTCAGCGTCGCGATGTCGCCGGCGGACCAGAAGTGCGCCTCCGCCTGGACACCATCCGCCGCCGCGATCGCTCCCGCGAGCGACAACGCGCCGTTCCTCTATTTCCGGGGCGACACCTTCCCCCGCTCTACACGATCACCTTGCTCTGCATCCTGCTGACCTCGCTGGTCACGGTCCGCGTGCTCGGCGGGCCGCTGCGCGGATGCGTCCCTATGCCGACCTGTTCTTCATGGGCGCGGCCTTCCTGCTGCTCGAGACCAAGAACGTCGCCGCGTTCGCGCTGCTGTTCGGGACGACCTGGTTCGTCAACGCGCTGGTCTTCGCCGGCGTGCTGGTCGTCGTGCTCGCCGCGGTCGAGACGACGCGCAGGTTCCGCACGCCGCCGCTGCCGGCGGTCTTCGCGGGGATCGCCGCATCGCTCGCGCTCGCCTGGATCGTCCGGCCCGAGTGGCTGCTGCCGCTGCCCTTCGCGCCCCGCCTGATCGCGGCGACGGCGCTGGCGTTCCTGCCGATCTATCTGGCCAATGTCGCGTTCGCCAAGCGGTTCCAGGAGTCCTCCGACTCGCGCTCGGCGTTCGCGATCAACCTGCTCGGCACGATCGTCGGCGGCTGCCTCGAATATGCGGCGCTGTTCACCGGCTACAACAATCTGCTGGTCGTGACGGGCCTGCTCTATCTCGCTGCGTTCCTGCTCATTCCGCGGGGAACCGCACGCGCGGCCTGACGCGTCGCAACCTGGTGGACGCCTGCCGGCAAGCACGCCGACGGGCTTGACCCTGCCGCGCCCCCGCGCGCAACGCGTCGCGGATATGGACCAGGCCCGTTCCCCGCTCGCGCTCCCCTTCCCCGATCTGCCCGGGATCGGCGGCGTGACGCTGCGCGTCGCCCGCGCGCGCTACAAGACGTGGGACCGCTGCGACCTGACCTTCGTCACGCTCGATCCGGCCACCGCCGTCGCCGGCGTGCTGACGCGCAGCCGCTGCCCCTCGCCCGAGGTCGAATGGTGCCGCGACGCGCTGGTGCTCGGGCGCGCGCGCGCGCTGGTGGTCAACGCGGGCAATTCGAAACGCCTTCACCGGCAATCGCGGCCGCAGGGCGGTCGAGGCGATCGCGGCGCGCGCGGCAGCGCATCTCGGCTGCGACCCGTCCGACGTGTTCGTCGCCCTCGACCGGGGTGATCGGGGTGCCGCTGCCGATCGACAAGGCCGAGGCCGGGCTCGACGCCGCCTTCGCCGCCGAACCCTGCGGCTGGGAGGAGGCCGCCGCGACGATCACCACCACCGATACCTTCGCCAAGGCGGCGGTGACGCAAGCGGTGGTCGACGGGCGCACCGTCAGCCTCGTCGGGATCATCAAGGGCTCGGGGATGATCGCGCCCGACATGGCGACGATGCTCGGCTTCGTCTTCACCGACGCCGCGATCGAACCGCCGCTGCTGCGCGAGATGCTCCTCGACGCCAACACCGCGAGCTTCGCGTGCATCACCGTCGACGGCGACACCTCGACCAGCGACACCGTGCTTGCCTTCGCGACCGGAACGGCGGGCAACGCCCCGCTCGCCGCCGCCGACGACCCGGGCGCCGACGCCTTCGCCGCCGCGCTCACCGATCTGTGCCGCCAGCTCGCGCACCTGGTGATCCGCGACGGCGAGGGCGCGCAGAAGTTCATCACGATCGCGGTCGAGGGCGCCGAATCGGATCGCAGCGCGCACCGCATTGCCATGTCGATCGCCAATTCGCCGCTGGTGAAGACCGCGATCGCCGGTGGCGACGCCAATTGGGGCCGCGTCGTGATGGCGGTCGGCAAGGCCGGCGAGCCCCGCCGAGCGCGACCGGCTCGGCATCCGCTTCGGCACCACGCAGGTCGCGATCGACGGCCTCGCGGTCGAGGGCTATGACGAGGCGCCCGTCGCCGAGCATCTCAAGGGCCGCGAGATCGAGATCGGGGTCGAGCTGGGGATCGGCGAGGGCCGCGCGACCGTGTGGACCTGCGACCTCACCCACGGCTATATCGCGATCAACGCGGACTATCGGAGCTGAGGATGCAAGGCGGCTGCCTGTGCGGCGCGGTGCGCTATCGGCTGTTGTCGGCGCCGTTCGACGCCGGCTGGTGCCACTGCCGGACGTGCCAGCTCAATTCGGGCAGCCCCGCAATGGCCTTCGCCAGCGTGCCGATCGGCGATTTCGTGGTCGAGCAGGGCGCGGCGCAGATCGGCCGCATCGCCTCGAGCGCCTTCGGCCACCGCCAGTTCTGCACGCGCTGCGGCACACCTTTGCTGATGCAGGTCGACGATCAGCCCCAAACGGTCGACTTCAGCATCGCGACGCTCGACGATCCAGCGCGGTCGCGCCCGGCTTCCATATCTTCTACGCCAGCCGAATCCCTTGGGCGCGCGCCGCCGACGACCTTGCGCGTCACGACGGCTTCAGGCGTGAGACGCGCGGGCTCGACCCGGCGTAAGGCCTACAGCTCGCTCTGGATCCACTGCTTGATCCCGCTCTTCGGCAGCGCGCCCACCTGAGTGGCGGCGGGCCGGCCGTCCTTGAACAGGATCATCGTCGGGATGCCGCGCACGCCGTAGCGCGAGGGCGCGTCGGGGTTCTCGTCGATGTCGACCTTGACGATCGTCACCTGCTCGCCGAGCTCGTCGGCCAGCTCCTCGAGCGCGGGGGCGATCATCTTGCACGGGCCGCACCACGCCGCCCAGAAATCGACCACCACCGGCTTGTCGGACTTGAGGACGTCGGCATCGAAGCTGGTGTCGGTGACTGCCTTGGTCGCCATTTGAAATCTCCTGAATGAGCCCGTTACTTATGGATGCGCGCGGCGATGCTCAAGCGCCCGACGTCAAGCTTTGCTCCGCGACGAACAAGCCCGGCTTGTGCGCCGCGAGCAATTCGGGCGGCAGCGGGTAGAGCACCGGCCCGGCGGAATAGAGCAACGCCGCCTCGATCGCACGATCCGGAAGATCACGCCCAGCGCCGCGGCATAGGCCCCCCATCTGGCGCAGGTGGTAGATGGGCACATCGGCGAGCGTATCGGGTGCGCGGCGGCCGGTCTTGAAGTCGATCACGCGCACGCGATCGGGCGCCACCACCAGCCGGTCGACCGTTCCCGACACGACCACGCCTTCGACCACCGCCGCGATCGGCGCCTCGGCCAGTGCATTCTCGCCGAACAGCTCGGCGAAGCGCGGGTCCTCGGTCACCGCCAGCGCCGCCGTCGCGATCTCCGCGCGCGCCGCCGCATCCGTGACTCCGCCTGCGCCCGCGAGCCAGCGCTCGGCGGCCTCCCCGCGCCGCTCGGGGGCAACCGAGGGCAGTCGCTCGAACAGGGCGTGGAGCAGCCGGCCGCGCTCGGCGGCGGCGCGCATCGCCGGACTGGGCGGCGGATCGCCGACCAGATCCTCGCCGAGCGACGAGGGCGCCAGCGGCCGCGGCGGCCGCGCCTCGATCGGCGCGCGCTTCCCCAGCCAGCCAGGCACCGGCCGCGGGCGCGACGGCGGGCCCGAATCGCCGGCACGCGCCGTCACCGGCGCCTCGCGGACCCGCCCGCGAAACTCGCGCACGCCTCCGCTCGGCACATTCAACGCATCAAGCGCGCGCGCCGACGCAGCGTACCAGCTCGCCTCCGGCGGTGCGGCCTTCGCCAGCGGCCCCGAGCGCGCCCGCGATCACCAGCCGCTCCTCGGCCCGCGTCCGCGGCGACGTAGAACAGCCGCCAATGCTCCTCGAGGTCGCGCGCCTCAACCTCGGCGAGCGCGGCATCGAGCCCCCCGCCCCGCTCCGCCGTGCGCGGGCGGAAGATCGGGAATTTCTCGCCCTCATGCCCCTCGGGCGCCCACAGCAGCAGGTCGCGCGGGTTGCGGTTGGGGTCGGCGGTCGCGTCGGCGAGGATCACCAGCGGCGCCTGGAGCCCCTTGGCGCCATGCGCGGTCATCACGCGGACGGCACCCTGCGGCTGGGCGGCATCGCGGGACGATCTCGACATCGCCGCGATCGAACCAGTCGAGGAAGCGCTGGAGCGACGGCGTCGCGACGCTCTCGAAATTGAGCGCTGCGTTGAGCAGTTCCTCGATCGGATCGCGCGCTTCCTCGCCCAGCCGCAGCAGAGCTTGCGCCGGCCCTCGATCGGCCCCGACAGGATTTCCTCCAGGAAGCGATAGGGCGTGGCGATGTCGGCACGGCGCAGCAGCGCCTGGAGCGGCGCCAGCCGTTCCTCCGGCTGCGTGGCGCGCAGATGCCGCCAGAGCCCGCCGTGCGGGCGCAGCGCCGCCGCCATCAATTCGTCCTGGCTCCAGCCGATCAGCGGCGACACCAGCAGCGCCGCCAGCGACAGATCGTCCTCGGGCTGGAGCGCGAAGCGGATCGCCGCGAGCAGGTCCTGCACTGCAAGCGGCGCGTTGAGCCGCAGCCGGTCGACTCCCGCCACCGGCACGCCCTCGGCATAGAGCCGCGCGACGATCAGCGACGCCAGGTCGCCGCGCCGCTTGACCAGGATCATCACGTCCTCGGGGCGGAGCGGGCGCCCCTTGCTCTCGAGCATCAGCCCCGAATCGAGCCAGCCGCGGATCTCGCGCGCGATCCGGCCGGCGAGCGCGCGGGTAGCGTCGCTCACCCATTGCTCCTCGTCCTCGTCGCCGCCCGCGATCGTGACTGGCCACAGCGTCACGCTGCCCGGGCCGGGGACTTCGCTCGCGTGCGGCTCGGCATCGCTTGAGGTCGCCCATCCCCGGCGCGGGCAGCGCGGCGAGCGCGGCATCGACGAACTCGAGCACCGGCCGGGTCGAGCGGAAGCTGTGCGTGAGCGACAGCGTCTCGAGCGCGCGGACGTCGGCGTCGAACTCGGGCCGAACCTCGGACCTGGCGCGGAAATAGGCGTGCGCCGCGCGGAAATAGACCGGATCGGTGCCCTGGAAGCCGAAGATCGCCTGCCTTGTAGTCGCCGACCGAGAACAGGGTCCGGACGCCCTCGGCGCGCGTCCCCGCGCCGGCGAAGAATTCGTCGGCGACCGCGCGGACGATCGTCCATTGCTTGAGGTTGGTGTCCTGCGCCTCGTCGATCAGAACGTGCTCGGTCGCCTGGTCGAGCTTGAAGCGGATCCAGTCGCTGATCCCCGGTTCGGCAAGCAGATCGACCGTGCGGCGGATCAGATCGTCGAAATCCACCGCCCCGTCACGGGCGCTTGGCGCGGCCGTAAGCGTCCGCATAGGCCCGCCCCGCCTCGAGCCCGTGCGCGAGCAGATCGGCATAATCGGCGAGCGCCTTCATCGCCATCAGCTCGGCGCAGCGGCCGTGGAGCCGCATCGCCGCTTCGGCATAGGCCGGATCCTGCGGCGCCTGCCCCTTGCCGAACGAGCGCGGCTCGCCGTCGGCGCGCGCCCAGACGAGGTGGAGCGCGGCCAATCCCCTGGCGCGCTCGGCCGCCGAGCCGCGCAGCCACGCCGCGATCGCGTCGGCGCGCTCGATTCCCTTGCCGGTGCCCCAGGCCGCGTTCATCGCCGCGATCGCGCGCAGGCTCTCGCGATCGAACGCATCGTCGCCGCAGCAGCGCGCGATCTCTTCGTCCACGTCGCCGCTCGGCAGCCCCAGCGCGCGGCGCAGGAACGGCTGGATGCCGCTAGGCAACGCCTCCATCGCCTCGGCCGAATGCGCGCAGGCGCGCAGGAACTTCTCCGCGCCGCCTTCGCCCAGCCGCAGGCTGAGCGCGCCGACACATTCCGTCAGCCCGGCCCGCCCTTCGCGCTCGGCATCGACCAGCATCTCCGCCAGCGCCTCGCGCGCCAGCACCGCTTCCTCGCGCTGGTCGAGCGGACGGAACCCCGGTACCAGCCCCGCCTCGACCGGGAAGGCGGCGAGCAGGCTCTGGCAGAAGCTGTGGATCGTCTGGATGCGCAGGCCGCCGCCCGGCGCGTCGAGCACCTTGGCGAACAAGGTCCGCGCGGTGGCGCGCGCCGCCGGCCCGGCTTCCTCGCCGAGCGCATCGAGATCCGCGAACAATTCGGCATCGTCCGCGCGCACCCAGCGCGCCAGCCGCGCGCTGATCCGCCCCGCCATCTCGGCCGCGCCGGCCTTGGTGAAGGTCAGGCACAGGATCGCGCCGGATCGACGCCGCCGTAGCAGCAGCCGATAGACGCGCGCCGCCAGCACCTGCGTCTTGCCCGTCCCCGCCGAGGCGGACAGCCAGATGTTGCGCGCCGGATCGCTCGCCGGCGCCTGGTTCCCCTTGAGCGGGGGAGCGGGGCGAGATCAGTCCCGGCCATACCATTCGTCCCGGCGCATGAGCTGGTCGTATTCGGCATAGGGCGCATATTCGGGGACCAGCTTGGCCGTGAACGGGCGCTCGCCGATCAGCCAGTCCTGCACCGCCGCGTGGAAATTGCTCCCCGCGATCGCGACGAACTCGCCGGTCGGGATGCGGTCGCGCTTGCCCTCGGGATCGACCGGGGGTGGCGATATAGCCGAACCCGTCCTTGCCGCGCCCGAGCGACCAATATTCGAAGCAGTCCGCTTTGCCCCGGATGCCCGGAAACCCGCCTTCCTCGGCGATCAGCCCGAGCAGCCCGAGCTGGAGGCTGTAACCGGCCCGCACCGCCTTGGGGCTGGCGGCTTGCCGGTCTTATAGTCGACGATCGCCAGCCCGCCGCCCGCCATCCGGTCGATCCGATCGAACGTGCCGCTCAGCCGCACGCCGGCGAAGTCGATCGCGCCCTGCTGCTCGGCGGCGAGCACGGTACGGCCCTCGGCGGCCTTGGCGGCGATCTCGGCGGCGATCCAGTCGATCGCCTCCATCAGCCGCGGCTGCCACAGCGCGCGCATCATCGGGTGGGTGCGCTCGTTGGCGAGCATCGCCAGCGCGCGGGCATGGAGCTTGTCGGGCGCGCATTGGTCGAGCTTGGCCCAGCGCTCGAGCACCGCATGCACCGCCGTCCCCCGCCACGGCCGCGCTCGGATCGGCGTCGACCGGGTCGAGCGGCGCCAGCCGCAGCATCCGCCGCGCGTAGAAGGCATAGGGATCGGCCTTGAGGCGATCGACCTCGGTCACCGAGATCGCCTTGGGCCGCGCCGCGACCGGCGGGCGCGGCTCGGGGCGCGCGGCGGGGGCGTGGCCGCCGGGATCGTCGATCGCGCGCAGCCAGTGCGCCAGGTCGCCGGCGCGATCGAGCCCCGCCCGAAAGCGCCTCGAGCCGCAGCCAGAAGCGCGAGGCGATGGTGGGCGCCGAGGCATCGCGCCGCGCGCGCGTCAGCAACACCTGCGGCGCCCCCAGCGCACCGGCGAGGTCGTGCGCCGCGAGCCCGATCCGCCGCTCGAGCCCGGGCAGCCCCAGCTCGGCGCGGATGCGCGGCGCGAGCCACGGATCGGGCGCGGGCAGGCCCGGCCATACCCCCTCATTGAGCCCGCCGAGGATCATCAGATCGGCCGATTGCAGCCGCGCCTCGATCAGCCCGAGAATCGCCAGCCGCGGATGCCCGCCCTGCGGCGGGCGGACGGCGACGTCGTCCATCAGCGTGCGTAGCAGCGGCGCGATACTCGCGGGCTCGGCCAGCGGCGGCCCGTGCACGGCTTCGCGTTCGAGGTCGTCGAGCAGGTCGGCGGCGGCGCGGCCCTCGGCGCGGCTCCATAGACCGTCGCCGCCAAGCCCCGACGCGGCATCGCGCAGCGCGCCCAGCAGATCGGCGACCGGCCGCGGTCCCCGCGCGAAGGCTTCCTCGAGCGGCGCCAGCAGCGTCCGCGCCTGCGGCCACCAGCGCTGGGCCGCGCGCCGCGCGGGCGCCGTCGCGCCCGTCCTGCTCGGCGAGGTGCCGGTCGATCCCGGCGAGCCCCGGCGCCGGCCTCGGCCCGCGCAGCGCCAGGTCGAGCGCGCGCACGCCCTCGAGCCAGCCCAGCCGCTCCTCGGGCATCGCCAGCGGATGCTTGAGCAGGCCCAGCAGCGGCAACGGTGCGAAACCCTGGCTCGCCGCTTCGGCCAGCGCGAGCAGCAGTGTCCCCGGTGGCAGCATCGCCAGCGGCTGCCCGGCCGAATCGTCGACCGCGATTTCCCAGCGCGCGCAATGCGCCGCCACCCGCCGCGCCAGCGCGCGATCGGGGGTCACCAGCGCCGCAGTCCTGCTGGCGTCTCGAGCACTTCGCGCAACGCCAGCGCGATCGCCTGCGCCTCCTCGGCGGGTGTCGCCACCTCGAGCGCCCGTACCGCGTCGAGCCGCCGCTCGGATGCCTTGAGCGCGGCCCAGCCGTGAGTCAGCTCGGGGGGCGCCATCGCCGAGGCGATCGCGCGGCTGCGCGCGGGCGGCGCGTCATGCTCGCTGGCCGCGCGCCATTGGTCGAACTCGTCGCGGTGGACTCCCATCCGCTCGATCAGCAGCTTGAGGTGGTATTGGGGGTGCGTCTCGATCGCCCGGCGCCGCCGCCCGCTCGCCGGATCAGGCACGTGCGGGCCCAGCGATTCCCATTCCGCCACGCCGATCCCCGTCGCGAGCCCCGCAGCACCACCATCCCCCGGGTCAGCCCCGCGACGGCGCGTAGCAGCCGCGCGATCGCCGGGGCCGAGGCGGTGATCCCCGCCGCGCAGACGAACCCTTCGGGCGGCGCCGCGCGCCAACGCCGCGCCACGCGATCGAGCAGCCGCGCCCGCCGCTCGGCGAGGTCGATCCGCCCGAGCCGCGCGAGCGCCTCCGGCCATTGGCCGAGCACGATCTCGAACAGCTCGAGCGAGCGCTCCCAATGCGCGGACAGCGCCTGCGCCATCTCCAGGTCGCGGAGCCGCCGCGGCGCCACTTCCTCGACCAGCAGCGCATCGAGCGTCCGCGCCAGGTCGCCCGCCAGCCGCACCGCCTCGGCGTGTCCATCTCGGGGCCGCGCCCGCACGATCAGCCGCGCGAGAATCATCCGCCGCTGGAGCGGCGCCACCGCGGGCGGCACCGGATCGGGATCGTCGGCCGGATCGAATGCCGCGCCCACCGCCTCGTCGAGCTCGGGATCGCCGATCGCCACCAGCCGCGGCAGCAGCAGCCCGCCGTCGCTTGCGCGCACGAAGGCCTCGGCGATCGATCGCCTCGCGCGGTTGCTCGGCAACAGTACCAGTCCGCGCGCCAGCCGCATCGGATCGCCGCCGAAGCGGCGGATCAGACCATTCGCCACCGCATCGGCGAAGGCCCGGTGCGGTGGGATGGTGTAGAGATGGAGGCGGCTCGAATCTCTCCCCTCCCGCTTGCGGGAGGGGTCGGGGGGGAGTGGGTCCGCTGGCGACTGCATCAGGGGGGCGACATGCCCTCCCTAGCCCCTCCCGCAAGCGGGAGGGGAATTTACCGCTTCTCAGCCATCGGCCAGCGCGGCCTCGGCCTTGGCGATCGCCTCGGTGTTGCCGACCTCGAACCATTGGCCCTGATAGACCACGCCCCACAGCCGCCCCTCGGCCAGCGCGCGGCTCCAGAAGAGGTTGGTGGAAAACGGACCCTCCGGCCAGTCGTGGAACACGCGCGGCGAGAGGATCTGCATGCCGGTGAATACGAACGGCGCCAGCCGCCCCGGCTTGCGCCGCTCGGTGATCCGCCCCTGTGCGTCGAGCCGGAAATCGCCGGTGCCGGGATGGCCGTTGGCCCGCGCCAGCGGAACGAGCATCAGCAAGGCATCCATCTTGTCGTCGTCCCATTGCGCCGCGAGCTGGCGGACGGCATCGATCGGCCCGTCGGACCACAGATTGTCGCTATTGATGCAGACGAAGGGCTCGTCCCCCAGCAGGCCGCGCGCATGGACCAATCCTCCACCCGTCTCGAGCAGCTGCTCGCGCTCGTCGGAGACGATCACTTCGAGATCCTTCACGCGCGCCTTCAGATGCGCTTCGATCTGGCCGGCGAGATAATGGACGTTGACCACCGCGCGCTTGACGCCGGCTGCGCGCAGCCGATCGAAGGCATGGTCGATCAACGGCTTGCCGGCGACCTCGATCAGCGGCTTGGGCCGCGTCGCGGTCAGCGGTCGCATCCGCTTGCCAGCCCCGCCGCCATCACCATCGCGGTCTCGGCACGACGACGTCGGGGCCGGGCCGGATCGAGAAGGTCCGTGCGACGCTCACAGCCCGGCGATCGCCATCGGGTCGCCGCGCAGCTCGGCGGGCACGTTGGCGTCGAACCAGGTGGCGACCGGCTTGAGCGCCGGATGCGCCAGGTCGCGCTCGAGATAGCCCCAGACGCGCGGGCACAGCCCCGGGTAGCGCGGCTTGCCGTCGCGCTTCCACAGCCGGGTGAAGATGCCGATGATCTTGGCGTTCCGCTGCGCGCCGAGCACGTGATAGGCGATCTGGAAATCGTCCCCCGCGCCGGTGATGCGCTGGTAGCGGTCGAGCATCGCGGTCTCGAGCGGCGCCGCCACGTCGCGCCGGGCGTCCTGGAGCAGCGAGACCAGATCATAGGCCGGATGGCCGGCAACCGCGTCCTGGAAATCGAGCAGGCCCAGCGTCTCGGCGCCGCCCTCGATCAGCATGATATTCTCGGCATGATAGTCGCGCAGCACGGTCACGCGCGGTCCTTCGAGCACCGGCGCCAGGCGCGGCATCCCAGCATCGACATAGCCCCGCGCGTCGACCTCGATCCCCACCGCGGGCGCATACCATTCGGTCAGCAGCCCCGCCTCGCGCTGATAGTCGGGCAGGTCGTAGCCGAGCACCGGCGCGGCTTCGTGCGCGTGGAGCCGCATCAGCAGGTCGACTGCCGCCTCGTAGAGCCGCAGCTCGCTCTCGGGCGCGGCGTCGACGGTCTCGCGCATCCGCGCGTCGCCGAAATCCTGGAGCAGCACCAGCCCCTCGCCCAGATCCTCGCCCAGGATCTCGGGCGCGGCGAACCCGCGCTCGCTCAGCCAGCGCGCGACGTGGAGGAACGGGCGCGGATCCTCGTGCGGCGGGCGGCGCGTCCATCAGGATCGCGGTGCGATCGTGCTGCACGACGCGGAAATAGCGGCGGAACGAGGCGTCCCGGCGAGCGGCAGAATCTGCGCGCCGTCCCAGCCGACGCCGGCGAGGAAGCGGGGCGCGGCGGCGGGCGGGTTCATGTCTAGGGCCATCGGTCCCTCCATGCCGCGGGCACATGGGCTGTCAAGGCGCGCGTGCCGTCCGCCGCCACTTCGAGCGACAGGCGGAGCGCGTCGGGCCAGGTGTTCGCGCCCAGCCGCTCGGGCCATTCGACGATCAGCAGCGAATCGTCGCGTGCTTCTTCGAGCCCGAGCTCCTCGGCCTCGTCTGGGTGCTCGATCCGGTAGAGATCGACGTGGAGCACCGGGAAGCGCACCTCGGGCGGTTCATAGGGCTGGACGATCGCGAAGCTGGGGCTCGGCGCCTCGCCGGCCAGCCCAGCGCGGCGAGCAGGCCCCGGGCGATCGGGTCTTGCCCGCGCCGAGGGGGCCGGAAAGCGCGATGACGTCGCCGGGGCGGGCGAGAGCGGCGAGCCGCGCGCCGAGCGCGAGCGAATCCTCAAGCGCGAGCGGCATCTAAAATCCTCCCCGGCACGGGGAGGGGGACCGCCGCGAAGCGGTGGTGGAGGGGGCTCTCCACCAAGCGACTCGCTTGCGGCACGCCCCCTCCACCATGCTGCGCATGGTCCCCCTCCCCGTACGGGGAGGATTGAAGCATCCGGCTTCATTTCCGCGGCAATTCCACGGTCACCAGCGTCCCCTCGCCGGGTTCCGAGATCAGCTCGATCCTGCCGCCGTGCGCCTCGACGAAGCGCTTGGCGAGCGGCAGCCCGAGCCCCAGCGCGCGCTCGCCGCTGCGCGAGATCCCCCCTTGCGCGAACCGGGTCGAACGCGCGCGCCACGCGTCGGGAGTCATGCCCGCGCCGTCGTCCGAGACGATGATCCGTGCGACCCGCGCGTTGCCGTCGAGATGGAGCAGCACGCGGCCCTTCTCGGCGTCCCGGCGATCGCGTGGCGCAGCAGATGCTCGATCACCTGCCGCAGCCGCCGCGAATCGCCGACCACCGTCCCCGCGGTTCCCGCCATCTCCACCGCCAGGTCGAGTTGCTTGGCCTTGGCGAGCGGCGCGATCGCCTCGGCGGCGGCATGCGCGACCAGCTCGAGATCGACCGTCTCGCGCTCGAGCGGCGCATCCTCGTTCTGGGTGAGGTCGAGCACGTCGTCGATCAGCGCGCCGAGCCGCTCGACCGAGACCAGGATCGCCTCGGCATAATCGCCGCCGCTCTGGCTGAGCGCGCCGCATAGCCGCCGTGGAGCATCTCGGCGAAGCCCTTGATCGAGGTCAGCGGCGTGCGCAGCTCGTAGCTCATGTTGGCGACGAACGCGGTCCTGACCCGGTCCGCCGCCTCGAGCGCCTCGTTGCGGTCGCGCAGCGCGCGCTCGACGCGGTGCCGATCGGTGGTGTCGAGCATCGACAGCAGCGCATTGCCGTCGGGGAGCGGCACCGCCGCCAGGTCGAACCAGCGCCCGTCGGCGAATTGGACCGTCGAGCCGCGCTGCTGGCGGTCCTGCCCCGCCGAGCGGACCAGCGCGCCGAGCACTTCGGCCTGTCCCGGCCGCGCGAGCCTCGGCGCCGCTTGCCTCGACAGCGCGACGACTGCGGATGCCCGTCGAGGAAGCCGTCCTCGAACTCCCACACGCTCGCGAACTTGCGGTTCCACAGCTGGAGCCGGCCCTTGCCGAACACCGCGACCGCCTCGGACAGGCTCTCGAGCGTCGCGGTGCGCACCTGCTGCATCTCACCATGCTCGCGCTGCAGCTCGAGCTGCTGGGTGCGGTCCTCGAAGATCAGCAGCAGCCCGCCCTCGGGCAGCGGCTGGGCGACGACGCGCAAATGCGTGCCCGCGATCACCCAGGTCTCCTCGACCGCCTCGGGCGCGAGGAACCATTCGCGCCGCTCGGCCTTCCAGGCCGGGAAGTCGCGGACGTCGGGCAGTCGGTTGGCCTCGCGCATCCGCTCGAGCACGCGATCGAACTCGGGGCGGTCGGCGAGCCATTCGTTCTTCATCGCGAACAGCCGGCGGAACGGCTGGTTGCAGAAGGCGAGCCCGCGATCGGGCGCGAATTGCGCGACCCGGCCGAGAGCCGATCGAGCATCGCCCGCTGCGCCTCGGCGAAGCGCTTCATGCCCCCGCGAAGCTGCTCCAATTCCTCGATATCGACCCGCGAAGCCCGCCACCCGCCGGTCGGCAGCGGCACGTCGTGGAGCCTGAGCATCCGCCGCGGCGCCGCCGATCGTCGCGGGCATGGCGACGGTCTGGGGCTCCTGCGTGTCGCGCGCGATCGCGGCGTTGGCGAGCGGCCCGCCCAGCCCGGCGCCCTCGACCAGCTCGAGCCCGCGCGTCACCACATCCTCGCTGTCCTTGCCCTCGACCGCGCGGACCATAGGCCGAATTGACCATCAGCAGCCGAAGATCGGGTCCGCGATACCACATCGGCAGCGGCGAGGCCTCGATCAGCGCGCTCAGCGCGTCGAAAAGCCGCGCGCAGCCGCGTCACCTCGCGCTGGAGCCGGCTGATCTCGTCATGGCTCTCGGTGGTGTCGAGGAACCACAGCAGCACGCCTCCCGGCGCGTTGATCGCCGCGGGCGCGCGATCGCCGAGCACGAGCAGCGCGCGCTCCGATCCGCGCGCGCGGACGGAGAGGCTGAACGCCCGCCCCGCCTTCTGGCGCCGCGGTCACCTGGCCCGAGAGCGCGGCAGCGTCCTCGGGCATCAACCCGGCCGTGTCGCTCGAAAGCTCGCTCAGGTCGCGCGGGATATCGTCGAGCCCGAGCGCGTCGGCGAGCCGGCGCGGCAGCTCGATCCGCCCGTCGGCACGGATCAGCATCGCCAGCGCGGGCGATCCCGCCGCCATCGCCTGGAGCCGCGTGTTGGCCGCCAGCGTGTCGCGCGCACCGGTGCGCGCGCGCGCAGCCCGGCGAACAGCGCCCAGGTGGCGCCGACGATCAGCAGCGCCATCGCGGCCCCGGCGACCGCCGCCGCGGATGGAGAAATCTCGATCAACGCGGCTCTCGTCCGCGGGCATGTTTCATGCCGACCCTTAGGCCACGAAAAAGGGGCCCGGCAAGCGCCGGACCCCTGGTTCGAAGCCCGAACGGGCTCAGTAGCGATAATGATCGGGCTTGAACGGCCCTGCGACCGGCACGCCGATATAGGCCGCCTGCTTGGCCGAAAGCTGCGAGAGCTTGACGCCGAGCTTTTCGAGGTGGAGCGCCGCGACCTTTTCGTCGAGGTGCTTGGCAGGACATACACCTGGTTGGTGTAATGCTCGCCGCGCGTCCACAGCTCGATCTGCGCGAGCGTCTGGTTGGTGAAGCTCGCCGACATCACGAACGAGGGGTGCCGGTCGCGCAGCCGAGGTTCACCAGCCGGCCCTTGGCGAGCACGATGATCTGCTTGCCGTCGGGGAACTGGACCAGGTCGGTGCCCGGCTTCACTTCGGTCCACTGGTAGTTCGAGAGCGCGGCGATCTGGATCTCGCTGTCGAAATGGCCGATGTTGCAGACGATCGCCATGTTCTTCATCGCCTTCATGTGATCGGCGGTGATCACGTCGGCGTTGCCGGTGGCGGTGACGAAGATGTCCGGCGCGGGCCACCGCCTCTTCCATCGTCACGACCTCGAAGCCCTCCATCGCCGCCTGCAGCGCGCAGATCGGATCGATCTCGGTCACCATCACGCGCGCGCCGCCGTTGCGCAGCGACTGGGCCGAGCCCTTGCCGACGTCGCCGAAGCCGGCGACGCAGGCGACCTTGCCCGCGAGCATCACGTCGGTGGCGCGGCGGATCGCGTCGACCAGCGATTCCTTGCAGCCATAGAGATTGTCGAACTTCGACTTGGTCACGCTGTCGTTGACGTTGATCGCCGGGAACGGCAGTTCGCCCTTCTTGGCGATCTCGTAGAGGCGGTGGACGCGGTGGTGGTCTCTTCCGAGACGCCCTTCAAATTCTTGACGGTCTCGGTGAGGTAGCCCGGGCGCTTGGCGATGAACGCCTTGAGCGCGCGCTGGAATTCGACTTCCTCGTCGTTCTCGGGCTCGCCCAGTCGTCGCGCCGGCCTCGAGCTTGGCGCCCCACAGCGCGAACATCGTCGCGTCGCCGCCGTCGTCGAGGATGATGTTGGCGGTCTCCCCATTTCCTTCGACATCCCAGTTGAAGATGTCGCCGACATAGTCCCAATAATCGGCCAGGCTCTCGCCCTTGATCGCGAACACCGGCACGCCGGTCGCGGGCGATCGCGGCGGCGGCATGGTCCTGCGTCGAGAAAATGTTGCACGTCGCCCAGCGGACGTCGGCGCCCAGCGCGGTCAGCGTCTCGATCAGCACCGCGGTCTGGATCGTCATGTGCAGCGAGCCGGTGATCCGCGCGCCCTTGAGCGGCTTGGACGCGCCGAATTCCTCGCGCAGGCTCATCAGGCCGGGCATTTCGGTCTCGGCGATATTGATCTCGGCGCGGCCGAAATCGGCGAGGTCGATGTCGCGATCACATAGTCCGGTTTGTCGATGACGGTAGCCACTGCGCTTTCTCCATTGGGAATCGGGGGCCGCGAGCCACGCTCCGGCCATGGTGCCGCGCTCCGTACCGATTCATACCGGGGAGCGCAATCGAAATATAAAGATATCTTTATATGATGCAAATCAGGGTAAGTACCCCAGGTCCATAGAGGCTACGAATCCGCTTGCCTCGTGCTTGCGACCTGAGCCAATTCCCGGCGCGGCCCCCCGATTCCGAGGTCCCCGATTTCACTCGGCCATCACCGCCACGCTCAAGGAGTATGCGCCATGCCGACGATCACCACCCAGGACGGCACCGAGATCTTCTACAAGGATTGGGGGACCGGCCAGCCCATCGTCTTCCACCACGGCTGGCCGCTCAGCGCCGACGATTGGGACGCGCAGATGCTGTTCTTCCTCGGCCAGGGCTATCGCGTGATCGCGCACGATCGGCGCGGCCACGGTCGCTCGACCCTGACCGCGACGGGCAACGAGATGGACACCTATGCCGCCGACGTGAAGGCGCTGGCGACCGCGCTCGACCTGATGGATGCGGTCCACATCGGCCATTCGACCGGCGGCGGCGAAGTCGCACACTATGTCGCGCGCGCCGATCCGGGCCGCGTCGCCAAGATGGTGCTGATCGGCGCGGTCCCGCCGATCATGTCAAGACCGACAAGAATCCGGGCGGCCCTCCCGATCGAGGTGTTCGACGGTTTCCGCGCCGCGCTCGCCGCCAACCGCGCGCAATTCTACGTCGACGTGCCGAGCGGCCCTTTCTACGGCTTCAACGCCCGGGCGCGACGGTCTCGCAAGGGGTGATCGACAATTGGTGGCGCCAGGGGATGATGGGCGGCGCCAAGGCGCACTACGATTGCATCAAGGCCTTCTCCGAGACCGACTTCACCGACGACCTGACCGCGATCACCGTGCCGACGCTGGTGAAGCACGGCGACGACGACCAGATCGTCCCGATCGCCGATTCGGCGCTGCTCTCGGCCGAAGCTGGTCGCGGGCGCCGAGCTCAAGGTCTATGCGGGCTCCCGCACGGGATGTGCACCACCCATGCCGAGGTCATCAATCCGGACCTGCTGGCGTTCGTCAGGGGGTAGGGCCTGTCCTCAATACCGTCATCCCGGAAGGCCGAAGGCTGTCCGGGATCCACCGGAGGCATGCGCCTGCGGAGAGGTGATGACGGAAGAGCTCTGGTGCAGGTTCCGGCCGCTCCGAACCCAATCCTAAGCCGCCAGCGTCTCCAACGCCTCGCTCGCCGCCAGCCATGCCGCCTCGGCGGTCGCGATCGCGCCGTCGAGCTCGGGCGGCGCGCTTCATCAGTTTCGCTCATCGTCAGCTTGGCGAGCGTGGCATCCGCGGTCGACGGATCGAACATCGCGCGATCGACCGCGCTGCGTTGCTCGGTGAGCTTCGCCAGATCGCTCTCGGCCTCCATCGCGCGCTTGCGGAGCGCCACGCCCTGCCGCGCGCTTCGGCCGCCTGGCGGCGGGCTTCCTTGCGATCGCTCTTCGATCCCTTGGGCCCCGAATCCTTCGAAAGCACGAACGCGATGTAATCGTCGAGCGAGCCGTCGAATTCCTTCGCGGTGCCGCCGTCGACCAGCACCAGCCGGTCGGCGGTCATCTCGAGCATGTGGCGATCGTGGCTGACGATCACCACCGCGCCCGAATAGGCGTTGAGCGCCTGGATCAGCGCCTCGCGCGCGTCGACGTCGAGGTGGTTGGTCGGCTCGTCGAGGATCAGCCATGTGTGGCGCGTCGCGGGTGATCAGCGCCAGCGCCAGCCGCGCGCGCTCGCCGCCCGAGAGCTTGCCGACCTGCGTCGTCGCTTTGTTGCCTTGGAAGCCGACCGGCCGAGCTGCGCGCGCACCGCCGATTGCGACGCGCCCTTCATCAGCCGCGCCATATGCTCGAGCGGGGTATCGTCGCGATCGAGCTCCTCGACCTGATACTGGGTGAAATAGCCGACGCGCATCTTGCCCGATGCGGTCATCGTGCCTTCCATCGGCGCGAGCTGCGCCGCAAGCAGCCGCGCCAGCGTGGTCTTGCCGTTGCCGTTGCGGCCGAGCAGCGCGATGCGGTCGTCGGGATCGAGCCGCAGGTTGAGCCGCCTGAGGATCGGCGTCTCCGCATAGCCGACCGCCGCCAGATCGAGCGTGATCAGCGGCGGGCGCAGCTCATCCGGGTTGGGAAAATCGAAGCTCAGCGTCGGATCGTCGAGCAGCTCGGCGATCGGCTGCATTCTGGGCAAGCGCCTTGACGCGGCTCTGCGCCTGCTTGGCGGTCGAGGCGCGGGCGGAATTGCGCGCGACGAAGTCCTTCAAGCTTCTCACGCTCGGCCTGCTGCCTGGCGCGCGCCGAGGCGAGCTGCGCCTGGCGCTCGGCGCGCTGGCGCTCGAAGGCGTCCGTAGCCGCCGGGATAGAGCGTCAGCTTGCCGCGATCGAGATGGAGATATGGTCGACGACATTGTTGAGGAAATCGCTCGTGGCTGACGATCACGATCGTCGCGGCATAGCTCTTGAGGAAATCCTCTAGCCACAGCACCGCTTCGAGATCGAGGTGGTTCGAGGGCTCGTCGAGCAGCAGCAGGTCGGGCGCCGAGAACAGCAGCGAAGCGAGCGCGACGGCGCATCCGCCACCCGCCCGAAAAGCTTTCGAGCGGCTGGTGCTGCATCGTCTCGTCGAAGCCGAGCCCGACCAGGATCCGCGCCGCGCGCGCCGGCGCGGCATGCGCGTCGATCGCGTTGAGCCGCTCGTGGACTTCGCCGAGCCGGTCCGGATCGTGGCTGGTCTCGGCCTCTTCGAGCAGCGCCGCGCGCTCGACATCGGCGGCGAGCACGGTCTCGAACGGCGATGCGGCGCCCCCCCGGCGCTTCCTGCGCGATATAGCCCAGCCGGGCGCCGCGCGGCATCTCGGCCGCGCCGGTATCGGGTTCGAGCATCCCGGCGATCACGCGCACCAGCGTGGTCTTGCCCGCGCCATTGCGCCCGATCAGCCCGATGCGCCCGCGCGGCGGCAGCGCGGCGGTGGCGCCGTCGAGGATCGTGCGCCCGCCGAGGCGCACCGTGATGTCGGTCAGGTTGAGCATGGCCGCGCCCCCTAGCACCGTGGGGCGCGCGAACCAAACCCGCTATTATCGAATCATGCCGTCCCGGTGCTGTTCGAAAGCATGCGCGGATCGATCCCCACGCCGGCGAATCCCTGTACCCAGCGGTCGTCCGCCTCGACGTCGTAGAGAAGCGCGGTGTCGCCGGCGGTGTTGAACCAGCCGTGGCGCGTCAGTTCCTGGTCGAGCTGGCCCTCGCCCCAGCCGGCATAGCCCAGCGCGACCAGCCAGCGCGAGGGGCCGGTCCCCTCGGCGATCGCGCGCAGCACGTCGACCGTGCCGGAGAGCGCCCAGCGCCCCGCCACGTCGATCGTGTCCTGCCCGCCCCAGTCGGTCGAATGCACCACGAACCCGCGCCGCGGCTCGACCGGGCCGCCGAACAGCACCGGCGTGTCGGGCGCCGCGCCGGGCTCGATCCCGAACTGGCGCAGCAGGTCGTGGAGCCCGAGCCCCTCGATCGTCTCGCCGATGCCGATGCCGAGCGCGCCTTCGGTGTCGTGCGCGCACATCGCGATCACCGCGCGCTCGAAGCGCGGATCGCCGATCCCGGGCATCGCCAGCAGGAACTGGCCGGTGAGGAAGGGGGTCGACTCCATGCGCGCGCAACATACCGGGCGCGTTCGCGCTCCGCCACCGCTTGAAAAACCGCCCGGGGCGCCGATTGGAGCGGGGCACCAGACAGGAGAGTTCCATGACCATCCAGATCGGCGACCGCATTCCCCAGACCCACTTCGTCAAGGCAACCGAACTCGGCCCTGAGGCGATCGATTCGGACGAATATTTCGCGGGCCGCCGCATCGCTCTCTTCTCGCTGCCCGGCGCGTTCACGCCCACCTGTTCGGCCAAGCATCTGCCCGGCTTCGTCGAAAAGGCCGAGGAATTGAGGGCCAAGGGTATCGACGAGATCGCCTGTACCGCGGTCAACGATGCGTTCGTGATGGGCGCCTGGGGCAAGGCCAACGGCGTTGCCGGCAAGGTGACGATGCTCGCCGACGGCAACGGCGATTTCCCCAAGGCGGTCGGGCTCGAGATGGACGGATCGAAGTTCGGCATGGGCACGCGCGGCCAGCGCTTCTCGATGATCGTCGACGACGGCGTGGTCGAGCAGCTCAACGTCGAGGCGCCGGGCGAATATCGCGTGAGCTCGGCCGAATATCTGCTCGAGACGCTCTGAACCGCCCGATAATCGCGACGATTGCGTAATGACCCGCATTCCCGCCGGAACGCGGGCGGGTTAATTGAGTTAAGCCCCCGATAGCTGGAAGGAATCCGTCATGACCACCGACACCACCGGGAACGAGAACGCCGTCGCCCCCGTCGAAAACAAGTCCTTCCTCGAGCAGGCGCAGGATGCGATCGGCGACGCGCTCGAATCGACCGTCGAGGCGGTCAAGGAGCATCCGATCGCCGCCGCGGCGATCGGCGCCGCCGCTGCCGCCGCGGTGGGCGGCGCGGCCTATGCCGCGAGCCATCTGCTCGGCGACAAGGAACCGGCCAACGGCGGCAAGAAGAGCTGAGCCGAATAAGCCCCTTCCCTTGAAGGGGAGGGGCTTTGATCCCCGGTGGTCTTGCCAGCGTCACGCGCGCGGCCTAGCCGCAGGCGGATGACCAACGCTTCCGAAATCGTCGCCGAGCTCGACAGGCTCTATCGCGCCTCGGTCGATCGCCTCCAGGCGGCGCTCACCCGCTACCTCGCCGACGGTACCACGCCCGATCCGCAGAGCCGCGCCGACGGCAGCTTCGCCTATCCGAGATCCGCCTGCGCTACAAGGGCGGCCACGGCCGCCCCGCGCCGATCCGCTCGTTCGGGCGGCTGGTCGAGCCCGGCGAATACCGGATCAGCGTCACCAAGCCCGCGGTCTTCGCCGAATATCTGATCGAGCAGCTCACCTTCCTGATCGAGGACTATGACGTCCAGGTCCATGCGACGCCGGGGCGGCAGGAAATCCCCTTCGCCTATGTCCTCGATCCCGGCCATGCGCTGAGCCTCGACGAGGTCTCTGCCGCCGATCTCGCGCGCCATTTCCCCGCCACCGAGCTGGCGCACATCGGCGACGAGATCGCCGACGGCCTGTGGATCGCGACCGACGATACGCGCCCGCTGGCGCTGTTCGACGCGCTGCGCACCGATTTCTCGCTCGCCCGCCTCCGCCACTACACCGGCACGCCGACCGAGCACGTCCAGCAATATATCCTGTTCACCAACTATCACCGCTACGTCGACGAGTTCGTCCGCTGGGCGTGCAGCCAGCTCGGCGCGGGCAGCCGTTACACCGCGGTCTCGGGGCCGGGCGGCGTGGTGATCGAGGCCGGCGACGATCCCGACACGCTGCTGACCGACAGCGCCTGGCGCCGCCACCAGATGCCCGCCTGGCACCTGATGGCGCCGGGCCGCACCGGCATCACCCTGGTCAACATCGGCGTCGGTCCGTCGAACGCCAAGACGATCACCGATCACCTCGCGGTGCTGCGCCCCGAGGCGTGGCTGATGATCGGCCATTGCGGCGGGCTGCGCCCCAGCCAGCGGATCGGCGACTATGTCCTCGCACACGCCTATCTGCGCGACGATCACATCATGGACGACGTCCTCCCCGCCCGAGATCCCGATCCCCGCGATCGCCGAGGTCCAGCTCGCGCTCGCCCGCGCCGCCGAGACCGTCTCGGGCCAGTCGGGCGACGAGCTCAAGCGGCGGCTGCGCACCGGCACGATCGTCACCACCGACGATCGCAACTGGGAGCTGCGCTTCTCACGCTCGGCGCTGCGCTTCTCCTTGAGCCGCGCGGTCGGGATCGACATGGAATCGGCGACGATCGCCGCGCAGGGCTATCGCTTCCGCGTCCCCTACGGCACCCTGCTGTGCGTCTCGGACAAGCCGCTCCACGGCGAGCTCAAGCTCCCCGGCCAGGCCAACCGCTTCTACGAGCGCGCGATCAACGAGCATATGCGGATCGGCATCGAGGCCTGCGAGGAATTGCGCCGCGAAGGCGCCAAGCTCCATTCGCGCAAGCTGCGCGCCTTCAACGAGCCGCCGTTCCGCTAGGGCGCCAGCACGAACCCGACGATGATCGTCTCGTCGATGCGGACCGTGCCCGGCTTGCTCTGGAACAGCGCCTGCATCGAGCGCGGCCCGCCCGACATCGCGCGCTGCATCAGCCCCTGGAGGCCCGGCATGAACAGGCCGTTGCCCGCCTCGCTGATCCTGTCGACGCGCAGCACGCGCAGGCCCAGCTCGCGGCCATAGGCATCGGCGTCGCCGCGCGCCACCGTCAGCGCCTTGGCCTTGGCGAGCCGGTGGACCGCGTCGGGATCGGCAAGCTCGGCCTGCGGCGCCGCGACCTGGACGTCGATCGCTTCGAACGCGGTGCGCAGCGCCGCCGCCTGATCGAGCGTGGTCACGCGGATCGAGGCGCCGTCGCTGATCACGACCATCGGCTTCGGCTCGGGCTCGGCCTTGTCGTCCGGCTTCGCGTCGGCGCCCTCATCCGTGGTTACGGTCACCGGATTGGCCACGGGCTCCGGCGGATTGAAGGTCAGCGCGCTTGCCGGAAGTCCGGCCTTTTGCACCGCCGCGCGGATCGCATCCTGCTTCGCGTCCTGCGCCTTCTTGGCGGCGTTGCTATCCTCGCCGCTGACCGAATAGGTCACGGCCAGCGTATACCAGGAAGCGGGCGCGTCGATCGTGCCGGTGGCGACGATCTCGACCGTGACGGCTTGGCGCGCCGCCGGCTGCGCCGTCGCGATCGCCGGAACGGCGATCATCATCGCCGCCAAGAGCTTGAACCTCATATCCATCCCCCTCTCCGTGACAGGCTGCGAACCTAGCCGATCCTCCCGCGCGAGTCTTGCCCGCTTTCGTCAGGCGGCGAGGAAATCGGCGATCGCCCGCCCAGCTCGGGGCGCAGCACCGCGCTCATGTGCGTCCCCGGAATCTCCACCAGCCGCGCGTCGCGCAGCCAGGCCGCGAGCGCGGCATGGCTGCCGTTGTCGGCATCCTCCCTGCCGGCGAGCACGAGCACCGGCTGCGCAATCGCGACCAGCGCCGAGCGCGGCGTATCGACGAAGGTATCGAGCAGGTGGATCAGCGCCGCGGGATCGCCGCGCGTGGTCTTGAGGAAGGCCTCGGCCATCCATTCGGGGCTGCCGCGCGGATGCTCGCCGAGGTGGGTGAGGATGTGGCGGAAATGATCGGCGCGCCCGCCGGTGTCGGTCAGCCCCTCCAGTCCCATGCCGGCGATCACCACGCGGCGCGGCGCGGCACCCATCGTCAGCATCCGCACCGCGGTCCGCGCGCCGAGCGAATAACCGCCCAGGTCGTAGTCGCGAGCCCCAGGTGCGCGACCAGCGCGAGCCCGTCGCGCGCGAGCACGTCCTTGGATAGGCCGCGGCGGCGTGCGGCGCGCCGCTTTCGCCGTGCGCGCGCAGATCGGGCATGATCACGCGAAACCCGCACGCGGCAATCGCCGCCGCGTGGCCGTAGCGGATCCAGTTGGTCCAGGCGTTCGAGAAGAGGCCGTGGATCAGCGCCACCGGTCGCCCCTCGCCGACCTCGCTCCACGCGAGGCGGACCCCGTCGAAGCTCTCGAAGAAATGCGGTTCAGTCGGGGAGCTTGCAACGGCGTTCATCCAGCGATCGACGACATTCGGGTTCTCGTCGGTGCGGTATCGGGGCAGCCCGGCGGTGTCGAGCCATTGCGGATGCCAACTTTCGACTCCGAAATGGTGCCTTGGCTGGAATCGGCCCGGATCGTCGAAGCTGCCGACGGTCAGATCCAGGTTGGCGCTGTCGGGAAATTCGAAGGTGAGCGGCGTTCCGCACGCCGAGCAGAACCCGCGATTGGCGATCGGCGACGAGGCGTAGCGATCGGGCTCGCGCTCCCAGGCGACGTCGGCCTTCCCGAGATTCTTGAACGCGATGAACACGTTGCCGCTCGCGCGCTGGCACATTCGGCAATGGCACAGATAGGCGTCGTCGTCGTGGATCGTCGCGCGATAGCGCACCCGACCGCATTGGCATCCGCCGCTTACTTCCTCGGACACTTTCGCTCCTTGCAATTGCTGCACTGCACAACGCATCTAGGTTTTTCAGTTGCAATCTATAAGCATGCTTATTATGTGGCCGCCATGACCGAAACGCTTGGCTTCCTGATAGCTGATATCTCGCGTCGAATGCGCAAGCATTTCGACGAACGGGCGCGCAGCAGCGGCGCAACGGGCGCGCAATGGCGCACGCTCAAGATCCTCGATCGGCACGAAGGCATCAACCAGGGCCAGCTCGCCGAGCTGCTCGAGGTCGAGCCGATCACCGCGTGCCGCATGATCGACCGGCTCGAGGAATCGGGGCTCGTCGAGCGTCGCCGCGATCCGGGCGACCGGCGCGCCTGGCGCATCTTCGCCACCGATAAGGCCGGCCCCGTGCTCGCGGACCTTCACGTCGTTTCCGAAAGAATGATCGAAGAGCTGCTCCAGGGGTTGAACGCGCGGCAGCGCGAGGAATTGATCCGGTCGCTCAACGTCGTGCGATCCAACCTGACCAACAGCAATGAAAGCAAAGAGGCCGCCCATGGCTGACGCAGACCCCAAGATCGAAAAGAAGCCCGGCGACGCCATCGTCCTCGAGCCCGCCGCGCCTCAATCGATGCCCGACGAGGGCTCCTGCCCGAACCGCGCCGCAAACGCGCCTGGCTGCGTCCGCTGCTGATGTTCGGCGTCCCCGCGCTGATCCTCGCCATAGTCGGCTATTTCTGGCTGACTTCGGGCGGATCGGTCGCGACCGACAACGCCTATGTCCAGCAGGACAAGGTCTCGGTCTCGAGCGACGTTGCCGGCCGCATCGTCGAAGTGCCGGTGCGCGAGAATCAGATCGTCAAGGCGGGCGACGTGCTGTTCCGCATCGATCCCGAGCCCTATCGCATCCAGGTGCTCCAGGCCGATGCCGCGATTGCCAACGCCCAGGTCGAGCTGCAGACGCTGCAGACCAACTATCAGGGCACCGGCGCGGACATCCAGGCCGCGCGCGATCGCATCGCCAGGCCCAGGAGGATTTCAGCCGCCA
Source organism: Sphingomonas sp. (assembly GCA_037200705.1). GTDB lineage: Bacteria > Pseudomonadota > Alphaproteobacteria > Sphingomonadales > Sphingomonadaceae > Sphingomonas. The sequence continues at coordinate 83,393 of JBBCID010000006.1, read as the reverse complement.
GGCCGAGCTGATGAAGCGCGGCTTCACCACGCGCGCCAGCTATCTCGCGGCGCAGCACGCCGTCGAGCAGGCGCGCGCGCAGCTGCTCAGCGCGCAGTCTGCCGCCGCCGAGGCCCGCTCGAAGCTCGCGACCGGCGCGGCGGTGCCCGGCGAAACCCCGGCGATCGCCGCGGCGCGGGTCCAGCGCGACAAGGCGATGCTCGATCTGTCGCGGACCACGGTCCGCGCGCCGATCAGCGGCATCATCAGCCAGACCAAGAGCCTCCAGGTCGGCCAGCAGATGATCACCGGCCTGCCCGCGGTGACGATCGTCTCCGACCAGCCGGCCTGGGTCGAGGCGAACTTCAAGGAGACCGATCTCAACAAGATGCGCGTCGGCCAGCCCGCGACGGTCAGCTTCGACGCCTATCCCGGGCTCAAGCTCAAGGGCCACGTCCAGTCGATCGGCGCGGGCACCGGCTCCGAATTCTCGGTGCTGCCGGCGCAGAACGCCAACGGCAATTGGGTCAAGGTCACCCAACGCGTGCCGGTGCGCATCGCGATCGACGACAAGAGCCCGCGCCCGATGATAGCCGGCCTCTCGGTCGACGTGACCGTGGACATCCGCTGACATGGCGACGGCAGCCCCCGGCCGCGCCACCAGGGGGGGGAACGCAGCCCCCGCTCCCCCCCCGCATCTCGGCGTAGCCGCGCTTCCCACCAAGAATCGTGGCCTGCTGACGCTCGGCGTGATGATGGCGACGATCATGCAGATCCTCGACACGACGATCGCCAACGTCGCGCTGCCGCACATGGCGACCCAGCTCGGCGCGACCGCCGATACGATCACCTGGGTGCTCACCAGCTATATCGTCGCCTCGGCGATCGCGATTCCGATCACGGGCTGGCTTTCCGACCGGTTCGGCTCGCGCAACCTCTTCCTGATCGCCACCGTCGGCTTCGTCGTCGCCTCGGCGATGTGCGGCGCGGCGCAGACCTTGCCCGAAATGGTCGCGTTCCGCGTGCTCCAGGGCATTTCCGCCGCCTTCCTCAACCCGCTCAGCCAGACGGTGATGCTCGACATCAACCCGCCAGAGCGCCAGGCCAAGGCGATGTCGATCTGGGGCATGGGGATCATGGTCGGGCCGATCATGGGGCCGATCATCGGCGGCTATCTGACCGACAATTTCGACTGGCGCTGGGTGTTCTACGTCAACCTGCCGGTCGGCGTGGTGTGCTTCGCGATATTGTGGTTCCTGCTGCCCTCGCGGCCGATCCGCAAGCGGCCGTTCGACCTGTTCGGCTTCTCGCTGCTGTCGGTGGGGATCTCGGCGCTCCAGCTGATGCTCGATCGCGGCCAGCAGCAGGATTGGCTCTCGTCGACCGAGATCTGGATCGAGATGGTCGTCGCGGCGATCACGCTGTGGATGTTCACCGTCCATCTGTTCACCGGCAAGCGGCCGATGTTCGAGCGCGAGCTGTGGAAGGACCGCAACCTCGTCACCGCGATCTTCTTCATGCTGATCATCGGCCTGGTGATGATGGCGACGATGGCGCTGCTGCCGCCGATGCTCCAGTCGCTCTACGGCTATTCGGTGTTCCAGACCGGGCTGCTGCTGATGCCGCGCGGCTTCGGCGTGGTCGTCACGATGATGGTCGCGGCGCAGCTCCAGCAGCGTGGGTTCGACATGCGCTGGACGATCGGGCTCGGCATGGCCATCGCCGCGGTATCCCTGTGGCAGATGTCGCACTGGACGTTGGTGATGGGATCGAACGCCTTCATCGTCTCGGGGCTGATCCAGGGCCTGGGTCTCGGGCTGGTGTTCATGCCGCTCAACGCCATGGCCTTCGCCGGGCTGCCCGCGCACTATCGCACCGAGGGCGCGAGCCTGATGAACCTGACGCGCAACGTCGGCGCGTCGGTGGGCATCTCGATCGTCACGACGATGCTCTCGCGCGGCGTCCAGACCAGCCACGAATATCTCGGCAGCCACGTCACCGCGAGCGCGCTCAACGGTCTCGATCCCCAATCTGCTGCGCGCCTTGGGCGGGATCGGCGCGGCGGCGCTGGGGATGGTCGACGGCATCGTCAACCAGCAGGCGCTGATGATCGCCTATCTCAACGATTATTGGGCGATGGCGATCGTGACCGCGCTCACCGTGCCGCTGGTGCTGCTGCTGCGGCGGCCGCGGGCGCCGATGGGGCGGCCGGATCCGGCGGCGGCGGGGCACTGAGCGGCGGCCGCAGCAGCGGCTGCCACTTTACATAGGCCAGGCTGCGCCACAGCCATTCGAGCGGGCCGCTGGCGAACCACCGGAACCAGAGGTTGGCGATCAGCGCGAGCAGGATGATCCCCGTGGTCGAGATCTGCGCCATCGCCGCCCAGCCGAACCGGCCCCACAGGTTGAACGCGAACGGCGCGAACAGCACGTATTTTGCCGACGAACTGCTGGAGGAAATAGAGCGAGAAGGCCATCCGCCCCGCCGCCTTGAACGGCGCGAGCAGGAAGGCGCCGAGCCGCGTCTGGACCGCATAGTTGACCAGCGCCAGATGCCCGAGCCCCACCGCCAGCCGCGCGAATTCGCCGGTGATCCACAGCGTGCGCGGGCCGGGTCCGAAGCCGAAGGTCTCGTCGAGGCCGATCACCCGTGCCGTGATCCCGAAGCCGTAGCCGGCCAGCATCAGCCCCAGGTAGAAGCGCCGGCTCCGCTCGCCCTGGATCACCCCCCATTTCCACAGCGCGACGCCGATCAGCATCGTGCAGAACGCCTCGACCACGTCCCACACCAGCCATTGCTGCGCGAGGAAGCTCCAATAGTCCCACGCCTCGCGGACATAGGGCACGAAGCCGCCGGCGTGCGCGTGGCGCTCGGCGGCGATGCGCTGCGACAGATCGGGCTCGGGCTTGCGCTCGGCGATCGTGCGCCATTCGATCAGCGCCGCGCGATCGGCCTGGGTCAGCCCCGCGCCGGCATGCTCCTTGGCGCGCGCGAGGTCGACCGCCTGGACCAGCTCGGTGCGCTCGGCATATTCGCGCGCGCCATAGGCCGGGATGCCGACCGTGAACAGCACCGCCCAGCTCAGCCCGATCGCGAGCAGCCATTTCGGCGCCAGCGTGCGGAACGGAAACAGGAACAGCGCGGCGAGCGCATAGATGTGGAGGATGTCCCCCGGCCACAGCAGCACGAACACGTCGAACAGCCCGAATCCGAGCAGCCACAGGTTGCGCCGGTAATAGAGATCGGCGACCGCGACCGGCCCGTCGGGCGCCATCGCCTTGCGCGCGAGCACCATCATCCCGGCGCCGAACAGGAATTGCAGCAGGCAGCGCTGGGTACCCGCGAAGAAGATGTTGATGAACGCCCAGGCGCCCTGGTCCGCGGGGGTCCAGCCGATCGAGCGGATATCGCTCGAGAATTGCCAGACCGGCGCCGCCATATAGGGCACGTTGATGTAGAAGATGCCGAGGATCGCGATCCCGCGCAGGATATCGAGCACGTCGATCCGCGCCTTGCCGCGCACCGGGGCGAGGCGAATCGTATCCGGCTCTGCCTTGACCTTGCCGTGGAACACCCGCGCGACCTCCGCGCCGGGAATAGCAAGCGGGCGTCAACTCCGGGTTAAGGCGAGGGGCTCGACCAGCATGGCGAACCAGGTTCCGGCGCACGACCGCAGCAACCCTTCATCTGCCGTGATCAATGGCATGTTCACGACCTCGGAAAGCGCCAGTAAGAAACAGTCGTAAACCGGATGATCGATTTCCAGCGCGATCTCCAGCGCGCGTTGCGCAAGGCTTGCGGTATTCAGGAAATCGAGCCGCGCGCATGCCTCGGCAAAGCCGGCGAGCGCCTGCTCGGCGCTGATCTGCTTCCTGCGCCGCTTCTTCCACAGGGCGTTCGCCAGTTCGGCTTGAACCAGGTCGGCAGCGACGAGCGGCGTGCCGAACAGCGCTGCCGCGGCATCCGAACCTTCCTCGTACACGATCCATTTTACGACGACGCTCGTGTCGACGAAGCGTTTGTTCACCAGCGGTAGCCGTCACGATCCTCGCGAACCAGCACTTCTGCAGGGGTCTGCGGCACATTTGGAGTCATCCCCCGGATCTTCGCCATGCGCTCAACCGACGCCTCGATCTCGGTCTGGGTGAACGGCTTATGCAGCCGAAGCTGCTCCCGCAATTCCGCTTCCAGCGAGCGCTGGTTACGTTTCGCCGCCTCGCGATAGGCGGCAATCACCTCGTCATCGAGGTTGCGGATAAGGACCTGTCCCATGCGGAAATGATAGCATTATGCTATCACCCGCTCAAGCCGCCTTCTTGAGGTGCCGCCGCCCGAGCAATTCGGCGATCTGGACTGCGTTGAGCGCGGCGCCCTTGCGCAGATTGTCCGAGACCACCCACATCGCCAGCCCGTTCTCGACGGTCGGATCCTCGCGCACGCGGCTGACGAAGGTCGCGAACTCGCCGACGCATTCGATGGGGGTGATGTATCCGCCGTCCTCGCGCTTGTCGATCAGCATCACCCCGGGCGCCTCGCGCAGGATCGATTGCGCCTGCTTGGCCGAAATCTCGTTCTCGAACTCGATGTGGACCGCCTCCGAATGGCCCACGAACACCGGCACGCGCACGCAGGTCGCGATCACCTTGATCTTGGTATCGAGGATTTTTCTTGGTCTCGACCACCATCTTCCATTCCTCCTTGGTCGATCCGTCGTCGAGGAAGCTGTCGATGTGCGGGATCACGTTGAACGCGATCTGCTTGGTGAACTTGCCGGGGTGGCGGGATCGCCGACGAAGATGTTGCGGCTCTGCTCGAACAGCTCGTCCATCCCCGCCTTGCCCGCGCCCGAAACCGACTGATAGGTCGCGACCACGACGCGGGTGATCGTGGCGACGTCGTGGAGCGGCTTGAGCGCGACGACGAGCTGCGCGGTCGAGCAGTTCGGATTGGCGATGATGTTCTTGCGCCGATAGAGGTCGATCGCCTGCGGGTTCACCTCGGGCACGATCAGCGGCACGTCGGGATCCATCCGGTAGAGCGACGAATTGTCGATCACCGTGCATCCGGCGGCGGCGAAGCGCGCGGCGTGGAGCCTGGTCGCCTCCGATCCGATCGCGAACAGCGCGATGTCCCAGCCCTTGGGATCGAAATGCTCGATATTCTGGACGCGATACTGCTTGCCCGTCTCGCCATAGTCGACCATGTCGCCGGTCGAGCGCGACGAGGCGACCACCGCCAGATCGTCGATCGGGAATTCCCGCTCGGCGAGGATGTTCAGCATTTCGCGCCCGACATTGCCGGTGGCGCCCGCGACCACGACCCGGTAACCCATCATCTTGCTCCAGACTTCGTGCGATGCCGCTACCCCCCGTCGCCCGCGCGCGCAAGCATAGCGCTGCTATCGGCGCCCCCGCCCCGCGCTTCGCCGCCCATGGCCGTTGTGCGCGGGCACGCAAGCGCGCAGACTGCCGCGATGCAAAGCCTGTCCGCCTCGATCGCCGACTATGAGCGCTGGATGCGTGCGTGGCTCGATGGCGACGTCGTCGAGCCGGATCTCGACAAGAAGCATGAATTGATGCGCGAGAGCCCGTTCCTGTTCCTGCGCGCGACCTGCTGGCGCTGGGCGGAAGCTGCGGCGGTCCTGTGCCCCGACCTCGCCGACGCCCCGGCAGCGCCCTCGGTCGGCGACGCGCATGTCGGCAATTTCGGGCTGTGGCGCGATGCGCGGGCGCGGCTCGTTTGGGGAATCAACGATTTCGACGAGGCCGCGCGGCTCCCCTTCACGCTCGACCTGGTCCGGCTGGGCGCGAGCATCCTGCTCGCCGACAAAAGCGCGGACGCGGGCGACGTCGCCCGCGCGCTGCTCCAGGGCTATCGCAAGGGGCTCGACGCGCCGACCCCCTGGGTGCTCGAGCGGCGCCACCTCTGGCTGCGCGACGCCTTCGCCGCCAGCGATTCGAAGCGCAAGAAATTCTGGCGCGAGCTCGACGACGCGCCCGAGGCGACCGCGATCGCGCGCGGCCTGCGCGAGCCGCTGCTGCGGGCGCTGCCCGATGCGGCGAGCGGGGTGCGCGTGACGCCGCGCTCGGTCGGTGCGGGCAGCCTCGGGCGCCCGCGCTTCGTCGCGTCGGGCGAGCATCGCGGCGGGCCCGTGGCGGCCGAGATCAAGGCGCGCCTGCCCTCGTGCTGGGAGCGCGGCGGCACGACCGGTCTCGCGCAGCACATCGCGCACGGGCGCTGCCGCGCGCCCGATTCCAAGCTTCATTACGAGCACGGCTATGTCCTCCGCCGCCTCGCCCCGAACAGCCGCAAGCTCAACCTCGAGGAGCTAACGCCCCAGCTCCACGCCCGGCTGACCCGCGCGATGGGCGCCGAGCTCGCCGCCGTCCATGTCGACACCGATGCCGGGCGCGACGCGATCCGCGCCGATCTCGCGCAACGCCCCCGGCGCTGGCTCAGGGAAGCCGCCGCCCGCGTCGCCGACTGGACCGCCGGCGAGCACCGCGCCTATCGCGCCGGCGGCTAGGGTACTTGCGGCGCGGGCGTCTCCGCGTCGCGCCGGAGGAACGGCTGCCACCGCACATAGGCGAGGCTGCGCCACAGCCATTCGAGCGGTCCCGCCGCGAACAGCCTCAGCCACATATTGGCGAAGACCAATTGCGCCGCGAGCACGATCAGCGCGACGCCGAAGAGCTGCGCCCAATGGAACTTCGCCCACAGGTTCGGGCCCCAGGGCGCGAACAGGATCCACAGACCGATGATCTGCTGCATGAAATAGAGCGAGAAGGCCATCCGCCCGGCCGCCTTGAACGGCGCGAGCAGCGCGCGGCCCGCGCCCGATCTCACCGCGAGGTTGACCAGCGCGACATGCCCGATCGACATCGCGATGCGCGCCGCCTCCTGCGTCATCCACGAGGCCTTGGGCGTCACCTCCATCGACAGCCAGTCGCCGGCGCCGATCAGCCGCGCGGCCACCGCCGGAACGTAGCACGCCAGCATCAGCACCAGGTAGAAGCGCAGGGTCCGTCCGCCCTGGATCACCCGCCATTTCCACAAGGCGATCCCGATCAGCATCGTGGTGAACGCCTCGATCACGTTGGCGAGCAGCGACGGGTAGACGAAGGTCAGGAACACGCCGATGTTCATCCGGGCATAGGCGATCACGCCGCCGGCGTGGCCCTCGGCCTCCATCTTGCGGATCTGCTTGATCTCGTCGCCGCCCCGGCGGCGCTCGATGACCTTCTTCAGCTGGTCGAGCGCCTCGGTGTCGGCGGGCGCGAGCGCGACGTGCGCGGCCTGCTTCTGGTGCGCGATCTCGGCGCGGTGCATCAAGTCGGCGCGGTCGGAATACTGAAGCACGCCGCTCACCAGCAGATAGGCGGCATTGGCCAGCCCGAGTGCCAGCAGCAGCCTCGGCCCCAGCTTGCGGAACGGGAACAGGAACAGCGCCGCCAGCGCGTAGATATGGAGGATGTCCCCCGCCCATAGCAGCACGAACACGTCGAACAGGCCGAACCCGAGCAGCCAAAGGTTGCGCCGGATATGGAGGTCGGCGATCGCGACCGGCCCGTCGGGAGTCATCGCGCGCGCGGTGAGGACCATCATCCCCGCGCCGAACAGCAGCTCGAGCAGCCCGCGCTGCGTCCCTTCGAGCAGCAGCTGCACCGCATACCAGCTCGCGCGATCGGCCGGCGTCCAGCCGATCAGGCGGACGTCGACGAACAATTTGGACATCTCCAGCGCCATGAACGGCACGTTCATGAAGAAGATGCCGAGGATCGCGATCCCACGCAGCATGTCGAGCACATCGATCCGCGCCTTGCCCGAAACCGGCGCAAGCGCGATTGGCGTGCTCTCCGTCATCCGATCGTCCCCCCCGGCTCCGCCCGGAGGGAGGAAGCTAAGTCAGCCGCGCCACGCTGTCGAGCAGCGGCGGCGCGGAAGCAGCCAGGCGGTACCAACGCCGGTAGCGGCTATTTCGCGGGCGCGCTCCGATCGATGAAGTTGAGGATCGTCGTCCACACATGGATGTCGCGCCCGGCGCTATGGGTCTTGCCGGGGTAGAACATCATCTCGAACGGCACGTTGCCCGCCTGCAGCTTCGCGGCGAAGGCGGTCGAGTTCTCGAACACGACATTGTCGTCGGACATGCCGTGGATCAGCAGCAGCGGATCGCGGATCGCGAGCGCATCGGTCAGCGCGCCCGATGCCGTATATGCATCGGCCACCTCGCGCGGATCGCCCATGTAGCGCTCGGTATAGTGCGTGTCGTACAGCTCCCACCTGGTCACCGGCGCGCCGGACACCCCCGCGGCATAGACGCCCGGATTGGCTTCGAGCATCTTGAGCGTCATATAGCCGCCGTACGACCAGCCATAGGTGGTGATCCGCTTCGGATCGACGAAATCGAGCGTCTTGAGATAGGTCGCGCCGGCAAGCTGGTCGCGCAGCTCGACCGATCCCATCGCGCGATAGATCGCATCCTCGAACGCGGTGCCGCGATTGGCCGATCCGCGATTGTCGAGCTGGAACCAGATATAGCCGCGCGCGACGATATATTGCTGCAGCGCTCCGCCCCAGGCGCGCCCGACCATCTGGTTGTGCGGCCCGCCGTAATGCTGGAAGAACACCGGGAAGCGCTTTCCGGGAACGAGCGGCGGGGTGATCATTTCCCAATGGAGCTCGGTGCCGTCGTCGGCCTTGATCGTCCCGAAGGTCCGCTCGCGGTGGCTGGCGAGATAGGGGTGATAGGGATGGTCGGCCGCCGCGACCGAATTCTCGCTCACCCAGGCGATCCGTTTGCCGGCAGTGTCGGCGAGATAGGCCTGTGGCGGCTGATCGGGGTTCGATCGCGTGACGATGATCCGCGTCGCGGCATCGTCCATCGTCGCCGAGTTCCACCAGCCCGCCTCGGTCAGCCGCGTGATCGCGCCCGGGCGCTTCAGATCTACCGCGTAGAGATGCCGCTCGAGCACGCCGTCCTTGTTGGCGAGGAAATAGACCCGGCCGCCGGCCTCGTCGACTCCCGCCACGTCGGCCACTTCCCATGCGCCCTTGGTGAGCTGGGTCCATTTGCCCGCCTTGAAGCGATAGAGATGCCCGTGGCCGTCGCGCTCGGACCACCAGATCAGCCCGCCGTCCTTCATCGGATGGAGCGCGTTGGAGAGGTTGATCCAGCTCTTGTCGCCCGCGCGCTCGGTGAAGAGCAGGCGCGACTTGCCCGTCGCGGGATCGACCGCGAGCATGTCGAGCACGGTCTGCGCACGGTTCTCGCGCTGGACGAGCAGCGTCTTGCCGTCGGGGGTCCAGTCGACGCGGGCGAGATAGATGTCGGTCTCCTGGCCGAGATCGACCTTGACCTTCCCCCCGCCCGACGGATCGATCACGTAGAGCTCGACCAGCGCGTTGGGCGTCCCCGCGCTGGGATAGCGCTGGTCGAACACCTTGGTGCCGTCGGCGCCGATCGCCGCGCGGGTAACGATCCCCACCGGCGCATCGTCGAACCGCTCGACCGCGATGCGCGCTTCGTCGGGCGACCACCAATAGCCGGTGAAGCGGTCCATCTCCTCCTGCGCGACGAATTCGGCCTCGCCCCAATGCACGGTGCCCGCGCCATCGGTGGTGGCGGGCGATTCCTTGGCGGTGGCGAGGTCGAGCACCACCAGATTCTGGTCGCGCACGAAGCTGGCGTAATGTCCCTTGGGACTGATGACCGGGTTGAGCTCGCTCGCGCTGGTATCGGTCAGCCGGCGGACCTGGCCGTCGAGCCCGGCGAGATAGAGGTCGCCATCGAGCGGGACGAGGATCGATTTGGCGTCGGGCGACCAATCATAGGCGAGGATCCCGCGGAAGCCGCCGACGCGCGCGCGCTCGCGCTGCATCTTCTCGGCCTCGGACAGCTCGGCGCCCGATCCGACCTTCTTCGAATCGACCAGCATCCGCCATTCGCCGCTTTGCGTGTCCATCGCCCACAGGTCGTAGCGGTCCTTCTCGTCGGGGCGGCTGCGCAGCAGCGTCAGCCACTTGCCGTCGGGCGAGAGCTTGACCGCGTGCGGCACGGCACCCGCCAGATCGGGGCTCGCGAACACGCGCTCGAGCGTCAGCGGCGTGGGCTGGGGGTCCGGATCAGCAGCCATCGCCGGCGATCCCGACATCAGCAACAACGTACCCAACAGCCATTTCCGCATTCCCGTGACTCCGGAGTATCGCCCCGCCCGGCGAGCGCGGGCAAAGCTCCTTATCGCGGCGCCGCGGCCGCGCGTAAAGGGCCTGCCATCGGCTGCCGGTTCGTGGTTAACCCGGCTTCACCCTCTTTCGCGGGCACCCGATGCCGCATGGCCCGTTCTCCCCTGGTCCACACATGGGAGGTTCGAATGTCCGAGATGCACGACGTCGCCAAGCTCGACGACCTGATCGTCACCACCATCGACAGCGCGCGCGGCTATGAGAACGCCGCCGACCATGCCGACGCCCAGCGCTACGCCGGCTTCTTCCGCGAGATGGCGGGCGAGCGGCGCGGCGTCGTCGCCGAACTCCAGGCGGCAAGCCGCGCGCTCGGCGGCACGCCTTCGGACTTCGGCTCGGTCGCGGCGACGCTCCACCGCCGCTGGGAGGATCTGCGCACCGCGCTCGGCGGGGGCGACACGGCGATCATCAAGGAAGTCGAGCGCGGCGAGGATTATCTGAAGGAGGAGTTCGAGCGCGTACTCGCCGACGAGCAGATGTCAGCCGGGGCGATGGAAGCGGTTCGCGAGGCCTATCAATCGGTCCGCCGCGGCCACGACAGCGCCAGCCGGCTCAAGCACGCGCTCGAGGCGGCGGGCTGATCGGCGCCTTTAGCTGCGGAAGCGCCCCAGGATCCGCGCCGCAACGGGCGAAACAGCGACGGTGATCAGCACGTAGATCGCGCCCATCGCCGCGGCGAAACCGATCATCGGCGTGCTCAGCCGCCCTGCCTCGCGCACCCCTATCCCAAGCGGGCCGGCCCCTCCGGCAACGATCATCAGATTGTTGCCGGCGGCGAGCACGCGCAGCACGAGAAAGCCGATCGCATAGCTCGCGAGATGCAGCGGCGAGCGATCGAACGCGCGGCGCGACCACGGGTTGATGTAGAACGATAGGAAGGAGCGCATCGGGCGCAGCAGAACCCGGTCGGAAACGCGCTCGGCATAGTGCAGGCCGAAGGCGAACATCGCCAGCATCCCGATCCCACCGGCCGCGTTGACCGCCAGCACACGGAGCGGAAGGTAGACGCCGTCTGCCGTGGCGAAGACATTGGCCTCGGACGCGTCGGGTCTGAGCAGCGCCAGCGCCGTGGTCCACAAATCGAGGCCGCTGGCGATGACATAGGCGACGCTATAGCCGACGCACCAAAGGGCGAAATTGGGTTTGGTTCGTGATGCGATCATGTTCCGGGCCGACATCGAAATCCTCCATCGAAGCTCGCTTGTCAGTCCGTCGGGCGGCCGCCGCGCTTACAGGTTCGCGCAAAAAGATTCTTTGTAAGCAAATCGCGGCCGGCAGGGACTAAAGGGAGATGCACCGGATCGAGGCAGTGATCGCGACCTACGGCCCCGGCCTGGCCCGCGTTGCCGCGTCCTATGAGGCCGATCGCGCGTTGCGCGAAGACCTCCTCCAGGAAATGCTGCTCGCCATCCACCGGGCCCTGCCGGGTCTGCGGGAGCAAGCCAGTCTCGGCGCCTTCGTGTTCCGGATCGCGCACAATCGGGGGGTGACGCACGTGATCCGTCAGAGCGCGCTGCGGAGAGCGCACACCGAAGCGCCCGACGATGTGCATGATCCGGAGGCCGGGCTCATCGCGGACGAGCGCGGACGGCGTCTTCATGCGGCGGTACGACGTTTGCCTCTCCACTATCGCCAGGTGATCACGCTGGTGCTCGAAGAACTGAGCCACGTCGAGATTGGCGAGGCGCTGGGGATCAGCGTCGCCAATGTCGCGGTGCGCGTGAACCGTGCCAAAGCCCGCCTCAAGGAACTGCTCGATGATCGATGACGAGCTTCTCGAACTGGCTCGCGACTGGCGGGCTGAGCCCGCCGACCCCCGCGACATCGCTCGCAGCTTCGCCCGCCATCGCCGCTGGGCGATGGTAACGCTGGCCGTCGGCGTAGCCGGCGTCGCGCTTGTGCTGGGGTGCCTCCTTTGGCTCGGAAGCATCGCGATCGATCGGCGCGATGCGCTGTTCTACCAGGCTGCCTTCGCCTACGCCGCCGGGCTCCCTGTCATGTTGGCCGGCCTGTCCAGGCTCCGCCGCCAGTTCTCCATCCGCTATGAGGCGACTCCGATGGGCGTCCTGCAACAGGCGCGCGACCGCGCCGAAACGGCGAAGCAGTCGCTCGTCGGCGCTCGCTGGTGCGCGGTGATCCTTTCGGCGTCCGCGCTGGGATCATGGGCCCTGGCCGCAGACGGGCTGGCAACGGCGCGCATGGCGTTGCTGCTGTCCGCGCTCTGGGGCGGCACTGCGCTGCTCGCATGGCGCTGGCAGATGCGGCGGAAGGCCCGGCTCGCCGAAGAGATAGGACGCTGCGAGGTCCTGATCGAGGAATTCAGCGCAGCCGGGACATGACAAAAGGGGCGCGCGGAAGCAGTTGCTTCCGCGCGCCCCTTTGCTTGTCTTCGGAACCGTTATTCGGCCGCCGTTCCCTCGGTCGGGCGGGTGTCGCGGCGCTCGGCGATGCGCGCCGACTTGCCCGTGCGGCCGCGCAGATAATAGAGCTTGGCGCGGCGAACGACGCCCTTGCGGACGACCTCGATCGATTCGACGTTGGGCGAATAGAGCGGGAAGACGCGCTCGACACCCTCGCCGAAGCTGATCTTCCGCACGGTGAAGTTCGAGCCCATGCCCTTGTTCGAGCGCGCGATGCACACGCCCTCGAAATTCTGGACGCGGGTACGCTCGCCCTCGACCACCTTGACGCCCACGCGGAGCGTGTCGCCCGGGCGGAATTCCGGAATCTTCTTGGCGGCCGCGAACTTCGCGATGTTCTCGGCCTCGATCGTCTGGATGAGGTTCATCTCATTCGTTCCTGTTCTCGCGCTGCGCGCCAGAGGGAGAATGGACCCGAGCGCCCTCGTGGCGCTCCCAAAGGTCCGGCCTCCTTAGCCGTGTATCGGTCTCGGCCATCAGCTTGCGCCAGGCCGCGATCCTCGCATGATCCCCCGATCGCAGCACTTCGGGGATCGTGCGCCCTTCCCATGTCACAGGTCGGGTGTAGTGCGGATATTCGAGCAGCCCCGCTTCGAAGCTCTCGTCCATGCCGCTGGAAGGCGCGCCCATTACGCCGGGAAGCAGCCGAATGCAAGCATCGAGCAGCACCAGCGCCGCCATTTCCCCACCCGAGAGCACATAGTCGCCGATCGACACCAGCTCGATATCGCGCGCCTCGAACAAACGCTCGTCGATTCCCTCGAACCGGCCGCACAGCAGCGTCACCCCCAGCCCCTCGCTCAGCGCGCGAACCCGCGCCTGGGCGAGCGGCGCGCCACGCGGGCTCATCGCCAGCCGGGGACCCGTGGCGGTGACGCCGTCGAGCGCCGCGGCGAGCACGTCGGCGCGCATCACCATCCCCGCGCCGCCCCCGGCTGGGGTATCGTCGACCGAACGATGCCTGTCGGTCGCGAAGTCGCGGATCTGGACCGTGTCGAGGCGCCACAGCCCCTCGCGCAGCGCCTTGCCGGCAAGCGAGGCGCCGAGCGGCCCGGGAAACATTTCGGGATAGAGCGTGAGGACGGTGGCGGCGAAGGTCATCTGGTCCAGCTTTCCACGCTCAGCCCGGGCACGTCGTCGAAATGGGCAATATTGTCGGTCACGACGGTCAAATCGTGCGAAAGCGCGTGGGCGGCGATCAGCCGGTCGTAGCTCGCCCGCTTGAAAGGAAGGCTCGCGTAGGCGAGCGCGGCCCGATAGTCGAATTCGAGCACCGGCACTTCCTCGACGAAGGCGCGAAGCTCCTCGAAAGCCGGAGGTTTTTCCCGCGCCGAGCCGTATGCGACCTCGGCGAAAGCGATCGCGCTGGTGACCATGTCATCCTCGTCGCACTCGGCTGCGCGCGCCACCACATGCTCGTTGGTGTTCATGACCAACGCGATGATGACGTTGCTGTCGAGCATATACTTCATGCCGGATCCTCGCCCTTGCCCGAGGGCCACGCGAGCGGCCGGTCCTCAAAGATGCGATCCTCATCGCGGATCGGGCGCAGCGTCGTCGCCGAGCCGCAAACCTTGGCCACGTTGAACTTGCGCTTGGGCCGATCGATCGGCTCGAGCGAGACGATTTCGCCATTCTCGACACGGAGCCTCATCTCCGTGCCCGCCTGCAAACCCAATTCGGCCGGGAGCCGCAATGCCAGGGAATTGCCGGACCGGAACACCTTGACGCGGTAATCCTTTTTCTCGGTCGGCCGGAGCCACGGCATGGATCCGAAAATGCGGCCCAATTCGCGAACCCGGGTTCCAGGACTGCTGCCAGGCTTTTCCGACATAGCCACCTCCGTATATACACTATGTATATACATTGCCCTGCTTCGTCAAGGAACCTCCCGCGCCCCGGCGCGCTGGCGCGACCATGGACGATTGCATCATCATCGGCGCCGGGCCCGCCGGGCTCACCGCGGCGATCTATCTCGCGCGCTTTCATCTCTCCATCCGCCTGTTCGATTGCGGCAGCAGCCGCGCCGCGCTGATCCCGAAGACGCGCAACCACGCCGGCTTTCCGGAGGGCATCTCGGGCAAGGAGCTGCTGGCGCGGATGCGGGAACAGGCGGCGAAATACGGCGCGTTCCGCGAGGAAGCCGAAGTCACCCGGATCGAGCCCCGCAACGACGGCTTTCTGGTCCAGGTCGAGAGCCGCGAATTCCGCGCGCGCAGCGTGCTGCTGGCGACGGGCGTGGTCAACCACCGCCCCGAAATGCCTATCGAACTCCACGACGCGGGGCTCGCGCGCGGGCTGATCCGCTATTGCCCGATCTGCGACGGCTACGAGGTCACCGACCAGCGGATCGGCGTGATCGGCACCGGCGAGCACGGCACGCGCGAGGCGCTGTTCCTGCGCGGCTACAGCAAGGACGTGACGCTGGTCGCGCCCGGCGAGCACGCGCTCGACGACACCTGCGCCAGCGAGCTCGACGCCGGCGCGATCGCACGCATATCGGGGCCGTGCGGCGGCTATGCGATCGAGGGCGCCCGGATCGCGCTCGACACCGCCGCGGGGCGCATGGCGTTCGATGCGATCTATCCCGCGCTGGGCTCGCGTATCCGCTCCGGACTGGCTGTCGCGGCGGGTGCGCGCGCGGCGGAGGACGGCTCCCTGGAGGTCGACGACCATCAGCGCACCTCGATCCCCGGGCTGTTCGCGGCGGGCGACGTCGCCAAGGGGCTCGACCAGATCAGCCACGCGATGGGCGAGGCCGGCGTCGCCGCCACGGCGATCCGCAACATGCTCGACGACCAGCGCCCGATCCGGCGCTGAGCGCCGATCGACGGTCGCTCGCCGTTTATCGAGGCCCGCAGATTCCCGGCGCCAAAGCCCGAGCGCTGCGTTATCCCGCAAAGCTCCCCTGCGAGAAGGAACCACCATGCCCGACGAGCCCCGCCTGCCGCTTCTCGCGCCCGAAACGCTCTCGCCCGCCCAGAAATCGCTCTACGACGACATGAAGGCCGGCATCGCTTCCAATTTCAACGCCTTCCGCGCGATCGACGAGCGCGGCGCCTTGCTCGGGCCGTGGAATGCGTGGCTTCACGAGCCGCAGATCGGCGAGGCCGTCTGGAACCTCACCAAGGCGATGACGGCACAGGCAAGCCTGGAGGATCCCGTCCGCCAGGTCGTCATCCTGGTCGTCGGCGCGCATTTCGATGCCGCCTACGAGCTCTACGCCCATATCGCGGTCGCGGAGAAGGAAGGCGTGAGCCAGGCCCGGCTCGCGACGCTCTGCTCCGGCCTCAAGCCGCTCGATCTCAACGAAGCGGAAAACGCCGGCTTCGACGTGGCCTTTGCGCTGGTGAACGGCGGCGTCCTGCCGCGTCCGGCGTGGGACCAGGCGGTGCGGCTGTTCGGCGCGCACGGCGCGAACGAGCTCGTCTATCTGGTCGGCCTCTATTGCATGGTCTCGATGACGCTCAACGGCTTCGCGGTGCAGGTGCCGGAGACGAACGAGACCTAGCGCGGACCAACGCGCCTCAATCGACGAAGCCCTCGTCGACGATCAGGCGCTCCGCATCCCATGACGGCACCGCCTCAAGCCGCATCGGCACCATGAAGCGCTTGCCGGTCGGGCGTTCGATCTCGATCACGTCGCCCGCGCCGAAATCGTCGATCGCGACGACCGTCCCCAGCGGCTCGCCCCCGGTCGAAACCGCGGGCAGCCCGATCAGGTCGACATGGTAATATTCACCCTCGCCGAGCGGTGGCAACGCCGAGCGCGGGACGGTCAGCGCGGTGCCACGCAGCGCCTCGGCGGCGTTGCGGTCGGCAACTTCGGCGAAGCGCGCGATCACGCCGTTGCTGCCCGGGCGCAGCGACTTGAGCGTCAGCGCGCCGGCGTTGAAGCTGCGGTGCGGGGTCAGATCCTCGGCGAAGACCTTGAGCCGGACCTCGCCCGTCACGCCGTGTGCGCCGACGACGACGGCCAGCGTGACGTTCTTTTCTCCCCTCCCGCGCGCGGATGGGGTCGGGGGAGGGCTTGTTGCTTCCAACATACGCGGGACATGCCCTCCCCTAGGCCCTCCCGCAAGCGGGTGGGGAACACACGATCAGCCCTCGGCCTTTTCCTCGGTGGCCTCGCCTTCGGCCGGAGCGTCGGCGGCCGGCACTTCCTCCGCGACGGCTTCGACCGGCGGCGTCTGTTCGGCGACTTCCTCGATCACTGCCTCGGCTTCGGGAGTGGGCTCCTCGGTCGCGGCTTCGACCTCGGCGGCGATCACCGCCTCGGCTTCCTCGTTGCTGTCGGCGGCGGGCGCCTCGGCGACCGGCTCGGGCGCCGGCGCGGCCGCGGCGGCGGCAGCGGCCTCGGCGGCCTTGGTCACGCGCTCCTCGGCGCGCTCCTTGGCTTTCTCGCCGGGCTCGCCCTTCTTGGGATTGTTGCGCGCGGTGCGCTCCTTGACCCCGGCGAGGTCGAGGAAGCGGGCGACGCGGTCGGTCGGCTGCGCGCCGACGCTCAGCCAATGCGTCGCACGCTCGGCGTCGAGCTTGAGGCGCTCGGGCGAATCCTTGGCGAGCAGCGGGTTGTAGGTCCCGATCTTCTCGATGAACTTGCCGTCGCGCGGGCTGCGCGCATCGGCGATGACGATCCGGTAATAGGGGCGCTTCTTCGAGCCGCCCCGCGACAGACGCATGCTGATTGCCATTCTTCTTCCTTCTTCGAATTGGAGACCAAGTTACTTCTTTTTCAGGAAATTCTGAAACCCGGGAGGCAGGTTGGGCTGGCCCGGAAGGCCCGGAAGCCCGCCGCCCATCTTGCCCATCAGGTCGCCGATGTCGGGTCCGCCCGCACCGCCGAGCCCGCCGGCACCACCCATGCCGCCCGCGCCGCCGCCGCCGCCGCCGAGCATGCCCATCAGGCCCTTCAATCCGCCCATCTTCTTGAGCCGCTTCATCGCGGTCTGCATTTCCTGGTGCATCTTGAGGAGCTTGTTGACGTCCTGCACGGTCGTGCCGCTGCCCTTGGCGATGCGGATCTTGCGCTTGGCATTGAGCAGCTCGGGCTTGCCGCGCTCCTTGGGCGTCATCGATCCGATCATCGCGTCCATCCGCAGCAGGATGCGTTCGTCCATCCCGCTCGCATTCATCGCCGCCTGCGCCTTCTTCATCCCCGGCATCATCCCCGCGAGCGCGCCGAGCCCGCCCATCCGCCGCATCTGCGCGAGCTGGCCGCGCAGGTCGTTCATGTCGAACTGCCCCTTCGCCATCCGCGAGGCCATGCGCTCGGCGTCCTCGGCGTCGATCGAAGCCGCCGCCTTCTCGACCAGCGAGACGACGTCGCCCATCCCCAGGATGCTGCCGGCGACGCGCGCGGGATGGAACGGCTCGATCGCGTCGAGCTTCTCGCCCATGCCGGCGAACTTGATCGGCTTGCCGGTCACCGCGCGCATCGACAGCGCCGCGCCGCCGCGCGCGTCGCCATCCATGCGGGTGAGGATCACGCCGGTCAGCGGCACCTGCGCCGAGAAGCTCGACGCGACGTTGACCGCGTCCTGCCCGGTCAGCGCATCGACGACCAGCAGGATTTCCTGCGGCCGCGCGATGTCCGCGACCGACTTCATCTCGTCCATCAGCCCCTGGTCGACGTGGAGCCGGCCCGCGGTATCGAGCATCAGCACGTCATAGCCCTGGAGCTTCGCCGCCTGGAGCGCGCGCCGGGCGATGTCGATCGGCTGCTGGCCGGCGACGATCGGCAGCGTCGCGACCTCGATCTGCGTGCCGAGGACGGCGAGCTGCTCCTGCGCGTTCGGCCGGTTGACGTCGAGCGACGCCATCAGGATCTTCTTGCCCTCGCTCTTGGCGAGCAGCTTGGCGAGCTTGGCGGTGGTGGTCGTCTTGCCCGAGCCCTGGAGGCCGACCAGCATCACCACCGCAGGCGGCGTCACCCCCAGCTCGAGCTCGGCGGTATCGGGGCCGAGCATCTCGACCAGCGCGTCATGGACGATCTTGACGACCTGCTGCCCCGGCGTGACCGAGCGCAGCACCTGGTGGCCAACCGCCTTCTCGGTCGCCCGGTCGACGAAGTCGCGCGCCACCGGCAGCGCGACATCGGCCTCGAGCAGCGCCACCCGCACTTCGCGCATCGCGGTGCGGACATCGGCTTCGGTGAGCGCGCCACGCCCGCGCAGGCGCTCGAAAACGCCCCCCAGCCGCTCGCTCAGACTCTCGAACATGAGACCAATATCACTCCAGTTTCGCGCCGCTTCGCCCCAAATGCAAAACGAGCCGGCGGACGAAACCTCGTCGGCCGGCGCGCCCCTCGGGGCTCGCAATGCTTCGCGTTCGGGTGGAACGGTCGGGGGCGCACATAGCGGGCGCGGGGATCAAGCGCAAGGTGGCGCTAGTCGTCAGGGTCGAGCAATGCTTCGTAGTCCCGTGCGCTATGTATGAAGCGCATTACGAAAACGCCGATCCGCTTCGACCCGGTAGAGCCGTTCTCCCAGATCGACGCTGCTTGCCATCCATGCCTCCGTACTGAGGTCCGATAATCGTTATCCGCACACGGGCTGCAAACCCACCGTGCAAATCTCTCCGCGATTTAACCCGTTCTACACCCTCGACGTGAGAAAACGCCGTCCTGCGATATGGGGGAGCGTGCCGGCATGGCGCTGGATCACGACGAAGACATCCACGGCGAGGCGGTCAAACCGCGCGGCGACCTGCTCACCGGGGCGATCAGCGTCGCCGCGATCCTCATGTTCGTCGGCACCGGCAGCTCGGTGCTCTCGACGACGCTGCAATATTATTTCCGCGGCGGCGCCCCCGCCGATCGCACGCTGGTGATCGCGCTGCTGCTCAACGTCGCGCTGATCCTGTTCGGCTGGCGGCGCCACAGCGCGCTCAGCCAGGAGGTCCAGATCCGCGCCGCCGCCGAGGAGCGCGCGCAGCAGCTCGCCTCGCGCGATCCGCTCACCGGCTTCCTCAATCGCCGCAGCCTCGCCGAGGAAGGCGCGGCGATGTTCGTGCGCGCCGCCCGCCGCCGCAAGGCGATGGCGCTGCTGATGCTCGACCTCGATCATTTCAAGACGATCAACGACATGCACGGCCATGCCGTCGGCGATGCGCTGCTGCGCGCGGTGGCGAGCGAGATCGCCGGCGCGATGCCGCCGATCGCGCTGATGGCGCGGCTGGGCGGCGACGAATTCTCGTGCGGCTTCCTGTTCGATCCCGCCGAGCCCGGCACCGTCGAGCGGATCGCCGAGAAGCTCGTCAACCGCATGGCGCAGCCATTCGAGGCCGAGGGCCTCAGGCTCCACATCTCCTGCTCGCTCGGCGTCGCGCGCTCGGACTTCGATTGCGCGAGCATCGATTCGCTGATCCGCTCGGCCGACATCGCGATGTATGCCGCCAAGAAATCGGGCCGCAACCGCTATGCCTGGTTCGATCAGTCGATGGAGCGCGAGCTGCAGGTACGCAACGAGCTCGAGAGCGGGCTGCGCACCGCGATCCCGCGGATGGAGATCGTCCCCTATTTCGAGCAGCAGATCGATCTCTCGACCGGCCGCCTTCATGGCTTCGAGGTGCTCGCGCGCTGGGAGCATCCGCAGCGCGGGCTGATCAGCCCCGAACTGTTCATCCCGATCGCCGAGGAGACCGGCATGATCGCCGAGCTGTCGCTCTCGATCATGCGCCAGTCGTTCGTCGCGGCGCGCGACTGGGATCCCTCACTCAGCCTGTCGATCAACATCTCGCCGTGGCAGCTGCGCGACGCCTGGCTGGCGCAGAAGATCATCAAGGTGCTCACCGAGACCGGATTCCCCGCCAACCGGCTCGAGATCGAGATCACCGAAAGCTCGCTGTTCGACAATCTCGCGCTCGCGCAATCGATCGTCGGCAGCCTCAAGAACCAGGGCGTCCGCCTCGCGCTCGACGATTTCGGCACCGGCTATTCGTCGCTGGCGCACCTGCGCGCGTTGCCGTTCGATCGGATCAAGATCGACAAGAGCTTCGTCATGTCGCTCAACGAAAGCGCCGATTCGGCCGCGATCGTCAACGCGATCGCGCGGCTCGGCGAGAGCCTCAACCTGCCGGTCACCGCCGAGGGGATCGAGGACGCGTCGGTCGAGGAGCGCCTCCGCGCGATCGGCGTGGCCAAGGGCCAGGGCTGGCTCTATGGCCGTCCGCTTTCGGTCACCGCGGCGCGCCGCCTGCTCGCCGAGCGCCGCCTGCTCCAGAATTCGGGCCCTGCCGCCCCCACGCCCGTTCCCGCGCCCGAAGCCGGGCCCGCGGCCCAGCCGCAGCCCGGCTCGGCTACCAGCCAGCGCCTGGCCGGCTGAGATAGGCCTGCTCCGCCGCGGTCGATTGGCGGCCCAGCGCGGCGTTGCGCGACGGAAACCGGCCGAACCGCGCTACCACCTCGGCGTGATCGCGGGCGTATTGGAGATTCTCCTCATCCCCGATCGCCCCGAAGCGGCGCAGGCATAGGGTCTGCAGTTCGGGATCCTCGGCGTGCATCAGCGGCATGTAGAGAAACGCCCGCCGTTCGTCGGGAAGGCCGCCATCCCAGCCGCGATCGATCGCCAGGCAGGCCAGTTCCTGCGCCAGCACGTCTCCGGCAAACGCCTCGGCCCGGCCGCGATACATGTTGCGAGAGAATTGATCGAGCAGCACGATCGCCGCGAGCAGCGTCCCGGGATCGTCGCGCCAGCCCGCCGCGCCGCTACCCAGCACCAGATCGCGCAACGGCCCGAAACGCTCGTGGATCATGCGATCGAGCGCATCGTCCTTGGCGAAACGCTGGTCGGGCGTGAGCGTGTCGAACCAGAAAGCGAGCACTTCCTCGGCCTTCGCGTGGACTTCGCGCGGCCGCGCTCCTAGATCACCGCCCAATGGCCACCTCCTCGCCACATGTCATCAGCCTCGGTTGCCGGCTAAACCTCGCGGAAAGCGAGACGATCCGTGCGCTGCTCGCGGGCCGCGACACGGTGGTGGTCAATAGCTGCGCCGTCACCAACGAGGCGGTCAAGCAGACCCGCCAGGCGATCCGCCGCGCGCGCCGCGATCGTCCGGGCGCCGAGCTGGTGGTCACCGGATGCGCCGCGCAGATCGATCCGGCGGGCTTCGCGGCGATGCCCGAGGTCGATCGCGTGATCGGCAATGCCGACAAGCTCGCCGCCGCGGCCTGGGCCTCTCGCGAGCCGGTGCTGGTCCAGGACATCCTGGCGGTTCGCCGGACCGCGCCGCACCTCGCCGCGAGCTTCTCGACGCACGCGCGCGCATTCGTCGAGGTCCAGAACGGCTGCGACCATCGCTGCACCTTCTGCGCGATCCCGTTCGGGCGCGGCAACAGCCGGTCGGTGCCCGCGGGCGCGGTGGTCGACCGCGTCGCAGGGCTGGTCGATGCGGGCCATGCCGAGATCGTCCTCACCGGCGTCGACCTGACCAGCTACGGCGCCGACCTGCCCGGCGCGCCGAGCCTCGGCCAGCTCGTCGCGCGCATCCTGCGCCACGTCCCCGCGCTCCGCCGCCTGCGCCTGTCCTCGCTCGACGGGGTCGAGATCGACGACCGCCTGTTCGCGCTGCTGACGCAGGAGCCGCGCGTGATGCCGCAGGTCCATCTCTCGCTCCAGTCCGGCGACGATATGATCCTCAAGCGGATGAAGCGCCGTCACACCCGCGCACAATCGGTGGCGCTGGTCGAGCGGCTCAAGGCCGCGCGGCCGGAGATCGCGATCGGCGCCGACCTGATCGCCGGCTTCCCCACCGAGACCGAGGCGATGTTCGCCAACACGCTGGCGCTGCTCGACGATTGCGACGTGGTCCACCCGCACATCTTCCCCTACGGCCCACGCGCCGGCACCCCCGCCGCGCGGATGCCGCGCGTCGCGGCGGAGGTGGTGAAGGCCCGCGCGGCGCGGCTGCGCGAGCGCGCGGGCAAGCGGCGGGCGGAATGGCTCGCAAGCCTCATCGGCTCGACTCAGTCGGTCCTGATCGAGCGCCCGGGCGACCGGGGCCACGCCGGTAACTTCGCCGAAGTGCGGATGCCCGAGCAGCATGTGGGCTCGATCGTGCGCGTGGCGATCGTCGCTGTCGTCGACGGTTCGCTCGCCGCAACCCCCGCCCGTCATGCCGGACTTGTTCCGGCATCCACCGTGCGGCAAGGCGAAGAATGCGAGCCTCTCGCCCCGCCCCTCCGGCACGGTGGACCCCGGCACAAGGCCGGGGCGACGACGGGTTTGAACGGGGCACCTGCATGACCACCCCCTCGTGGCACGAACGCCTGCTCGGCGGCTTCCGCAAGACCTCGGACCGGCTGCTCGGCAACCTCGCCGGGCTTGGCCTCGGCCGGCTCGACACGGCGCAGCTCGACGAGATCGAGGAAGCGCTGATCGCCTCCGATCTCGGCCCGCGCACCGCCGCGCGGATCCGTGCCCGGCTCGCCGACGAGCCGGTCGAGCGCGGGATAGAGGAGCTCGGCATCCGCCTGGTCGCCGCCGACGAGATCGCCAGGGTGCTCGCGCCCGTCGCGAAAAGGCTGGTGGTCGATGCTTTCCCGCGCCCGCAGGTGATCCTCGTCATCGGCGTCAACGGATCGGGCAAGACCACCACCATCGCCAAGCTCGCGCACTGGCTCCAGGAGCAGGATTATTCGGTGATCCTCGCCGCCGGCGACACCTTCCGCGCCGCCGCGATCGGCCAGCTCAGGACCTGGGCCGAGCGGATCGGCGTGCCGATCGTCACCGGCCCCGAGGGCGGCGACGCCGCCGGCATCGTGTTCGAGGCGGTCAAGCAGGCCACCGAGAAAGGCATCGACGTGCTGATCGTCGACACCGCCGGCCGCCTCCAGAACAAGCGCGAGCTGATGGACGAGCTCGCCAAGATCCGCCGCGTCCTCGGCCGGCTCAATCCGGCTGCGCCGCACGACGTGGTGCTCGTGCTCGACGCCACCACCGGGCAGAACGCGCTCAACCAGATCGAGGTGTTCAAGGAAGTCGCCGGCGTCACCGGGCTGGTGATGACCAAGCTCGACGGCACCGCGCGCGGCGGCGTGCTCGTCGCGGCGGCGGAGCAATACGGCCTGCCGATCCACGCGATCGGCGTCGGCGAGAAAGTCGACGATCTCCGCCCGTTCGACGCGCAGGAGGTTGCGCGGATCATCGCCGGTGTGGAAGAGCTGGCGCATGGTTAGCCCGTCCCGCCCCGCGCTTTCGCCGGGGATTCGCATGCTGGTGGATTTCGGTCCGCTGCTGGTCTTCTTCCTGGTCAACAGCTTCGCGCCCGGCCCCGCGCTCGCGCGCGGGCTGGCGGCGACGGCGGCGTTCATGGTCGCGATCTCGGCGGCGGTCGCCTTCTCGTGGTGGAAGACGCGGCACGTCTCTGTGATGCTGTGGCTGTCGGGGGTGATGGTGCTGCTGTTCGGCGGGCTGACGATCTATTTCCACAACCTTAATTTCATTCAGGCCAAGCCGACGATCTATTACCTGCTGCTGTCGTTCGCGCTCACCTATGGCCTCGCCGCCGACAAGCCGCTGCTCGAGGCGCTGCTCGGCACCGCCTATCCGGGGCTCAGCGCGCGCGGGTGGCGGCTGATGACGATCAGCTGGGCGGCGTTCTTCGCGGTCATGGGCGCGCTCAACACGATCGTGTGGCTTACCCAGACCTATGATTTCTGGAACTGGTACAAGGTGTGGCGGCGATCCCGCTGACGGTGCTGTTCGCCGCGCTCAACATCCCGATGCTGATGCGCCACGGCCTCCAGCTCGAAAAGCCCGAGGAAGCCCCGCTTCCGCCGGAGGGGTAAGCTTCCCTCTCCCCTTGTGGGAGAGGGAGGGAGCCGCGAAGCGGCGGAAGGGTGAGGGGGACGCCGCGCTATCCCGCGACGAGCCCCTCACCCTTCCCACGCCTTCGGCGCGGGCCCCTTCCCTCTCCCACAGGGGGAGAGGGAAAGTGGTGCTTCACCCCTGGTCCGCCCGGCTCACGCCCTGCCGATCGAGGTTAGTCGCCACGAAGTCCCAGTTGATCAGGTTCGCCGTCACCGCCTCGAGATACTTGGGCCGGGCGTTGCGATAGTCGATGTAATAGGCGTGCTCCCACACGTCGATCGTCAGCAGCGGCACCATGCCCTCGTGCGCCACCGGCGTGTCGGCATCGTGGAGCGATCCGATCTTGAGCGCGTCGCCGTCGAGCACCAGCCAGCCCCAGCCGCTGGCGAAATGGTTGGTCGATTCCTCGATCAGCTTCTTCACCAGCGCGTCGGCGGTGCCGAAGCTCTCGGCGATCAGCTCGGCGAGCTTGCCGGTCGGCGCCTGCTTCTCGGGGCTGAGGCATTGCCAGAAGAAGCTGTGGTTCCAGATCTGCGCGCTGTTGTTGAACAGCCCCTTGTCGCCGCTCGCCTTGGCCGCCTGGATCACCTCGGAGAGCTTGCGCCCCTCCAGCCCGGTCCCCGCGATCAGCCCGTTGGTCTTGTCGACATAGGCCTTGTGGTGCTTGCCATGGTGGAACTCGAGCGTCTCGGCCGACATGTGCGGCGCCAGCGCGGCGGGATCGTAGGGAAGCGCGGGAAGTTCGAAGGGCATGATCGTCTCCGTCTCGGGATTCCTCGCGCCAACGATCCGCGAGGCGATCCGGTCCTCCCTCTACCCGCGAAAAGCGCCGCGTCGCCGCGCGAATCGTTGCATGTGACAAACGAAATCTAGGGTCATAAGAAGGGCGCACGGCGGCCCGCGGGCCTCGGCCGCCCAGGACATTCAGGGGAACATCCATGGACAAGATTCTCGGCAATCTTCACGTCACGCTGGCGATCGGGCTGGTGCTCGCGATCGGCATCATGTTCGCGCCCT
Organism: Sphingomonas sp.; assembly: GCA_037200705.1. Lineage (GTDB taxonomy): Bacteria > Pseudomonadota > Alphaproteobacteria > Sphingomonadales > Sphingomonadaceae > Sphingomonas. The sequence continues at coordinate 57,921 of JBBCID010000006.1, read as the reverse complement.
TCTATCTGCCGGTGACGCTCGCGCTGGGCATATTCCAGTGGCTGCACGTCTTCTTCGGGATCGTCTGGATCGGGCTGCTCTATTATTTCAACTTCGTGCAGATCCCGACGATGCCGACGATCCCCGCCGAGCTGAAGCCCGGCGTCTCCAAGTTCATCGCCCCCAAGGCGCTGTTCTTCTTCCGCTGGGGCGCGGCATTCACCGTGCTGACCGGGCTGATCCTCGCCTATCTCTACGACGAATTGACCGAGGCGCTGACGCTCAAGGCTGGTTCCGAGCTGATCGGGATCGGCATGTGGCTCGCGCTGATCATGGCATTCAACGTCTGGTTCATCATCTGGCCGAACCAGAAGAAAGCGCTCGGCATCGTGCCGGTCGAGGACGCGGTGAAGGCCAAGGCGGCCAAGACCGCGATGTATTTCTCGCGGATCAACACCTTGCTGTCGATCCCGATGCTGCTCTGCATGACCAACGCGCGGTAGGGCGGAGAGGCGCCGATCGGTCGCCCCAACCTTCGTCACCCCGGACTTGGTCCGGGGTCCACCGCGCGTCTGAACCTTGCCCAAGAGGCTCCTCGTCCCGTCAGCGCGGCACGGTGGATGCCGGAACAAGTCCGGCATGACGGGGCAGGCCTATCCCCCCACCCCCAGCAGCTCGTGCCGCTTGAGCGCATGGCGCAGCTGGTCGTAGGTCAGCCCCAACGCCTCGGCGGTCGAGCGCTGGTTGAAGCGATGCTCGGCGAGCGCGCGCGACAGCAGCTCGCGCTCGAACCGCGCGACGCGGGTCTTGAAGTCGCGCGACTCGTCATAGGACGCCGGCGCCGCCGGCGCGGTGTCGTTGGCTGGAGTCTCGTCGGGCGCGGGTGCCGGCGCCGCGGCCCGCCTCGGCCGATAGGGCGATTCGAACGGATCGATCTCGATCGCGTCGATCGGCCCGCCCTGCTGCCAGCGATAGACCGCGCGCTCGACGACGTTGCGCAGCTCGCGCACGTTGCCCGGCCAGGAATAATTCTCCAGCGCGTCGATCGCGTTGGGGCCGAAGCCGGGCCAGTCGTTCCAGCCGATCTCGGCGCCCATCCGCCGGCCATAGAATTCGGCGAGCACCAGCACGTCGCCGTGGCGGTGCCTGAGCGGCGGCAGCGTCACCACCTCGAACGACAACCTGTCGAGCAGGTCGGCGCGGAAATCGCCCTTGGCGACGCGATCGGGCAGATGCTCGTTGGTCGCCGCGACGATGCGGACGTCGACGCGGATCGGCCGCGACGATCCGATCCGCGTGATCTCGCCATATTCGACCGCGCGCAGCAGCCGGTCCTGCGCCGCCGACGAGAGCGTACCCAGCTCGTCGAGGAACAGCGTGCCGCCGTCGGCCTCCTCGAAGCGCCCCGTCCGCGCCTTGGTCGCGCCGGTGAAGGCGCCCGCCTCGTGGCCGAACAGCTCGGCCTCGATCAGCGTTTCGGGCAGCGCGGCGCAGTTCATCACGATCAGCGGCTGGTCCCAGCGCGGCGACAGGCGGTGGAGCCGCTCGGCAACCAGCTCCTTGCCCGTGCCGCGCTCGCCGATCACCAGCACCGGCCGATCGAGCGCGGCGGCGCGGCTCGCGCGCTCGAGCGCGTCGAGAAAGGCCGAGGACTGGCCGATGACCTGGGAGATACGTTCCATTAGCAAACCCTTGGGGTATTTTCCCAACAATTGGCAAGTTGCAAATGTCGACTGAACCGAATGTGAACGGCAGAAATGGCTGAAATCCGCGGCTTTCGGCAATTGGCACGCATCGTGCTGAGTATCGTGCAAGCCCGGCAAACGGGCGAAACGAACATCATGCCAAGGTCAGGGATCAAGACAATGACGTACCAGCCCGCCAGTTTCCGCAACGCTTTCATGGCAGTCGCCTTCGCGCTCGTCCTCACCGCCGTCCTGATGGCCGGCACGGTCGGCCCGGTGCTTGCCTGAAGCAGAGATGTCCGCTCGCTCGCCCCGGTGAGCGGAACCACCGCCGGGAGGGACACCCCCTAGCCCCTCCCGGCGGCCACACAGTACGAAGGAGTTCACCGATGGGCCGGCGTTGCATGCTGCACCTTGGACCCTGAACAAGTTCAGGGTGACGGAATATTGGAGAGTCACTCGGCAGCTTCCTCGACCGGCGGCAGGTTGTGCCCCAGCAGCCGGAGCACCTCGCCCGCCGCCTCGACCAAATTGGTCCCCGGCCCGAAGATCGCCTGCACCCCCCGCCTCGCGAGGAATTCATAGTCCTGGCCGGGATCACCCCACCCGCCACCACCTTGATGTCCGCCCTGCCCGCATCCTTGAGCGCGGCGATCAACTCGGGGATCAGCGTCTTGTGTCCCGCCGCCAGGCTGGATGCGCCGACCAGTCGACTTGCCGCTCGACCGCGAGCGCCGCCGCCTCGCCCGGCGTCCTGGAACAGCGGGCCCGGCACCACCTCGAACCCGAGATCGCCGAACATCGACGATACCAGATTGGCGCCGCGATCGTGCCCGTCCTGCCCCATCTTGGCGACGAGCATGCGCGGCTTTGCGTCCCAATCGGCGTGCCGTCGCGGCGACGCCGCCGAGCAGCCCCGCCCAGCGCGCGTCGTGCCTGTAGGCGCCGCCGTAGACGCCGCTCACGGGCGTCGCACGGTGCCGTAGCGGCCGAACACATCCTCCATCGCAGCGCTGATCTCGCCGAGCGTCCGCCGCGCGCCCGCGCGGCGTCGACCGCCAGCGCGAGCAGGTTCGAGCTGCCTCTCGCGCCCTCGCGCAGCGCATCGAGCGCGGCATGGCACGCGGCTTCGTCGCGGCCCCGCCTTCACCCCGGGCGATCCGCGCGATCTGGCCGTCGCGCACCGCGTGGTTGTCGACGTCGAGGATGTCGATCGAAACCTCGCTCGACAGCCTGTGCTTGTTGACCCCGACGATCACGTCCTCGCCGCGATCGACCCGCGCGGCGCGGGCAGCCGACGGCCTCCTCGATCATCGCCTTGGGCCAGCCCGCGGGCGACCGCCTTGGCCATGCCGCCCTCGGCATCGACGCGCTCGATGATCTCCCACGCCTTGTCGACCAGCTCCCGCGTCAGCGCCTCGACATAATAGGGAGCCGCCCAGCGGGTCGACGACATGCGTCATCCCCGTCTCTTCCTGGAGCACGATCTGCGTGTTGCGCGCGATCCGCGCCGAGAAATCGGTGGGCAGCGCGATCGCCTCGTCGAGCGCGTTGGTGTGGAGGCTCTGGGTGCCGCCGAGCATTGCCGCCATCGCCTCGATCGTGGTGCGGATGACGTTGTTGTACGGGTCCTGCTCGGTCAGCGACACGCCCGAGGTCTGGCAATGCTGCGCAGCATCTTCGAGCGCTCGTCCTTCGCGCCCAGCCCGTCCATCACGCGATACCACAGCGCCCGCGCGGCGCGCAGCTGGGCGACCTCCATGAAGAAGTTCATGCCGATCGCGAAGAAGAAGCTCAGCGGCCCCGCGAAGGCGTCGAGATCGAGCCCCGTCGCCAGCGCCGCCTTGGCGTATTCGCGCCCGTCCGCGATCGTGAAGGCGAGCTCCTGCACCTGCGTCGCCCCGGCTTCCTGCATATGATAGCCGGATATCGAAATACTGTTGAATTTCGGCATGTTGGCCGACGTATAGGCGATGATGTCCGAAACGATCCGCATCGATGGCTCGGGCGGATAGATGTAGGTATTGCGGACCATGAACTCCTTGAGGATGTCGTTCTGGATCGTGCCGTCGAGCTGCGCCTGCGGCACCCCTTGCTCTTCGCCGGCGACGATGAAGAAGGCGAGGATCGGGATCACCGCGCCGTTCATCGTCATCGACCACCGACATCCTGTCGAGCGGGATGCCGTCGACAGGATCTTCAGGTCGTCGATCGTGTCGATTGCCACCCCGCCTTGCCGACGTCGCCCGTGACGCGCGGGTGATCGCTGTCATAGCCGCGGTGGGTGGCGAGATCGAAGGCGACGCTCAGGCCCTTCAGCCCCGCGGCAAGGTTGCGGCGGTAGAAGGCGTTCGATTCCTCGGCGGTGGAGAAGCCGGCGTATTGGCGGATCGTCCAGGGGCGCCCCGCATACATCGAGGCGCGCACACCGCGCGTGAAGGGCGCGAAGCCGGGGAGGCCGGGGTCGATGCCCGCCACATCCTCGGCGGTGTAGAGCGGCTTGACTTCGATCCCCTCGGGCGTGTGCCAGGTGAGGTCCCTTGCCCTTCACTTCCTTCGCGGCGAGCGCGGCCCAATCCTCAATGCTCGCCACGCGGAGTCTCCATGATCTCGGTGAGCACGCCGCCCATGTCCCTCGGGTGGGACGAAGAAGATCATCGTCCATGCGCGCCGATGCGCGGCTCGCCGAGCACCTTGCACCCAACGCTCTCGAACCACGCCTTGGCTTCGTGGATATCGGGCACCTCGTAGCAGAGATGATGCTGCCCCCCCCGCGGTTCTTCGCGAGGACAGCCGTGGATCGGCGACTCCTCGCCCAGCGGCTCGATGAGCTCGATCCTGGCTGTTCGGCGTGTCGACGAAGCACACCTTCACGCCTTGCGCGGGCAGGTCGAAAGGCTCGCGGATCACCCCGGCCCCCATCACGTCGCGGTAAAAGGCGATCGACTTGGCAATCGACGGCGTCGCGATGCCGACATGGTTCAAGCGGCCGAGTTTCATCGTGTCACCATCCCAACCGGTCGAGCACGCCGCAGCCGATGGGGATCGCACACCCGCCTCGGCGAGCTGGAAGAAACGACGCGTCTGCTGTCCCCGGAACAGGCGCACAACCCGGTTGAGGCGGCCCGGCATCATTTCGTCCGGACCGGATTCGCGATTGCATAGCGTTCGAGCAACGCGGCGAGATCGATCCCGGATTCATCGATTCCCTTCTCCAGGCACGCATCCGTACAAGATGAGCCTTGGCAGTTTCCTGCTGTTCGGCGAACCGATCGGATGCGGATCGCGCTCTTCCGCATCGGCATACGCCTGATAGCCTCGTCCGCCCGCCGCAGGATCCCGGCCAGCGCGCCGGCGCCGATCCGGACGAGCGCCGCCGTGAAATCGTCCAGGTCCCATTCCCTGTGGCGCAGGGTCGAAAGGAACGTGTCGAGGCCGTCGCTGGTGACATAGTTGTTGAAGATCGCGGCCCAGTAGATCGCCTGTTCCTTCGTGGCCGGGTTACGTCCGATCCGCTGGAGCGCGGTGTCGGTCGCGTTCGCCGTAACCGGACTCTCCGGCGCGAGTCCCGCTCCGCCGCGGGCTGAGCAGCCTCGTCCCCATGCGCGCGTGTCGCCCGGCGCCGAAGCCGCGGCGGATGACGACGGCCAGCGCGACAGCCATGACGACCAAGCATGAGTATCAGTGCGGGCCTGCTCATGACCCAGCCTCCCACCGACACCGGAAAGTTGACCGAATTGGCGATGTAGCAAAGCGCGTGCGCGCGGTGATGGGCCTCGGCGACCTTGGCCGGATCGGCCTCGCCCGCGAACGTCACCTGCGGATGCAGCGTGGCCTTGACCATCGCCTCCCGGCCGTCGGCGCGCTTGCCGATCTCGCCGGTCGCGCGATCGACGTAGGAGACGACGTCCAGCCCCGCGCGCGATGCGAGATCGAGGAAGAACAGCATGTGGCAGCTCGCCACGCCGCCCGCCACCAGCGCCTCCTCGGGATCGACGCCCGCCGGATCGGAGAGCGGCACCCGCACCACCGAAGGCGAGGAGGAAGCAGGCACGTCGGCGCCACCGTCGAACTTCCAATGATGCGCGCGGCTGTACTTGCGCGTGAGGAAGGGCTCGCCCTCCCCCGCCCGCCATTCGATCGTGGCTTCGTGCAGGCCGCCCATCAGACCAGCTCCACCGCCATCGCCGTCGCCTCGCCGCCCGCCGATGCACAGCGACGCGATCCCTGCGCCTGCCCCCCCGTCGCTCGAGCGCGGCGATCAGCGTCGCCAGCAGCCGCGCGCCCGAGGCGCCGATCGGGTGCCCCATCGCGGTGGCGCCGCCATGCACGTTGACCTTGTCGTGCGGGATGCCGAGGGTCGCGCATCGCGAACATCGTCACGCAGGCAAAGGCCTCGTTGATCTCGACAGGTCGACGTCGCCGACCGACCAGCCGGTCTTCTTGAGCAGCGCCTCGATCGCGCCGATCGGCGCGGTGGTGAAATGCGCGGGGAGCCGGGCATGCGCCGTATGCGCGACGATCCGCGCGACCGGCTTGAGCCCCTTGGCCTCGGCGATCGAGGCGCGCGCGAGCACCAGCGCCCGCCGCGCCGTCCGAGATCGAGCTGGCGTTGGCGGCGGTGATTGTGCCGTCCTTCGCGAAGGCGGGCTTGAGCGTCGGGATTTTCAAGGCATCAGCCTTCAAGGGCTGCTCGTCCTTGCCTACGGTCTCGGTGCCCTTGCGCGTCCTTGACCTCGACCGCGACGATCTCCTTGTCGAACGCGCCCGATGCCTGCGCCTTCTGCGCGCGGGTAAGCGATTCGATCGCGTAGTCGTCCTGTTGCTGGCGGGTGAGCTGGTATTCGCAGGCGGTCGCCACGGCGAACACGCCCATCGCCTTGCCGGGCTCGTACACGTCCTCGAGCCGTCGAGCATCATATGGTCATAGACCGTGTCGTGCCCCGATCCGCGCGCCGGCGCGGTGCTTCTTCATCAGGTATGGCGCGTTGGTCATGCTCTCCATGCCGCCGGCGACGACGATGCCGGCGGAGCCCGCCGCGATCGCATCGGCGGCCATCATCGCCGCCATCATGCCCGAACCGCACATCTTGTTGACCGTCACCCCCTCGACATGGTCGCCCCAGCCCCGCGAACCGCGCCGCCTGCCGTGCCGGCGCCTGGCCCAGGCCGGCTGGGAGGACGCACCCCATGTAGCAGCGCTCGACATCGGCAGGGTCGACCCCCGCGCGCGCGACCGCCGCCTTGACCGCGGTGGCGCCGAGATCGACCGCCGTGGCGCCCGAGAGGCTGCCCTGGAAGCTGCCCATCGGGGTGCGGGCGTAGGAGAGGATGACGATGGGGTCGGTGGTCATGTGCCTGCTTTCATTCAAATCAGAGTCGTTCGAAGGCGATTGGAAGAGGACGACCGCACCGGCCAGCGCAACCGGCAGGATCAGCGCCTCCCAACCGTACGCAATCCAGAAGGCCGCTGGTTGCTCCGCGCGGCGGAACGTTCCGAATAATCGGATCACGCCCCTGGACGGCGCCGCCACCACCGACACGCCGATGCTGGAACGCGGTCGACAGGCACAAAGAATGTTCGCGATGAGCAGCGGCCGAACCCCGACGAAAGGCAACGCAAGCAATCCGAGCAGCATCAGGCCCGCAACCGAAACGCGTCCAATTCCGGCGGCGATCGTCCAGCGGCTCAGAGCGGGATATTGTCGTGCTTCTTCCACGGATTCTCCAGCTGCTTGTTGCGGAGCTTCCTCAGCCCCAGCGCGATCCGCCGCCGCGTCGAGTGCGGCATGATCACCTCGTCGATGAAGCCCTTGCTCGCCGCCACGACGGGTTGGCGAAGCGCGCCTCATATTCCGCCGTCCGCTCGGCGATCTCCTCGGGCGTGCGCCCGCGGAAGATGATCTCGACCGCGCCCTTGGCGCCCATCACCGCGATCTCGGCGGTCGGCCAAGCGTAGTTCAAGTCGCCGCGCAGGTGCTTGGAAGACATCACGTCATAGGCGCCGCCATAGGCCTTGCGCGTGATCACGGTGATCTTGGGCACGGTCGCCTCGGCATAGGCGAACAGCAGCTTGGCGCCGTGCTTGATAATCCCCGAATGCTCCTGCCCGACCCCCGGCAGGAAGCCCGGGACGTCGACGAAGGTCAGGATCGGAATGTCGAAACGCGTCGCAGAAGCGCACGAACCGCGCCGCCTTCTTCGACGAATTGATGTCCAGGCAGCCCGCCAGCACCATCGGCTGGTTCGCCACCACCCCCACGGTGCGCCCCTCGATCCGCCCGAAGCCGATCAGGATGTTGCCCGCATGTGCCGGCTGGAGCTCGAAGAAATCGCCGTCGTCGAGCGTCTTCCGGATCAGCTCGTGCATGTCGTAGGGCTGGCTGGCGTTGGGCGGGATCAGCGTGTCGAGGCTTTCGTCGAGGCGGTCCCACGGATCGTCGCACGGCCGCTCGGGCGGATGCTCGCGGTTCGAGGCGGGCAGGAAATCCACGAAGTCGCGGGCGCGAGCAGCGCCTCGATGTCGTTGTCGAAGGCCACATCGGCGACCCCCGACTTCGTGGTGTGCGTCACCGCTCCACCCAGTTCCTCCTGCGTGACGATCTCGTTGGTGACGGTCTTCACTACATCCGGGCCGGTGACGAACATGTACGAGCTGTCTTTGACCATGAAAATAAAGTCGGTCATGGCCGGCGAATAAACCGCGCCCCCCCGCGCACGGCCCCATGATGAGCGAGACCTGCGGGACCACGCCGCTGGCGAGCACGTTGCGCTGAAACACCTCGGCATAGCCCGCGAGGCTGGCGACGCCTTCCTGATGCGCGCGCCGCCGCTGTCGTTCATGCCGATCACGGGCGCGCCGACCTTCATCGCCATGTCCATCACCTTGCAGATCTTCTGCGCGTGGCGCTCCGAAAGCGAGCCGCCGAACACGGTGAAGTCCTGGCTGAACACGAACACCAGCCGGCCGTTGATCGTGCCGCTGCCGGTGACGACGCCGTCGCCCGGCACGATCTGGTCGGGCATGCCGAAATCGACGCAATTGTGCTCGACGTACATGTCGAGCTCCTCGAAGCTGGCGTCGTCGAGCAGCACCTCGATCCGCTCGCGCGCGGTGAGCTTGCCCTTGGCATGCTGGGCCTGGACCCTTTTCTCGCCGCCGCCCGCGCGCGCGGCGGGCGCGGCGGCGTTCAAGTTCCTCGATCGTCGAAGACAAGGGGCAGCCTCTCTCGCTGGGAACCCGCCCTTTTTCACGTGTCGGGCGCCGCGCAACTGTGATGTTGCAAACTTGCGGGGCCAGCATTTGCAAATTACACTCGCGCCATGTCGCGCCGCATCTTCGCCGGTCACCTCGTCCGCGAGCTGCGCGCGCGGCTCGGGCTCAGCCAGGCGGCGATGGCGGCGCGGCTGCGGATCTCGATCAGCTATCTCTCGCAGATCGAGAATGGCGACCGGCCGATCACCCCCGCCGTGCTCGGCGCGCTGGGCGAGGCGTTTCCCGCCGACTGGGCGGCGATCGATCCCGAGGAGGAGACCTCGCTGCTGATCGACGCGGCCGAGGCCTCGTCCGATCCGAGCGTCGCCGAGGCGCGGCTGGGGCAGGATGCGGTGCGCCGCGGGGTCCAGCAGCAGCCGCAGCTCGTCCGCCGCATGGTCGCGCTGCACAATGCCTTCCGCCGATCGCAGGATCAGCTCCGCGTGCTGGACGACCGCTTCGACGCCAGCGCCGGCGAAGCGGCGCGGCTGCCCTGGGAGGAGGTGCGCGACTGGTTCCACGCCGAGCGCAATTATGTCGACGCGATCGACCGCGAAGCCGAGCGGATCGGCCGACGATCTGCCCGCCGGGCCGCACGCGATCGCGGCGCGGCTCGAATCGCGGTTCGGGGTGCGCGTGGAAGCGAGCGGGAGCCTGCAGCGCGCCTATGATCCGGCGGCCAGGGTGCTGCGCGTCGATCCCTCGCAGCCGCCGGAGACCAGCCACTTCAGCCTCGCGCACCAGCTCGCGCGGCTCGAGTTCGCCGATCTGATCGCGGACATCGCCGCGCGCGGGATCGATTCGGACGCCGGACGCGAATTGCTCTCGGCCGGGCTCGCCAATTATGCCGCGGGGGCGCTGGTGATGCCCTATGGCCGGTTCGCACGGCGGCGCGCGAGGTCCGCCACGATATCGATCGGCTGCGCCAGCGCTTCGGCACCAGCTTCGAGCAGGCGTGCCATCGGCTCTCGACGCTCCAGCGCCCCGGCGCGCTCGGCATCCCCTTCTTCTTCTGCCGCGTCGACATGGCGGGCAACATCACCAAGCGGCATTCGGCCACCCGCCTCCAGTTCGCCCGCTTCGGCGGCGCCTGCCCGCTGTGGGTGGTGCACGAGGCGGTGGCGATCCCCGACCGTATCCTGGTCCAGCTCGCCGAGACGCCCGACGGGTGCGCTACGTCTCGATGGCGAAGGGGCTGGTCAAGCCGTCGGGGAGCTACACGCGCGCGCCGCGCCGCTACGCGGTCGCGCTTGGCTGCGAGGAGAGCCACGCACCCGATTTCATCTATGCCGACGGGCTGCGCACCGACGGGATCGCCACGCCGATCGGCAGCTCGTGCCGCATCTGCCCGCGCGCCGATTGCGACCCAGCGCGCCTTTCCCCCGGCGGGGAGCGAGATCCGCATCCATGCGGATGCGCGCGGCGCGGTGCCCTACGGCTTTCGCTGATGCCGTTGACCAGGCGCGCCCGCTTGTGGCACTCGGCGAGCGCGCGCGGGTGTAGCTCAATGGCAGAGCAGAAGCTTCCCAAGCTTACGACGAGGGTTCGATTCCCTTCACCCGCTCCATGCCCTATTTTGCGATAGCCGGCGGGAGTCGCCCCGCCTAACCGGTCCCGCCGCGGGAAAGCAGTGTCGAGACGCTCCCGGAGGACTGCATGATCGAAGCCGCGCGAGAGAGAATCGCCGGGATCGAGCAAGCGAAGCCTCCGCTCGAGCAAGCCCTGGCCGAACTCCGCAAATTGTCGCTCGAGGAATTTGGCGAGCTGCTCCTCACGCTGCCGGACCCGGGCCTGCCCCATCTTTCGTCGCTCCTCCCCCACGCGACTCCGGATTCCGTGCAGAAGGAGTGGACGGGATCCGCCGGCATCCCGCTGCTGCGGCAGAGCGTCTCGTTCGTCAGCTTCCTCGCCGCCGAATATACCACGCAGACGGGGCGGCCGCTCGCCGACGCGCAGGTGCTCGATTTCGGCGTCGGCTGGGGGCGGCTGATGCGGCTGCTGCCCTTCTTCGCCGATCCGGAGAAGCTCCATGGCGTAGATCCGTGGGAATCGTCGCTCGGCCATGCCCGGGCGGCGCGGCTGCTCGGCCGCGTGGAGAAGTCGCAGGTCGAGCCGGCCGAGCTGCCGTTCCCCGAGGTCCGGTTCGAGCTGATCTATGCCTTTTCGGTGTTCACCCATCTCTCGTCGCGCGTCGCGGCGGCGTGCCTGGCGGCGATGCGCAAGCGCGTCGCGCCGGATGGGATCGCGGTCATCACGCTTCGACCCGCCGAATTCTGGCCCTACCTCGCCCAGCAGCGCGGGCGCGACTATCCCGAGCAGACGGCCCGGCATGCCGCGGACGGCTATGCGTTCGTTCCCGCCTCCGATGGCGCCAACTATGGCGACACCTCGATGTCCGAGGCCTATCTGAAGCGGATCGCCGAGGGATGGGAGATCGCCCGGATGGGAGTTTCGTTCATCGATCCCTATCAGGTCTTCGTGACGCTCAGGCCGGCCGCTTGACCGCGCCGACCCCTGCCGCTAGCGTTACGTCCGTTCAACAAGGAGACTCGGGCATGGCGCGGCACGTGATGGCGGCACTTCTCGCGACGGCGCTGGTGCCGGCGGCGCATGCCCAGACGCCGGGTCCCAATCCACAGGCCGAGGCGCAGGCGCTCGAGCTGCTCAAACGCGGCATCGCCTTCCGCACCGTCACCGGCCCCGAGAACCAGACCTTCCAATACGCCACCTATCTCAAATCGGTGCTCGTCGCCGGCGGGTTCGCCGACGCGGACGTGACGATCACCAGGCTCGGCGACACCGCCTATCTGGTCGCGCGCTATCGCGGGACCGGCAAGGCGAGGAACGGCGCCAAGCCGATCTACGTCTCGGGGCACATGGACGTGGTCGAGGCCAAGCCCGCCGATTGGGTGCGCGATCCGTTCACGCCGGTGATCGAGAACGGCTATATCTACGGCCGCGGCGCGACCGACATGAAATACGACCTGTCGACGATGATCGCGACCTTGCTCCAGATGAAGCGCGAGGGCTTCAAGCCCGGCCGCGACATCTATCTCCTCGCCTCAGGCGACGAGGAGACCTTCATGCGCACCACCGCGGCGCTGGCCGAGGAGTATCACGACGCCGAGATCCTGCTCAACATCGACGGCGGCGGCGGCGAGCTGAGCGAGGACGGCAAGCCGGTGATCTTCGGCGTGCAGGGCGCCGAGAAGACCTATGCCGATTTCGAGCTGACCTTCACCAATCCGGGCGGCCATTCGAGCGCGCCCCGGCCGGTCAACGCGATCTACCAGCTCGCGCATGCGCTGGCGAAGATCGGCGACTATCAGTTCCCGGCGATGCAGAACGACATCACCAAGGCGTCGCTCAAGGCCGCCGCTGCGGGTGCGCCGCCCGCGGCCGCCGCGGCGATCACCAAATTCCTCGCCGATCCGAATGACAGGGCGGCGCTTGCCGTGCTGCGCGCCGATCCCGGCTATGTCGGCCAGACCGGCACCACCTGCGTCGCGACGATGCTGAGCGGCGGGCATGCCCCCAACGCGCTGCCACAGCGCGCCACCGCCAACGTCAATTGCCGGATCTTCCCTGGAACGTCGGTCGCGGCGGTGCAGGCGACGATCGAGCAGGTCGTCGGCGATCCGGCGCTGGCGATCCGGACGATCGACAGCGGCTCGATCGAGAGCCCCGCCTCGCCGGTCACGCCCGAGATCATGGCGCCGGTGACCCGGCTGATCCACGCGCGCTTCCCTGGCGTGCCGGTGGTGCCGGTGATGTCGGCGGGGGCGAGCGACAGCATGTATTTCCGCGCCAAGGGCGTGCCGAGCTACGGCGTCAGCCCGATCTTCATGAAGGATTCGGACGAATTCTCGCACGGGCTCAACGAACGCACGCCGCTCAGCGAGATCGCGCCGTCGATTGTCTATTACCGCGCGCTGCTGACCGCGCTGTCCAAATGACCGGGCCGGATCCGTTTTTCCTGGGCTGGCCCCTCGTCCCGTTCGCCCCGAGCCTGTCGAAGGGCGGCTCTCCACAGGCCGAACGTTTGAGGATGCGCGTCCTTCGACAAGCTCAGGGCGAACGGACCTTGGGTTCAACCTGATCGAAATCGATCCTGGCCCAACACCCCCGCGATCATCCGCTCCGCGATCGCGCTTGCTTCCTCGGCGGTGAAGGTCGCGGGGGCGAGGCACAATTCGAGCCACAGCCCGTCGACCAGCGCCGCGATCGCCACCGCGCCGAGCCGCACCGCTTCCGCCGCGAGCCCGCATTCGGCGAGCAGCGCCCCGAGCCCGTGGCGATATTCGGCGTAGATTTCGCCGTGGAGCCGCTCCATCTCGGGGTTGGCCTTGACCAGGCTCCAGAAGGCGATCCACGTCGCGAGCAGCTGCGGATCGGCGATCGGATCGCGGAAGCTGGCGGTGGCATAGGCGGCGAGCCGCGCGCGCGGATCGGTGCCCGCCCCGGCGACCGCATCGGCCAAGGCCTGGGCAACGCGGCCGCCGGTCCAGCGATAGGTCTCGGCGATCAGCGCGTCGATGCCGCGGAAATAGTGCCGCAGCAGCCCCGGCGACACCCCCGCATCGGCGCAGATCACGCGCACCGACACGCCCGCCGCCCCGCGCTCGGCGAGCACGCGCGCGGCCCGCCTCGATCAGGCCGCGGCGGCGGGCATCGGGTTCGGCGCGAGTGTAGGTGCGGCCCATCGGCTCGTATCGATCCCCATCCCGTCACCCTGAACTTGTTTCAGGGTCCATCGCTCCACGAGCGACGCCATGATTTGCGGCACTATGGATGCTGAAACAAGTTCGGCATGACGAGAGCTTGTGTAATGCCTCGACTTATTATACGATCGTATAGTAGCTAGGAGGGCACCATGGCGCACAGCTTTGCCGAGGCGGGCGCGGACCCCGACGACGATCTCAGCCTGCCAGGCTGGATCTACGGCGATCCCGAATTCGCCGAGGTCGAGGCGGCGCGGATCTTCCGCCCCGCGTGGCAGATCGTCTGCCACGCCGGCGACCTCGCCAGGCCCGGCGATTACCACACGCTCGATTATGTCGGCGAGAGCGTCGTCGCGATCCGCGGCACCGACGGCGAGATCCGCGCCTTCACCAACGTCTGCCGCCACCCGCGCGATGCGGCTGGTCGAGGGGCCGGCTGGGTGCGCGCGGAAGCTGGTGTGCCCCTATCACGCCTGGAGCTACGAGACCGACGGGCGCCTCACCGGCGTGCCGATGCGCGGCGATTATCCGGGGCTGGACGCGAGCACGCACGGCCTCGCCCCGGTCGGGGTCGAGATTTGGCGCGGGTTCGTGTTCGTGCGGCTGGAGGATCGCGGCGGCCCTTCGGTCGCCGAGATGATGGCGCCGTACGACAAGGAGGTGGCGCCCTATCGCTTCGAGGAGATGCGAACGATCAGCCCGGTCCGGCTGCGCCCGCGGCCGGTCAATTGGAAGAATGTCGGCGACAATTATTCGGACGGGTTCCACATCCCGGTCGCGCACCCCGGGCTGACGCGGCTGTTCGGCAAGAGCTATGCGATCGAGGCCCAGCCTTGGGTCGACAAGATGTCCGGCCATCTCGAACGGACGTCGAAGCATCCGTGGAGGCCTTCTACCAGCAGCACCTCCCCCATGCGCCGCACCTGCCCGAGGCCAATCAGCGGCTGTGGCTCTATTACAAGCTCTGGCCCAACCAGGCGTTCGACATCTATTCGGACCAGGTCGATTTCATGCAATGGCTCCCCACCGGCCCGGCGAGCTGCGTGCTGCGCGAGATGGCGTTTCGCGCTCCCCGACGCGCGGCGCGAGATGAAGCTGGTGCGCTATGCCAATTGGCGGATCAACCGCATGGTCAACGCCGAGGACACCTGGCTGATCACGCGCATCCAGCAAGGGATGGCGTCGCGGAGCTATACGGTGGGGCGCTGGGGCGGAGCGAAGTGTGCCTGCGCAGCTTTCGCGCGCAAGATCCGCGGGCTGATCCCGAAGCGCGGCTGCATGCCCCCCCGGCGCCGGGGTGGAGCCGGAGGCCGCAGCCCGCCCCAAATCCCCCGTCATCCTGAACTTGTTTCAGGATCCATTTCTCCACACGCGACATCACCCACTTGCTGCAACCCTGGATGCTGAAACAAGTTCAGCATGACGGAAGAAAGAAGAAAGCCGATGGGCCCAGAAATACGACGCGCTCATCATCGGCGGCGGGCACAACGGGCTGGTCTGCGCCTTCCTACCTCGCCCGCGCCGGCCTCAAGGTCCGCGTGCTCGAGCGGGCGCCACATCGTCGGCGGCGCGGCGGTGACCGAGGAATTCCACCCCGGCTTCCGCAATTCGACCGCGAGCTACACCGTCAGCCTGCTGCGCCCCAAGGTGATCCGTGACATGCGCCTCCACGAGCGCGGCTGGCGGATCATCGAGCGAACGATCAGCAACTTCTTCCCGCACGAAGGCGGATACCTCAAGCTCGGCGGCGCACCGCGCGCACCCAGGCCGAGTTCGCGCGCTTCAGCCAGAAGGACGCCGAGACCTTCCCCAGATACGAGGAAGCGCTCGAGCGCGTCGCCGAAGTGCTGCGCGACATGGCGCTCAAGACCCCGCCCAACGCTGGCGGCGGCATCCGCGCGCTGCTCGCCGCCGCCGCGCAGGGCAAGCGGCTGGCGAGCATGTCGATCGAAGCCCAGCGCGACGTGATGGACCTGTCGTCAAGTCGGCGCGAAGCTTCCTGGATAGCTGGTACGAGAATCCTTATATCCAGGCCGCGTTCGGTTTCGATGCGGTCGTCGGCAACTATGCCAGCCCCGACACGCCCGGCTCGGCCTATGTCCTCCTCCACCACGTCTTCGGCGAGATCAACGGCAAGAGGGCATGTGGGGCCCACAGCGTCGGCGGGATGGGCGCCGATCACGCGCCACATGGCCGAGGCATGCACCGACATGGGGGTCGAGATCAGCCTGGAGGCGCCGGTCGCCAGGGTCCTAGTCGATGGCAATCGCGCGGTGGGCGAGCTCGAAAGCGGCGAGGAGATCTCCGCGAACGTGGTCGCGGCCAACGTCGGCCCCGCCCTGCTCTTTCGCCAGCTCGTCGACCGCGCCGACATGAGCCCCGAATTCGCCCGCCGGATGGACAATTTCAAGGCGGGATCGGGCACCTTCCGGATGAACGTCGCGCTCTCCGAGCTCCCCGATTTCACCGTGCTCCCAGGCAAGGAAAAGGCCGAGCACCACACCGCCGGCATCATCATCTCGCCGACGCTCGACTACATGGACAAGGCCTTCACCGACGCCAAGGCGTTCGGCTGGTCGAAGGAGCCGATCGTCGAGATGAAGCTCCCCACAAGCGTCGACGACAGCCTAGCCCCGCCGGGGACGCATATCGCCAGCCTGTTCTGCCAGCAGTTCGCCCCCATCCTTCCGAACGGCCGTTCATGGGACGACGAGCGCGAGGCGGCGGCCGACCTGATCGTCGATACCGTCACCAGGCACGCCCCCAACTTCAAGGGCGCGATCGTCGCCCGCCAGATCCATTCGCCGCTCGATCTCGAACGCAAGTTCGGGCTGATCGGCGGCGATATCATGCACGGCCACATGACGCTCGACCAGCTCTGGGCCGCGCGCCCCGTGCTCGGCCACGGCGACTACCGCGCGCCGATCACGGGGCTCTACATGTGCGGATCGGGGGACGCATCCCGGCGGCGGCGTCACCGGCGCGCCGGGGGCACAACGCCGCGCACGAGATCCTGCGCGACCGCAGCCTGCTAGGCGGCTGTTCGGCGCGGCGTAGCGCGAGGAAATAGAACGGGATCGCGGTCAGCATCAGCACCACGCTCAATCCGCCCGCCTCGAACCCCGAGCCGATCAGCGCCCAGACCGCGAAGGCGAGCCCGATCGCCGCGGGCACGCGCGCGATCCCGAGCGCCAGCGCCGAGGCGCAGGCCCCGACATAGAGCCACAGCGTCGCCGCCGCGGTCAGGTTGAGCATGAAGTCCATCAGCCCGCCGAGCGAGCGCGTCGCATTGCTCAGCAGCAGCACGCTCGCCAGCGCGCTCGAAGCGATCAGGATGCCGACCGGCACGTCCTTGCGGCTGGTCCGCCCGAGCCAGGGCGGAAGCACTCCCGCGCGCGCCATTCGAGCGGCACTTCGCCCTGCACCAGCACCCATCCGTTGAGCGCGCCGATCCCGGCGATCGCCGCGAACGCCGCCACCGCGAGCCCCGCCGAGCGTCCCCAGAACTGCTCGACGAACAGCGCCATCGGCGCTCCCGACGCCGAAATCGTCCCCTCGGGCATCGCGAGGATGATCCCCGAGCAGACGATGATGTAGAGCAGGCCCGGTGAGCGCGAGCCCGGCGAGCATCGCGCGGACGACGTTGCGCCTCGGGATCGCGGACGCGCTCGGCGGCGACGCTCGCCGCCTCGAACCCGACGATCGCATAGAAAGCGAGCGTCAGCGCCGGGGGTGAGGCCGCCGAGGGCGAAGGGCGCGTGCGGCGCCGCGGCGAACCGGTGGGCCGCCCGACAGGATCAGCCCCGCCAAGATCACGACCACCGCGAGCAGCGGCAGCAGCTTGAGCAACGTGGTCACCACCTGGAATCGCCCCGCCGCCTTGGCGCCGTCGAGGTTGAGCAGGCGTCAGCAGCCAGAGCAGCGCGGTCGCCGCGAGCGCGAGCGTGAGCGGGCTCTGGGCGAGCGGTGGCCAGAACAGCGCGAGATATTGGACGGCGGTCATCGCGATGAAGGCGTTGGCCGACCAGATCCCCACCCAATAGCTCCACCCGACGAGCACCCCCGCGAGCGGCCCCAGCGCCGCCGCGCAGATCGCCACCGCGCCGGTCGCCTCGGGCATCGCCCGCGTCAGCCGCGCGAGCACCCAGGCGATCACCAGCGCCCCGCCGACCCCGACGATCCAGGCCGCGACGCTCGTCCAGCCGAACGGCGCGAGCCGCGCGGGCAAGGCGAAGATCCCCGATCCGATCATCCCGCCGACGACGAGGGCGGTCGCCGTCCAGAATCCGAATGGCCGTTGCGATGTCGTCATGCGCGCCCCTTTTCTCACGTCGAGCGAATGAACCACGATTTCGCGCCCTCGTCATCCCCGCCGGCGCGGGGATGACGGTGGGGGGAAATCGCGGCTAAGCATCGCTCATGCATGCCGCTGTCCCGCGCTACCCTCCCCGCCTGATCGAGGCCGCGCTGGCGCTGCACGACAATCGGCTGTCCGAAGCCGAGCCGCTTCTCAAGGCACACCTCAAGGCCGATCCGTTCGACGTCGCGGCGATCCGGATGCTCGCCGAGCTCGCCGGGCGCATCGGGCGATACAGGGATGCCGAGTCCCTCCTGCGCCGCGCGGTCGAGCTGTCCCCCGGCTTCACCACCGCGCGCGCCAATCTCGCGCTGGTGCTCTATCGGCTCAACCGGCCGACCGAAGCGCTCGCCGAGCTGGATCTCGTGCTCGGCGAAGATCCCGAGAATGTCGGCCATTCCAACCTCAAAGCCGCCGCGCTCGCGCGGATCGGCGGGTTCGACGAGGCGATCGCGCTCTACGAGGCGGTGCTCGCCGCCGCCCCCGATCAGCCGCGCGTGTGGATGAGCTACGGCCATATGCTCAAGACCGTCGGGCGCCAGGCCGAAGGCGTCGCCGCCTATCGCCGCGCGCTGGCGCTCGCGCCCGGGCTGGGCGAGGTGTGGTGGAGCCTAGCGAACCTCAAGACTGTCCGCTTCGACGACGCCGACTTGGCCGCGATGGAGGCGGCGCTGGCGCGGCCCGATCTGTCCGACGACGACCGCTTCCATCTCGATTTCGCGCTCGGCAAGGCGTTCGAGGACCGCAAGCAGGCCGCACGCGCCTTCGGCCATTACGAAGCGGGCAACCGCCTGCGCCGCGCGCGGATCAGCTACGACGCCGACGAGACCGAGCGCTTCGTCGACGCGAGCGTGGCGCTCTATACGCGCGAATTCCCCGATGTCCGCGCCGGCCAGGGCTGCGCGGCGCCCGATCCGATCTTCGTCCTCGGCATGCCGCGCTCGGGATCGACGCTGATCGAGCAGATTCTCGCGAGCCACCCCTTGGTCGAGGGCACCACCGAACTCGCCGACATCCCCACGCTCGCGCGGCGGATCGACGACTATCCCGCCGGCGTCGCCGCGCTCGCGCCCGGCGCGCTGCGCGAGATGGGCGCGGAATACCTTCGCCGCGCGAGCGTCCAGCGCCAGACCGACCGGCCCTTCTTCATCGACAAGCTCCCCAACAATTGGGCGCACCTGCCGCTGATCCACCTGATCCTGCCCAACGCGAAGATCATCGACGCGCGGCGCCACCCGCTCGGCTGCTGCTTCTCCAACTTCAAGCAGCATTCGCGCGCGGCCAGGGCTTCAGCTATGCGCTGGAGGACATGGGGCGTTATTACCGCGACTATGTCCGGCTGATGGCGCATGTCGACGCGGTCCGCCCCGGGCTGGTCCACCGCGTGTTCTACGAGGCGATGGTCGCGGATACCGAGGCCGAGGTGCGCGCGTTGCTCGCCGCGTGCGGGCTCGATTTCGATCCCGCCTGCCTCGAGTTCCACAAGACCGAGCGTGCCGTGCGTACCCCCAGCTCGGAGCAGGTCCGCCAGCCGATCTTCCGCGCGGGCACCGAGGCGTGGCAGCCGTTCGAGCGCTGGCTCGATCCGCTCAAGGCCGCGCTCGGCGATGTCGCGGCGCGCTACCCGGAAGTGCCTCCATTCTGAGCGTTGCAAAACTGTCACGCTGCACCTGCGAAACAAATTTCACATTCGTGCAACATTGACGATCGTTTCGGCTGCGAACACTCTCCGCGGATAGCGCCTCTTGCCCGGAGACTTCCGATGCTCGTCACCAAGCGCCGCGCAGTCCTCGCCGCCCTGCTCGCCTCGGCCTCGTTTGCTGCGCCTGCGTTCGCGCAGGAGGCGCCGTCGGCCCCGGCGGTCAACGACGACGCCGAGATCGTCGTCACCGCGCAGAAGCGCGAGGAGAATCTTCAGGACGTGCCGATCAGTATCCAGGCGCTCGGCACCCGCAAGCTCGACGATCTCAACGTCACCAACTTCAACGATTATTCGAAGCTGCTGCCGTCGCTGTCGTTCCAGACCGTCCAGCCGGGGCAGACCAATGTCTATATGCGCGGCGTCGCCTCGGGCGGCGACGGCAATCATTCGGGCTCGCTCCCGTCGGTCGGCGTCTATCTCGACGAGCAGCCGGTGACGACGATCGGCGGCACGCTCGACGTCCACATCTACGACATCGCCCGCATCGAGAGCCTGTCGGGCCCGCAGGGCACGCTCTACGGCGCCTCGAGCCAGGCGGGGACGATCCGCATCATCACCAACAAGCCCGATACCAGCGGCTTCTACGGCCGCGTCGACGGCGAGGTGAACACCGTCACCAAGGGCGGGACCGGCGGCCGGCTCGAGGGGATGATCAACGCGCCGCTGTCGCAGAGCGCGGCGCTGCGCATCGTCGGCTTCTACCAGCACGACGCCGGCTGGATCGACAACGTCCCCGGCACGCGCACCTTCCAGACCCCCAGCGGCGCGCCCGGCATCACCGTCGGCAACGCGCCGTTCGTCAAGAACAACTACAACGACGTCGACATCTGGGGCGGCCGCGCTGCGCTCAAGGTTGATCTTGACGACAATTGGACGGTCACGCCCGCGGTGATCTACCAGACGAGCGCACCCACGGCAGCTTCGGCAGCGATCCGCAGGTCGGCGACCTCAAGGTCCAGCATTTCTTCCCCGAATGGCGCAAGGACCGCTTCATCCAGGCCGCGCTGACGATCGAGGGCAAGGTCGGCAATTGGGACCTGACCTATGCCGGGGCCTATCTCGATCGCAAGGATTCGCAATCGAGCGACTATACCGATTACGCCGAGGCCTATGACCAGCTCTACCATTCGGTCGGCGGCATCGCGGGCTATTTCTACTTCACCAATGCCGCGGGAACGACGATCGACCCGCGCCAGCTCGTGCTCGGCACCGATCACTTCAAGAAGACCAGCCAGGAGCTGCGCGTCGCCTCGCCGCAGGACGAGCGCTTCCGCATCGTCGCCGGGCTGTTCTACCAGCGGCAGAGCAACGCGATCCACCAGGATTACCGCGTCGCCGGCCTCTCCCCGGCGATGTCGGTCAACGGCCTGCCCGGCACGCTGTGGCTCACCCAGCAGCACCGCGTCGACAAGGATTACGCGATGTTCGGCGAGGCGGCGTTCGACATCCTGCCGAACCTGACGCTCACCGCCGGCGGGCGCGCGTACATCTACGACAATTCGCTGGTCGGCTTCTTCGGCTTCGGCCGCAATCCGGCGGGCCCGCCCTATAACGCCGCGGGAAGCTCGCGGACCGGCGTCGCCGGCTGCTTCACCACCGACGGTCTGACCGTGCGCGACGGTTCCGGCGCGCCGCTGATGCCCGCTGTCGTCCCCGGCGGCCCCTGCACCAACCTCGGCTCCTACGAGAGCACCGGCGTGATCCCCAAGGAGACGCAGGGCCAGGGCTTCCTCCACAAGCTCAACCTCACCTGGAAGCCGATCGAGCACATCCTGTTCTACGGCACCTGGTCGCGCGGCTATCGCCCGGGCGGGATCAACCGGCGCGGCACCATCCCGCCGTATCAGGCGGATTTCCTCACCAATTACGAGTTCGGCTGGAAGACGACGCTGTTCGACGGGCTGCTGCGCTTCAACGGCGCGGTCTACCAGCAGGATTGGAAGAACTTCCAATTCTCGTTCCTGGGGCAGAACAGCTTCACCGAGATCCACAACGGCCCCAACGCGCGCATCCGCGGCGTCGAGGCGGACGTCAACCTGACCACCGGCGGGCTGACGCTCACCGCATCGGGCGCCTATACCGACGCCAAAACCACGCAGAACCTCTGCGCGGCCGACGACCCGACCTATACCTGCGCGACCAGCTCGATCTCGGCGCCCAAGGGCACGCGGCTGCCGGTGACGCCGCGCTTCAAGGCCAATGCCACCGCGCGCTACAGCTTCCCGATCGGGCCGGCGACGGCTATGTCCAAGGCGTCGTCGCGCATCAAAGCTCGTTCTCGGCGGACGTGCGCAGTGGCCCGGCCGCGTTACTGGGCCAGGTCCGCCAATCGACCACCGCCGATTTCTCGCTCGGATCCATGTTCGGCGATTTCTCGCTCGAGGCGTTCGTACGAGAACGCCTTCGACGCGCGCGCCGAGCTGACGCGGACGCAGGAATGCGGCAATTGCTTCCAGCGCGTCTACCAGGTGTTCAGCCGCCCGCGCACCTTCGGCATCCGCGCGGGGAGCAAGTTCTAGGCCGGGGCAGGCCCGCCGGCCTACACCTGCCCCCGCCGAAAGCAGTCCGGCGCGTGGTCGTTGACCATCCCCACCGCCTGCATCCAGGCATAGACGATCACCGGCCCGACGAACTTGAACCCCCGCGCCTTGAGCGCCTTCGACATCGCCTCGGAAACCGGCGTGCTCGCGGGGACATGCACGCCGTCGTTGACCCGCGGCTCCCCGCCCGCGAGCCCCCATGCCCAGCCCGAGAAATCCTCGCCCGCCGCCTGCATCGCCTGATAGATCCGCGCGGCGCCGATCGTCGCCTCGATCTTGGCGCGCGCGCGGATGATGCCCGGATCGGCCATCAGCCGCACGACATCGTCGGGTCCGAACGCGCCACCTTCGCCGGATCGAACCCCGCGAACGCCGCGCGGAATCCTTCGCGCCGATGCAGGATCGTCCGCCACGAAAGCCCCGCCTGGAAGCCCTCGAGCATCAGCATCTCCCACAGCATCCGCGGATCGCGCACCGGCACGCCCCATTCCTGGTCGTGATAGGCCGCCATCACCGGATCGCCCCCGGCCCAGGCACAACGCACGCGATCGGTCATTTCGCTCCTCCTCTGGCCGGCACTGCTAGCGGCCCCTTGCGAAGCGCGGCAAGATCGAATAGTTAGTCAAAAAACTAACTATTTGCCGGAGCCTGCCATGAAGCCCGTCCTCTACGCCCATCCCTTCTCGTCCTACTGCCAGAAGGTGCTGATCGCGCTGTACGAGAACCATGTCGATTTCGAGTACAGGATGCTCGAGGACGAGGGCGTCGGCGCGGAACTGGCGCGCCTCTGGCCGCTCGGCAAATTCCCGGTGCTGGTCGATGCCGGCCGGACGATCGTCGAGACCAGCGCGATCATCGAACATCTCCAGATTCATCACCCCGCCCGGTCGCGCTGATCCCCGCAGATCCCGACGCCGCGATCGAGACGCGGATGCTCGACCGCATCTTCGACAATTACGTGATGAACGCGATGCAGCCGCTGGTGAACAACATGATCCGGCCCGAAGGCGAGCGCGATCCCCATCTCACGCCCTATGTCCACCAGGCGCTCGACAAGTCCTATGCCTGGCTCGACACGCATATGGCGACGCGCGAATGGGCCACGGGCGGTGCCTTCTCGCTTGCCGATTGCGCCGCGGCGCCGTCGCTCTTCTACGCCGACTGGGCCTATGCGATTCCGCCCGGGCACGTGCATCTCAAGGCCTATCGCGCCCGCCTGCTCGCGCGTCCGTCCTTCGCGCGCGCGGTCGACGAGGCGCGGCGCTTCCGCCACTATTTCCCGCTCGGCGCGCCAGACCGCGATTAGGAGGTTAACATACCCCTGATTAACCCTTTCTTCAGTCCCGGGAGCCGACTGTCCCGGGCGGGTAACGGGCGGGACTGGGAAGATGGAAGTGCTTGCGTCCGCAACGGTTTTTTTCGCTCGACGCCGACCTTCCGACCCCGACGGAGCCCGACGGCTCCGACGAAGGGCTCGATCCGGCGGTGCTGATCGGCGAATCGATCCGCGAAGCCTGCGCGCTGCGCACCTTCAGCGCCGTCGGCGCGACGGTGCGGCTCGCGATTCCGCCCGCGCTGGGCGAGGCGCATATCCTCGAGCTCAGGAACGGGCAGACGATCTTCGGCATGATCACCTGGCATGCCGACGGCGAAGCCGGATTCGTGTTCGATACGCCCGTGGACGTGGTCGGCACGCTCGCGCGCAACCTGGCGATCCTGCCCGCCGAGCGCCGCCGCGTGCCGCGCGTCGAATTCGACCAGACGGTCAACATCCGCCGCGGCGGCGATGCCGAATTCACGCGCGCGCGCAACGTCTCGACCGCGGGTGTCTGCATCGAGACCCGGCTCGATCTCGCGCCCGGCGATGCGATCCAGATCGCCTTCGACGGCCTGCGCCCGATCGACGGCGTGGTGAAATGGACGCGTGACGGATGCGCCGGGATCGCCTTCGACGAGGAGCTGGGCTGGCAGACGCTGATGCCGTGGTTGCGGCAGGTGCAGAGCCGTCCGCGCCGCGTCGCCGTGCCCCGGCGCTCGATCCATGACGAGGAGCGTGGCTTCGGCCTCGCGGCCGACAAGCAGGCGATCCGTATCGAGGCGCCCGGGCGCGTCCGCGAAGGCGTCCGCTGGTGGAACGTCGACGTCAAGATCCTGACGCCGACGCTGGTCGAGTTCGAAACCACCGCCAGCTTCGCCAAGGGCGCGCAGCTCTGGATCAGCCTGTCGGGCACCGCCGGCTGGCCGACCAGCGTGATCGAGGTCGATCACCACCGCTATCTCGCCGAGTTCCGGTTGCCGCTCAGGCCGCACGATCTCGCGATTCTCGCGCCGGGGCGGCTGCAGGCCGGCTGATCTCCGCTTGCATCGCGGCCGGATCAAGCAGCAATGCTGCGCCGATGAAGGCTCCGATCCCCGTCGCCGAGGCGCAGGCGCGCCTGCTCGCGCTGGCGCAGCCGGTGGCCGCCGAGGCCGTGCCGCTCGCCGCCGCCGCCGGGCGATGGGCGGCCGCGGACGTGGCGGCGCTGCGCACCCAGCCCTCGGCCGACCTATCGGCGATGGACGGCTATGCGATCCGCTTCGCCGACCTGCCCGGGCCGTGGGACGTGATCGGCGAGAGCGCCGCCGGCCGCGGCTTCGCGGGCGCGGTCGGGCCGGGCCAGGCGGTCCGCATCTTCACCGGCGCCCCGCTCCCGGCGGGCACCGACACCATCCTCGTCCAGGAGGAAGCCAGCCGCAAGGGCACCCGCCTGGCGCTGGCCGGCGAAGGCCCGCTCCGCGCGGGCGGCAACGTCCGCCGCCGCGGGCTCGATTTCAGCGCGGGCGACCGGCTGATCGCCGCCGGCGAGCGCATCACGCCGGCGCGCCTGGCGGTCGCGGGGACCGGCGGGCACGGCACGCTGCCCGTCCGCCGCCGCATCCGCGTCGCGCTCGCCGCGACCGGCGACGAGCTCGTTGCGCTCGGCGCCCCGATCGGCGAGGCCCAGCTTCCCGAGACCAACCGCATGATGCTCGCAGCGCAGCTCGCCGGCCTGCCGGCCGAGATCATCGACCTCGGCATCCTCCCCGACCAGCTTGATGTGCTCGAGGCCGCCTTCCGTGCGCTCGACGCCGACGTCCTCGTCACCACCGGCGGCGCCTCGGTCGGCGACCGCGACCTCGTCCGCCCCGCGCTCGAAGCGGCGGGCGCATCGATCGACTTCTGGCGGATCGCGCTGCGCCCCGGCAAGCCGATGATGGCGGGCACGCTCGGCATGGCGGTCTTCGTCGGCCTGCCCGGCAACCCGGTCTCGGCGTTCGTCACCGCGCTGCTGTTCGTCCGCCCGCTGATCGCGCACCTCTCGGGCGCGATCGATCCGGTGCCGCACACCCGCCCCGTCCCGCTCGGCGAGCCGCTCCCCGCCAACGGCGCGCGCACCGACTATCTCCGCGCCGAGCTGCGCGGTGGCGCCGTCTTCGCCTCGACGATCCAGGACTCGTCGATGCTGCGCACGCTTGCGCGCGCGACGTGCCTGATCCTGCGCGAGCCCCATGCGCCGCCGGCCAAAGCGGGCGACTCGGTGGAAATCCTCGACATGGCTTGACACAGACCGCGAACATTGCATAAACGTTCCCAGTCTGTTCTTAGAGAGGACCTGGGGATGCTCACGCGCAAGCAGCACGAGCTCATCTGCTTCATTGCCGACCGTCTCAACGAGACCGGCGTTTCGCCGTCGTTCGAGGAAATGAAGGAGGCGCTCGATCTCAAGTCCAAATCGGGGGTCCACCGGCTGATCCCGACCGTCTCAACGAGACCGGCGTTTCGCCGTCGTTCGAGGAAATGAAGGAGGCGCTCGATCTCAAGTCCAAATCGGGGGTCCACCGGCTGATCTCGGCGCTCGAGGAGCGCGGGTTCCTGCGCCGCCTCGCCAATCGCGCGCGCGCGCTCGAAGTGATCAAGATGCCCGAGCGCGGCGAGGCGAAGAAGCCGGCCAAGGTGGAAAAATCGAGCGAGGTTCGGGCAAGTTTGCCCCAGCCCGCCAACGACGTGATCGAGATCCCGCTCCACGGCCGCATCGCCGCCGGCACCCCCGATCGAGGCGCTCGAAGGCGCGACGATGCTCCCCGTCCCCGCCGCCCTGCTCGGCGCAGGCGAGCATTATGCGCTCGAGGTGGCGGGCGATTCGATGGTCGATGCCGGCATCCTCGATGGCGATTATGCGCTGATCCGCCGCACCGATGTCGCGCGCGACGGCGAGAATCGTCGTCGCGCTGGATCGACGAGGCCGAAGCGACGCTCAAATTCTTCCGCCGCGAAGGCGCGATGATCCGGCTCGATCCGGCCAACCGCGCGCACGATCCCCAGCGCTATCGCCCCGATCAGGTGCGCGTGCAGGGCAAGTTGGCGGGGCTGCTGCGGCGGTATTGAGGCGGGGTCTTTGAATTGCCGTTCCCCGGCGAAGGCCGGGTCCAGTATCAAACCGCCGGGCGACTGGGCTCCGGCCTTCGCCGGGGGAACGATCCAATCCAGGCCGACCCGCCCTAATGGGGTCCCCGCCTTCGCTCGCTGCGCGGCGAGTTCAGTGTCGAACGCCGCCTCGGCGGCGTCGATCCGACGCGGCAATTCGCCCCCGATCGACGAACGCCAGGCTGTCGCCCGCGAGCAGCTTGGCGCGCTTGGCGTCCATGTCGAACACGCCTGGGTGGAAGCTGAGGAACACGTCGGCGCGCAGCGTGCGCAATTTGGCGAAGGTCCGGCGAAAGTCCGCCGCCCGCGGCCCGGATAGGCCTTGCCGCCGGTCAAATCCTGGTTGGCGACGGTCAGGCTGCATGCGAACAGCACCTCGAGCGGCTTGCCGCGCTCACGGATCTTGAGCGTCCAGCTCGTGCAGCCCTTGGTATGCCCGGGGGTCAGATGCGTGACGAGATCGATCGCGCCGAGGCGAACGTGGCTGCCCTCGCCGATCACCTGGTCGACCTCGACCGGCGGGAAGCCCAGCAGGTCGGGCCGCCCGGCGGTCAGCCCCGCTTCGAGATCGGGTTTGTCGGCGGCGCTGGCGAACAGCCGCGCCCCGGTCAGCCGCTTGAGCTCGGCGAGCCCCGCCCGCGTGATCGAAATGCGCGTGGTTGATGAGCAAATAGCGCACGTCGCTCGGCTTGAACCCGAGCGTCCGGATATTGGCGGTGATCTGCCCGACCGTCCCCGGCAGCGCGCCGTCGATCAGCACGTCTCCGCTGGGATCGGTGATCAGATAGGCGGAGATGCCGGCGGTCCCCGACATAATAGACGTTCCCGGCGATGCGGAACGGCGCGAGCGGCCGGTTCCATTCGATCAGCGCCTGCGACCAGTCGGTCTTCGCCTGGGGCGCGGGCGCGGGCGCCGGCGAGCAGCAGGGGCAGGGTCAGGGCAAGCGCGCGCATCATCGGCCTCTCCGCTCGTTCGTCGCACCCGCAAATGGCGGCATCACCCGCCGCGGGTCAACCCAGGGATGGCGTCCCGCCGGCCCCGGCCACGGTCACGACGCGCCCGCTCGCAAAGGTGATCGCCACGCCCCCGGTCGCCGCCAGCGCGTCGCGATCGAGCTTGAGCCAGCGCGGCGCGCACCCGCGCGGCAGCCGCCGGTCGCTCACGACGATATCGACGGCACGGCACAGCGCGACCATCCGGTCCCACGGCACGACATAGGCGCTGCGCGTCCCAGTGCCGCGCGGCCGACCGCACCTCGATCACGCACAGGTCCGGGCTGCAGCTCGCCCCCGGCTGGTCGGCGAGCGCGACCAGCGCATCGTCGATTCCGCCGTTCTCCGCGAGCATCTGCCGGGTATAGTCGCCGGCGCGATCGCGCAGCAGCGCCATGCTGCCGTCCGCCATCCGCAGCGCCAGATGCCGCCCGTCGCCGGTGATCAGCAGATCGGGCGCCGGCGTGAGCATCGCCCAGGCCGCGCCCACCCCGAGCGGCACCAGCCCCGCCCAGCGCGCCCGCGTGCGCCACAGCGCCATCCACACCCCGCCCGCCGCCATCAGCGCGAACGCCTCGCCCGGCATCGCCGGCAGCGCCGCGACCGCACCCGGGGCCGAGGCGGTGGTGTTCGCCAGCCACAGCAGCAGCTCGAGCGCCTGCCGCGTCAGCCACCAGACCGGCGCGCCCGCCCCGGCGAGGTCGAGCAGCAGCGCCAGCGCCTCGAGCGGCATGATCACGAAGGTGGTCAGCGGGATCGCGACGATGTTGGCGACCACGCCGTAGACGCCGGCGCGGTGGAAGTGGAACAGCCCGATCGGGATCAGCGCCAGCTCGACCGTCAGCCCGGTCAGCAGCAGCGAGCCCAGCTCACGCAGCAGCCGCGCGCCCCCGCCCCTCCTCGCGCCTGGCGAACAGCGCCCGCACGCGCGGATGCTCGTGGAGCGCGACGATCGCGGTCACCGCCGCGAAGCTGAGCTGAAAGCTCGGCCCCGCCAGCGCCTCCGGCCACAGCAGCAGCACGAAGAACGCCCCTGCCGCGACCAGCCGCAGCGTGATCGCCTCGCGCCCAGGCTCAGCGCGACCAGCACCATCAGCGCCGCGACGCACGATCGGATCGTCGGCACCTGCGCGCCGGTGAGCCAGGTATAGCCGATCGCCGCCGCCGCGCCCGCCGCCGCCGCGACCAAAGGCAGCCGCCAGCGCAGCGCGAGCCCCGGGAACAGCGCGAGCAGCCGCATCACCACCAGCATCGTCACCGCGGTCACCGCCGAGACGTGGAGCCCGCTCACCGAAAGCAGGTGCGCCAGCCCCGATCGCTGCATCGCCTGCGTGTCTGCCAGCGTGATCGCGCCCTCGTCGCCGGTCGCGAGCGCGCTGGCGATGCCGCCGGCGCTCCCCGGCAGCCGCGATTCGATATGCGCCGAGAGCGCCGCGCGCAGGTCCGCGCCCGCCGCCTCGCCCGGCGTGACGACCTCGACCGGCGCGAAGCCCTTGCCCGTCGCCCCCAGCCCGGCGAACCAGGCGACCTGCGCGAAATCATAGGCGCCGGGCACCGAAGGCGGCGGCGGCGGCATCAGCCGCGCGCGCAGCCGCACGATCGCGCCGCGCCCCAGCCCGGCGGGAACATCGCCCTGGGCCAAATTGACGCGCAGCAACGGCGGCAGGTCGGCGCGCGCCACCGGCGCCAGCGTCAGCCGCGTCATCTCGCGCGCCGGAGCGGCTCGACCCGCTCGACCCGCGCGTCGAGCGCCACCACCGCGGGTCGCGCCAGCACCGGCGCCGCGACGCTCTCCGCGCGCCACCAAACCAAGCCGCACCCGAGCGCCATCGCCCCCGCGCCGATCGCGAGCACGCGCGCCGCGCGTCCCGCGCCCGATCCCGCGACCCCCACCGATGCCAGCGCCGCCGCGCCGAGCACGAACCCCATCCATCGCGCCGCATCGGGCAGCACGAACCACGCCGTGATCCCCGCGCCGAGCATCACCGGCAGCCACAGGACAAGCTGGTCGCGCTCGGCCTCGAGCCAGAGTTCGAGCCCGTCGCGCGCCCGCGCCCATGCCTCCGCCGCGATTTGAAGCGCTCGAAGGCCCGTGCTAGGGGCGTGCCCGGCTGAACTGGCCATCGATCGAATAGTCTGGGAGCATGTGCGGTTGGGCGCAAGGTCTGAACCCGGCGCGCCCGCGGGCAGCGCAGTCGTCACGCGATTCGCGCCTTCGCCGACGGGGTTCCTCCACATCGGCAACGCCCGCACCGGGCTGTTCAGCTGGCTCTACGCGCGCCATCACGGCGGCAAGGCCCTGCTGCGGATCGAGGACACCGACAAGGCGCGCTCGACCCAGGCGGCGATCGACGTGATCTTCGACGGGCTCGAATGGCTCGGGCTCGATTGGGACGGCGACGCGGTGTTTCAGTCGGCGAACGTCGCGCGCCATGCCGAGGTCGCGCAGGCGCTGCTCGACGCCGGGCAGGCCTATCGCTGCTACATGACCGCCGCGGAACTCGCCGAGGCGCGCGCCGCCGCCGAGCGCGACCGTCGCCCGTTCCGCCTCGAAAGCCCGTGGCGCGACCGGACCGACGGCCCCGCCGACGCCCCCTTCGTCGTCCGCATCAAGGCGCCGCGCACCGGCGAGACGGTGATCGAGGATCTCGTCCAGGGCCGCGTCGCGGTCCGGAACGCCGAGCTCGACGACATGGTGCTGCTGCGCTCGGACGGCACGCCGACCTATATGCTGGCGGTGGTGGTCGACGATCACGATATGGGCGTCACCCATGTCATCCGCGGCGACGATCACCTCAACAACGCCTTCCGCCAACTCGCCATCATCGGGGCGATGGGCTGGCCCGAGCCCGTCTATGCGCATATTCCGCTGATCCACGGCAACGACGGCGGCAAGCTCTCGAAGCGCCACGGCGCGCTCGGCGTCGACGCCTATCGCGACGAGCTGGGAATCCTTCCCGAGGCGCTGTTCAACTATCTCCTCCGCCTCGGCTGGGGGCACGGCGACGACGAGATCATCAGCCGCGAGCAGGCGATCGAATGGTTCGATCTCGCCGATGTCGGAAAATCACCATCCAGGTTCGATCTCAAGAAACTCGAGAACCTAAACGGCCATTATATCCGCGTCGCCGACGATGCCCAACTCGCCGATCTGGTCGCCGTGCGGCTGTCCCTCGCCGACGAATCGACTCGCGGGCTTCTGCGCCGCAGCATGGCCTCGCTCAAGCCGCGCGCCGCCAATCTCCTCGAATTGGCCGATGGCGCCGGCTTTCTCTTTCGCACCCGCCCCACTCGAATTGGACGCCGACGCGGCGGCTCTGCTAGAGGGCGACGCGCGGGGGTTGCTGGCCCGGATCCACGCCGCGCTTGACGCGGCCGATGGCTGGGATACGGAAGCGCTCGAAGCGGCGGTACGCACCGTCGCCGACGATGCGGGCGTCAAGCTCGGCGCGGTCGCGCAGCCTCTCCGGGCCGCGCTCACCGGCCGGCGGACATCTCCCGGCATCTTTGACGTCCTAGTGCTGCTGGGACGCGAGGAGAGCCTGGGCCGGATCGCCGACCAGTTGGCGGTGCCCGCCTAGGGCAGACGAAAGGATAGAGCGATGACCGACACGCCCACCACCACGATCGGGAATCACGACTATCCTGTCCTCTCCGGCAGCACCGGGCCCGACGTGATCGACATCCGCAAGCTCTATGCCGAAAGCGGCATGTTCACCTACGATCCCGGCTTCACCTCCACCGCGGCGTGCGAATCGGGGCTGACCTTCATCGACGGCGACGAGGGCGTGCTGCTCCACCGCGGCTATCCGATCGGCCAGCTCGCCGAGCATTCGACCTTCATGGAGGTCTCGTACCTGCTGCTCAACGGCGAGCTTCCCGATCAGGGCGAGCTCGACAAGTTCATCTACACGATCACGCGCCACACGATGCTCCACGAGCAGCTCGCGACCTTCTATCGCGGCTTTAGGCGCGATGCGCACCCGATGGCGGTGATGTGCGGCGTGGTCGGCGCGCTTTCGGCCTTCTATCACGATTCGACCGACATCACCGATCCCTATCAGCGGATGGTCGCGAGCCACCGGCTGATCGCCAAGATGCCGACGATCGCGGCGATGGCGTATAAGTACAGCGTCGGCCAGCCATTCCTCTATCCCAAGAACGAGCTGAGCTATACCGGCAACTTCCTGCGGATGACGTTCGGCGTCCCCGCCGAGGAATATCAGGTCAACCCGATCGTCGAGCGCGCGCTCGACCGCATCTTCATCCTCCACGCCGACCACGAGCAGAACGCCTCGACCTCGACCGTGCGGCTCGCCGGCTCGTCGGGCGCCAACCCCTTCGCGTGCATCGCCGCGGGCATCGCCTGCCTGTGGGGCCCCGCGCACGGCGGCGCCAACGAGGCCGCGCTCAACATGCTGCGCGAAATCGGAACCCCCGATCGCATCCCCCATTATATCGCGCGCGCCAAGGACAAGAACGACCCGTTCCGGCTGATGGGCTTCGGCCACCGCGTCTACAAGAATTACGATCCGCGCGCGACCGTGATGCAGCAGACCGTGCGCGAGGTGCTCACCGAGCTGGGCGTCAAGGATCCGGTGTTCGACGTCGCGCTCCAGCTCGAGGAAATGGCGCTCAAGGACGAGTATTTCGTCGAGAAGAAGCTGTTCCCCAACGTCGATTTCTATTCGGGCGTGATCCTCTCGGCGATCGGCTTCCCGACGACGATGTTCACCGCGCTGTTCGCGCTCGCGCGCACGGTCGGCTGGGTTGCGCAGTGGAATGAGATGATCTCCGATCCCGACCAGAAGATCGGCCGCCCGCGCCAGCTTTACACCGGCCCCACGCAGCGCGATTATGTGCCGGTGGACAAGCGCTGAGAGGATCGACGATGCTGCGGACGCTGGTTACGGTAATCGGCGTCCTCGCCATCCTGATGGGATTGCTGTGGGTCGGCCAGGGGCTCGGCTGGATCCATTGGCCCGCGTCGAGCTTCATGCTCGAAAAGCCCGATTGGTCGGTGCGCGGCGCGATCCTGGCGGTGGTCGGCGCGATCGCGGTCGCCTGGGCGCGGTGGAGGCGCTGAGCGCGCCAAGCGAACAAGGGGGTAACCATGCGTCAGAATATCCTGATCTTCGGCGGAATCCTGCTCGTCCTGTTCGGCGCGCTGTTCCTGCTCCAGGGGCTGAACGCGATCCACTGGCCCGCCGACAGCACGATGCTCGGCGAGAAGACCTGGATCGTCCGCGGCGCGGTGATGATCGTGGTGGGCGCGATCCTGGTGGGCGGCGCGCGGCTGGTCCCGCCGAAACGGCGCAAGGGCGATATCGACGAGGCCTGACCGCGCGTCAGCCGCCGTGCCGGCCTTTCTTGGCCTTGGCGCGCGGCGCTTCGGGCAGCTCGGCGCGATCGACGATGCCGTCGTGATTGGTGTCGAGCAGCTTGAACCGCCGTCCCGCCGCGCCCGCGAATTCGTTCCAGGTCACCCCACGGTTGAAATCCACGTCGGCGGCGATCACCGGCTCGGGGGTGTCGAAATAGCTGAACAGCGCGGCGCCGCGATGCGACGAATAATGTGTCGGCTTGTCGGGCTGGTCCGAACCGTCCGAGCTGGGCTCGTCGCTTTCGGCGACTTCCGTGCCTTCGGCCGAGGTTTCGGGGGCGATGACGGTTTCGTAGCGCTCGATCTCGGCCTGGTCGATCTCGCCGCTGTTGTCGCGATCGAGCGTCTTGAAGAAGCGCGCGGCATCGTCGGTCATTTCGGAGAGCGTCAGATGGCCGTCGTGGTTGGCGTCGGCGCCGGCGAACCAGGCGGCCTCGGGCGGCGCCTCGCGGGTGCCGCGAAACGGCTCGCCCATCGGGCTGATGAACAGCAGGTCGCCCGTCGTCGCGGCGCTCGGCGGCGCCGTGGGCGGCGGCGACGATTGCGCGGCAGCGGGCGCGGTGCTCGCCAGCACGAGCATCGGCGCGGCAAACGAAATGGCAAGGCGCATGCAGGCTCCTCTCGTGCGACGGCTCCGGCCTATCGGGGGCGCGTTTCGAGACGATTGCAGCATAGCCCGGGCCGCACGCGCTGTCGCGCAACCTGTACGCCAGACTACAATACGATTCAGCAATGCGACGGTCGGCGTGGCATAGCTTGCCCGGTGCCCGATTCGCGGGCGAGAGAGGAAAAATCCATGAAGATTGCCAAGATCATCGCCGCCGCCGGTCTCGCCGTTGCCGCCGTCGCCGGCGCATCGAGCGCCGACGCGCAGACCTATCGCCACCATCGTGGCGGCTACGAGCATCGCTATGACCGCCACGTCAATCGCGGCCACGCGGGCTGGAACCGCGGCCACGGCTGGGGCCACCGCCGCATCTGCCGCACCGAGTGGCGCCATCACCACCGCGTCACGATCTGCCGCTAAACGGCAGCGCGCGGGCGTCCGCCGACAGCGGGCGCCCATCGCCGCGCTCAAGCCCCGAACACCGATCCCCGCGTCGGATCGCGATAGGGCAGCGTGAACACGAACCGCGCGCCCATCCCCGGCGCGCTGTCGACGGTGATGTCGCCCCCCATCGCCCGCGCCAGCCGCCGCGCGATATAGAGCCCCAGCCCGCTCCCGCCCGGCTCGGTCGGATCGACGCGGCCGAACTTCTCGAAGATCCGCTCCTGGTCCTCGAAGGCGATGCCCTTGCCCTGATCGGCGACGATCACGCAGCCCATGTTGCCCTCGCGCTCGAGCCTCACCCACACCATCCCGCCGGGCGGCGAATAGCGCACGGCATTGCCGATCAGGTTGACCAGCACCTGCAGCGCGCGGCGGAATTCGCCGGTCACCGGCAGCGTCTCGGCAGCCGATCCCTTGTCGACGCGCACCTCGGCCTGCGCGGCGCGCACCGCAAGCAGCCCTGCCGCACGGCGCGCGACGTCGGCAAGGTCGATCGGCTCGGTGGTCGTCTTGAAATCGTCGCGCTCGATCGCCTGGAGGTCGACGAGGTCGTCGACCAGCCCGAGCAAATGGCGACCCGCGTTGGCGATGTCGCTGGCATAATCGGCATAGTCGGGCTTGAGCGGTCCCTCGGTCTGCGCGCTGATCGAATCGGCGTTGGCGATGATCTTGCCGAGCGGCCCGCGTAGCGCGCGATCGAGCCGCTGGCTGAACGAATCGGGGAAACCGCCGAACGGCGTCGCGGGGACCGGCGCGTCGACCTTGGGCGCCGCGGGCGCTGCGTCGAGCATGTGCGCCGCGCCGACGAACCCGGCGAAGCGCCCCCCGGGATCGCTGCGCGGCGTCGCGTCGAGCCGCACCATCCGCCCGGTGCCACGCAGCTCGGCCTTCTGCCCATCGAACCGCGCCTGCGCCGCGACCGCGCTCAGGATCGGCAGGTTGCCGGTCTCGTCCTGCTCGAGGCTGAACAACCGGGTGAGAGGCTGGCCGAGCATCGCCGACGAATCGAAGCCGTAGCGCGCGCCCGCCTCGATCGAGAGGAAGGTGATCCTGAGCGAGGCGTCGGTCTCCCACAGCCAATCGGCGGCGGAGCGGAAGAAGTCTCCGTCGCGCTCCGCTTCGGCAGCCGCCGCGCGCCAGCCAGAGCGCGGCCGCCAGCCGCTGACCTGGAGGAACACGCCGCCGTCGCGCGGCTCGGCGCGCACCCACAGTTCGAGGTCGTCGTCGCCGTCGGCGGCGATCACGTTGCGCGAGATCGAGATCCCCAGCCGCTGCGCCAGCCGCGCGAGCGTCGCGATCTGCGGCACCGCGAGCGGTGCGCCGATCGCCCCGCCGGCGCGCGCGTTGAGCTCGTGGAGCCGCGATTCGGCGTCGACCAGCCGGCCTTGGGAATCGACCTGGCCGATCGCGGTGGGGAGCGTCGGGTCGATCGCGTTCACCCCGCCCCTCCGGCGCGCCGAAGTGCGAGCAGCGCGGCGCGGTAGTCGGGATCGAGCTTCATCGGCGCCAGCGCCGCGCGGGCTTCCTCGGCGCCGATCAGGGCGATCGCGTCGAGCGTGTCGGCGAAGCTCTCGAGGTCGCGGCGCGAATCGGCCTCGCACAACGCATAGCCGATCTTGGCGATGCTCCCGCGCCCCAGCTCGAGCGCGCGCAGCCCGATCCACAACCGGTCGCCCGCCGGATCGAGCACCGCGTCGCGCGCGACCGGATAGGCGATGCCCAGCGCATGCGCGAGCATCGCGGTGAACAGCACGATCCGCCGGTCGCCGAGCGATTCGACGAGCAATTGCGGCAATTCGAGCGGCTGGGCGTCGATCGCCGCGGCGAAGCGCATCGCCGCCGCCTCGAGCCGGTCGCCTTCGTCATAGGCCGAAAGGCTGCGCTGCGCGGCTTCGCACAGCGCCCGATCGAGCGCGTCGTCCGCGCCCTCGTCCGCCTCACCCACGCGCTCGCGCAGCGCCGCCGCCACCCACCATGCCAGCCGGTGGTGAAGCTCGGCAGGAAGATCGGTCTGCGAAAATTGTCCCGAATCGGGAATCCCGCGCCGCCGGCTCTCGGCGATCAGCACCGCCATCGCCCCCGCCGCGACCACGCGATCGGGGTGCTGGACGAAGCGATTGATCAGGCTCGGGCGCTCGGGATCGTCGGGGGCGTGCATCGGCAGCGCGTTACCGAGCAATTCCTGGCGGACGCGCGCCAGCAGCTCGGCCATCAGCTCGGGATCGCGCAGCAGCCCCGAACGCGACAGGCGCGCCAGCACCGGCGCCGCCGGCCCCGTCAACGCCTTGGCGAGCCCGGATTCGCCGCGCGCGGCCAGCAAGCGCGCGCCATGCTCGCGAATCTCGGCCTCGACCGTGTCGACCAGCCCGCGCAGCAGGTCGCCCAGCGCCGAGCGTGTGCGCTCGTCGAGCCTGGATTCCTCGGGCAGGAAGAAGTCGTCGATCGCGATTACCAGCCCCTGCGAAGCGCGCACGTCTGCGGCCGCCGCGCGCGCAAGCAGCTTCTTGGCGCCGATGGTGGCGCCATCGCGCATGTCGACAGGGTTGTCCGACATGGACCTCGACTAGCGGAAGTGTCCTTAAGACGAGACTAAGCTTTTTCTCGGCTCGTCTCAACCGCCGCGGCCAATGTGGAAAATGCGTAGACCGCGAGAATCGCAAGCCCCGCCGCGGCGAAACCGCCCAGCGCGAGCGGCGCGAGCAGCAGCAGATGCGCCGCCGGGCTCGACCACCAGCGCCGCGGACGCGCCGGCGCGCGCTCGACCAGCCCCTGGAGTCCGATCACCACCAGCGCGAGCACCAGCGGCGTCCAACTCGCGGTCGCGTTTCGCTCGACGAGCCCGGTCAAGCCGATCGCCGCGACGAACAGCGCGGTGATGGCGTGCTCGATCGTGTCGGCGCGGCGCGCCTCGCCGCGAATCGCCGCCATCGCCGCGCTCGTCGCCAGCACCGCGACCGCGACCAGCGTGGCCGCGAGCCCCGCGCCGGGCCAGCGCGACGCGATCGCCGCGAGCCCGCCCATCCCGGTCGCGATTCCCAGCAGGATCAGCACCCAGATCGGCACGTTCCGCGCCACCAGCTCGGGCAGCACCCAGCGCGCGATCCGCGTGAACACCCAGCGATCCGCCCAGCCGGTCCGCCGCTCGGTCAGCGCGGCGAGCACCGCATTGCTGCGCGAGGCCATGTCCTGCGAATTGAGCACGACGAGGTGGCCGCCGCGCTCCCACATCGTCGTCAGCCGGATATGCTCGGCGCCCGCCTGCGCCGCGACGCGGAGCAGCGCCGACTGGAAATCATAATCGGCCGGCATCCGCGCGATCTCGGCGAGCTGGCGCCCGGTGACGCGCGCGATCCCCGCCCAGCTGTCCTTCATGTCGAGCCGCTCGATCGCCGCGGGGGAGACCGGATCGTCGGTGACGAGCAGCGCCTCGGCGCCGTCGGCGGCCATGCGGTCGATCACCGGATCGGTGGTCACCAGTCCGTCGGCGAGCACCAGCACGCGCGCGTTTGGATCGACCTTTTCGGAAGCTTCCTCGGCCGAATAGACCACTTCGACCGGCACGCCGCGCTTCGCGGCGCGGCCGACCGCGTTCTGGATTGCCGGGGTGAGCGCTGCCACCGCGAGCAGCACCTGCTCGACGCCGGCGCCGGCGAGCAGCCGGATCTGATATTCGAGCAGCGTCATCCCGCCGAACGGCAGCGTGGCGGCGAGCGTTCCCGGCCGGTCCCTGGCTTCCTCGGTCGCGAAAATCAGCCCTGCGAGCATGGAGCGTGGTTAGGCGGTTAGCGTCGGCTACGCAATTCTCGCGCGGCATCCGTCGCTCAATAGCGCAGATACCCGCGCCGCTCCTCGGCCCAGGCCGCCTCGTCGGGCAGCGTCAGCGCGTCGAGATCGGCCGGGACGGCGGCGAAATCGTCGACCCATTCGCGCAAGCCTGGGCCGCCGTTGATCACGTCGATCGCCAGCTTGCCGAACTCATATTCGTACGCGAAATCGCGCCACAGCGGATAACCGGGATCGAGCCGGCGGATCGCCTTGAACGCCAGCGCCTGCAGCCGCCACGGGCGGAACGCCGCATGATCATAGCCGGGAACCTCGGCATGGATGTGCACGCCGCTGCATAACGTGCCGACATGCTTGTGGAAGGTCGGCTCGAACGAGATCTCGCGCAGCAGGCACCCGCTCAGCCATTCAGGCGCGAGATCGCGCATCGCCTCGATCACCTGCCGGGCCTCGATGTCGGGGGCGCCGAAGATCTCGAGCGGCCGGGTCGTGCCGCGCCCCTCGGACAGCGTCGTGCCCTCGAGCATCACCGTCCCCGCATAGGCGCGCGCCATCCAGAGATTGGGGGCGTTGGGGCTGGGATTGACCCAGATCCGCTCGCCGAGCGGCCAGCCGTACCCCGGCGCGGCAGCGGGCGCCCAGCCTTCCATCTCGATCACGCGATAGCCAAGGTCGAGCTTCTTCGTATAGATGAACCATTGGCCGAGCTCGCCGAGCGTCAGCCCGTGCCGCATCGGCATCGGCCCCGCGCCGACGAAGCTCTCCCAGCCCGGCAGCAGCGTCAGCCCCTCGATCGGCCGGCCGGCGGGATTGGGGCGATCGAGCACCCATACTTCCTTGCCGTGCGCCGCCGCCGCTTCGAGCACGTAGAGCAGGGTGGTGATGAAGGTGTAGATGCGGCAGCCGAGATCCTGGAGGTCTACGAGCAGCACGTCGAACGTGTGCATCGACTGGCCGGTCGGTCGGCGAACCTCGCCATATAGGCTGAAAACTGGAATCCCGTGAACCGGATCGGTGAAATCCGGCGATTCCATCATATTGTCCTGCTTGTCGCCGCGCAGCCCGTGCTGGGGCCCGAATGCCGCGCTGACGTTGATCCCGGCCGCGACCAGCGCGTCGAGCGAATGCATAAGGTCCGCCGTCACCGAAGCGGGATGCGCGAGCAGGGCGACGCGCTTGCCTTCGAGCGGCTTGCGCAGGGCGGGGTCGGCGAGCAGCCGGTCGATACCGAATTTCATGGGATCAGCGTGCTGCCGGGAGTTCGAGCGCAAAGCAATCCTCGTGGTGGAAATCGGCCTTTCCGGCGGATGGCGCAGCGCCCAATAGGAGATTCGCCCGTTTTTCTCCTCGATCACCGCGGACAGGCCGACGTGCCACACGACATCGGCGGGAATCGCGGGATCGATCTCGACCTGGGCTCCCAGTGCGGATGGCAGGATTTCCCTGTTCGGCTCCAGCCGCAGGTCGGGGATGCGCAGGTCCGACATGCCGCTGCGGTAGCCGGTGAAGCCATAGGCCGCCCATTGCCGCGATGTCGCGAAGTTGAACTCGCGATAGTCCGGCGCATCGCCCGCCCGGACGAACATCTCGAAGCAGGTGTGCCGCCACAGCTCGTCCGCGCGCCCCGCCGCCGCCCAGCGTGGCCAGGCCACCTGCCTCGCTCGCCCCTCGATCGCGAAGCGCACGTGCAGCTTGCGCGGACCCAGCCGCTCGAAATCGGCGGATATCGAATCCACCGCACCGCACGGCGTATCGGCATGCCGGCGAAGCTCCAGCCGCATCATAGGCGCCGACTCCAAACGGACTTGGGACCCGGCCAGCCCCATGCTAACCGGCGCCACCATGACCGAATACACGTCCGTCCTCCTAAAGCTGCTTGCGTCGCGCGGCTATATCCACCAGGTCACCGATCCGGCGGGGCTCGACGCGCTCGCCGCCAGCCAGATCGTCCCCGGCTATATCGGCTTCGACGCCACCGCCTCGTCGCTCCACGTCGGCAGCATGGTCCAGATCATGCTGCTCCGCCGGCTCCAGCAGGCCGGGCACAAGCCGATCGTGGTGATGGGCGGCGGCACCACCAAGGTCGGCGATCCGTCGGGCAAGGACGAGAGCCGCAAATTGCTCTCCGACGACGACATCAAGGCTAACATCGCCTCGATCCGCCGCGTGTTCGAACGCTTCCTCACCTTCGGCGACGGACCCACCGACGCGATCCTGATCGACAATGCCGATTGGCTCGACCAGCTCGAGTACGTCCCCTTCCTGCGCGACGTCGGCCGGCACTTCACGATCAACCGGATGCTGACCTTCGATTCGGTCCGCCTGCGGCTCGATCGCGAGCAGCCGCTGACCTTCCTCGAATTCAACTATATGATCCTCCAGGCCTATGATTTCCTGGAGCTTTCGCGCCGCGTCGGGTGCCGGCTCCAGATGGGCGGATCGGACCAATGGGGCAATATCGTCAATGGCATCGAGCTCGCGCGCCGCATCGACGGCACCGAGGTCTATGGCGTCACCACCCCGCTGATCACCACCGCCGACGGCGCCAAGATGGGCAAGACCGCGGCGGGCGCGGTGTGGCTCAACGAGGATCTGCTCTCGGCCTATGATTATTGGCAGTTCTGGCGCAACACCGACGACCGCGACGTCGGCCGGTTCCTGCGGCTGTTCACCGATCTGCCGCTCGACGAGATTGCGCGGCTCGACACGCTCGAAGGCGCCGAGATCAACGAGGCCAAGAAGCTGCTCGCCGACGCGGCGACCGCGCTTTGCCGCGGCCCCCGCGCCGCCGAGGCCGCGGCCGAGACCGCGCGCCGCACCTTCGAGGAAGGCAGCGCCGGCGAATCGCTCCCCAGCTTCGCGGTGACCGGGGGCGGGATCGGCATCGTCGACGCGCTGATCGGCCTCGGCCTGTGCGCGTCGAAGGGCGAGGCACGCCGCCTTGTCCAAGGCGGCGGCGCTCGCGTCGACGGCGAGAAGGTCTCGAAACCGAGGCGCTAGTGGTCGCGGTGGGAGCAACGCCGGGTCCGAATTTCGGCGGGGCGCAAGCACCATGGACTCCTCACGCAAGCACAGTAACATTCCTGAGCCCCGCATAAGTAGGTGTTAAGCACCTTCGTTGCATAGACATTCATGCGGGGTCCCCATATTTTCATGGAGCCTCGTCGGGGGATTGTTGGGGCGCGTTCAGTGAGCTTGTCATGACCAACCTGGCCTTTGCCGAAATACGCCGCGAGGAGCGCGACGAAGTTCATTACCGCGTCAAGGCGTTCGGTCCCGACGGCCCGCGAACTTACCTTGCTCGTCGTCAATATCTCCCCGCATGGGCTGATGGCACGGTGCGAGCGGTGCTTCGAGGGCGGGGACCGCATCCGCATGACCTTGCCCATCGTCGGCGTCGTCGCCGCCGAGGTGCGCTGGTCGCTTGGCGGACGGATCGGCTGCCAATTCGATGTCGCGATCGATCTCGCCAGCTATTACGACCTCATCTCCGCCCTGGTCCGCGGCAAGCGCTAGCCCGCGCGCAGCAGCCCGACCGCCGCGTCGCGCTCGAACAGGTAGAGCGCGATCCGCGCCCGCCTGCCCCCGCTCGCCCTTCAGCCCGCCGTCGCGATCGATCAGCAGCCGCGCGTCGCCGTTCGCGGCGGGGAGCAGCGCGACGAGCATGTCGGGAGTCGCAAGGCGGAACTGGACGTCGCCCGATTGCCGCGTGCCCAGCAGCTCGCCCGCGCCGCGCAGCCGCAGGTCCTCCTCGGCGATACGGAAGCCGTCGTTGGTCTCGCGCATCAGCGCCAGCCGCGCGCGCGCGGTCTCGCCGAGCGCGCGCCCGCGCAACAGCAGGCACACCGAACGCGCGCTCCCCCGCCCGACGCGCCCGCGGAGCTGGTGGAGCTGCGCCAGCCCGAAGCGATCGGCGTGCTCGATCACGATCAGCGAGGGCATTGGGCACGTCCACGCCCACCTCGATCACCGTCGTCGCGACCAGCACGCCGATCTGGCCGGCTAAGAAGCGGGCTCATCACCGCGTCCTTCTCGGGGCCCTTCATCCGCCCGTGGATCAATCCCACCTTGTCGCCGAAACGCTGCGCCAGCGCCGCCGCGCGCGCCTCGGCGGCGGCGAGATCGGTCTTTTCGCTTTCCTCGACGAGCGGGCACACCCAATAGGCCTGGCCGCCTCCGGACAGGTGCCGCGCGAGCGCATCGACCACCTCGTCGAGCCGATCGTCCGAGATCACCGCGTCTCGATCGGCTGCCGGCCGGGGGGCATCTCCTCGAGCCGGCTGACGTCCATCTCGCCGTAATTGGCGAGCGTCAGCGTGCGCGGGATCGGCGTCGCGGTCATCACCAGCAGGTGCGGCGGGCGCTCCGCCTTGGCCTGGAGCATCAGCCGCTGCGACACGCCGAAGCGATGCTGCTCGTCGACCACCACCAACCCCAGATCCTTGTAGGCCACCCCTTCCTGGAAGATCGCGTGCGTGCCGACCAATATGTCGATCGATCCATCGGCGAGCCCCATCAGCACGCCCTCGCGCGCTCTGCCCTTGTCGCGCCCGGTGAGCACCGCGACGCGCACGTCGAGCCCCGCCAGCATCCGGCTGAGCGTCTCGAAATGCTGGCGCGCGAGGATCTCGGTGGGGGCCAGGAATGCCCCCTGCGCGCCCGCCTCGGCGGCGATCAGCAGCGCCATCGTCGCCACCAACGTCTTGCCCGATCCGACGTCGCCCTGGAGCAGCCGCAGCATCGGCTGGCTCTGCGCCAGGTCGCCCTCGATCTCGCGGATCGTCCGCGCCTGCGCGCCGGTCGGGGAATAGGGCAACCGCAGCGCATCGCGCAGTCTCCCGTCGCCCTGGAGCGGACGCCCGCGCTTGGCGCGCGCCTCGCCGCGCACCAGCATCAGCGCAAGCTGGCTGGCGAAGATCTCGTCATAGGCCAGCCGTTCGCGCGCCTTGGCGTCGGACGGGTCGGCGTGGATCGCCCGCAGCGCATCGCGCCAGTCGGGCCAGCCGCGCTGTGCCTTGAGGCTCGGCTCGATCCATTCGGGCAGCGCGGGCGCGCGCTCGATCGCCTGCGCCGCCATCGCCGCGATCCGCTTCGAGGTGATCCCCTCCGAGCAGGGATAGACCGCCTCGCGCCCGCCCGCCTCGTCACGCTGGTCGAGCGGCAACACATGATCGGGGTGGACGATCTGCAGCTCCTGGCCATAGGTCTCGAGCTTGCCCGAGACCCAGCGCGGCTCGTTCAGCGGCAGCAGCTTCTTCGCCCAGCCGCCATTGCCGCCGAAATAGACCAGGCTGACATGGTTGCCGTGCGCGTCCACCGCCTGCACCCGCATCGGGCTGCGCGGCCCCGGCTGGCGATAGTTGACCGGCGTCAGCGCGATCGCGATCACCCGGCCCGCATCGGCCGCGTCGAGCGCCTCGCGCGGCTCGCGATCGATCCAGCCGGTCGGGAGGTGGAAGGCAACGTCGACCACCCGGCCCAGCCCGAGCCGCTCGAGCGGCCTGGCGAGCCCGGGCCCGATGCCCTTTAGCGCCGTCACTTCGGCGAACAGTGGATTGAGAATGTCTGGCCGCATGTCTATCTGCCTGCCTACACCCAAGCCGACGGCGCATTCCAGCGCTGCCGGCCAATCGCCGTTGGAACCCGATGGACCGCGAAACCCACTTGAAGCGCCTGCGCTTCCGCGCCTGGCACCGCGGCACCAAGGAGGCCGACCTGATGATCGGCGGCTTCTTCGACGCGCACGCGGCCGGCTGGGGCCAGGCCGAGCGCGCGCTGTTCGAGGAGATGCTCGAGGAGCAGGATGTCGACATCATGGCCTGGGCGCTGGGAACGCTGCCCGTGCCGGAGCGCTATCAGGGGTCGATCATCCAGGCGTTGAAGACGCTGAATTACGTGCCGATCGCCCGATAACCAAAGCCCCTCCCCTTCAGGGGAGGGGTTGGGGTGGGGCCTGTCCAAACAGGCTAAGGTCTCGGTGAGACCGAAACGCCCCACCCCCAACCCCTCCCCTGAAGGGGAGGGGCCAGAAGAAAG
This sequence comes from Sphingomonas sp., assembly GCA_037200705.1. Classification (GTDB taxonomy): domain Bacteria; phylum Pseudomonadota; class Alphaproteobacteria; order Sphingomonadales; family Sphingomonadaceae; genus Sphingomonas. The sequence goes on along the minus strand of JBBCID010000006.1, from coordinate 13,992 downwards.
AACAATGCCCAACCTCAAGACGATCCTCGCCGCCACCCGCCCGCTCACCCTCGCGGGCGCCCCGGCCGGCTTCCTGCCCTGGATGCTGGCGGACCTCGCGCGCGCCGCGGGCACCGCGATATTCGTCGCGCCCGACGAGGCGGCGATGCGCGCGATCGCCGCCACTGCGCCCTATTTCGCGCCCGAGCTCGAGATCCTGACCTATCCGGCCTGGGACTGCCTGCCCTACGACCGCGCCTCGCCGACGCTGAGGATCATGTCCGAGCGGCTCGCCGCGCTCCACGCGCTCCAGGCGCAGGCCAAGGCCCCGCGCCTGCTCGTCACCACGGTCAACGCCGCCACCCAGCGCACGCTGACGCCGTTCCGCATCCGCCAGCTCGTCGCACGGCTCGCGCCCGGCGGGCGCATCTCGCTCGACAAGCTGACGACGCTGCTCCAGGCCAACGGCTATGTCCGGCTCGACACCGTCAACGACGGCCGGCGAGTTCGCGGTGCGCGGCGGGCTGGTCGATCTCTTCCCCTCGGGCGCCGACCAGCCGCTGAGGCTCGATTTCTTCGGCGACGAGATCGAGAGCGTGCGCACCTTCGATCCCGCCGACCAGCGCACCACCGGCCGACTCGACGGCTTCACGTTGCTCCCGGCGAGCGAGGCACTGCTCGACGACGAGAGCATCAAGCGCTTCCGCGCGCGCTATCGCGACACGTTCGGCGCCAATGCGACGGGCGATCCGCTGTACCAGGCGATCTCCGACGGGCGCCGCCTGGCCGGCATGGAGCATTGGCTGCCGCTGTTCGAGGAGCGGCTCGCGACGCTGTTCGACCATATCCCCGCTGCGGCGGTCATCGTGCGCGACGTCGCCACCGTCGGCGCGGGGCAGCAGCGCTTCGACGCGATCGCCGACTATCACGCCAATCGCGTCCGCGCCCAATCGTCCGATCCCGGCAGTTATCGCCCGCTAAACGCGGCGGCGCTCTATCTCGCGCCCGACGAATGGGCGGCGCAGCAGGAAGCGTCGCCGATCCACATCGCCACGCCGTTCCACGAGCCCGAAAGCGCCACCGTGCTCGATTTCCAGGTCGACGGCCCGCGCGATTTCGCGCCCGAGCGCGCGGGCGGCGCCAACGTCTACGAAGCCGTGGTCGCGCATGTCGCCAAGCTGCGCAAGGCCGGCCGCAAGCCGATCCTCGCCAGCTATTCGAACGGCGCGCGCGAGCGCCTCACCGGCCTGCTCGCCGATCACGGCCTCACCGGCGCGCGCAACGCGGCGAGCTGGCAGGAAGCGCTCGGCGCGGCGGACAAGGGAGTCGCGCTGGTCGTCCTCCCGCTCGATCACGGCTTCGCCGCTCCGCAAGTGGCGGTGCTCACCGAGCAGGACATGCTCGGCGACCGCCTCGTCCGCCGCGCCCGGCGCCGCAAGTCGACCGACGCCTTCCTCAACGAGCTCGCGACGCTCTCGCCCGGCGATCTCGTCGTCCATGTCGATCACGGCATCGGCCGCTACGAGGGGCTGACCCGGATCCCGGTGCAGAAGGCGCCGCACGATTGCGTCGCGCTGAGCTACGCCGGCGGCGACAAGCTCTATGTTCCCGTCGAGAATCTCGAAGTGCTGTCGCGCTACGGATCGGGCGAGGAAGGCGCGACGCTCGACCGGCTCGGCGGCGAGGCGTGGCAGCGGCGCAAGTCGCGGATGAAGGAGCGCATCCGCGAGATCGCCGGCGAGCTGATCGCCACCGCCGCGCGTCGCGCGGTGCGCCCCGGCGCGGTGCTCGAGCCCGACGCCGGCGGCTATCCCGCCTTCGTCGACCGCTTTCCCTATGAGGAGACCGACGACCAGGACCGCGCAATCTCCGACGTGCTCGACGATCTCGCCGCGGGCAAGCCGATGGACCGGCTGATCGTCGGCGACGTCGGCTTCGGCAAGACCGAGGTGGCGCTGCGCGCGGCGTTCGTGGCGGCGATGGCCGGGCTCCAGGTCGCGGTGGTCTGCCCGACCACGCTGCTCGCGCGCCAGCATTACCAGAACTTCACCGAGCGCTTCCAGGGCTTCCCGATCAACATCGGCCGCCTCTCGCGGCTCGTCCCCGCCGCCGAGGCCAAGGCGACCCGGGAGAAGCTCGCCGACGGCCAGCTCGACATCGTCATCGGCACCCACGCGATCCTGACCAAGGGGATCGAGTTCAAGCGGCTCGGGTTGGTGGTGGTCGACGAGGAGCAGCGCTTCGGCGTCACCCACAAGGAGCGGCTCAAGGCGCTCAAGGCCGACGTCCACGTCCTCACCCTCACCGCCACGCCGATCCCGCGCACGCTCCAGATGGCGATGAGCGGGCTGCGCGAGCTGTCGGTGATCCAGACCCCACCGGTCGACCGCCTCGCGGTGCGCACCTATGTGATGCCGTGGGACCCGGTGGTGCTGCGCGAGGCGCTGCTGCGCGAGCATTATCGCGGCGGCCAGGCCTATTTCGTCACGCCGCGCATCGCCGACCTGCCCGACATCGAGCAGTTCCTCCGCGAGGACGTGCCCGAGATCAGCTATGTCGTCGCGCACGGCCAGATGGCGCCGACCGAGGTAGAGGAGCGGATGTCGGCCTTCTACGACCGCCGCTACGACCTGCTCGTCTCGACCACGATCATCGAGTCCGGGCTCGACATCCCCAGCGCCAACACGCTGATCGTCAACCGCGCCGACAAGTTCGGGCTCGCCCAGCTCTACCAGATCCGCGGCCGGGTCGGGCGCGCCAAGACGCGCGCCTATGCCTATCTCACCACGCCGCCCGAGCGGATGATGACCGAGGCGGCGGAGAAGCGCCTCAAGGTGCTCTCCGACCTGGAATCGCTCGGCGCCGGCTTCCAGCTCGCCAGCCACGATCTCGACATCCGCGGCGCCGGCAACCTGCTCGGCGACGAGCAATCGGGGCATATCAAGGAAGTCGGCTACGAGCTCTACCAGTCGATGCTCGAGGAAGGGATCATGGAGGCGCGCGCGGGCGGTCTGCGCGAGGAGCTGCGCCCCAAGGACTTCTCGCCCCAGATCACCGTCGACGCGCCGATCATGATCCCCGAGGACTATGTCCCCGATCTCGACCTGCGGATGGGGCTCTACCGCCGCCTCAACGACGTCGAGGACACCGACGGCGTCGAGAGCTTCGCCGCCGAGATGATCGACCGCTTCGGCAAGCTCCCCGACGCGACCGACAATCTGCTGCGCCTGATCGAGGCCAAGCTCAACGCCAAGAAAGCCTGCATCGCCAAGCTCGACGTGGGGCCCAAGGGCGCGCTGGTGACCTTCCGCAACGACCAGTTCCCCAACGTCGACGGGCTGCTCGCCTATGTCGACCGGCTGGACGGCACCGCGCGGCTGCGCCCCGACATGAGGCTCGTCGTCACGCGCGAATGGAACAACCCCAAGGCCCGCCTCAACGCGGCATTGCAGATCTCACGCGGGCTGGCGAAGGCGGCGGGATAGCCGGTTGACAATCTTTGCCAAGATCTGCAGATTTTGCCGCGAGGTGAACCATGGCGACGATGAATATTTCGCTTCCCGATCCGATGAAGCGCTGGATCGAAATCCAGGCCGAAACCGGCCCTTACAGCAACGTCAGCGATTACGTCCGCGACCTTGTGCGCCGCGATCAGGAGCGCACCACCAAGATCGCCGCCATGCAGCGATTGGTCGACGAGGCCGAGGCATCCGGTATCACGAGAAATTCGATGGCGGACATTCACCGAGAGGCTCGGCGTCGGGCTGGCGTGCGGGATGCCTTATAGTCTCAGCCGCAAGGCCGAGGAGGATATCATCGATGTCTATGTCTGGAGCGTAGCCGAATTCGGGATCGGGCAGGCGGACCGCTACCACGCCGGATTGGAACATGCCTTTCGCTTCATCTCGGAAAATCCGCATGCCACGCGCGAGCGGAGCGAAATCGAACCGCCGGTGCGGGCCTATCGCTATCGATCGCATCTCGTCGTCTATCGCGTGGACGGTGCCGACGTCATGATCCTTCGCGTGCGGCATGGCCGCGAGGATTGGACCCATCGCGACTAGCGTTGTACCAATCCCGCCAGCGCCTCGGCCTCCAGCGGCTCGGCGCACAGGAAGCCCTGGAAATACTGGCACCCTTCCTTCGCGAGCAGGTCGAGTTGCGCCTCGGTCTCGACCCCTTCGGCGATCACCGCCAGCCCGAGCGACCGCGCCATGTCGATCACCCCGCGCACCACCACCCGGTCGCGCGGCGAGCCGGCGATGTCCTGGCTCAGCCTTTGGTCGATCTTGAGATAGTCGAGCGGGAGCGCCTTCAAATAGGCGAGGCTCGAATAGCCCGTCCCGAAATCGTCGATCGCGACGCGACAGCCGGCAGTGCGCAGCTCGGCGAGCAGCCGCGCGGCCTCGCCCAGATCCTTCATGATCCCGCTCTCGGTGATCTCGATCGTCAGCCGCGCGCGCGGGAAGCCGCTGGCGTCGATCCGCCCGAGCAGGCTGTCGGCGAAGCCGATCCGGCCGACGTCGCCGGCGGTGACGTTGATCGCCAGCCGTAGCCGGGCGAGGCTCACCGGCCAGCGCGCCGCCGCGCCCAGCGCCAGCGCCTGGACATGGTCGCTCAGCGCCGCCGCGATCCCGGCATGCTCGGCGGCGGCGAACAAGGTCTCGGCGCCGATCTCGCCGAGCGAGGGATGCCGCCAGCGCGCGAGCGCCTCGGCACCGACGATCGCGCCGCTGGCGATCGCGACCTGCGGCTGGAACAGCACGCCGATCTCGTCGCGGTCGAGCGCGTGGCGCAGGTCGGCGGCGAGCATCGTGAGCGGCGGCGCCTCGGGCTCGCGCGGGACATGGCCTTCGAACAGCGCTTCGCTCGCGCGCCGAAGCAGCGCGGCGGCGCTGTCGCGCGCAACGCTGGCCACGGTCGCCACCCGCGCGCCGAGCGGGACGATATCGGCCCCCACCACGAACGGCCGCGCCAGCGCTTCCTCCAACCGCGCGCCCGCCAGCGCAACGCGCGCGGCATCCGCATCGTCGCTGGCGACGAGGAACTCCGATCCGCCCATCCGCGCGACCACCGCGCTCTTGCCCAGCAGCTCGCGCGCGACCTCGGCGATCCGGCGCGAGACCGCGCGCAGCAGCGCATCGCCCGCCGCGCGGCCATAAGCGGTGTTGACCGTCTCGAAGCGCGTCAGCCCGATCAGGATCGCCGCGATCTCGGCGCCCTCGCCCAGCCGCCGGTCGAGCCAGCGCCGCGCGCTGCCGGCATCGCGCGCGCCGGTCAGCGCATCGCGCACCGCCGCGCTCGCGTCGGGCGCCGCGCCCAGCCGTTCGACCAGCGCGTGGAGCCGCCCGGTGCGCGGATCGCGCTGGAGGTGCTGGACGATCCGGCCGCCCCCCGGCAGGTCGTGCGCGAAGGCGGTCGAAAGCGTGTCGTCGCGCAGCCGCCGGATCGCCGCGCGGCCGAGCCTGCGGTCGGCGGGATCGATGCCGCGCAGCGCCTCGCGCACTCCGGGCGTCTCGGTGAGCGCCAGCAGCGCGGCGAGCGCGGGGGTGAGCTGGAGCGACCGGAACTCGGGATCGTAGCGCCACCCGAGCGGCTCCGAGGCGATGCCGTCGCCGCGCCATCCCGCCAGCCGCTCGACATGCCGATGCGCGAACCGCACCGCCTGCGCGATCGCCGCCGACGACATCGGGCTGCTCAGGAAGTGCGTGGCGCCGGCGTCGAAGAAGTCGCGGATGTGGATCGTGTCGCTCTGCGAGACGAGCACGAGCATCGCCGCGCCATTGGTCTCGATCGTCCCGCCGAGCGCGCGCGCCGCCTCGAGCCCGTCGCTCAGCGCGCCGCGCGCGTCGATCACCGCCACCGCGGCGCCGCTCGCCAGGAAGCGCCGCTCGACTCCCTCGCCGCGCCGCGCCGCGATCACGCGCCAGCCCGCGCCGGCCGCCGCCGCGGCGAGCTCGTCGCGCTGGCGGAACGAGAGCAGGAACAGCGTCGCCTCGTGCGGCGCGCCGGCCTGCGGCTCGAGGGTTTCGTCGTCCATCCTCGTTCGATAGCGGCAACATCGCCCCGCCGCCATGGTGGCTTGTCTGGTCCCGGCGAAGGGCTTACCTCCTCGCCATGGCCAGCGCCCCCGCCTTGATCGACCGTCATGGCCGCGCGATCACCTATCTGCGCATCTCGGTGACCGATCGGTGCGACCTGCGCTGCCGCTATTGCATGGCCGAGGCGATGACCTTCCTGCCGCGCGACGCGCTGCTCGGCCTCGAGGAGATCGCGCTGATCGCCGAGCGCTTCATTGCCCGCGGCATCCGCAAGATCCGCCTGACCGGCGGCGAGCCGCTGGTGCGGCGCGACGGGATCGATCTCGCGCGGCGGCTGGGCCGCCACGTGGGATCGGGCCTCGACGAGCTGACGATGACGACCAACGCCACGCGCCTCGCCGATCACGCCGAGGCGCTGTTCGACGCCGGGCTGCGCCGGATCAACGTCAGCCTCGACAGCCGCGATCCCGAAACCTTCCGCCACATCACCCGCCACGGCGACCTGTCTAAGGTGCTCGGCGGGATCGCCGCCGCGCGCGCGGCGGGGCTTTCGGTCAAGATCAACATGGTCGCGCTCAAGGGGCTCAACGAGCGTGAGATCGCGCCGATGCTCGAATGGGCCGCAGCCGAGGGCCATGACCTGACGCTGATCGAGACGATGCCGATGGGGCGGATCGACGAGGACCGCGCCGATCGCTTCCTGCCGCTCACCGGCGTGATGGACGCGCTCCGGCAATCGTTCGACCTGGTCCCCGAAGCGCGCACCACCGGCGGGCCTGCGCGCTATTGGCGCCTCGCCGGCACCACTACGCGGCTGGGCCTGATCTCGCCGCTCACCGGTAATTTCTGCGCGACGTGCAACCGCGTGCGGCTGACCACCGAGGGCAAGCTCCACATGTGCCTGGGCCATGAGGAATCGGTCGATCTCAAGGCCGCGATCCGCGCCGGCGGGCTCGCCGAGGTCGATGCGCGGATCACCCAGGCGCTCGCCGAGAAGCCCGAGGCGCATGCGTTCAGCGTGGCGCGCGGCGCCCCCCCCGCGGTCGGCCGCCACATGAGCGTCACCGGCGGATGACGCAGCGCCGCGCGCTGGTCGCCTCCGCCACTCCGCCGGCGCAGGCGGCAGCGGCCGAGCTGCGCGACGCCTATGACTGGGTGCCGCCCGAGCAGGCCGAGCTGGTGGTGGCATTGGGCGGCGACGGCTTCATGCTCCAGACGCTCCACACGATGCTCGAGGCGCGCCGGACGGTGCCGGTGTTCGGGATGAACCTCGGCACGATCGGCTTCCTGATGAACGACTGGCGGCTCGACGGCCTCGACGCGCGGCTCGACGGCGCCAAGCCCTTCCGCGTCTCGCCTTTGTGCATGAAGGCGGTGACGATCGACGGCGACGAGATCGAGCTGCCCGCGATCAACGAGGTCTCGCTGCTGCGCGAGACGCGCCAGACCGCGCGGCTCGAGGTGACGGTCAACGATCGCATCGTCCTGCCCGAGCTGGTGTGCGACGGGATGCTGGTGGCGACGCCGGCGGGCTCGACCGCCTATAACCTCTCGGTCCAGGGCCCGATCCTGCCGCTGGGATCGGCGATGCTGGCGATGACCCCGATCAGCCCGTTCCGCCCCCGGCGCTGGCGCGGCGCGATCCTGCCGGACAAGGCGCGGATCGGCATCCGCGTGCTCGAAGGGGACAAGCGCCCGGTGAGCGCGGTCGCCGATCAGCGCGAGGTGCGCGAGGTTGCGCGCGTCGACATCTCGATCGATCATATCCGCGACCTCACTTTGCTGTTCGATCCCGAGCACGCGCTCGACGACCGCATCACGATGGAGCAGTTCATCGCCTGAGCGCTTGCAAGTTCAGGAATCGCGCTGCTATAGGCGCGCCTCCGCAGGCGGCCCCGGCCGCAAGGACGGCATTCCCCGGTAGCTCAGCGGTAGAGCGTTCGACTGTTAATCGAATGGTCGCCTGTTCGAATCAGGCCCGGGGAGCCAGCCTGCGATGCATCTGCGAAGCGAAGTACGAGGGGACGGCAGAGCGGTCGAGTGGCTCCGGTGTTACTCCCGCTCTACCGTCAAATATCCTAGCCAATATCCATCGACCGCCGTCAGCTTGCCACGCCAGGCGACCGCGTCGCCGTCCGGCAAGGGGCGCCTTTCGTTCGTATAGACTTTTGCGTTCCGCAAATGAACGTAATCCGGGGTCGGCAGCTTCCAATCTTCCGCGGGTTCCTCGGGAATTTCGTAGACCTTGGCGTTCAGTTCAAAGCTTTCTCGAACTGCGGCCAGAATTTCATCGTCCTGCTCGGATTTTATCTTCTGACTCATCTGTTCGAAATAGATTCTTCCACTGGTGAGCTGGCCGGAAATGATCAGTCCGCCGACATTGAGGGTGATGGGAAGCTCCACTCCCAGGTTCGCGAACTTCACCAGATCGCAGAGAAACCAATCCTTCCCATCGAAGGCGGCCGGATCCCGCGGCTCGGCAGCGGGTGATTTGTCTGCATTGTCTTCCTCCGGCATGCTCGCTCTCCGCATCATGTCGTCGGGAAGATAATCCGGTTCCCGCTCCCTTCAATTGCAAAAAAACTCGGCGATATTGGCAACGGCATCTCGTCCTTCAGATCGCATCTCCCTCTCCGTCGCGCGTGAAGGCGAAGTGATCGCGTATCCGCCGGTTGAAATAGCTGCCCTTGGAGCTGGCCTGACGCATCCCGTCGGCGATCCGCGCCGGAACCCGGTGATAGCTGTATTGCCGCCCGCTCACGAACACGACGTCCAACCGCCGCTCCTGCGGGTCATAGCTGAAGGCGCGAATCACGCTCGAGGGCATGGCGGTGAAACGCTCGGCCGGCGCGCCGCGTTGCGCTTGCGCCGTCGCCCGGCCCCTGCGATGCTTGCGCCATGAGCGACGATGCCTTCATCACCGGCCTGCCCAAGGCCGAGCTCCATCTCCACATCGAAGGCAGCCTCGAGCCGGAGCAGATGTTCGAGTTCGCGCGGCGCAACCGCGTGGCGATCCCGTTCGCCTCGGTGGCGGACGTGCGCGCGGCCTATGATTTCTCGAACCTCCAGGACTTCCTCGACATCTATTACGCCGGCGCCGACGTGCTGCGCACCGAGGAGGATTTCCGCGACCTCGCGCTCGCCTATTTCGACCGCGCCGCCGCCGACGGCGTGGTTCATGCCGAGATCTTCTTCGATCCCCAGACGCACACCGCGCGCGGCATCCCATTCGGCGTCATCGCCAACGGGCTGCTCGCCGGAATGGCGGAGGCCGAGGCGCGGCATGGGCTCAGCTCGAAGCTGATCCTCTGCTTCCTGCGCCATCTCGACGAGGAGGATGCGTTTAGGACGCTCACCCAGGCGCAACCCTGGCTCGACCGGATCGATGCGGTCGGGCTCGATTCGTCCGAGGTCGGCCATCCGCCCTCGAAGTTCGAGCGCGTGTTCGCCGCCGCCGCGGCGATGGGGCTCAGGCGCGTCGCGCATGCCGGCGAGGAGGGCCCGCCCGATTATGTCCGCCAGGCGCTCGACCTGCTCCATGTCGACCGGCTCGATCACGGCAACCGCAGCCTGGAGGACCCCGCGCTGGTCACGCGGCTCGCGCGCTCGGCGATGACGCTGACGGTGTGTCCGCTGTCGAACGTCAAGCTGTGCAACGTCGCCTCGATCGACGCGCATCCGATCGATCGGATGCTCGCGCTCGGGCTGCGCGCGACGGTCAATTCGGACGATCCGGCCTATTTCGGCGGCTATGTCGCCGACAATTACCGCGCGGTGGCGCACGGGCGCGGGCTGGGCCGCGACGCGCTGGTCACGCTCGCGCGCAACAGCTTCCTCGGCTCGTTCCTGCCGGACGAAGCCGTCGCCGGGCATCTCGCACGGCTCGACGCCTATCGCGCGGCGAGCTGATGGCCGAGATCAAGTTCACCGCCTTCACCCACGACGAGATGGTCGCGGGCATCCACGCGATCGCAGCGCAGGCGGCCGAATGGCGACCGTCGCTGCTGGTCGGCGTAGGGCGCGGCGGGCTGGCGCCGTCGGTGTTCCTCTCGCACCGGCTGGGCGTGGCGATGGTCTCGATCGATCATTCGACGCGGATCGCGCAGTTCGGCGAGGAGCTGGTCGCAGTCCTCGCCCAGCGCACGCGCGCGGGCGACCGGCTGCTGTTCGTCGAGGATATCAACGATTCGGGCAGGACGATCGGCGAGATCCGCGCTGCGCTGGCCGCCGAGCAGGCCGATCCCGAGCGCGTCCGCTTCGCCGTGCTGATCGACAACATCCGCTCGCGCGAGCGCGTCGAGTACGGCTTCCGGACGATCGACCGCTCGATCGACAAGGACTGGTTCGTGTTCCCCTGGGAAGCGATGGCCTCGCGCGCGGCGCTCGCCGAAGAGGCGGTGGAGGTGCCCGAGCGGCTTGGCTGAACATCCGTTCAGCCTCGGTCAATCCGCGCCGGGACATTTTCAGGCGCGCGCGCGTTCGATTTGCGTCATCGGCGAAACGATTCGCCCAACGAATTGAAAAAATGGAGGAACTGCCCATGAGCATGCCAAAGAGCGCCCGGGTCGCCGCGCTCGCTTTGTCCGCCGCCGGCGCGCTCGCGCTCGGATCGTGCGAAACCGCCACGCCGTATCAGCCGGCGTCGTCCCCTGGCTCCTATCACATGGGCTATTCGGACCAGCGGCTCGACGACACCCATTTCCGCGTCGGCTTCTCGGGCAACAGCCTGACCGCACGCGAGACGGTTGAGCGCTACCTGCTCTATCGTGCCGCCGAGCTGACCGTGCAGAGCGGATTCGATTATTTCGTGCTGGTGAGCCGCGACACCGAGACCAAGAGCTCGACCTATCTCGAGCCCGGGCTCAACCGCGGCCCCTGGGGCTATTGGCGCCCCTATTGGCGCTGGTATCGCCCGCGCTTCGGCTGGCGGAGCTGGGATCCGTTCTTCGGCGATCCGTTCATGGACAACGACTTCGACGTGCGCACGATCCAGCGCTACGAGGCGACCGCCGAGATCGCGGTCGGCCACGGCGCCAAGCCGACCACCGAGGTCCGCGCGTTCGACGCGCACGAGGTGCTCAGCCGGCTCGGCCCGAGCATCCAGACGCCGGAGGAACGGCGCAACGAGCATTCGTCGGCCTCTCCGCCCGGCGGCGGGCCGGTGACAAAGTCGCCGGACCTCCCGCCCAAGGGATGACGATCGCTCCTCCCCGCGCGCCGGGGAGGAGCCTCACACCGTCAGCGCGCCGTGGCAGTGCTTGTACTTGCGCCCCGATCCGCACGGGCACGGCGCGTTGCGGCTGACGCGGCCTTCCCATTCGGCGGGGTCCGAGCCCGTCTCTTCGCCGGTCGGCAGCGGGATGCCGAGCTGCGGCAGCCGCGTCGTCACCAGCCCCGCGGACCCGCCGTCCCAGTCGGCGGTGTCGTCATCGCCGGTGAACGGATCGACGTGCGTCGTCAGGAAATCGGGCAGCTCGGGCAGCTCGGGGGTCGCCATGCGGAACTGGGCATAGGCCAAGGTGCGTGTCACGTCCTCGCGGATCTGCGCCAGCATCCGCTCGAACAGCGCGAACGCCTCGTGCTTGTACTCGTTGATCGGGGTCTTCTGCGCATAGGCGCGCAGGTGGATCACCTGGCGCAGCGCATCGAGCATCGCCAGATGCTCCTTCCAGTGATGGTCGAGGTTCTGGAGCAGGATCGATTTCTCGATCTGCGTCCAGGTTTCGGCATCGAGATCGGCGGCCTTGGCGGTCACCACTGAGTCCGCCGCCTCGCGGATGCGCTCCTCGAGCATCTCGGGGTCGATCGCTTCCTCGCTCTTGATCCAATCCTCGATCGGCAGCTCGATGTTGAGCGTCTCGGCGACGCGCGCCTTGAGGCCCTCGACGTCCCATTGCTCGGGATAGCTGTTGGGCGGGCAGGCCTCGCCGACGATGCCGTTGACCGTCTCGGCGCGCATGTCGGCGACGACCTCGCCGACGGTGCCGGCGTCCATGATGTCGGCGCGCTGCTCGTAGATCACCTTGCGCTGGTCGTTCATTACATCGTCGTATTCGACCACCTGCTTGCGGATGTCGTAGTTGCGCGCCTCGACCTTCTTCTGCGCGGTCTCGATCGCCTTGGTGAGCCATTTGGAGCCGATCGCCTCGCCGTCGCCGATGTTCGACCGCATCATCCGCGCGAACAAGGTGTTCGATCCGAAGATGCGCAGCAGGTCGTCGTCGAGGCTGAGGTAGAAGCGGCTGAGCCCCGGATCGCCCTGGCGCCCGGCGCGGCCGCGGAGCTGGTTGTCGATGCGGCGGCTCTCGTGGCGCTCGGTGCCGAGCACGAACAGCCCGCCGGCGGCGATCACCGCCTCCTTCTCGGCCTGGACCTCGGCCTTGATCTTCGCGATCGCGGCGTCGCGCTCGGGCCCCTCGGGCAGGTGGGTCAGCTCGTCGTTGACGCGGAACTCGACGTTGCCGCCGAGCTGGATGTCGGTGCCGCGGCCCGCCATGTTGGTCGAGACCGTCACCACGCCGAGCCGGCCCGCCTGCGCGACGATATGCGCCTCCTGCTCGTGGAAGCGCGCGTTGAGCACCTCGTGCCTGACCTTCTCCTGGTTGAGGAATTCGGACAGCAATTCGGACTTCTCGATCGAGACCGTGCCGACCAGCACCGGCTGGCCCTTCTCGGCATGCTCCTTGATCTTCCTGGCGATCGCCTGGAACTTGTCCTTGGTGTCCTTGTAGAACTCGTCCTCCTCGTCGACGCGGCGGACCGGCATGTTGGTCGGGATGGTCACCACGTTCATCTTGTAGATGTCGTAGAACTCAGCCGCCTCGGTCGCGGCGGTGCCGGTCATGCCCGAGAGCTTGGGATACATGCGGAAATAGTTCTGGAAGGTGATCGAGGCCATCGTCTGGTTCTCGGGCTCGATCGTCGCGCCTTCCTTGGCCTCCACCGCCTGGTGCAGCCCTTCGGACCAGCGCCGCCCGTCCATCATCCGGCCGGTGAACTCGTCGATGATGATGACCTTGCCGTCCTTGACGATATAGTCGGTATCGCGCTTGAACATCACGTTGGCGCGCAGCGCCTGGTTGAGGTGGTGGACCACCTGCGTGTTCTCGAAATCGTAGAGGTTGGCGCCGAACAGCAGCCCCGCGTCCTCGAGCATCCGCTCGACCTTCTCGGTGCCGTCCTCGGTGAGCACGATCGAGCGCTGCTTCTCGTCCTTCTCGTAATCCTTGGGATCGAGCTGCTTCACGATCAGGTCGACGCTGCGATAGAGGTCCGAACGGTCGTCGGTCGGGCCCGAGATGATCAGCGGGGTGCGCGCCTCGTCGATCAGGATCGAATCGACCTCGTCGACGATCGCGAAGTTGAACGGCCGCTGGACCATCGACGCGCGGTCATACTTCATGTTGTCGCGCAGGTAATCGAAGCCGAACTCGTTGTTTGTCCCATAAGTGATGTCCGCGTGATAGGCGTCGCGGCGCTCCTGGTCGCTGAGGTTGGGGACGATCACCCCCACGCTCAGCCCGAGGAACGTGTAGATCTGGCCCATCCAGTCGGCGTCGCGCCTCGCCAGATAGTCGTTGACGGTGACGACGTGGACGCCCTCGCCGGGCAAGGCGTTCAGATAGCAGGCAAGCGTCGCGACCAGCGTCTTGCCCTCGCCGGTGCGCATCTCGGCGATCTCGCCGCGGTGGAGGACGATGCCGCCGACCATCTGGACGTCGTAATGCCGCTGCCCCAGCGTCCGCTTCGACGCCTCGCGCACCGTGGCGAAGGCCTCGGGAATAAGATTGTCGAGCTTCTCGCCGTTCGCCAGCCGCTCGCGGAACCGGGCGGTCTGGCCCGCCAGCTCCGCGTCGGTCATCGCCGAGATGGTGGTCTCGAAGCCGTTGATCTTGGCGACGATCGCGCCGAGCGATTTGACGTAGCGTTCGTTCGAGGAGCCGAACAGGGTCTTGGCAATGCCGCCGAGCAT
>JBBCID010000005.1:0-182764 GCA_037200705.1 Sphingomonas sp. | reverse complement strand
GTCGATCAGCAGCAATGCCCTTGGTCATCCGATTTCTCCCCTGGTCATGCCACCGTCGGTTTGCAGGCTCTTGCGCGCGACGGGAGCGGGAATCGTCCACACCTCGAGCGACGGCGTCGACACCGCGACGCACAGATCGCCGATCTTCAGTTCGATCGTGTAGGGATAGCGCTTGGGCGGAAGGTCCGGGATCACGAGCCCGGCCAGTAATTGTAAACGGGCGTGACGCCGGAATCGCGTCGGGCGACGTGTCCCAGGCGATCTCGCCATAGCGTTCGAGCTTGAGGCAAACCTGCTCCTCGAAGCGGATATCGAAGAATTCGATCGGCAGCGCGTGCCATAGGGCGCGACGGTGTAGTAGAGGATCCAATTGACCACCGTGCCGTAGGTGCACTGCGTCGCCAGCTCGGCCGTGCCGCGTCCGGGGCTGGGGCCGCCGGCGATGGTGACGCTGTTGTCGACCATCGTCAGCGCCCCGTCGAGACTGCCGGCCGCGAGCGTCTGCGCCACGTCGACCACGACGCAGACATTGACCTGCACCGTGTTGCGCGTGATTTCGCGCGGCTTGGACCGGGGCGCGACGAACCTGTGCGGCGCGGGCTGCTCGATCGTCACGTGGCGTCCCCCTGGTTCGGATCGAGCGGAGGCTCTTCGGGCGCGCCGGGAGTCGGCGGCACGGCCGCGACCGGCGGGACCAGCCGCGATTCGACCGGTGCGCGATAGGGCTCATGCGCGCTCCCCAGCCGGTATGACAGGCGATAGGGCACGCCGTCGGCGGGTAGCGGCTTGAGGATCCTGGCGAGCCAATAGACTTCGGGCGTCTCGCTGAACGCGGCGGCGTCGAGCTCGACATAGTCGGCGTAGGCGATGTCGATCTCGACCAGCTGGAGCCGCGCGAAGGCTTCGCATTCGAGCGCCATCGTGGTCCATACCACCACATCGCCCGGCTGAGCGACCGTGGAGAGGCTGCCGGTGCCGTGGCCGGTCGATCCGGCCCAGCGGTTGTTGTCGAACAGGAACAGGCTGCCGGCGAGCGTGCCCGAGCCGAGCGCCCCGACGACGTCGAGCAGCGCCATCACGTTGGTCGCCTGCCTGACCGGCTCGGGCGCGGGCGCCGGCTTGGCGGCGGTTCCTGCAGATTGGGCTGCGCGTGCCATGCTCTCCTCTCCCCTGCGCCGGCTCAGCTCGAGACCAGGTCGAGCGTCGCGGCGGGAAACCCGTTGCGCGGCGCGCCGGTCGAGATCTTGATCCAGGCATCGTGCGACAGGATCACCCAGTCGTCGATCACTTGTCCCCTGGCGTCGCGCCGCGAATAATAGAGCGCGATCTCGATCGTGTAGCGATAGAGCCCCAGCCGAGCGGGATCGACCGAGGCGCTCCAATAGAGCCCGCGCGAGAACATCTCGGGCGAGCCATATTGCGCCGGATAGATCACGCCCGCGTCGAGCGCTTCGCCATGGATGCGCAGGATCGCTGGATCGGGATAATAGACCAGGTCCTGGTCGCCCGGCTGCGCGACGCGGCTCGCGCCGGTGCGCTTGAACCGCGCGGCGCCCGGATCGACATAGCCCTGCGCCGACAGCGGCATGTGCGGATCGGCGCGCGGCGCTTGCTTGCCGAGATGCTCGGGATGCTTGATGTTGACTTCGTCGCCGACGAGGTTGCGGATGCGCACCGGGAAGACGCCCTGGTGCAGCGCCGGCAGCGGGCGCTGGCTCAGCGCGCGCCGATCGTCGTCGTTCAGGAAGAAGGTCTGCGGCACGCTGATCGGGACTGTGCCGATGCCGATCGGGATCCAGTTGAGCACGGGGCTGCCGGGATCGAGCTGCGCGTCGGTGACGTCGAGCCCGCTCACCAGGTTGGGCGAGCCTTCGCCGGTCGATCCGTCCCAGCCGCCATTGTCGACCAGCCAGATATTGCCTTCGAGCGTATCGCTCTCGATCGCGGCGGGAATGTCGATCAGCACGACGATGCCGAGTTGCTGGCCCATGCTCCGCTCCCCCGCTCAGCCCAGCACGTCGATCGACGGACTGTTGATGAAGATCACCGATTGCGCGCCGCTGCCTATCTGCAGCGCGAGCCGGTAGCGATAGCGGCCCGCCGGCGTGCCGCAGGGGATCAGCCCGGTCCAGGCGCGCCAGCGCGGCATGACATAGCGGTCGATGTCGGGGTCGACGCCGCTTTCCTCGGGCGCATCGAGCGAGGGCAGGAAGTCGATGCCCGCGATTACCGCCGGGCTCTGCACGTCGACCGCGAGGACCTTCCAGTGCAGCCACTGTCCCGGGCAGCAGGCGGTCCTGAGCATCGCCGTGCGCTTGTCCCGGCTCAGCGGATGGTCGTCGGTCAGGTGCACATTGTCCTTGAGCGTGCCTTTCGACAGCGCCGCGATCGAGTCGACGATGACGACGATGTTGATCGGCTGCATCCCCGTGCTCCTCCCTCAACCGTGGACGTCGCGCAGCAGCGGCGTCTTGCCCACGCCGGTGCGCTCGATCTCGGGCCCGCCGCGCGCGACCGGGCGCAGCTCGAAGCGGTAGCCGCTCTTGGCGATATAGGCGAAGTTGGCCTCGCCCTGATTGAACAGCGACAGCGAGCCCGCCATCGCCTGGCTGAACGCGTGGAGCAGCGCCGGATAGCCCAGGAAATCGACGCGCTTGCCGAGCGGCGCGGGCTCGTCGACCGCGGCCAGCAGCCGCAGCGTGCGCGCCGGCCGGTCGTTGACGAACTGCAGCTCGTGCGCGCGATCGAGATCGATCCCCATCGGCCGCAGCGCCTGCACCAGCCCCGGCAGCACGCGCGTCGCGGAGAATTGCGTGTCGCCCAGATGGATGACGTCGTTGCCTGCGCCCGGCGAACTCGAACATCTGGGTGGTGAGGCCGGGCCGGTCAGCCCCGGCCGGCGGATCACGCGGTCGCCGATGCTCAGCCGCGGGAACGGCGCCTCGTGCGCGTGGAGGCGCGTGACGACCAGCTCGCCTTCCTCGCCCTCGGCCACCCAGCGGCCGTCGGCGTCGACGATCTCGACCAGGTGGAGCCCGGGCACGGTGGCGAGCCACGGCGTGTCGGGATCGAGCTGCAGCCCGATCGTCTCGGCCTGGGTCGCGGCGAAATAGCTCAGCACCGCCACTTCCGGATAGCGCGCATGGAGCTCGGCGCGCACGCGCGGATTGAGCACGCCGCTGCCATACATCGCCACGCGCAGCGAGCGCCGCGCGGCCTCGTCGAGCCCCTCGCCCATTTCGGGCAGCAGCGCGACGCTGGCGGTGATGCCCATGAACGCCTTGAGCCCCTCATAGCGCATCATGTGCTGGAACACGTCCCTGGTGACCGGCCCGGCGCCGATATAGTTGGTGCGCGGGATATGCTGGAACACGCCGCCGACCATCGTGCCGCTCGACCACATCTGATAGTCGGCGAGCGTGGTGATCATCCACTGCGCCTCGGGCCCGTCGAGGAACGGCGCGAGCTGGTAGCGGCCCATGAACTCGCCGGCGAGCCGATAGGTGTCGTGCAGCTCGCGCAGCGCATAGACGACCTCGACCGGCTCGCCGCTGCTCGTGCCGCCGCTCGCCACGATCTCGAACCCGCCGTGCGACAGCGGCACGACCAGCCCTTCGCGGCTGCCCATGAAAAGGTCGCGCATCACCTGCTTGTCGGCGATCGGGATCGCCTGCCACTGCTCGAAGCTCTCGAGCGGCCCCCTGATCCCCGCGCCGGCGATGCGCTCCGCCCAGCGCGGATTGAGCCGCAGCGTCTCGACCATCTGCCCCAGGCGCCGCAGCACCAGCGCGTCCTGCAGCGCGGCATCGGTCTCGGCGAAATGCTTGCCGGCGAGCGCCTCGGCGGCGCGGATCTTGCCCAGGAACGAGGGCAGCCGCGCCACCGCGTCGGCGGTGCCGGGGGTGAATTCGGCGTCCGGGATCAGCGCGGCGAACGCGGCGGCATCGGCGCCGGCGCGCGCGGTGAGCGAGACGGTCATGCCGGCGTTTCCTCCGCCCCGGCGCGCTCGGCCGCGATCGCGCCCGCGACGTCGCGGATCTCGTCGAGCAGCTGGTGGAAATGATCGGCGGTGATGCGGTGGTTCATGAACACGACGCGCAGCGCCGCTTGGCCGTCGAGTTCGACCTTGGAGATGAAGAAGCGGCCGCGGGCGCGCACGCGCGTTCGGATCTCGCACTGCAGCCGCCCCAGCGCCGCGCCGTCGAGCGGCCGCCCGGGCAGATAACGGAAGCACAGGATGTTGCATTGCGGCCGGTGCAGCGGCGCGAAGTCCGGCGCGCGCGCCAGGATCGTCCGCGCCTGCTCGGCCATGTCGCACAGCTGCTCGAGCTTCTCGGCGAAGGGCGCGCGGCCATAGAGCGCCCAGGGCACCCACAGCGACATGATCATCGGCCGCTTGGTGCATTCGAAATTCTTGTCGGCCGCGTCGAACGCCGTGTAGATGTCGGCGGTCTTCTCGAACACATAGCTCGCTTCCTGCTGGAAGGCGCCGGCCGCGCTGGCCGCGTCGCGGTAGAACAGCATGGTGCACACCGCCGGCACGAACAGCGTCTTGTGCGCGTCCCAGGCGAGCGAATCGACGCGCTCGATCCCGCGGAGCCGCGGCCGCAGCCGATCGGACACGAGCAGGCTCGCACCGTGCGCGCCGTCGACGTGCAGCCACAGGCCGCGCTCGGCGGCGATGTCGGCCAGCGCGTCGAACGGGTCGATCGCCCCCGTCGAGGTCGAGCCGGCGCTGGCGACCAGGCAGAATATGTCGAGCCCGCGCGCCGCCGCCGCGTCGAGCGCGTCGCGCGCCCGCGCCGGATCGATCCGCCGCTCGGCGTCGAGCGGCAGGCGCACCAGCTGCGCGTCGCCGATGCCCAGTATGCCGGCCGCGCGCGTCACGCTGTAGTGCACGTCCTCGCCGACCGCGATCGCCGGACGCGCCGCGAGGCCCGCCAGCCCGTCGCGCCACGCCTCGGGATAGCGCCGGTTGCGCGCGGCGAGCATCGCGGTGAGGTTGGCGAGCGAGCCGCCCGAGGTCGTGACCATCGCGAAGCGATCGGCCGGGAAGCCGAGGAAGCGATTGAGCTCCTCGCCCATGATGCGCTCGGCGACATTGGGCAGCTGCCCGGCTTCGTAGAAGGACGCGGGCTGGGTGAGCACCGCGCTGACCAGCTCGACCACCGCCGAGACCGGCAGCGGGCCCGAGAATTGGCGGCCCATATAGCCGGGCGAATAGACCTGGATGCCGGTGCGCGCATAGAGGTCGATGATCTGGCCGAGCTTGCGGGCATGCGCCTCGGGATCGTCGGGGGTTCCGCCGCGCATTAGCTTGACGGCCGAGGCGAGAACCAGCGCGGGGTCGGTCAGCGCGAGCCCGCGCAGCGAAGTATCGGCGAGATGCCGCGCCAGGCGGTCGACGGCCAGCGAAGCATGGCGCGTGAAGCTGTCCGCATCGAATAGGGATTCGAGATCGAAATCAGGCGCAGTCAGGTCGGGATAGACGGGATTCCGGTTGAGCGTGATTTCGCGCACCGAAGACACTCTCCCCTGCATGTACATGACCTCCCGCACTCGAACTACGCCTAGTCATGCAACGAGAATTATTGCGCCGCCAGCGCAAGACGAATGCGATGGATTTCCTAATCGATTCGCAAAATATCGCTAAGCATGATTTGGTCAAGCGTGATTCTGTCGCATCGCACAATTTCTTATTTTCAGATTGACTGCGAATCTCGAACGATTCGTGGGGAGCCGTGCGAGCATTCCGTGCGCATACGGCGATCGACGTTACGGTTTCATGACAAGACGCGTGGCGCATGCCAGATCGTTACGTGCAGGCAACATGAAATAGTTCGCCGCGTTCGACGCGCGACGCAGCGGCGCAGACGCGCGCTGGAGAATAGCGCCGCGCGCGTCATCTCCTTGTGCAGGCTGACTTGCTTGACCGCGTGAATGATCATGATGCAGCCATCCTAATTCGTCGGCCGCTGGCGGTAGAGGCCGCGGTCTGCGATCTCCTGGCGCGACTCGCCGGCTCACCGCTTCAGCCGGCATCCGCTCGTGACAAAAGCATCCGGGATATCCTGTCGCGCCAGCTCAACCCCATGGGCATGGGTGGCTCTCTTCGAAGTGGAGGCGTGTTGACGTAGAGGCCGTTTTCCCTGAGTCAGCGAAGATGAAATGTCTGCTGTTCTGAGTCAGCTTCCGGGAAATTTTGGGTCGCTGCATAGCTCACGTTCGCTGGAGACACAGGGTCAGCCGGAACGGAACGCGACAATATCTACTGGAAGAGTGGTGCACGGGGCAGTCGAGAGCGCGTCGGTCTGCGTGGTTTCCCGGTTTTGCGTCGAAAAAGCGGGCATTTTCGGCCCGGCCGGCAGCGCCGTCGGTTCGGCTATCGCGCCCGTGCGATGTCGGGTGACGTGGCGGCGGCCTATTGTAACGGCGACCGACAAAGCGCGTAGTCTCGGCATATTCGACGTCTTCACCTTGGTTGCACGCAATCCGGTGTTCTGGGGCGACGGCCGCCTGCCTCGATCGGCGAACGCCATCATCGATCGCGCGGCACCGGCTTCGGGGCGACCGGCTGCCTTGGCAGGCCTTTTGGCGGCACGGGTGGCATCGACGGCGTGGATGGCTCAGCGGGCCGGCACCGCCGCTGCTCGCAATCGCACGTGCCCCGCCTCAACTGTCACACGGACGCTGGACGGCTTTCTCGCTACCTCGAACCGGGTTCCCAATACCGTAACCTCCCCGTTTCTGGCCTCGACATGGAAGGGGCGGCTCTCATCGTGCACGACATCGGCGAATATTGTTCCGCGGGTGAGCGCGACTTCACGCCCGAAGCGGGTATAGCGGACATGGAGGTCTGCCCCTCCGGCCAGTATCAACTGCGTTCCGTCATCGAGACGAACCTTGCGAATTGTGCCCGCCGCCGCCGCATAGTCCCGCGGCTGGGTCAGGAACAGCTCGACCGAAGGGAACGCCGCAAAGCCGCCGAGCACTGCCAATACGGCAACAATGCCCCCCGCGAACAACGCGTTCCTGGGGCGATTCCGACGTCCATAGGCATTCAGGGCCTCGTCCATGCCCGGCCCATGATGCGCCGCCACATCGTATCGAACAGAGGCTGACGGCGAGGGTCGCCGGCCAGCCACGCGTCGAAACCTGCCCTGTCGAACGGCTCGCCGCTCATACGGCAGGCCATCCAATTCGCCGCCTCCAGCTCAATGGCGCTATCCTCTGACAGGTCCGCCTCGCTTCTCGATCTTGTCTATCGCCCGATGCAGATCCAGTACCGCGCGCGCGACATGCGTGTCCACCGCACCGGGTGAAAGCCCCAGAGCACTCGCCACCTCTTTCGCCGGCTGCCCATGCACGCGGCGACGGATGAACACGTCTCGCCGCAGACGCGGCATCGCCTTGAGCACTGCCGAAAACGATCTCAATCAGTTGCCGCTGGCTGATGTCGATCGCGGCGAGCTGATCGAGTTCGCCGAGCTGGGGATCCTTGAACGTGCCGTAGCCGTCCGGCGATACGCCCAGGTAGGGCGCCCAACTGTCGACCACTTGACGACCGGTCGGGTTGGCCATCAGTCCCGATGCGGAATTGCTGCGGAAGAAATCTTCCGACGCATAATAGCTGTCCCTCATGTAGAGGCTCTGCGAATAGAGCGTCAGGCGATCGCTCGGCGCCCATTGCATGTTGAACTGGAACACGTCGTTCTTCGCCCGGAATACGGGGTCGTAGAAAGTGGCGATCTCGCGCAGGTCGTGCGATTGTTCGGTGCTGCCCGCCGGTGCATACGGATCGATCTGTTCCCGGAACAGATAGGTATTCTTGTATGGACCGCCCTTGTCGTAAAAGGCGATCGCACTGACCAGAGGGGCATCGAAGGGAAAACCGATGCCGTTGGGAGTCCCGTAGGCGCATCGGTGAACAGCGACTTGGCCTGGCATCCCGGGGTCAGGGCAGCATTGGTGAACTGAGTATGCACCGCTACCGTCTTGGGATTGCCATCCAAGTCGGTATAGCTGACGCTGGTCGGCGCCTCGCCGCGAGTGCAGAGCTGCTTGCCGGTGCGAGAGCGGTCGTCCTTCTCGTTGAAATGCTCCCAGATGAAGTTCGCCTGGAAGCGGCTGCTCGGCTGCCACAGGCCCGACAGGCGGAAGGAATAGAGGTCGCGGCCGTTCACCCGGTGGTCCGCCGTCAGCCCAGCGAACTGAACGATCAGAGTCGCCATCGAGATGTCGTGGCCGGAGGCATCGCGTGAGCGAAATTCCCGGTCGTGGGCGGCGAAGGCGAGCCGGCGCTTGCCTGCGGCTTCGCAGCCGTGCTCAACCGGATCGTCAGGAGCGGGCCGGTGGATCGACAACGTGAGGGAGCCTTTGCCGACTGGGTCGGGCGGTCGGTGGAATCGACCGACGTCGCGGCAGCGGCGCCGCTGCGGCGGCTTGCGGCAACGCTCGATCACGAGGGAAGGCACTGGCCGCGTGGCGTGCTGCCGCCGCTTGCGCACTGGTTGTTCCACCTTCCCGAAGCGCCGCAATCGGCGCTGGGCGCCGACGGGCATCCGGCCAAGGGAGGCTTCCTGCCGCCGATTTCCCATCCGCGCCGGATGTGGGCGGGGGGGCGGCTGCGCTTTCTCGCGCCGATACCGATCGGGGCGACGATGGCGAAGCGCACGACGATCCTCGACATCGCGGAGAAGACCGGCGCTGCGGGCGGCATGGTCTTCGTGACGCTGCGCCACGTCGTCGCCGTCGACGGCGCGGACGCGATCCACGAGGAGCAGGATCTCGTCTACCTGCCGATCGCGGCTCCGGCGCCGCCGAGACCGGTCGAGCATCCCCGGCCCGAAAGCGAAAGGCGGCTGAGCGCCGACGCGACATTGCTCTTCCGATTCTCGGCCCTGACCTTCAACACGCACCGCATCCATTACGATATCGACTACGCGCGCGACGTGGAGCTGTATCCCGGGCTCGTCGTCCATGGGCCGCTCCAGGCCATGCTGCTCGTCGATCACGCGATGCGCGACGGGATCGTGCCGTCATCCTTCTCCTTTCGCGGCCGCGCGCCGCTCTATGCGGGACGAGGCTTCGCCGTCGCCCGCGCCGGCGACGAACTCTGGGTCCGCGACGAGGCCGGGGTGACGACGATGACCGCGAGCATGCGGCCCTAAACGATTTCGAACAGCCCGGCCGCGCCCATCCCGCCGGCGGTGCACATCGACACGACCGCCCAGCGCACGCCGCGGCGGCGGCCCTCGATCAGCGCGTGCCCCACCAGCCTGCTGCCGGTCATGCCGAAGGGATGGCCGACCGCAATCGCCCCGCCGTCGACATTGTACCGTTCGGGAGCGATGCCGAGGTGGTCGCGGCAATAGAGGCACTGCGAGGCGAATGCCTCGTTGAGCTCCCACAGGCCGATGTCCGCGATCGTCAATCCGGCGCGGGCGAGCAGCTTGGGGATCGCGAACACCGGGCCGATGCCCATCTCCTCGGGCCCGCAGCCCGCCGCCTGGAAGCCGCGGTAGATGCCGAGGATCTCCTTGCCCTCGGCCTCGGCCGCCGCGCGCTCCATCACGATCTGCGCCGATGCCCCGTCGGATAGTTGGCTGGCGTTGCCGGCGGTGACGCTGGCGCCGGGGCCGGTGAATGCGCCGCCGGGCCAGACGGTCTTGAGCCCGCGCAACGCCTCGAGCGTGGTGCCCGGCCGGATGCCTTCGTCCTGCGCCACGGTGACGGTCTCGGTGCCGGAGCGGACGCCTTCCTTGTCGAGCAGCGCCTTCTCGACGGTGATCGGGACGATCTCGTCGGCGAAGCGCCCGGCCGCCAGCGCGTCGGCGGCGCGCTGCTGGCTCATCGCGCCATAGGCGTCCTGCGCCTCGCGGCTGATTCCGTAGCGTTCGGCGACGATCTCGGCGGTTTCGATCATCGGGATATAGGCGGCGGGCTGCCGCGCGATCACGCTCTGGTTGACGAAGCGCGGCGCTTCGCGGTTCACGGTGAGGCTGATCGATTCCATTCCCCCCGCCAGCGCGACGTCGGCCTCGTCGCAGAGGATCGTCCGCGCGGCGAGCGCGATCGCGGTGAGCCCGGAGCCGCATTTGCGGTCGAGCGTGAAGGCGGGGACGGTCTGCGGCAGGCCGCCCGCGAAGATCGCCATGCGGCCCGCGTTGCCGGCCTGCGTGCCCCATTGGTTGCCGACGCCCCAGAAGACCTCGTCGATCCGCGCGGGATCGATCCCCGCTCTCTCCACCGCGGCGTTCATCACGTGCGCCGCGAGCACCGGCGCCTCGGTCGCGTTGAACGCGCCGCGATAGGCCTTGCCGATGCCGGTCCGGGCGGTGGAGACGATGGCGGCTTCGCGCACGGGCAACCCTTCCTCGATATCGCGCCGGCTTCGGAAAGCCCCCGAAGCGCCTGTGGTCGCGCGTCGGGGAGATAGCGCGCGCGATGCCGACTTCGAAAGGGATAAGGGCTCCGCGGCGCCCGACGGCGAGAAATCGGATCGACGATATCACCCGCGGCAGTCCGGAAAGGATGTCCAACCGCCTGCGAAGTCCTAGGCTTCGTCACCCCAAGTCGATCGGAAGCGTCGATGCGCGGGGAACGGAGAGAGATGCATGGCCACCGAACTCGAACCGCGTCCGGTCACCGCCTATTCCTACTACGTCGTCGCCGCGCTGGCGATCGTCGCGACGATGAGCAGCATCGATCGCACGCTCATCTCCACCGTCGCCGAGCCGATCCGGCACGAGTTCGGCCTGAACGACAGCCAATTGGGCGTCGTGACCGGCTTGCTGTTCGCGGTCTCGTTCACGCTCTGCGGGGTTCCGATCGGCATGCTGATCGATCGGGTCCGGCGCACCTATCTGCTCGCCGGGCTGCTTGCGCTGTGGAGCGGGCTCACGGTGCTGAGCGGGTTCGCGCAATCGCTGCTGCAGCTCGGGCTGGCGCGCATCGGCGTGGGCGCCAGCGAGTCGGGCGGCGCGGCGACCTCGATGTCGATCATCGCCGATTATTTTCCGGTGGAGCGGCGCGGCTCGGCGCTGTCGCTCTATTATCTGAGCACCCCCACCGGCGTCGCGCTGGGGTTCGCCTTCGGCAGCCTGATCGCGGGACACCTCGGCTGGCGCGCCGCCTTCCTCTTCGGCGGGGTGCCGGGCCTGGTCCTGAGCCTCGTCATCCTGCTCACGCTGCGCGAGCCCGTGCGCGGCGGCCACGACAGGACCGCGCCGCTCGCCGACAAGCCTTCGTTCCGGGCATGCCTGGCGACGCTGTTCCGCGTGCGGCCGCTGCTCTACCTGCTGCTGGGGGGCGTTCTCGCGACGGCCTCGCAGTCGGGGCTGTCGGCGTTCATGACGCCGTTCATGATGCGGATCCACGGCGTCTCGATCCAGCACGCGGGCGTCGCCATCGCGATCGCGCAGATCATCGGCGGCTACGGCGGCGTGCTGGTCGGTGGGCTCCTCACCGATCGCCTCGCGCCGCGCTCGCCGGGGTCTCCGGCGTTCGCGGTCGCGATCCTGATCTGGCTCGCCGCGCCCGCGGCGGTCGCGGTCCTCCTCGTCGGGAGCTGGCAGCTTTCGATCGCGCTGCTCACCCTCCAGCTGTTCCTGAACTTCTGCTATTACGCCCCGCATTTCGCGACCTTCGTCAGCCTCTGTCCGCCGCAGATGCGGGGCACGCTCACCAGCATCCAGATCGTGCTGATGACGTTGGTGGGCTATGGTCTCGGGCCGGTGATCGCCGGCGTCTCGAGCGATTTCTTTCATCGGCTGGGAGTCGAGAACCCGCTGCGCTGGGGCATGGTCGTCTCGTCGTGCCTGTTCCTCGTCGCCGGGGCCTGCTATCTGGCCGCGTCGCGGGCGATCAAGCGGTCGGCGGACGCGATCCCGGAGGTCGATCCGGCGGCGCGGTGGCAGCGGGGCCACTAGGCGCCGTCCAACCGGAAGCGAGCCTAACCCGCGTCGGCCAGGTTCCGGCAGGCGGGCAGGCCCCTTGCCTTCATGGGAAGCCTGAGCACCGTGGTCAGCGTGGTGATGAACAGCGTGTCCAGCGCTTCGCCGCCCCACGCCAGGTTGGTGGCGTTGGTCAGGTTGTGCGCGACGCCCAGGTCGAGCGTCCCGAGGTGCCGTCCGGCCGCGTCCATCACCCAGATGCCGTCGGGCCCGGTGCAATAGACGTTGCCTGCGGCATCGACCTTCATCCCGTCGGGAACGCCCGACCCGGGACCGCGCAGCTCGCAGAGCAGCCGGCTGCGCGCGAGCTGCCCGGCGGGGAGCACGTCGTAGGCGCGGATCGTGCCGACGCCGTAGAAGAAGTCCGGGCAGGCGGACGCGCCGTGCGAATCGTTGACGTAGAGGATCGACTCGTCGGGCGAGAAGGCGAGCCCGTTGACCAGCTGGAAATCGCGGGCGACGAGCTCCGCCTCGCCGCCGCCGGGCGGGATGCGGTAGACCCCGTGGAACGGCCTGGCGCGGGGCTTGGCGCCGCTGTCGGTGAAGTAGATGCTGCCGTCCGACCGCACGACCACGTCATTGGGGTTGCTGAACGGAACTCCCCGCCAGGAAGCGGCCAGCAGGGTGGCGGTCCCGTCCGCCTCGCGGCGCGTCACGCGGCCGCGCTTGCCCTCGCACAGGATCAGCCGCCCGTCGGCGTCTTGCGTCGCGCCAACGGCATGCCCGGTGTCCTCGCCGACGATCCGCGCGCCCTCGGCGGCGGTCCATCGCCAGAGCCGGCCTGGGTGGACATCGTGCCAGCGGTCCTCGCCCGGCGAGATGCCGACGTCGGTGAACAGCAGCGCGCCGTCCATCCACACCGGGCCCTCGCCGGTCGCCAGCCCCGTCACCAACACCTCGGCCGGCGCGTCGCGCTCGACGATCCGATCGAACTCGGGTTCGATGCGCAGATGCATCCGCTTGCCTCCGATCAAGTCCGTTCGCGAATCCGCGCGGCGATCGGCACGAACTCGTCCCTGCCCGAAGCCGGGCATGTGAAGCCGGAGACGTCGTCGATCTCGGCGATGTGCGCGGCGACGTCCTCGACGCTGGGGGGCGGCGGAGAAGGGGGCGAGCCAGCCCGCCGGCATGCCGATGAAGCCGCGGGCGAAGCGCCCGCCCGCCGCCGAATACAGCCCGCGGCTCGTCGCGCATTCCCGGCTGACGAGATAGGCGGCCAAAGGCGCGACGAACTCGACCCCCATCGCCGGACGCAGCGCCGCCATCGCCGCGCGCGTCGGCTCGTCGGCCTCGGGTTCGCCCGACACGTGCGCCGGGCGCCCCTCCGGCCGCTCGATCGAGGCGTTCGGCAGGATGCAGTTGGCGACGATCCCATGGGGCGCGCCTTCGATCGCCACCACGTTCATCAGCCCGATCACGCCGCCCTTGGCCGCGGCATAGTTGGCGCGATGCATCCGCCCGAACGCGGCGGTGCCCGAGCTGGTGAAGAGGATGCGGCCGTACCGCTGCGCCTTCATCAGGCGGTACGCCGGCTGGCTCACGAAGAAGGCGCCCTTGAGGTGGCTGTCGAGCACCTGGTCGATCATCGCCTCGCTCAGGTCCTCGAACAGCGCGTTGCGCTGCTGGCCGGCGTTGTTGATGAGGATGTCGACCCGCCCGAAGCGATCGAGCGCGGTCTGGACGATCGCCGCGCCGCCGCGCGCCGTCGCGACGCTTTCGTACGAAGCGGCCGCGGCGCCGCCCGACGCGGCGATCTCGTCGACGACGCGGTCGGCGCGCTCGCGGGTCGCGATGGTGCCGTGCATGCCGGTGCCGAGATCGTTGACCACGACCGATGCGCCGCGCGCGGCCAGCTCGAGCGCATAGGCGCGGCCCAGCCCGTTGCCGGCGCCGGTGACGATCGCGACCTGGCCGTCGAACCGTATCCTGGTCATGGCGGCAGCCTGCTCCGCCGGGCAGGGGAGCGCAATCGCCGGGCCGGCGCACATCGCAGATGTGAAATCGTGGCCCCGATTTGGCCAAGCCGGGCGCGATCGGCCATGGTTCCCCGAGCTGCGATCCAGGATAGCCGATGCCGACCGCGAACCCGCACACGTTCGATCTGGCCGTCGTCGGCTTCGGCGCGGCGGGATCGGCGGCGGCGCTCACCGCGGCGCGGCAGGGCGCACGCGTCGCGCTGCTCGAGAAGCAGCCCGCCGACGCGCACTTTTCCAGCACGCGCCTCTCGGGCGGGCTGATCGCCACGGTCACCGACGTCGACGCGGCGATGCCCTATCTCGAACGCTGCGCGGGCGGGCTGATCCCGGCCGAGCACCTGCGCCGATGGGCCGAGCGCGCGGCGCGGCTGCCGGAGTGGCTGCGCGAGATCGGGCTTCCCACCCGGCGGATCGCCGGCGGCTGGTATCCGCGGATGGAAGGCGCCGATGCGGTCGGCGTGCTTTCGATCGTCAAGGGTGGCGCCGATGCGGGCGACCATGACGACTTCGCGCTGGCGGCGCGGGCGGGGAGCCTGCCGGCGGGATTGATGGCGACCGGCCGGTTCGGCAACGGGCGCGACCTCGCCGATGCGCTCGAAGCCGCGGTCCACGGCGAGCCCGGGATCACCGTGCTCCACGCGCATGCGGCCGCGCGGCTGCTGCGCGCGCCCGACGGCGCGGTGAACGGCGTCGAGGCGCTGACGCCGTCCGGGACGCGCCGCATCCCCGCCGCGCGCGGCGTGATCCTGTGCTGCGGCGGATTCGAGTTCGACGAGGCGCTTAAGCGCGACTTCCTCAAGGCCTTTCCGATGCACTTCTACGGATGCCGCGCGAGCACCGGCGACGGCATCCGGATGGCGCAGGAAGCCGGCGCCGCCTTGTGGCACATGGGCCAGATCGTCGGGAAGGCCGTCGCGCATTTCGATCACGACGGCGAGCCGATGAACTTCAACATCACGATCGGCCCGCCGGGCTATGCCATCACCGATCGCTACGGCCGGCGCTTCGCCAACGAGCATGCGCAGGCCGCCTCGGGGCAGCAATTCTATCACCAGATGCTCATGTTCGACAGCGACCTGCTCGCCTATCCGCGCATTCCGAGCTTCTGGTTCTTCGATCGCCGGCGGATGGAGAGCGGCCCGATCGCCAACCCCGACGTCGGGCTGGTCGGCTCGGGACTCTATGCATGGAGCGGGGACAACCGCCGCGAGCTAGAGCGCGGATGGATCGCCACCGGGGCAACCGTCGAGGATGCCGCGCGCGCGGCGGGCGTCCTCGATCCGGCGGCGGCGGCGCGCGCGATCGCGGACTATAATCGCGCCTGCCGCACCGGCCGGGACCGCTTCGGCCGCCCGGGCGAATCGCTGGTCCCGCTCGAGCCGCCCTTCTATTGCATGCCGCTGTGGCCGGGCGGGGCGTGCACCTGCGGGGGGCCGCAGCGCGATCCGGACGCGCGGATCGTGGGCGCGGCGGGGAAACCGATCGCGGGGCTGTTCGCCGCGGGGGAACTGGGCGAGGTCGTCGGGCTCGCGGCGCCGAGCGGTGGCGCCAATTTGTCGGACGGGCTGTGCTTCGGGCAGATCGCCGCCGAAACCGCGCTGCGCGACCATTGCCGGGACACCGCATGATCGTGATCGACACGCAGACGCACTATGTGCCGCCGGCCGCGCTGGACGAGCTGGTCGCGCTGCGTGCCCGCGGAATCGCGTGGCCGACCGGACTCAAGCCCGCCACCCGCGTCGAGGATCCGATGTGCGGGCTGGACGCGCGCCTGCGGCAGATGGATGCCTGCGGGATCGACGTCTCGGTCCTGTCGTTCGCGCCCGTCGACGCGACGACGCTCGGGCCGGCGGCGGCGGGCCTGTGCCGGATCGCCAACCGCGGCCTGATCGAGGCCTGCCGCGCGCATCCGGACCGCTTCGTGATGCTCGCATCGCTGCCGATGCATCCCGAGGCGGCGCTGGCAGAGCTCGAGCGGCTCCTTGCGGAGCCGGCGCTGCGCGGGGTGCTGCTCGTCGCCCAGACCGGGCTGTATCGCGCGGAGGAGGCGGGCATCGAGAAAGTGCTCGCGCGCGCCGCGGGCGAAGGCCTCGCCGTCGTCCTCCACCCCAGCGCCGGCTCGAGCGACCTCGGCGACGCGTTTCGCGGCTTCGGGCTCGAATCGGCGCTGCAGGCGATGGTCAGCCATGCGCTCGTCGCCTCGCGCATGATCCTTTCGGGCATGCTCGACCGGCTGCCCGCGCTCGACCTGATCCTCACGCACCTGGGCGGCGTGCTGCCGTTCCTGATCGAGCGGCTCGACAGCCGGGCGGTCGGCGCGCGCCACCCGATGGGCCATTATCTCCGCGATCGGCTGCACTACGACATGTGCGGCCATGCGCCGGGGCCGGCGCTGGAGTGCGCGCTGCGTGCCTTGGGCAGCGATCGGATGATGATCGGCTCGGACTGGCCTTCGCGGCCGCTCGAATCCGCGCTCGGCAGCGCGCGCGGCGCGGGGCTGGCGCCCGACGCGCTGTCGGCCGTCCTCGGCGGCACCGCCGCGCGCTGGTTCGACCCGCGGATTCAGAGGCGGACGGCGCCGCCGTCGACGACATAGGATTGGCCGGTCAGGAAGCCGGCGTCCTCGCGCGCCAGGAATCCCACCACCGCGGCGACGTCCTCGGGCGATCCGTCGCGGCCGAGCGGGACCGTCGGACGCGACTTGGCGATGACCTCGTCGGTCACCTCGGCGCCGCCAAGCTTCTTGCTCATCGCGCTCAGCGTCCGGCTGGTGAAGATGAAGCCGGGCAGGATCGCGTTGGACGTGATGTTGTCCGCGGCGAGATCGAGCGCGAAATTGTGCGACAGGCCGATCACCCCCGCCTTGGACGCCGAATAGGCGGCGTTCATCTTCGAGCCCTGCCTGCCGGCGACCGAGGCGATGCTGATCACCCGGCCCCAGCGGCGCTTGCGCATGTGCGGCGCCGCCGCCTGCGTCATCAGAAAGGTGCCCTTGACGTTGATCAGCACCGCGCGCTCGAATTCGTCCGGATCGATCTCCTCGATGTCGCCGTGCGCCAGGCTGAACGGAGCCCCGGCGTTGTTGACGAGCACGTCGATCCTGCCGTGCGTGTCGATGACGTGCGCCATCATGCGCCGGGCGTCGGCCGGATCGCTGATGTCGCCGGTGACCGTGCTCGCGGTGCCGCCCGCGGCCCGCAGCTCGGCCGCGAGGTCGTCGATCCCGCGCCATGCCGCCGCCTCGGCGCGAACCTGCTCGTGCTTGTCGCGGACGCCGGTGGCTGCGATGTCGGTGACGACGACGGCAAAGCCGTCATGCGACAGCCGTCGCGCGATCGCCGCGCCGATCCCATCCTGCTTGCCGCACCCGGTGATCAGGGCGACGCGTGCGTCCGATGCCATGCGATTTCTCCTTCGTGCGCGATTTCGGTCCGCGCCTGGCGCGTCTGCCTTGCCACGCCCCCGCCGCCGATCAATCCCCGGCGCCCCGGACGGCCGCGGGTTTCGAGACGGCGATATCTCGCGTGCGCGCGCAGCGCCGATTGCGCGGCACATCGATCCATAATATCGCCTGACGATCGCCCAATGATCCGGATTCCGTTATGGATGCGCGCCGCTTTCGCCATTTCGTCGTGCTCGCGGAGGAGCTGCATTTCGGGCGGGCGGCGGAGCGGCTCGGCATCTCGCAGCCGCCGCTGAGCCTCCAGATCCGGACGCTCGAGGAAGAGCTCGGGGCGATCCTGTTCGACCGGACCAGCCGGCGGGTCACCCTGACCGAGCCCGGCAAGGCGTTCCTGGTCGAGGCGCGGGCCGCGCTCAACCAGATCGACCACGCGGTCGCCACCGCGCGGCGCGCCCAGCGCGGCGAATTCGGCGAGCTCAAGGTCGGCATGACCACGACCGTGCCCTTGATGGGCTATGTGCCCAAGATCCTGCGCGAATTCCGCAACCGATATTCCGACGTCCACCTGACGCTCGTCGAGATGCTGTCGGAAAACCAGGGCCGGGCGATCGACGAGGGCCGGCTCCATATCGCCTTCCTGCGCCTGCCGTCGTCGACCCGGGTCAGCCAGAGCTCGGTCGAGGCGATGGCGCTGGGGGACGACGACCTGGCGGTGTTCATGCCGGAGAGCTATCCGCTCGCGCATTCCGCAGGCGAGATCAGCCTGGCCGAGCTCGCCGACTATCCGTTCGTCTTCTACGAGCCCTACGTGCCCACCGTGCTGCACGAATCGGTGCGCGCGATCTGCCAGGAGGCCGGGTTCGTGCCCAAGCTCGCGCAGGAGGCGAGCGAGCCCGCCACGCTGCTCGGGCTCGTCGCCGCCAATTTCGGCTGGACGATCATGCCGGCCTCGTACGGCAGGATGATGATCGACGGCACCGTCTGCCGGCCGCTCACGCAGGTGCGCGAGAAGATCACGACCTGGATGATCTATCCCAAGGCGCATTCGTCGCCGCTGATCGGCGCCTTCGTCGACCTGGCCGCGCGCCTGTATCGCCAGCCGCCGCCGTCCTAGCGCGCGACGCCGTAGGCTTGGACCGCCGCGGCGCGGGCCGGCTCGGCCGAGGGAACCGGCGCCATCCGCACGTGCTGGCCGAGGCAGCTGCGCAGCGCCTGGAGCAGGGTCGATTCGTCGAAATCGGCGGCCGGCGACCGGACCCCGACGACCAGCCTCTCCCCGTCCACCGCGTTCCGGATCATCACGCCACGCCCGAGCGCCCCGCGGGATCGCGCACGGTCACGTATCCGCTGCGGGAGAAGGCGTTGCGCTCCTCCTGAAGGTCGGCGAAGCGGACGCGGTAGGGCTCGTCGACCTCGGAGTTCAGCCGGTGCACCAGCCCGCGCGCATAGCTGTCCGAGAAGGTCGCGAGCATCGCGCGCCCCTCGGCGGTGCGCAGGAGCGCCAGCGCGCCGTCCTCTGCGGTCACGTCGGCGCGGAGCTCCGCCGATCCGACGACGTGCAGATATTGCAGCCGCGACATGTTGTACCCCGCGAGCACGGTCGCGCAGCCGGTCGACGAAGCGATCTCGTCCATCGCTGCGAGCAACCCTCCCTGGCGGAACAGCCGCGGCTGCACCCAGGCGCCGATCGTCGCGAGGCGCGAGGTGGGAAGGAACCGCCGGCCGCGTTCGTCGCGCCGCAGATATCCAAGCGCCACCAGGCAGTTCATCAGCTCCGAGGTGCTCGACTGCGGATATGCATA
Source organism: Sphingomonas sp. (assembly GCA_037200705.1). GTDB lineage: Bacteria > Pseudomonadota > Alphaproteobacteria > Sphingomonadales > Sphingomonadaceae > Sphingomonas. The sequence continues at coordinate 163,629 of JBBCID010000005.1, read as the reverse complement.
GCGCCGCGAAATCTCCGTGACCGTGGTGGAGGATTCGCCGCCCGAGAAGAACTCGAGAATCTCGAGCGCCCGGAATGCGGATTTGACGTTCTTGGGATCGCACGTATTCGCCATGTCACTCTCCAACCGCTGCGCGCGATCTGTGCGGATGGGAGATCCGTGTCGCGCTTGGGCCGGTGTGTTCGCGCGTTTGATCGATCTAGTCTAATATTAGATTGGAACCGCGTGATACAGATTTTGTTATCGATCGGCGATCGGGGCCATGCGCCCGATCGCCCGCCCGGCGGCGAGCAGGAAGAGGCCCGACAACAGGAACATCGCCGCCACCGTCGCCTGCGACAGGCGCAGCGGATCGACGGTGCCCCACCGCTGGAAGAAGTCGCTGGCCGCGCCGGCAACGACCGGGCCGAAGCCGTATCCCATCAACGTCATCGCCACCGCGAGGATCGACGCGAGCGTTCCGCGCAGCGCCACCGGCGACAGGCTGAGATAGGTCGAGAAGAAGCTGCCGTAATAGGTCGCGAGCAGGCAGTTGTGCAGCGCGAGCAGGGCAATGGCCACGTGCCAGTCGCCAACCAGATAGGCACAAGCGGCAACGGGGAAGTTGACGATCTGGATAAGGCCGATGACCAGCGGGCCCAGGCTCACCGATCGCCTGGCCAGTCGATCCGCGAGCACGCCACCCCCCAGCGCGCCGATCACGCCGGGCACGAAATGCGCCACGCCCAGCGCGTATCCCGCGTCGCGGATCGACAGGCCGTGCACGCGCATCAGGAAAGGCGTTGCAAAGGCGTTGGTGCCGGACTGTCCGATAATCAGGAACATGCCGCCGACCGCCAGCAGCCACAGCGCCGGGATGCGGCGATAGGCGTCCAGCACCGACGCGGCCGAAACCCGCGCGGCCGTCTCGCGGGGGCGCGAACGTTCGAAATAGCCGCGCACCGGCTCCTTGACCGTGGTCAGCAGCAGCAGGGCCAGGGCGATTCCCGGAAGCCCAGCGACCAGGAACGCGCCGCGCCACCCGTAGCGGTCGGCGAGAAAGCCCCCCATCACCAGCCCGAGCGAGACGCCGATCGGCGTCGACACGTAGAAGAACGACATCGCCCGGCCCCGCTGCCTGGGAGGGAAGAAATCGGTGATGAGCGACATCGAGGTGGGGGCCACGCCGGCTTCGCTGGCCCCGACGCCGACGCGCGCGAGCGCGAGCATCGCGTAGGAGCCCGCGAAGCCCGTGGTGAAGGTGAGCGCGCTCCAGACCAGCACCAGCCCCGCCAGCAGCCGCGTGCGCTTCAATCGGTCGACGAGGATGCCGATCGGGATGCCGCACACCGAGAAGGAGACCGCGAAGAAGAGCCCGGTCAGCACGCCGAGCGCGGTGTCGCTGAGGCCGAACTCGTGCTTGACCGGATCGGCGACGATCGACACCATCATCCGGTCGACGCTGCTGACGACATAGATCAGGCCGAGCACGAGCATCACATAGATGCGGTATCCGTTGCTGAACGGGCTGGCCGGCACGTCGCCGCAATCGCGGCTCGCGGCGTCGGCGGTCGGCGCCAGCACGGTCAGCCGCTGTTCGACAGCGCCGTTTCCGCGGCGATGGGCCCGAAGGCGAAGGCTTCGCCCAGATTGGCGCCCGGCGAGGGATAGAGCATGCCGATCGCGCCGCCGAGCTCGCCCGCGCCGAACAGGCCAGGGATGGGCTCGCCGAACGCGTTCAGGATGCGCGCCCGCGCGTCGCGGCGCGGCCCGCCGTTGGTCGTCGCGCCGCCGGGATACACGGGCACGCAGTAGAAGGGCCCCTGATCGATCGGGACCAGCGACGGCTCCGGGCGGCCGAACGCGTCGCTGCCGTCGGCGCAGGCGGCGTTGTACGCGGCGACGGTCGCGGCGGCGGCGGCGGGATCGAGGCAGCCGGCGGCGCGCGCCGCCTCCTCGATCGTCGCGCCCTCGCTGATCCATCCCATGTCGATCTCGGCGCGGTTGTCCTTGCTCCACGCGTAATGGCCATAGGATCCGCCGGAGAGCGGCCGCGCCTCGATGCGGCGCCGGTCGAAGATCCAATAGGCGGGGATGCGCGGATGCTCGAGCAGGTCCGCGTCGTAGTGGAGCAGCTCGTAGTAGAAATTGGGCTTGGAGACGGCCTGGAGGTATTCGTTGGCGAAGCGGCGGCCGTATTTGTCGACGATGGCGTAGCCCGGCGGGTTGATCGAGATGTTGAAGGAGATTTCGCGGCCGTCGGGGTGCGTGAAATGCCCGACCGCGCGGCCGATCATCTGGTTCATGTGCCAAAGGTCCGCGCCGACCGCCTGCGCCATGCGGATGCCGTCGCCGGTGTTGGCCGAGGCGCCGTAGAAATAGATCGGATAGGCCTTGAGGAAGTTGAGGATCATCGCCTGGTCCTGCTCGAAGCCGCCGCAGGCCAGGATCACGCCGTGGCGCGACCGGAAGGTCTTCGCGACGCCGTCCGCGTCAGCGGTCAGGCCGACGATCCGGCCGTCCTTCTGAACGAGCCGCTCGGCGGCATGGCCGTAGTGGACGGTGACGTTGGGCTCGGCGGCGACGGCATCGATCATCAGGTCGTGCAGCGTCTGCCCGTTGCCGAAGGGCAGCGGCCCCTTGAACGCGAGCTCGCCGGGCGCGGGAAGATCGAACCGAATCGTCGCCGGATCGACCCCGCGCTCGAGCGGGGCGAACACCTCGATCGATTCGAACCCTTCGAGCCTGGGATACCAGCCGCCGGCGATGTGCAGCGATTCGATGCCGATCCCGCGCATCCATTCGCGCACGGCGACCGCGCGCTCCGCCCAGGCGCGGTTGACGTCGGTCGGGATCATGCCGCCGCCGCACGCATCGAGATAGCGCACGGCGGCATCGGCGTCGTTCGCGCCCATGATCAGCCCGCCCGACATGCGCGTGCTCGAATAGAGCGCGTCGGCCGGCTGCTTCTCGACGATCGCCACCCGGGCCCCGCGCCGGCCTGCGGTGATCGCGGCGGCCATTCCAGCCGCGCCGCAGCCGACGACGATCAGATCGGTCTCGATATCCATGTCAGCGGGCTAGCCCAGCCGCGACGGGGCGGTAACCCGGGCGAGGTCGAATTCGCAGAGCCGATATAACGCGGCGCGCGTCCGCGCCTCCGGGGTTTAGCGCGAATTGTTGCCGCCGACCGTCTAGGGCAGGTGCGACAAGTACCAACGAATCGAGGCGGATCGCCGCCGGCGGATATCGGAAATGCGGGAGAGCCAGGCATGACGAAGCAACCCGATCGAACCTCGATCGGCACCTGGCTGACGCTCGCGCTGTTCACCGCATTGTTCGCGCTCGCCAATATCGACCGCAGCCTGGTCTCGATCCTCGCCGAGCCGATCAAGCGCGAGTTCGCGCTCAGCGACGCCCAGCTCGGCGTGCTGACCGGGCTTGCCTTCGCGATTCCCTACACGATCGCGGGGGTGCCGATGGGAATGCTGATCGACCGCGTCAACCGCGTCCGGCTCGCGCACTTCATGGCGTCGCTGTGGGCGGCGGTGACCATCCTCGTGGGACTGATGAGCAGCTATTCGGGCATGGCCGCGATCCGCGCATTGCTGGGTGCGGCCGAATCGAGCATGGCGCCGACCTTCACCTCGCTGACCAGCGACCTGTTCCCCACCGCGCGCCGCGCGACCGCGATGGCGATCCTCTACATCAGCAGCCCGATCGGCCTGCTGCTCGGCTTCAGCTTCGGCGGATTGATCGGCGCACACTATGGCTGGCGGGCGTCGTTCGTCGTCGCCGGCGTCGTCGGGATCGTCGCGGCGATGGGACTGCTGCTGGTCCGCGAGCCGCTGCGCGGGCGCTACGACGGCGCGGCGGGAGCCCCCGCGGGAGGCAGCCCCGCCACCATGCTCGGGCTGGTCCGCCTGTTTCGCCAACGCCCGGCGCTGCTTCTGCTGACGATCGCCGGAAGCTCGAGCATCGCGGCGCAATCGGGGCTCAGCGCGTTCGCCGCGCCCTTCCTGATCCGCGTGTTGGGAATGACGCTGCAGAACGCGAGCCTGGCGCTGGCGATGGCGTTCGGCGTCGGCGGGATGATCGGAATGCTCGGCGGCGGCCTGATCGCCGATCGGGTGCGTGCGCGCTTTCCCGATTCGGTGCTCCTGTTCGCGGCCGCGGTCGCCACGCTGGCGGCGATCGCGGCGTTCGTCGCCTTCGGGGTCGCGGGCCCCACCGTCGCGCTGGTCGGCCTCGGCGTCTACGCGATCCTCTGCGTCGCGCATTACGGGGTCATCTTCTCGACGTTCGTGAGCCTGACGCCGCCGGCGATGCGCGGTTCGGCGATGGCGGTGCTGCTGATCGCCCAGAACCTCGTGGGATACGGCTTCGGGCCGCCGGTGATGGGAGCGCTCAGCGACTGGTTCAAGGCGAGCGGCGTGCCGCAGCCGCTGCGCTATGCGATGATGGCGATGACCGCCTTCTACCTGTTCGCGGCGCTGATGTTCTACCTGGCCAATCGCCGCGTCGTGCTCGACCGGGCGGTTCCCGCGGCCGCGTGAAGACCTAGGCCTGGCCGGCGTCGAGTTCCGCGATGATCTGGTCCGCCGTGCGGACGCGTGCGATGCGGGGCAGCGAATGCGTCAGCGCAGCGTCGTGCTCGGCCTGGGTGAAGGCGCCGATGACGTCGGAGACCATGACGACGTGATAGTTGCGCTCGTGCGCGTGGCGCGCGGTGCCCTCGACGCCGAACGCGGTCGACACGCCGCCGATGAGCACGGTCGTGATGCCCCGGCGCCTGAGCTGCGCGTCGAGGTCGGTATCGTAGAAGGCGCCGAGATTGTATTTGGTGACCACCACGTCGCCCGGCTTGGGGCCGAGCTCGGGCGGCAGCTCGCCCGGCTCGGGATGGGGGGTCAGCGGCGGATACCCCTGGTCGACCGGCGGGGTCAGCCGGATCGCTCCGCCGCCGGCGCGCACAAGCACCACCAGGATACCCGCCGCGCGACAGGCGTCGGCGAGACGGGCGGCGCCGGCGACGATCTCACGGCCGTTCCGCGGCTCCCAGTCGTGGGCCAGCGCGAAGTTCTGCAGATCGACGAGGACCAGCGCGGTGCGCTCCGCTCCGGGAACCAGGGGTGGGTGATCGGCCATGGCGCGTCCTCAATAATCGAGCGTGTAATAGCCCCCGCCGTTGACGAAGGTCAGGTCGCCGTTGATTCCCGACGCGCGATCCGAGCACAGGAACAGGCACGCCTGCGAGACCTCGTCGGGAGTCAGGTAGCGGCCGGGGACGGTCTGGTCGGGAAGCTGGCTGACCGCTTCCGGGCCGTGCACGCGCTTGGTGCGCCGCAACGCGGGCTGGGGCGGGCGGATGTGCCCTTCCTTCCTGGTGTGGACGATGCCCGGAGACACGCAGTTGACCCGCACGCCGCGCTCGCCGGCCTCGAGCGCCAGCGTGCGCGTCATGATCGCGATCCCGCCCTTCCCCGCGGCCTGGAGCGCCATGCCGTATATCGGATAGAATGCGGCATCGGCGGAGATGTTGACGATCGCGCCCGAGCCCTGCTCGTACATGATCGCCAGCGCCTGCTGGCAGCAGAAGAAGGTGCCGCGCAAATTGGCGTTGATGACGGTGTCCCACAGCTCCTCGGTCACGTCGAGCGTCTCGCCGCGCCACGAATAGCCGCCGAAGTGGACCGAGGCGTCGAGCCGCCCGAACCTCTCGCGAACGGTCGCGAACGCCGCCACGATCTCGGCGACGTCGCCGAGATCGGCATGGACCGCGATCGCGTCGACGCCCATCGCGCGCAGCTCCGCGGCGGTCGCCTCGTTGCTTTCGTCGGCGATGTCGAGGCAGGCGATCCGCCGTGCGCCTTCGCGCGCGAACAGCCGCGCGGCGTCCCTGCCCATCCCGCTCGCCGTGCCGCTCACCAGCGCGGTCTTGCCCGCCATCATTCCGGTCATGAATCCTCCGCCAGGTCGCGCGACGCGGCGACGATGCGATAGCCTTGCCGCCGGGGCAAACGCTGATCGAGGACGGCGCACGGTATCGCCTATCCGAAAACACCAGCATGCGCGCCGCAACGCACTGAACTGCGCGTCGCGCTGGCCTAGGGAAGGGGGATGGGCACCGGCACCGACCCGCCGATCGAACCCGCGCACCCGCGATGGCGCCACGCCGCGCTGCGTCCGCTCGCCGTGCCCGTGTTCCGGCGCTTCTGGATCGCCAGCATGGTCTCGAACTTCGGCACGATGATGCACGGCGTCGCGGCCGCGTGGCTGATGACGTCGCTTTCCACCGGCGTCGAGATGGTGGCGATGGTCCAGACCGCGGCGACGCTGCCGATGATGCTGTTCTCGGTGCCGGCGGGCGCGCTTGCCGACATCGTCGATCGGCGCCGCATCATGATCTACGCGCAGGTCGGGATGGCGCTCGTGACCACCACGCTGTGCCTGACCACGGTCGGCGGCTGGACCACGCCCGCGGTGCTGCTTGCCGCCACCTTCCTGGTCGCGACGGGCAACGCGCTCTATGCGCCCGCCTGGCAGGCCTCGGTTGCCGAGCAGGTGAGCCTTCGCCTGCTCGATTCGGCGACCTCGCTCACCAGCGTGGGGTTCAACGTCGCGCGGAGCATCGGGCCGGCGATCGGCGGCCTTCTTGTCGCGACGGTGGGATCGGGTCCGGTGTTCGGGCTCAACGCCTTGTCGAACATCGGCATCGTCGCCGCCTCGCTGTCGTGGCGCCGCGAACCCTCCGAGCCCCCGCTCCCGCCCGAAGGGATGCGCGAGGCGGTGGCGGCGGGGCTGCGCTACGCGAGCCTTTCCCCCCGGCTGATCACGCTGCTCGTCCGCTCGTCGTCGTTCGGCTTCTGCGGCAGCTGCGTATGGGCGCTGACCCCGGTGCTTTCGCGCGACGCGCTGGGCGGCGGGCCGATCTCGCTCGGGCTGCTGCTGGGAGGCTTCGGCCTGGGCGCGATCTTCGGCGCGGTGCTGCGCACCAACCTGTCGATCTCGATCGCCACGCTGCTGGGGCGCTGCACCCTGATCGCGGGCGCGGCGACGATCGCGCTCAGCCTGTCGCCGTCGACCTGGCTGGCGATCCCGCTGATGGCGCTGAACGGCGCCTGCTGGATCATGGTGCTCACCAGCCTGAGCGTCTCGGTCCAGATGATCGTGCCGCGCTGGGTGGTGGGGCGGATGATCTCGATAAACCAGATGTCGGTGTTCGCGGGGATGGCCGGCGGCAGCCTGTTGTGGGGCGTCGTCGCCCGGCACGCGGGCGTCCGTTACGCCTTTTTCGCGGCCGGCGCGGCGATGGTCGCGTCGCTGGTGCTCCAGCGCTGGTTCCCCCTGTGGTCGGCGACCAACCTCGACCTCACGCCGAGGCGCACCACGCCCATCGACACGCTCGAAGGGCCGGTCGCCGCGACCGAGGGCCCGATCGTCATCACCATCGAATATCGCGTCCCGCCCGCCAGCGCGGGCGACTTCATGGAGGCGATGGAGGCGTTGGGACGCGTCCGCCGCCGCGACGGCGCCAAGCGCTGGTCGCTGCAGCAGGACCTGGAGGACGGCGAGCGCTGGGTGGAGCGCTTCGTGAGCGCGAGCTGGATAAGCCACCTGCGGCGCCAGATGCGGCCGACGTTCGCCGATCAGGAGACATCGGACCGGGTCGCCGCGCTGCACCTCGGGCCGCCCGTCGTCCGGCGCGCGATCGAGCGCTCGCGCAACGCGCCCGCCGCCTCGAGCTACCGGGTCCCGGACTATTGAGAGGGCGGGCCGCTTGGCTTGGCCTTCCAATAGCTGTGGTGCAGCTTCCAGTCGGGATTGGGGCGGATGAGCGGCGCGCCGCCGTCCACAGAGATCGTCTGCCCGGTGATCCAGCGCGCGGCGGGGCTGGCGAGGAACACGACCATCTCCGCCACGTCCCACGCGTCGCCGCCATAGGGAAGCAGCGACCGCGACGCCCGCTCGGCGCGGAGCGCCTCGGCCGCCTCCTCGGTGGCGCAATGGCGATCGACCATCGCGGTCCACACCTCGCCCGGCCGCACGGTGTTGCAGCGGACGCCGTCGGGGCCGAACTGCATCGCGACATGGCTGGTGAGCGCCTCGACCGCGGCCTTGGTCGCCATATAGGCCAGGCTGCCCGCGGGATGGACCACCGCCGTGGTCGACAGGTTCACCACCGCGCCGCCCTGCATGTAGGGGAGCGCCGCCTTGCTCATGAACACCGCGCTCTTCAGGTTCACCTCGACGGCGCGGTCGAAGTCCGCCTCGACCACCTTGGTGACGACGGTTCCGTCGCCGATGCCCACGTTGTTGACGAGGATATCGAGCCGGCCGAACGCGGCGATCGTCTCCTCCACCGCGCGCGCGCATTCGGCGTCGCGGCGAAGGTCGGCGACGACCGCGACCGCGCGGCCGCCGGCGGCGACGATCCGATCGACGGTGCGCGCGGCCGCTTCCGAATCGATGTCGACGATCGCGACGCCCACCCCGCATTCACCGAGCAGCCGCGCCACCGCCTCGCCGATGCTCGCGACGCGCCCCGGGCTGGTGCCCCCGCCGGTGACGATCGCCGCCTGGCCTTCCATGGTTCCGCGCATCAGCCGGCCAGGTGCGGATAGAGCAGGTCGTCCGGCGCCGGGCGGCCGAGGTGCCGGCCTTGCGGCGCGGTCTGCGCGACGGGATCGATCCGCGACCATTCGTCGACCATCACGCGGCCGACGAGCCGCCATCCCGCGGCGCCGCGCGCGAACCGGTCGAGGTATCGGCCCGCGCGGACGCGCGTGACGCGGGCGCCGTCGACGAGCTGGTCCTGCCACGAGACGATATGCGACTCGCTTCGCGCGCCGTCTCCCTCGACGACGATCTGCGCGTTGCTGACGACGTGCATGCGTCCGGGCCGCGGGTGCGCGGGCGGCTTGATCGCCGCGACGAACGCCGCGCCGGTCGTCGGCGCTTCCCCGCCCATGTCGAACACCGCGTCGGGATCGATCAGGTGGGCGAGAAGCGCGCCGTCATAGCGGTCGACGCCGCGCGCGATGCCGTAGAGGACATCCTCGACGGCGGCGCGGTCCTCGATCCGCGCCAGCCGGGCGGCAAGGATATCGAGGGAGACCTGGCTCACGCCGCTTTCCTCACTGCGCCGCTTCGACGGCGGCGTCGGCCTTCTCGACCTCGCCCCACGCCAGCGACTTGCTTTCGGCGTCGGTCGGCACGCCGAGGACCTTGATCTCGAGATATTCCTCGAAGCCCTGCCGGCCGTATTGGCGGCCGATGCCGCTCTGCTTGAAGCCCCCGAACGGGACGTCCATGTGCATCCAGGTGCCGCCGTTGACGCTCACCGTGCCGGTGCGCAGCTTGGTCGCGAACGCATAAGCCTCCTCGTTGGTCGCCGCGGCGACCTGGGCGGAGAGTCCGTAGATCGAATTGTTGGCGATCGCGAGCGCTTCTTCCTCGGTGTCGTAGGGGATGACCGCGAGGACGGGGCCGAAGATCTCCTCCTGCGCGATCGTGTCGTCGGGCTTCACGTCGGCGAACAGGGTCGGCTCGATGTACGCGCCCTCGGGCAAGTGCGCCGGCACCTTGCCGCCGTGCACCAGCCGGTTGCCGTCGGCGAGCGCGCGCTCGATGTAGCCGAGCACGCGGGCGCGGTGGTGCGTGCTGTTGAGCGGCCCCATGAAGTTGCCGGGATCGTGCGGATCGCCGTAGGTCACCGCCGCCATCGACGCGCGGGCGGCCTCCACGCCCTCCTCGTAGCGCGCGCGGGGCAGCAGCAGCCGGCTGCGGGCGACGCAGCCCTGGCCGGCGTTGGCGCAGATCAGCTTGGCTGCCTGCGCGGCATGCGCGGCGACGTCGGCGCTTTCGAGCACGACATAGGGCGACTTGCCGCCGAGCTCGAGCAGCAGGCGCTTGAGCGAGCCCGACGCCGCCTCGGCGACGCGGCGGCCGTTCGCTGCCGAGCCGGTGAACGCCACCATGTCGACGCGCGGGTCGGTGGTCAGCGCCTCGCCGGCGAGATTGTCGCTCGCGGTGACGACATTGACCACGCCGGGCGGGATGTCGGTCTCCTCGGCGATCAGCTTGCCGGTGATCGTCGCCATCCACGGCGCGTCGGGCGACGGCTTGAGGATCAGCGTGCTCCCCGAGGCCAGCGCCGGCCCGAGCTTGCTGAGGCCCGAGCCCCACGGGCCGTTCCACGGGATGATCCCCGCCACGACGCCCACCGGCTCGTAGCGGATGCGCCGCTTGCTGACGACGCCGCGGAAGTCGACGTCGCTCAGCTCCTCGTCGAACGCGAAATCCTCGGCGAGCCCGGCATAGTCGAGCAGGCGATCGACCGGCACGTCGAACAAGGTGTCGCGGGTCAGCCACACGGGAGTGCCGACCTCCGAGACGAGCAGCGGCCGGATCTCCTCGGCGTGCCGCTTCAGCGCGTCGTGGAGCTGGCGCAGGCAGCGCGCGCGCAGCGCGCCGTCGCGCGACCAGCCGGTTTCGTCGAACGCCCGGCGGGCGGCGGCGATCGCGCGCTCGAAATCCTCCCGGGTGCCGTCGGCGGTGACTCCGATCACCTGCCCGGTCGACGGGTCGATGTTGTCGAACACGGCGCCGGACGACGACGCGACCAGCGCGCCGTCGATCAGCATGCGCCACTCCGCGATCGGCGGGTTGCTGAAGTGCGGCATGCGGCGAGTCCTCCGGGACGATGATCGGCGGGCATGCTATCCGCATGACGGCACCGCGCAAACCCGTCGGGCCCGCCGCCGCGCGGTTATCGCCCTTCCGAATTCGCGCGGCTCGCCCCGCCGCTCAGTAGGAGCGCGGGAGCTTCAGCACGTGCTCGGCGAGGTAGGAGAGGATCAGGTTGGTCGAGATCGGTGCCACCTGGTACAGCCGCGTCTCGCGGAACTTGCGCTCGACGTCGTATTCCTCGGCGAAGCCGAAGCCGCCGAAGGTCTGGACGCACATCTCGGCCGCGGCCCAGCTCGCGTCGGCGGCGAGCATCTTCGCCATGTTGGCCTCGGCCCCGGGATTGCCGCCGGCGTCGTAGCGCGCGGCCGCCTCGTGCACCATCAGCTCGGCGGCGCGCATCTGCGCATAAGCCTTCGCGATCGGGAACTGGACGCCCTGGTTCTGGCCGATCGGGCGGCCGAAGACCTGGCGGTCGCGCGCATAATCGGAGGCCTTGTCGATGAACCATTTGGCGTCGCCGATGCATTCGGCGCCGATCAGGATGCGCTCGGCGTTCATCCCGGACAGGATGTAGCGGAAGCCCTTGCCTTCCTCGCCGATCAGGTTCTCGGCGGGAACCGAGAGATTGTCGAAGAAGACCTCGGTGGTCGCGTGGTTCATCATCGTGCGGATCGGCTTGATCGTCATGCCGTTGCCGACCGCGTCGCGCATGTCGACGAGGAACACCGAAAGGCCGTCGACCTTGTTCGCGACCTGGTCCGCCGGGGCGGTGCGCGCCAGCAGCAGCATCAGGTCGCTGTGCTCGGCGCGGCTGGTCCAGATCTTCTGGCCGTTGATTACGTACCGGGCGCCGTCGCGCACCGCGGTGGTGCGCAGCGCGAGCGTGTTGGTGCCGCTGGTCGGCTCGGTGACGCCGAACGCCTGCAGCCGCAGCGCGCCGCCGGCGATCCCCGGCAGGTAGCGTTGCTTCTGGTCCTCGCTGCCGTGCCGCAGGATGGCGTTCATGATGTACATCTGGGCGTGGCAGGCCGAGCCGTTGCACCCGCTCGCCTGGATCTGCTCCATGATCGCCGCGGCGGCGGTCAGGCTGAGCCCGCTGCCGCCATATTGCTCGGGGATCAGCGCCGCGAGGAAGCCGGCGCGGGTCAGCGCCTCGACGAACGCGGTGGGGTAGGCGCCCTCGCGATCTAGGAGGCGCCAATATTCCCCCGGGAAGTCCGCGCAGAGCGCCGCCACGGCCTTGCGGATCTCGGCGAGATCCTCGGCTTCGTCGGTCCTGGTCATCGCGCGGGCGTCAATCGGTCCAGCCGTCGAAGATGTCGCCGGCCTCCCGCTGCACCATCGTCGCGCCTTCCATCTGGCCGTAGACCAGCGCGTTGCCGATCACGTCGAGCGTGTCGGACTTGCTGACGCCCCACGCCTTGCACAGCAGCACGTTCTCGCGGATGCCCTCGGCGGTGCGCGACATCACGTGGTAATAGAGCATCGCGGTGGGCCAGCATTGCTTGGGCACGTTGTACAGCATGTTCTCGAACCGCGCCCGATGCGTCTTGAGCAGCGAAGGGCGGTGCTGCGCCATGAAGCGGACGTAGGGCGGGATCTCCCCGATCGTGCGCAGGTACCAGTCGTAGAGCTTGCCCTTTTCCTCCTCGGACAGCCACGGGTTCGAGAAGTCGAGGCCCGACTTGAACGCGTCGAGATCGACCGCCCAGCCCTTGGGAAACCTGGCGGGCGGATCGGGATTCTCGGGGAAATCGAGGCCCTCCATCGCTTCCTGGATCGTCTCCATCCCGCGCGGACCGGCATGGACGAACGCGATCGCGATCATCTCATAGGCCTGGGCGCGGCTGAGCCCGTCGTTGAGGAAGCTGTGGAGCGTGTAGCGAGTGCCCTTCACATATCCCTGCAGCATGTAGAAGGCGAGGGTGCCGCCCCCCATCACCGCCGGCTCGACGCGCAGCGTGAGGCTGCAATAGAGCCGATAGCGCTTGAGCACCTCGGGATTGCGGTCGAGCCACCAGTCGAGGCCGTGCATCGGCACCCCGAACTGGGTGCCATAGTGCCCCTTGAACGCCGCTTTCTCCTCGTCGGTGATCTCGGTCGGCGTGGAGAGGTCCAGGCCGCGATGGATCCAGTTGCCGGTCGACGGATCGAAGCCGCCGCTGACCTGGCGCAATTCCTGGGAATCGGATGCAGACATGAAACCTCCTTCGCGAGAGGCGCGGCGGGTGCGCGCCGTCGATCGATCGCTAGTCGCCGGGGCGTTCAGGTCAATCTGGCGCCGGCCCATATCGCCACGGCGATGCCGTTCAGGCGTATTGGCGAAGCACGCGGCCGGGGCGGACGCTGCCGGTATCGACCGCCCCGCCCGCATCGGCGACGCGGACGCCGTTGACCCACACGCCGTGGACGCCGATCGGATCGGTGCGCAGCCGCGTCGCCCCGGCGGGCATGTCGAACAGCCGGCGCTTGGCGCCGATCCCCACCGTCGCCGGATCGAACAGCAGCAGGTCCGCCGCAGCGCCGGGGCGCAGCGTCCCGCGATCGGCGAAGCCGAACAGGTTGGCGGGCTGCTGGGTGAGCCGGCGCACCGCCTCGGCGAGGGTGAGCACCCCCAGCTCGCGCGTCCAGCGGCCGAGCAGGTGCAGCCCGAAGCCCGCCTCGCACAGGAAGCTCAGATGCGCGCCGCCGTCGCCCAGCGAGATCTGGTTGTCGGGGTCCGCGAGGATGCGTCCCACCGCCTCGACGTCGTAGTTGGAGAATTCGGTCGCGAACACGGTCTCGAGGCCGTCGGCGAGGCCGAGGTCGAGGAAATAGTCGAGGGGATGCTTGCCGGCCTCGGCGGCGAGCGCGCCGACCGAACGGTCCTCGAGCATGCGATGCTCGGGCAGCGCGGTTTCCGAGACGATCATCTTCGACCAGTCGCCGCGAAAGATCCGCGCGCCCGTCCCGTTCTCGATATCGTGCTTCATCGCCGAGCGGAAAGCGGCGTCGGCGAGGAGCTGCCGATAGGCCTCGGGCGACCCGGCCCGGATCGCAGGCCCCCACGCCGCATAGGCTTCGAAGGGGTAGGGATTGGCGAGGGTGAAATCCATCGACATCGGCATGCACGAGCATTGGCCGAACAACTGCGCGCCGCGCTCGCGCGCCGCGCGCATCGCGCCGAGATCGTCGAACACCTGGTCGGGCTTCGACGGATGGTGCCGCATCGCCGAGACGAGCATCGGGCGTCCGGCATGCGCGGCGATGCCCTCGAGGTAGGGGACGCCGGTCGCCGATCCCTTGACCAGCATCAGCATGCCGCGCCCGCTCTCGCCCACCGCGGCGGCGAGCGCGCGCATCTCGCGCTCGTCGGCCATCCGCGACGGCATCGGCACGCCGCCGTCGCCGACGTGCTGCTCGTGCGTCGAGGTGGAAAAGCCGGCGGCTCCGGCGGCCATGGCCTCGGCGACCAGTGCGCGCATCGCGGCGATCTCCGCGTCGGTCGCGACGCGATCGGTGGCGGCAGCGCCCATCACGAAGGTGCGCAGCGCCGAATGTCCGATATAGACCGCCAGGTTGGGTCCGACGCCCTGGCGCTCGAGCATGTCGAGATATTCGGGGAAGGTCTCGAAGTCCCAGCGGATCCCTTCGCGCAGCGCCTCGAGCGACATGCCCTCGACGCGCATGAGGTGCCGCATCATCCGGTCGCGGTCCGCCGGACGGGTCGGCGCGATCGTGAACCCGCAATTGCCGACCACCACGCTGGTCACGCCGTGCGCCGGCGAGGGATCGCAGAACGGATCCCAGGTGACCTGCGCGTCGTAGTGCGTGTGCGCGTCGATGATCCCCGGCATCAGCGCCAGGTCCGATCCGTCGATCTCGTCGCGTCCCGCCCCCACCTCGTCGCCGATCGCGGCGATGCGCCCGTCCGCGACGGCGAGGTCGCCGGCGAAGGGCCGTCGTCCGCTCCCGTCGACGATCGTCGCGTTCCGGATCACGAAATCGTGCATCGCCGTCTTCCTTTCGGGGTCATGCCGCCGCGTCCAGCAGGGGCACCTTCGGCCCGCCTGCGACGAGGCCGGCGAAGGTCAGCCGCGCGCGCTGCCCGTGCCGGACCGCGCCCGGCTCGCGGACGTGGACCTGGAGGCGCACGCCCGCGTCCAGCTCCAGCAGCGCGACGGCGAAGGGCATGTTGCCGGCGAACGCCCGCTGGAAGGCCCGGCGGTAGGTGACGATCGCGGCGACCACGCCCTCGGCCACGGCCGCCGCCACTCGACCGCGGCGCCGCCCGGATAGGGGCTGATCGGGCTCGGCGGCCAGAAGGCGCGCCCCGCTCGCGCGGCAATAAGGGAGGGCCAGCTCGCCCCGTTCGGCCGCGTCCCAGAAGGGGCGGTTGAGATCGTTGACGATCGGGTCGATCGGTTCGCGCATCGCTCAGCTCCGCTCGAGGATGAGGGCGTCGCCGGCGGGGGTGGCCCACATCGCGCGGCGCGCGTCGGGAACCTGGCGCGCGCCGGCTTCGTGGCGCAGCTGCACGACCAGCTCGCGGATCTGGCCCCAGCCGTTCATCTGCGCCTGGCTGAGCTGCCCGCCGCCGGTGTTGACCGGCAGCTCGCCGCCCAGCTCGATACGCCCCCGCTGAACCCACTCGAGCGCCTCGCCTTCGCCGCAGAAGCCGAAGTCCTCGAGCGCGTACAGCGGCAGGGGCGACAGCGAATCGTAGAGGCCGAGCACGTCGATCCCCTCGGGTCCGGCGCCGGCCATCGCGTAGACGCGTTGCGCGCGCGCCTCGGCCGCGCTCAGCCGCCGGCCCGACTGCTGGCCCATGCCCAGGCCGTGCGGCGCGAAGATGAAGCTCTCGCGTCCCGCGGCGATGCCCTGCATCGCGGCGATCGGAACCGCGCGCCGCCCGCCCTGCGCCGCGGCGACGACGATGCACACCGCGCCGTCCCCCACGGGCGAGCAATCGAGCAGGCGCAGCGGATCGATGATCGGCGCCGCGGCGGCATAGTCCGGCCAGTCGAGCGGCGCGCGCATCACCGCGTCGTCGGTCATGCCGGCATGCTTGCGGAAGGCGATCGGGATCGCGCCCAGCAGCTCGCGATCCTGGCGATAGCGCCGGCAATAGAGATCGAACGCCATCGCCGCGCCGGCGATCGGGGACGCCATGCCGATGTGCCCCTGCTCGCCGTGCGGCCCGCCGTTCTCGCGGAACTGCTCGTGGAAGAGCGGATTGTCCCGCCTCGCCGATCCGGCCGAGGTGCGAGTTCTTCATCGCCATGACGCACGCGACCCGGGTCGCGAGGCCGCACGCGACCGCCATCGCGGCATGGGCGATCACCGTCGCCGCGAAGCGTCCGTGCCCCCAGGTCTGGCTGCAGAACCGCGGCGCGAGCCCGAAGGTCTCGGCGATGCCGTCATAGTCCGCGCCGCGGGGGCTTCCCACCTGGACGATCAGGCCGTCGACCTGCTCGCGGACGAGCCCCGCATCGTCGAGCGCGGCGACGAGCGCGGCGGCGGCGAACTGGAACACCGAGGCGCCGGGGCGGCGCTCGAAGCTGCTTGCGCCCACGCCGACGATCGCGGCCTTGCCGGCGATGTCAAAGGCCGAGCGCAAGCTTCGCTTCCTCCGCCAGCTTGTGCTTGGCGACCTTGCCGCTGGCGAGCCGCGGCAGTTCGTCCTCGCGGCGGAACATCACGTGGTGCGGCACCTTGAACGAGGCCGCGCGCTCCTTGACGTATCCCTGCACGTCGGCGTCGGAGAGCGCCGCGGTCGCATCGACGAACGCGACCACCAGCTCGCCCTTCACCGGATGGGCGACGCCGACGACATAGGCGTCGCGCACGTCGGGATGGCCCGCGATCAGCTGCTCGACCTCGACCGGCGAGACGTTGATGCCGCCGGTCTTGATCACCTCCTTGAGGCGCGAGTGGAAGTGGAAGCGGCCGTCGGCATCGAAAAAGGCGAGGTCGCCGGTGTCGAAGAAGCCGTCCGGCAGCATCGCCTTCGCGGTCTCGACCGGATTGTCGAGATAGCCGATCGCGGTGTGCCCGCGGATGAGGACCAGCCCGACCTCGCCCTGGCGAAGATCGCGCCGGGTGACCGGATCGACGATCCGGATCTCCATGCCGTCGAGGGGCGTGCCGCTGGTCTCGAGCTTCGCGCTCAGCGGATCGTCGGGCCAGCCGGCGGTGGCGTTGCCGTAGGTCTCGGTGAGGCCGTAGGCGGGGATCGCCCAGCGGATGCCCATCTCCACCAGCGTGAGGCGCTTGTATTCCGATACGGTGCCCGCGTTTCCCTTCTGCAGCGATCCGATCCTGGCCTGCGCATAGTCGGCGTGATCGAGGATGGCGCGGCTCATGTTGCCGGTGCCGTAATAGACGCTCGCCTCGGTGCGCTCGATCACCTCGATCGCGCGGCCGGCGTCGAAATGCCCCTGGAGCACCAGCGTGGCGCCGCGGGTCAGCGCGGCGGGAAGCGCGTTGGTCGCGCCCAGCCCGTAGAACAGCGGCGTCCCGAGCCATACGCGGTCGTCGGGAACGATCGCGCGCCGCAACCCCAGCTCGAAGCCGTTCCCCACCACGCCGCCGTGCGAGAGCAGCACGCCCTTGGGATCGGCGGTGCTGCCCGAGGTGTAGAGCACGTACGCCGCGTCCGCGGGCGAGACCGCGGCATCCGCCGCGCGCAGCGCGCCGCCGCCGATCTGCTCGCCCAGCTTGAGGAAGTCGTCCCACCGCGCCACGCCGGCGGGCGCGTCGCCGACGAACGCGAGCGTCCTGAGCGCCGGATAGGCCGGCGAGGACACGCCCCCGATCGGCGCGCCCAGCGCCTCGGGCACGACCTTGCGCCACAATTCGACGAAATCGCCGCGCAGGAACCGCGCCGCCGAGACCACCAGCTTGAGGCGGCAATGCGCGAGCGTCCAGGCGAGCTCGGTCTGCTTGTACCAGGTGTTGAGCGGGGCGAAGGTCGCGCCGATGCGCGACGCGGCGAGCGCCATGATCACCCATTCGGGCTGGTTGCCGAGCAGCACCCCGATCCGGTCGCCCCGGCCGATGCCGAGCGCGAGCAGCGCGCGTGCCGCGGCATCGATGCGCTGGTCGAGCTCCGAATAGCTGATCGTCTCGCCGTCGTGGAGGATCGCGGGGTGATTGGGCGAGGCCGCCGCCTTCTCGGCGAAGACCCGCGCCAGCGTGCTCCCCTGAGGCCGCGCGACACTCTCGAACCTCATGTCGTCGCGTCCTCGATATCCCAGAATTTCTGCATGTCGACCGCCGCCAGCGTTTCGCCGCGCGCGCGCGCCAGCAGCGCTTCGGGCTGGTCGATGCGTCCGCTCGCCGCCAGGCCGCGCCAGAGGTCGTTGAGCGCCGTCGTGATCGCCGCGACGCCGTTGAACGGATAGAGCGCCATCGCGAAGCCGGCCGCGGCGAGCGTCGCGAGATCGGGGATCGGGGCGGTCACGCCGCCGATCCAGATCAGCGGCAGGCCGGCGACGCGCGCGCGCACCGTGGCGACCTGATCGGGGCCGAGATCGAGCACGATCAGCGCGTCGGCGCCGGCGTCGGCATAGGCGCGGGCGCGCGCCGCCGCCTCGTCGAGCGAGCGGGTCACGCGCAATGCGTCGGTGCGGGCGACCACCAGCATCTCGTGGCGCGCGGCGCGCGCGGTGCGCAGCCGCGCCGTCATCTCTTCGATCGCGACCAGGGCTCCCTGGCCCCGGTGATAGGCGGCGCGCTTGGGATAGGGCTGGTCGTCGAGATGGATCGCGGCCGCGCCCGCCGCCTCGAGCTCGCGCACCGCGACGTGGAGATGCGCGCGCTCGCCGAACCCGGCGCCCGCGTCGACGATCACCGGCACGTCGACCGAGCGCGTGACCCACGCGGTGACCTCGGCGGTCTCGGTCAGGGTCAGGAAGGGCTGTCCCTTGCCCAGGCCCAGCGCCATCGCGTTGCCGCCGAGGTAGAGCGCGCGATGCCCCGCGCCGCCGGCGATCCGCGCGCTCAGCGGGTCGTGCACACCCGGCGCGGCGACGGTCGTCGCGCTCGACAGCAGCCGGCTGAAGGCGGCGGCGGGGCGCTCCACCGTCAGGCCCCGGCCCGGCCGGCGTCGACGGCGATGTCGAAGCGCGCCGTGAACGCGCTCGCCGAACCGGCGACGGGCTTCATGTCGAGGATCAGGTCGTTGCTGACGGCGCCCTCGACATAGTCGCTGTCGAGATAGGGGTTCCCGGGGATGAACAACTGGGTGATCAGCAGCCGCTCGCCGCCGACCCGGACCATCAGGTGGATATGCGCGGCGCGGCGGTTGTGGCGCCCCATCGCGCGGAAGAGCTCGCCGATCGGATCGTCGTCGTGGTCCGAATAGTCCTTCGGAACCGCGGTCCGCACCGTGTAGCGGCCCGCGGCATCGGTCCGCACCACGCCGGAGAGATGATGCTCGGCCCGGTCGTAATGGCCTTCGTGATCGGCCTGCCACACATCGATCTCCGCGCCCGGAATCGGCTTTCCCGTCGCGACGTCGGTGAGAACGCCTTCCAGCGTGAGGACCGGGGAATCCGGCGGCGGCGGCGAATCGAACAGATCGCCGTCGGGGCGGAAGGGCGCGGTGTCCTTGTGGAAAGGACCCTGGAGATTGGGGCGGGTCCCGCCGGCGACGCGGGCGGTCACGTCGACGCTGGTCATCGCCAGCGCGACGTCGAGCAGGCTGCGGCAGAAGCCGGCCTGGCCCAGCCGGTTCAGATAATCCCCCGCCACGTGCAGCTCGTCCTGGGTGATCGCGAACTCGCGGACCACCTCCTTCGCCTTCTCCACCAGCCGGCCGTAGATCGCGATCAGCCGGGGGTCGCCTTCGGCGCCGTCCGGCGCCGCGCCAACCTGAATATCGTCCGCATGTGTCATGGCTTCAAAATCACGCGGCCCGCGACCGCGCCTCCCTCGACAAGACGATGGGCTTCCGCGACGTCCTCGAGCGGGAGGACCCGCGCGATCTGCGGACGCACGACCCCCGCGACCGCGAGCGCGATCGCGTCCTCGAGCTGGCTGCGGCTCACGCTGCCCACGCCCAGGATCTGCGCGCGCTTGAAGAAGATGCGCGCCGGATTGATCGAGATGTCCTCGCCGAAAAGCTGCCCGACCATCGCATAGCGGCCGTGCACCGCCAGGCTGTCGAACGCGGCGTCGAACGCGCGGCTGCCGACCGTGTCGATCACCACGTCGACGCCGCCGCCGGTGATCGCCTTGACCTGCTTGCCGTAGTTCTCGCCCGAAGCCGCCACGAGCACCTCGTCGACGCCGATCCGCTCGAGGAACGCCCGCTTGTCCTCGCTTCGCGTCACCGCCAGCACGCGCGCGCCGCAGCCGCGCGCGATCTGCACCGCGGGCACCCCGACCCCCGCCGCTGGCACCGGTGACCAGCACGGTCTCGCCGATGCGCACGGCCGCGACGGTCGCGCACACGCGTTGAGCGCGACGCCGGCGCCCGGGCCCAATCCGCAGGCGATCTCGAAAGGCAGCGATTCGGGCGCGCGGACCACCGCATCCTGGGGAAGCGCCGCATATTCGGCATAGCCGCCGCGCACGGGCCGGCGCTCGAAGCAGGTCGTCTCGCGTCCGTTGCGGCACAGGCGGCATCGGCCGCAGCTCGAGAACGCCTTGGTGCACACATGGTCGCCGATCGCCAGGTCGGCGACCAGCGATCCCATGCCGACCACGCTGCCGGCGATCTCGAGCCCCAGGATCGAGGGATAGGCGACGTCGCGGCGATAGGTCCCGTTGCGCTCGACGACGTCGCGATAGGAAACCCCGCACGCTCCCACCCGCACGAGCACGTCGTCGGGCCCGACCTCGGGCATCGGCACGTCCTCGATCGCGAACGCATCGGGAGGGCCGGGCCCGCGGAGTATGGCTGCGCGCAACGGCGATATCCTATTCGGCGGCTGCGGCGAAGAAGCGGTTCGCCGGCCGCTCGAGGCCCAGGCTGTCGCGCAGCGTGGTGCCTTCGTATTCGGTGCGGAACAGGCCGCGGCGCTGCAGCTCGGGGATGAGGATGTCGACCACGTCGGCGAGCCCGCCGGGCAGATAGGGCGCGACGATGTTGAAGCCGTCGCACGCGCCGTCGCGGTACCATTCCTCGAGCTCGTCGGCGACCGCGGCCGCGTCGCCCTTGACGAGGAAGTGGCCGCGCGCGGGCAGCACCCGCTGGTAGAGCTGGCGGATCGTGAGGTCGTCGCGCTTCGCCATCTCGGCGAGCGCGTTGCGGAAGCTGGTGATGCCGCGGGTTTCCGGAAGCGGCGGCAGCGGGCCGTCGAGCGGATAGCCGTCAGGTCCATCGCGCAGACCTTGGACAGCACCTGGATCCCGACCGAATCGGGGATCAGCGCCTGGAGGTCCGCATAGACCTTCTCGGCGTCGGCGGCGGTCCTGCCGACGAAGATGCTGGCGCCCGGGAAGACCTTGAGCGAATCGGGCTCGCGGCCGTATTTCGCCAGCCGTCCCTTGACGTCGGCGTAGAAGGCCTGCGCGGCTTCCTTGGTCTCGGCCACGGTGAACACCACGTCGGCGACGCGCGCGGCGAGCTCCTTGGCGGGCTCGGAGCCCCCGGCGACGACGATCAGCGGATGGCCCTGCGGCGGGCGGGCGCTGTGAGCGGACCGCGCACCGAGAAGTGCTTGCCCTTGTGATCGAGCAGGCGGACCTTGTCCGCGTCGAGGAAGATGCCCGATTGCTTGTCGAGGACGAAGGCGTCGTCCGCCCAGCTGTCCCAGAGGTCGTTGACGACGTCGACGAATTCCCCGGCGCGTTCATAGCGGTCGCCGTGCTCGATGTGCTCGTCGTGGCTGAAGTTGCGGGCGTCGTCGGGGTTCGAGGAGGTGACGACGTTCCATCCGGCGCGGCCGGCGCTCAGCCAGTCGAGCGCGGCGAAGCGCCTTGCCACGCTGAACGGCTGGTCGAAGCTGGTGGTGTTGGTCGCGACGAGGCCGATGCGGCTGGTCGCGGTCGAAAGCGCCGAATGGAGGCAGACCGGCTCGATGACGACCGGCCGCGTCACCGGGTTGCGGCTCAGCAGCTCGCGGTTCTCGATGCCGTTGACGCCGTTGCCGTCGGCGAGGAACAGCATGTCGATCTTGCCGCGCTCGGCGAGCTGGGCGAACTCGACCCAGCGCGCGTAGTTGAAGCCCGCGTCGATCTCGGCGTCCGGATGGCGCCAGCCGCCGACGTGCCCTCCGGTCGGCGACATGACACAGACAGTTTGAGCATTGGCCAGCAACTTCCCCCGAGGCACGGCGTGCGCGCGATGAACTTCACGACGACTGGAGAGGCCAGCTTGGACGCAACGTCAATCAAATGGACGGCCAGACGAGGAGCAATTCGCCAATGCGATATGAAGCGCGCGCGCGTGGCCCGGCGGGCGGCGTCCATCGTATCGGAAAGGCGATACTTTCGGGGCGGATCGGCATTGGACTCGCCCCTTCCACGCGGACCGCGCACAGCTGCGGGCAGGTGCACGCAAGTCGGAGATTCGCCATGACGACCGAGCCGCTGGACCGGCTGCGCGCGATCAACCACGGGTTCGATCCGTCGACCGGAAACTGGGTCCATCGCGGGCTCGACCTGTCGTCCCCCACCGAGATCACCGAGGAGGAGAAGCGCGCCTTCCGCGAGCATTACGCGACGCAGTTCGGCCATTCGCTCGACGGCCTCGACTGGTGGCTCGACCGCAATCCCGAGGTGCTCAAGCGCTATCGGCTCTATTGCAGCCTCACGCTGCGCGTCGAGCCGGCGATGACCGGCAACGGCACGCTGGCGTTACTACGCGCTCAAGGGCCATGTCACCGGGGTCCGCTACGTGCTGCACAGCTGGCGCGCCCGCGGGGTCAACCGCGCCGAGGCGCACGAGATGCTCGCGCTTGCCTTCCTTCATGCCGGCCCGCGCGGGATGGAGGTCATCGCCGAGGCGTCGCGCGGCATCGAGTTTCCCGACGCCGCCGAGCGGCCGGCGACCTTCCCGCCCGGCTGGGCGGCGGACATCGATGCGTTCAGGTCGGGGCTCGACTTCTCCAGCATCGCGCTGTCCGACGACGAGAAGTCGCTGCTCTACGGCTGGTATCTGCGCACGATCGGCGAGGTGCCGGCTACGTCCGCTTCATGGCCGAGCATCGCCCGTCGCTGATCAAGACCCACCGCGCGCGCATCGAGAACATGCTCCGCGTCCTGCCGAAGCAGTTCTACCCCACGCACATGCTCTACTATCACGTGATGAGCCGTCTCGCCGAGGGCATCCGCGAGAACGTGCTGCTGTGCAAGGCGTGGGGAGTGAGCAAGTCCGACACGCTCGACACGATCGGCAACGCGCTGGTCTACGGGCAGATGGAAGCCGCCACGATGGTCCAGAACGAAGCCGGCGACGTTTTCGACGGCTGGAGCGAATGAGCGGACGGCGCTGGCTGATCACGGGAGTCTCGACGGGGCTCGGCCGGGCGCTGGCTCGAGCGGCGCTGGAGCGCGGCGACCAGGTGGCCGGCACGATGCGCAAGGCCGACGCGGCGGCGGGCTTCTCCGCCGCGGCGCCCGGGCGCGCGCATCCGATCGTCGTCGACGTCGGCGTGCCCGGCGCGGGCGGTGACGTCGTCGCCCAGGCGGCCGCGCGGATGGGCGGGATCGACGTGCTGGTCAACAACGCCGGCTATGCTCAGGCCGGCGCGGTCGAGGCGGTGGACGACGCCGAAGCGCGCCGCCAGTTCGACACCAACCTGTTCGGCCCGCTCGCGCTGATCCGCGCGGGCGCTGCCGCATCTGCGCCGGGCGGAGCGGGCGCGCATCCTCAACCATCTCGTCGATGGCTGCGGTGGAGAGCTACGCGGGCCTCGGGCTGTACTGCGCCTCCAAGGCGGCGCTTTCGGCGCTCAGCGATGTGCTCGACCAGGAAATCGCGGCGAGCGGGATCCGCGCCGTGGCGATCGAGCCGACCGGCTTCCGCACCGCCTTCGCGGGCACGAGCCTGCGCCGGCCGGCCTCGGCGCTCCCCGGATACGCGGCGCAGGGACGCGCGGCAGCAAGCGGCCTTCGCGCGATCGGACGGCAGCCAGGCCGGCGATCCCGCCAAGGCGGCACGGGCGTTGATCGCGCTCGCCGCGCTGGACGACCCGCCGCGGCGCTTCGTCCTCGGCTGGAACGCGCTCGATCGGGCGGAAGCCGCGCTCGCGGCGCGGATCGAGGCGTATCGCGGTGCGGCGGCGCTGGGACGGACGACGCGTTTCGAGGATTAGATTGCGTTCGGCCGAACGACCTCACTCCCCGGTCGCGGGCCTGATCGGCAGGCGCTGCCCGAAGACTCCCTCGGCGACGCGGTTGAGCAGGACCTCGATCGTGCCGCCCGCGATCATCCAGCCGCGGGTGCGCCGGAAGCAATATTCGACGAGGCTCTCCTCGCTGTAGCCGGTGCCGCCCATGATCTGCATCGCTTCGCTGGCCATCTCGAAGCCGGCGCGATTGCACGCGATCTTGGCGATCGCGGTGTCCTGCGCCGACGGGAAGCCGGTATCGGCGCCCGCCGCGGCGGCGATAGAGCAGCAGCTGGGCGGCCTCGGCCTTGATCTTCATCTCGGCGAACTTCCACTGCAGGCCCTGGAAATTGACGAGCGGCTGGCCGAACTGGTGGCGGTTGAGCGCATGCTCGCGCGCGAGCTCGAAGGCGTGCTTGCCGAGCGCCAGCGCGCGCGCGCTGTTGCCCAGCCGCTCGACGTTGAACCCGGCGATCTGCTGCTTGAACCCGCCCGGGCCGAGCACGACATTCTCGCGCGGCACGTGGACGTTGTCGAAATAGAGCGTGTTCCAGTCCTCGCCCGACAGGAAGCGCGAGGGCTTGCCGAAGCTGAACCCTTCCGCGCCGCGCTCCACCAGCACCGAGCCGATCCCGCCGACGCCGGGCCCGAAGCGGACGTAGACCAGGAACACCGTGGCGTGCAGGCCGTGGGTGGTGAACACCTTCTCGCCGCTGATCCGGAAGCCGTCGCCGTCGGGGGTGGCGACGGTCTTGAGCTCGGTGACCGCGGACCCCGCCGAGGGCTCGGTCATCGCCACCGCGATCAGCGCGGTGCCCGCCAGCAACGGCTTGAGCAGCCGCTCCTTCTGCTCGGGCGAGCCATATTGCGCGAGCACGCGGATCGCGCCGAAATTGCCCGCCTGCACCACGTCGGCGGAGCGCGGACAGACCGCGGCGACTTCCTGGATCGCGATCACCGCGTCCATCAGCGTGCCGCCCGCGCCGCCGTCGCCGGCCGCGGTGGTGATGCCGATCAGCCCGGCGTCGGCCATCTGCCGGGCGACGTCCCAGGGATAGTCGTCGCTGTGCGCGCGGGCGAGCGCGCCGTTCCCCAGGGCGCGCCCGGCAAAGGTCGCGACCGAATCGCGGAACATCGCCTGTTCTTCGGTGAGCGAGAAATCCATGGGGCCCCTTCAGCTGCGGAATCGCCGGATCATCCGGCCGCGCGCACGAACACCGATCCGTCGGCCACCTTGACCTCATAGGCCGGCACGTCGCGCCACGCGGGCCCGCCTTCGATCACCTTGCCGGTGCGGATCTCGAAGCACGACTGGTGCAGCGGCATTCGATGCGATCGCCGTCGAGCCATCCCTCGGACAGGCGGACGTCCTCGTGGGTGCAATTGTCGCCGATCGCATAGATCGCGCCTTCGTACCGATAGAGCGCGATCGCGGCGCCATCGAGCTCGGCCGGATAGGGCTCGCCGGCGACGATCCGCGCTTCCTCGGCGATCCGGATCCAATCGCTCACAGCTTCATCTCGCGGCGATAGAAATCGTAGAAGGCGCGGATCAGCACTTCGGTCATCATCGTCGCCTGCGCCTCGGTGCCCTGGCCGCCATCTCGAGCACCTGGACCGAATCGGGGAAGCTCTCGACCACCGGCTGCATCAGCGACAGGACCTCGCTGTCCTCGAGCGAGACGAACCCGGCGGGTCCCACCAGGTTGCTCTGCTTGAGCCGCAGCTCCTGCATGCGATCGTCGTCGTCGGCATAGCCGAAGTAGGTCCACGCCAGCTCGTGCGCGCCCGGCCCCTTGGGGATCATGTGGCGCACCACCAGGCAGTTGAAATACTGCTGGACCAGCACGGTCGGGAAGAGCTGGAAGGCGCCCATCATCCCGTCCCTGAACTCGTCGACGACCGAGCTCACGACCTCCTTGTCCTTCATCTCGAGGCCGGACTTGATGCTCTTGATCTGCTTGCTCGCGTCGCTGCTGCGGTGCTGCAGCTCGGGGTCGTACTGCGAGTAGGTGTATTCGTGCTTGCCGCCCTCGAGCGGAACGCTGTGATAGTCGCCGTCGGTGCGCAGGATCCCGAAGGTCGACAGGAACGGATGCATCAGCGTCGCGTGGTAGGGATCGCGGCTGTTCTCCCAGTAGAGCTTCCAGTTGCTCTCGACCATCTGCCGGCTGTAGCCGATCAGGCGCAGCGGGCGGCGCGACACGAGGCGATCGAGCCGCATCAGGATCTCGGGCCCGACATAGTCCTCGAACGGCGGCGTCTCGTCGCTGTAGCTCGCCCAGATCGTGCCGCCGCGGATCGCGACGCGAAGCCTGGTCAGGCCGTTCCGCTTGCGGTCGAACTCGGGCGACATGCCTCCCTTGCCCTGCGCGCCGCGCAGGAAGGGCAGCCCCATCAGATTGCCCTTCAGGTCGTAGGACCAATGGTGATAGGGGCAGGTCAGGTCCTGCGCCTTGCCGCGCGTCTTCCAGCACAGCAGCGAGCCGCGGTGCGCGCAGCGATTCTCGACGACGTTGATCCCGCCGTCGCGATCGCGCGTGACGATCACCGGCCGCTCGCCGACCCAGCTGCGCTTGAAGCTTCCGGGCTCGGGAACCTCGCAATCGAGCCCGACGAAGTTCCACGTCCTGCCATAGTGGAAGGTCTCCATCTCGCGCCTGAAGATGTCGGGATCGCTGTAGATCCAGGCCGGCACGCGGGTCAGCCCTTCGACGGGCCATTGGCGCTCGGGGGCGTTGCGGAGCAGGGTCTCTGTCATGCGCGAGGGGCCTCAGACTGGGATCACGAGCGTCGTGCGGATGTGGTAGTTGTCGTAGACGCAGGTCCGTTCGCGAAAGCGCAGGGCCCCGTCCTCGCGGACCAGCCGGTCGCGGTAGCGGCCCACCATCAGGATCTGCGGCTCCTGCTCGATCAGCGATTCGATGATGAGGAAGTTGGCGGCCGCGCGGATCTCGCCTTCGGCCTCGCCGGTGACGCGCACGCCGCCGACGAAATGGCGCAGCGAGCGCGGCTGATAGAGCGCGGCCCGCAGCGTGGCGTTGACGCGATCCTCGATCATCGCCCGCCCGAGCAATAGATCGGCGCGTGCGCCAGCCGTCGTCCTCGTTCTCGCGCGAGATCACGCGATAGAGGGCGTCCTCGGTGAAGAAGCCGGGCAGCTCGTCCAGGGCTTCGGCATCGAGCACCGCTGCATAATCGTCATAGAGGTCGCGCAACTCGGGCCCTGAGCGCCGCGTTCGCCGATCTTGCCGCAGTCACCGCCGCTCCTTCCGTCGATCGGATTGCCGGCGGACTCTAATGGTTTTGTCGGAGCTGCGAACGGGTCCGCGCGGTTTCGGCGACATATCGGACTGGCGATGATCCGCCGCCGCGCTTGCGCGCCCGGCGGCGCCTGCCAGACTCGCGCGATGATCATCGAGACCAATGTCGTGACAGTGGATCCCGCGCAATGCGCCGCGTTCGAGGCGGCGTTCGCGGCGGCGGCGCCGATCCTGCGCACCGCGCGGGGCTGCGATGACGTCGCGCTGCTGCGGTGCGTCGACCGGGTCGCGACCTATCAGGTGCGGGTCGCGTGGCGCACGCTCGCCGACCACGTCGGACCGCTATCCGGCGAGCGACGCGGCGGCGCGGGTGCGGGCGATGCTCGCGCGCTTCATCCGCTCGGCGGACATGGCGCATTACGAGCAGGTCGCGCTCGCCTGACGACCGATTCGGCGCGCGCATCGCGCTCAACCGGCCAGCCGCGGGCGCCTCGCCGCGCATCGGGCGCGAGCCGACGATGTTGAGGCCGTGCCCCTCGATCGCGGGAATGCGCAGCGGGGTCTGGCTGTAGGTCAGCAGCACCATGTCGCGAACGCCCAGGTCGCGCAGGATCTGCGCGCCGATGCCATAGTCCCGAAGCGACAGCGAGGGCGACTTCTGCGAAGGCCCCTCGCGATATCGCTGCGTCCAGCTCATGCTCGTGCTGCGCAGGAACAGCATGACCGCGGCGCCCGGATGCGCGCCGATCGCGCGCATCGCCTCCTCGACATAGCGCGCGCGCGGTCCGCTGTGCCGCATCAGATCGGTCACCAGGTCGACCGAATGGACCCGCACCAGCGTGGCCGCGGCGTCGCTGACCTCGCCCTTCACCAGCGCGACGTGCTCCGCGCCGTCGATCCGGCATCGATAGAGGATCATCTTCAGATGGTCGCCGAACTCGCTTTCGAACGGCATCTCGAGCGTGCGCTCGATGCTGCGCTCGGTGCGGCGGCGATATTCGATCAGGTCGGCGATCGTGCCGATCCTGAGCCCGTGCCGCTCGGCGAACCGGCAGAGCTCGGGGAGGCGCGCCATGCTCCCGTCGTCGCTCATCACCTCGCAGATCACCCGCGGCCGGCACCAGGCCGGCCATGCGCGCGATGTCGACCGCCGCCTCGGTGTGGCCGGCGCGGACCAGCACGCCGCCGTCGCGCGCGACGAGCGGGAAGACGTGCCCCGGCGCGGTCAGGTCGCTCGCGCCCATCGCGTCGTCGATCGCGACCGCGATGGTGCGCGCGCGATCGTGCGCGGAGATGCCGGTCGTCACGCCTTCGCGGGCCTCGATCGAGACGGTGAAGGCGGTGCCGTGGCGCGTGCCGTTGTTCGCCACCATCGGCGACAGGCGCAGCGCATCCGCGCGCGCGACGGGCAGCGCCAGGCAGATCAGCCCGCGCGCCTCGCGCGCCATGAAATTGATCTGCTCGGGCGTGGCGAACTGCGCGGGGATGACCAGATCGCCCTCGTTCTCGCGATCCTCGGCGTCGACGATGACGAACGGCCGTCCCGCGCGCGCTTCGGCCAGGATGTCCTCGATCGGCGAGATCATGCCGGGCACCGCGCTCAAGCGGACGCGCGCAGCGAGTCGAAGCGCCGCTCGGTCGGCGACGCCATCCCCACCAGGCCGAGGTGGCGCGCGACGGCGTTCTGCAGCCGTCGCAGCAGCGCGCCCTCGTCGGTGCCGCGGGGCGCATGGAGCGCCAGCGCGAGCGGCTCGCCGGGATCGCCATGGGGCAGGGTGATCGCGATCGACAGCCCCGTGTCGTCCTCGACGCGCGCGCGCCCGTGCTTCTCCACCGCGTTGAGCTGCGCCGAGAGCGTGTCGAACGCGACCCGGGTCCCTCGCCGCGCTCGGCCTCGGCGTTCAGGCGATGGACGTACTTGCGGACGAGCTCGCGGTCGCACCGCGCGAGCAGCGCGTGCCCGGCCGCCGAGCGCAGGAGCGGGAGCAGCGCTCCCTGCGCCGGCGCCGCCGCCCGGGCGCTGCCCGGCACCACGTGAAGGCACTGCAGGCGCACGCCGCTGTTGCCGGCGAGGACGGCCGCGGCGCCGGTCTCCTTCGCCAATTCGTCCATCATCGGCAGCAGCCGGCCTTCGCGCATCAGCCGCGGCTGCGCCCAGGCGCCGAGCATCGCGACGCGGATCGAGGGCTGATAGGTGCGGCGATTGGCGCCCCGGCGCAGATAGCCGAGCGACTCCATGTAGCTGAGCAGCTCGGAAGCGCTGGACTGCGGATAGCCGTAGCGCCGCGCGATATCCATCACGCTGGCGTCGGGATGCCGCGCGTCGAAATATTCGAGCACCTCGAACACGCGCTGCGCCGACTTGATCGATTTGGCTTCCAGCGAACGGGCGCATCCATCCCTCCGGTTGAGTGGAAAGCTTCGGGCTTTCTCGACGACTCGTTTATGCGCCCCGGGCGACAAACTGTCGACAGTTAATTTGAGCGCCGCGTGTCGGAACGATGCAAGGCGGGACGCGGTTTGCGCGGACAAATGGCAGAAACATGCCCTATGCGCGCGCGGGCCCTATCGCCATTCCGATAAATGGTGAACCGTGTATGTCGACAGTGTCGCGCGAGGGTGCGATCGGCTAGGCCGCGCGGGTCGCAATCGGGAGAGGCTCCATTTCGAGGTCGGGGAACAGGGTGCGCGGGGCGTCGGCCGGGCGATGAGGGGCGCGCTGGACTGTTTCTTCGATCCGGGGTCGATCGCCGTGGTCGGCGCGTCCGAGGACCCGAGCCGGATCGGCGGCCGGACGATCTTCAATATCCGCCGCGGCGGCTTCGCCGGCGCGATCTACCCGATCAACCCCAATCGCGCATCGGTGCAGGGAATACCGGCGTTCGCGTCGCTGCTCGACGTCCCCGCCCCGTCGACGCCGTGGTCGTCGCGGTGCCGGGAGAGCATGTCGTGCCCGCGATGGAGCACGCCGCGCTGCGGGGGCGTTCGCGGCGCGGTGATCTTCAGCGCCGGCTTCAACGAGGCCGGCCCCGAAGGCGAGGCGCGTCAGCGCCGGCTCGACGCCATCGTCGCGCACAGCGGCATGCGCGTGATCGGCCCCAATTGCCTCGGCGTGTTCAGCGCGCGCAACGGCGCCTGGCTCAGCTTCACCACGCAGTTCCAGGATCGCGTCGACGGGCCGAGCATCGGCATGGTGAGCCAGAGCGGCGGATCGGCGGCGCACATCCTGAAGCTGGCGCAATCGCGCGGGCTGGCCGTCGGCACCTTCGTCACGACGGGCAACGAGGCGGATGTCGAGTTCGGCGAGGCGCTTCACGCGCTTGCCGAGGACCCCGACACGGCGGTGATCGCGGCCTATATCGAGGGAGTCCGCAATCGCGCGAGCCTGCTCGCCGGCCTCGAGGCGGCGCGCCGCGCACGCAAGCCGGTGGTGACGCTGAAGGTCGGCCGGACCCGCGCCGGCGCCCAGGCCGCCGCTTCGCACACCGCGTCGCTCGCCGGAGAGGATCGCGTCTACGATGCGATCTTCCAGGCATATGGCGTCCATCGCGCCCGCTCGACCGAGGAGCTGCTCGACGTCGTCTACGCCGCCACCGCGGGCGGGGCGCGGCTTCCCCGCGGCGACCGGCTCGGGGTGGTCACCATTTCGGGCGGCATGGGCGCGCAGATCGCCGACGAGGCGGCCGAGGCGGGGCTGGGGCTTCCCGACACGCCGGCGGAGACCCAGCTCCGGCTGAAGGCGCTCGCGCCGCCGGGGAGCCCGCGCAACCCGGTCGACATCACCGCGCAGCTCTCGACCGATCCGCACCTGCTCGGATCGAGCATGCGCGAGATGCTGGCGTCGGGCACCTACGACATGCTGTTCGCCTTCTTCGGCGTCTATGCCGGCGTGCCTGCCCTGGCCGAGCCGATCCTGGCCGATCTGCGCCGGCTGCGCGAGGACTATCCGGAGATCCCGATGGCGGTGGGCGTGGTCTGTCCGCCCGAGGAAGCCGGGCGCTACGCCGACGCGGGGCTGCTCGCGTTCGAGGAGCCGGCGCGCGCGTTGCGCGCGCTGGCCGCGCTGGCCCGGCTCGAGGCCGCGTTCGATCGCGCGCCCGCCGACGTGGCCATCCGGGCGATGCCGCCGATCCCCGCCGGAACGCGCCACGACGAGGCGAGCGCCAAGCGGCTTCTCGCCGCGATCGGCATCGCCGCGCCCGCCGAGCGCCTCGCGTTGGACGCCGCGGGCGCCGCGCGCGCGGCGGAAGCCTTGCGCATGCCGGTGGCGCTCAAGATCGTCCTCGCCCGACATCCTCCACAAGAGCGACATCGGCGGCGTCCGGCTCGGGCTGGCGTCTCCCGAGCAGGTCGAGGCGGCCGCCGCCGCGATGCTGGAGACGGTCGCGAAGACGGTCCCCGGCGCGGTGCTGGGCGGGCTGCTGGTGTCCGAGATGGCGCCCGAGGGAGTCGAGCTGATCCTCGGCGCGCGACGCGATCCGCTGTTCGGCCCGCTGGTCATGGTCGGGCTGGGCGGAGTCGCCGCCGAGCTGTTCGGCGACGTCGCGATCCGCCTCGCCCCGGTCGACGCGCGCGGCGCGGAGGAGATGTTGCGCGCGCTTCGCAGCTTCGCGTTGCTCGACGGCTATCGCGGCGCCGCCCGGGCCGACATCGCCGCCGCCGCCGAGGCGATCAGCGCGCTCTCGCATCTCGCCGCGGCGAATGCCGCGACGCTCGACACGATCGAGGTCAATCCGCTGCGCGTGCTGCGCGCGGGCGAGGGCGTGCTTGCACTCGACGCCGTCATCGAAACCCGGCGAGGCGCGGCATGAGCGGGCATCCAGCCGTCACGACCGTCCGGCACGGGCCGGTCGCCCTGATTCTCGCCGACAATCCGCCGGTGAACGCGATCGGCCATGCCGTTCGCGCCGGGCTGTCGGATGCGATCGAGGATGCGTCGCGGGACGCGCAGGTCGAGGCGGTCGTCATCGCCTGCCGGGGCCGCACCTTCTTCGCCGGCGCGGACATCGCCGAGTTCGGCAGGCCCCGCCAGGCGCCGCTGCTGCCCGACGTGTGCGACGCGATCGAGGGCTGCGCCAAGCCCGTGGTCGCCGCGATCCACGGCACGGCGCTGGGCGGGGGCATGGAGATCGCACTGGCGTGCCACTATCGCATCGCCACTCCCGACGCCGCGCTAGGCCTGCCCGAGGTCAAGCTCGGCATCTTTCCCGGCGCCGGCGGGGGCAATCGCCTCGCCCGGCTGATCGGCGCGGAGGAGGCGCTGCGGATCGTGCTGTCCGGGGACCGGATCGCCGCCGCGCGGGCGCACGAGCTGGGCATCGTCGACGTGCTCGCGAGCGGCGCGCTCGAGGCGTCGGCGCTGGCCTATGCGCAGCGGCTGCTCGCGGCGCGCGCCGGGCCGCGCGCGACCCGCGCGCTCGAAGGCCGGCTGGCCGCGTCGCGCGCGGATATCGCCGCCTTCGATCGGCTCGCCGCGGAGCTCACGCGCCGCAGCGCCGGGCAGCATGCGCCCGCCGCGTGCGTGGCGTCGATCCGGCGGGCGCTGACGATGGCGTTCGACGCCGCGATCGCCGCGGATCGCCGCGCCAACGCCGAGCTCATGGCGGGCGACCAGTCGAAGGCGCTGCGCCACGTCTTCTTCGCCGAGCGCCAGGCCGCCAAGCTTCCGTTCGAAGCCGAGCCGCGCCGGGTCGACCGCGTCGCGATCCTCGGCGCGGGGACGATGGGCGGCGGCATCGCCATGTCGTTCGCGGCCGCCGGCGTGCCCGTGGTGCTGATCGACGCCACCCGCGAGGCGGCCGAGCGCGGCGTCGAGCGCGTGCGCGCGACCTATGCGACCTCGGTCAAGCGCGGCTCGATCGCCCAGCGCGAGGTCGATCGCCGCATGGCGCTGATCCGGCCGAGCGGCGACCGCCTGGACGCCGCGGACGCCGACCTGGTGATCGAGGCGGTGTTCGAGGATTTGGCGCTCAAGCAGCAGATCTTCGCCGATCTCGAGCGGATCTGCGCGGCGACGCGGTGCTCGCCACCAACACCTCGGCGCTCGACGTGGATGCGATCGCGGCGGCGATGGCGCGGCCCGGGCGCTTCGTCGGAATGCATTTCTTCTCGCCGGCCAACGTGATGAAGCTGTGCGAGGTGGTGCGTGCGGCGGCCACCGACCGCCGCGCGCTGGCCACCGCGGTCGCGGTCGCGAGGCGCATCGCGAAGGTGCCCGTCGTCTCGGGCAATTGCGACGGCTTCATCGGCAACCGGATGGTCGCCCGTCGCGGCGCCCAGGCCGAGCGCCTGCTCCAGGAAGGCGCGTTGCCGCACGAGGTCGACGCGGCGCTCCGCGGCTTCGGCTTCGCGATGGGCCCGCTGGAGACCAACGACATGTCCGGGCTCGACATCGGCTATGCGATCCGCAAGCGGCGCGGCACGCATTTCCCGATCGCCGACGCCATTGCCGAGTCGGGCCGGCTCGGCCAGAAGACCGGGGCCGGATATTATCGCTACGAGCCGGGATCGCGCACGCCGGTCCCCGATCCCGCGGTCGCGGCGCTGATCGAGGCGACCTCGGCCCGCCTCGGGATCGCGCGCCGCGCCATCGGCGGCGAGGAGATGGCCGAGCGCATGATCTTCGCGCTGATCAACGAGGGCGCCCGGATCGTCGACGAAGGCATCGCCGCGCGCCCGTCCGACGTGGATGTCGTGTGGATCCACGGCTACGGATTCCCACGGTGGCGCGGTGGCCCGTTGTTCTATGCCGACCAGGTCGGGCTCGGGCATGTCGCCGAGCGGCTCGATCGGTTCGCGCGCGACAGCGGCGACGCCTCGCTCGCGCCGGCGCGGCTGCTCCGCGAGCTTGCCGATGCCGGATCCACATTCGCCGAATGGCAAAAGGCCCAGGCTGATCGGCCTTCAAGGAGTGCATCATGCAACGGTCCTGGCTCAACCCCGTCAGCTACGACAGATACCGGTTCCTCAAGGTCGAGATCGACGACGGCGGGATCGGCACGGTGACGATGAACGATGCCGAGCGGCTCAATTCGGTCGGCCCCGAGCAGCACCGCGAGCTCGAGGAGATCTGGATCGACCTCGCGCGCGACGAATCGATCAAGGTGATCGTGCTCACCGGCGCCGGGCGCGCCTTCTCCGCCGGGGGCGACGTGAAGCGCATGGCGGCGCGCGCGGGAACCGGGTTCGGGCTCGAATATGCGCTGCGGGTGCCGCAGAACACCTTGCGGCTGTTCGAGCATATGCTGCTGGTGCCCCAGCCGATCATCGCCGCGGTCAACGGCGACGCGATCGGGCTCGGCATGACGATCGCGCTGTTCGCCGACATGAGCATCGTCGCGGACGATGCGCGGCTCGGCGACACGCACATCAAGGTGGGGCTGGTCGCGGGCGACGGGGGCGCGGTGATCTGGCCGCTGCTGATCGGTCCGCAGCGGGCGAAGGAATTCCTGATGCGCGGCAAGCTGCTCAAGGGCGCCGAGGCGGCGGCGATGGGGCTGGTCAACCATGCGCATCCGAAGGAGGAGGTCCTCGCCGAAGCGCACCGGATCGCGGTCGAGATCGCGGCGAACCCGGTCTGGGCGGTGCGCTGGTCGAAGGCGGCGGTCAACAAGCAGCTCAAGGCCCAGCTCGGCCAGGTGCTCGAGCTGTCGATCGCCTACGAATCGCTGACCATGCTGACCGAGGACTATAAGGAAGCGGTCAACGCCTTCGCCGACAAGCGCAAGCCCGAGTTCAAGGGTTCCTGAGCCCCGCCCGGGATCAGCGCTCGGTCGGCGCGTCCGGCTCGGCCAGCGCATCGAGATGATGGTCGGCGTCGCCCAGCAGCGCATCGATCGCGGTCAGCCGCTTGAAGCATGGCCGACCTCATATTCCGCGGTGACGCCGATCGCGCCATGGAGCTGCACCGCCTGCTGGCCGATGAAGCGGCCCGAGCGCCCGATCTGCACCTTGGCCGCGGCGATGCTGCGGCGCCGCTGCTCGGGCGGCTGGTCGAGCGAGAGCGCCGCCAGCGTCGCCATCGAACGCGCCAGCTCGAGCTGGATCAGCATGTCGACCGCCCTGTGCTGGAGCGCCTGAAAGCTGCCGATGGCGACGCCGAACTGCTGGCGGGTCTTCAGATAGTCGGTCGTCAGCTCGAGCGTGCGCGCCATGATCCCCACGGCCTCGGCGCACAGCGCGGCGGTGGCTTCCTCGAAGCTGTCGCGCAGGATCGCGGCGCCGCGCCCGTCGCCCCCGAGCAGCGCCTCGTCGGCGAGCGCGACGCCGCGCAGCGCCACCTCGGCGACGCGGATTCCGTCGTATCCGCGCGCGCACCCGCACGCGGACCCCGGGGAGGGCGGGATCGACGAGGAACAGCGAGGTGCCCGCCGCGGTGCGCGCGCTGACGATCAGCTCGTCGGCGGAAATCGCCGTGGATCACGGCGATCTTGGTCCCCTCGACCCGCCAGCCGTCGGCCTCTCGGCTGGCAACCGTCCTGCCGGCATCGAGCGTGTGGCGCGGGCCGTCGGGCTCGAGGTGCGCGAGCGCGAGGATCCGGTCCCCGGCGATCAGCGAGGGCACCCGCGGCATCCTCTGCGCCGGCGTCGCGGCGCGGCGGAGCACTGCCCCCGGCGAGCACGACCGACGCGAAATAGGGCTCGACCACCAGCCCGCGCCCCAGCGCCTCCATCACCAGCATCGTCTCGGCGCCGCCGCCGCCGAACCCGCCGTCCTCCTCGGCGAAGGGGAGGCCCGTCAGGCCTAGCTCGGCCATCGCCCGCCAGGTCTCTCGGCTCCAGCCGGCCGCGCTGGCGATGGTGCGCCGGCGATGCTCGAAATCGTATCGGTCCGCCACGAAGCCGCCGACGCTGTCGGCCAGCAGCCGCTGCTCGTCGCTCAGGTCGAAATCCATGTCCGTTTCACAGTCCCAGCACGGCCTTGGCGACGATGTTCTTCTGGATCTCGTTCGATCCGCCGAAGATCGAGACCTTGCGCATGGTGAAATAGAAGGGCGCGGCCGCGCCGATCCAGCCCTGGTCCCCGGCATCGGCGCCGTGCTCCGGCATCGCGAGCCCCGCGGGTCCGGCGAGCTCGACCGTCAGCTCGGTCATGCGCTGCTGGAGCTCGGTGCCCTTGATCTTGAGGATCGAGGCGGCGGAATTGCCGCCGCCGCCGTGCGCGTCGGCGGCGACGACGCGTAGCTGGGTCAGCTCGAGCGCGCGCAGCTCGACCTCGACCTCGGCGAGCGCGCGGCGAAGGCGCCGGCGTTCGCCGTCGCTCAGCGCGCCGCGCCCGGCCATGTCGGCCTCGAGCGCCCGCAGCTGCGCCAGCCGTTCCTTGGAAAGCCGATCCGCGCGATCCCCGAGCGCTCGTTGCCCAGCAGGTGCTTGGCATAGTCCCAGCCGCGGCCTTCCTCGCCGATCCGGTTCGCGACGGGAACCCGGACGTCGTCGAAGAAGACCTCGTTCGCGTCGCGCTCGCCGTCGATCGTCTCGATCGGGCGCACGGTGATGCCCGGCGTGGTCATGTCGATCAGCAGGAAGGTTGATGCCCTGCTGCTTCCTGCCGCTCGCGTCGGTGCGGACGAGCGCGAACATCCAGTCGGCGTGCTGCGCCTGGGTGGTCCAGATCTTCTGCCGTTGACGACATAGTCCTCGCCATCGCGCCGCGCCGAGGTCTTGAGGCTCGCGAGGTCGGAGCCGGCGCCGGGCTCGGAGAAGCCCTGGCACCACCAGTCGTCGATGTTGGCGATCCGCGGCAGGAACCGCGCCTTCTGCGCATCGGTCCCGAAGCGCGCGATGATCGGGCCGATCATGTTGACGTTGAACGGCGAGCCTTCGGGCGCGTGCGCCAGCGCCATCTCCTCCTGGAAGATGTAGCGCTGCGTGGGGGTCCACGGCTGCCCGCCCCATTCCACCGGCCAGCCCGGCACCGCCCAGCCGCGCGCGTTGAGGATGCGCTGCCAGCGCACCGTGTCGTCCTTGCCGAGGTGGCGGCGGTCGATCATCCTGCGGCGCAGGTCGTCGGGGAGCGCCTCGGCGAGGAACGCCCGCACCTCGTCGCGGAACGCGGTTTCCGCGGGCGTATAGTCGAGGTTCATCGCGTGGTCGTCACGCCGCGACGGTCTCGGCGGCGAAGGTCAGCGATCGCATCATCGGCGCGACGTCGGCCACCGCCTCGAGCGCCTCCAGCATCCCGGCGACCGTGCCTTGCAGCCGCGCCGGGATCATTCCCGCGGTGCAGGCATGGAACTTGGCGAGCGTCTCCGCGCGGCTGAGCGGATCGATCGCGTCGCCGTGGGCGATGGTGGTGATGGTCTTCAGCTCGCTGCCGTCGCGCAGGACGACGGTGATCTCGTCGTGCGCGCCGAGCTGATCGTAGCCCCATTCGTCGTGGACGACCATCCGGACCTTGCCGCGCTGGGCGAGGATGCGGGGGTCGTCGAGCTTCTGCGCGGAGAAGGTGCGCACGTCCATCGGCTCGCCCGCCAGCGTCGCGGCGACGACGTGGGGCAGGCTGAACCGCGCCTGCTCGACGTCGGCCGGACCGGGTATTTCATGATCGTCGGGAAGGCGGCGTTGACCTCCACCCGGACCTCGGCGACCTCGTCGGGCGCGATCGGGTGCGTCGCGAGCAGCGCCTTTTCCGCATCGATGATGCGTTGCAGCATGTAGCAGCAGGGGTATTTCTTCTGGCCGACCGCCATGACGCGGAAATCGGCGCCGCGGCCCATTTTCATCGCGATCGCGGGCTGGCCGGCGAGCGCGTCGAAATAGCCCGCCTTGCCGTCGAAGATCGCCGGGGTTGCCGCCCAGCCCGCGGCGCGCGAGCTCGGCGGCCATGATCCCGTCGCGTGCCGCGAAGCCCGCCTCGACGACGTGCGCGGCGGATCCGGTCTGCCGCACCAACCCGCCGCCGACCGAGGCCGCCAGCGTCAGCGCGGCGACGGTGCGGTCGAGATCGAGCCCCATCAGCTTCGCGGACGCGGCGGCGACCCCCAGCGTCCCGACGTTCGCGCACGACAGGAATCCCCGCGCCGCGGCGCCGCCGTCCGAGCAGACCATTCCGGGCCGCGCCGCAACCTCGAAGCCGATGATCACCGCCTCGATCGCCGCCTTGCCCGATGCGCCGAGGCTGGCCGCGAGGGTGAACACCGCGGGGATCAGGAAGCAGGTGTACTGCGCCTCGGGCCACGCCACGTCCCTCGAGCTCGGTGCAGTGCGACGCATCGCAGTTGAGCATCGCCGCGAGCTCGACCGAGGTCTCGAACGACCCGCCGACCACCCCGGCCTTCGGCGCGCATCCCTGCGCGCGCACATAGTCGGCCATGATCTGCGAGACTTCCATGCCCGCGCCGAGGACGGTCGATCCGATCGCGCTGATGCACAGGTCCTTGGTGCGTTCGATCACCGCCGGGTCGACGTCGTCGAAGCGCGTGTCGCATACGAAGCGCGCGAGCTGGTCTGCGATGCTCATGTGGTCGGTCCCCCGGCGATCGGTGCAAATCACTCAAGCGCGATCGCCGGACGAGCGTCAACGCCGCCGGTCCCGGTTTCGCGTGGGCGATGTTTGGCCGGGGCTATTCGGCGAGATCGAGGATCACGCGGCCGCGACGGCCGGGGTCGCGCGCCAGCGCGAGCGCCGCGGCGAGGTCCGCGAGCCGGAAGACCCCCGCGACCGGCTCGTCCATCGCCGCGACCACCGGCGCCAGCCCGGCATAGAATCGATCGAGCGCGGCGATGTCCGCGCCCGCTTCCGCCGGCGCAGGCTGAAGCCGCGGACGCTCAGCATGCCCGCAGTCAGCAGTGCCGAGGGGATCGAGCAGGGGGCTCCCGAAAGATGCCGTACACCGCCAGCACGCCCCCGGGCGACAGGCACGCCGCCAGCCGCCCCGCTCGCCGCCCCGGCGACGGCGTCGAGGCCAGCGGGATCGGAGCGTCGCCGACGATGGCCCTGATCCGCCGCGGCAGATCGTCGCCGTCCTCGATCGTATTGTCCCCGGTTCCGTCCGCGCGGCGGACGACGTTCAGCACCCCGCGCGCCGCGCCCCGCGCGATCGCCGCCGCGTAGCCGCCGACCGACCCGCGTGCGCCGTTCTGCACCAGCCATCCCGGCGCGCCGGCGGGCGCCGAGGTCGACCAGCCGGGCCGCGGTGGCGGGATTGTATCCGCAGCATCGCGGCCTGCATCGGCGAAAGCGCCGGCGGCACGCGGACCAGCCGGTCCTCCGCCAGCAGCCGGTGCGACGCCCAGTTGCCGCGGAGCAGCGGAATCACGTCGTCCCCGACCGCGAGGCGCTCGACGCCGCGCCCGATCGCGACCACGCGCCCCGCGCCTTCCGCCCCCAGCGCGCAGGGGAGGGAGGGCTGGTGCGCATAGCGCCCGTCGATCATCAGCAGGTCGGCCGGGTTGACCGGCGCGAAGCGCATCGCGAACCAGCACCTGGCCCGCCGCCGGCGCGGGCGGTGAGGGTGCGCGCGCCAGCGACACGCGCCGGTTCGCGATCGAGCATCGCCGTCGTCATCGCGCCGGCATGGCGGCGGCGCGGCCGCTTGCCAAGCGGCGCGCATCGCCCCATGCGAATAGCTGCGGGCGGCTTTTGACGGCCGGGCGGACCTGTTGCACAGCATGCGAAGGGAGATCGCGAGCATGAGCGTCGAGCTGGAACTGGCCGATGGCGTCGCGGTCGTGACCCTCAAACCGCCCCGAGCGCAAGAACGCCGTCACGCTGGCGATGCGCGAGCAGCTCTGGACGATCTTCGAGGGGATCGCGGAGGACGACGCGGTGCGCGCTGCTGACCGGCGCGGGCGGAGATTTCTGCGCCGGCGTCGACGTGGGCGAGATGGGCGGCCGCGGGCCGGGGACGTCGATGATGCGGATGCGTCGCCTCCATCGCATCGCCCGCGCGGTCGCGAACCTCAAGAAGCCGACGATCGCCGCGGTGGATGGCGTCTGCGTCGGCGCGGGATGGAGCTTCGCGCTCGCGTGCGACATCGTCATCGCGTCGGAGCGCGCGCGCTTCGCGCAGGTCTTCCGCAATATCGGCCTCGTGCCCGATGCCGGCGCGGTGTGGCTGCTGCGCCAGCAGATCGGCGCGATGCGCGCGAAGGAGATCGTCTATTCGGGGCGCTTCGTGAAGGTCGACGAAGCCGTGGCGCTGGGCCTCGCGCTCGAGAGCGTCGAGCCGGAGATGGTGCTGCCGCGCGCGCTCGAGATGGCGTCGGAATTCGCCCGCGCGCCCACGCTCGCGCTGGGCATGGCCAAGCGCCAGTTCGCGCTGGCGGCGGGGCGATCGTTCGACGATTTCCTCGAAAGCGAGTTCAGCATGCAGCCGGCGATGTCGCAGACCGACGATCACCGCGAGGGCGTCGCCGCGTTCAAGGAGAAGCGCGCGCCCGGCTTCAAGGGGAGCTGATGCGGGGCCCCAGCCTCGAGGAGTGGCGCGATCGCGCCCGTGCGGTGCTCGACCCCGCGGTCTGGAGCTATCTCGAGGCGGGGGCCGACAGCGGGCTCACGCTGGCCGGCGCGGCCGCGGCGTGGGATCGCGCCGCGCTGCGCCCCCGAGTCCTGCGCGGCGTCGAGGATGCGGATACCGCCGCGTCGATCTTCGGCGTCGAGCTGGCGCTGCCGGTTCTGACTGCGCCCAACGGCCGCGCGACGCGCTATCATCCCGATGGCGAGGCCGCGGTAATGCGGGCGGCGGCCGGCGCCGGATCGATCGCGATCCTGCCGAGCTCGGTCGCCGCCAGCGCCGCGGCGCTGGCCGCGCTGCACCGCGCGCGCGATGGTGGCAGCAGCTCTATCTCGTGCGCGATCGGGTGCGCATGGCGGAGCGGCTGGCGGAGCTGCGCGATGCGGGGTGCGGGGCCGTCGTGCTGACCGCCGATCTGTTGCCCGACGGGCGCGCCGCGCCGCCGCCGCCGCCGCGCGCCGCGTGGGAGGCATCGGCAGGCTGGGAAGGGGAGACGGCCTACACCGGCGGCACGCTCGACGATCTCGCATGGCTGTGCGCCGCCGCGGGCGTGCCGGTGCTCGTCAAGGGCGTGCTCCGCGCCGACGACGCCGCGCTGTGCATCGAGCATGGCGCGCGCGGCGTGATCGTCTCCAATCACGGCGGCAATCAGCTCGATACCGCGATCGCCTCGGCCGACGCGCTCGCCGCGGTCGTCGATGCGTGCGGCGCGTCGGGCGAGGTGCTGGTCGACGGCGGCATCCGCCGGGGGACGGCGGTGCTCAAGGCGCTGGCGCTGGGCGCGCGCGCGGTGCTGGTGGGGCGCCCGGTGAGCCACGCGCTCGCAGCCGGCGGCGCCGAAGGCGTCGAATCGATGCTCGGCCGGCTCGGCGCCGAGCTCGCGCGGGCGATGGCGCTGTGCGGCGCGGCGCGGCTCGCCGACCTCGACCGCTCGCTGGTCGCGATCCGCTAGGACTGGGCTATGCCCGCCACGCTTCGTTTCCGCCCTAGCGCTGGGGCCGCAGGAGAACCGCCTGCGCGCCCTCGTACGGCACGATCACGGGATCGCCCGGCGCGAGGCTCTCGACCATCACCGGCAGCGGGATGCGGGCGCCGCTGGTCCCGCGGCAGTAGGTATCGTCGTCGAGGACGAGGCTCACGTCGCGGCCGTCGTGGTTGGCGACGACGACGTGATCCGCGCCGATTTCGAGCACGGTGCCCACCAGCGGCAGCTTGCCGTCGATCGGCATTACCCGGACGTCCATCGACAGCCTGAACCGGTTCGAGCGGTTGACCATGCCGCTGTGCGGAATCTCGGGGCAGAACATCACCAGGTCGCCGGGGCGATAGTCGCTGCGGTGCCAGACGTCGTCGGGGATCGTCCCGTCGGGGATGCGATGGCGCGGCACGTCGTTCCAGTCGTGGAGAAATCCGCCGTGCTGCAGCCCCTGCGCCAGCGCCAGGCCGCCGGTCTTGCCGTCGATCTCCATCAGCGGCACCCAGCAGGTCAGCAATTCCATGCCGCCGTTGGCGAATCCGTCCTGATGG
Source organism: Sphingomonas sp. (assembly GCA_037200705.1). Taxonomy (GTDB): domain Bacteria; phylum Pseudomonadota; class Alphaproteobacteria; order Sphingomonadales; family Sphingomonadaceae; genus Sphingomonas. Next base: position 121,453 of record JBBCID010000005.1, on the reverse strand, counting down.
CGACCCGTGAGCAGATCATGGACCTCGCCCGCGCGGGCGGCGTGATGCGGTATTCGACGCTGGGGATCCAGAAGGGCGGGCTGCCGAGCACGCGCGCGAAGAACGCATTGATCGCGGGCTCCGCCACGAAGCGCCGCCAGGTGCGCTGCTGGTGCAGCGCCTCGATCTTCTCGGGGAAGCCCTCGAGCGAGCGGCCGTTCCAGACCGGATCGTCGGCGCCCGGATCGATCATCTCCATCCGCTCGAGGACGTCGAGGAAGCGGCGCTTGAGCCGCGCGATCGCGGCGCGATCGAGAATGTCGCGGAAGAACAATAGCCGTCGCGGTCCATCGCCGCGCGCAGCGCGTCGCGATCGTCGAGCAAGGCGGTGGAATCGGTCAGTCCGGCCATCTTGGTCTGCTGGTGGAACATGATGGGTGTCCGTTGATGGGGCGTTCTTCCAGGAATGCGCCGAGCGGCCCGGGGCTGTCGATACGGTATCGCGGCGCGCCGCCGATATCGGATGGCCGATGCCCTTGCGACCGGGAAACCCGCCTTGCCACGGTGGATCGGCCGGCGATCACCCGGTATTCGTCGATCCATGCACGATCTGATCGATTCGGATGCGATGAAGCAGAACGCGCAGGATGCGTCGCTCGGTCTCGACGAGCGCCGGCAATCGCTCGTCGGCCAGATCGCGGCGGACATCGCGCGGGACATCGCCGACGGGAAGCTCGGTCCCGGCGCCGACCTGAATTCGGTCGAGCTCGCCGCGCGCTTCCAGACGAGCCGCACGCCGGTGCGCGAGGCGCTGCTCCTGCTCGAGAAGGAGGGGCTGGTCGACATCCCGCCGCGGCGGCGTCCGCGTGTCGCGCACGTGACGATGGAGGAGATCGAGGAGCTCTACGAGATCCGGGTGGCGTTGAACTGCCTGATGATCCGGCAGTTCATCGGCGTCGGCACCGACGAGGACATGGGCGGAGATGCGGCGCATCTTCGCCGAGCTGGTGTCCGCCGCCGAGCGCCGCGACGAGGCCGATTTCTTCGAGGTTCGCGGCCGCCTGCACAATTTCTGGACCGATCGCTGCGGCAACGCGAGCCTCCGGCGGCTGCTCAAGACCTGGAAGATGCGGCTCAGCGTCAATCGCCTGGGCGCGCTGCACGATTTCGATCGCGTGCTGAAGGACAACGAACGGCTGGTCATCGCGTGCGAGGAGCGCGACGCGCCGCTCGGCGAGGCGCTCATGGCGTCGCTGACGCATTACGGACGCGAGATGATCCGCGAGCGGATCTCGCGCAACTAGCGGTGGCGACGGGCGCTAGCGTGCGTCCGCGAGGATCATGTCGGCCGCTTTCTCGGCGATCGCCACGACCGGGGCGAGCGTGTTCCCCGAAACCACCGCCGGCATGATCGACGCATCGGCCACGCGCAGTCCGCTCGTCCCGCGGACCCGGAGCCGGGGATCGACGACCGAATCGGGATCGGGACCCATGCGGCAGCTCCCGCAGAAGTGATGGCCCGGACTGGCCGATGCGCGGATGTGCGCCGTCAGCGTCGAGTCGTCGGCATCGAGCGGGGGCTCGCTTGGGCCGGCGATCAGGTCGGCAAGCGGCCGCGCGCTCGCGATCGCCTGCAGCCTGCGCAGCCCCGCCAGCGTCACCGCGCGATCGAAGTCGCTCGCGAGATAGGCGGGATCGATCAGCGGCGGCGCCCGGGGGTCGGGCGAGGCGAGCCGGATCGATCCGCGGCTGTGCGGGCGAAGCTGGTAGGCCGACATCATGAAGCCCGAATCGGGCGACAGGCGCGTGCCCATGCGATCGGTCCTGAACACCAGGAGGAACGCCTGCACGTCCGGTCGTCCGGATGCGCCGTCCGAACGAAAGAACGCGCCGCCGGTGCCCGCCGCCACGGTGAGCGGGCCGCGTCCGAGCGCCAGATATTCGAGGCCTGCCATCGCGCGTCCCCAGGCGGTTCCAAGCCGATCGTTGAGGGTGATGGGCAGCGCGCACCGATACGACGTCCGCACGTTGACGTGGTCCTGCAGCGACATGCCCACGGCCGGACGGTGCGCCACGGTGCGGATGCCCAGTTCGGCCAGCACGGCGGCGTCGCCGACCCCGGAGAGCATGAGCAGCTTGGGCGATACGATCCCGCCGGCGCACAGCAGATTTCCCGCCGCGCGGTCGCCTCCATCCGGGTGTCTCCCTGGCGGCAAACCACCCCCGCCGCGCGCGTTCCCTCGAATCGGATTCGTTCGACCTCGGTATCGGTCATGATTTCGAGGTTGGGACGGCCTCGCGCGCGCCGCAGGTAACCCGTGGCGGTGCTCGATCGCAGCCGCCCGCGCGCCGTCGCCTGATAATAGCCCACGCCTTCCTGCGTCGCGCCGTTGAAGTCGGGGTTTTCGGGAATGCCCGTCGCGACGGCGGCGGCGATGAAGGCGTCGCACAGCGGAAGCCGCGTGGCGGATCCGAGACGAGCAGAGGCCCCCCCACGCCGTGGTAGCGGTCGGCGCCGCGCTGCTGGTCCTCGCCGCGACGGAAATAGGGGAGCAGGTCGGCATACCCCCAGCCGATGTTGCCCGCTCGCGCCCATGCGTCATAGTCCTCGGCCTGGCCGCGGATATAGGCCAGCCCGTTGGTCGCGCTGCTTCCGCCGAGCACCCGCCCGCGCGGCGCCGCGATCCGGCGGTCGTCGAGCTGGGGCTGGGGCACGGTCTCGAAGCCCCAGTCCAGCCCGGGGTGCCGCATCAGCTTGCCGTAGCCGATCGGGATGTGCAGCCACGGGTTGCGGTCGCGTCCGCCCGCCTCGATCACCAGCACCCGGTGGCGGCCGCTCGCCGAGAGGCGATCGGCGAGCACGCAGCCCGCCGATCCGCCCCCGACGATCACGAAATCGGCCTCGCGCGCCGCCGCGGCCGGGCCCCGGCCGGCCGGCCGACGCTTCACGGAAAGCGCCGGCCGAGCCAGGCGGCCGTCACAGGTGCACGGTCAGGGTCGCGGCGATGATGCGGCTCTCGCCGGCGATCCGGCCGCCCGAATTGAATCCCTGCGACGGATCGAACGCGTTCACCGGGGAGACCGACGCGGCCTGGAAATAGTTCTTGTCGAGCAGATTGGTCCCCCACACCGAAATGTCGAACCGCTGCGAAGGCGAATAGGTCACGCGCGCATCGAAGGTGTCGTAGGCCTTCTGGACGAACTGGTCGTAGGTGAAGAGATAGAGCGACTGCGACGACTGGTGATTCCAGCCCCCGCCGATCGTGACCTTGCCGTCGTTCGAGACGGGCACCTCGTAGATGAAGGCCAGGCGCGAGGTCAGCTTGGGGGTCGCGTAGAAGGTCTGCGCGCTCAGGTCGAACACCTGCCCGGCGGCGTTGGTCACGTCGAACTGCTTGTACTTCGCGTCGGTGTAGCCCGCGAAGCCCGTCAGGGTAAGCTGCTGGGTCGGATGCAGGCTGAAGTCGAACTCGGCGCCCTGGATCCGCGCCGAGCCGACGTTGAACACCTGCGAGGCGATGATCCCGCTCGACTGGACCGAGCTCGTGTAGCGCTGCATGTTCTTATAGTCGGAATAATAGAGCGCGAGGTTGAAGCTGAGCAGGCCCGGAGCAGGCCGGAGAGCAGATGGTTGGCCTTGAGGCCGGCTTCGTAGTCGGTCACTTGCTCGGGCAGGTAGATGTCGGCCGAAACGTTGCGCAGCGGCGAGGTGAGGCCGCCCGACTTCTGGCCGCGGCCCGTGCGGGCATAGATCGCCAGTCCGTCGCTGAGCTCGTAGCGGGTGCTGAACTCGTAGGACCAGTAATGGACGTCTCGTCGCGGCTCACGATCGGGCAGGGCCCGGTGCCGGTGTAGGCGGGTCGAGACGCTGTTGACCAAATGCGTCAGCGTGCAGACCTGGCCGGGGACCGTTCCCGCCAGGTACTTCTGATAGTTCTGCGACCGCGGGTCGGCGTTGTTGGGTTGTAGCTGTTGGGCTGGATGAAGCGGTCGTCCATGGTGTAGCGGGCGCCGCCGGCGATGGTCCAGCGCGGCGTCACCGCGAATTCGCCGTGCAGATAGCCGCTTCGGACCGGTTCTTGATGATGTCGTAGATCGTCGAGATGTTGAAGCCGTAGCTGCTTCCCACCAGCGCGCCCGATCGGGCGGTCGAGGGCTGGGCGGCGTCGTCGAAGAAGTGGAAATAACCGCCGACCAGCGTCAGCCGGCTGTCGAGGAGATGCGCGGTGAGCTGCGGCTCGACGGTGAACTGCTTGGAGGTCGAGCCGAAGGCGGTGCTGAGCGTCTGCAGCGCCGGGGTGTAATCGACGTCGAAAATCCTCGGTGATCGCGCTGAGGCTGCGATACGCCACCGTCGTCTTGAAATCGAACACGTCGCTGAGCTTGTAGTCGAGCGTACCGCGGACGAAGTCCGAACGCACGCGATCCTTGCCGATCGGATCCGCGGTCGAGGTGTTGAGCAGGTTGGACGGCGCCACCACCGAGGCCGGATAGCATGCGCCCGAAACGTTGGTGCTGCCGCGGGTGCACGATATCACCGCGGCCGCGATCGCCCCGCCGAGCGGCGAGTTGAACCCCGGAGGCGCCTGGTTCGCCTGGAATGCTCATAGACGATCGTCGTCGAGAACTGATCGCTCGGCGCCCATTTGAGCGACCCGCGGAACAGCTGCTGGTTGATCGTGTTGACCGGCGCGCGGTGACCGTGCTGTGGCCGATGGGGCCGCGATAGCTGTCCTGGAAGCCGAAGCGGACCGCGAGCGTGTCGCCGATCGGCAGGTTCACGACCGCCGATTCGCGGTGCAGGTCGTGCGTCCCGTAGCTGCCGCTGAGCGTCGCCGACGTCTCGCCGAGAACCGGCTTGGCGGTATAGAAGCGGATCGCGCCGCCGGTGTTGTTCCTGCCGCTGAGCGTGCCCCTGCACGCCGCGAGGACACCTCGACGCTGTCGAGGTCGAAGACCGATCCGGTGAGTCCCTTGCTTCCGCGACATAGGCGTCCGTCGAAGTAGATGCCGATCGGCGCGTCGTTCGACGGGTTGGAGACCGCGATGATCTGGCCGCGGATCACGACCTGGATGTCGCCGGAGCCGCCGGTCGATTGGCGGACGATCACGTTCGGCGCGACGCGCGAGAGGTCGGTCAGCTGCGAGATCGACTGCTGCGTCAGCTGCAGCGGCGCGAGCGCGGTGACCGCCTCGGGCGAGCGGAACACCGTTTCCGGCCGCTTGCGGCCGAACACGACGATGTCCTCGACGTCCTGCGAATCGGGACGCGCCGTTCGCGGAAGCGGCCTGGGTGCCGGCGTCCTGCGCCGCCGGCGCGGTGGCGGGCGCATCCTGCGCCGCAGCCGCGGTGCTGAACGCGGTCAGCGAGAGCGATCCCAGCAATGCGCCGAGTCCGGCCTTGCGAATCCGCACCTGCGTCAGACGGCAATCCTTGTCGATCTTCACGTTCAACCCTCCCATGTGATGGGCCCGTTTTGTACGGATCGCATTTGCCAATGTGTCGACAGACTTCGCACTGCGCTTGGGAAAGCGAAAGTTCTCTTCGTCCTTTATCGCCAGTCTGATGTTTGGATTCGTAACGGCAAAAACGGCGCATGATCCTCCCGTAATGGCCGAAAGCGGGCCACAAGGAAGGCGCGGGGTTTCCCGGATACGATCGTCGGCGCGCGTCCGTGCCGCATTGGGACGGTGAAATTGAAAAGGACCGGCGCATTCTCTCGTGTCGAGGGCGAGGGCCCGGCGGGATCCAGCCGCCACGGCGGCGCGAATCCGCATCGAGGCGATCCCGGGCAGGCGCGTGCATGCCTGACGGCCGCCTGTCGGGAAAGGTCGCGCTGGTCACCGGCGGCGGGATGGGCATCGGACGCGCCGAGGCGCTCCACCTGGCGCGCGCGGGCGCCAGGGTCGTGGTCAACGATCTGGGGGTCCGCGATCCGCAGGCGGCGGCCAAGGTGGCCGCCGAGATCGTGGCCGGCGGCGGGGAAGCCGTTCACGACACGCGATCGGTCGCAAGCGACAGTGCTGCGCGGGCGATCGTCGCCGGCGCCATCGAAGCGTTCGGTCGGCTGGATATCCTGGTCAACAATGCCGGGGTGGGCACCCGCGGGCTCGCCGACCAGGTCGCGGGACGCGCAATGGCAGCAGGTGCTCGCCGTGAGTCTCAGCGGATCGATGCATCTTATCCGCCACGCGCTCCCCCACTTTCGCGCCCAGGGTTCCGGCGTGATCGTCAACACCAGCTCCGATGCCGGCACCGGCACCTATGGCGGAACCGCCTATGCGGCCGCCAAGGAGGGCGTCGTCGGGCTCACCCGCGCGCTTGCCTGGGAACTCGGGAGGGCGGGCATCTTGTGCGTGGCGATACGGCCCGCGCGCGTTCGACGGCACGTTGCCGCCGCCGGGAAAGCTCGAGAGCTTCCAGCAATTCGAGCGCGATACCGGCGTGCCGATGGTCGGCGTCCATCCCTGGACGCCACATTCATTTCCCCAGGGGCGACGAGGTGGGCGCGGTGGTCGCGTGGCTCGCCGAGGGCAAGGCGATGGCGCTGAACGGGCGCGTGCTCGAAGTGGGCGGCGGCGAGATCGGGCTGTGGGCCGAGCCGGTGGTCGAGCGCAGCTTCCTGCGCGCCGAGGGATGGAACGCGGAGGCGCTCGACGCGCTCGCGCCCGCGCTGCTGGAGGGAATCGTCGATCCGCGCGCGGCGCTGTCGCCCGAGCAATGGCTTTCGGATGAGCACGCGCCGCATCGCGACGACCGATCCGATCGAAGGGGACGGATGATGGGCGTGCGCTTCGACGGGCGGGTGGCGGCGATCACCGGCGCGGGCAAGGGGCTGGGCCGAAGCTATGCCCGATGGATGGCCGCGCGCGGCGCGGCGATCGTCGTCAACAACCGCACCCACCCGGGCGTGGCTTCCCTCCGCGCAGCGCGTGGTGGACGAGATCGTCGGTGCCGGCGGCCGCGCGGTGGCCGATGAGCATGGCGTCGAGCATCCGGAAGGGGCCCGTGCGATGGTCGAGACGGCGCTGTCGCGCTTCGGCAGGCTCGACGTGCTTGTCTGCAACGCCGCGATATCGGTGGTCGAGACGCCGTTCGTCTCGACCACCGCCGAGCAGTGGCGCGACGTCATCCAGGTCAACATCCTGGGGACCGTGCTGCCGCTCCGGGCCGCGGGTGCCGCACATGGTGGAGGCCGGCTATGGCCGGATCGTCATCACCACGTCGCAGATCGCCTTGTTCGGGCGCGCCGGTTCGACCGCCTATGGCGCGACCAAGCTCGCCGTGGTCGGGCTGGCGCGCTCGCTCGCGCTCGAGCTCGCGCCGCACGGCATCCGCGTCAACGTCGTCGCCCCGGGCGCGGTGACGCAGCTCTCGAGCAACCTCGGCCCCGAATGGGCGGAGCGGGCGTCCCCCGATCGCGTGGCTCCGGTCGTCGGCTGGCTCTGCAGCGAGCAGTGCGACCCTGTCCGGCACGATCGTCAACACCCATGGGCGGCAAGGCGCGTCGCGTGCGTTTTCTCGAGGGCGCGATCACCGAGATCGACCCCGAGGATCCGGGCGCGGCATGGCCGACGCTGAGCGACTTCAGCGACCCGGTCGAGCACCGCACCGCGCCCGACGCCGGCCAGGCGCTGATGCCCGGGCCTCGCCGCTTCTCGCCGTCTCCCGAATAGCCGGCCCGGGCGCGCCGGCGGCTCGCGAAACTTATCGGCCTGGCGAATTCGCGGGCCCCGCACTGTCATCGTTCGGGCGCGCGCGTATGAATGTGTCGACAGAATGGGCTAGCGGAGTGCAGCATGCCGGGGAAGACGGTGCTGGTGACGGGATCGGCGGGCGGCACCGGCGCGTGGGGATTCGCCGACGGTGAAGCCGCGCGGATCGTGGCGTTGCCATGACGGCGCTTCCTAGCTTTTCCGCGCGGCATCCCGATCGCCTGTTCATCGGCGGCGAATGGGTCCGCCCCGCGCACGACACGACGCTCGTGGTCCGCTATCCGGCAACCGGCGAGGCGATCGCCGAGGTCGCCGCCGCGGGCGTCGAGGATGCCGCGCGCGCGGTGGCGATCGCGCGGCATGCGTTCGATCACGGTCCCTGGCCGCGCGCCTCCGCCGCCGAGCGCGCCGCGGTCCTGCGTCGGTTCGCCGACCGGGTGGAGGCGCGCTTCGCCGATCTGGCGCAGGCGGTCACGCTCGAGATGGGCGCTCCGATCACCGTCACCCGCGCGCAAGGGGCGGGCCCGCCCGCGCTCATCCGCTACCATGCCGAGCTGCTGGGCCTGCTGCCCGATGTCGAGCGGCGCATCCGCCCTTCGGGAAGCGCCTGGACCGTGCACGAGGCCGTCGGCGTGGTCGTCGCGATCGTGCCCTGGAACGCGCCGCTCAACCTGTCGGTGCTCAAGCTGGCGCCCGCGCTCGCCGCCGGGTGCGCGATCGTCCTCAAGTCGGCGCCCACCACCCCGCTCGATGCCATCCTGCTCGCCGAATGCCTCGACGACGTCGGCCTGCCCGAAGGGGTGGTCAGCATCCTGCCCGGCGACGACGCGGTCGGCGACGCGCTCGTCCGCGATCCGCGCGTCGACAAGGTCACCTTTACCGGGTCGACCGCGGTCGGGCGCCGCATCGGGGCGATCTGCGGGGAGCGGATCGCGCGCGTCGCGCTCGAGCTCGGCGGCAAGTCCGCCGCGATCCTGCTCGACGACATGGACATGGCGGAAGCGGCGGCGAAGCTGATCCCGGGCGCCACGCTGCTGTCTGGCCAAGCATGCGCGGCGCTGACCCGCGTGCTCGTGCCGCGGCACCGCCACGACCGCTTCCTCGAAGCCTTCGTCGCGGGGCTGAAGGCGGTGAAGATGGGCGATCCGTTCGATCCCGCCACCACGCTGGGCCCGATGTCGATCGAGCGCCAGCGCGACCGCGTCGAAGCCTGCATCGCCCAGGGCCGCAGCGAGGGAGCGCGGTTGGTGCTCGGCGGCGGCCGCCCCGCCGGGCTCGATCGCGGCTGGTATGTCGAGCCGACCGTGTTCACCGACGTCGACGGCACGATGTCGCTCGCGCAGCATGAGATATTCGGGCCGGTCGTGTCGGTCATGACCTACGACGGCGAGGACGAGGCGATCGCGATCGCCAACGACTCCGCCTACGGCCTGTACACCAGCGTGTTCACGCACGATTCGGACGCCTATTGGCGGATCGCGCGCCGCGCGCGCAGCGGCAGCGTCGGGCTCAACGGCCTCTATATCGACCGCACGCTGCCGTACGGCGGCTTCAAGCAATCCGGGATCGGCCGCGAGGGCGGCGTCGAGGGCCTGCGCTCGTTCCAGGAGATCAAGACGATCTTCGAGAGCTGAGCCTCGCCGCAATTCCAACCAGCAAGTGAGGACCGCATGCCCATTCCGAGCCTGGTAATCCGCAATGCGCGCATCGTCGACGGAACCGGCGCCCCGGCGGTGGCCGGCGACGTCGCGATATCGGGCGACCGCATCGTCGCCGTGGGAACCGTGGCGCAGCGCGGCGACCACGAGATCGACGCGAACGGGCTGGTGCTCGCGCCGGGCTTCATCGACATCCATACGCACTACGACCCGCAGCTTTGCTGGGACCGCCTGGCGACTCCCTCGCCCGAGCATGGCGTGACCACGCTCGTCGTCGGCAATTGCTCGGTCACGCTGGCGCCGGTGCGCCCCGAGCATCACGGCCGCGTCATCCAGCTGTTCGGCTCGGTCGAGGACATGGAGGGGCGGATGCTCGAGGGCACCGTGCCGTTCGCCTGGGAGAGCTTCGCGCAATACGCCGCCGAGCTGGGCCGGAGCCTGGGACCGAACGTCGGCGCCTTCGTCGGCCATGCCATCCTGCGGCTCTACGTGATGGGGGCCGCGGCGCAGCAACGCGCCGCCACCCCGGCCGAGGTCGACACCATGTGCCTCGTGCTGCGCGAGGCGTTGCGCGCCGGAGCGATCGGGCTGTCGTTCACCTTCGTCCACCTCGACGAGAAGGGCGAAGCCTTGCCCTGCGCCTTTGCCGAACGCGCGGAGTTTCTCGCGCTGCTCACGGTGATGGCCAGGGAAGGGCACGGCATCGTCGAATGCGCGCCCGCCGCGGGCGATTCGATCGAGGAGCTTCGCCGCAGCATCGATTTCTGGGCGGACCTGGCGATCGAGACGGGAGTGACCTGCTCGCTCTCGCCGATCCTGCAGATCCCCTTCCAGGGCGATTCCTGGCGCGATCAGCTCGAGATCTACGAAGCGTGGCGTGCGCGCGGCGCTCCGATCTATGTCCAGACGCAGATTCGCCCCGGCGATCGGAGCTTCCGCCTGTCGCAGGGCCAGGTCAACCTCACCAAGACCCCCGAATGGCGGCGGCTGTTCAACCTGACGCTGGAGGAGCGCATCGCCGCGCTGTCGGATCCCGCGCTGCGGCCGGCGCTCAACCGCGAGCCCAAGCCGGCGACCCGCGCGATGTTCGACTGCATCGTCGTGCGTACAGTCCACGCCGCCGAAAACAGGCCCTATGAAGGGCGCTCGCTGGCCGACATCTCCGCCGATCAGGGCAAGTCGCTGATCGACGCGATGATCGATATCTCGCTGGCCGACGGGCTCGAGACCGAATTCTCGATCGTCAACTATATCCACGCGGACATCGACGCGGTGGGCACGCTGTTGAACTCGCCTGCCGTCCACGCCGGCGCGGGCGACGCCGGCGCGCATATCCAGCAGTTCTCGGGCGCGGGGGACACGACCTATCTTCTGCAACGCTTCGTACGCGAGGAGCGAAGGATGTCGCTCGAGCAGGCGGTGCAACGGCTGACCTCGGACATCGCGCGAATCTGGAGGATCAGGGACCGGGGCGTGATCGCGCCGGGAAACTTCGCCGATCTGGTGCTCTTCGATCCCGAGACGATCGCGCGCGGGGACGAGATATGGGTCGACGACGTGCCGGGCGGATTCGGCCGGTACGTCCGGCACGCCGAGGGAATCGACAAGGTCATCGTCAACGGCGAGATCCTGGTCGACGGCGGCGTCTACACCGACGCCCGCCCCGGGCGGCTGATCAACTAGCATCCTCTCCGAAAGAATTGTCTTGCGCCTTCGTTCGCTCCTGTTCGTGCCCGGCGACCGTCCCGACCGCTTCGAAAAGGCGGTTTCCGCCGGAGCGGACGCGGTCATCTTCGATCTCGAGGACGCGGTCTCGCCGGATCGCAAGCCCTTCGCCCGCAGCGCGGTGATCGAACGGCTGGCGTCGGCGTCCCACGGCCCAGCGCGCCTCGTGCGGGTCAACGCGCTCGACAGCGGCTCGATCGACGAGGATCTCGAAGCGCTCCGCCATGGCCCTCCCGACGCGATCATGCTGCCCAAGGCCGAAGGCGCGACCTCGGTGCGCGCGCTGGAGGCGAGGCTGGCGATGGCGGGCCTCCCTAAGATGCCGGTGCTGCCGATTGCCGCGGAGACGCCTTCGGCGGTCTTCGGGCTGGCGGGCTATCGCGACGTCGCGGATGCCCTCCTCGGGCTGACCTGGGGCGCGGAGGACCTGACGACGGCGGTCGGCGCCTCCGCCGGCCGCGAACCGGACGGCCGCTTCACCCCGCCGTACGAGATCGCGCGCGCGCTCACGCTGTTCGCGGCGACGGCCGCCGCGACCCGTCCGATCGAGACGGTGTATCCGGCGGTCCGCGACCTTGCGGGGCTCGACGCCTTCGCGCGACGTGCCGCGCGCGACGGGTTCACCGGGATGCTCGCCATCCATCCGGACCAGGTGGCGCCGATCAACGCGGCGTTCACCCCCGGTGACGAGCTGGTGCGGCGCGCCCGGGCGATCGTCGCCGCGTTCGCGGCGAGCCCGGGCGCGGGCGCGATTCGGCTGGACGGCGGGATGATCGACGCTCCCCACCTCAAGCAGGCGAGATTGCTGCTCGAGCGCGTCGACGGCTAGCGGCGTCGCCCGATCGATGGAGATGCCGAATGTCCCAGCATGATGTCGTGATCGTCGGCGCGGGGCATGCCGGCGCCCAGTGCGCGATCGCGCTGCGGCAGGGGGGGCTTCTCCGGCTCGATCGCGATGCTCACGCGCGAATCGGACCCGCCGTACGAGCGACCCCCCGCTCTCCAAGGACTATCTGGCGGGAGAGAAGGCCTTCGAGCAAATCCTGATCCGGCCGCCGGCCTTCTGGAGCGAGCGCGGCATCGAGATCCTTCGGGGCCGCGAAGTGATCGCGCTCGATCCGGCGGCGAGGGCCGTCGGCGTCACCTCGGCGGTCACGCCGAACGCGGTCTGCATCATCTGCTTCGGGAGGTAGGTCGTTTTCCGCTCGAGCGGAATGAACGTAAATTGGCCGCTGGTGTCGCCATAGAAATCACTCGAGGAATCGAGCGACAAGTGAGGAGCTGCTTGTCGGCATCATATTGGAACGTAATCGGCCAATGGTCGCCCTCGGCCTCGGCCTCGGGAATCTCGACCTTGAACCTGCGGCCGATCAAAGCCTTGTCGTCGAATGGCGCCGAGAACTGATCCTTGGCGACGAAGTCATACCTCGCGCGCAGATAGGCCAGCAACGAGCTGGCCTCGAGGTCGCCGTTCGGCAAAGTCGGGGCGGGTGGAGACTTGGATTCCGCGCCTTGTTGGTTTCCACTAGCCGACGATGCATTCGCTACGGTGGTGGAATCGTCTGAACACCCAGCGAGCAGAGGCACGGCAGCGATCATACTGATCGCGGCGATCCGCACTCGACCCGGATTGTTGGACATCTATCCCTCGTCGCGATCGCGCAAACACGCGCCACGACGTCATAGGGACTATAGTCCCTGGTGACTATATGCATCATTCCTCTTTACCTTCGAAATGGACTGGAGGTTGAGGGTTGGTCAGAATGTTCGGCGGCTGCGCCATGCCAAGGGGCTGTCGCAGGAAAAGCTCGCGGTCGATGCCGCGATCGACCTGACCTACCTTGGTGGCATCGAACGTGGTCGGCGCAATCCGAGCCTGCTTGTCATGGTTCGAATTGCCGATGCACTGGATGCGCCACTGGAAGCGCTCATCGCGAATGAATCGTTCCAGCGAGAATAGCTCCAAAACCGAGACGTGCCCATATGAGCCTCGCTAGTCGGCGCACCGAATGGACGTATCGGAGAGCTCCCGACCCCTAAAATGATCAGAAAGAATCTCGACGGTTACTATCAGATCAGCGCTACGCCTTACCGGTGCCGGAACAGCGCAACGAACAACTCAATCACCGCGCCGCGGCCAAGTCAGCAACGAGTTGGGAAACCCTACTCTTTAGATCAAACGACGTGCGCCAACCGAGAAGCTCGCGCGCGCGGGACGGATCTCCGATGAAGGACGCAACGTCGAAATTCCTCCCCGGCATCTCAATCATTTCCACCGCGCCCATCGCATGCGTAGCCGCCATCTCGGCCAGCTCGCGAAGAGTTGTACCGCGCCCGGATACGAAGTGGATTGGAGGAAGGATCTCCCCTTCGGACGCAGCTTGCATCGCTAAAATCAGACCATCCACGACATCCTCCACAGCGGTGAAATCAAACGTATTTGTGCTGCCTTCAATAGACATCACACCTCCTCGGGCTGCGACGCCCGCGAACGCCATAACAACGCGGTCGGGATGGTCCTGAGAACAGCCGAACACATTTGAAAATCGACATATATTCGTTACTAAACCCCGTTCACGACCTGCTTGAACAAGGGACTCACCGTCCCTCTTGCTGCGACCGTAAACATTGATTGGCTGCAACGTATCGCTTTCCTGGACTGGCAATTGACGTGGATTCCCATAGACCTCCCGACTGCTCGCGAAAATCAACCACGGGCGCGAACCTAACGCGCACAGATCGACGAGGGCGTTCAGGGCCTCGACGTTCGTCGCGAAGCACCCAGCAGGATCGCGTTCGCCCCAAACTACGCGCGAAACCGCTGCCAAGTGCACCACACCGGTCACGTCTTGCAGTGCGGCTTCTAGCGATTGGCGGTTTAGAATGCTGTGCTGGGCGCAATTACGGATGTCGAACTCACGGAAAGCACGACCAGATGCGCGCAAACGAGCACACAGATGCCGGCCGATCAATCCAGACGAGCCCGTAACCAAGATCACGTAGTTTCTCCGAAAGGGCCTAAATCGGTTTCACCGCACAGGCGCGTCATTGAGTTTTGGAAACCACATCTTCGTCAGGCTGACATTATTAACCGATTTCAAAGCACTCCGCCACTTGGCCGCTGAGAAGTTTCCAACTCGTCGTAGCGCGCGCACAGAGTTCCGCGTTCATCGATCAATGAGCCTTATTGGCCCTTCGGTGAGCCAATTCGCCCATCGACGTCGAGACAATGGCGAGCGAAGTGGCGCCGAAGCGCTTCCAGCGTAGCGATTTCAACGGCAAGGCGAGCTGACACATCGGCGTCGCGTGGAAACCGAAAGGCCATGTCTTCGTCGATCACCAGCACACGATGATCGCCCCCCGCCTCATCAAGTCTGACGCGTGTAAACGTCAAATCCGGCAATGCCGTCCGTACCCGATCGAGAAGGTCATCCAGCACTGCCATGCAATGCCTTATCAAAAACCGGCGGTGCTCGTCACGAACGATTGCGGTTTCAGCGTTAGACTACGCGTCGGCAGCAGCGGCGCAATCCGCGCTCATTGCGCATCCGAAAACCAGAAGAAAATCGCCATCTCCAACGCCTCCTCACCGGGCACGTTGAATCGCAGTCTCTCTCGCCTGGGAATCCGTTCAATGGGTTCGGACCCTGGTAAGGCTGATGAACCCTCGCGGCGATATCACCGCACCGATCAATATTGGTACCCCGCGGCGCAGGGACGCGGCGCTGAACCCCCTTGCGCTTGTTGGAAAACCCTGCATTGGACCGCGTTATGCAACCACGGCGAACAGCAGTAAGCGGCGGTAGTTCGCTAGAATACGGTTTCGCTTGGCGCGCGGGAGTTCAGCTTGATTGCCCCCTTCTAGAGGTGGCGGAGGGTCTCGAGCGCGCTGCAAGCCGGATGCTGATCAAGGACGGGCTACCCGACGCCGCGACCGAACAGCCGGGATTACTACGACTCGCGCGGTCCGTTCCGGCTGATCGACTCAGTCCACTGCCGCGCTATGTCTACAGCGTCCGTCTGCCCATGGCCGAAGCTCGATCACCGACGAATGCGAGCGACTTGATCGACTCTATGCTCGGCGATGCCGGTGAGCGTCCCTACTGGCGCACGCATCTCGATTGGGACGAAGCCGCACCGGCGCCGTATCGCTTTTCAATTGAAGGCCGCAAGGCCTCGCGCGATGAGCATCAGGCTTGGCTTCGCGGCCTGCGCATCCGTCTGGCGCCGCTCGGGGCCGTCGACGTGCCGTCGGCATATGTCTTCGAGATCGTCCTTTCTTGGCGAGGCGATCAACCCCGACTATTTTTCCGGGCCGCGACGGGCAGCGACCCACGGTTCCGATATCGCCTACGCGACGTCGGTGCGGGCATGAACCCGGTTGTCGCCGCCACGCTCGCACGCCTGGTCCCATGGCCGTTGCCAGGCGCTGTGATCGATCCGACCTGCGGAAGCGGGACGCTGCTCTTTGAGCGCGGCATCCTCACCGAAGAGGCCCCGCTGATCGGCATTGACATCAGTGGCGTCGCGCTCGACGCCGCGAGGACGAACGGAAAGGCCATCGGGTTTTCAAATCGTACCGAATTCCGAAAGGCGAACGCGGCCGAGCGGGACGCCTGGTCGCCCTGTGGTGTGGTACTGGCGAATCTGCCATTCGGCATCCGCACAGGACGCGACGATCCGAATCTCGCCGAGACCTATCGAGCGATTTTAGCGAACGCCGCGCACCACCTCGCACCTGGTGGACGGGTACTGCTCGCGTCCGCCAATCGCGGCGGGCTGGATTATGCCATCGCCGGATCCCCACTCCATGTATTCGCCCGTCAGCGCGTCCAGAGCGGCGGCCTGTTCATCCAGGTCATCGTCCTTGGACACAAGCCATCGCCCCATCGTTAGCCTGACTCTTGCGGCCGGTCTGCGGCCGACAAACGCGCACCGAGCGATCAGCGAAGGAGCCGATTCAAGACTTGGAGCAAAATAAGGTGCGCCCACGGAGATGGGGTCAAAAAGGGAGTGAAACCTATATCCGGGGTCTATCGCCTCTTCCGAAGGATGCCGGCCCGTCACGACCGATCTGCTCGTATGATAGACGGTGAGAGGCCACGCGATCAGGGCCGCTAGGACCTTGATGATGTCCCGATCGAACGCTGTGGAAGAAGCTAGGCCTCACTGCCGTATAAACCACCAGGGACGTTCGATAGAGAGGACAAAGACGCCCGCGACCGAAAGATAGTCCCGAATCACGAGCGGGACTTCAAACAGACGTCGTATAAGGACCCGCACAGCCGCTCCGATCGTAATGCCTATCAAAAGGCGGCTGCCGGACGGATCGATTGATTCCATGCGGAAATGAAGTCCTCGATAAGGTCTTTCCAATCAAATTTCCAAATATGGCTCAATATAGCGACAATCGCCAACGCACCATGACGCCGGCGACCTGACGATGCAGGAGCAATGGCCACTCGCGAAGATAGATCTGCGTGCGATTGTCACTTATGGCACTTCGCCCTGCCGCTAGGCCCTCATTTGCTAGAAATCGACTGCACATCATATATGGCGCATTGTAGCTGCCGTCAGATACAGATCGAGCTGGAAGGCGGACCGCGGGCCGATCACCAGCGAGGTAACGCTGGTCTCGGCAAGCAGCCACCCTAAGGCCATTTGCGGTAGCGACAACCCCAGGTCGGCGGCCGCCGCGCGAAACCCGTCCACCTTCGGAAGCACCGAAATTGGATCCTCATGTGGAAGCCAATAACCGCCCGCATAGCGCGAGCGATAGGGCGCGGGCGAGGATGCTCCGTAGCGCCCCCCCAACAAGCCCCCGGCAAGCGGACTCCAAGCGAGAAAGCCTATTCCCCTGCGGCGGCAAAAGGGAAACACCGCTTCACCTAGCGAACAGTCAAGTAGATTGTATTGATTCTGGACCGTAACCAGGCGGCACCGGGGCGCCCCTTTCGCCAACGTCAGCAGGGCGGCCAGTTGCGCTACGTCATGATTGCAGACACCGAAGAAGCGCACCTTGCCGTCGGCGATGAGCCGATCGATCGCTGCGACGATCTCGCCAGCCGGCGTCTCCACGAGCGGATCGTGGAGCTGGAAGATGTCGATTCGATCGGTTCTGAGACGGCGCAGGCTCCGCTCCGCTGACGCGACCAGATCGCCCGCGCTGAAGACATGTCCTGGCGGCCCATCGACGCTAGGGCTAACCTTGGTTGCGACAAGAACGCTCTCGCGCCGTCCAACCAGCGCCTTGCCGACTATCTCCTCCGAAGCTCCATAGCTGGCGGCTGTGTCGATCACGTTGAGCCCTTCATCGAGCGCGCGATGCACTAGGCGGATCGCGGTTTGCTCATCGGTCCAGCCGCCGAAACCTGCGGTACCGAGCGTCAGTCGTGAGATCCGCTCGACGGTTCCGGGCAGCGCGACGCGGTCCATGGCGCTAACGCGCAGACGCCCAGGCGGCGAGCGCGCTTGCATTGTGCCGAACCTTCTCGAAGGCCGCGACGCATGCCTCGATCGCACTGGTGCCTGCGAGCAGCATCGCATGATGTAAGAGTATCGTCCGCCCAGCTTGGCGATGCGCCTCGGGAAGCGCGAAGCGCGCCGGATCGAGTCGCTCCGCCAGCGCGGTCCCGTTGAGTGGTGGATAGCGGTGCGGACGATAGAGCGGATGATCGTTCAGCGGACGATAGGGGGGATGAACCCAGGCGCCCAGCTCATGCTCGAGCGCACGGCAGACCGCGTCGAGCGGGCAGCCGGCGAAATCTCTGGAATCAAAGCGCACCGCATAATGATAATAGGCGCGTACACCATTCTGTGGATGCGGCCGGATCGGCTCGAAACCGCCAATACCGGCCAGGCCCTCGTCGAGCACTCTCGCGTTTTGCGCGCGCATCGCGTTCTGATGGTCGAGCCGACCGAGGCCGTCGAGCAACAGAGCCGACTGAATCTCGGACAAGCAGAAATTGAATCCTTGCACGCCCGGGGTCTCGACGAGCTCGGGATGCCCGTCCGGTGGCGTCATCTCGGCATAGCGCCGACCGTCGCCGCGGAGTTGCTCGAGCCGCACGGCCAAGTGCTTATCCGACGTCACGACCGCGCCGCCCTCGCCGGAGGTCAGCGTCTTACCCTGCTGCATGCTGAAGGTGCCAATATCGCCCAGTGTGCCCGCACGCCGTCCGTTCCAGAGCGCACCGTGCGCCTGTGCGCAATCCTCGATGATCGGCAGCCCATGGCGCACGGCGATCGCGCGCAACGCGTCCATGTCGGCCATTGTCGAATAGAGGTGCACCACCAGGATCGCGGCCGTCGCCGGCGTGATTGCGGCCTCGACCGCGGCGGGCGAAAGGCACAAAGTGTTGGGACAGATGTCGACCAACACCGGCACCGCGTTAACCCGGAGCACCGCCGAAGCGCAGGCGACCCAGGTCAGCCCGGGTACGATCACCTCACGCCCCCATCCCACGTCGAGCGCGAGCAGTGCCGCGACCAGCGCGCTCGAACCATGATCGACCGTCAGGCAATGCGCAGCTCCCAAATAGTCGGCGAAGGCGCGCGAGAAGCGGCGGTCGAGCGTCTCGCGGCCGGCCCAGTCGCCGCTGATCGCCCAGCGCCCGCTCGCGATCGCCTCGCCGATCAGCGGGAGCGCGTCCGCGCTGGCCTGCGGCCATTCGGGCCAGCCGCCGACCCAGGACGGCGCGCCGCCCAGTAGAGCTAGCGTGCCGGTCATGACGGCGTCCTCAGCGCCAGCGCGGTGCCCGACTGCGCCTCGCGGCAGAAGCCGCGCTCGAGCAGGTCCGCCGCCGCGCGTGTCGGTCCGGGCCAGTCACCGATATCGTGAAGAACGATGATCCCGGTGGGGGCAAGCCGGGGCAGCCACGCCTCGAGGTCGCGGCAGATACAGTCATAGCGGTGATCAGCATCGAGGAAGAGCAATGCGACCGGCTCGGTCATCCGCGCCGCCGCAGCGGCACTGTCCGAGCGCCACACCTCCACGCGCGCCTCGAGCCTGAAGCGGCGGAGGTTGGCGAGGAACAGCGGCAGCGTGTCGACGGTGCCATCCACAGCGAGCGTGCTCGGATCGAAATAGGCGGCGCCCGGCTGATGCTCGGGCGAGCCGCGAAAGGTGTCGATCGCTATCATCGGGTTGCCCGGCGGGAATCTCGGCGGGCGAGCGCGATGGTCGACTTGCCCTGATACGAGCCGAGTTCGACCACGCGCCCGCCGCGCGCCTGCGAAGCCAATCGAGTGAGCAGCAGCGCTTCTCGGGCTCAAGCCAGCCAGCTAGGCTCTCAAGTTCGGTGACCCATTGCGGGTGCGCAGTCATGGTCGCGGTTTCTGGACGGTGGAGTAGAGAGCGGGACCCAGTCGCCCGAAGCGATCGGGCACGAGGATGCCGGCGCGCACCAGCGCGTCAAGTTCGCGACGCGAAGGCCCGGGTGGCAGCACGATCGACGCGGGAAGCGGCGTCTGGCCGAACTCGCGCCGGTTGCGCGCGTTTCCGCGCCAGTCGAGCCGCGCGGTCCCGTCCGGTAGCGGGCGGTAGACCGGGTTGAGCACCAGCGGCACGCGCGCGAACCGATAGGGCTGTGGCTCAAGCGCGCCGCTGCCGGCGAGGGCTATAGCCAAGCTATAGGCACCCGGTTCGGTCGTGCCGTCCACCGGGCCGAACAGCGCTTCGGGGGCCGCTCCGGCGGCATGGCGCGCGAGGAAAGTCGCGCTCGGTCGCATGGCGCACCTCGGCGCCGGGCAACACCGAACGGACGAGCGCGATCGCGTCGCCGGGTTCGATCGGTCTACCGGGAACCGTCCTCATGCGCCAGATCGCGTGGATCATGGACATGGACGAGGAAGATCCGCCCGCCCGGCCGCACCAACCCGCCCTAGCTCGCGCAGCAGCCCCCCGCTTGTCATCGGACATAGTGGAAGGCGTCGGTCATCACCGCGACGTCGAAGCTGTGGTCAGGAGCGGGAGCGGATCGTCGAGCTCGACGCAGGCGGCCGCCGACGGCGCCAGATAGGCGCGCGCGGCGAGTAGGTGGAGGAGATTGCCATCGAGCAATGTCACCGCCGCCGCCGGGCTGACGGCGCCGAGGAAACCGGCCATGTGCCCCATCCCGCTCGCGACGCACAGCACGCGCCGGCCCGCGAGCCACGGGATTAGGCTCAGCGTGCAAAGGTGCGAGGAGCAAGCCCCAGCGTATCCCGAAATAATGCGTGTCGCTCCCGGTGCAGCGGCGCCAGTCGGCGAGGAAGCCGCCCGTGCCCGCGTCCGGATCGACCACGCGCGAGAGTCGACCGATCCGCCATCCCTGGGTCGCGCCCCACGCGCCCAGCCAGTCGAGCACCGCCTCGCGTCCGCCCTTCGCGATTGCAGTGGCCTGCGCGTCGAGCTCGGCCGCCGAGCGCGCTCGAAGCTGGAGCGTTGGGACGCCCGTCGACCTGCGGGTAGATCGAGGCGCAGCAGCGCAGCAGCCGGGTGCCCAACCGCCGCGCGAGCGGTGCGCCGCACGAGAGACAACGCCAGGTGGTCACGCGCGGATCTCGCGGTAGAATGCGATCAGCTGCGGTAAAACGCGATCCGGGTGGAAGCGCTGGCGGAAGGTGGCTACCGCGGCTTCGCTCATCCGCAGGACCAACGCCGGATCGTCGATCAATGTTTCGAACGCGCCGGCCATGGCGCGGGGATCGGCGGCAGGAACCAACAGCCCGGCGCCGCTCGGCTCGAGGATCTCGGGGGCACCGCCGACGTCGGTTGCCACCATCACGCGCCCGCGCGCGATTGCGTGGAGGATCGCGAGCGGCAGGCCCTCAAACAGCGAGGATAGGCCGAACAGGCAGTGGCGCGCGATCACCGCGTCGATCGCGTCGTCGCCGCCAAACGGGCCCGCCAGCGTGACTCGATCGGAGACGCCCAAGCGCGCGGGCGAGTTCCTCGGTCCGTGTACGCTCGGGCGCCTCGCCATGAATCGTCAGCGTCGCATCGCAATCGGGGAGGAAAGGGCGAGAGCGGCGAGCAGGAATTCGATCCCCTTCTCAACGCGCAGACGCGTAATCGCGCCTAGCGACTTTAGCGCGCCGAGATCCTCGGCGCGCATCGGTCCGGACCGCATCCTCCCGCACTGGAACCACATGCGGGATCGTCGCGATCGGACCCGTGTAGCCGAAATGCCCCCCGCACCCCGGCGGCGACGCTCGCGCACGGCGCGATCACCGCGTCCACCCCGTCCAACCGCGCGAACACCTCCGGAGCGTACCAGGTGCAGCGCGCGCTCGCCTCGCTCGTCTCGGTCGCGACGCGTGGGCAACCGGGTAGATGGCCGCCGTCGATCCATTCGAGCAGCAGCCGGCCCATGGGGACGCCGTGGACGAGGTCGGGCCGCCAGTCGGCGAGCCCGGCGGCGATGTCGCGGCATGCCGTCGGCGCTTCGCCCACGAACAACGGAATCCCCTCGCGGTCGAGCACTGCACGCCAATGGCGATGCACTGGCTCCTCGCGCGGAAACATCCCGACCGCCGCCGCATGTCCACACCGCGTCAGCGCGACCCGCCATCGCGACCAGCGAGGCCTCGGTCCCGGCAAGCGTGCCGAGATAGTCGGTGAGAAAAGCGATGCGGAGCGGTTTCACGCGACCGGCGCCAGCATCGGCGCGATGGGAACCGCCGACCACAGGCGTTCGCTCGACTCAGCCCAGCGCTGGGCATGAGCCTGCGTCTGCGCGATCACCTCGGCGTGGACTTGGCTCGCATAGCCTCGCATCCCGTCGAGCTTGGCGTCCATCGTCTCGGCGATGGGGAAATAGTTGACCGCAAGTTCGAGCCCGCCGGCCCGGATGGCACGCCGCAGTTCGTCCTCGGCGAGCGCCGCGGCATAGGGAAGGTCCTCATAATAGGCGACCGGTACCTTCGCGCGCGCCGCCGCAAGCTCCCCGGCGGCGCGCGCGACGAGATGGTCGCGGTGGCCGCCCAATCCTCCCGGAAGCGCGACCAGGCGGGGTCGGCGGGCCGCGATCAGCGCCGCGAAGCGATCGGCGATCGCGCCACACACCGCCTGATCGGCGCGCACCGCGAGCGCCTCCTCACCGGGCGCGGCGAAGACGGCATCATAGTCCGCCCCCCAGCGCAGGCTCGCCTCGGGCTCGTCCCAATATTCGAGCGCGATTCCGCGCGGTCGGCAGAAGCGCTTGTCCTCTGCGCGGCGGACGCGGGTGATACCCTCGCAATCGTCGCTGAAGCCGATCGGAAGTGCATAGTTCGACCGACCGAACAGCGTGACGACCGCGACACCGCTCAGCCCTGCGATCAATCCGCCTAATGAAAAGGCCGCATCGTCCGCATGCGGTGAGACGATCAGCAGCGACTCCTGCTCCGCGGGAACCGCGTACGGTCGGAGCAGCGCGTGGACGCAACTTTCTCCCGCTTCGAGATGCGCCAAGGCCGAAATACGCCCGCGCTCGGCCAGCGCGGCATGGGCGGCGGGATCATCGAGCAGTGTCTCGATCGCGCCGGCAAAGCGCGCCGCCGCAGCCTCGATCGCGTCGGACGCGACCTCCGGAAAGACCGGGTCGCCCGATATCTCGGGCGGATCGAGCAGGATCGCGGCGTCGCGACCCGCGGCTTCGGGGAGGCCGCCGATGCGGTGCGCGATCACCGGGATCGAGTTGAGTTGCGCCTCGACCACCACACGGCCGAAGCCTTCGTGGCATAGCGAGGGAGCGATGAGGAGGTCGCTGTTCCGCCACACCGCGCGCAGATCGCGCGCATAGGGCACGACGGTGACGTTTGGCAGCCCCGAGGCGTCGTAGCCGGGCGGATAGGGCCAGCCCTCGACGAACTGAAAGCGGCGATGCGGGAGGAGCCGCGCCACCGCCCCGGCGATCGCCGCGCCCTTCATTGGATGCGGGTTGACGAAGGTGATCGCACCGCCCGTGCGCTCCTGGGCCAAGATCTCATTCGTCGTGAAGACATTGGCGAAGATCTCGCACGACCCCAAGCTCGTCTCCGCAGCATCCGCGAGGAATCGGCTCGGTGCGACTAGTCGCGCCCGCTCCAGCGTAGTCCGCAGCCGCGCATAGCGTTCACCATAACCCGAGTCCGCACGCGGAAAGAGCATGTCGGGAACAAAGCAGACCCAGTCGGCGGCGCCCTCGGCAAGCGCCTCGAACATCGCTACCTCTGCCTCCTCGAGCCGCGCGGGCGGCACGTTGACCACCACCAGATCTGGCGCGAAATCGTCGAGGCAGCGGCGCAGCGCGCGCCGATAGCCTTGGGGATCCGCCCCGGGCCGCCCCCGCAGCAGATATTCGCCGACTGCGATCCCCTGATCGAAATGCCATACTGGCTCGATCTCCTCGCCCTCGCTCCCAGCCCAGCGCGAGTCCTCGCGCGGCCCGACTGTCAGCACCGCGCAGTCCCAGCCCGCCGAACGCGCGCGGCGCAGCATATCGCGATACTGGATCGTTGCGCCGTTGGTAAAACGCTCGAACGAGAAGGAACCGACATCGAGATGCGCCAGCCGCGGCGGCCGGTCAGGCGGCGTGGACATAGGCGCAACCATCGCAGCTATTGAGGACCGCGCCGTGCTGGAGTGCGAAGCGGAAGCGGCGGAAGCCGGCTTCGCTCCACAGCTCGGCGAAGGGCGTGCGGAACAGGTTTCCGGCCTCGGGGTGCTGCGGCACTTTAAGAAGCCGGCACGGCGTCACCGCGCCTGACCAATAGGCCATCACCGAGCCCATGAAGATGTCGCAGCGGCTGCTGTCGAAGATGCGTACGAACTGGCGCAGCGCATCGCGCGCGGCGGGCGAGCGTTCGGGTACCTCGGCGGCAGCGGCGACCTCTTCGCAGGAGAGGATGTCGCTCTCCAGGACGGGACCGTAGAAGCGGCGATAGGCGGCGAGCGAATTAAGCGTCTGCAGCTCGACGCGGTCGAACCCGGCCTCCTCGGCGAAGGCGAGGATGCGGTCGATCTCGCACAGCGTCCGCCGCAGCACGCTCACCCACAGCAGCATCTTGGTATCCGCCCCGCGCGCGTGCCGCGCCTCGGCGAAGGTGCGGATCCCCGATTTGAGCTCGTCGAGCACCCCGCCGGGCCGGATCTGCGCGAACAGCTCGGGCTCGATCGATTCGAGCGAGAAGGCCAGCGCGTCGATCCCGAGGTCGAGCAGCATCTCAGCGCGTGCGCGGTTGAGTCGCGAACCATTAGTGGTGAGGTGGACCCAGAGCCCGCGGCGCTTGCACTCGCGGATCATATCGGGGAGTCGGCGGTTGATCATCGGCTCGCCCTCGCCGGTGAACTCGACCGCTGTAAGCGCGGGAAGATGGTCGAGCATCGCCAGGAATTGCTCCCAGCGTAGCACGCCGCGCTCAATGTGCCGGCCATAGCAGAAAACGCAGTCGAAATTGCACGCAGTGGTCGCCTCGACGGTCAACGTGATCGGTTCGGGCAGGCGGTCTGTATGGAATGCGAGCGCGCCCGGCAGCGCCGCCAACCGATCGGGCAAGCGCGCCGCGCGGCTGAAGAAGCGCGAGCGCTGGTCGGTCACCCCGCTCTCGCCGTTCGCGAGTTCCGCGCGCAGCCCGGGCCCGAGTAGGTGCATCGCCAGCGTCCCACCGCAGCCCCCCTCCGCCGCGGTCACAGGAATCGGCGCCTCGCCCGCCGCCTCGCGCCAGCGCGCGCCGACCTCCGCGCGGTCGGCGGCGCGCAGCCGGAACCGGCCGTCACCGTGCAGATAATCGACCGGGGCGTCGAGCGCGATCACCCCCTGGTCACCGTACACCCAACCCAGCCGCAGCCGGACCCCGTCCGCAGGGTGGCGCGCCGAAGCGAGCCGCAGCGGCTCGCTGTCGGGCTGGCCTGCGAGGTCGATCAGCGCCTCTGGCGGGGCGCAGAGTGGGGTTCCCGTCGCGCTCCCGTCCGCCTCCTCACGCCACATCACGGGAACCATCACGTCAAGCATCGGGACTTCCTTCGAACGAGGCTACGCCGCGGCAACATCGGGGCACCCCTCGCAGCTTGCGGGCACGATCCCGTGGGCGAGCGCGAAGCGGAACCGGGCGAAGCGTGGCTCGGCCCAGACCTGCGCCAGCCCCTCGGTGACGATGTCGCCGAATGGCAGGAAGTCGGGCGCCTTGAGCAGGCAACAGGGCGTGAGCTCGCCGCGCCAGTTGATCATCAGCGTGTGCATGAAGATGCTGCAGCTCGTTTGGCGATAGGGCCACAGCGCGTCCGCCAGTGCCGCGCGCGTCCGCTCAGGCGTCGCCGGATCGGCGATGAGCGCGCGGATCTCGTCGACCCCGAGCATATTGGCACGCAACGACTCGTCGTAGAAGCGTGTGTACGAAGGCATCGGGTTTAGGACCTGAAAGAACTGCAGGTCCACGCCGAGTTCGGCGGCGAGCGCGTGGAAGCGCTCGACCTCGCCGAGCGTCTCGCGCAACACCGTTGTCCAAATCGAGATGATGAGCGGCGCGCCACGTTCGTCACGGGCGGCGACCGCGCGCCGCAGGCCTTCGAGCACGCGCGCGAGATTGCCGCCGGGGCGGAAGCGCGTGAAGCGATCGGGATCAAGCGACTCCATTGACACCGCCAGTGACTTAAGCCCGGCGTCGAGCAGCCGATCGACGTTGCGTGGGCTTAGCGTCGAGCCGTTGCTGGTTAGATGAGTGGGCAGCCCTGCCGCGGTGCATTCTGCAACATAGTCATAGATACGGCGGGTTGAGCAGCGGCTCGCCTTCGCCAGTCAGCTCGACCGCCTTGAGCCCCGGGATCGCGTCGATGATCGCGCGGAAACGTTCGGGGGCGAGATCTCCCTGCTCTAGGTGCCGGCCGTAGCAGAAGCCGCAGCCGAAATTGCACCGCGTCGTCGGCTCGATCTTGAGTGTGATCGCCTCGGGCAGGTCGACGTTGTGGAGGACGATCGCGTCGGCCTTGATGTTGTTGCCTTCGCCAACCGTCTCGCCCAGGATCAACGCCTCGGCTTCGGGGCAATACTGAACCTCGCGTCCCGCGAGCCATGCGAGGAAGGTCGGCCCGAACCAGGGCACGTCGAGCACGCTTCCGATGCCGAGCTCCTGTCTGGGAAGCGGCACGCGCGAGCCCAATCGCGCGAGCGCAAGACGCTCGCGAAGCGCCTTAGCGTCGTCGGGATCGAGATAGAGGCGGCGCGATTCGACGCACCAGCGCGCCTTCACGCCGAGCAGTAGTAACCCTTCGCCAGCATAGAGCCAGGCCGCGCGGAAAGGTAACGCGGCGCCGTTCGCGATCGCGGAAATGTCAAGGCCGCGGATACCCTCGGCCGAGGCACCTTCGACACAATCTAGCAAAGCCTTCGGAACTTCGCCGCAAGCCGTGGCAGACTCGCGGTCCCATGACAGATCGACGACAGCCTCAAGCATCGCGCTGCACTGCCCTTGCGATTCCCTCTATCAGATGCGCTTTATCCCCGGCACCGCGCGACACGGCGCGGGTGGTGACGTTCGCGAAACCGGCCGAGCCGAGCGCGAGTACTATCTCCTGGGGCGCGCGTGGCCGCAGCAACAGGGTCCGGTCGAAGCTCCTTTCGATTCCCCCCGCGGCATCAGTCACCTCGTAACGGAAATGCGCGGTCAGCACAGCCGAGTCAGGATCATAACCAGTGCGTTCCCAGACCAAGATGTCGGCGCGGGGCGCGCGGCCGTGGAAGCGGAAATAGCCGTTCAACGGGTCCGAGGCATGCGCGAGATATTGGAGATCGACCTCGGTCACGTCGAGGACGAGGCGCCCGCCGGGCTCGAGGTGATTTCGGCACCTCCGGAACGCCGCGAGTAGCGCATCGATGGTCAGCAGATGGCCGATCGCGTCGTTGGGGAGGAAGATCTGCGCGAAGCGTCGCGGCAGCGCGAAATCCTCCATCCTTGCAAGCTCGAGATGCAGCCGCTCGCGCACCTCGAGCGGCTCGGTGGCGGCCTTGCGCCGCGCTCGCTCGAGCATCGGCGCGGAGCAATCGATCCCCCAAGCCTCGATGCCGTGACGCGCGATCGGCACCAGTACGTCGCCGGTCCCGCAGCCAAGCTCGAGCACTGGCCCGCCCGCTCCGGCGAGCGGTACATAGAGATCGGCAACGCGCGGCCCCGGGCCCGATCTCGAGTTCGTAGAATTCGGGATCGTAGAACGCGTTGGACCCCGCCGCGGACGCTGCGCCGCGCGGCGCCTCTGTCGTGCCCCCCGGCAGGATCTCGACGACGCAAGCGCTCGGCATCGGCGGTCAGTTCGCGGCCCTGCCAGTCGTGGTACGATCGGCTCAAGCGGATCGAGCGTTCCCAATAGGGCCGGTCGAAACTCGCGAGCAGCTCTTCCCCGACGAGAGGCACGCGAGTGCCGGAATCGTCGAGACGGAGATACAGCAGCCGCTTCGAGACGCGTGCGGCCTCCTGGAAGAGTCGGCATATCAGCGGTTCGGGAAACCAGCCGCGCAGATCCGGGATCACCGCCACGTCGAATTCCCCGTCGACAAAGGGTAGCGCTAGCCCGAACAGCGGCAGCCCGTCGCCGCCGCCCGGAGTCAGCGCCACATCGGGCCCGAGCTGAGTGCGCAACGCCGTATCATCGGCGAAGATAGCAGCAGCCTGCCCTCAGGCCTCTGGAACGCCGTCGGCCCCGCCCCATGTCGAACCTGCGCCGCGCCATGGGATCGCCTCGGCGAGCGCCGAGATCGCCGCATTGCAATTGCCCGCGTCAAACGCACAGAGCATCTCGACATCGAACCGCGGGAAGCGTTCGAGAATGTTGCGTTCGTGAACGCGGTCGATCCGCTCCTCGCGCGCACGGTCGCGGCGATGCGGTAGGTGGAGCACTGGATCGAAATCGGCGATGCGGAAGCGCGCGTCGGCCTCGTGGAGGCGCAGCCCAAAATCGATGTCTTCGGATCCCTTGAACGCGAGCGACTCCTCGAATCCGCCCACCCGGCGCGCCAGCGCGGCCGGGGAGCGCGATCGCGGTGGTCCAGCAAAACACCCAGGGCGCGGGCAGCCCCGCCAGATCGGGACGGCGGTCGCCCCCGAAACGCGCGGGGTCGGGTCCCGCACAGGGCCAGGCGGCGGGGATCGGCGCACCGATCAGTGGCCAGTTCTGGGTGGTGCACGATGCGCCAATGGTTGGCAGCAGCAGAACCTCGTCGTCGGTGCACGGCGAATCCGCCAGCGCGGAGAGCAGCCCGGGCCCGAGCACGACATCGGCGTCAAGCAGCAGCAGCAGCTCGCCCCGACACGCTGCGATGCCGCAGTTGCGCGTCGCGGCGGCGCTCGGGTTGGTCGCCTCCGAATAGAGCAGGCGGAAACCGTCGCGAGTCGCCCGTTCGGCGAGCCGCTCGGCGCTCCCGTCGGTCGAATGATCGTCGACGACGATAAGCTCGAAGCGTCCACGCATGAGCGATTGGCCCAACACCGCATCGATGACGCGGTCGATCGTCTCCGCCTTGTTGTGGACGGGGATCACAACCGAGAGGAGGGGCGCGGCGGTCACGCAGGTTTCGCCGCATCGAATTCGACGATCCGGACACGTTCCGCTGCGAGCGCGGGCTCGAGAAGGTCGTCAAGTCGACGTGCCGGTTGCGGTAGCACCAGGCGCATTCGCCGAAATGCGGCGCCAACGGATCACGGCGCGCGGCATGGTTGCGCCGAAGCGCGGTCCAGTCGGGGCTGTTCCAGATCGCCTCGACGCTGCAGTCCGTGAGATCACCCAACATATACTCATCGCCCATCGGGCCGATCAGATGGTCGCAGAAGCCAACGCGGCCGTCGAACGCGACGCAGAACTGGGTCCAGGGGTGAAGGCAAGCGGGCGCACCGAGCTGCGGTTCGCTCTGGTCGGTCAGCGACGCGGTCAGGCTGACGCGGACCCCGAGCGGAAGCGCCGCCTCCGCGATGCGCGTGAGCAACGCGGGTAGCTGCTCTTCGACTGGACGCAGCGAGAGCGGCGAATTAGGATCGGTGGTCACCGGCGCGAACCGGATGTCGAACACGCCGCACCGCGCGGCGAATTCGACCAGATCGGCGAGCCCGTCGAGCGCAGGGCGCTGGCAAGTGACATAGAGGCACAACCGATCGGACCGACCGGCGCGGGCGTAGCGCTCCCCGAGGTGGCGCAAATTGGCCTCGATCAGGTCGAGCCGCGCGCCGCGTCGCAGACGGAACAACAAAGCCGCGTCGGCGGTGTCGAGCGACACGCCGATATGCGCCCCGGCGGCGGCGAGCGCGTCGAGCACCGCAGGCCGTCGGAATGAGAGGTTGGTCACCACGCGCAGCCCTGCGCCCGAACGCGCCGCGCGCTCGAGCCGGTCGGGGAAGTGGGGGAAGATCAGGCTCTCGCCCCAACCGCGCAGGTCGATCAGCTCGGCGGTGGGGAATAGCTCATCCTCGAGCCGTGCGAACAGCGGCTCGGACATCTCCTGCGGATGGCGGTTGACATCGGCGGTGCGGCACATCTCGCACGCAAGGTTGCAACGCCGGGTGAGCTCGACCATCACGAAGCGCGGGGCGCGATTCGAGTTCGGTGGCACCCGCCGCATATTCGCGCCGACCGAGCGCGGTATTCAGCGCGCGCAGGCCGGAGTCGATCGCAAGCGGCGCGCTCATGGCGGACCCTCGCGGCGTTTGAGAAACCGCCGAGCGGTAGTGTAACGTGGGCAGCTGTGTGCACGCGGTCGTGATCGCCCGCTCGCGCATTGCGCTTAGTAGCTTGTCGTCCTCGCCGATCATCATCGCTCGCTCTTCCTCGTCGAATTGGGTGGCGAAGCGGATCTCCTCGAGCACCTCGCGGCGGAACAGCCATTCGCCCATGTCGACCATGCCGAGATCGCGATCCTCCGAAGGCAGCGTCACTGCGTCGCGCACCACCGAATCGCCCGGGCGGAACACCCCCGCGTCGCTATAAAATTCAAACGCGGTAATGGAAATCGGGACGTCGACCAGTCGTTCGGAGCGACGCTGCGCCATGACGACAATGTCGTTCTGAGAATCCGGCTGGTTGGCATCGGTGGCGGGGGCCGCCGTTTGGTCGGCGTCTGCGGCCGGTGCGCTAGCCTGGCTGGTTTGGGCGAATGCCGCCACCGGCGTTAGTGCCGTAGCCACCAGAATCGATTTCATCAGTACAGTGAATTTCATCGCTCCACCTCCCAAAATTTTTTTCTCCGCCTCTTTTATTTTTTTCGCCGCGACGGTTTCTTGACACACCGGTATGAAAGCTACTGATGAGTATATTGTGCTCGTTCGAAGGGCGTGTCAAGGATTTCTCCATGTATGATCCGAGGACCAGCAACTCGCCGTCGCCCTTCCGCTCGAACCGCGACGGAGAGCGGGAACGGAAGCAAAAGCGCGAAGCCCTGCTTCTCGCGGCCGTGCGCATGTTCAACGAACGCGGCTTCCATGCCACGTCGCTGGAGGATGTGGCCGCCAGCCTGGGGGTGACGAAGCCGGTCATCTACCACCACCTCGGCAACAAGGAGAAAGTGCTGCTGGAGTGCGTGCGGATCGGCTTGCACGAGCTCCAGCTCGTGGCGCGGCAAAGCCGCCAGGAGCCCGGCTCGGGATTCGATCGCCTTCGGTCCTTCCTCCGTCGATATGCCGAAGTGATCATGGACGATTTCGGCAAGTGCCTGATTCGGACGGGTGACGAGCTGCTTTCCCCCGAGGGCCGCAAGAAGTTCCGCGGGCTCAAGGGCGAAGTGGATTCGGCAATGCGCGAGATCATCGTCGAGGCCGTCGCCGACGGATCGGCGATCGTGCATGACGTGCGGCTTACGGCGTTCGCGTTCGCCGGGGCGCTGAACTGGCCCGCGCGCTGGTTCGAAGCGGATGGCGCATTGACGAGCCGGGAAGTGGCCGATGGCCTGGTCGAGATACTCTGCGCGGGGATCGACCCGAACCACAATTGCGTTCGCGAAACACCGGCGCGGGAATCTTCAGCCGGCACCGCCGCGCCGGAGCACGACGACAGCTGATATCCGTCGTGGGGCCTTACCGACCCGAAAAGCGGGGCGTGCGCCGCTCGGCCATCGCCCGGGTCCCTTCCGCGAAATCGCACGTCCGGCGCTGCCACGTCTGTTCGTGCAACTCGCGCGCCATCGCGGCCTCGAGCGCATCGATCAGGTCGCGCCGCAGCGTATGCCGCATCGACTTGACCGCGATCGGCGATGCCTCGGCGATTTCCTCGGCAAGCGCGATCGCGTGTGCGCGCACCCTGTCTTGCTCCACCAGAACGTCCGCGAGACCGAACGCAACGGCGTTCTCGCCCGTGACGCGCCGGCCGGAATAGAGCAGCAGCGCCGCACGCTGATCGCCGACGAGCCTCGGCAGGGTGACCGTCAGCCCGAACCCGGCGTGAAAGCCCAGCAGGCTGAAGTTCGGCCAGTAACGCGCCTCCGCGCAGGTTACTCGGAAGTCCGCGCTCAGCGCCAGGCCCAGTCCTCCGCCCACCGCGGCGCCTTGCACCGCCGCGACGACCGGCAGCTCCGTCCGGAAAAGCCGCAGCGCCTCGCGCGCCACCGCCGCGACGACCGCGTCGGCGGCATCGGGCTTGGAATGGTCGATCCCCGCGCAGAACGCCTTGCCCGCCGCTGCAAGGACGATCGCGCGACACGCGCCGCCGGCGCCGAGATCCTCATAGAGGTCGGCGATACCGGCGATCAGGCCGGCGTCGAGATAATTGTGGGGCGGCCGGCGGATCTCGACGATCGCCACCTGCCTGTGCAGCTCGACATCAAGGTCCGGGTGTCTGTCCTCGATCCGCATGGGCCGTGCAGCACGCCTCAAGTTCGTTCGGCTTCGCGCCCACCCGCTTCGCCGCGCCTTCGATCCTCATAGTGGGCCGGTTCGACGCTAGCAAAGCAATCGTGCGAAGGGTCGAATTGACATGTCGGCGCAACATACTTAGTTCACCTAACTAATTATGCCCGAGTTGCCGACCGAGAATTCCGCCGATCTGATCGCGATGGCCGATTCGCTTCGGCCCGCTGTTCTGAGGCTCAGCCGCCATCTCCGTCGCGAGGCGCAGCGGGTCGGAATCTCGGTGACGGATGCGCAGCTGCTGGGCCTGATCAGCAAGCGGCAGGGCATCGGCGTGTCCGGCCTCGCCGAGCTGGAGAACATGAGCCGCCCGTCGATGAGCGCGCATGTCAAACGGCTCGAGGCCGCGGGGTGGATACGGCGCGACCCGCTTCCCGGCGGCGATCAGCGCCGGATGCGATTGATCCTGACGGAGCAGGGCGAACGCTCGCTGAGCGCGATCCGCCGTTCGCGCAACGATTGGCTCGCCGGGCAGATCGCGCGCCTTCCCTCGGCGGAGCGCGTCGCGCTGGCAGCGGCCATCGCGGCGCTGACGCAATTGTCCGACGTCCGTCCGTGAGGGCGGAGCCGCACCATCCGGAGCAATCGCCGCCGATCGCGACCGGCGAAGAGGTCGCGCTCGCGACGCTCGCGCCGCCGGCGGCCCTGCCGGTCTCGCGCTATGATGGCCCCCTGCTGCCGATGATCATCGGCACCGCGCTCTTCATGCAGACGCTCGATTCGACGGTGATATCGAATGCGCTGCCGGCGATGGCGAAAACGCTCCACCAGGATCCGGTGACCCTCAACCTCGCGATCACCGCCTATCTGCTGGGAGTCGCCATTTTCCTGCCGCTGTCGGCTTGGCTGGCCGACGGGTTCGGCGCCAAGCGGATCTTCCTGCTGGCGATCGCCGGTTTCGCGGCCAGCTCGTTGTTGTGCGGGGTCGCGCGGGACCTGCCGACGCTGGTCGCGGCGCGGATGCTCCAGGGCGCGGCGGGGGCGATGATGACGCCGGTCGGCCGTCTGCTGCTGCTGCGCAACGTTCCCAAGTCGGGACTTGTCCAGGCCATGGCGTGGCTGACGATGCCGGCGCTGCTCGGCCCGATCCTGGGGCCGCCCATTGGCGGTTTCATCGTGACCTTTCTGTCGTGGCGCTGGATCTTCCTGATCAACCTCCCGATCGGCATGGCCGGCATTGTCCTGACCAGAATCTTCATTCCCGAAGTCCGCGAGGGAGCGCCCGACCGGTTCGATCTGCGCGGCTTTGTCCTGTCGGGGGGTGCGCTCGCCGGCCTCATTTACGGCTTCGACAGTTTCGGTGGCGGCATGCTGTCGTTGCCCGCCACGGTGGTGCTGCTCGTCGGCGGATCCTGCTGCGCCGCGCTGTATGTGCTGCACGCGCGCCATACGCCGCACGCGGTCTTCGATCTGGCCTTGTTCCGGCTGCGGACCTTCAGCGCTTCGACGTTCGGCGGGCTGTTTTCGCGGCTGCTGATCGGCGCGTCGCCGTTCCTGCTCGCGCTGCTGCTGCAGGTGGGGTTCGGACTATCCGCATTCGGCGCCGGTCTGCTGACCTTCGCGGGGGCGGTCGGGGCGCTGCTGATGAAAGTGACCGCCCGGCCGATCATATCCCGCTTCGGTTTCAGGCGCATATTGATCGTCAATGCCCTGATCATGGGCGCCATTTCCGCAAGCTACGCGCTGTTCCAGGCCTCGACGCCGCATTGGCTGCTCGTCGCCGTGCTGCTGATCGGCGGATTCTTCCGGTCGCTGCAATTCACCGCAGTCAATGCCCTCACCTTCGCGGACGTCCCCGCGCGTTCGATGAGCCGCGCCTCCAGCGCAGCGACCGTGTTCCAGCAACTCGCTCAGAGCCTGGGAATCGGCATCGCCGCCGTGCTCGTCAGGCAAATCTCACAGTGGCACGGTCGGGTCGCGCCGATAAGCGCCGACATCGCCCCCGTTTTCGCGATCGTCGCGGCGCTCTCGCTCATTGCCGTCGTTTTCTATGCACGCCTTTCCCGCGACGCGGGAGCCGAGATATCGGCCGGCACGCCACCCTGAAGGCGAGCCCGGGATCGGTCACCGTGCGTTCTGCCAGCCGCCTCCGAGCGCGAGGAACGCGGTGATGGTGGCGTCGGAGAATTGCGCTTGCGCCTGCGCGAGCAGCGCTTCGGCCTGCGCGAGCGACCGCTCCGCATCGAGCACGATCTGGAAATTTTCCGCGCCCGCCCGATAGCGCAGCCGCGCGATGCGCGCGGCCTCGGCGCCTTGATCGCGGGCGCGCTGGAGCGATTCCAGGCGTGCCCCGACTGAGACATAATTGGTCAGTGCGGTCTCGGTATCGCGCAGCGCCCCGAGCCAGGTTCCGTCGAACTGGGCGAGTGCCGCGTCGGCTCCCGCGCCGGCCTCTGCGATCCGCGCACGCGCGACGCTCGTGTTGGGAAAGTTGAACGAGATCAGCGGCCCCACGCCGAACCGGAATCCCGAACTCGAGAACAGGCCCGAGGGCGAGGTCGCGGTCGAGCCGACCGATCCGCCGAGGCTGACGCTGGGATAAAGGTCCGCGGTGGCGACCCCGATCCGCGCCGTCGCCGCCGCGAGGCGTCGCTCGGCGGCACGCACGTCGGGGCGGCGGGCAAGCAGCGTTGCGCCATTGCCCACCGGAATCGGCGTCGCAACGCGTGGCGGCGTCTCGCAGTCGGCAACATCGGCGGGAAATTCGGCGGGCGGCTTGCCGGTGAGCACGGCCAGCCGGAACAGTGCGGCCTTGCGCGCGGCCGCGAAGCTCGGAACGTCGGCGCGGGTCTGCTCGAGCAGTGCCGCCGCGCGGCTGGTATCGAGTCCGGTCCCGCGCCCGCCTGCCTCGAGCCGCCGGGTGAGATCGAACGTATCCTCCTCGACGCGCAGGCTCTCGCGCGCGACGCTGAGCTCGCGCCCGGCGGCGCAGGCGTCCGCATAGGCGCGGATCGTCTCGGCGACGACGGTGATGCGCGCCAGGTCGTAGGTCGCCTGGGCCGCGCCGAGATCGGCGCGGCCGGCCTCGATCGTCCGCGCGATGCGGCCGAACAGATCGACCTGATAGCTGACGTCGAGGCCGGCATCGTAGCTCGCGCCCTCCGGCCCGGGCCCGTTGAGGCCGAGCGCCGATCCGATTGGCGGCCATAGCCGGCGCTCGCGCCGAGGCTGGTGGTCGGCAGCCGCGCGGCGCGGGCTTCCTGGAGCGCCGCGCGCGCCTGGCGGAGATTGGCCGCCGCGACGCGCAGGTCGGTGTTGGCGGCGAGCGCCCCGCCGACCAGCCGGTCGACCGCGGGCGCGTCGAACAGATGCCACCATTCGGCCGGCGGCTCGTCGGGGACGAAGCCGGGCGCGGCGGCGCTGACGAAGGGCGCCTGCGCGGGTGCATTGGCGGTGGGCGGGGCATAATCGGGGCCGACGACACAGCCCGACAGCGCGAGCGCAGCGATGGCGATCGGGATCCGCTTCATGCCGCCGCCCCCGCGGCAGGCGTCGATGCCGGATCCGGCGCCTCGTCCCGATTCCGGCGCAATCCGCCGAGCCGGCGCATCAGCACGTAGAAGATCGGCGTGAAGATAAGCCCGAAGCCGGTCACGCCGAGCATGCCGAACGCCACCGCGGTGCCGAGCGACTGGCGCATCTCCTGGCCCGGGCCGCTGGCGACCGCGAGCGGGATCACGCCGAAGATGAAGGCGAAGCTGGTCATCAGGATCGGGCGCAGCCGCGAGCGCGCGGCGTGCACCGCCGCCTCGAAGCGGTCCATGCCCTGCTCCTCGCCCTGCTTGGCGAATTCGACGATCAGGATCGCGTTCTTGGCGGCGAGCGCGATCAGCACGACAAGGCCGACTTGCGTCAGGATATTGTTGTCCATGCCGCGCAGATTGACCCCGAGCAGCGCGGCGAGGATGCACATCGGCACGATCAGGATCACCGCGAGCGGCAGCGTCAGCGCCTCATATTGCGCGGCTAGCACGAGGAAGACGAACACCACCGCGAGGATGAAGATCAGCGCGGAGCTGCTCCCCGCCGCCTTTTGCTGATAGGCGAGACCGGTCCATTCGAAGCTGTAGCCCGGCGGCAGCGTCTTCGCGGCGAGCTGCTCCATCGCCGCGAGCGCATCGCCCGAGGAGACGCCGGGGACGGCCTGGCCCTGGAGCTCGACCGCGGGCAGCAGATTGTAGCGCACCACCCGCGCCGCGCCCGAATCGTGGTGGAACGTCGCGACCGACGAGATCGGCACCATCTGCCCGCTGCTCGATCGCACCTGGAGGCGGCCGATGTCGGTCAGCGTGTCGCGCGCCGAGGGCTCGGCCTGCGCAGTCACCCGGAACGTGCGGCCGAGCAGGTTGAAATCATTGACATAGGTCGAGCCGATATAGGTGCCGATCGCGCTGAACACCTGGCCCGGGTCGACCCCGAGCAGCTGCGCCTTGTCGCGGTCGACCTCGGCGCGGATGCGCGGCGTGCCGGTGTTGAACAGCGAGAAGACCTGGGTGACCCGATGCTCCTGCATCGCCGCGCCCATCATCGCGCCGGTGACGCCTTCGAGGCCGCGATAGCCGGCGTTGGCGCCACTGTCCTCGATCTCCATCACGAAGCCGCTGCCGTTGCCCAGCCCCTGCACCGCGGGGGGCGAGACGATGAAGATGTTCGCGCCGTCGATCGCGCCGGCCAGCGCGCCGGTCAGCTTGCCCGCGAGCGCCGTCGCGGTCTGGTCGCGCCCGCGCCCGGACCAGTCCTTGAGCTTCAGGAACATGACCCCCGCGTTGGAGGCCTGCGAGAAGCTGGCGCCGTCCAGCCCCGCGAACGCCGCGCCGTCGATCACGCCGTCGGTCTTGCTGGCGATCGCATAGGCCTTGTCGACCACCGCGCTGGTGCGGTCGAGCGACGCGCCGGGGGGCAGCTGGACGATGCCGATCAGGAAGCCCTGGTCCTGCTCGGGGATGAAGCCGGTCGGGGTCGCGGTCAGCCGCCAGCCGGTCAGCGCAAGCAGCCCGGCATAGATCAGCATCATGATCAGCCCCAGCCGGACCAGCCGGCCGGTGACCCGGCCATAGCGGTCGGACAGCCAGTCGAAGCCCTGGTTGAACTTCTCGGCGCCGACCCGCACCGGGCGCAGCCAGCGCGGGCCGTGATCGACCCGGTTGGGCACGTGCGGCCTGAGCAGCAGCGCCGCGAGTGCCGGCGACAGCGTGAGCGAGATCAGCAACGAGATCGCCGCGGCGGCGGCGATGGTCACCGCGAACTGGCGGTAGAAGATGCCCGGGATGCCCGGGACCAGCGCGGTCGGCACGAATACCGAGATCAGCACCAGTCCGATCGCGACCAGCGCGCCCGAGACCTCCTTCATCGTGCGGTGCGCGGCCTCGCGCGGCTGCATCCCTTCGCGGACGTGCCTTTCCACGGCCTCGACGACCACGATCGCATCGTCGACGACGATGCCAACCGCGAGCACCAGCGCGAACAGCGACAGCGAGTTGATCGAAAAGCCGAGCGCGAGCTGTACCGCGAACGTCCCGATCAGCGCGATCGGGATGGCGACGATCGGGATCACCGCGGCGCGCCAGTCTGGAGGAACACCAGCACGACGAGCACCACGAGCGCCACCGCCTCGAACAGCGTGTGCTGCACCGCCTCCACCGAGGCGGAGACATATTCGGTAGGGTTGTAGGGATCGAATATCTGAGGCCCTGGGGGGAAGCTTTTCGCGAGCAGGTCCATCTGGCCGAGCACCCGCTTCGCCGCCGACAGTGCGTTTGCGCCCGGCTGCGGGATGACCGCGAGCGCGATGCCGCGCGCGCCGCCGAACGAGCCGCGCATCGAATAATCCTGACTGCCGAGCTCGATCCGCGCGACGTCGCCAAGCCGGGTGATCGAGGCGTTGGCGGGATCGGTCTTGACGGTGATGTTGGTGAACTGGCCGACGGTGGCGAGGCGGCCCTGCACGTCGACCGGAACCTCGAACGACGGATCGTCGCGTCCCCCCGGCGCCTGGCCGAGCGCCCCGCCGGCGACCTGGACGTTCTGCGCGCGCAGCGCCGCGATGATCTCGTCGGCGGTCAGGTTGCGCGCGGCCGCCTTGTCCGGATCGATCCAGACACGCATCGAATAATTGCCGCCGCCGAACACCATGATGTTGCCGACGCCTTCGAGGCGCAGCAGGCGGTCGCGGATCGTGGTGTTGGCGTAGTTGCCGATATAATCGGTGTCGAGGCTGCCGTCGGGCGAGGTCAGCGCCACGATCATCAGGAAGCCGGTCGCCTGCTTGTTGACCGTGACGCCGACCTGGCGGACCTGGTCGGGCAGGCGCGGCTCGGCAAGGTTGACGCGGTTCTGCACCAGCACCTGCGCCGCGTCGAGGTCCGTCCCCGGCGCGAAGGTGACGGTGACCTGGGCGGATCCCTGGCTCGACGACGAGCTCATGTAGAGCATGCCTTCGACGCCGTTGATCTCCTGCTCCAGCGGCTGGGCGACGGTCTGGGCGATCGTCTCGGGCGGAGCGCCCGCATAGGCGGCCTGAACCACGATCGTCGGCGGCGCGATCTCGGGATATTGCGACAGCGGCAGCAGCGGATAGGCGAACGCGCCGATCAGCGTGATGAATACCGCGATCACGCCCGCGAAGATCGGACGCTCGATGAAGAAGCTGGAGATGCGCATCGCGCGGCCTTCAGCGGCCGCCGGCGGGGAGCGTGCTCGCCGCGGGCGGCGCTTCGCTCGAGGGCGGCGCGGTGCCGGCGCCAGGACCGGCCTCGATCCGACCCGGCTGCGGCGTGACCTTCTGCCCCGGGCGCGCGCGCTGGGTGCCGCCGATGATCACGCGGTCGTCGCGCGCGATGCCGCTGAGGATCACGCGCAGATTGCCGCGCAGCGGACCGGTCTGCACCGGACGGGCGGCGACTGTTCCGCTCCGGTCGACGACGTAGACGATCTGGCGCGCGGCATCGGCCATCACCGCGGTGTCGGGCACGAGCATGGCCGGATAGGGCCGCGACGCCGCCAGGCTGAGCGTCCCGAACATGCCGGGCTTCAGGAAGCCGCCCGGATTGCGCGCGATCGCGCGCGCGCGGATCGTGCCTGCGCCGGCGTCGAGCGCATTGTCGACGAAATCGAGCGTGCCGGCGTGCGAATAGTCGGTCTCGTCGCTCAGCTTGATCCGAACGGGGGCGCCGGGGCGCAGGCCCGCGTCCTGCCGCTGATATTTGAGCAGCAGCGCTTCCGAGCCCTGGAACACGAAATAGAGCGGATCGACCGAGACGATCGTGGTCAGTACCGTCTGGTCCGCGGTCACCGAATTGCCCGGGTCGACCTTGCGCGCCGAGATGCGTCCGCTGACCGGCGCATAGACCCGGGTGAAGCCGAGATCGAGGCGGCGCGCGCGGAGATTGGCGTTGGCCGCGGCGACCTGCGCCGCGCCCGAGCGGACCGCGGCCTGGCGGGCTTCGACCTCTTCCTGGCTGGCGGCGCGCTGCGCCGCGAGCGCCTGCGAGCGGGCCAGTTCGGTCTGGGCGTTGGTCAGCGTGGCCTGCGCCTGCGCGAGCTGGGCCGCGGCTTGCGCGACCGCCGCCTGAGCCTGGCGTGGGTCGATCGTGAACAGGAGCTGGCCCTTGCGGACGATCTGGCCGTCGCGGAAGAGGACGCTCTTGAGATAGCCCGACGCGCGCGGCCGCAGATCGACCATCTGGACCGCCTCGAACCGGCCGACGAACTCGTCCTGGTCGATCACGTCCTGGACCAAAGGCGGCGCTACCGTGACCGGCGGCGCGCCCTGGCCAGGCGCGCCCGATTCGGCCTTGCCGCCACAGCCGCCCAGCGAAGCGCGGCCAGCAGGGTCGGGATAAGCAGCGGAATTTTCTTGGAAAACATGTGCATATACCTGGTCCGGTGCCGACCGACCACCCTCTCCAGGACCGCCTCTACTCGGGGCAGGCTCCTGTCCTGCGTTTCGCTATGCGTCCGTCGAGTGCCTGTCAACGAGTGTGGACTTTCCCGCCCGCAATCGTTGACTGGTTCGGCGCCGGTGATAGGGCTGGAGGATGCTCCCGCCGATCCAGGATCCGCCACGCTTGCGCAACGCGGCGGCGACGCGCCAGGCGATTCTGGCCTCCGCGCGCCGGCATTTCGCGCGCGACAGCTACGAGAATGTCGGACTGCGTGAGATCGCCGGCGATGCCGGGATCGATCCGGCGCTGATCGGCCGCTATTTCGGCAGCAAGGAACAGCTGTTCGCCGAAGCCGTGCGCGGCGAGGATCGGGACATGCTGCAGGATATTCCGCGTGAACGGCTCGCCGATCATCTGGCCGCGCTGCTCACCGACGAAAGCCGGCAGGATTGCGGAGCCGCCGCCGCGAAGATCGACAAGCTGCTGATCCTGCTGCGTTCGGCTTCCTCGCCGCATGCTTCGCAGATCATCCGGGAGGCGATGAGCGAGGACATGCTGAGGCCGATCATCCGCTCGGTCGGCGGCGCCGATGCGGAGGCCCGGGCAAGCCTGTGCCTGGCGGTGTTGATGGGTGTGGGCATTCTGCGGTCGGCGATGACGCTCGATTCGCTGTGCGTCATCGACAAGGACCTGCTGCGCCGCCGCCTGACCGCGCTGTTTTCCACCGCGCTTGCGGACGGGATGTCGGACTAGGGCACGACAAGGCATTCTGCGAAGCCGCAGCGGCAATTGGTCTCGAGCCTAGCTCGCCCATACGAGTTTCGATAGTTTGTCCACCACGAAGTCCACGAACAATCTGACACGAGGCGGCAATCTTTCCTGGCGCTGATAATATAGATATATGTATTCAAGTTCGCTGTCGTGCTCCGCCAGGATATCGATCAATCGTCCGCTGTTGAGATCATCGACTATCTGAAACATCGGAAGGCGGACGATGCCGAAATCCTGCACGGCAAGCTGCCGCAGCAATCCCGCATTGTTGGAGGATAGCCTGCCGCGCGGCTTGACTCCGCGGGCCTGGGCTCCCCTGATGAGCCATTCCTGCCAGTAGTTGTGCGGGAGGAAATTCAGGCAATTGTGATTGACGAGATCCGCCGGCGAATCGGGTACGCCGTGCGTTGCCAGGTAGGTCGGCGATGCGCAGATGACCCAACGGCTGATGGCGATGCGCCGGCCGATCACCGAGCTGTCGCGAAGCGCCGCGAATTCGAACAGGACGTCGATGTTGGATGCCGCCATGTCGACGGACATGGTCCCCGTGACGAGCTCTATGTCGATCGCCGGATGGGCGTCGGCGAATTCCGGGATGATCGGCGCAAGCTGGCTGATGGCAAAGGTCGGGCTGCAATGAACGCGCAATTTCCCGGACGGCTCGCGATGCCTGAGGATGATCATATTCTCGGCATCCTCGACGGCGCGCACCGCCGCGACGGCCTTTTCGTACAGGAGGCTGCCTTCCGGGGTGAGGCTG
The DNA here is from genome assembly GCA_037200705.1 of Sphingomonas sp. GTDB lineage: Bacteria > Pseudomonadota > Alphaproteobacteria > Sphingomonadales > Sphingomonadaceae > Sphingomonas. The sequence continues at coordinate 80,144 of JBBCID010000005.1, read as the reverse complement.
AACGAGCGCGAGGTGCGGTTCAGCAGGCGCGCGCCGAGCCGGAGCTCGAGCCGCAGGACGAGCTTGCTGATGGTCGAGGGCGACAAGGAAAGCGCCGCCGCCGCGCTTCTGAAACTGCCAGCGTCCACAACCTTGACGAAGGTGGATAGTTCACCGATTCGGTCCACGTCGATCCTCTGGAGCAGCAGGCTCTGGCGCCGGCATGGCCTCAGCGCCGGATCATTCATGAGCGCGCCGGAAGAGCGGGTCAAACCTGCGCCGGCGGCCGATTTCGGGCATCCGTCGCCGCATCCCTGAAGAGTGAAAAGTCGGCACTCTTTTGATGGCTGATATTCACTCGCTTCCGCGCTGGCGTCGCGCCTATTTTGACGGCTGATCTCTCATCTTGTGAAAAATGCCAGAATCAAAGCCGATATCGGCGATACCGAATAAGACAGATGGGCAGATTCAATGGCCGAGGTGCAACAGGCAGAGGAACGGCGCGGGAGCGGAAACATATTCCCACCGGCCACGCCGTGGCGCGCGCTGGGAATCCTGATCCTGTTGTACGGGCTGTCGCTGCTCGATCGCGGCGTCCTCAATCTGCTGGTGGACCCGATCCGGCGGGACCTGGGGGCAAGCGATGTCCAGATAAGCCTGCTGCAGGGCTTCGCCTTCGTCACCTTCTATTGCGTTTGCGGCATCCCCTTGGGCTGGCTCGCGGACCGCGCGTCCCGGCGCCGATTGATCTTCCTTGGGGTGCTGACCTGGTCGCTCGCGACCGCGTCGTGCGGCCTTGCGCAGAATTACGGCCAGCTTCTGGCCGCGCGGTTCATGGTCGGCGCGGGCGAAGCGGCGCTCCTGCCCGCGGCCTATTCGATGATCAGCGATCTGTTTCCGCGGCACAAGGTCACCACCGCGATCGGCATCTTCTCGCTCGGCGCGGTCGCCGGCTCCGGGCTGTCCTCGGTGATCGGGGGTGGCATCATCGCGCTCGCGATCCACCATGACTTCGGCGCCGTCGTCGGGCACTCGCATGCGCCCTCCTGGCGAACGGTCTTCGTGCTGACGGGCTGCCTCGGCTTCCTGCCTGCGTTCCTGGTCCTGTCCGTGCCCGAGCCGGCGCGGCACCGCTTCCGATCCTCCAGGGCACCGCTTGCGTTCTGGGGGTTCGTGGCGACGAACAAGATGTTCCTCGCCACCCATTTCATCGGATTCTCGTTCATCTCGCTGGCGATCAACGCCGGCGCCGCATGGATGCCGACCTATATCAACCGCCATTTCGGCCTGGCGATGACGGTGGTGGGCCCGTCGATCGGCACGGGCGTGGCGCTGTTCGGCATTCTGGGCATGAGCCTGGGGACGCGGCTGGTCGATCGCATCCTGGCCGGTGGGCGCGCCGATGCGCATTTTCGCTATTTCGTGTTCGGCGGGATCATGGTGGCCATATTGGGCGCGGCGGCTTCGATCATGCCCGACGCCTGGCCGGCGATCCTCCTCTATTCCGCGACCTATTTCTTTACGCCCGTCGCCGTGGCCGGAGCGGCGCTCCAGCTGGTCGCGCCGAGCGAATTGCGTGGCCGGCTGTCGGCGCTGTTCCTGATCGCGTTCAACCTGCTGTCGCTCGGCGTCGGTCCGCTGGCCGTGTCGGTGACGACGCGATACCTATTCCGCGATCCCGAACTGCTCGGGCCGTCGATCGGCGCGGTGTTCGCGGTGTTTGGCCTGGCGGGAGCGGCGGTCCTCGCCGCGGGCCGCGCGCCGGCGCGGGCGGCGATGGCCGCCGCGCATCCGTCATCGCCGCCTTCATCTCCCGTCGCGCCGGTCGATCGCTACGCGACGTCGCGGGAAGATGTCGCAGCGAAGCCGGCATGAAACCTTCTCCTGAGGATGCAAGATGATGGGGACGATCATACGTTTCGAGGATCTCGAACCGGCGTGGTATCTTCCACGCGCCAAGGAGCCGGGATTCATAAGATCGCTGATCGCCTGGGTCGCCGGCCCCGCGGGCTATATCAACCCCAATCCCGGCGTCGCCCTTGAAAACCCGGACTGCGTGGTGGGCTATATGCGCCTGCCGGTGGGAAACCGCCAGGCCGGCCTGCATCTCCATTCGATCACCGAAATCTACGTGATCCTGCGCGGAACGGTGGAAAGCTACGATCACACCGGCAACGTCCATCGCGCCGGGCCGTTCGACTGCCTGTATATTCCGGCCGGCGCGCCGCACGGCATCCGCAATTGCGGGGCGCGAGGACGTCGAGCTGCTCTGGGTGCACGACAAGATCGAGCGAAAGGGGACGTCGATCTATGTCGAGGGGAATGCGGAGTCGCATGCGCTCGATGCGCCGGGTGTGCGGCAGGTGCGGTTCGACGATCTCGAGCCCGACTGGAGCGGCCATCGCGCCAAGGAAGCGGGGCATCTGCGATGGTCGGTCAGCTGGGTCGGGGGGGAGCCCGGCTTCCTCAATCACAATCCCGCGCAATCGGTCGTCAGCGCGAATGTCGGGCTGGGCATGACCGTGCTCCAGCCTGCGAACGGCCTCGTGCCCGAGCGCCGCCCGAACGGGCGGACCTATGTGCTGGTCGGCGGGAAGGTGCTGGCCGGCGGTGATCGGCAGAACAGCGAGCTGCGGCCGCTCGACGCGATCCACGTGCCGGCGGGCGTGCTTCAGCCGCTCCGCAATCCCGGACGCGAGCCGGCCTATCTGATCTGGGTCGACGGACAGCCGCAATCGCTCGAGCGATCGGAAGATGAGCGCCAAACGGCGAACCCGGCGCTCGAATATTAGCGCCCGGTCCGCGGGCGGCTCACAAGGTCTGCGCGCCTCGCACCAGGCGGCCGGGGCGGGCGCCCGTGGGCTGGTCGTTCTCGAGGATGATCTCGCCGCTCACGAGCGTGAAGGCATAGCCTTCGGCCGTCTGGTCGAGCCGCATGCCACCGGCGGGAAGATCGTGGCGGACGGTGGGAAGGTGAAGCTTGAGGCGCTCGATATCGATCACGTTGATGTCGGCCTTGTAGCCCGGCGCGATCACCCGCGATCGTGCAGGCCCATCATCTCGGCGTTGGTATGGCTCAGCGCGCGCACGGCGCGGCCGAGCGGCAGCCGCCCCGCCGCGCGATCCCTCGTCCAGTGCGTCAGGGTGAAGGTGGGATAGCTGGCATCGCAGATCGCGCCATAATGCGCGCCGCCGTCGCCCAGCCCGAGGACGGCATTCGGATCCTTCATGATCTCGGCCACCGCATCGAGGTTGCGGTTCGGATAGTTGAAGATCGTCGCCAGCAGCATGGCGTGCCCGTCATCCTCCAGAAGATGGTCGTAGGCGATCTCGTCGGCCGACCGGCCTTCGCGATCGGCGCGCGCGCCCATGCTGCTGTCGGCGGGGGGCTCGTAGTTCGGCGGATCGCTGAACGGGAACATGAAATTCCACGATCTCGCCCTTTCACTCAGCGTGCTGCCCCCCTTCGGCGTCTCGGACAGGATCCGCGCGCGCATCGCCGGTTCGCGCATCTTCGCGACGCGTTCCGCCAGGGGCAACTCGGCGATCGCCTGATAGCTTGGGCATGCCACGAACGGGTGCGTGGTGAGATCCAGCCCGAGCAACATGCCGACCGGGCGCGGAAAGACCTGCGGGCGGATCGCCATGCCCTGGTTGTTGGCCTTGTCGATGATCGCCAGCGCGCCGCGCCAATCCTCGGGCCCCTCGTTCTGGGCGCTGAACGTCAGGGTGCAGCCGAGCCCGCTCGCGCGAACCAGCTCCTGGATGAAGGCGAGGCGATCCGGCCAGGTGTTGCAGGCGGGGGTCGGGGTGTTGAGCGTCGCCTGGATGATCCGGCCCCCGCCGTCCGCGATGCCCAGCGAAATCGCCTCCAGCTCCTCGAGCTCGGCCTGGTAGCTTGGAATCTCGTTGCCGTCGGCGGTCCGGTGGGCGGGGGTGCTCGAGGTGGCGAAGCCGATCGCCCCCACCTCGGCAGCTTCCTTCGCGAGCGCACGCATCCGCCGAAGGTCGTCGGCGGTCGGCGGCTCGCGCCGCGCGCCGCGCGCTCCCATGACATATATGCGCAGCGGCGAGTGCGGCAGCAGCGCCGCGACGTCGATGTCGCGCGGTCGGTCTTCTAGCGCATCCATATATTCGGGGAAGGTCTGCCAGGTCCAGGGCAGGCCATCGGTCAGGACGATGCCGGGGATGTCCTCGACGCCCTCCATGACGTTGACCAGCATGGCCTGGTCCTCGTGTCGGCACGGCGCGAAGCCGACGCCGCAATTGCCGATCACCACGGTCGTGACGCCATGGTTCGAGGACGGGTTGAGCCGGTCCGACCAGATCGCCTGGCCGTCATAATGCGTATGCACGTCGATGAAGCCCGGCGTCACGAGCTTGCCCGACGCGTCGATCACCCGCTTGGCGGTGGTGTTCGCGAGTGCTCCGACCGCGACGATCCGGTCGCCGCCGATTCCCACATCCCCCTCGAACGGTTCTCCGCCCAGACCGTCGGCGATCGACCCGCCCCGCACGATGATGTCGAACTCTGGCACCCTACGCTACTCCAAAACTTGCCCGGTGCGGAAACCGTCCGTGCCCTGCGGGCCTATCGCATTTTCCAGGACAGGCGGATGCCGAAATTGGCCGGCTCCTGATTGAAGCCATAGGTTGCCGCCGCGCCCTGGAAGCGCAGCATCGGCTGGTTCGAGTCGGTCAGATTGTCGCCGTACACGGTCACGCTGACCAGGCCGTTCGGTGCGGTCCAGGTCGCATGGCCGTTCAGCGTGAAATGATCGCCGCCATTGTCCAGCGTGCCGTAGAGATCCCAGATGTAGTTCTCGGTCCAGGCAAGGATGCCGCCGAGCTGCAGCTTCCCGCCGAACAGGTCGGCGGTATACTCGGCCGAGGTATTCGCGGTCCAATCCGGCGACCGCGCCAGCGCGCGTCCCTTCGAATCGCAGGTCGCGGCCCGGTTGCCGCCGTTGGGCACGCCAGTGCCGGGCTGGCACGAATTGAGCGCCAGCGCGGCGGCGTTGGTGGTCGTATCGGTGCTGGTCGCGGGGAAATAGACCAGCGCGTTGGGGAAGGCGGTGTACCGCGCATGCTCGTTGGCGACGCCGATCGAGAATTGCCAGGCATCCGACGGCCGCCAGTCGAGGCTCAGCTCCGCGCCGTAATTCGTCGCCGAGCCGGCATTGATCGTGGTGGTCGACGAAGGCGGCAGCGGCGAGCGCACCGTGACCTGGAGGTTGCTATAGTCGAGATAGAATGCGGATACGTTGACGCGCAATTTGCGGGTGATGTCCGATTTGACGCCGAGCTCGTAGTTGTTGAGCGTCTCAGGCTTGAGCCAGTCGAACGAAGGCGGAGATCCCGTCGCCGGCGCGGTCGCGTTGGAGAATCCGCTCTTGAAGCCCTGGGAGAAGGTGAAGAACGTATGGACATCCGGAGTGATGTCATACTTCACCGACGCGCGCGCGGACAGGTTGTGATAGTCGTGCGTGTCGCGCGCCTGGAACACCGGCACCGCCAGATTCGGCAGCGAGGCAAAGGGCGTGGAGGCGAGCGCGAGCGTCTTCGATCGATGCTCGTTGCTGTACCGCAGCCCGCCGGTTACCGACAGCGCGTCGGTCAGATGATAGGTGAGCTCGCCGAACACCCCATAGGCCTGCGTGCCGATCTTGGCGGCCAGCGTCGTCGTGGCGCCGGTCACCGTCGCCCTTGATACCGACGGATCGTCGTAATAGCCGCGGCCGCCGGCATCGTTGAAATAGTTCAGCCCGCCGATCCAGCTCAGCCGCGAATGCCCGGTCGACGTGAACCGCAGCTCGGTGCTGTACGAGGTGTCGTACTGCGGGAACCTGAGGATCGACGAGGCGACCGGCGTGGCCGAGCTGTCGACGTTTGTAATATGTGTCGGTATCCAGCCACGACTGGAGCAGCGCCACGTCGAACGACGCGAAGTTGATGACCAGATTCCCATAGACGCTCTTCTGGCGCACGTTCGAATAGCCGAAGGGGACCGCGGTCTCGTTGCCGCCGGCGATGATCACCGCCGGGTTGATCTTCTTGTCGGCGGTGTTGCCGTCGATCGGATAGATCGCGGTCGGGCGGTCGTCCGTCGAGTGGGTGTAGCTGGCGCCGACGGTGAGCGACACGTTGTCGGTCGGCTGCCACAGCAGTTTCGCACGCGCGCCGAACGAGCTTTCCTGCCCGCGGTTCTTCGCGCCCACGAGATTCTTTATGTATCCGTCATCCCGGTCCTCGTGAACGGCGAGGCTGACCGCGAGCTTGCCGCTCAACGGGGCGGTGCCATAGGCGTTGAGCTGGACCTTGTTGTAGGATCCGTACGCCGCATCCGCGCTCAGGAACGGTTCGAACTTGGGCTGGGCGGTGGTGATGCTGATGACCCCGCCTTCGGCGTTGCGCCCGAACAGCGTCCCCTGCGGCCCTTTCAGAACCTCGATCCGTTCGATGTTGTTGAACTGGAAGAAGCCGCTACCCGTCGACGATTGGTAGACTCCGTCGATATAGATTGGGATCGACGGCTCGTCGCCCGGGCCGATCCCGCGCGTCGCCACGCCGCGGATCGTCGGCGAGGCCTGCGCCGCCACCGGCGTGAAGCTCAGGCCCGGCACCGCCAGCGACAGATCGCGGGTGCCGGTGACGTGCGCGCTCTCCAGCGATTTCGCCGACAGGGCGGTCATGGTGATGGGAACGTTCTGGAGATTTTCCGAACGCTTCTGGGCTGTCACGATAATGTCTTCGTTGGCGCCCGACTGATTATCGGCCTGGTCAGCCGGCGGCGCACTGGCTTGCGGCGGAATTTGTTGGCCGTCCGCTGCCTGGGCATAAGCGGTAATTGGTGTGATCGCCGCGATTGCCGCGCCAACCAATAATCCACGACGGTAGTTAATCATGCACACTCCCCTTGATTTATTATTTTTGATCTATTGCGACGTTCCGACGTTCTTTCCGGCTCCCGAGCAAGGGCGCCGGAGCTTGAAAGGTTCGCCACTTTATTTATCCAGAATGGACCGAGGACGAGGGAAATCGTTTCATTCTTAGGATGGCAAAATTTCACTTTTCGAATCGCGGCCTCGCTGATTTGATCTGCGCGACCTTCCACGAGTGATGGGCGCGCCGCCCCTTGCCTTCATTCGCGAATATCTGAAATCAAACCAGGCTGTATATCAGCACATTTTCAATATCGTCCGACCTTTTCGAAGGTAACTGACCGTTTTCTGGAAGAAAAAATTGGATATCAGCGTGAAAAGCGACTCGGCGGCGACCACCCAGCTCAAGATAAATCCCGAGTGGCTTTCGTTGAAAGTCGAGGAGATCGTCGAACCGGACTTGCCGATCATCGATGCGCATCACCATCTCTGGGATCCGCCGGGCGCGCGCTATTTGCTCGACGAGTTCCTCGACGACCTGAAGACGGGCCACGATATCCGCGCGACCGTTTTTTCGCCCTGCCGCGCGATGTATCGCGCGCACGGGCCGGAGGAGATGAAGCCGATCGGCGAGACCGAATTCGTCGCCGGCGTCGCCGCCCAGAGCGACAGCGGCATCTATGGGCCGACCCGGATCTGCGCCGCGATCGTCGGCTCTGCGGATGCTGCGCTCGGCGATCGGGTGGAACCCGTGCTGCACGAGCATATCCGCGCGGGCGGCGGACGCTTCCGCGGCGTTCGCTTCCGGACGAGCTGGGACGCCAGCGCGGAAGTGCACAAGCTGCCGACGCTCCCGGGCGTGCTCCGGGAACCGGCGACGCATGACGCGCTGGCCTGTGTCCAGCGGCTGGGGCTCGTGCTCGATCTCTGGGTGTTCCACACCCAGCTTGCCGAGACGGTCGACGTCTGCCGCGCCTTCCCCGATCTGCCGGTGATCATCAATCACGTCGGCGGTCCGATCGGCGTCGGCCCCTATGCGGGCAAGCGTGAGGAGATATTCGCGTCCTGGGCCAAGGATATCGAAGCGATTTCCGCCTTGCCGAACACGTACATCAAGCTTGGCGGCATGGCCGTGGCGAATTCCGGCTACACGTTCCATCTGCAGCCCGAGCCGCCGTCTTCGGACGATCTGGTGAGCGCGTGGAAGCCCTATGTCGATACGTGCATCCAGGCCTTCGGGCCGGAGCGCAGCATGTTCGAAAGCAACTTTCCGGTCGACAAGGCGATGTGCAGCTACCCGGTGCTGTGGAATGCGTTCAAGAAGATGGCCTCGGGCTACTCGCCAGCCGAAAAGCGGGCGTTATTCTCAGGAACCGCCGGGCGGATATACAAGATCGAGATCTAGCGATCCGGTGGCGCGGGGCGCGAAGGCGGCGATACTGCCTGATCTGTCCGTCAGGCGCCGATCAGCGATCGATCAGCGCGCAGGCGATCGCCGCCAGCTCCGGGAATGCCCGGGCACGCTCGGCTGCTTGGGCCGATGCGGCCGTGCCGCGGATCACGCGGCCCTTGATGCCATGGAAGATCGCCGCCAGGCGGAAGACGTTGAAGATGATGTAGAATTCATAGGCAGGAATCGAGGCGCGCCCCGTCCGCCGGCAATAGGCAGCGACATAATCCGCCTCGCCGGGGATGTTGAGTGCCGCGAGATCGGCGCCCGCCAGGCCCGCGACGATATGCGGCGGTATGTGATACATCATCGCGTGATAGGCGAAGTCCGCGAGCGGGTGCCCGAGCGTGGACAATTCCCAGTCCAGCACCGCCACCACCTTGGGCTCGGTGGGATGGAAGATCATGTTGTCCAGCCGGAAATCGCCATGGACGATGCTCGTCTCGTCGCCGGGCGGGATATTCTCGGGCAGCCACGCGATCAGCCGATCCATCTGCGGATCGCGGCCCGCATCGGCATCGTCCAGATATTGCCTGGACCAGCGCCCGATCTGGCGCGCGAAATAATTGCCCGGCCGGCCGAAGCCGCCGAGGCCGATGCTTTCGGGGTCGATCCGGTGAAGCCGGGATATCGTCGCATTCATCGCGTCGAAATAGTCGGGGCGCCGATCGGCGGCGATCTCCGGCAGCGTGGCGTCCCAGAAGATCCGGCCCTCGACCATGTCCATGACATAGAACCAGGTGCCGATCACGTCGTCGTCGGTGCACAGCGCATGGACCCGCGGCACCGGAAAGCCCGTCGTGCCCAGCGCGGTCAGCACCTCCGCCTCGCGCTCGACCGCATGGGCGCCCTTCAGCAGCTGGCCGGGGGGCTTGCGCCGGAGCACATAGCTCCGCGCCGGCGTGGTGAGCTTGTAGGTGGGATTCGACTGGCCGCCCTTGAACTGCTCGACGCGGACCGGCCCGCGAAAGCCCTCGACATGCTCGGCCATCCAGCGCTCCAGCGCCGCTTCGTCGAACCGGTGGGCGGGCCGCACCGCGACGGTCCCGACATTGGCCTCGGCGGGATCAGTCATGGCGATGGTCGCGCTTGATCTTCTTGGCGAGCGACCACTTATGCACCTCGGTCGGCCCGTCGTAGATGCGGAAGGCGCGAATCTCGCGGAACACCTGCTCGACGATCGTATCGCCCGAGACGCCGGTGCCGCCCATCACCTGCACGCAGCGGTCGGCGACGCGCATCAGCGCCTCGGAGACCGCGACCTTCGCCATCGAGCTCTCCGCCGTGCCGAGCGAGCCCGCATCGAGCACGTCGGCGCACCAGTCGATCATCAGCTCCGATTGCTTGAGGTCGATCAGATTCTCGGCGAGCATGAAGCCTACGCCTTCATGGTCCACCAGCGGCTTGCCGAACGCCTGTCGCGTGCAGGCGTAGGCCACCGCGATCTCGTGCGCGCGCGTCGCGCTGCCGTGCCAGCGCATGCAGTGCGACAGCCGCGCCGGGCTGAGGCGGATCTGGGCATAGGCGAATCCTTCCCCGCTTTCGCCGAGCATCTGGCTCGCCGGCACGCGCAGGTCGTCGATCGCGACGACCGAATGGCCGCCCGGCATCGAGCTGTCGATCGTGTCGAGCACGCGCTCGATGCGGATCGCGGGATCGGGGAGATCCACCAGGAACATGCAGGCGCCGTCGGCCGATTTCGCCATGACGATCCCGACGCGGGCGCCTTGCGCCCCGGTGATGAATGCCTTGCGGCCGTTGACGATCCAGTAGTCGCCGTCGCGCACGGCGGTGGTCTTCATCATCGACGGATCGGAGCCGGCGCCGCCCTCGGCGGCGGGTTCGGTCATGAAGAAGGCGGAGCGCGCCACGCCGGCGACGAGCGGGTCGAGGAAACGTGCCTTGAGCTCAGGCGTGGCGACCTTGCCGATCAGATACATGTTGCCCTCGTCGGGCGCCATCGTGTTGACCGCGACCGGCCCCAGCGGCGAAAGCCCCGACCGCTTGAGGACCAGCGCGGTCTCGCGCTGCGACAGGTGGGTGCCGTCGGGCAGGATATGGGGGGTCATGACCCCGGCGGCGCGCGCCTTCGCGCGGAGTTCGCGCACGAGATCCTCGGCCGGGCCATGCGCGCCGCAGCGCGGGTCCCGCTCATAGGGGATCACCGTCTCGCGCACGAAGCGCTCCACCTCCGCGGCGATCGCAAGCGCGCGTTCGGACCCTGGCTGCACGCTGCTCACTCCGCCTCGTAATGCGCTTCGGTGGCCGCGCGGACGGCTTCGGCGGTCACGCCGGGAGCGAGCTCGACCAGCCGGAACGGGTGCCCCCGCGTCTCGCGCGCGAACACCGCGAGATCGGTGACGATCATGTCGATCACGTCCGATCCGGTCAGCGGCAGCGTGCAGCGCGTGCGGAACTTGGGGGTCCCGTCGCGCGAGACGTGGTCCATCAGCACGATGATCCGCCGCACGCCGGCGACCAGATCCATCGCCCCGCCCATGCCCTTGACGGTCTTGCCGGGGACCATCCAGTTGGCGATGTCCCCCGCCTCGGAGACCTCCATCGCGCCCAGCACCGAAAGGTCGATATGCCCCCCGCGGATCATCGCGAAGCTGTCGGCCGACGAGACGTAGCTCGTGCCGGGAAGTTCGGTGATGGTTTCCTTGCCCGCGTTGATGATGTCGGGATCGACCTGCGCCTCGAGCGGATAGGGGCCCAGCCCCAGCATCCCGTTCTCGGATTGCAGCGTGACCTCCATTCCTGCCGGGATATTGTCGGCCACCAGCGTCGGAATGCCGATCCCCAGGTTGACGTAATAGCCGTCCTCGAGCTCGCGCGCGGCGCGGGCGGCCATTTCGTTGCGGCTCCACGGCATGGCTCAGGCCTCCTTGCGCGTGATGCGCTTTTCGATGCGCTTTTCGTTCCGCGCCGCCGCGATCAGCCGCTGCACGAAGATGCCGGGGGTGTGGACGGCGTCGGGCGGGATCTCGCCGGTCGGCACCAGCTCCTCCACCTCGGCGATCGTCGTGCGACTGCAGGTCGCGACCATCGGATTGAAATTCCGCGCGGTCTTTCGATACAGGAGATTGCCCCGATGATCGCCGCGCCAGGCCTTGACGATCGCCAGATCGGCGGTGAGCGCGGTCTCGAGAATATAGCGCTCGCCGTTGAACTCGCGCTGCTCCTTGCCCTCGGCGATGATCGTGCCGACGCCGGTGCGCGTGTAGAAGCCGGCAATGCCGGCCCCGCCCGCGCGGATGCGTTCGGCGAGCGTGCCCTGGGGGTTGAACTCGAGCTCGAGCTCGCCCGCCAGATACTGGCGCTCGAATTCCTTATTCTCTCCGACATAGGAGGAAATCATCCTGCGGACCTGTCCCGTCCGCAGCAGCAGGCCGAGCCCGAAATCGTCGACGCCGGCGTTGTTCGAAACGACGGTCAGGTCGCGCACGCCCGAGTCCCGGATCGCGCCGATCAGCGTCTCGGGAATGCCGCACAGCCCGAAGCCGCCGGCGGCGATCGTCATGCCGTCGAACAGGAGTCCGGCAAGGGCCTCGCCCGCGCTATCGAAGAGTTTGCCGGCCATGGTTTCCGCCTAGAGGCTGCTGACGAGGTGCCCGCCATCGACGACCATCACCGATCCGGTCATATATGCCGACGCATCGGACGCGAGCAGCAGCAGCGGCCCGTCCAGGTCGGCGAGCTGCCCGAGCCGCCGCTGGGGAATGCGGCGGATCATCGCCAGCCCGGCCTCGCTTTGCCAGAATGCGTCGTTGATCTCGGTGTGGATGTATCCCGGAGCCAGCGCGTTGACGCGGATGCCGTGACGCGCCCATTCGAGCGCCAGCGATTTGGTCATCTGGATGACGCCCGCCTTCGACACGGCATAGGGCAGCACCCCGCCGGCCTGGCGGAGCCCCAGGATCGAGGCGATGTTGATGATCGATCCTCCCCGCCCGCGCGCGCGCATCGCGCGGCCGGCGGCCTGCGCGACGAGGAACATGCCGGTGAGATTGGTGTCGATGACGGCATCCCAGTCTTCTTCGGACTGATCCAAGGCGGCGCCTTCGCGGACGATGCCGGCGTTGTTGACGACGATATCGGCCTGCGCCAGTTCGGCGCCGATGGCGCGGATACGCGCCCGATCCGTCACGTCGAGCTGGGCGATCGAGCAGGCGCCGCCGGCGTCGCGGATTTGCGCCGCCACTGCATGCAGCATCTCCTCGCGACGCGCACAGAGGATCACCGCCGCACCCGCCGCGGCCAGGACACCGGCGAAATAAGCGCCCAAGCCGCTCGATGCACCCGTGACAAACGCCGTCTTGCCGGCCAGATTCAAAGGATTGCCAATCATTTCCACTCCAGTGGGACGCTGATAATGGAACAAGATTGTAGAACAATCAATGGCTGAGCCCGGCTTGGAGGACGAATCCGCCGGCGCGGCGACCAAAATCTATCTCGGGGTCATGCAGGACCTGGAGGATCGCACGCTGGTCGCCGGGCAGCGCCTCGTCGAAACCGAGCTCGCCGAGCGCTTCGGCGTCGGGCGCAACGCGGTCCGGGAAGCCATGCAGCGCCTTGCCGCGCGCGGCATCATCGACCTCAACCGGCATCGGTCCGCGGCGATCCGCAAGATCGATCTGGCCGAAACCCTGGAGGTGCTCGATGTCGCGTCGGCGCTGATGGCGCTCACCGCCCGCTATGCCGCGCAGCGGTTCGATCCGGAAAGGCACGCCGACTTGCTGGCGGAAGCGCTGGAGCGACTGTCGGACCCGGCCGCGCTCGACGAGCCGGGCAGGTTCAGCCGGGCGCGCCGCGGCTTCTACCGCAGCCTGCTGGCGATCGGGGGCAATCGCGAGCTGCAGCGAATATTCCCCGCCGTCGGCATGCACATCATCTATTCGCAATTCCAGTCGTCGCGGCTGCAGGGCGTCCGGCTTGCAGATTATCAACGCATCGCCTCGGCGGTTTCCGCGGGAGATGTCCGCGCGGCCGAAACCGCCAGTCGCGATCATGTCGATCGGGTGCGCGACATCATCGTCGAGCTATCGTCCGCCTGACGCGGAGAATCCGGTTCAGTCGAACCGGGCGGATATCGGCGAAGCGGCGAGGTCCGCCACGATCGCGGCGATGGCTTGCGTCAAGCGCGCGACCGCGGCCTCCTCGACCAGCACAGCCGCCATCCGGTGCCGCGCCGTTTGATTCTGCGCGTCGAACAGGGCGAGCAGCCTGGCTTCGTCGTCGCTTATTCGTGCGTACCCTGGCGGACCGAACCTCAGCATGTCCAGCGCGCCACGGTTCAAGATCGCCATGGCAGTCCCGAACTCGAAGGCGGTTCCACCCAGTCCCGCCGCCGCGAACCGGGCGATCAACGCGCGGCAGGGGCATCGCTCGTGCCCGACCGACCAGACCCAGTCGCGCATCGCCCCGACTAGGAACATCGCGGGGGGTTCGAGTTGGGACAAGGTTCGGTCCAGATAGCGGTACATGATGCCTCGGCAGGTTCGAATGCCCGTTGATCGAGCGACAGGTCAGCGCTTCGTGACCTCGGCGATCACCGCCCTGGCTTGCGCGATCGCGGCAGCCGTCGTGAGCTTGCCCGCCTGCACGTCGTCGGCCAGCTCCATCAGCCGTTCGCCCGAGGCCGATCCGCTTTCCGCGACCTCCGCGACCGACACGCCCTGGTTCCGGGCGATCGCCTTGTCCCAGGCGGTGCGCACGTCCGCCCAATACGCCTTGGTCGCGGCCCAATAATCGTCGGCCGCCTTCACGGCATAGGCGTCGTCGCGCGCATAGGTGTTGAGCACCGATTCCTGGACGAACGGCACCAGCTTGCCGTCGACCAGCCCCATCTTGATGTTGTCCTGCCAGTGGATCCAGCCGGTGGGCGACGGCGAATGGCGGTTGATCGAGAGATAGCGGTCGTAAGGCGGATGGCGGACGGCGTCGCGCCGCGCGAGCGGGCGCCAGGTCCAGTCGCTCTGCCAGCGGCGGATGCCGCCTTCGTCGGTCCATAGCCCCACGCCGCCGTACCTGGGCGAATCGTCGGTCTGCCACACGGTCTGCGACCAGTGGACGTGGCGCTCGCTCTCGGGAACCGCCTCGAGGTTCCAGCGCCCTTGCCCGGCATAGACCAGCACGCTTGCCGGCTCATAGATCCAGTCCTGTCGCCAGTGCTTGACGACCACCGGCTTGCCGTCGTCGCCGGCGACGACGAGCAGGTGCTGGAGCACGATCTTGCGGCCGCTGTCCTCGATCACCCGGACGCTTTCGTGCCCGCCCAGGATCTTCGACGGAATCGGCGCATAGTCGGCGCGCCACGGCGTCGTCTCGCGCAGGTCGAAGGTCACCTTGTAGTTCCCCGCCATCGCGAGGATCGCGGCGCGATCGGCATCGAGTGCCGCGTCCGCGGTGCCGTGCGCGGCGTCGGGGCGGCCGGCGAGCGCCGGCGCCGCGAGCGGCAGGGCGAGCAGCGAGGCCGCAAGGGCAAGGCCTAATCCGAGAGTCTTCATGGGTTCGTTCCTCAAAAGCGCACGGTCAGCGAGACGCTCGCGTTGCGGCCGGGCTGGGTATAGGCGTCGGTGACGGTCGAACTGGCGGCCAGGCCGCGGACATCGCTCCACCACGCATATTTGCGGTCGAGCAGGTTGAAGACGCCGGCGCGCAGCGTGAACGCGTCGCCGATCCGCGCATAGGCGGTCGCATCAAGGATCGTGAACGCGCCCGGCCGGAAGCAGCCTCCCGCGCCCGAGCAGATGCTCGCTGGTCCGGTCGGCGTTGCATAAGTGGTCGCCGAAAGCTCCTTTTGCGCCGAATGCGTCGCGATGATCTCGCCGCCGAAACGGCGGCCGGGCGCGTCATAGCCGACGCCCGCGACCAGCTTGAGCGGATCGATGGTCGACAGCGGCGAGCGATCGCCTCCGGCGCCGATCACCGTGCCCTTGGTATAGCCGACCGCGAACCGCCCGGTGATGCCGATCTTGCTGCGCGCGGTGATCCGCCCTTCGACGCCGTCGATCTGGACGCGGTTCAAGTTGATGAACTGGAACACCGCAGGGTCCGACGGCGTGAAGCCGCCGCTTACCACTTCCTGGCTGATGAAGCCGCGGTAGCGCCCGGTGAAGGCGGTCACTCCCGCGCTGACCGGCCCGCGGTCGAGCTTCACCCCGCCTTCCCAGGTCTCGCTGGTCTCCGGCTTCAGGTCCGGGTTCGGGATCGAGGTGTAGCCCTGCGCCAGGTTCTGGAAGAACTGGTTGACCTGCGTCGGCGCCGGCGCCTTGAAGCCGCGCGCATAGTTGGCGAACAGCCCCACGCCCGCGATCGGATGGACGACCACGCCGAGCTTCGGTGAGACCCTCGAGCCGTCCTGGCCGGCCGACGCGAAGGCCGGCAGCAGCGCGTCCTGCTTTGGATCGAGCTTGTAATAGTCGAAGCGCAGCGCCGGATAGAGCGTTACCGCCTTGCCGATGCCGATCTCGTCGGCAAGATAGGCGCCCGCCAACGTATAGTCGGTCACCGGGAAGGCGCGCGTCGGAAACACGTCGGGCGGGGTCGGCACGGTGCCGTCGCGCACGCCCTGCTGGCGGGTGACGCTGGCATCGGCGCCATAGACCAGCCGATGGGTCAGCGGCCCGGTCGAGAAGTCGCTGCGCAGCTCGGCGCTCGCGCCATAGACGCGGTTCTCGAACGTGTTGAGCCGAGTACGGTCGGCGGCGGTGTTGCGGTCCTCGGCGGTGTACTGGCGGTTCTTGCCGTCCTGGTACCAGGCCGTCACCTGCGCGAAATCGATCGCGCCCGCGCCGGTGTAGCGCCAATCGAGGCTCACGCGGTCGCGCTGGACGCGATCGCTTGCCGTGAGCCCGATCACGCTCGTTGCCGAGCTCGCGACCGCCGCGACGCCACTCAGCACATCGGTGCGGACGTGATCGTCGAGATGGTCGTAGGTCAGGCGGACGCGGTTGTGGTCGTCGGGCGCCCAGACGAGCTTGCCGAGCAGCGCATTCGAGAACGTGTCCTGCGGGTTGGGCGTCGTCCGCGTCGCATTGGGTGCGTCGATCGTGCCCTTGTCGTCGAGCTCGTGCCCGTCGCGGCGCGTATAGGCGAGCATCGCCGACCAGGCGCCCGCGCTGCCGGCGACGATGCCGGTTTCCGAGAATTGATTGTCGGCCGAGTCGTATGCCGCGCGGGCGATTCCGCCGAAGCGCCTGCCGCCGCGCAGGAAGTCCTGCGGGTCGCTGGTGATGAAGCTGACCGCGCCGGTCAGTCCGTCGCTGCCGTAGAGCGCCGACGCGGGCCCGCGCAGGATCTCGACCGACTTGACCACGCCGAGATCGACATAGTCGCCGCGCCCCGCCGATTGCGCGCCGAAATCGAACCCGTCGGGCACGCGGACGCCATCGACCTGGATCAGCACGCGGTTGCCGTCGATCCCGCGGATGTTGAAGCCCGAATTGCCGTCGCGCCCGGTCGCGCCCTGCGCGGCGCCGAAGCGCGTCGGCGCGCGGTGGACGCTCACGCCGGCCTCGAAGCGCACCAGATCCTTGATGTCGGAGGCCATCTGGTCGGCGATGGCCTCCGCGTCGATGACCGTCACGGTCGCCGGGACGTCCGCTACCGGCTGTGGAATGCGGGTCGCGGTTACGGTGATCGTTCCCTTGTCGTCTTCGCCCCGCGCGGATTGGGCGAATGCGGCTGCGGGCAGCAGCGCCGTCGCCAGCGTCAGTAGCGCGATGCCGGACCGGAGGCCTGCTCGTGCCGGCACGCCACGCATCGCTGTTCGCCGTTCGATCATCTGTTCCCCCCGTGGTTTGCTAATGCGAATGATTCGCGTTTGCATCCGGATAGGAACGGCGCGTTTGCATGTCAATCGAGATTGCGAGGTTCGGCGTCGGCAGACGTGCCGCCGCCCTGGGGAAGCGGCTTCGTGACGGTTCTGCTCCGAGTGCGGGTGCGCGGGCAAGGCGGTGTGGGGATCGGACCGGATCGGGCGCATGGGAGGCGCGGAAAGCTGGCGTTGAGCCGGCTAAGGGAATGCTACGTTTATTCTCTACTGAATTGATAGAGTATTACGTTCTCAACCGGAGGGGCCCCTATGACTATTCTGCGCCGTACATTGCTACTGCTGTCCGCGTCGACTCTCTCGCTCGCCACGTCCGTTGCGGCGCAGGCGCAGTCGGCGCCGGGCGCGTCGGAAGGGTTCACCGGCAAGATCGCGCTGACCCGCGGCCAATCGGTTCCCGCCTTTCCCAAGCCGGCGGAGGCTCCGAAGTCTGCCCCCAACGTCGTCGTCGTCCTGCTGGACGATGTCGGCTTCGCGGCTACCTCGACGTTCGGAGGGCTGGCCCGAACCCCCAACCTAGACGCCCTCGCCGCCGACGGCTTGCGCTACAACCGCTTCAACACCAGCGCGATCTGCTCGCCCACACGCGCGGCGTTGCTGACGGGGCGCAACCAGCATCAGGTGGGGTTCGGCAATCTTCAGGACATCCCCGCCGGATTCCCGGCATACAACACGATCTGGAAGAAGGAGACCGCGTCGATCGCCCGCATCCTGCATGACAACGGCTACAGCACCGCCGCCTTCGGCAAGTGGCACAACACGCCGCAATGGGAGATATCCCCGGCCGGCCCGTTCGATCATTGGCCGACGGGCCTGGGTTTCGATCATTTCTACGGCTTCCTCAACGGCGAGGACAATCAGTGGGAGCCGCACCTCTATGACAATACCACGCCCGTCGATCCGCCCGCCAAGCCGGCGCAGGGCTATCACCTGACCACCGATCTGGTGGATCATGCGATCCGCTGGGTCGACGAACATGACGCGCTCGCCGGCTCGAAGCCCTATTTCCTCTATTTCGCGACCGGGGCGACGCACCAGCCGCACCACGTCCCCGCGGAATGGATCGCGCGGAACAAGGGTCGCTTCGATGGGGGTTGGGACAAGTATCGCGAGGAGGCCTTCGCCCGGCAGAAGCGCCTGGGCGTGATCCCGGCGAATGCCCAGCTGACGCCGCGTCCCGAGGGCCTGCCCGCGTGGGACAGCCTCACGCCCGACCAGAAGCGGCTCTACGCCCGCCAGATGGAAGTCTATTCGGCCTTTCTCGAGCAGACCGATTATGAGGTCGGCCGCCTGATCCGCGAGATCCGGAGCCGGCCCGGCGGCGAGAACACGCTGATCTTCTACATCGTCGGCGACAACGGCGGCAGCGCCGAAGGCGGGCTCGACGGCTCGATCGCCAACGAGGCGGCCTCGGGCACCGGCGGGCGGGCGAGCGTGGCGTCGCAGCTTGCCCAGCTCGACAGGTTCGGCGGACCCGACGTCGCCAATCACTATGCGGCAGGCTGGGCATGGGCGACGACCACGCCCTTCCAGTGGATGAAGCAGGTCGCGTCGCATTTCGGCGGCACGCGCAACCCGCTGATCGTGTCCTGGCCCGGCCACACCAACGCCGCGGGCGCGGTGCGAAGCCAGTTCGGCCATGTCAACGATATCGCGCCGACGATCCTCGACGCGGCCGGCATCGCCTTTCCCGACACGGTCGACGGCGTGAAGCAGATCCCGTTCGAGGGCCACAGCCTGGTGCCGACCTTCACCAATCCGGCCGCGCCGGAGACGCACAAGGAGCAGTATTTCGAGATATTCGGCAATCGCGCGATCTATCGCGACGGCTGGGTAGCGGCGGCGAAGCGGCCCTATCTGCCGTGGAAGGTGTTCGAATCCGCCGCGAGCATCTACGCGAGCGATCCGGCAACCGACCGCTGGGAACTCTATCACGTCGATCAGGATTTCAGCGAAGCCAAGGATCTCGCCGCCAGCGACCCGGCCAAGCTTGCCGAGCTGAAGGCGGAATTCGAGAAGGAAGGCCTGCGCAACGGCGTGTTCCCGCTGCTGCCGGCGCCGCTCGGCGCGCCGACGATCTTCGATCCGGCCGCCAAGCGGTTCGTCTTCCAGCCGGATATCGGCCAGCTGCCGCGCAACGCGCTGCCCGACCTCTCGGGCCGCGCGCACCGCTTCGAGGTGGACATCAAGGGCGATGCCGCGATCGGCACCGGCGTGCTGCTCGCGGACGGGGGCCGGCTCGGCGGGTTCGCGCTCTATGTGAAGCAGGGGCGGCTGGTATTCGAGAACAATGCCTATGGGCAGGATCGCCAGACCGTGGTCTCGAGCGAGGCGCTGCCGGCGGGGCCCGTCACCATCGCCTATGAATATGTGCCCGATCATCCCACGAAGGGACCGCTGCTCAATCCGACGGCGCCGGGAACGGTGACGCTGTTCGTCAACGGAAAACAGGCAGCCGCGGGGCCGATCGGGAGGTTCCTGAGCGCGGCCGGCGCCTATTCGGAAGGCTTCGATATCGGCCTGGATCGCGGTTCGCAGGTGAGCGCCGATGCCGCCGGCCAGCTACGCTACTCGCAGCCGCTGGGCGAGGTCCGCCTGCTTCTGAAGTGACGGGAGCGGGGCGGGGCCCCTTATTCCGGAAGGCTGCGGCTCCGCACCACGCAGCGGAAGCCGACATGGCTGGTCGACGTGTCGATCGGCTGCGGATGGCGCGCTGCCGGGCGATAGCGCCGGCAATAGCTCTCGGCGCAGAGGTGCGAGCCGCCCTTGAGCACCTTGCGCCCGGTCCGCAAGGCGGGCGTGGCGGGGTCGCGGCTTCCCGGCTCGCCGCCGCCGCGCGGATTGGCGGGGAGGCAGCAGCCGGGCCTGGCCGCTTCGCCGCTCGCGCCGGGCAGCGACCACCAGTCGCGCGTCCATTCCCAGACATTGCCGATCATGTCGTGCAGGCCGTATCCGTTCGCCGGATAGCTGCGCACCGGCGAGGTCCGCTCCCAGCCATCGAGCAGGCTGTTCGCGTGCGGGAAGGCGCCCTGCCAGTAGTTGGCGAGCATCGCGCCGTCCGGCGCGAGCTGGTCGCCCCAGGCATAGTCCGCATTGTCGAGCCCGCCGCGCGCGGCGAACTCCCATTCCGCCTCGGTCGGCAGGTCCTTGCCCGCCCATCGCGCATAGGTCAGCGCGTCGGCATAGGCGATATGGACGACCGGATGGTCCGCCAGTCCGTCGAGCGAGCTCTCGGGGCCGGCGGGATGGCGCCAGTCCGCGCCGAACAGGAACAGCCACCATTGGGTGACGTCGTTCAGCGGCACCGGGCCCGGCGTCTTCTCGAACACCAGCGATCCGGCCTGGGCGAGCTCGGGGAGCAGCCCGGGATAGTCGGCCGGATCGGGCGCGGTCTCGGCGAGCGTGACATGGCCGGTCGCCGCGACGAAGCGCGCGAACCGATCGTTGGTGACGGGCGTCTCGTCGATCCAGAAGGGATCGACGCCGATGCTGCGCACGGGCGCCTCTTCGGGGTAGAAGCGCTCGGACCCCATCGCGAAGACGCCGCCGGGCACGCGGCGCATGCCATCGGGCGTGGCGGGCATGGGATTGGCGGTCGCTGCCGGATCGTCCTTTGCCATGGCAGACGATAATCCGGCCTCCAGTCGACGGGTAAGCAACTTCCCCTTTCATCCGGCGTAGCAGTTATCTCTACCATGCGAGTAGAGCTCGGATATCCTCGATGATGTGGCGAGCCCTCGACCACGGAAAGCCGGACCGGGCCGTCGGGCAGGCCGGCCGTAGCAAGAGGCTGCATTCGAGCCGATGACTGGTGATCGCAAGCAGGGCGTCCCGCCCGCAGCCGCCGATTGGAACCTGGCTGAAATCGCCGACGGCTTGTTCCGCGCAAGGGAGGATTGGCGCGCCGAGCATCGCCGGCACGCCGAGCACGGCCAGGCGGGCTTTCCGTCGCGGCGGAAGCTGGAGGCCATTCTGTCCGATCTGTCCGGCGCGCTGTTCCCGCTGCGCCTGGGACCCCATTCGGTGCGCGAGGACAATGAAGCCGATTATGTCGTCGAGACGCTGGACCGCGCGCTGACGGCGCTGCGCGAGCAGGTGCGGCTCGAGCTCGGCTACGACCGCGCGGACCAAGGCCCCGAAACGGACCGGACCGCCGGCCGGATCGTCGGCGCGTTCGCGCGCGAGCTGCCGGGGATCCGCCGCCTGCTCGATACCGACGTCGAGGCGGCCTATGCCGGCGATCCGGCCGCGCGCAGCGTGGACGAGGTGCTGATCTGCTATCCGTGCATCCAGGCGGTCATCCATTATCGTCTCGCGCACAGCCTGTACCGGCTCGGAGCGCCGCTGGTCGCCCGCATCGTCGCCGAGATCGCCCATTCGTTGACCGGGATCGACATCCATCCTGGCGCCAGCATCGGTCACAGCTTCTTCATCGATCATGGCAGCGGCGTGGTGATCGGCGAGACGGCGGTGGTCGGCGATCGCGTCCGCATCTATCAGGCCGTGACGCTGGGTGCGCGCAGCTTCCCCTCGGAGGAGGACGGCTCGCTGACGAAGGGGATGCCGCGGCACCCGATCGTCGAGGACGACGTGGTGATCTATGCAGGCGCGACGATCCTGGGCCGCGTCACCGTCGGCGCGGGCGCGGTGATCGGCGGCAATGTCTGGCTGACCGAAAGCGTGCCCCCGGGCAGCGTCATCCACCAGGCCTTCGCCGAGCGCGAGCGCGCGGCCGCTTCGACCGTGCCGACCGGCCATGTGGTCGAGGCGGCGGATCCGGACGCGCCTCGCGGCTGGATATAGCGGAAAGGAGCGATCGCATGACCGAGCCCAATTTCTTCAACGAGCGCGACGACCGGATATGGGCCGACCGGGTCTCGCCCGATCGCCGGGCGCTGCTCGCAGGCGGTGCGGCAGCGCTGGGCGCGCTGGGTCTCTCGAGCAGCGCGCTGGCCCAGAGCGTGCCTGCACCCGCGGCTTCGCCGCCACCAGCCAAGCCGGGCGCGAGCCCCTGGGGCTATGAAACCTATAAGGAACCCACGCCGCGTCCGGTGTCGGTGCGCCCGGGCGAGCAGGTCCTGCCCACCCGCCCGCGCCGCCATACCGAGATCGAAAGCTATCACGCCCATGTCTATTTCGACGAGGACAGCTACGAGAAGGCGGCGCTGATCCGCAAATGGGTCGCCGACCGCTTCTCGGTCGAGCTGGGCAACTGGAACCTGGCGCCGCGCGGGCCGCATGTGACGCCGTCCTTCTATTTCGGCTTCACCAACGAGCTGTTGCCGGTGATCGTCCCGTGGCTCCAGCTCAACAGCCTGGGGCTGACGATCCTGCTGCATCCGAACACCGCCGATCCGCGCGCCGACCATCTCTATTACGCGCTCTGGGTGAACCGGTCCCAGCCGGTCGACGCTTACGGCATGCACCCGCCCGCTGCCGGCGAGCCGCAGGTCGAGCAAATCTATCCGAATACCCGGCCGACGATCCGCCCGGAGGTCTGAGGATCATGGACCGAACCGGATTTTCCCGCCGCGACTGGATGGCCGCGGCCGGCACGCTGGCCGCGGGCGCCGCGATCCCGGCAGCGGCAGCCCGCCGCACCGACCCCGTCCGCCTTTCGCTCAACGAGAACGCCTTCGGGCCTTCGCCCGGAGTGCCGAGGCGATCGTGCGGGCGCTTCCCGGCATCGAACGCTATGTCGACCGGGCCGAGGTCGACGCGCTGGCGCGCCGGATCGCGCGGTTCGAAGGGGTGTCGCCCGATCAGGTCGTGATCGGCGAGGTGCTCGCGCCGCTCGGCCTCTGCTCGCGCGCCAGCGGGCCGGGCGGCAGGACCATCGTCTATTCCACGCCGGGCTATACCGAGCTGGTCGATGCGGCCGCGCCGCTCGGCGGGCGCGGCGTCGGCGTGCCGCTTGACGCCCCGGCTGGAGAACGACCTTCCGGCGCTGGCCGCGGCATCGATGCGCAAACCCTTGCGGTGTCGCTGGTCAATCCGCACAATCTCATCCGGCACGGTGAGCGACGGAGCCGCGTTCGACGCGTTCGTTCTCGGGGCCGCGAAGCGAACGCTGGTGGTCGTCGACGAGGCCTATCTCGAATATGACGAGCTCGCGCGGCTGAGCGCGGTCCGGCATGTCCGGGCGGGCGCGAAACGTCCTCGTCTTCCGCACCTTCGCCAAGATCCACGGCCCTCGCCGGGCTGTCGATCGGCTATGCCGTTGCGCCCGCGAGCCTGGCCGGGCGCCTGCGCGATGCGGGCATCGGCGATCCGCACACGCTGAGCCGGCTCGCGCTCGCCGCGGCTGCCGCCGCGCTCGACGACCAAGCCCACGTCCAGCGCATCCGCCGCATCGTCGCCGGCGAGCCGCGCGCGGCTGACGCGCGTCCTCGCCGGCCGGGGCTTCCGCACAGCGACAGTCGCGCCAGCTTCGTCTTCTTCAGACCGAACGAGCCGGCCGCCGCGCGCGCCGCGTTCGAAGCGGCTTCGATCCGCATCGCCCGGCCGTTCCCGCCGCTCGGCGACTGGCTGCGCATCACGATCGGCCGCCCCCGCGGAGAACGACCGGGTGATCGAGGTCCTCGGGACGCTGCGCTGAAGCGCGTCCGGCCGGAGGATCGCGCGCCATGCGCGAGAATCGCTTGGCCCGCTGATAGCCGAATTGATTCATTTCCCATCGATCCAGTGGATTATTGATCCGGCTCGTCGGGGGGGGGGGCGGCTCGCGGGGCGGAGGACCGGGCGGCCCGCGCCGAACCCCGTGCCGGCATTGAAAGGCGGAGACATGACACTCCAGACCCGCATTCCCCTCGCCGATGTCGACGCGAACGCTCAACTTCCTCCGGCCGATGGCGGAACGTCCGGTCGCCTATCAATATGATCCGCCCCGGGCGTGCCCGAGCGCACCGGCGTCTACGATCCGCACCCACGTCCGTATCCGCGACGGGCGCGGGCGGGATCGGCCAGCCGTCGCTCGATGCGGAAGGGTTCGCGCCTCCTGCACGCCCCGTCGGCGGTCCGGATTTCGCCGACGCCGAGCAGCTCCGCTCGGTCTATTTCCCCGAGGTCGAACGCATCCTGGCCGAAGCCACCGGCGCCGAACGGCGATCGCCTTCGACCACAACATCCGCAATGCCGCGCGGGCGGGACAGGGCGAGCCCGGCATCCGCGGACCGGTCGACCGGTACGCACAACGACTTCACCGTGCGTTCCGGGCGCTGAGCGCGCGCGGCGCGAGCTCGAGGCGCGGGGGCTGGACGCCGATGCGCTGCTCGAACGGCGCTTCGCGATCGTCAATCTGTGGCGTCCGATCGGGCGGCCGGTCGCCAAGTCGCCGCTCGCCGTGTGCGACGCGGGCAGCATCGCGCCCGGCGACCTGATCGCCACCGACCTCATCTATCGCGATCGGGTCGGCGAGACCTATGCGCTCCAGTTCAATGCCAGGCAGCGCTGGTTCCATTTTCCGGACCTGACGCCCGACGAGGCAGTCCTGATCAAGGGGTATGACAGCCGCGACGATGTCGCGCGCTTCGCCGCGCACAGCGCCTTCGACGATCCGCGCAGCCCGCCCGGCGCGCCCGAGCGCGAGAGCATCGAGGTGCGCGCGCTCGTCATCCATCCTTCGTGAGCCGGGTGACATGCCCGATATTCCGTATCGCAGCGCGCTGATCGTCGGGGCAGGCCCCGGTATCGGCGCGTCCGCGGCGTGCGCGCGCTCGCCGCCGCCGGCCTCGCGGTCGCGGTCGCCGCGCGCGATCCGGCGCGGCTGGCCGCGATCACGGGAGGAAACGGGCGCCGTCGCGCTGGCCGCCGACGCGACCGACCGGGCTGCGGTCGAACGCCTGTTCGACCAGGTCGAGGCGGCGATCGGCGTGCCCGAGATCGTGGTCTACAACGCCAGCGGCCGATTGCGGGGCGCGCTGGCCGATCTCGATCCCGAGGATGTGCGCCGCGCCGTCGACGTATCGGCGTGGGGCGGCTTCCTCGTGGTCCAGCAGGCGGCGAAGCGCTTGCTGCCGCTCGGCAGGGGCGCGATCCTCCTCACTGGCGCCACCGCGAGCGTGAAGGGCTTCGCGCGTTCGGCGCCCTTCGCGATCGGCAAGTTCGCGCTGCGCGGGCTGGCGCAGAGCGCCGCGCGCGAGCTTGGGCCGCAGGGCAATCCATGTCGCGCATTTCGTGATCGACGGGGCGGTGCGCAGCGCCACGCGCCCCGAGCCGGCGGACCGCCCGACTCGATGCTAGATCCCGATGCGATCGCGCAGAGCTATGTCGACGTGCTGCGCCAGCCGCGCAGCGCCTGGAGCGCGGAGATCACGCTTCGCCCCTGGACGGAGCCCTTCTGATGCGGCAGCTCCATCTCGGCGCCTTCATGCGGCCGGTCAGCATCCACAACCGGCGCATGGCGCTATCCGGCGCGGCCGCCGACGCCAATTTCAACTTTCCCCTGCTCAAGCGCTTCATCCAGCGGCTCGAGGCGGCCAGGTTCGACGCCTTCTTCATGGCGGACCATCTCGCGGTGCTCAACATGCCGGTCGCCGCGCTCAAGCGCAGCCATACCGTCACCTCGTTCGAGCCCTTCACGCTGCTGTCCGCGCTCGCCGGCGCGACCGAGCGGATCGGGCTGGTCGCGACCGCCTCGACCACCTTCGACGAGCCCTATCATATCGCCCGGCGCTTCGCCTCGCTCGACATATCAGCGGCGGGCGGGCGGGCTGGAACATCGTCACCACCGCCAATCCCGACGCCGCGCTCAACTTCGGCTATGAAGACGAGATCGACCATGGACGAGCGCTATGCCCGCGCGCGCGAGTTCTACGACGTCGTCACCGGGCTCTGGGACAGCTTCGCCGACGACGCCTTCGTCCGCGACGCCGGAGCAGGCATTTATTTCGATCCCGACAAGCTGCACGTCCTTGGCCACAAGGGGCGCTATCTGTCGGTGCGCGGCCCGCTCAACATCGCCAGGCCGATCCAGGGCTGGCCGGTGATCGTCCAGGCGGGCGCCTCCGAAGCCGGGCGCGCGCTGGCCGGCGCCACCGCCGAGCTCATCTTCGCCGCCGAGAGCTCGATCGAGCGTGCCCGGGCGTTTCACGCCGATATCCGCCGCCGCATGGCGGCGAACGGCCGCGACCCCGAGCTCCTGCGCGTCCTGCCCGCCGCTTTCGTGGTGGTCGGCGACACGATCGAGGAGGCGCGGGCCAAGCGCGCGCATCTCGACAGCCTTGTCCACTATGACAGCGGCATCCATTCGCTGTCCGGCATGCTGGGCCACGACGTGTCGGGCTATGATCCCGACGGCCCGCTTCCCGAGATCCCGCCGACCAATGCCAGCCAGAGCGCGCGCGAGCGGATCCTCGACCTCGCGCGGCGCGAGAACCTCACGATCCGCGAGCTCGCGGCGCGGGCCGGCAGCTATTCGGGCCTGGCCTTCGTCGGGACGCCCGAATCGATCGCCGACGGCATGCAGGAATGGCTGGAAACGCGCGCGTCCGACGGGTTCAACGTGATGTTTCCCTGGCTTCCCGGCGGCCTCGACGATTTCGTCGATCGGGTGGTGCCGGAGCTGCAGCGGCGCGGCATTTTCCGCCGCGAATATGAGGGCACGACGCTGCGCGAGCATCTCGGCCTGCCGCGACCGGCCAATCGCTTTTTCGATGCGCCGGAGCTCGGTCGGCGCCACGCCTCGCTTCACCGGGCCCGGATCGATTGAAACAACGGGGCCGCTCGCGCATAGAGCACGCCCATGCTCTCGCAGAAGACCCGCTACACCATCCGCGCGCTCCAGCATCTCGCCGATCGGCACGGACAGGGTCCGGTGCCGCTGGCCGAGATCGTGGCGAAGCAGAATATTCCGGCCAAGTTCCTGACCGTCATCCTCTCGGAGATGAATCGCGAAGGCCTGGTCGCCTCTCAGCGCGGGCGCGAGGGCGGCTATATGCTCGCGGTGCCTCCGGAGCAGGTGCGCATCGGCGATCTGGTGCGGATGACGCACGGCTCGCTCGCGCTCGTGCCGTGCGCGAGCCGCTTCCGCTATGAGCGCTGCGACAATTGCGTGGCCGAGGCGGAATGCCGCCTGCACAAGCTCATGCTGTACCTGCGCGACGAGACGGCGCGGATCCTCGACGGCGTCACCCTCGCCCAGCCTTTGCCCGAGGCGCTAAACTCTACTTATTCGGTAGACAATTAATCCTGCTTTGCCGGCGCGACGCGGAAGCGCTTGCCTGTGCGCCGCGGACACGGGCGCAGGAGGTTGGAGATGCCGGGTTTCATCGGTTCGGGGGCGGATCGCAGCCCGCTCGACTTCCTCTGGTTCATTCCGTCGGGCGGCGACAATCGCCGGCTCGCCTGGCCCGAGGGCGAGCGCAGGCCCGATCCCGACTATCTGCGCCAGGTCGCGGTGGCGGCCGACCGGCTCGGCTATTACGGCGTGCTGATGCCGACCGGCGCGATGTGCGCCGACGCCTGGATCACCGCGGCCTCGATCGCGCCCTTTACCGAGAACCTCCGCCTGCTGGTCGCGCTCCGCCCCGGCCTCACCGCACCTGCCGAGGCGGTGCGGCAGGCGGCGGCGCTCGACCGGCTGTCGAACGGGCGCGCGCTGCTCAACGTCGTCACCGGCGGCAGCCCGGTCCAGCTCGCGCAGGACGGCATCTTCCTCGACCACACCCAGCGCTACGAGCAGACCGCCGAGTTCCTCGACATCTGGCGCAAGCTCGCGCGCGGCGAGCGGGTGACGCAGAAGGGCGAATATCTGTCGATCGAGAATGGCCAGCTGATCTTCCCCTTCGTGCAGAAGCCGCATGCGCCGATCTGGTTCGGCGGATCTTCCGAGATCGCGCGCGAGATCGCGGCCGAGCATGTCGACGTCTATCTCGCCTGGGGCGAGCCGCCGGCGCAGCTGAAGGAGATCCTCGACGATGTCCGCGAGCGCGCGGCGCGGCGGGGGCGGACGATCCGCTTTGGCCTGCGCATCCACTTCATCGTCCGCGAGACCGAGGCCGAGGCGTGGGATGCCGCCGACGACCTCATCCGCCATGTGACCGACGAGCAGATCGCCCAGTTCCAGGGCTATCTGACCAAGGGCAGCGATTCGGTCGGCCAGGCGCGAATGCAGGCGTTGCACAAGGGCAGCCGCGCCAATCTCGAGATTGCGCCCAATCTCTGGGCCGGCATCGGGCTGGTGCGCACCGGCGCGGGCACCGCGCTGGTCGGCGATCCCGATACGGTGGCCGAGCGGCTGCAGGAATATGCCGATATCGGCGTGGATACGATCATCGGATCGGGCTATCCGCACCTCGAGGAAGCCTATCGCGTCGCCGAATTGCTCTTCCCCAAGCTCAACCTGCCGAATCGCCCGGGCAGCACGCTGCCGCCGCTCAGGCCCTATTTCGTGCCGCCCGCCGTGCAGCAGGGCGACGGCACGGCGAAGGAAGTGATCCCCGCCGGCCGCTTCACCTGAGGCGGTTCAGCGCCCGAGCAGCCGATCGAGAATGACGCCCTCCAGCGCCGCCAGCTCGGCGTCGCCGTGGCGGCGCGGGCGGGGGACGACGATCGGCAGGTCGAGCGCGATCCTGCCCGATTTCGAGCACGACGACGCGGTCGGCCAGCGCCACCGCCTCGGCCACGTCGTGGGTGACGAGCAGGGTGGAGAAGCCCTCGCCCGCCCAGACGCTCTCGACCAGCGCCTGCATCTCGATCCGGGTCAGCGCATCGAGCGCGCCGAGCGGCTCGTCGAGCGCGAGCAGGCGCGGGCGGCTGATCAGCGCGCGGGCGAGCGCGACGCGCTGGCGCTGGCCGCCCGAAAGCGCGGCGGGCCATTCCTCGCTCTTGTCGGCGAGGCCCACCTCGGCGAGGCGCGCATCGATCAGCCGGTCGCGCTCGGCGCGATCGAGCCCGGCCGGAGCGCCGACCGCGACATTGTCGCGCACGCTGGCCCAGGGCAGCAGCCGCGGCTCCTGGAACACCAGCCGGCGGCGGCGCGGTCGACGTCGATGGCGCCGCCGCCGATCGGGACCAGTCCCATGATCGCGCGCAGCAAGGTGCTCTTGCCGCAGCCCGAGCGGCCGACGATCGCGACGAACTCGCCGGGCGCGATCGACAGGCTGAGGCGGTCGAGCACCTGGTTCTGGCCAGAAGGCGACCGACAGCTCGCGGACCGCAACGGGCGCGCCGGCGCCCGGGCGATCGGTCTGCTCGATCAGGCGGAGCGCGGGGAGGGTCATGGTTCAGGCCTTCGCATAAGCGGGATTCCAGCGCAGCAGCCGGTGCTCGAGCGCGCGGGTCAGGCTGTCGGCGAGCTTGCCGAGCGCGGCGTAGACGAAGATCGCCAGCACGATGATGTCGGTCTGGCTGAACTCGCGCGCCTGGATCGCCAGATAGCCGATTCCCGAATTGGCGGCGATCGTCTCGGCGACGATCAGCGTCAGCCACATGATGCCGAGCCCGTAGCGCAGCCCGACCAGGATCGAAGGAAGCGCTCCGGGGAAAATGACGCGGCGGAACAGCGTCCGGCGGTCCATGCCGTAGATACGGCCCATCTCGATCAGCTGCGGATCGACCGAAACGACGCCGTGGTAGGTGTTGAGATAGATCGGGAAGAAGATGCCCCAGGCGACGAGCAGGATCTTGGCCTGTTCGCCGATCCCGAACCACAGGATGACGAGCGGCAGCAGCGCGAGGTGCGGGATCGTGCGCACCATCTGGAGCGTCGGATCGAGCAGCCGCCGCGCGATAGGGCGAGACGCCGCAGAGCAGGCCGAGCGCGAAGCTGATCGACCCGCCGATCGCGAGCCCGGTCAGCGCCCCGCGCGGTGCTCACCGCCAGATGGTGGATCAGCTCGCCGTCCGCGATCAGCTCGGCGCCCGCCTTCACGACCGCGGTCGGCGCCGGCAGGATCTGCGAGGGCAGCAGCCCCGCCGTCGAGGCGAGCTGCCAGAACAGGAGCAGCCCGACCGGCACGATCGCGGGCACGAACGCGCTGTCCTTCCAGCCGGCGGCGCGGGTCATGCGGCCGGCTTCCAGCCGGTCCCACACCGCCTTGGACGCATCCACCCCGCTTCGGGATCACGCCGGCTTCGAACAGATAGTCGCCGACGCGCTGTTCGTTGGCGACGATCGCGGGGCTGACCGGATCGACCCCGAACAGGAAGTCCTTGTACTGCGCCATCATGCCGTCCAGCACCTCGGGAGGCAGCCGAGTCGCCTTGGCCACCTGGTCGCGATAATAGGTGCGGTGGGCGTTGCCCCAGGCCGCTTCCCGCGCGCAACTCGTCGAGCGTGGCGCGCAGCACGTCGGCGCGCTCCCGCACGAAGCGCCGGAGGCGACGTAATAGCTCACCGTATCGAGATCCGAGGCGGGCAGCGGGATCCGGCGCGCGCCGCCGCGCAACTGGGCAAGCGTGAAGAACGGATCCCAGACCGCCCAGGCATCGACCGAGCCGTTGGCGAGCGCGGTCTGCGCGTCGCCGGGGGCGAGGTTCGCGACGACGATGTCGTTGAGGCCCAGTCCCCACCTGCTTGAGCGCCGCGGCGAGCACGAACTCCGACGAGGAGCCCTTGGTATAGGCGATCCGCTTGCCCTTGAGCGCCAGCAGCGACCGCGCCTCCGACTTGGCCGGCACGAGCAGGCCGCTGCCGACCAGGCCGGGAAAGCGCTGCGCCGCGACATAATTGAAGTCGGTGCCGCCGCGAGCGCGTAGATGACCGGGGCGTCGCCGACCAGCCCGATATCGACCGCGCCCGCGCGGATCGCCTCGATCAGCGGCGGGCCCGAGGCGAACTCGACCCATTTGACCGGGCCGATGCCGCGCTTCCCGAGCCGCGTGGCGAATTCGCCGCGGGTCTCGGCGAGGAAGGGAACGCCGTTCTTCTGGGTGGCAAAGACCAGGTCCCTGCGCGCGGGCTTGCCGCCGCAGCCGGCGAGCGCGAGGCCGGCGGCGGTGCCGCCGATCAGGGCGAGGGATTGGCGGCGGGTGATCATTCTGCGGGCTCCAGCAGCGTTTCGGGTTCGGGCTTGATCGCTGGGCGCGATCGCGGCGGGCCGCGACGGCGGCTCATGGCGACGAAACCGGCGCCGCGGGCGCGCGCCATGGTCAGAAGCGCGCCCGGGCGGTGACGCCGAAGGTGCGCGGATCGCCGACCACCTTGATGAACGGCGTCACCGCCGTCGCCGCGCCGATGCCGACGGCATAGCGCTTGTCGAAGATGTTGCGCCCCCCAGAATTGCAGCGAATAGCGGCCATCCGCGGTGCGGATGCCGATGCCGGCATTGGTAAGGCCATAGCCCTCCTGCCAGCCATAGGCCGAAACCGCGCTCAGCAGGTTGGTCTTGCTGCGATAGGTCTGGTTGACATAGCCGGTCAGGTTCAGGTCGCTCGAGACCGGAGAATCATAGTCCAGGCTCGCCTGGCCGGTCCATTTCGAGGCGCCGGGGATGCGCGTGCCGGACAGATCGACCGTGGCGCTCACGTTGGAATATTCGATCGGCGCCGGCGCATTGGCATAGGACCGGAAGGTCGCGTCATTGTAGGCGCCGTTGGCGGAGAGCGTGAAGCCCGCGCCCAGCCGCGCCGAGCCCTCGAGCTCGATGCCGCGCAGCCGCACCTTCGCCGCGTTGCCGAGGAAGGTGCCGAGCGTCGGGCGGGTGGGGTCGTATTGGACCGCCTGGAAGTCCTTGATCTCGTTCCAGTAGAAGTTGAGGTCGAGCGTCGCGCGGCCGCCGGCGAGCGTCGTCTTGATGCCGGCCTCATAATCGGTCGACTTCTCCGGCCTGATGATCACCGGCTTGCCCGGCGTCGCGCCGAGATTGGCCGCGCCCGACTTCTCGCCATAGCTGGCCGAAGCATAGACCAGGACATTGTCGGAGAGCTTGAACGACGGGTTGACCAGCCAGGACCAGCTGTCCGTCGTGCGCTCGTCGGCCACGGGCGGCACCGTCGCCGTGGGAAACAGCCGCCGAACGCAGGCGATGATTCCGGCGCGCGCCGGCGCCAGCGCCGCCGGCAAGGCCGCCCCGCCGAACGTCGTGGCGGTATCCGACGCCTTCTTGTTCTCGCGGGTGAAGCGCAGCCCGCCGGCCAGCGCGAGCCGATCGGTGGCGTGCCAGGTCAGCTGGCCGAAGGCGGCGCCGCTGGTGACCTGGAGCTTGCCATATTGGTCATACTCGACGCCGTCGAGAATCGCGGGCAGCAGGAAGGGCGGCGGGAAGCGAGCCGGTCAGGAGATATCTGGTCGCGTCCGACTGGAAGATCGTCCGGTTGTTGCTGACCAGATCCTCGCGCAGGAAATAGCCGCCGAACTGATATTCGAGCGGCACATGGTCGGGCGAGGCGATCCGGATCTCCTGCGAATATTGATCGACATCGACGTCGTAGCCCGACCGCACGATCGAGAGCGAGGTCTCGTCGCTGTCGTTGCGGGGCCGGAAGCGGAGCTGGCGCCACGCGGTCACGGCGGTGAGCGTCGGGGCCGCCGAGATCGACGGTGAGCTCGTTCGACGCGCCGTTGACCTTGCTTTCGATCGGGTCCTGCGTGTTGAAGTCCGCATTGTTGCCGACATCGTAGTTCGGCGTGTAGCCGAAGATCGTGCGCAGCTTGGTATCCCAGGCGGCGGTGCGCGGCGCGCCGTTGGCGAAGCGCGTAGCATCGGTGAAGGGCGGATTGAAATTGTTTGTACTCGCTGGTCTCGTAATGCTCGGCGATCAGCCGGCTGGTGACCCGGACCGCTCTGGAAGAGCAGCTGGCCGCGCGCCGCCCAGCGATTGATGTCGAGGAATTTCTCGCCGTCATAGGCATTCCTGGCCCAGCCCTCCGACTTGTCGACATAGAAGGTCGCGCGATAGGCGAGCGTGTCGCCGATCAGCGGACCCGTGGCGTTGGCGCGGATCTGGAAGCGATTGCGGCTGCCGTAACCCGCCTCGAGGTTGAGCTCGGGGGTGAAGCCGGGGCGCTTCGTCGTGACGATCAGCGCGCCGATCGTCGTGTTCTTGCCAAGCAACGTGCCCTGCGGCCCGCGCACCAGCTCGATATGGTCGAGGTCGACGAAGTCGAGCCAGCTGAAGCCGACATGGTGAAGAACACGTTGTCGACGATCAGGCCGACGCCCGATTCCGCGCCGTCGTTGTTGGCGTTGCCCCCCCAGCCCGCGGACGTAGAGCCCCGAGACGCGGGTGTTCTGCTGGACCGCGGCGAAGTTGGGCAGCTTCGCCGCGAAATCGGCGACGCGGTAGATATGCTGCGCACCGAGCGTCTCGCCCGCCACCGCGGTGATCGCGACCGGAACGTCCTGGAGCCGTTCCTCGCGGCGCCGGGCGGTGACGAGGATTTCGCCATCGTCCTGGACCTGGGGCGCACCGGCCGGGTCGTCGGCGGCCGGAGCCTTGGCGGCGGGATCGTCGGCAGCCCGATTCGGCGTGCGATCCCCGGCCCATGCCGGCGCCGCGCCGAGCGCGGTGAATGCGGTCGCCGCAAGGGCGATGACCCGGATTTTCCTGACGTGCATAATTGTGCCTCCCTTATCTCTATCATTCTAGTAGAGATTAGAACCGGCAATCGGAGTTCGGCTTCGCGGGCCTGAGCAAAAACTATCAGCGCCGAACGGCGGCCGGCGGGCAGGAACGGGCCGGCGATCCATTCGAAAGGGGATGCGACGATGAAGATGGCGGTGGCAACACGCTGCGTGGCGACGATTTTTCTGCTGGCGTCGGCCGGCTGCATACCCGTCCGGGCGCAGACGGACCCGCCCAGCAGCTTCACTCGCGCCCATAACGAGCGCGTGCGCGACGCCGCGCCCTTTTCGGATCAGCGCGATTTCGATTTCGCCGCGCGCGGCTATCTCGGCACGCGCGGCGATCCGCTGATTCGCGCGGCCGATGGTCATGTCGTCTGGGATCTCGGGGCATTCGACTTTGCCGCGGGCGATCCCCCCCGCCACCGTCAATCCCAGCCTGTGGCGCCAGACCCGGCTGCTCGCGCGCGCCGGCCTCTTCAAGGTCACCGATCATCTCTACCAGGTGCGCGGCTTCGACATCGCCAACATCACCTTCGTGCGCGGCACGAGGGGCTGGATCGTGATCGATACGCTCACCACGGTGGAGACCGCGAAGGCGGCCTATGAGCTGGTGAGCGAGAAGCTGGGCCGGCTGCCGATCACGGCGATCGTCTACACCCATTCGCATGCCGATCATTTCGGCGGCGCCGGCGGGCTCTTGCCCTTCGCGGTGCCTGGCGTGCCGATCCTCGCGCCCAAGGGCTTTCTCGATGCCGCGGTCGGCGAGAATATCGTCGCGGGCCCGGCGATGACCCGGCGCGCGGCCTATCAGTTCGGCGCCCCGCTCGGGAAGGGGCCGACGGGGACGGTTGGTTCGGGCATCGGCCTGGCGATCCCCCAGGGCAGCTCGAGCCTGATTCCACCGACCCGCGAGATCGAGACGACCGGCACCGAGATCGTGCTCGACGGCGCGCGGCTGCGCTTCCAGGTGACGCCGGGGACCGAGGCGCCGGCGGAGATGAACATCGCCTTCCCCGAGTGGAAGGTGGTCGACATGGCCGAGAACGCCAATGCCAGCCAGCACAACATCCTGACGCCGCGCGGCGCGGTGATCCGCAACGCCAAGGCCTGGGCCGACGGGCTGAGCGAGGCGATCGACCTGTTCGCCGGCTATGACGTGCTGATCGCCGGCCATGGCTGGCCGCGGTTCGGCGCCGCCGAGATCGCCGACTATCTGACGAAGCACCGCGACGCCTATGCCTTTCTCCACGACCAGACGGTGCGGCTGATGAACAAGGGCCTGACCGGCGACGAGATCGCCGCGCGGCTGAAGCTGCCCGCGACGCTCGAGCAGCAATGGTATGATCGGCCCTATTACGGGTCGCTCAGCTTCAATGCGCGCGCCGTCTATCAATATTATATGGGCTGGTACGATGCGAACCCCGCGCATCTCGCGCCGCTGCCGCCCGAGGAAGGCGGGCGGCGCTACGTCGAGGCGCTGGGCGGCGCCGGGCGGGTGCGCGCGCTCGCGCAGGCCGCCTATGACAAGGGCGACTATGCCTGGGCGGCCGAGCTGCTCAACCGCGCGGTGTTCGCCGATGCCGGAGACAAGGAGGCGCGCGAGCTGCTCGCGCGCAGCTACGACCAGCTCGCCTGGCAGAGCGAGAATTCGGTGTGGCGCAACATCTACCTGACCGGCGCGACCGAGCTGCGCCACGGCGTCGCGCCCGCGCCGCCGCGCGCGGCGGGCGCCGGCCTTGCCGCGGCGCTGCCGCCTGCGGATCTGTTCGACGTGCTCGCGGTCCGCCTCGATGCCGACAAGGCGGGCGATGCGCGGCTGCGGCTCGCCTTCGTCTTTCCCGATCGCGGCGCGCAGGTCACCGTCACGATCGCGAACGGGGTGCTCACCCATCGCGGCGGCCCGCCGACCGGCCCCGTCGATGCCACGCTGACCGTCGCTTATGCCGATCTGCTCGCCGCGCTGCTCGGCGGCGCTCCGCTCGCCCCGAAGATCGCCTCGGGCGAAGCGCGGATCAGCGGCGATTTCCGCCGCCTTCGCGCGGCTGGTCGGGTGGCTCGACCGGCCCGATCCGAGCTTTGCGATCGTGACGCCATGAACTATTGCCCACTAATTTGATAGGATATAGGCTGCGCCGCGTCAGGGAGTCGCGCATGAAGGCCAGCAGCATCCTCGAAACGATCGGAAACACGCCGCATGTCAGGATGCGGCGGCTGTTCCCGCACGCGGAAGTATGGATCAAGTCGGAGCGCTCGAATCCCGGCGGTTCGATCAAGGACCGCATCGCGCTGGCGATGGTCGAGGTTGCCGAGCGCAAGGGGCTGCTGCGGCCGGGGGGCACGATCATCGAGCCGACCAGCGGCAATACCGGCGTCGGGCTCGCGCTGGTCGCGGCGGTCAAGGGCTATCGGCTGGTCCTGGTCATGCCCGAAAGCATGTCGATCGAGCGCCGCCGGCTGATGCTCGCTTATGGGGCCAGCTTCGATCTCACCCCGCGCGATAAGGGAATGGCGGGGGCGATCGAGCGCGCGTTCGCGCTGGTGCGCGAGACGCCCGGCGCCTGGATGCCCCAGCAGTTCGACAACCCGGCCAATATCGACGCGCATGTCCACACCACCGCGCAGAAGTGCTCGCCGATTTCAGGGACGATCCGATCGACGCGATCATCACCGGGGTAGGCACCGGCGGCCACATCACGGCGCTGGCCGAGACGCTCAAGATGGAGTGGCCGGGCCTCAAGGTGTTTGCGGTCGAGCCGGAACTCTCGCCGGTGCTCTCGGGCGGGCAGCCGGGCCCGCATCCGATCCAGGCATCGGCGTGGGCTTTATCCCCGCCAATCTTCACGCCGACATGCTCGACGGGGTGATCCAGGTGGGCGCGGGGGAGGCTCAGGCGTTCGCGCGCCGCGCGGCGCGCGAGGAGGGGCTGCTCGTCGGCCTCAGCTCGGCGCCACGCTTGCCGCCATCGCCCGCAAGCTTCCCGAGTTGGCCGGCGCACGGATCCTGGGCTTCGCCTACGATACCGGCGAGCGCTACCTCTCGGTGCCCGATTTCCTGCCGATCGAGGCGTCGGTGGCCGCATCCGAGCCGGCACCCGAACTCGCCCTTGCCGGGCCGCGTTGGCGAGCTTGACCATGGACCGCCGCGCCCTCCTCAAGGTCGCCGCTGCCCTGCCGCTGGTCCGGGTGGGTGCCGCCTTCGCCGCCGGCCTGCCGCCGCTCGCCGCCGCGGCGCGCGATGCCTGGATCTTCGCCTTGCCGCTGATCGAGATGGCGCAGACGCGCGCCCGGATGGCGGCGCTGCCCGCCAATCGCCTCTTCCACAAGCGCATCCTCGCGA
The DNA here is from genome assembly GCA_037200705.1 of Sphingomonas sp. GTDB lineage: Bacteria > Pseudomonadota > Alphaproteobacteria > Sphingomonadales > Sphingomonadaceae > Sphingomonas. The sequence goes on along the minus strand of JBBCID010000005.1, from coordinate 43,154 downwards.
CGCCCGGGGATGTGAGCGTCACCACGCCCAACAACGATACGCTCTATTCGAGCGCCTGGCTCAATCTCGCGGGTGGGCCCGTGCGCCTGACGATCCCGCCGAGCGGCGGGCGTTACGTCTCGGTGGCGCTGATCGACATGTATACCAACAATTTCGCGGTGCTGGGCACGCGGACGATCGGCCGCGACGGCGGCGGCTTCACGATCGTCGGCCCCGGAGCGGCCCTCCGGACGATCCGCTCGCGGTGCGCGCGACGACGAACTGGGTGTGGCTGCTCGTCCGCACGCTGGTCGACGGCGAAGCCGATCTGGCGGCGGCGCATGCGGTGCAGGACGGTTTCAGGCTCGAGGCGCCGGCGGCGCCCGGCCCGGGCCGTACCTTCGCCGATCGCGCCGCGCCGTGGGACAAATCGCTCGAGACGATCCAGGCGCTGATCGCCGAAAGCCCGCCCCGGGCGACCGACGCGCGGCTGCTCGCGGCGATCGCGCCGCTCGGCATCGGCGTGAAGGGCGGCTTCGACGCCGCCCGCTTCACACCGGCGCAGGCCGCCGAGATCGAGCAGGGCCTCGCCGCCGCCCGCGCGCTGCTGAGCGAACAGGGCTGGACCGGCCCCGTCGTTCGTGGCTGGTCCTATCCGCGCGCCGATCTCGGGCTCTATGGCCAGGATTATCTCTACCGCGCGCGCGTCGCCCTAGGCGGCCTCGGCGCGCTGCCGCGCGAGGAGGCGTTGTATATCCGCGCGGTCGATCCGCATGGGCACGCCACCTTCGCGCCCGGCACGCGCTGGCGGCTGCGCCTTCCGGCCCGGCTTCCGCTTGACGGGTTCTGGTCGCTCACTCTCTACCGGGCGACCCCGGCGGGGCAGTTCTTCCTCGCCGAGAATCCGATCCGGCGCTATGCGATCGGCGACCGCACGCCGGGGCTGGCGTGGAGGCGCGACCTTGCGCTCGATATCCTGGTCGCGGCGGAGGACCCGGGCGAGGGCCGGCGCGCCAACTGGCTGCCGGCGCCGGCGGCGGAACCCTATGGGGCTGTTCTTCCGGGCCTATCTGCCGCGCGCCGAGCTGCTCGACGGCACCTTCACCCTGCCGGCACTCGAGCGCGCATGAGCCGCACGCTGGTCTTTCGCAGCCTGACCGTGCTGGTGAGCGAGCCAGACGGGCGGATCGGCGTCCTGCGCGAGCTCGAATCGGTCGAATCGCATCGTGGCCGAACGAGATCCGGGGAATGGACCTCGTCTCCGATGCCTTGCTCAACGGCGGAGGGTGCCGAGCACCGACGGTGGTTCCTATCGATCTCGGACCAGATACCGATCGGCAGTTTGGGCTAGAGCGGGATTCGGCCACTTACCGCAACGGCGCTGGCAGGCTCACGCGATAGACCAGTATCCGGCTGTCGTTGTCGAAGTCCGAATCGCAGGACTGGCCGGACATCCGGCAGCGGCGCGCGATGAAGTCGTTGTCGTTGCCGACGAGCAGGAAATAGTCGGCCGGACGATCGGGCTCCAGCACGGACACGAGATCGAGCGCTTCCCATTTCTCGGACAGCGCCTCGACGCCCAGCCCGAAGCGCGCGAGCTGCACGGGATTGAGCATGTTCACCAGCTCGACCCGATCGGCCGGGACGATGCCCGGCCGCAGCGCCGTGCCGGCCGGGTCCTGCAGCAGCGATGCGGTGCCGGTCTCGTATTCGGTGCCGGCGAGGTTGGTCGCGCCGCGACGTTCGACCAGCAGGATGCTCTTGTAGACGATGGTCGCCACGCCCGCCGCGCCCAGACCCGCACCGTCGCGCGAGAGCATCAGGAACCGATGGTCGTCGAGCGCGCGGATCTCGCTCTGCGCGGCGGTGCGATTGGGGGCGCCGCCGTTGCCCTCGGCGTTGTAGGCCGGCAGTTGCACCACATAGTGCGCGATCGGCCGCTCGGGCGCCGCCGCCCGGCTCACGTCGTAGACCAGCACGCGGATGTCGGTGCGGCCGGCGGCATTGCCGTGGCGCTGTCCTGCACCAGCGCGCTCTGCAGGGCCACGAACAAGGTGCGGCCGTCGGGCGACAGCGACACGCCTTCCGGCCCCTGGTTGTTGCGCCGGCCGCTCGCGGGAGCTGCAGCGAACCGAAATCGGGCCGCCCGCCGCGGCGCGGCGCGATCGCCGCGGGCGGCTGTATCACGCCGCGCAACCGGCCGCGCCGGTCGAAACAATAGACGTTGGCCGTATATTCGTCGCCGACGTAGAAGCCGCCGTCGCGCGTGAACTGCAGCGTCCTCGGCGTCGAGCGACACCTTGCCGCTGCCGACGCCGCCGGCCGGCGCCGGCAGCACCATGCCGCGCTCGATCAATGTGCCCGCGCCCGGATCGGCGCCGGTGAACGGCCGGCCGCGAAAGTCGCGTAGTTCCAATCCGCCATCGGGCACGAGGTCGAGTCGACCGTCGCCCGGGGCGAAGCGGACGCGCAAACGCTCGAGCCGCGCCGGATAGTCGAAGAAGAGGTTCGCGCCGGGATCGTTGCGCCCCCGGTCCGGCAGCGTCCAGAGCACGCCCTCGTAATGCTCGCCGACGCGCTTCCAGCTGCCGGGCGCGATCTGCAGCGAGGAGAAGGAGCCGAGCGTGTCGCCGAGAAAATCGACCGTGCCCGCCGCCAGCCGGCCGGCGCCGGCCAACCCCTGGTTGACGAAGGTCTGGCCGTGCAGCGAGACGCTGCGTGCGCCGGCGGCTCGATCCAGATGCGGCCGGGTGATGGGCTCTTCCCCGCCGGCGACGGCGGAGAAGAGCCCCAACAGGATCAGCGCGGCGCGCAGGTGCTCAGAAGCCAAAGCCGATCGTGCCGAAGACCTGCCGCGGCGCCGACGAGTGGAACACCAGGAGAGTGCCCGGCGCGTCGTCCGGCGCGAACACGCTGTTGTCGAAGTTCGACGCATAGCGCTTGTCGGTCAGGTTGGTGACGTTCAGCGACAGCTTTGCCCCCTTGAGAAAGCCGAGGTCGCCGAAGTCGTAGCCGAGGCCGAGATCGAACGTGGTGACGGCGGGGAAGCTCTGGTCGTTGGTGTAGGTATAGTAGCGCCGGCCGGTGTACTTGCCCTGCAGCGAGGCCCAGAAACCGCTCTGCCTCAGCGTCAGCACGCTTGCGGCCATCTCCTTCGCGTATCCACCTGCTGCTTGCCGGCGGTGGCTTTGAGCACGCAGGTGGCGGTGCAGAAGTTGAGGTTGTCATCGTAGGTGGACTTGTTGAGCGAGGCCGAGTTGTACCAGCTCAGCCACGGCGCCGGCTTCCACAGCAGCCCGAGCTCCACGCCCTGGCTCGTGACGCTGCCGGCGTTGTGGAAGGAATTGCCGCAGCCCGGGTTCTGCTGCTGGTTGGTCGGGCAGGGGTTGTACTGCAGCAGGCGGTTGTCGAACTTCACGTAATAGCCGGTCAGCGAAACCTGCAGCGCGCGGCTCACGTAGCGGTAGCCGCCTTCGATGCTTTTCGAGGTCTCGGGCTTCAAGGTCTTCCCCTGCACGTCCAGACGGCCTGCGAGACCGACTGCGGGCCAAGCTTGAAGCCGCCTGGAACATCGCCATGTTCTCGGCGTAGCTCCCGAACAGTTCATGCCCGGGCGCGACCTTCCAGCGGAAACCCACCTCCGGCAGGAAATTGTCCTTGGCCACCAGCGAGCCGCTGGCGAACTGGCTCGACGCCGGCGGCGCGGTCTTGGCGATGCCGCGCTCGGCATAGGCATCCGACCTCGCATAGGTGCTCTTGAAACCGAAATCGAAGCTCAGCGCGTCGTCGAACAGCGTCACCGTATCCTGGACGTAGAACTGCTGCGTCTTCCACTTGGTCTCCTGAACCCACTGGCGGTATCCGGCTGGCCTTTCAGGAACTGCGCCAGGCTGAACGGGCCCGTGACATTGGTCCAGATGTAGCGCGCGGCGCTGCTGGTGTTGTCCTCCACCCACAGGCCCGCCTCGAGCCGATTGAAGCCGATGTTCCAGCTCAGGCTTCCGACCACGCCGGTGCGATCGATGGTGTAGCGCGTGTCGCGGATCTGGACCGGCAGGTCGTCGGCGGTGGATGCGGTGCCCTGCGTGGACCAGCCGGCGATCCAGTTGTTGCCGGCGCCCCTTGTCGGTGTGGTGGTAGACCTGCGTGTGGACGCTGAGGTTCTTGGTGAGGTCGAAATCCCCGGCGAGATAGTAGAGGTCGTCGTTGCGCAGGATCTGGCCGTTGGTGAAGGTGACGTCGGCATTCTTTTGCGGCGCCGGCGCGGCGACGCACTTGGTCGGCGCCGTCGGCGCGGTCACCGAGCAAATAGGCGCGGCTGAGATAGGTCTGCCAGTCCGGCGCATAGCCGCCCCAATCATAGCCGAGGCGCGCGAGCATGTCCTTCGACAGATAGGGATCGTCGGCCTGGTTGGTGCGCGAAAGATCCGCGAAGGCCGTGATCTTGCCGCCGTCGAACCTGTACTGCACCTTGCCGTTGAATTGCTTGCCGGTGGACTTGTTCCAGGCACCCTGGTTCACGAACAGGTCCTGCTGGCTGTACTGCCCGGAGAAATAGGCCGAAAAACCGCCGTGCTCGCCGGTATCGAAGCGCACGAAGGTGCGCAGACCGTCGTCGCTGCCGACGGTCTGGCTGACCGCGAGCCCCAGGTCCCGGTGCGGATCGCTGGACACATAGGTCACCGCGCCGCCGAGGTTGCTGGTCGAGGGGATGCCGAGGCCGGCGATGCCGGTCGCGAGATCCGCGTGGCCGAGGTTGTCGGAGATCAGCGCGCGGCTGATCGTGAGGCCGTTGTAATTGTTGTAGGCGCCGTCGCCGAGCGGCATGCCGTCGAGCGTGTAGCCGAGGTGGGTGGTGCTGAAGCCGCGCACCTGGAGCGACAGCGACTGCTCGTTGACGCCCAGCGCGTCGATCGACTGCGCCATCACGCCGGGCAGGAAGTTCAGCGCCTTCTGCACGCTGGTGCCGGGCGGCAGCACGCCGAGATTCGACGGCAGCAGGGTCGAGACCGAGCGGGTCTCGCCGCTGCCGATGACGACGATATCGCCGGCTTGGTCGGCGGTGTTGGTGTCCGCGGTCGCGTCAGCGGCCGGGGTGGTGGTGTCGACCGCCTGGGCGTGCGCGGAAGGCGAGAGGCCGACCAGCGCAACCGAAGCCATCAGAAAGGCGTAGGCGCGGCCGCGGCGCAAGAAGTTCGTCATGTGCGTCCCCTGTCCCGGCGGCCGGACGGCCACCCCCGTCGCGGCGGCTAGGGGCGGTTCGGGTCAGGTTCGTTACGATACAGCGACGTTTTCATGACTCTCGCGGCGGTGCGACATTTCGGCATCAGGCGCCCGCGGCAGTGACCCGAAAAGCGGCCGTTCCACCCGCGTGCTTCGAATGTCGAAAAAAATTTGCGGAACCATGTCGATTTCCGACAAGCTCGTTCGTCATGCCCGATGAGAGGCCAAAGGGGCCGGCTCGAACAAGGAGACAGACGATGCGGGTTATGGTGTTCGCGATCGCCACCGAGGACAGCGAGGGCCTGGCCCCTACGCCCGAGGCGCTCGAAGCGTGGGAAGCGATGGACAAGTTCACCGAAGAGTTGGTCAATGCCGGGGTCATGGTGGCCGGCGCCGGTCTCAAGCCCAGCGTCGAGGGCAAGCGCATCGTCTGCGAGGGTCCCGGCCGCACCGTCATCGACGGGCCGTTCGCCGAGAGCCGCGAGCTGGTCGCCGGCTTTTCGATCTGGGAGGTCAAGGACATGGACGAGGCCGTGGCCTGGGCGAAGCGCGCGCCCAATGCCATGCCGGGCCGGAGCGTGATGGAGATCCGGCCGTTCTACGAGGCGGCGGACCTGGCCGATTTCGTGACGCCCGAAGAGCTCGCGACACCGCGTGACGGAGAGCGCGGGAAGCTTGGGGTGGCGTAGGTTCGTCGATAAATTCGGTGGTCCGGATCGGCTATGGCTTATAACTCGCGGCGCGCATCGGCCGTAGCAGATGCGTTTGAGCTGGGGCAGATTACCGCGATGCGTTTCCGATTCGGGCCCCTTTTCCTTTCGTGCTTAGCCGGCTTCCTTCTGTATTTGGCCGGCAACGCCATGATCGGCCACAGAACCGAAGCTGCCCCGTTATTCGCGAGGATCGCGCCCATGAAAGAGTCGTTGCGACTGGATCGTTCGACGTGAAGCTGACGCCGGTGAGCGCGCCTGACGCGCCGGTTGGGGCAATGGCGATTTCCAAGACTTTTCACGGCGATCTTGATGGCACCAGCATGGGCCAGATGCTCGCGATCAGAACGCCGGTGGAGGGATCGGCCGGCTATGTCGCGATGGAGCGCGTCACCGCTGCCCTTGCCGGCCACGAGGGAAGTTTCGCGCTCCAACATAGCGGCTCGATGGACAAAGGTGCTCAATCGCTGTTGGTCACCGTGGTGCCAGATTCTGGGACCGGAGGATTCGCCGGCCTGGCAGGCTCGATGGATATCAAGATTGAAGGCGGAAGGCATTTCTACACGTTTCGCTACTCGCTTCCCTGAACTGCGGACCTGACTGACGGCTTGCCTCCCCCGCGGCCCTGACTGAAAAGGCGGCGTGACCGCAGGCGAGACCCACCAGACGATCGAAGCGACCTTTCGCATTGAACGGGCCAGGCTCATCGCGGGCCTGGCCCGCATGGTGCGCAATGTCGACCTTGCCGAGGAGCTGGCGCAGGACGCGCTAGTCGTCGCTTTGTCCGAATGGCCGAGGACCGGCGTTCCGGCCAATCCGGGCGCCTGGTTGATGGCCGCCGCCAAACGGCGCGCCATCGACGCCTTCCGGCGCGACAAGATGCGCGCGCGCAAGCACGAGGAGATCGCGCGGACGCTGGACGAGACGTTTGACCAGAATTTTGGCGACGGAGCGGACGCGATCGCGGCCATGGACGACGATCTCGGCGACGATCTGCTGGGCCTCATCTTCACGGCCTGCCACCCCATGCTGTCGCGCGAGGCCCGCGCGGCGCTCACCCTGCGGGTGGTCGGCGGCCTGACGACCGACGAAATCGCCCGCGCCTTCCTGTCGAGCGAGGCCGCGATCGCGCAGCGTATCGTCCGCGCGAAGAAGGCGATCGCAAGGGCCGGATTGACCTTCGAGGCGCCGCGGGGCGCCGAACGGGCGGCGCGGCTGCCCTCGGTGCTCGAGGTCGTCTACCTCATTTTCAACGAAGGCTATGCGGCCACGGCAGGCGACGACCTTGTCCGGCCGGGCCTGTGCCTGGAGGCCGGGCGGCTCGGCCGCATGCTCGCAGGGCTGATGCCCGAGGATGCCGAAGTGCTCGGCCTCCTGGCGCTGATGGAGATCCAGGCATCGCGCCTCGGGGCGCGCACCGGCCCGGACGGCGCCTACATCCCGCTCACCGAGCAGGATCGCGCGCGCTGGGACCATTTGCTCATCCGCCGGGGCCTCGATGCGCTCGCCCGCGCCGAGGCGTTGGGAAGGGGCGGCCCCTACGTGCTGCAAGCCGCGCTCGCCGCCTGCCACGCCCGCGCGCGGCGAGCTGCCGATACCGACTGGCCGCGCATCGCCGCGCTCTATGACCGGCTGCGCGTCGTGACGCTCTCGCCCGTGGTCGATCTCAATCGCGCGATCGCCCATAGCATGGCCTTCGGGCCCGAAGCGGGCCTCAGACTGTTGGACGAGATCGCCGACGCCGCCGCCCTCCGCCACTATGCGCCCCTGCCGGCGGCGCGGGGCGACTTTCTGTTCCGGGTCGGCCGGCTGGCCGAAGCGCGTTCGGAATTCAAGGCTGCGGCCACGCTTACCCGCAACTTGGCGGAAAGGGCCTTTCTCCTCGCACGGGCGGACGCCTGTGGCTGCAAGCGTTGAATCCTGTTTCCGCGTGTCGCCCGCTACTCGCCGGTCCCCGCTTCGCGCTCCTGAAATCACGCCAAGCATCCACTGCGGCCGATAAACTCTAAGAAGTCGGATGATGTGGTGTATTCGGCGATATCGCGTGAATTTCACGTGATATGAGGAAAGGCGTTTCACCACTAAAGGGATTTATGGCGATGCTCCGGGCGAGATATGCCGTAGCCTCAATTTCGGCATACCCATCTGATCTCCGCAAGCGCGATCATCTTTTCCAGGTTATCATGTCTGCCGAATCTCGATGCATCATCGGAATGACTGATATTTCGTTAATTACACCGGCAAACGAGAAAAGAACCACGCATCTGCTCGGTATATTGCGTCAGCCAGCCCAATCTTACGAGCCCGGACGGTCCTATTCTTTTCGAGGTACGAACGATTAATTCCGATCGACCCAGGCAATTGCAGGAGGCGACCCATGGCATTCCCCACGTCCGTAAACGACCAGATCACCGACTCGGTCACCCAGGCCAACACCAAGGTCCTGGGCGACGCGCCGGCGGTTGCGATGGGCAATCTGTACCAGGCAACCGCGCAGGCGCTGGCCAATGCCGCGCACAACGCCACGAACGCGCAGCAGCAGAGCTATGTCACCGCGCAGTCGGCGACGACGATGGGCGTCGCGACGCTCTATTCGCTCGACACCGCCTCGTCCGGCGTCGCGACGACCGACATCCTGAGCAAGGGCCTCGCCTGACGCCAGCCCGGGCGGCCGCGATCGCGAGCCCGCCGATAACCTCCACACAAGGATAGCATCATGGCCTTCCCGACCGCAGTGAACAGCCAGATCACCGATTCCGTCACCCAGGCCAACACCAAGGTCCTGGGCGACGCGCCGGCGATCGCGATGGGCAATCTCTACCAGGCGACCGCGCAGGCGCTCTCGAACGCCGCGCACAACGCCACCAACAACCAGCAGCAATCCTATGTCACGATGCAGGCGGCGACGACGATGGGCGTCGCGACGATGTATTCGCTCGACACGGCGACGACCGGCATCGCCACCAAGGACGTCCTGTCGAGCTGAGCGCGCGACCCGCCCGATAACCCCGCGTCAAAGGATGCCGAGACATGGCCTTTCCGACCGCCGTCAACAATCAGATCACCGATTCCGTGACCCAGGGCAACGTCCAGGTGCTCGCGATATCGCCCGCCATCGCGATGGGCAACCTGTACCAGGCCACCGCGCAGGCGCTCGCCAACGCCGCGCACAATGCGACGAACGCACAGCAGCAGATGTACATGACCGCGCAGGCCGCCACCACGACCGGCGTCGCGATGCTCTACTCGCTCGACACTGCCGCCGCCGGCATCGCGACCACGAAGATCTTGACCTGACAACCCCGGACCCGATGAGGAGCTACGATCATGGCTTTCCCTACCCAGCTCAACAGCCAGATCACCGATTCCATTTCCCAGGTGAACGCCAAGGTCCTGGGCGACGCGCCGGCGATGGCGATGGGCAATCTCTACCAGGCGGCCGCGCAGGCGCTCTCGAACGCCGCGCACAACGCCACCAACAACCAGCAGCAATCCTATGTCACGATGCAGGCGTCGACGACGCAGGCCGTGGCGACGCTGCTGTCGATGGATGTCGCGAGCACCGGGGCCGTGACCACCGATATCTACGGCACGCTGAAGACGACGTGAGCTGAGCTTTCGCGGGGCGCGGCGGGCGGCGCGCGCCGCGATGCCGTGAAGATGGAGGGGGGTTCGTGTCCGGCACGCCGTCGCCCGTGCTCGTCCTGCCCGTGGGGCAGGCGCCGTCGATGGCGATGGGGACGACCTATGTCGCCATGGCCGGCAGCATCGCGCTGGCGATGGGAAATGCGGTCGCGGCGCAGCAGCGCGGTCAGCTCGTGGGCGAAGCGGCGCTCGCTTCGGTGCTGACCCTGATCATCGCCAAAGGAGGAAGCTGATGGATCAGCCAGGTACCGTAAACAGCCAGATCGTCGACGGTGTCGCCGATGTCGTGACGCTGACCGGCGGCGGTTCCCCCTCGCACGCGTTCGCGATGCTCGACGCGGTGATGGCCGAGACGCTGGGGATGGCGATGTACAACGCCGTCAACCGCCAGCAGGGTTCGAGCATGATCGGCGCGGCGGCGGTCACGGCCACCTGCGCCAAGATGCTGACCGTGCCGTTCCCGATCCTGCCGGCGCCCGCGCCGCCGGACCCGCCGCCGGCGGTCGAGACGCTGGCCGGGCCGCCACCCAAGCCGTTGCCGCCCGCCGACCTGATCGCGGCCGCGACCACCGAGGCCGAAACCGCGATCGCCGTGCTGCAGGCGGAAGTTCTGACCGGCAGCGCCGACGCCGGGGTGGCGAGCGCCAAGCTAGCGGCGATCGCCGCCAGCGCGGCCGCCCCGCCGGCGGATCCCGCGACTCCGTCCACGGTTGCCGGATCGGACGCGGCTTCGCCGACCGCCGCGGCGCCTGCCGCCGATCCCTCGGGCCAGTCCGGCCAGGCGACCGTCGCGGTCGCGATCGCAAGCTCGGATCCGGCGCCCGCCGCGCAGCCGTGACCGTGGCCATCAACCCCGGCGCGCGGCGCGCCACCACCAAGGAGGTCCCATGCCTGGCAGTTCCGTCGATCCCACGGTGATCGACATCATCAACCAGTCGCAGAGCGCGACGATGGCGCCCCAGGTCGTGCTGACCAGCGGCGCCGGCAAGGCGTATCAATCGGTGGCGCAATCCTCCGCGATCGCGGTGCAGGATGCGACCGACGCGTTGCGCAACATCTCGACGATCGCAACCACCGCCGCCGGCGTCGCGATGGCGCAGCTGCTTGCCACCGGCGACGCGAAATATGCGACGGCGCTCACCCATGCGCAGGACCTCGTCACCAGCGCCACCACCGATTACGCCAATATCGGCGCGGCGGCGGCCAAGATCCTCAGTGATTTCCCATCCGGCTGACGAGGGACCGCGCCATGACCGTTTCCGTTGCGAACCAGCTCTACCGTCCTTCCGGCCTATCGGAGCAGGGCCGCCTCGTGCTCTCGCTGATCGACGGCGGAATCCAGTGGCTCGACTGGGCGATGCAGGACCAGCAGGCGCGCTACCAGTTCAGCGACGAGGGCGCGCTGGTGGCGGGTGTCCAGGCCGGGCTCCACGCATCGCGCCTGCTGCTGCTGCCGCGAACCGGTCTGGCGGTCAGCCCGGTGAAGCTGATGACGCTGAGCACCGCCGATCTGCGCACGCTGGCCCAGGCCGAGACGGGCGACCCCGCCCGCGCCGCCGACGCGGCCCCGGTGCTCGCGGCGCAGGGGCTGGTGACCCATGACAATCTAGCGGCCGTGCCGGTCTTCCTCCAGAACCTGCAGGTGGCGGACGCGCCGCTGTTCCAGGCGATGGGGCTCGACGACCGGTTTCCCGTCCTCGCGCTGCGCAACGACCCCGATTATACCGCGCCGATCGGAAGCCCGCTGCCGCGCGAGGCCGCGGCGTTCGCCGTCGCGCAGGCCCGCACGCCGCAGGAATTCGTCGATTATTATCGCGTTTACCTGCGCCGGGCGGCGTTGGGGACGCCCGCCGATACGCCCGAGCAGCGCGCCGCGCGCGCGCAGCAAGCGCTCGACACGTTGCTGCCGCTGTCGTTCGGCGCCCTCGACGCGCCCGGCGTCGACGGGCTGGTGCCGCCCTGGGAAGTCGTCGCGGCGATCCGCGAATGGCTGCTGACGGGCCGGCAGATCGGCTTCTCGCGCGCGTCGCTGGTGGTCCAGCAGGTGGTCGCCAATGCCGGCTATGCCGACCAGGCCGGCGACGACGCGGCCGCGCTGGTCCGCGACTATCTCGCGCGGGGCCCAGCGGCTGCTGAAGGCCGCCGAGATCGGACGCGGCCAGCTCGGCCAGGACGGCGTGACCTGCACCTTCACCGCGGCGTCGGACACCGATGCCGCGGAGATCGAGCTCGGCTCCACCGGCACCATCACCCTCCGCAGCTTCGCGCGCGTCGCCGCGACCGGTGCGGTGCCGCAGCCCCCGCAGTCCATCGCATTGCCCCCTACGAATCCCGTGGAGACCGTCTCATGACCGCGACCGATCCCGATGCGCAGACGCCCCTGGGCGCCGACCCTCCCTCGGGCGCCGCGTCCCCACCCGCGGGCGCCGAGGCCGATGCGGCCGCGTCCGCCGTGATGCTCGCCCAGACGGCAACGGCGTCGATCGACGCCGTGCAGGCGTCGATCGATGCCGGCTTCGCCGCTACCCAGCAAACGATCCATGACGCGATGGCGCAGGCCGACGCCGCGCAGGCCCAGGCGCTCGAGGCGGCCCAGGCCAGCATGCGAAACGCGGTGTCGGCGGCGCAGGCGGCGGCCGATGCCGCCATGACCGCCGCCGGATCGAGCGATGGCGGGTAGCGCGGCCGAATGCGATCCGGCGAAGCGGTCGCGGCGCGATGCGTCCCAAAACGAGTCCGCGCCGCTGCTACGGGCTAACCTCATAGGGTTTAGTCATTTTAAGCATGTAGTCCGGTCACCGAACGTACGCGCGCATCGCGCCCGTTCATCGACCATGGCCTGATGGGAAAAGGATGGCTTTCTCGACCAAGCATGTCGGCGATGACTTGCTAGACGGTGTCAACCGCGCGTTCCGCACCGTGCCGGAACTGCTGGATGCGCTGATGCTGGCGCTAGCCGAGCGCATCCACCCGGTCGGCGGGTCGCTGTGGTTGCGGGGGCACGGGACGGTCGTCGTTCGCGAGGTGAACGGAAGGCCGGTGTCGAGCTGGTCGAGCGGTTCTCCGCCGGAGGCCGTCGGCGCGGTCGATCGGGCCGTCAGCGCGACATTGTGGCCGCCGCGCGCCGGCGGGGCGGCACTCCCCGGCGATGCGTCGGCCAGTCTCGTCCATCCGATCGTCTATGCCGATTCGCAGCTGGGCGAACTTCGGCTAGAGATGCGCGCGCCGCTTGCGCCCGCCGATCCGGTCCGCGAGCTGCTGCGGCATTTTGCCCGAAACTGCGGGCTGCTGGTCAGGCGTTACGATGTGCGCGATTGGTCGGAGCGGCGGCTGGGGCGGCCGCTGATGCTGGTCGGCATGAGCCGGCCGCTGCGCGAATTCGAGCAGTTCCTCGAGATTTCGGCGCGCGCGACGCTGCCCGTGCTGCTCCGGGGCGAGTTCGGCACCGAAATGGCGCAGTCCGCCGCGACGCTCCATTGCTGCGGCGCCAACCCGGAGGGCCCGTTCATCCAGGTCGATTGCGCCGAGCCCAGCGGCACGCCCGCCAGCTGGATCGAGCAGGCGCAGGGCGGATCGCTGTTTCTCGGCGACATCGACGAGCTCGATCCCCGGCTGCAGAAACAACTGCCGCAGCATCTTCCCTCGCGGCTCGACCGATGGCTTCCCACTTCGGGCGCGCGCCAGGTGCGGGTCATCGCCTCGACGACCGCGGATCTGCACCAGCGCGCGCGAGAGGGGCTGTTCTCGCGGTCGCTGCTCGCCGAGCTGGACTTTCTGAGCGCGACCGTGCCGCCGCTGCGCGAGCGGCTCGACGACATCGAGGCGCTCGTCACTCATGCGCTCGAGCGCAACGGCTTTCGTTCCGACGACAAGCGCACCGACACGCTGGTGGCATTCTGCCGGGTGCACAGCTGGCCGGAGAATCTGTTCGAGCTGCAACGCGTCATCGCTCGGCTCGCGGTGATGACCGAGGATCGTCCGATCGACCGCCAGGGCATCCGCCGCCACGCGCCGGTGCTGTTCGCCAATGCCGACGCTTCCGCGCTGCTCTTTCCGGCCGCCAACGAAGCCGGTGACGGAAGCGGCTCCGCCGATCATTGGGTGCGGTGCGCGATCGCCGGCAAGGGGCCGATGCTGCGCGATCTTCATCCGGGACTTGGCCGCGCGCTCGCGCATCTCGGCGCGCATTACGACGAACCCATCGCGCTCGACCAGCTCGCGCGCCACGCCAACGTCAGCCCGTCGCATCTCGGCTTTCTGTTCCGAAGCGCGATCGGCATGCCGTTCAAGACGCTTCTCGGCCACATCCGCATCCACAAGGCGCAGGAGATCCTCACGACCGACGCCCGGTCCAACATCACCGAGATCGCGCTGATGGTCGGGTTCGCCGACCTCAGCCATTTCGAGAAGAGCTTTCGCCGGATCGTCGGCAAGTCGCCGCGCGATTTCCGGCGCAGCGTCGCCTCGGAGCGCCACCGCGAATGGCAGATCGCCGCGGAGGCTCCCCATCGCGATCCGCGGCCCCGGCGAACGGCGCTGGGCTGAGGGCGGCCGGCGCGCCGCCGAGCGCGAAGACCGGATCCTGCGGCACGATCGTCTCGCAGCCCGATCCGCCGTCGGCGGCTTCCGCATCGATGCCGCATATTTCGTCCGATCGCCCGATCTTCGTCGGTCCGAGCGGGGTAGATTTTCCCCGTGGCGCCTCGCGGGGGAACAGCAATGCCTTTCATCCATGCCCTGCGAAACAATCGTCTGGGAGCCGGGGACGAGGGGGCTTCCGACCGGTCGACCGCCAAGGTCCTCGAGGCTCCCGCGGTGCGCGGGGCGACCGCCCTGCCAGGCTCGAACCACGCCCCCGGGCAGATGAGAAATCGCCCGCCGACCAATCGTGGGAATCAGTCGGCGGTAGTGTTCTATAATAAAAATCAAAAATATCACAATATTAAAAGAGTAAAACTCCTGACTATAATAAGCAACGTTAGGAAATAATAGGGCTGAAATCTAAATTTTAGGCCAAGGTAATTTGTTAGGTAATAATCATCCGTAGACACATCGTAATCGTGCCGAGCGCGATCCGAAATAGCAGGACGAAAACAATGGGCATAACTGCCAGAAACATACTTGATGCGGTAATCACTTGGCTTGGCACCAACGCCGGGAATCGCATGATCGCCGCGATGCTCAAGAAGGGCGGCGCGGAGGGATGGGCGCAGGTCGAGCTCGACGAAGTCTATAGCGCGCTGCCGATCATCAGCTGGGTGCAGCGCGAGCAGTCGATCTATCGCAATCGCAAACAGGCGGTCGACTTCCTGATGATGTGCAGCGACGGGCGGCAAGCGTGCATCGAGCTGAAGGTGGAGTCGCTGTTCGCCTCGGCCGGACAAGGCCGGATCACGATGGACCATCGCTATGCGCAGACCGTCCGTGAGGACTTCTTCAAGCTGCAGAACGAACGCATCGCCTATTTCGCGGATCTCGACGCATATGTCGTGGCCATCGCCTTCTCGGACGAGGCGAAGAAGGCGATGGCGGCGTGGCTGCGCGGCAACGCGCTCAACTTCGAGCATGATGACGTCCTGGCATATAACGGCGAATGGAACATTTCGGTCTATGTCGTCCCGGTGGCCGGGAGGGCCGACGCCGATCTCGATTCGTCGAGAAAGCGGTCGCGCGACGCCTACGAAGGCTGACGCCTATTTGAGCCTGATGGGCAGGCCTGCGGCAAGAAACGCGACCTCGCCCGCCGCCGCCGCCACAACCTGATTGATCTCGCCGGCGACATCGCGGAACCGGCGGGCGAGGGGATTGTCGGGGACGATGCCCAGGCCGACTTCGTTGGCGACGAGGATGACGGGACCCCCGGCGCGCCCGAGCGCGCCCGCGAGCTCGGCCGCGGCGGCGCGGTGGTCGCGCTCGGCGAACATCAGGTTGGATCCCCAGAGCGTCAGGCAGTCGACCAGCAATACCCGGCCGGCGCTCGCCTCGGTCTCGATCACCGCGGCGATGTCGAGCGGTTCCTCGATCGTCCGCCAGCGGCTGCTCCTGTCGGTCTGGTGGCGGGCGATTCGGACGGCCATTTCCTCGTCCAGAGCCTGCGCGGTGGCGACGAAAATCAGCTCTCCGGGTAGCGCCTCGGCACGTTGCTGCGCATAGCGGCTTTTGCCCGATCGTGCGCCGCCGAGGACCAACAGACTGGAGTGCGGCGGGGATTGCATCGTGCCGCCCTATCAGAAGGACGGGCTCGCACGCGAGTGGAAGGACGAGACTTGGCCGGCTGGACGTTCCATGGTGGAAGACTGAGCGAAGCGCGCCGGACGTACCCGCAGGCGCCGCTGCCCTGGCTCGACCTGTCCACCGGGATCAATCCGCACGCCTGGCCGGGCGCCGCCGGCGTCGAGATCGACTGGCAGCCGCTGCCCGACGAGAAGGAGCTGGCGGCGCTCGAAGCGGCGGCGGCCGCGCACTTCGGCGCGTCGCCCGCATCGGTATGCGCCTTGCCGGGGACCGAGATCGGGCTGCGGCTGTTGGGCGGGCTCGGGCTGCCCGTTCCGGCGCACTATGTGAGCCCCGGCTATCGCACGCATGGCGAAGCGTTTGCGGAGGGCAGGGCGATCGACCGGGCGGTGCTGGCTGCCGCCGCCGAAGAGGCCGGCACGATCCTCCTCGCCAACCCGAACAATCCCGACGGGCACATATTCGCGGCGGAGGAGTTGTTGCGGCTGGCGAGCCGCTCGAGCAGTTCGGGCGGATGGCTGGTGATCGACGAATCTTTCGCCGATGCCTGCCCGGAGGCGAGCCTGGCGCCGCGCCTCGACGAAACCATGCCCGTGCTGCTCCTGCGCTCGTTCGGGAAATTCTTCGGGCTGGCCGGTGTGCGGCTTGGGTTCGCGGTCGGGCCGCAAGCGCCGATCGGCGCGCTTCGCCGCAAGCTCGGAAGCTGGCCGGTTTCGGCTGCGGCGCTGCGGATCGGGATCGGCGCCTATCGCGACGCGGTGTGGATCGAAGCGATGCGCGAACGGCTGGCGGCCGATGCATCGGCGCTGGACGCCGTGCTCGCCCGGCACGGGATCGCCTCCCTCGGCGATTGCCCATTGTTCCGGCTAGCCGATGCGGGCGACGGTGCGGCGCTGTTCGACCGGCTGGCGCGGCAGGGCATCCTGACGCGGCCGTTCGACGATGCGCGGTCCTGGTTGCGGTTCGGCCTACCCGGAAGCGAGGAAGCGCTGGCCCGCCTGGATCGGGCCCTGACCGATGGCTGAGCCCGTGGCGTTGTTGGCGCTGGCGATCGATGCGGCGGTCGGCTGGCCAAGCTGGCTCTCTGCGCGCGTCGGGCATCCGGTCGGCGCGTTCGCGCGGCTGATCCGGGCGTGCGAGCGGCGGTGGAATCGCGCCTTGTTCGAGGAAGCGTCGCGCCGCGTTCTGGGCATGGGGACGGTGCTGATCCTGCTGTTGGTCGCGGGCGGGGGCGGGTTCGCGATCCAACATGCGCTGTTTGCGGCTTTCGGGTCCTGGGCATGGCCTGTGGTTGCGGTGCTGGCGGCGCCCGGCCTTGCGCAGCGCAGCCTTTACGATCATGTCGTGCCGGTGGCGCGCGCGCTCGAGGCTGGCGACCTGGCGGCTGCGCGCACGGCGGTTGGACAGATCGTCGGTCGCGATACGGCCGCGCTCGGCGAAGCCGGGGTCGGCCGCGCAGCGATCGAGAGCCTTGCCGAGAGCTTCTGCGACGGGGTTTCGGCGCCGTTGTTCTGGCTGCTGCTGCTCGGGCTGCCGGGCATATGGGCGTATAAGGCGATCAACACGGCCGACAGCCTGATCGGCCACCGCGAGGAGCGCTGGCGCGCGTTCGGCTGGGCGGCGGCGCGGACCGACGACATCGCCAATCTCGTGCCGGCGCGGATTGCGGGCCTGCTCGTCTGTGTCGCCGGGCCGGGCGGGTTCGCCACCATGTGGCGCGACGCCGGCAAGCATGCTTCGCCCAACGCGGGATGGCCCGAGGCGGCGATGGCGGGCGTGTTGGGGCTTCGGCTCGCGGGGCCGGTCGCCTATGACGGCGCGATGCACGACAAACCCTGGATCGGCGAGGGCCGGCTGGATGCGGGCGCCGCCGATATCCGCCGCGCGCTCGGCGTCTATGTCCGCGCCTGCCTGCTGCTGTGGCTGATCGCCGGGGGTGTGGCATGGGCGCTCTGATGCTTCAGGGGACCGGATCGGACGTCGGCAAGTCGGTAGTGGTCGCGGGGATCTGCCGGGCGTTCGCCAACCGCGGGCTCAGGGTGCGGCCCTTCAAGCCGCAGAACATGTCGAACAACGCCGCGGTAACTTCGGACGGCGGCGAGATCGGACGCGCGCAGGCGCTGCAGGCGATCGCGTGCCGGGTGGAGCCGCACACCGACATGAACCCGGTGCTTCTCAAGCCCCAGGCCGACCGGACGTCGCAATTGATCGTCCGCGGCAAGATTCGCGGATCGCTGGGCGCCGGAAATTTCCGCGAAGCGCGCGGCGCGCTGCTCGGCGAAGTGCTCGAGAGCTACGCCCGGCTCCGCGCAGCGTGCGACGTGGTGGTGGTCGAAGGGGCAGGCTCGCCCGCGGAGATCAATTTACGCATCGGCGACATCGCCAATATGGGGTTCGCGCGCGCGGCGAACGTGCCCGTCGTCCTGATCGGCGACATCGACCGCGGCGGGGTAATCGCGGCGATCGTCGGGACACGCGCGGTGATCGACCGCGAGGATGCCGCGATGATCCGCGGTTTCATCATCAACAAGTTCCGCGGCGACCCGGAGCTGTTCGCCGATGGCTATGCCCGGATCGAGGAGCTTTCGAGCTGGCGGGGCTTCGGCGTGGTGCCGTGGCTGGCAGCGGCCGCGCGGCTGCCGAGCGAGGACGCGGTGATCCTCGAGCGCAGGCGGGAGGACGGGGCGCGGGGCGCGGTTGATCGCCTGTCCGATCCTGCCGCGCATTGCCAATTTCGACGACCTCGACCCATTGAAGCTCGAGCCCGGTGTCGAGTTGCGGATGATTTCGCCAGGTCAGCCGATTCCGGCGGAAGCGGCGCTGGTCGTGCTTGCGGGTTCCAAGGCGACGATCGCCGATCTGGCCGCGCTCCGGGCCGAGGGCTGGGACATCGACATTCTCGCGCATCACCGGCGCGGCGGCGCGGTGCTGGGCCTGTGCGGCGGCTATCAGATGCTGGGCAAGCGCCTGTCCGACCCGCAGGGAATCGAGGGGCCGGCAGGGCGCGTCGAGGGGCTGGGCCTGCTCGACGTCGAGACGGTGCTGACGTCCGAGAAGGTGCTGCGGCAGGTCGCCGGAACCGCGCTCGGCGCGCGCTTCGAAGGCTATGAGATGCACCTGGGCGAGACGCGCGGTCCCGATACCGTACGGCCCGATGGCGACGTTCGACGACGGGCGCGCGGACGGCGCGACCAGCGCCGACGGGAGCGTGATGGGCAGCTATGTCCACGGGCTCCTGGCCAATCCTGCCCAGCGGTCCGCGTTGCTGGCACGCATCGGCATCGAAGGCAGCGGGGCGCGATTATCGAGCGTCGGTCGACGCGGCGCTGGACGAGATCGCCGCAGCGCTGGAGCAGCATCTCGATGTCGACGGGCTGCTCGCTTTGTCAGAGGCGGCTCGCGACGAGTAGCGCGACCAGCGATCCGGTCTCGACGAGCTCGATGCCGGCGCCGTGGCAGTCGCCCGAGACGCCGCCCAGCCGTCGGCGGAGCCAGAGCCACCATCCGGCGATCAACGCGGGTGCGGCGAGTATCGCGGGCGCGAGCAACGCGCTTGCCGCCAGCAGCGCCAGCCATCCGGCGACGTCGCGGATCCGCACGACCGACGCGAAGCGCGCCGCGAGGCCGGCGTGCAGCGGTGGCAGCCAGCGCGTCCAGACGAGCGGGCCAATCCGCGCAGCGAAAGGGACGAGGATCAGCGGCACGAACAGCCCGGCGTCGAGCAACGCGTGCAGGAGCACCAGCTTGGCGATCAGCTGCAGCGCGATTGCGACCGCGCCGAAGCTGCCGACATGCGGATCGGCCATGACCGCGAGGAAGCGCTCGCGATCCTTGTGCACGGCACCGCTGGCATCGGCCAGGTCCGAAAGCCCGTCGAGATGCAGCGCGCCGGTGATCGCAACCCATGCCACCAGCGCCGCGAGCGCGCCGGTCCAGGAATCGAGTCGCGTGCCCGCCCAGCCGGTCCCGGCAATCACCAGTCCGACCCCAATTCCGGCGGCCGGGAACCAGCGCATCGACTTCGCGAAATCGTCGGCGCTGGCCTCGATCCGCGGCATCGGAATGCGGGTCAGGAACTGGAGCGCGAGGACAAGGCCCTTCACGGCCACAGCCCGACGACCTGTGCCGAACGCCGCTCGCCGGACCACACGCGCAACGCCAGCAGCGCGGCATAAGGCAGGTCGAACGCCCAGAGCCGGCGCTGCTCGAAGCCGCACAGGACATGCAATGCTGCACGAATCGCGCCGCCATGGGTGACGATGAGCGCCGGCCGGTCGCCCAGATCCTCGATGGCGGAGGAGATCCGCGCAGTCAGCGCCGACCAGCGCTCGCCGCCGGGGGGCGGAGCGCCGTCGGGATCGTTCCAGAAACGCGCGAGCGCGGCCGGATCGATCGTTGCGCTCGAGAGACCGTCCCAATCGCCGAAGTCGATCTCGCGCCAGCGCGGATCGAGCGCGACGCCGAGGCCCCGCGTTTCCGCGATGGCCGCAGCGCAGGCTTGCGCGCGCTTCAGATCGGAGGACAGCACCCGATCGATTTCGATCGCCGCGACCTGGCCGAGGCAGGCGGCGACGCCGTTCGGGGTTGCGTCGCAATCGGTGCGGCCAAGCATCCGGCCGCTCAGCTCGGGTTCGCCGTGGCGAAGCAGATAAAGCGGATATCCGCTCATTCGCGGTTCGAGACCGCCGCCTCGGCGAAGGTCGCCATGCCGTCGTGCGCGGCCAGCGCCGCGCGGACGATCGACGCCGCCACCGCCGCGCCGCTGCCCTCGCCCAGCCGCATGCCGAGGCGCAGCAGCGGATCGAGCCCCAGCCGGGCGAGAAGGCGGGCATGGCCGGGTTCGGTCGAGCAATGTCCGGCGAGGCAATGATCGACGATCGCCGGATTCTGCGCCGCCAAGGGCGCGATCGAGGCGCCGCTGATGAACCCGTCGAGCAGCACAGGCACGCGCGCGTGCCGCGCAGCCAGCACCGCCCCGGCGATCGCCGCCAATTCGCGGCCGCCGACCCGGCGCAGGGTCTCGAACGCCCCCGCCGGCGCGTCCGCATGGCGTGCCAGCGCGCGCTCGATCACTTCGGCCTTGCGGTCGACCCCTGCCGCATCGAGCCCGGTGCCGGGACCGACCCAGGCCGACGCCGCGCCGCCGAAGCTGCGCGCGCACAATGCCGCCGCTGCCGTCGAGTTGCCGATCCCCATTTCGCCGACGACCAGCAGGTCCAGGCCGGGCTCGACCGCCGCTGCGCCCGCCGAGAGCGCCGCAAGCCACTCGGCTTCGCTCAGCGCCGGGCCGATCGTGAAGTCTTCGGTCGGCCGGTCGAGATCGAGCGCGATCACGGTCAGCTCCAGCCCCGCCGCGCGGGCAAGCTGGTTGATCGCGGCGCCGCCCGCCTCGAAATTGGCGACCATCTGGACCGTGACCTCGGCCGGGAAGGCGCTGATCCCGTGGCGCGTGACGCCATGGTTTCCGGCGAAGATCGCCACGCGGCCACGCTCGATCCTGGGACGCGCGCGGCGCTGCCAGCCGGCGATGAAGACCGCAACGTCCTCAAGCCGGCCGAGCGACCCGGCGGGCTTGGTCAGCTCCGCCTGCCGCGCGCGGGCGGCGGCGATCGCATCCTCGTCGGCGGCCGGCAGCTCGGCGAGCGCGCGCTCGAAGGCGGCGACGGAAGCGAAATCGGTCATTCGGCGACAAATCCCGGCGGCGGCGAGCGGGTGATGAAATGTCCCTTCACGCCCTGCGGCCATTTCGAGAGGGGCACGCGGCCGTGCTCGCTGGCGGCATATTCGACCGCATAGTCGAGGATCGCGCGTGCGGCATCCTCGTCGGGCGTGAATCGGCCGAGCACATAGCTAACCTTGTCGGGCGCGCGCAGATGGACCGCGCAAAACTCGGTGCACGCGAACAGACAAGCCATTTCCTCGACCGCGACGC
This sequence comes from Sphingomonas sp., assembly GCA_037200705.1. GTDB lineage: Bacteria > Pseudomonadota > Alphaproteobacteria > Sphingomonadales > Sphingomonadaceae > Sphingomonas. The sequence goes on along the minus strand of JBBCID010000005.1, from coordinate 21,431 downwards.
CATCGTAGCGCGCATCGCTCGCCTTGACCGATCGCAAGGCAGCGGCCAGCCGCTGACCGCCGCGCAGACCCTTGGCATCCTCGCGTGCATCGATCGCGTGGCGGCACGTGTTGCAGGCGACCACGGCGAGGCTGCCGTCGACGCGCGTCAGCACGGGGCAGCCTTCCGCCAGCCGGGAGCCGATCGGGCGTTCATGCCGGCAGCGCCCGGGCCGCAGGCGCCGCGGGCAGCCCGATCCGAATCAGCACATGATAGAGCGCGAGCAAGCCAAGCAGGATCGCGCCGTTGCGAACGAACTGGTCGAGCAGAAGCGACGGGGGAGAGCGCGATCGCGACGCCGCCGAGGACGAAGGACCACAGCAGCACGACGAGCTTGAAGGCGGAAAAGGCCGCGATATAGCCGGCAACCAGCCGGACCGCGAACGGCACGTCCCGCATCACGGCAAGCGTCGCATAGGCCCCATGCCCCGCGCCCATGGCTGCGGTGGCCAGGCCCAGGCCCCAGGTGAGCGTCTTGAGGTCGTGCGGATAGCCGAGAACCCCGAACCCCACCGCCTGGCTCGCGAGCCAGGCAAGCAGCATCAGGAGCAGCCCGTCGCGCCGGCGCAGGTGAAGCGCGGCGAGCGCCGCCAGCGACGGAAAGGGCGTCGCGCATGCCAGCGCGAGCGTCGTCGCGGTACTCGCTGTGGTCAGCAGCACGATCCACAGCGTCGATGCGCGGGTGCTGGAAACGGATCCGGTCATGGTGCTTGCCTTCTGGTTCACTTGAGCGCCTTCGCATAGTCCTTGCCGGGCCGGTCGCGTCCATCGACGGCGCGCGCAGTCGGGCTGGCGTCCATCAGAACCGGCCCCGGAAGCCGGCATAGATGCTGCGGCCGAGCGTGCCGTAGCGATAGGCGGTCATGTAGTTCTCGTCGAACAGGTTCTCGATCCGCGCGAACAGGCCGAAGCCTGGCGACACCGCATATTCGGCGCGAAGATCGACGAGCATGTAGGCGGCGAGGCGTTGCGCGTTCGACGCATTGTCGAAGCTATGGCCGGCCCAGCGGATCGCGGCACCGGTCGTCAGGCCGAAGCCCCAGCGATAGCCGATCGAGCCGTTCGCGGTCTCGCGCGGCCGGCGCGGCAGCCATTTGCCGAACGTGGCCGAGCCCGGCGAACGATCCTCGGCGAGCGTCCAGCCGTAGTTGCCGTCGATCGTCAGGCCCGCGACCGGCTGTGCCGCGGCCTGGACTTCGACGCCGTGCGCCTCGGCCCGCGAGACATTCTGGTAATAGCCCGAGCGGCGGATCGTCGTGCCCGGCTGAAAGCAGAGCGGCAGCGTCGCGGTCGCGGTGCAGCTGTTGAAGATGATCTGGCCGGCCGTCCTGCGCTCGAACCACGTCGCGCCGAAGCTCAGCCGGTCGCCGAACAGCCGTTGCTCGGCGCCGACCTCCCAGCCGCGCGCCCGTTCGGGATCGAGCGTCAGATTGCCGTATTGCGAATAGAGTTGATAGAGCGTCGGCGCCTTGAACCCCTCGCCGTAGCCCGCGCGGATCACGGTGTGCGTGGGGAGGACCCAGACGCCGCCGGCCGAGAACAGCGTCTTGCCGCCGTAGCGGCTGTGATCGTCGTTGCGCACCCCGCCGGTCAGCGTCAGCCCGGCGACCGGCTGCGCACTGAGCTGGCCGTAGAAGCTGGCGATCTCCGCCGATCCCACGGCCGGCGCGGGGGCCGGCGTCGCCAGCGACGCGGGCGGCGAGACGCTGCGGAAGCGCGATCGCTCGTCCTCCGCGCCGAACAGCGCGGTCCAGCCCGGGGCGATCGCGAAGCTGCCCTGATATTCGAGACGCTCGTTCCTGCCGGATGAATCGAAGGTGGCGGCGCGCGGCAGCGCCGGATTGAAATTGTCGCGATCGGTATCGGTGTAGCCGTAGCCGAGGCGGTTGCGGAACCGGCCGCCCAGCAGCGCGACGTTCACGCCGGCATAGCCGACGAACTCCCGGTTGAAGCTGTATTCGGGCGAATCGGCGGTGGTCGCGTCGATGTCGGTCCGGCTGGTCGAATAATAGGAGCGCAAGTCGATCGATACATTGCGGGTGACCGCCAGCTCGGCGCGCCCAGTGACGCTGCGGTTGGTGTAGCCGTCCTTCTCGATGCCGCCGAACGCGGGCGCGATCGCCGAGATGCCCTGGGTAGTGAAGCTCTGCCCGCCTATCCGCCAGCTGAGCGGGCCGGTCTTGCCGCCGATCGCGGCGCGCGCGCTCACCGTCCGGCGCGAGCCGGCCTCGATGTCGAAGCTTGCTTCGAGCGGGTTTCTCGGCAGCGTGGTGACGATGTTTACGACGCCGCCGATCGCCTGGCTTCCCCACAGGATCGACTGGGGGCCGCGCAGCACCTCGATCTGCGACGCGTCGGCGACCAGCAGGTTCGCGAAATTATAGCCGCCGCCGGTGGACGAGGGATCGTTGAGTTTGACCCCGTCGATCACGACCACGGTCTGGTCGGTCTCGGCGCCGCGGATCCTGAGCGAGGTCGCCGTGCCATAGCCGCCGTTGCGCGAGACGGTGACGCCGGGTGTGCGCAGCAGGAGCTCGGTGACGCCGATATCCTGGCTCCGGTCGATCGCCGCCTTGTCGAGCACGGTGACCGAGGCGGGAACCTGGTCGGCCCGCATCGGCAGGCGGGTCGCGGTGACGACGATCGTGCCGGCTTCGGCATCGGCGGCGGCATCGGGCGTCGGCGCTGCGTGCGGGGCGTCCTGCGCCCGGGCCGCGGTGCTGAACGCGAGGGCGGCAAGAATGGCGATGGACTTCAACATCGAACGGCACCCCACGACAACCGACCGCTTCCCTACGGAACGGACCGAGCCCCACGCGGGCACGCGGCATCGCTCCGCGAAACGCGGTACAGACCTGTCGTCGCTCGGGTTCAACCCGTCCGCTCGGCGCACCCTGGCCGGACGAAGGACGACCGCGACGGGCAGGTCTCCTGGCTCGCGGGTCAATGCCGGTTCGGATCGCCTTCTCGGGATCGAAGTCCCAATGGCATATGGCCCGACGGCTCGCCGCTCACAGTTGCAGGGGCAGCCGGGGTTTCGAACCCCGTTCCCGTTTTCATCCCCGTCTCCGGGGAACCTGTCGCGTCGTTCGGATACGCGCATCGCCCCCCGAGCGTCAATCGCTGCGCCGCAGCGGAACGATCAGCGGCCTGGGGTCGGTCGTGTCGATGCGCGCCTCGATCCCATAGACCGAAGCCAGGCGATCGGCGCTCAGGACGTCGAGCGGCGGACCTTCGGCGACGAGGCGGCCCCGGTCGAGCAGCAACAGCCGGTCGCAATAGCGTGCCGCCATCGTCAGGTCGTGCAGCACCGCGACGATCAACCCGCCGGCGCGCGCCTCGGACTGCAGCAACGCCATCACGTCGATCTGATGGCGCGGGTCGAGCGAGGCGAGGGGCTCGTCGACCACGAGCGCGGGCGCCTCGACGGCGAGAGCCCGGGCGATCAACACGCGGGCGCGCTCGCCGCCCGACAATTCGGTCGCGATACGGCCGCGGAACGCCACGACGTCGGTCTTGAGCATCGCCCGCTCGATCGCTTCGCGGTCGGTCGCCGAGATGCGCGACATCGGCGCCAGGTGCGGAAGCCGGCCGAGCCCGACGAGGCGTTCGACGTCGAGCGGCCAGTGCAGGGTCTGGCCTTGCGGCAGATAGGCAAGCGTGCGCGCCAAATCCGCGCGCCGCATCGCCGCGCGGTCTTCGCCGTCGATCGAGACCCGCCCCGCATGGGACACCAGCCCGAGCATCGCCCGCACCAGCGTGGACTTTCCGGCGCCGTTGGGGCCGACGATCCCGATCAGGCGGCCGGGCTCGAGCGAGGCGTGCACCCCCTCCAGAACCGGGCGCCGGCCGAGCGTCACGCCGAGCGCTTCGATCCGGATGCTCACCACAGTCGTCGCGCCCGCATCAGATGGACGAGGAACACCGGCACGCCGAGGAACGCGGTGACGACGCCGAGCTTGAGCTCGTTGGTGGAGGGGATGAGCCGCACGCCGAGATCGGCGAGCGTCAGCAGCGCGGCGCCGGCAAGCGCCGAGGGCAGCAGGACCGCCGACGGGCTGCGATCGGTGAACGGGCGAACGAGATGCGGGACGATCAGCCCGACGAAACCGATCGACCCCGAGACCGCGACCGCGCCGCCGACCCCGATCGCCACGCCGAGCAGCAGCCGCAGCCGGGTGCGTTCGAGATCCGTGCCCAGCGCACGCGCGCCCTCCTCGCCAAGCGTCAGCGCGTCGAGCGCGCGGCCGTCCCACAGCAGCAGCGCGAGGCCGGCCGCGATGCACGGCAGCGCCAGCCAGACGTGCGCGAACGAGCGGTTCTCGAGGCTGCCGAGCAACCAGGTCATGATCTCCATCGCCGCGAACGGATTGGGCGAGAGGTTGAGCGCGAGGCTGATGCCCGCGCCGGCGAGCGTCGCCACGGCGATACCGGCCAGGATGAGCGTCAGCGGGCTCTCGGCGCGGCCGGCCAGCACGAACAGCAGCGCGAGCGATCCGAGGCCCGACAGGATAGCGAGCAGAGGCAGGATCACCGGGTTCAGTTCGGCGAGCCCGAAATAGAGCGCGGCGACCGCGCCCAGTGCCGCCGCGTTCGACGTGCCGAGCACCGAAGGCTCCGCCAGCGGATTGCGGAGATAGCCCTGCAGCGCCGCTCCCGCGACGCCGAGCATCGCGCCGACCGCAAGCCCCAGTACCATCCGCGGCAGGCGCAGGTCGAACAGGATCGCATCGGCGATACGGTCGCCGTGGCCGGTCAGCGCGGCGATCAGTCGGGCGGGCGCGAGCGAAACCGAGCCGACCAGCAAGGACGCGAATCCCGCGGCAATCGCGAGCGCCGCGAGGCCGGTGAGCAGGAGGAGGCGGTTGGTTGGCGGTGGCACGGTGGACCTCGCTCGGGATCGGCCTTCCCCGTCACGCTTGTGTCCCGGGGCCGTCATGGTCATGGATCAGCTTCGTCGCCTGCCGGAGGGCCAAGGACCATGCATCGCTTCGCGCTCCTCCTCGCCGCATTGATTGTCGGGACCGGCGCGCCCGCGACCGGCGATACGCGCGCGGCGTGGCCTCCGGCAAGGATCGTTTCACTCAATCTGTGCGCGGACCAATATCTGCTCGCGCTCGCCGATCCAGGGCAGATCGCCGCGCTGACGCGCTATGCGCGCGATCCGGAGATGTCGGCGGGCGCCGAAAAGGCGAGGGGCCTGCCGATCTTCCGCGCGACCGCGGAAGAAATGCTCGCGATCGATCCCGATCTCATCGTCGGCGCGCCGGCGCGCCGAAGCGGCATGATGGCCGCGCTCGCCGGGCAGCATTATCGCGCCGTCAGCCTGCCGTCGGCCGAAAGCTATGCGCAGATCGTCGCCCAGATCCGCACCGTCGCGGCCGCGGTCGGCCATGCCGATCGCGGCGAGGCGCTGATTGTCCGGATGAACGCCGAGTTGGCGGCGCTGCCGCGTCCGCGCCGCGCCGGCGTCGCCGCTTATTACCAGCGGCGCGGATATCTGACCGGAACGGGCACGCTGATCGACGACCTCATGACGCGGGTGGGGCTGACCAATCTCGCGCGCAAGCTCGGCAGGCCGGCGCTTTCGCAGCTTTCGCTCGAGGATCTGGTGGCGGCCCAGCCGGATTATATCGTCATCGAGACCGCCAACGAACGCATTGTCGACCAGGGAACCGAGATGCTGCATCATCCGGTGCTGCGCGACATTCCCCGGCTGCACCTGCCCCAGGCCTGGACCGTATGCGGCGGGCCCGCCTATGTGCTGGCGGCGCGCAGCCTGGCCGCGCAATTGGCGCGGCTTCGCTGACGCCTCCGGGGCGGATCCGGGAGCGTCGGTCGGCGACCAATCCCGCGCCGGCATCGGCTCAGCGCTCGCTGAGATGGGCTCGCCAGTCCTGCCGCGCCTGCCAGCCGCGCCGCTCGAGCTCGGGCGTGTCCGATCGCGCTTGCGGATAGCCCAGGCACAGCAGCGCCATGAAATGCCAATGGTCGGGCACGCCGAGCAGCGCGGACACGCGGACCGGATCGAGGATCGACACCCAGCCGAGGCCGATTCCCCGGCTCTGCGCCGCGAGCCAGAGCGTGTGGATCGCAAGCACGGTCGAATAGCGCAGCGCCTCGGGCATGGTCGCGATGCCGAGGCCATGCCCCTCGGCCGGCGCTTCGTCGGAGAAGACCGCGACGATCTCGGGCGCCTCGCGCAGCCCGTGCAGCTTGAGCGAGACGTAGAGCGCGGCGCGCGCCTCGTCGCCGTAGGGCTCGCCCGCGTGCCGCGCGGCCTCGTCGACATGTTCGGCGAGCGCCGTGCGCAGCTCCGGGCTGCGGATGCGCACGAAGCGCCAGGGCTGGGCATTGCCCACCGACGGCGCGAGCTGGGCGAGCGCGAACAGCCGCTCCAGTTCGGGTTCGGCGATCGGGCGCCGCTCGAAATGCCGGACGTCGCGGCGCCAGACCAGCAGCGCCTCGAGATCGGTGTCGAGCCCCGGCGGCGCTGCCGTGAGGCCGGCGTCCGGGCTCAAAACTCGATTCCCGCCTGCGCCTTGACGCCCAGCTCGCGGAAGGGGTGTTTGACGAGGGTCATCTCGGTCACCAGATCGGCGATCTCGATCAGCGCCTCGGGCGCGTTGCGGCCGGTGACGACGACATGCGTCATCGCGGGCCTGGCCTTCAGGACCTCGAGCACTTCATCAAGCGGCAGATAGTCGTAACGCAGCACGATGTTGAGCTCGTCGGCCAGGACCAGCGCGTAGCTCGGGTCGGCGATCATCCGCCTGACCTCTTCCCACGCCGCGCGCGCGACGGCGATATCGCGGTCGCGATCCTGGGTATCCCAGGTGAAGCCCTCGCCCATCGGCTTGAACTCGATTTGGTCCGGGAAGGCGTCGAACACGGTCTTCTCGCCGGTCGCCATCGCGCCCTTGACGAACTGAACCACGCCTACTTTCTTGCCGTGGCCGATCGCGCGCACGACCATGCCGAGCGCGGCGGTGGTCTTGCCCTTGCCCTTGCCGGTGTGGACGATCAGCAAGCCCTTCTCGATGGTCCTGGCTTCGACGATCCGGTCGTGCGCGGCTTTCTTCTTCGCCATCTTCGCGGCGTGCTCGGCCTTGGTGCGCTGCGCCATCGTCATCCTCCCGCAAGCTCGGCGAGCATGACGCCCGCGCTGTTCGATCTGGGTCTCCATAGGCCGCGCTCGAGCGCTTCGGCCAGCCGCGCCGCGGTTTCGCGCAGCGCGGCGGGATTGGCCTCGGCCATGAACGCGCGCACCTTCTCGTCCTCGATGAAGGCGGCATGCACCGCGTCGAAATGATGATCCTTCACCGCATGCGTCGTCGCCGCGAAGGCGAACAGATAGTCGACCGACGCGGCGATCTCGAACGCGCCCTTGTAGCCGTGGCGCATCGCGCCTGCGATCCATTTGGGGTTGGTCACCCGCGCGCGGACGACGCGGCCGATCTCGTCCTCGAGCGTGCGGACGACCGGGCGCTCGGGGCGGCTGTGGTCGTTGTGATAGCTGAGCGGCTGGTGTCCCCTGAGATGCTCGACCGCCGCGGCGATGCCGCCTTCGAACTGATAATAATCATCGCTGTCGAGCAAGTCGTGCTCGCGATTGTCCTGGTTCTGCACCACCGCGTCCGCCTGGGTCAGCCGCTCGGCGAACAGCTCGCGCTCGCTGTCGCCCTCGGCGCCGGCGCCATAGGCGTAGCTTCCCCAGTCGAGATAGACATGGGCGAGATCGGCGCGGCTGTGCCACAGCCGCTCGTCGATCATCGCCTGGAGGCCCGCGCCATACGCCCCGGGCTTCGATCCGAACACCCGGAATCCCGCGCGCAGCGCGGCGGCCCCGGCATCGCTGCCCCGGTCGACCAGCCTGGCGGTCTCGGCGCGGTGGCGCGCGGCGGCGGGATTGTCGTATGCGGGTTCGTCGAGCGCCATGACCGCGCGCGCGGCGGAATCGATCAGGTCGATCTGCTCGGGGAAGGCGTCGCGGAAGAAGCCCGAGACGCGGAAGGTGACGTCGACCCGAGGCCGGCCGAGCTCGACGACCTTGATCACCTCGAACCCGATCACCCGCCCGAGGTCCAGTCCCAGCGCGGGCGCACCCCCATCAATGCGAGCGCCTGGGCGATGTCGTCGCCGCCGGTGCGCATATTGGCGGTGCCCCAGGCGCTGAGCGCCATCGCCTTGGGATAGTCGCCCGCGCGCTGGAGATAGTCGTCGATCAGCAATTGCGCGGAGCGTTGCCCGAGATCCCAGGCCGTCGCGGTGGGGACCGAACGCGGGTCGATCGAGTAGAAGTTGCGCCCGGTCGGCAGCACGTCCGGCCGGCCGCGCGTCGGCGCGCCCGACGGGCCCGGCGCGACGAAGCGGGCAGCGAGGCCCGCCAGCAGCGCCGCCTGCTCGGCGGCGCCGCAGGCATCGACGCGTGTGGCGAGATCGTCGAGCACGGTCCGCAGCACGGCCGCCGATGCAGCGCCCGGTGCGGCAGCGCCTTCCACCAGCGCGACCGCCAGCAGCTCCAGCCGCTCGACGGTATCGCCATGGCTCCGCCAGGGATCGCCGGAGACCGCCGCCAGCGCCGCGGGTTTCGCGCCGATCCACGGCTCCCCCATCGCGCAGTCGAGCGGGTCGAACCCGAGGCCGAGATCGTCCGCCATCGCGCGCAGCAGCGAGGCTTGCCCGGGATGGTCGTAGCCGCGCGGCGTCCGCGACAGCGCGACCAGCAGGTCGGTGCGCAGCCGCCCCTCTGGCGAGCGCGTGAAGACATGCAGCCCGTCGCGAATCTGCATTTCCTTCAACTCGCATAGATAGTTGTCGAGTGCGGCTAGCGCGTCGTCACCGTCGCCGACCGCGCCGGCATCGGTGTCGAGGCCCTGGGCGCGCGCGAGGGCGAGGATCTCGCCCTTGAGATGCGCGATCCGGCGCGGGTCCATGCCCGCGGCGAGATAATATTCGTCGACCAGCGCCTCGAGCTGCTTGAGCGGGCCATAGCTTTCGGCGCGGGTGAGCGGAGGGGTGAGATGGTCGACGATCACCGCGCCGATGCGGCGCTTGGCCTGGGTGCCTTCGCCGGGATCGTTGACGATGAACGGATAGAGCTGCGGGACCGGTCCCGCGCAGATCTCGGGGAAGCAATGGTCCGAGAGCGCCAGTGCCTTGCCCGGCAGCCATTCGAGATTGCCGTGCTTGCCGACATGGACGACGGCGTGCGCGCCGAACTGCCGGTTCAGCCAGAAATGGAACGCCAGATAGGCGTGCGGCGGCACCAGCGCCGGATCGTGATAGGTCGCCTTGGGATCGACATTGTAGCCGCGCGCCGGCTGCACCGCGACCGCGACATTGCCGAACCGGCGCACCGCCAGCCGGAAGGCGCCCTTCCGCACGAACGGATCGTCGGCGGGATCGCCCCAGCGTTCGGCGACCGCCGATCGCACCGCTGCCGGAAGGGCGTCGAAAGCGGCAACATAGTCGTCGATCGGCAATGCGATCTCGCCCGGGCGATCGATCGAATCGAGCGCGTTGGTGACCCCGGACAACATCGTTTCCATCAGCGCGGCGCCGTCGGCGGGCGCCTCGCCGACCCGGTAGCCGGCGTCGCGCAGCGCCGCGAGGATTGCCGCCGCGCTCGCCGGGGTATCGAGGCCGACGCCGTTGCCGATCCGTCCGTCGCGGTTGGGATAGTTGGCGAGCACCAGCGCGATCCTGCGCGCGGCCACGGCGGTGCGGCGCAGCGTCGCCCAATTGACGGCGAGATCGGCAACGAAGGCGATCCGGTCCGGCGCGACCCTGGGCACAACGATCGCACATTCGGTGCGCGCGTCGAACCGTTCGGCGGCCTTGAACGCGACCGCGCGGGTGAACAGCCGGCCGTCGATTTCGGGCAGCGCGACGTTCATCGCCAGGTCGCGCGGGCCGAGGCCGCGCGCGGAATCGGCCCAGGCCGATCGCTCGACCCCCGCGAACGCGGTCTGGAGGATGGGGCAGTTCGCGGTTTCGAGCACGCCGCCGACGCGATTCTCGCCCGGCGAGGAGGCGGCGAACGAGGTCGCGTTGAGGACGACGTCGGGCCGGATTTCGGCGATCAGCCCGCGCAGCCAGTCGATCGCGAACGGCTCGCGCAGCGCGCGGACATGGACGGAGGCGACGTTCAGGCCGCGCGACTCGAGCGCCGCGACCGTCGCGTCCACCGCGTCGAGCGTGCCGGCGATCGTCAGCGCGCGATAGAAGACGAACAGCGCGGTCGCGCGCCCCGCGACCCAGCGATCGCGCAGGTCGGCGAGCGCAGGGCGGTCGACACCCTTGAGATACAATCCGGCGTTGGCGATCGGAAGCGGATCGTCGGGCACTCCGGCGTCGCGACCGATCAGCCGCGCCGCGGTCTTGAGGAAGCTCACCGCATTGGCGACGCCGCCCTGGCGCAGATAGTCGCGCAGTCGCGCGCAGGTCTCGGGAGGCAAGGTGGACGCGGCCGCGAGCGGCGGATCGTCCTCGCGCCCATCGGCGATCGCGGCGAAGGCGATATGCTTCTCGCGCGCGATGCCTGCGATCTCGTCGATCCCGTACGGCCAATAGGTCTTGCCACCGAGCAGCACGACGCAGACGAACCTCGCGTGCGCGATGACTTTCTCGACATAGAGGTCGACCGAATAGGGATGCTTCAATTGCAGCAGGTTGACGAGCCGGATGCTGGGCGCGGCATCGCCGAGCGCCTCGGCGGCGCGCGCGAAGCACGCCAGTTCGCTGTCCGCCACGGTCAGGAACACGATCTCGCCGGGCGACTGATCGAGATCGATCGCCTCGTCGCCGCTGGAGACGGTGCCGGGCGTGGCGGCGAGCAGATGCATCAGCGCATCCCGGCGCCCAGCACGGCGTTCAGCGCGGTCTCGATGCTCGGCTGGTCGAGCCCCCGCTGGCCGATCACCACCAGCTGCGAGATGCGCGGCTCGGCCGGAGTCCAGGCCCGGTCGAAATAATGCTGGATGCGCGGGCCCACTGCCTGGATCACGAGGCGCGCGGGCCGGCCCTGGATCGCGACCATGCCCTTGAGGCGCAGGATGTCGTGCTCGGCGATCAGCGCGGCCATCGCGGCGAGCAGCGGCTCGGCGCTCGCGATCTCGCCGCCCTTGACCACGAAGCTGTCGAAATCGTCATGGTCGTGATCCGCCTCGCTGTCGTGATGCGAGGGCCGCGCGTCGAGGTCGTCCTCGGCCCCGGCGAACAGGCCCAGCAGCACGCTTGCGTCGACCGCGCCGTGATCGGCGCGGACGATTTTGACCCCGTGGCGCGTGTCGCCGGAAATCTCGCCTTCGATGCGGGCGAGGGTATCCGAATCCACCAGGTCGGACTTGTTGAGGATCACCAGGTCGGCGCAGGCGAGCTGGTCTTCGTACAGCTCCTCGAGCGGGCTGTCGTGATCGAGCGAGGGATCGGCGGCGCGCGCCAGCGCGAGCGCCGCCTCGTCGGTCGCGAACCGGCCTGCCGCGACCGCATCGGCGTCGATCAGCGCGATCACGCCGTCGACCGTCGAGCGCGTGCGGATGCCGGGCCATTGGAACGCCTTCACCAGCGGCTTGGGGAGCGCCAGCCCCGAGGTCTCGATGATGATGTGCTCGGGCGGGTTGGGCCGATCGAGCAGCTTCGTCATCGTCGGCAGGAAATCGTCGGCCACCGTGCAGCAGATGCAGCCGTTGGCGAGCTCGACGATGTCGTCCTCCGGGCACGCCGCGTCGTTGCAGCCCCGGAGCAGCGCGCCGTCGACGCCGACGTCGCCGAACTCGTTGACGATCAGCGCCAGGCGGCGGCCCTTGGCATTCTCCAGCAGGTGACGGATCAGCGTGGTCTTGCCGGCTCCCAGGAATCCCGTGATGACGGTGGTCGGAACCTTGCTCACGCTTCTTCTCCTTCTTCGATTTCGATGGGCGCGCGGTCGTGCATCGCCCGCCACGGCCGGGCCCGCTCGTCGCCCGCGGCCGCCAGACGCCGCAGCACGATCCGCGCCTTGGTGCGGCCGCGCCGCGTGTCCGGCCAGATCGCGGCGTCCGGTGCGGTACCGGCGTCGATCGCTTCGAGCAACGCCGCCTCGACCTGCCGGTCCTCGGCAAGGCCGTGCCGCGCGAGCTCGGGCCGGAACGCCCGGTCGATTTCGGCGTCGAATGCGTGCCGCTCGCCCGACCGGGTCCGCCACGGCGAGCGCGGATGGAGGGTGAGCGCCGACTGCACGCCCTCGGGCAGCGGTGTGCTCGACGAATGCGCGCGATCCTTGGCGATCAGCTTGGGCAGCAGATGCGTATGCGGCCCCTCCGGCGACTTGCCGTCGGGCGGCGGGATCGGCTGGAAGACCTCGATGCGGCCGGCGGGCGACAGCAGCACGCGGTGCGGCTGCGCGCGCAGCATCTCGGCCATCATCGCGGGCCGGCCAAGCAGGGCTTGGCCGGCCGCAGCCTCGAGCGCGGCGACCAGCGCAGCGTCGTGGGTGCGGATGCACATCCGCACGGCACCGGCGCCGACTCCCATGTCGAACAGCGCGTCGCGGCGGTCGCGGTCGCGGATCGCTTCCCGGTCCGGTCCCAGCGACGCGATCGTCCGGCCGGGCGTAGGCGGCCGGGCCACGCAGAATGCCATCGCATGGCCCCAGCTCTCGCCGTCCGCCGACAAGGTGTCCCACGCGATCGGCTGCATCGGCGCAGTGGGCGCGATCCGCATCGCGCCGCGATCGGTGGCGATCTCGATCGCGGTCGCGCTCGCCGCGATTCGTACCGGCTCGTCGCGATCGCGCATGAACTCGCCGATCGCGCCGAAGCTGCCGATGCTCCAGCCGTTGGCCGGGTCGCGGACAAGCGCCGCGAGCCGATCGAGGAGCATTGGGTCCATGCGCGGCTCCATCAGTCGAGAAAGCGGATCGCCGCGCCGTCGTCGTCGCGGCGGATGCGGGACGCGGACGTCGTAGAGGCGGCCGAGCAGCTCCTCGGTCATCACCGCATCGACCGGCCCGGCGCCGAGCAGCTTGCCGTCGCGAACCGCGACCACATCGTCCGCAAAGCGCAGCGCCAGCTCGAGGTCGTGGATCGCCATGACCACCGTCCGGCCGGCATCGGCGCGCGCGCGCAGCCGCCGCGCGGCGTCGATCGCGTGGCGCGGATCGAGGTCCGAGGTCGGCTCGTCGACGATCAGCAGCTCGGGATCGCCGACGATCGCGCGCGCGAGATTGACCCGCGCCAGTTCGCCGCCCGACAGGCTTGACGCCTGGCGGTCGCGCAGCGCGGCCAGGTCGCATTCCTCGAGCGCGCGGTCGATCGCGGGAAGCAGCGCGGGCGGCAGGCCGCCGAACGCGGGAAGCTGCGGGATCAGTCCGAGCGCGACGACGCGCTCGACGCTGATCGGCCAGTCGACCGACGCGCGCTGCGGCAGATAGGCACGCCGCCGCGCCAGCGCCCGCCGGCCGAGCGCGGCGAGATCGGTGCCGCCGAGCCTGAGCGTGCCCGCGGCCGGGGCGAGCAGGCCGGCGGCGGTTTCGAGCAGGGTGCTCTTGCCCGCGCCGTTCGGGCCGATCACCGCGGTCAGCCGTGCCGCCGCGAAGGTGACATGCAGGTCGTTGAGCACGATGCGTTCGCCGCGCTTCACCGTGACGGCTTCGAGGATCAGCGCGCTCATGCCGTGCGCTTCCGGATATGGAGGACGAGCCACAGGAAGAAGGGCGAGCCGATCAGGCTGATGAACACGCCGAGATTGATCGGCGGGCCGAAGCGGATCACGCGCGTCGCGATGTCGGCGGTCACCACCAGGATCGCCCCGGCGAGCGCCGCGGGGATCAACGTGCCGCCGGGCCGATGGCCGACCAGCGGGCGGATCACGTGCGGCGCGATCAGTCCGACGAATGCGATCGCGCCCGAAACCGCGGTCGCGCCGCCGACGCCGAGCGCGGTCCCGACCAGCACCAGCATCCGCGTGCGCCCGACGTCGACGCCGAGGCTTTCCGCCTGCGCTTCGCCGAGCGCCAGTGCATCGAGCGCGCGGCCGGTGGCCATCAGCAGCGCGCCGCCGAGCAGGATGAACGGTGCCGCCACCTCGACATGATCCCAGCTGCGATCGGCGAGCGACCCCATCAGCCAGGTCATGATCTCATAAGCGGCGTAGGGATTGGGCGCGAGATTGAGCGCGAGCACCACGCCGGCAAAGGCGATGCTCGATATTGCCGATCCAGCCAGGATCAGCGAGAGCGTGCCGCCGCCGCGCGACAGCATCAGCGCCAGCCCCGCCGTGATCAGCCCCCCCGTCAGTGCGAACACCGGCGAGGCGAGGATGAAGCCCGCCGAGAAGCCGAAGTAGATCGCGATCACCGCGCCGAGCGATGCGCCGCCCGAGACCCCGAGCAGCCCCGGCTCGGCCAGGGGATTGCGCAGCAGCCCCTGGAGCACCGCGCCCGCAAGGCCGAGGATCCCGCCGATCAGGATCGCCAGGACGAGACGCGGCAGGCGGATCTCGTCGACCAGCATCGCAGTCAGATTCGGATGGGGGTCGCTCAGGCCCGCGATCATCGCGCTGGGACTCAGCCAGACGGTGCCGGCGAGCAGGGATGTGAGCGAGGCGATGGCCAGCGCGAGCAGCAGGCCGGGGAGGAGCCGGCGGCTCATCGGCGGCGGCCGGCGAAAGGCAAAGGCGTGCGCGCGGCCGCGGCCGCGCGGCGCATCTGGCTGCGTAGCGACACGATGGCATCGGCGATCTGCGGCGTGCCGCAGACATAATAGGCCTGGGGCACGGTCAAGGTGCGCTCCTTTCCCCAGTAACGGCGAACGATGCGGTGCTGCTCGATCATGTCGCCGAGGCTCGGCTGGTGCGCGAAGGGCGAACCCTGGACGAGCAGCGCGGGTGCGGTCAGCAGCAGCACTTCGGCATCGGGCTCGCCGTAACCCGATGCCGGCGGTTCGTTCGCGACATTGCGCGCGCCCGCGGCCTCGAGGATCGCGTCCTGCAGCGTGCCCTTGGCGGCGCTGAAGCCGATCCGGTCCCACGAAGCCACGCGCAGCCTGGGCGCGGGATCGCGATCAAGCGCAGCGAGCGTGCGGTCCATCCGCGCGATCATCGCCTCGCCGCGCGCCGGCTCGCCGACGGCCGCGGCGACTTGCCTAGTCAGCGCGCGGACGTCGTCGAAACCGTTGGCAAAGCCGACTTCGATCATCGGATAGCGAAGCCGCTTGAGCATCGCGCGGGTGGCCGGCGTCGTGGAGCTCCCGGCGATCACCAGATCGGGCTGCTGCTCGATCACGTCTTCCGCGAGCCCGTAATTGACGCCGACCTTGCGCGCCTCGGTCGCCATCAGCGACGAACCGGGATCGCGCGACAGCCAGGTTACCGACGCGATGCGCCCGGGCGGAAGCAGCGCCAGCACGAGCTGGTCGGTGCATTCGTTCATCGACATGACCCGCATCGGCTTGCTCGGTGATGCGGGCGGGGCGTGGCGACCCGCACCGCCGACCAGGGTAGGCAGCGCGGCGGCGAGCACCAGCGCGATGATGCCCGGCGGGCGCATCAGAAGCGGAAGCTTGCGCCGCCATATGCCGCCCGGCCGGGCGTCGCGAAGGTGAACACCTCCTGATACGTCTCGCCGAACAGGTTCTCGACCCGGCCGAAGATCTGGAAGTGCCTGCCGATGTCGTAGGTCAGGTTGAGATTGACCAGCGTATACGCCTTCATGTCGACCAGCAGCCGCGAATAATCGGAATTGAAGGCATAGTCGCGCTGGCGGCCGTTGTAGCGCACCGTCAGCGTCGCGGTAAGCGGCAGCGCGGCCGGCGCATAGGTCAGGTTGACGCTGCCGCTGTTCTTCGGCCGCCGCACCGCCTGGCTCGTGATCGGAACCGGCGACTGGAAGCCGCCGCCGGGCGGCGCCGGATCGGCGAGCGCCTGGATCGTCTGCGGCGCGTGCAGATAGGTGTAGCTCGCGTCGATCCGCCATTCGCCGAATCGGGCGTTGCCATAGGCCTCGACACCCTGCTGCCTGGTCCTCACATCGTTGTTGAACGTGGTCGCGACATATTGGCCCCCGACCAGGATATAGGTCGTGTCGATCTGGTGCAGGAACCGGTTGTCGAAATAGGTCGCGCCGATCACGACATGCTTGTCGAGGAATTCCTGCTCGATCCCGGCTTCCCAACCCCTGGACAGCTCGGGCTTCAGGTTCGGGTTGCCTTGATACTTGCCGTCGGAATAGCCGAACAGGTCGCCCGCGGTCGGCGCCTTGACCCCGGTGCCATAGGCGGCGTGGGAAGCGGGCGCCGCCGG
The DNA here is from genome assembly GCA_037200705.1 of Sphingomonas sp. Taxonomy (GTDB): domain Bacteria; phylum Pseudomonadota; class Alphaproteobacteria; order Sphingomonadales; family Sphingomonadaceae; genus Sphingomonas. Next base: position 5,111 of record JBBCID010000005.1, on the reverse strand, counting down.
GCAGCAGATAGCTGGCGGTGGCGCGATAGGTGGTGTCGTCGTCGAACAGGTCGTTCTTGTCGTAGCGGACCGAAGCGCCGAGCGCGAGGCGATCGGCGACCGTCACCTCATACTGGCCGACGAACCCGACCGTGCCGACGGCGTGGCGGCCATTGTACGAGAATCCGCCCGGCGAGGTGTTGTGGTACTGCTCGCGCTCGGCGTCGACCGCCAGCGTGACGCGGTTCTTGACGCCGTCCGAGCCGAACCGGGCGGTGCTGACGAACGAGCCGCGATAGCGCGTGCCCCGGTCGCCATAGCTGCGGCCCGACGCGACATAGCCGTCGCGCGTCGTGTCCGCGATCTGGGCGGAGGCGCTGTTGGTCCAATGATCGTCGAGCAGGTTCAGCTCGGCGCCGACCAGGCCGTACCAGGCCTTGCTGAGCGTATATTCGCCCGGCGTGTCGATCGCGGTGACCACCGGATAGCCGCGCACGACCGGCGAGGTCGGCGCGATCTCCTGATCGTCGCCGTCGGCCTTGGTGTAGCTGTAGCGCCCGACCGCGGTGACCTTGAGGTTGGGTGCAGGCGCCCAGTTGAACTTGCTTGCAACGCCCAGGCTGTTCGAGCCGACGTCGCGGCTGCCGCCGGGCGCGACCGGATAGCCGCCGGTATGATAATAGGACGACGAGAGCGCATAGTCGAAGCTGTCGCCGGCGGTGCCGGCCGCGCGCGCGCTGCCCGCATGGGTGCCCATCGAGCCGCCCTCGGCCCGCGCCGAGACGCCCGGCAGCTCGCGACCGCTCAGCGTCGTGTAGCTGATGACGCCGCCGATCGCGTCGGAGCCGTAGAGCGCGCCCTGCTGGCCGCGCAGCACTTCGACGCGCGCCGCGGAGTCGGTGATCAGCGTGCCGAAATCATATTCGCCGTCATAGGGGTCGTCGGCCTTGATCCCGTCGATGAAGACGAGCGTATGGTTGCCCTCGGCGCCGCGGATGCGGACCTGGGTGAGCCCGCCGATCGCGCCGGTGCGGTTGACCGCGACGCCGGGCACGTCGCGCAGCACGTCGGACAGGATGCGCGTCTGGCGGTCCTGGAGGTCCTGGTTGCCGATGACGGTGACCGACGAGCCGATCAGGTCGGCGGGGATCGCATCGCCCGAGCGCGACGCGGAGACGACGATCGCGTCGTCGTCGGCCGCGGTATCGGTGGACGGAATGGTCGCGGTCTGCGCGAAGGCGGTCTGGGCGGAAAGCGCCACGGCGAGCGCGGCGATGGAAACGCTGGTTTTCTTCACGGTGTTTCTCCGGCGTCGGCGACAACCGGCGGGGTCCCTCCGCGAACGGTCGGCGCGCATCGCCGGATGGACGCTTGGCATCCGACGCGCGCACCGATGCGGCACCCGCCACATCTTCGTCGCTCAGACGGAGTACCGTGCCGTGACCATTCCCTGGACCAAGGCAAGAGCGACCGGTGCGCCGGCAGGTCTCCTGGCTCGCGGGTCACAGCTTGATGCATACCTTCCCAGACCTCGCGCGACATGGCGTCCGGCCCAGTGGCTGTTCCTCGGGTCAGGCCCCGGGAACCAATGCATCGCGCTCGCCGCTTACAGTTGCAGGGACAGCCGCGGATTTGGACGGCGCCGGCTCTCGCCGGGTTCGTCCGCACCGCATTCCCGAATTAAGCCCCTTTCGGGGCACCGGCGCGGATCTTTGGGCCGATCCCAAAAGGAGTGGCCGAGGTTGCCCTTAGGCGCTCGCCGACCCTGCGGCAAGACATAAAGATTCCTTTATATGTTATATGTTCTTGCCGTCGGCGTCGCGCCAAGCCTGGATTATCGGGCTCAGGGCGCACCTTCCATCCGATGCGGCTGTGGGTCCGTCGTGCGCCGGGCAAACCGGCGCAGCTGCCGAAAATCGCGGACAAGCTCGCGGAAGCCGAGCCAAGTGCCCGTCGCGCAGAGCAGGGTCACCCGGCGAGCAGCGTCAGCATGGGTGCGTCCCACACGGCCCAGTCGCCGTGATCGATGTCCCGCAGCGCCCGATCGACCTGGGAGGCGACGCCGATCGCATCCGCCGTCTGGAGCGCGGCGAGCGCCGGGCTGGTCGCGATGTCCCGGGGGGACGGGCTCGTGATCTCCACGCTCGTCGCAGCGCGCCGGCCGCCGGGATCCAGGGGTTCGTCGGTACCCGCAAATCCGCCCGTCCGCATCGACGCGGTCGCGGCATGGCAGAGCAGGGTCAGTCGTGTCGCCAGCCTTGCCTCCCGATATCGTTGACGCTGGGCTCGGTTCCGTCCTAGGCCGAGCCCAAGGAGCGAGGAAGAAGCCGGTGAGGTTCCGGCGCGGTCGCGCCACTGTTATCGGCGGCACGGCCGTGCTGTCGAGAGTCAGACCTTCCTCGCCGCCGATATCCCCCGGGACGCGCGCTTCCCGGTCAAGGAGCAGAACATGGGGGCCACGACTCTCTTCGCCGATGACGTCTTCATTCCCGTGCCAGCGGGGAACGCGATTCCGCTGGGCGAGATTTTGCCTTGGGCGGTCTTCGGCACGCTGCTCGCGCTGATCTTCCTCTATTTCGTCAGCACCGAGCAGGGCGCGGTGTCGCTGTTCAGCGGCAAATATGTCCATGAGTTCGTCCACGATGGACGGCACCTGCTCGGCTTCCCCTGCCACTAGGCCGGCCATGGCACGCGCTTTCCTGATCCGCGGCCCTGGTCGCCGGCGTGCTGGCCGCATTCGTCGCCGTGCTGTTCGCGCGCCTGGCCGTCGAGCCGCAGGTCGATCTCGCGATCGCCTTCGAATCGGCGTACGCGCAGATGGCCGGCATGGCCGAAGAGCCCGAGCTGGTGAGCCGCGCGACCCAGAAGGGCCTGGGCCTGCTCACCGCCGGCCTTCTCTACGGTTCGGCGCTCGGCGGAATCTTCGCCTTGGTGTTCGCAGCGTCCTACGGCCGCTGGTCACGGCTCGGGCCGCGGTCGCTGGCGCTGCTGCTGGCGTTGGTGGCGTTCGTGGCGATCGCGCTGGTTCCCGCGCTCGAATATCCGCCGAACCCGCCCTCGGGCTTCCCGAGACCATCGGCTTTCGCACCGCCACCCATTTCGGGATGATCGCGCTGTCGCTGGTCGCGCTGGTCGCCTCCGTCAGGGTCGGCCACGGCGTGGCCGCGCGGCTCGGCGCCTTCAACGCGGCGCTGGTGGCGGGCGGCTGCTATCTCGGCTCAACGCCGCCGTTCAGCTGGCGATGCCCGCGATCAACGAAGTGCCGGCGGATTTCCCGCGGTGGTCCTGTGGAACTTCCGAATCGGCTCGATCGCCATGCAGGCGATTCTGTGGCTTACGATCGGGCTCGCGTTCGGTGCGATGGCCGAGATGGTCCTGCGTCGCGGAAGGTGATTCTGCCGCGCCGGGCGGGGGAAGCGCGGCTAACGGAGGTAGGATGGAGCGCCAGGTTCTTCTCTATTTCGCCTGGAGCCGGCCCGCCGAGGCCGGCGCGCCGCTGGCTGACATCGACGATCGCTTCCCGGCGGTTTTCGAGCTGCGCCGGCTATTCTACCCCAAGTTCGAGGCGCTGTCGGACCGCGCGGACGTCGATCAGGGCATCGCCGGCTTCCTGGATCACGTCCAGAAGCCCAATTTCGCGGCCTTCGCCGCGCTGGCCGAGGAATTGACAGGCAATCCCGTCATCCAGATCGAGCGTGAGGGCGATGATGGCATGCGGACGCTCCTCGATGATGCGCTGATCGAGCATGTCGATACCATCGTCGTCGTCAGCTTCGATTCGCTCAGGACCGATCAGGCAGCGGCCAGCGCTGAAATGGAGGCGATCAGGCGCTTCCTCGCCTATCCCGACCACCTCGTCTTCGTCTGTCCCCATCACGATATCGGCGAGGTCGAAGATAGTATGGAGCAGGACCGTCCCGACCGGCAGCTCGCCGAGCATCTGCATCATGGCGATCCGGAATCCCGCCGAGGCAGGGCTTCGGCGCTTCGCGCGCAGCCTGCTAGCCGGGCTCGGCGTGCCCGTCGAGAATCGCTTCGGCCTTCGTCCGGCAGCGGCCGCCGACGGCGAGCCGGCACCGCTCGAGATCGATCGACCGCTCGACGTGCTCGGCCTGCTGCGAGGCGTCGAGACATTCAACCTCCACCCGCATCTGCCGCAGCTCGAGCGGATCGGCCCGGCGGCGACGCGCATGGCGGTGCTCGCCCGGCAGGCGATAGACCTCGAGGCTCCGCCGCATCCGTTCACGCGGGACGGCCGTTCGACCTTCGACGCGCTGCTGCAATCGGTGCCGGGCGTCTTCGCCGGCAAGCTGCTGGTCTGCGACACGACCCTGTTCAGCTCCACCGCCGGCGGTGGCGACAATCTACGCCGGCTTTGGTCCAACATGCTCCTGCGACAGGCGCGCCCTTGGCAACCGCCGGCAACAGCGGCCCCCCACCAAAAATAGATGGGAGTTGGTCCCGGCTCCTCGGTAAACCTGCTCTTCCTCACGTCCGCCTTCTCACAAGAGCGGACCCTGCCTCAATCTGGAGGAATTTCAGGGGAGCGCGTCAATGCCAGTCCGATCTCACGGCGCGGGGTCGCTCTCGGCCGCCGGGGCTTCGGGGTCCGGCTCGGACGCGGTGATCTCCGCGACCTTCTTGACCGGCATCAGCATGGCAAGCGCGGCGAGGAAGGTCTTCTGCACCTGCGCCGCCGAGATCGCCTTGCCCTCCCATTCGAGCGCGCCGGCCACGCACGCGTCGCTCGCGACCGTCACCGGATAGCCGAAGTCGAGCGCGCTGCGCGCGGTCGAATCGATGCAGGTCTGCGTCATTGCGCCCGCGATCACCAGCTCGGTGACGCCATAGACCTGTAGCGTGCTCTGCAGCCAGCTCTGGAAGAAGGCGTTGGGGAAGGATTTGGCGACCAGCACATCCAGCGGCTCGGGCTGGAGCTTGTCGTGCAACTGCGTGCCGGTCGTGTCCGCCGCGAACGGCGCCTCGGGGTCGGGATCGAGCGCGACGTGCTGCACGAACACGATCGGATGATGGCTGGCGCGGAAATAGGCGATCAGCGCCTCGATCGACTCGAGCGCGGCCTCCATCCCCGTCAGCGCGAGCTTGCCTTCGGGAAAATACTCCTTCTGCAC
>JBBCID010000004.1:0-84617 GCA_037200705.1 Sphingomonas sp. | reverse complement strand
TCGAACTCTCCATGATGGCCGCAAAATAGACCCATCGGACCCCCGCCTCAACCGCTCGTTTCCGCGCGTTTAACCGATTTGAAACGCCCGCGGGCGAGGATCGGGCGACACTGGCGGGCGGAACATCATGGCGGGACCGGCTCGGGGGACTGTGGCTTGGCGCGCTCGCGCTCACCGCGTGCGGGCCGCTGGTCGACGACCCCGCCAATCCGCCTTTGCGCCGGCCGATGGCAGCGCGAGCTCAAGGTGACGTCGCTCATCGCGACGACGTCTGGATCCCGCGCAAGGACGCCCCGTTCAAGCTCCCCGAAGACGAAACCACGGTGAAGAGCTGCATCGAGCCCAAGCTCAGGAGCGCCGACGAGATCAACGGCGACATGCTCGCGAACAACGACGCGCATTGCCGCATCGACGCGATCGACGTGAACGGCGCCCAGGTGACCGGCGCGGGCACCTGTGCGCCCGTCGATCGCAACGGGATTCACCTGAGCGGGAAGATCGACATCGACGGCCGCCAGCGCGACGATCGAATCAACGCGAAGTTCGGCCTCGCGCTGATCGCACGCATGCCCCAGGGCGTCAGCCGCCGGGTCCGCGCGGGCATGGAGGTGACCTGGACCCGGCTGGGCGACTGCCGGCTGTAGGTCAGCGCATCGCGTCGAACGCGCCGCGGCGTTCGCAGCGCGCCTCGCCCGCCATGTCCGGTGCCGCGGGCGGCGCGCCGAGCGGGGCGATCGCCACCGGCGCGCCGATCGCCACCGCGCCGAACCGCGCGGGATCGCTTCCCGCGCAGCGCAGCATCGCGGCGAGCATCCGCGGCGGCGTCCAATAGCCTTCCCACGAGAGGCGGAAGGTGCCCCAGTGGATCGGGATCGCGCGCGGGCGGCCGAGCGCCGACCAGACGCGGATCGCGTCGCGCGGACCGATGTGGCTGCCGCTCGCCATCTGGCCGGGCTCGAAGCGGAACGCGCCGATCGGGATCGCGGCCAGCCGGATCGGGCCGAGCGCGGCCGCCTCGGCGGGCCAGCGCAGGTCGCCCGGGCCGGTATCGCCCGCGAAGAAGAAATTGCCCCCGGGAAGCGTGACGACGAAGCTCGACCAGAGCGCGCGGTTGCGATCGCTGAACAGCGGCTGCCCCAGTGATGCGTGCGCGTCACCACAACCGCCACGCCGGGGCGCACCGCGATTCGCTGCCCCCAGTCGAGCGCGGCGCGCGGGCACGCCGGCCTGCCCGATCACGCTGTCGTTGCCGAGCGAGGTGACGATCAGCGGACGATCGCGCTTCCACAGGCGCGCGAGCGTATCGAGATCCATGTGGTCGTAATGATCGTGGCTGACGAGGATCAGGTCGATGCGCGGCAGGTCCTCGAAGCGCACTCCCGGCTCGGCGATGCGCGCGGGCCCCACGCCGAACGGACCGGCGGTGCGGCTCCAGATCGGATCGGTGAGAATGTTGAGCCCCTGCGTCTGGATCCAGGTGGCGACCATCGCCTCGCCCGCGACGCGCGCGGCCGGCCTGGACGGGTGGACGATCGCGCGATCGGGGCCAGATCGGCCCGCGCGGGATCGCCGAAGATTCTGATGCCAGATCAGCGCGGCGCGGCTGGTATGTTCGGTGAGATGGAGGCGGTCGTCGTCGCCGTCGGGATTGAAGAAGCGCTGCCCGTCGAAATGGGCGCTCGGGGGCCCGCGATAATAGATGCGGTCGAGAAAATAGGGAACCGACGGTCGCTGCCAGGCAGAAGGCAACCACGGCCCAGAGCAGGATCGACGCGGTCCAGCGGGCGACGGGATGGAGGGGGTGCATCCGCCCTTCTCGCGGGGAGCGCGCCGGCGATCAAGCGGGCTTGATCGATCCTACGCGCCTCCCTAACCCGCGACGATGAACGCCGCGCTTCCGGAGACCGCCGAGGACGCCGCCGCCGAGCTCGCGCGGATGGCAGCGGAGATCGCGCGACACAACCGGCTTTACCACGGCGAAGGACGCGCCCGAGATCAGCGACGCCGATTACGACGCGCTGATGCGGCGCAATGCCGCGATCGAGGCGGCTTTCCCCGATCTGGTCCGCGCCGATTCACCCACGAAGCAGGTGGGGGGCCACGCCGTCCGGCCCCCTCTCGAAGGTCGCGCATGCCCGGCCGATGTTCAGCCTCGACAATGCCTTTTCGGAAGAGGAGGTCGCCGATTTCCTCGGGCGCGTCCGGCGCTTCCTCAGCCTGGCCGACGACACGCCCGTGGTGCTCACCGCCGAGCCCAAGATCGACGGCCTGTCCTGCTCGCTGCGCTACGAGCGCCGCACGCTGGCGCGCGCGCTGACGCGCGGCGACGGGCAGGTCGGCGAGGACGTTACCGCCAACGTCCGCACGATCGCCGACATCCCCGATACGCTGCCCGCCGACGCGCCCCGACGTGTTCGAGGTGCGCGGCGAGGTCTATATGGAGAAGGCGGCGTTCGTCGCGCTCAATGCGCGGCTGCTCGCCGAGGCCGAGGAGCCCGCCAAGGCGCGCCAGTTCGCCAACCCGCGCAACGCCGCCGCCGGATCGCTGCGCCAGAAGGACGCGGACGTGACCGCATCGCGGCCGCTCCGCTTCCCCTCGCCTGGGGCTGGGGGCGAGGTTTCGGCCGAGCCCGCCGCGCAGCAATATGAGGCGATGCGCGCGATCGCCGGCTGGGGCTTTCCGGTTTCCAACCTGCTCGTCCGCGCCGGCACGCTCGACGCGGCGCTCGCCCAGTATCGCGCGATCGAGAAGCGGCGCGCCGACCTTCCGTTCGACATCGACGGGGGGGGGGGGTGTGGTCTACAAGGTCCGACCGGCTCGACTGGCAGGCGCGCCTCGGCTTCGTCGGCCGCGCCCCGCGCTGGGGCCTCGCGCACAAATTCCCCGCCGAGCGCGCCGAGACCAATCTCGAGCGAATCGGACATCCAGGTGGGGCGCACCGGCAAGCTCACCCCCGTCGCGCGGCTCGAGCCGGTGACGGTCGGCGGCGTCCGTCGTCCACCAACGCGACGCTGCACAACGCCGACGAGATCGCCCGGCTCGGCGTGCGCCCCGGCGACCGCGTGGTGATCCAGGCGCGCCGGCGACGTGATCCCGCAGATCGTCGAGAACCTCACGCGCGACGTGGCGCGCGCGCCCTGGGCCCTTCCCCGCGCGCTGTCCGGAATGCGATTCGGACGCGGTCGCCGAGGAGGGCGAGGTCGACATCCGCTGCACCGCGGGGCTGATCTGCCCCGCGCAACGCGTCGAGCGGCTGCGCCATTTCGTCAGCCGCGGCGCGATGGATATCGAGGGGCTGGGCCTCAAGCAGATCGAGGATTTCTTCCACGACGGCCTGATCCATACCCCCGCCGACATCTTCCGACTCACCGAGGCGCAATTGCTGCCGCGCCAAGAAGGACGGCGCGTCTGGGCGGCGAACCTGCTGCGCGCGATCGCGGACAAAAGCGCGCCCGATCCGGTGCGCTTCCTGTTCGGGCTCGGCATCCGCCACGTCCGGCGTGGTGACCGCGCGCGACCTGCTCAAGGCGTTCGGAACGGTCGAGCGCCTCGCCGAGGTCCGCCACTGCGGCGGCGCAGTCGCTCGAGTCGCGCGCCGAGCTCGAGGCGGTGGACGGCGTCGGCCCGGTGGTGGCCGAGGCGCTGGGCCGATTTCTTCGGCCGAGCCGCACAACCGCGAGGCCTGGTCCGACCTGCTCGGCCAGGTCCATCCGACGCCCTTCGCGTCGGCCGTCCGCGACTCGGAAGTGACCGGCAAGACGATCGTCTTCACCGGCACGCTCGAATCGCTGAGTCGCGACGAAGCCAAGGCGCAGGCGGAGGCGCTGGGGGCCCGCGTCGCCGGATCGGTGTCCGCCAAGACCGATCTCGTCGTCGCCGGTCCCGGCGCCGGATCGAAGCTGAAAAAGGCGGCGGAACTGGGGGTTAGCGTGATCGACGAGGCCGGCTGGGCCGCGATCGTCGCTGCCGCGAAGTGAGGCTTTCTTGCAACGCAGCATAAGCGAATCGCCATTCACCTCAGAGTCAGATTGACTGTCATGGACCCGACATAAATTAATCGCATGGGCGGCCAGAGACGGTGAACTGCACCGCATGCCTCAGTGCTTTCCAAAACGCACACCGAAAGGGAAAACTTTAAGATGCGCACCAAGCTATTTGCCGGCGTGGCCTTTGCCGCGCTGATTCTCCCCGCGAGCGCCTGGGCGCAATCGACCGGCACGCTCGACTTCGAGGAAAGCGGCGACGTGATCGTCGTCACGGCCATGTCGCGCGCGGCGTCGGCGGCGTCGAGGTCTCGGATACGGCCAAGGCGAAGGGAACGCTCAACCAGGCGTTCATCTCGCGCCAGACCCCCGGCAACTCGATCCTCGACACGATCAACCAGCATCCCCGGGCGTGAGCTTCCAGAACAACGATCCCGTTCGGCTCGGCCGGCGGCACGCTGACGATCCGCGGCTTCGATTCGAGCCGCATCTCGCTGACGTTCGACGGCATCCCGCTCAACGACACCGGCAACTATTGCGATCTATTCGAAACCAGCAGCTCGATCCCGAGCTGATCGAGCAGGTCAGCGTCAACTACGGCTCGACCGACGTCGACAGCCCGACGGCCGCGGCCTCGGGCTCGACCGTCAACTATCGCACGCGCAATCCCTATGATCATTTCGGCGTGCGGGTCTCGGGCTCGGCCGGCGACTTCGATTACCTGCGCGTCTTCGCGGTGGTCGACACCGGCGTGTTCACCTCGTTCGGCACCAAGGCTTTCGTCTCGGCCAGCCGCGCCTCGAACAACTGGTACAACAACGATTTCGGCAAGATCGCCAAGCAGCAGTATAACGCCAAGGTCTACCAGCCGGTCGGCAGCAACGGCGATTTCGTCGCGCTTTCGGTCAACTACAACGAGAACCGCAACAATTTCGGCAGCTCGGCGCCGCTGCGCTATGATCCGAACGTCTATTCGCAGAGCACCGCGGCCCCGAATTCGGCGCTGAACCCGGCGCTCGTGATCGGCGCGGTGCGGACCCCCGGCACGGGCTCGAACAACCGCTTTCCGCTGACCGCGGCCGAGCGGACCTACCATGTCCCGCGCTGCAACGTTCCGGTCGCGCGCGCGGGCATCGCCGATTCGGCAGGCACCTGCGGCACGACGTTCGACGAGCGCTACAATCCGTCGAACACTCAATTCGCGCTTCACGCTCGCCGACGGCCTCGTCCTGACGGTCGATCCGAGCTTCCAGTACGTCAAGGCGAACGGCGGCGGCACCGCCACCGCGCGCGAGGCCCCCAACGACCTCGATTCGACCGGCGGCTTCGCCAACTGCACGACGGTGACCTCGGGTGCCGGCGTCAACTGCCAGCCGGGCTATTACGGCGGCAACCCCTATGCCGGCCAGGACCTGAACGGCGACGGCGACATCCTCGACCAGGTCAACATCCTCGCACCGAGCGAGACCCAGACCCGCCGCTACGGCGTGATCGCCGGCCTGCGCTACGACATCACCGACACGCAGACCGTCCGCATCGGCTACACCTTCGACAAGGGCCGCCATCACCAGACGGGCGAAACCGGCTTCCTGCTGCCGAACGGCTTCCCGGTCGACGTCTTCCCGACCAACAACCCGATCGTCGCGCCGAACGGCGTGCGGCTCCAGAAGCGCGACCGCCTGTCCTATGCGATCCTCAACCAGGTGTCGGGCGAGTATCGCGGCGAGTTCGGCCCGGTGACGCTGAACGTCGGCGTCCGCGCCCCGTTCTACGAGCGCGACCTCAACCAGCATTGCTTCACCAGCAGCGCCAGCGGCTTCGTGGAGTGCGCGGGGAATGCCGCCGTCAACGCGCAGCTCGCCGCGCTGCATCCCTATGCGGTCAATTCGATCAACGTGCCGGTTTCCGGCGCCTGGTCTCCGCCGCAGTCGCGCGTCTACAAGTACAACCGCGTCCTTCCCAACCTGGGCGTGACCTGGAAGGCGACCCAGAACGTCTCGCTGTTCGCCAGCTATGCCAAGGGCCTGCAGGTCCCGGGCACGGACAATCTCTACAACGCCTTCTTCTTCCGGTGGGAAGCTCGCAGGCCACCCCGGCTCCGGAAACGACCGACAACTTCGACGCGGGCGTCAAATATACTTCGAGCACGCTGCAGGTCGAGGTCGGGCCATGGTACACCCGGTTCACCAACCGCCTCGCCAGCGCCTATGACCCCGACACCCAGTCGACGGTCTATCGCAACCTCGGCCGCGTCGATAAGTACGGCATCGACGGCAACGTCGATTGGTCGCCCATCCCCGAGATCCTGATCCACCTCTTCGGCTCGTATCTGAAGTCAGAAATCAAGGACAATGTCGTGCTCGGCCTGTGCACGACCAACACGACGATCAACTGCCCGTCGGTTGGCTCGCCGATCCTGGCCCTGACCGCCGGCAAGCGCGAATCGGGTGCGCCGGTCTATACCTTCGGCACGCGCGTCCAGGGCAGCATCGGGCCGCTCGACCTGGGCCTGCAGATGAAGCGCACCGGCGCGCGCTACATCAACGACCAGAACCTCGTGCAGTATCAGTGCACCGCCACGCTGGTGAACGCGATCTGCCCGACCGCGGCGAACACCACCGCGGCCTTCACCGGCACGCGCGGTTTCCAGTATACGGTGTGGGGCACCAAGGCCCCGGCCTATACGCTGATGGACCTCGACGCGCGCCTGTCGCTCGACTGGATCGGTCTCAACAAGAAGACCTACCTCCAGCTCAACCTGCAGAACGTCTTCGACCAATATTATGTCGGCGGCTTCAGCGGCGGCTCGACGGTGCAGACCTCGGTGCCGTTCGTCCAGATCGGCACGCCGCGCACGTTCATCGCGACGCTCAACGTCGGCTTCTGATCCCGATCGGACAAAAATCGGCCGCCGTCCCTCGGGACGGCGGCCTTTTTTTTGTCCGCAGCGCCCGTGGCGGAGCGACCGCGCGCGCTTTGCCCAGCCTCGCCGGCGGTGTTAGAGGGCGGGCGTGGCGCAGATACTGGATTCCCGGCGGCAGCTGATGCCCGTGCAGCTCAAGAAGCCGGCGATCTTCTCGCGCCCCTTCTTCGAGGAGAAGAGCCGCGCCTTCTGGATGCTCCAGGCGGGCGGCTGGAGCGGCTATCTGATCCTGCGCACCGTCTCGAGCATCTCGAACGGCTTCACCGTCGAAGGCGTGATCCAGCCGATCATCGAATCGATCATCGGCTATTGCCTGACGCTGCTGCTCTCGACGCTCTACGGCTTCTTCCGGCGGCTGCCGCGGATCACCGGCTTCCTGCTCTCGCTGGCGACGCTCGCGGCGGCGACGGTGATCTACGCCGTCCTCAACGCCTTCAGCTTCTCGTTCATCAAGATGGCCGAGCCGGGGATCAGCCTGACGCTGGTGCTGGGGTTCATCTTCATCAACTTCACCGTGCTCGCGGGCTGGTCGGCGCTCTATTTCGGGATCAACTTCTACCTGATCGTCGAGCAGCAGATCGACCAGCTCCAGGCGCTCGAAAGCCAGTCGACTTCGGCGCAGCTGGCGATGCTGCGCTATCAGCTCAACCCGCATTTCCTGTTCAACACGCTCAACTCGATCTCGACGCTGGTGCTCCTCAAGCAGACCGAGCGCGCCAACGTGATGCTGTCGCGGCTCGCCTCGTTCCTGCGCTACACGCTCGCCAACGAGCCGACCGCGCACGTCACGCTCGCGCAGGAGGTCGAGACGCTGAAGCTCTATCTCGAGATCGAGAAGATGCGCTTCGACGCGCGGCTGCGCCCGCATTTCGACATCGATCCGCGCGTCGCCAAGGCGCGGCTGCCGTCGCTGCTGCTCCAGCCGCTGGTCGAGAATGCGATCAAATATGCGGTGACCCCGCAGGAAGAGGGCGCCGATATCACCGTCACCGCTCGGCTCGCCGGAGAACGGGTGCAGATCGCCGTATCCGACACCGGGCCGGGATTGATCGAAGCCAAAGCGAGGCCGACCCTTTCAACCGGCGTGGGGCTCGCCAATATCAGGGAGCGACTGGTTCAGTCCTTCGGGCCGGACCATCGATTCGAGACGCGATCGGACCCTGGACACGGGTTCAGCGTTGAGATCGAGATACCGTTCCAGGTCGAGGAACCGAACCGAGAGGCCGCATGACCATCCGCACCATTCTCGTCGACGACGAGCCGCTCGCGATCCAGGGGCTCGAGCTCCGCCTCCAGAGCCACGAGGACGTCGAGATCATCGACAAATGCTCGAACGGCCGCGAGGCGGCGATCCGTTCGATCAAGACGCACAAGCCCGATCTCGTCTTCCTCGACATCCAGATGCCGGGCTTCGACGGCTTTTCGGTGGTCCAGGGGCTGATGGAGGTCGAGCCGCCGCTGTTCGTGTTCGTCACGGCCTATTCGGACCATGCGATCCGCGCGTTCGAGGCGCAGGCGGTCGATTATCTGCTCAAGCGGTCGAGGAGGGCGCGGCTGGGCGACACGCTCGATCGCGTCCGCCAGCGGCTCGCCGAGAAGCGCGGCGTCGAGGAGGTCGAGAAAATTGAAGGAAGTGCTCGCCGAGGTCGCGCCGCAGGGCCGCCGAGGACTCGCCGACGCCGGCGGCGGCGAGCATGCCGCCAACCGCTTCGAGAAGCTCATCAACATCAAGGACCGCGGCCAGATCTTCCGCGTCGACGTCGACACGATCGAGCGGATCGACGCGGCGGGCGATTACATGTGCATCTACACCGGCGACAACACGCTGATCCCTGCGCGAGAGCGATGAAGGACCTCGAGGAAACGGCTCGATCCGCGCCGCTTCCAGCGCGTCCACCGCTCCACGATCGTCAACTTGGACCTCGTCAAGCAGGTCAAGCCGCACACCAACGGCGAATGCTTCCTGGTGCTCGATTCGGGCGCGTCGGTGAAGGTGTCGCGCTCGTACCGCGACCGTGGTGGCGCCGCCTTCGTCCCACTGAGGCGCGCGCCGGCGTCACCGCGCGGCAGCACCTTCGGGAACCGCAGCACCGCCGCCGAAACCACCGCCACGCCGATCCCGGACCGGCAGGATTTCCATCAGCGTCATCGCGAACCGCGCGAGCGGATTGCGATACACGCCGCGCATCCATTCGAACTCGGCCATCTTCTTCGCCAGCTCCGCGCGCGTCACCCCCTTGGCCTGGAGCGCATGCAGCTGGCTGGCGATGAACTCGTCCATGAACGCGTAACGGGTCAGCGCGAGATAGAGCTCCCAGACGCCTGGCATAGGCGATCGCCGCCACCCCCGGCGATCGCCAGCCCCATGCCGAGCGCGGGCAGGAAGCGGATCACCCCGCCGTTCTCGACGTCGCGATAGCGCTTCACCCCGACGAAGATGAAGGTCAGCGCGACGAGCATCGCGAGATAGCCCGAACCACAGCGAGTGCGAGAAGCCGAGCTGATCCCTTGAAGATGATCCCGGGCGACGATCACCGCGGCGGACGATCGCGCCGGAGAAGATGCCGTAGATCAGCGGATATCGGGCATAGGTCATCCTTGTCGTTCCCCCTTGTTGCGAGGACGCCCCATCCCAGCAGCGCCGCGCCCCCCGGCGCCATCGCCCGATCGGGTGATTTTCGCGAAATCATCCTCCGGCCGCCGGGATCAACGCCAGCCAGCGGGCCTTCTCGACCGCCTGCATCCGCCGCCCGCACCTCGAGCTTCTCGTAGAGCCGCGCGACATGCGTCTTGGACCGTGTTGGGCGAGATATGGAGCGCGCGTGCCATTTCCCTGTTCGACTTGCCCGAGGCGAGCAGCGCGAGGATCTCGCATTCGCGCGGCGTGAGGCCGAGCGAACGGACCGCCGCCTCGTTGCGCTCGAACGGCGTGACGGGGCGGCGCGCGGTGAGCCGATATCCGGCCCACAGCCCCAGCGCGGTGAAGCCCAGTGCGATCAGCGTGACATAGATTTCGCCCGAGAAGGCGTGGACCAGGTAGCGGAAACGCAGCCATTCGAGCGCGGCCGCGGCCAGGGCCAGCGCCCCGGCATAGGGGAGGATCGCGCGCGCCATCGCGTGAGGCTGCCAGAGAAAGGCCCCGCCGGGCCAGCGGTCGCGGCGCGCGCCGCGTTGCTTTTCGCGGTGCCTTCGGCATGATGCGAGCGGACGGGGGAGCGGGAATGGCGAATGCGATCGAGGTTCGGGGCCTCGCCAAATCCTATGGCAAGCTGCGCGCGGTCGCGGGGGTCGATCTGTCGGTCGCCGAGGGCGAGATCTTCGCGCTGCTCGGCCCCAACGGCGCGGGCAAGACGACGACGGTCGAGATCCTCGAAGGCTTCACCCGGCGCGACGCGGGCGAGGTGCGCGTGCTCGGGAGCGACCCGGCGCGATATGATGCGCGGCAGAAGGCGCGGATCGGCATCGTCGCGCAGGAGACCGCCGCCGATCCGTTCCTGACGGTCGCGGAGTTGGTGCGGATGATCGCCGGCGTCTATCCCCACCCGCGCCCGGTCGACGAAGTGATCGAGCTGGTCGGGCTCAAGGACAAGCGCAAGGTCCGCGCCGGGCGGCTCTCGGGCGGGCAGCAGCGCCGGCTCGATGTCGCGCTCGCGCTGGTCGGCGACCCCGACCTGCTGTTCCTCGACGAGCCGACGACGGGGTTCGATCCCGACGCGCGGCTGGAGGCCTGGGCGATGGTTCGCGGGCTGCGCGACCTGGGCAAGACCGTGCTGCTGACCACGCACTACATGGAGGAGGCGCAGCAGCTCGCCGATCGCGTCGCGGTGATCGCGCGCGGGCGGATCATCGCCGAGGGGACGCCCGATACGCTTGGCGGGCGCGCCAGCGCCGCCAGCCGCATCCGCTTCCTCAAGCCCGCGGCCGAATTGCCCGCGGCGATCGCGGCGCTGGCCAGCGCGGAGGGCGAGCGGATCGTGCTCCATGCCGATGATCCGGTGCCCTTGCTCAACAGCCTGACCGGATGGGCGATCGCGCAGGGCATGACGCTCGCGGGGCTCGAGGTGACGCGGCCGAGCCTCGAGGAGACCTATCTCGATCTGATCGCGCGCGACGCCGCGGCGCCGGCGGAGACGCGCTGATGCGCTGGATCCGGATCGCGCTGCATCACCTGCGCTACATCAACCTCTCCTTCTGGCGCAATCCGAGCGCGGCCTTCTTCGGTGTGCTGTTCCCGCTGATGCTGTTGACGATCAACAGCCTGGTGTTCGGTGGCGGCAGGATCGTCATCAACGGCGAAACCGCGACCGTCGCCGCCTTCTATGTCGCCGGGATGTCGGTGTTCGCGGTGGTGATGATCTGCTTCACCAACCTCGCGATCTCGGTGCTGTTCGATCGCGACATGGGCCGGCTCAAGCGGATCCGCGGCACGCCGACGCCGGTCTCGGCCTATGTCCTCGCGCGGCTGACGTTCGCGATCGGGATGGGGCTTGTCGCCGCGTTGCTCTGCGTCGCCGATGGCGTGCTGTTCTTCGGGGTCAGCCTGCCGCTGGTGCGGCTGCTCGCGTTCATGCTCACGATCGCGATCGGATCGGCGAGCCTCGCCGGCCTGTCGCTCGCGGTGGTGTCGCTGGTTCCCAACGCGCAGGCCGGGCCGGCGATGCTCAACGCCGCGACCTTCCCGGTGCTGTTCGTGTCGAATGTCTTCTATCCGATCGACAAGCTCCCGGCATGGCTGAGCACGCTCGCCGGCGCGCTGCCGGTGCGGCCGCTGTCGCAGGCGGCGATCGGGGCGTTCTTCGGCGCGGGCGTCTCGTGGGACAGCCTCGCGGTGGTGCTGGCATGGGGCGCCGGCGGCGCGCTGGTGGCGGCATTCACGTTCCGCTGGCAGCCGAAGCGCTGAGGCGGCCATGACCGGCAAGTTCGAGAGCTTCGCGGCGTTGCACGTCCCCGGCGACCCGCTGATCCTGTTCAACGTGTGGGACGCCGGCACCGCCGCCGCCGCCGAGCGCGCGGGGGCCAAGGCGATCGCCACGGGAAGCTGGTCGGTCGCCGCCGCGCACGGCTTCCACGATGCCGAGGGGCTGCCGATCGACCTCGCGCTCGCCAATGCCGCGCGGATCGCGGGGGGCGACCGCGCTGCCGGTGAGCGTGGACTTCGAGGGCGGCTATGCGGCCGATCCCGTGGCGTTCGCCGCCAACATGGTGCGGCTTGCCGCGACCGGGGCGATCGGCTGCAATTTCGAGGACCAGGTGATCGGCGGCGACGGGCTGCATTCGATCGCGGACCAATCGGCGCGGATCGCGGCGGCGCGGCGCGCGGTCGGCCCCGCCTTCTTCATCAACGCGCGCACCGACATCTTCCTCAAGGCCAAATCCGACACGCACGACGACGCCAAGGCCGATGCCGCGATCGAGCGCGCGCAGGCCTATGCCGAGGCGGGCGGCAGCGGGTTCTTCGTGCCGGGGCTGATCGACCTGCGGCTGCTCGCGCGGGTCTGCGCGGCATCGCCGCTGCCGGTCAATTTCATGGCCTTCCCGGGCGCACCCGCGGCGGGCGAGGTGGCGGCGGCGGGCGTCGCCCGGATCAGCCACGGGCCCTATCCATACCGGCTGGCGCTCAAGGCGTATGAGGATGCGGCGCGGGCGGCGTTTGCAAAATAGCCCTCACCCCGGCCGAAATGCCGGGGTCCACCGCGCGGCGCTGGCCGAACCAGCGATCCGAATCCCTCCCTTGCGGGGCGGTGGATGCCGGCACTTCGGCCAGCATGACAGGGGGATCAATCGGTGGCCGCGGAATCGGCCTCCGTCGCGTCCCCTTCGGCAGCCACATCCTCGAACCAGGCCTCGACCTCGCCGATCAGCTTGATCGTCAGCGGCTGGCCGTTGCGGTCCATCTTGCGGCCGACCTGGACGCGGACCCAGCCTTCCGAAACGCAATATTCCTCGACATCGCGGCGGCGCTGGCCCTTGAAGCGGATGCCGATGCCGCGGCGCAGCAGCGCCTCGTCGAAGAACGGGCTGGTCTGGTTGGCCGCGAGGCGGTCGGGAGGGGTGTCGGTCATCGCGGCGCTTTGCCGCAAACCGCCCGGGGCGACAAGGCTCAGCCCTGGGCCTCGAGATATTGGTGGATCGCCGCGACCACCACCGATCCCTCGCCCACGCCCGAGGCGACGCGCTTGACCGATCCCGAGCGCACGTCGCCGACCGCGAAGACGCCGGCGCGCGAAGCCGCGAACAGGCTCTCGCCGCGCCCGGTGACGATGAACCCCGCCGCATCGAGATCGAGGCAATCGCCCAGCCACTGCGTGTTGGGTACCGCGCCGATCATCACGAACAGCCCGCCCACGTCGCGCCGCTCGCTCGCGCCGGTGCGGCGGTCGGTCCAGCTCAGCGCGGTCAGCGCACCGTCCCCGTCGAGCTCGGTGACTTCGCAATGCGGATGCAGCGTGATCTTGTCCGATGCCTCGATCCGCTCGATCAGATAGCTCGACATGGTCTCGGCGAGGCCGGGTCCACGCACCAGCATGTGGACGTGCGCGACGCTGCGCGACAGATAGATCGCCGCCTGCCCCGCCGAATTGCCGCCGCCGACCACCACCGCTTCCTGCCCGCCGCACAGCCCGGCCTCCATCGCGGTGGCGGCGTAATAGATGCCGTTGTTCTCGAACTCGGCGTAGCGCGCCAGATCGAGCTTGCGGTAGCGCGCGCCGGTCGCGACCACCACCGTGCGCGCGCGCAGCGCGGTGCCGTCGTCGAGCGCGATCGCGAAGGGCTCGGCCTCGCAATCGATCCCCGCGGCGGCGCGCGAGACCAGCAGCCGCGCGCCGAACTTCTGCGCCTGGACCTGCGCGCGGCCGGCGAGCGCCTGCCCCGAGATGCCGGTGGGGAAGCCGAGGTAGTTCTCGATCTTCGAGCTGGTGCCCGCCTGCCCGCCCGGCGCGATCGATTCGACCACCACCGTCTCGAGCCCCTCCGACGCGGCATAGACCGCCGCCGCCAGCCCCGCCGGCCCGGCGCCGATCACCGCGACGTCGTGGACGCGGTCGCGATCGAAGTCGGCGGTGAGCCCCAGCGCGTCGGCGAGCGCGGCGTTGCTCGGATTGCGCAGCGGCCTGCCCTCGGCGATCACCACCGGCAGGTCCGCTTCGGCCAGGTCGAAGCATTCGAGGAAGCCGGCGGCGTCGACATCCTCCTCGGTGTCGATCCGGCGGTGGGGATAGCCGTTGCGGGTGAGGAAGGTCTCGATCCGCGCGGTATCCGGCGCGTGCGCGGGGCCGACGAGCGTGACGCCGCCCTGGCCGTGCATCATCAGCCCGACGCGGCGCAGGATGAAGGCGCGCATCACGATCTCGCCGATGTCGGGCTCGGCGGTGATCAGCCGGCGGAAATCGGCGCGGTGGATGCGCACCACCTTGCTTTCGGGCAGCGCCCGCGCGGTGACCAGGATCTTGCGGTCGTTGAACAGATCGAGCTCGCCGGTGAACTCGCCCGCGTGATGCACATGGACGGTCCGCTCCACGCCCTCGCTGTCGGTTTCGACGATCTCGACGCCGCCGGCCGCGCACAGGAAGAAATCGACGCTGCGCTCGCCGCGCTCGAACAGCAACGCGGGGGTTGCATGGTGCTCGGTCTCGCCGAACGCCGAGGCGCGCGCCATCATCTCGTCCGAAAGCACCGGGAAGGTCTGCGGCTCGCGCAGATAGGGGATCGGACGGATCGAGCGTCGGCTCGGGCGATTCGGCGGGTTCCACGCGCCCATATAGCGCCGCACCCGAAACGATGGTCAAAAGAAAGGGCGGCGCGGGGAGCTCCCCGCGCCGCCCCTCGCGACGAAACCGCGTCAGCGGCAGTAGCGGACCATCACGCTGCGGCGGAGATACGGATCCCAGTGCCGGCGGACGGTGCAGCCGTCATAGCCGCCGCGATAATGCTCGCGATAATAATAGCCGTCGGTCGGATAATAGCCGTGGTCGCGATAATAGCGGCGATCGTAATCGTAGCGGTGATCGCCCGACGCCAGCGCGGCGCCGATCGCCAGCCCGGCGACCCCGGCGACGATCGCGGCGCCCGCGTTGTCGTGGCCGCGATAGCCGCGGCGATAGCGCTGCGCGTCGGCCGGAGCGGCGACGGCGGTGAGCGCGGTGGCTCCGAGCACCAGGCCGAGCGTGGCCTTCTTGAACATGGTCATGACATTCCTCCTCATTCTTGCACCCGCACGCTTTCCCGAGAACGCGAATCGCGGCGCTGAGGTTGCACACGCTAGACGCACGGCCCTGAACCGGCCCGGAATCGGGTGTTCAGCCGGGGTTTAGAAGTGCTAACCGGCGGCGATGAGCCATTGGATCCTGCGTTCCGAACCCGAAGCCTATAGCTGGGACGATCTGGTCGCCGAGGGCGCGACCGAATGGACCGGCGTGCGCAACCCCACCGCGCGCATCTTCATCCGCCAGATGGCGCCGGGCGATCTCGCGCTCTTCTACCATTCGAACACCGAGAAGGCGGCGGTCGGCGTGATGGAGATCACCCGCGCCTGGCAGCCCGACGGCGACGACGGCAAATGGGCGAGCGTGGCGGTCAAGCCGGTGGCGAAGCTGGCGCGCCCGGTGACGCTCGCGGCGATCAAGGCCGAGCCGCGGCTCGCGGCGCTGGAGATGCTGCGGCAGAGCCGGCTGTCGGTCAGCCCGGTGCGCGAGGAGGAATGGGCGGTGCTGGTGGCGATGGGGGGCTGAGCCCGGGGCGTTCAGCGCGCACACCGGGCGCAGATTCCGGGCACTTCCACGATCGATCGCGAGACGACGAAGCCATTCGCCGCCGCCACGGCGTCCAGCCCTTCGAACGCCGCGTCGCAGGCCACCTCGGTCACGCTACCGCATTGCCGGCAGAAGAGGGTTACCCGGGACGTGCCGCTTCCGGGTGTATAGCTCCGGTCGACATGGACTTTGCGGATGGCCCCACGATCGGCCAGCGTGCGGATCGCGCGAAAGACGAGGCTGGGCGCCACGGCGGCTCCTTCCCGCCGGATCCCCTCGACCAGCTCGAGCCCGCGCAGCGGCCGGCGGGCATCTTCCACCAGACGCAGGACCCTTTCCTGCAGCGGACCGTAGCGCGGCGGCGGCTCAGCCATGCCGGTGCCCGCGATGCCGCAGTCGCCAGTTGGAGACATGGGCGAAGGCAAGGCACAGGCTGCCGGCGATCGTCACCGGCGTCTCGTACGGCCCGCCCAACAGCACAAGCGCACCCGCCGACAGCAGCGCGAGGCCGACGCCGCCCGCCACCAGTGGGCGACGCGTGCGATGCCGCCGGAGGCCGGCGAGCAGCGTCGCGCCCGAGATCGGCACCGCGAACCCCAGGACCCAGACGTGGAAGCTTTCGGGCAGCGCGATCAGCTTCGACAGCGCCGGCAATGCCGCCAGCAGCAGCGGCAGCCCGGCGCAGTGGACGAGGCAGACCGCCGAGGCGCCGAGCGCGGCGCGTTCGAGCCAGTCGGTGGCTCCCGCGCCGGCCGCGCGATATCCATAGGGCATGACAATCTCCGGAATCGCCCGGACCGCAACCGGCCAAGCGGGCGCGGAACCGCCGCCGCCGCGGCACCTGCCGCGGCGGCGGGCACGGTGGTCAGAAGGTCGCTGCCCTCAGCACGAAGCGGACGCTCCGCCCGGGCAGCACGACCACGTCCTTGTTCAGCGCCGCCGCGTTGCGCTGGATGTCGTCGGTTAGATTCTGCCCGACGATCGCGAACTCGATGCCCGGATGGTCCTTGAACGGCCGCACCGCGAGGTTCGCGCTCAACGCGTTGTAGCCCGGCGTCGGGGTGTCGAACGCGCCATAGTCGTCCTGGCGACCGGAATGGAGCAGCAGGAAGCCCGCGTCGAAGCGGGCGCTCTTCCAGGCAAGCCCGCCGCCGACGCGATAGGGCGCGATGCGCGGGACGTTGCTGCCGTCGTCGAGCTTCGCGCGCGTGTAATCGGCGAGCACGCGTCCCTCGAGCGTGCCGCTCGCTGCCTTGACGAACGCATAGTCGGCCTCGCCTTCCAGCCCCCAGAAGCGGGCGCCCCGCTGCTGGTAGTTGAGCTCCTTGAGCTCCTCGCTGTCGCCCGCGACGCAATTGCCGTCGTCGTCGCAGGTGCGGCCGGTCAAGTCCCCGAAGATGTAATTGTGGAACCAGGTGGCGTAGACGCTGCCCTCGAAGCGGAACCGGCCGTTGTTCAGGCGGACGGTGCCCTCGAGCGAATTGGCGCGCTCGATCCTGAGCGCCGGATCGCCGGTCTCGAACGTCTGGGGACCGTCGTGCCCGCCGCGCGCGAACAATTCGGTGATCGCCGGCGCGCGGCCGGTGCTCGAGAAGGTGGCGCCGAACTTGAGCGGCCCCACGTCGAGCAGCGCGCCGATGGCGCCGCTGATCGGGGTGAAATCGCGTTTGGTGAACACGTCCGAGGCCGGCGTGCCTTCGGTGTGGACACGCTCGACCCGGCCGCTCGCCTGGATCTTGAAGGCGTCGCCGAGCGGGATGTCGGTGAACAGATAGGCCGCCTCGCTCTGCGTCGTCGCCGGGAACAGGTACGAGCTGTCCTCGCCGATCGCGGAGAAGCTGCGATGCTGGACCTCGACGCCCAGCGCCGAGCTGGCGACGAAGCCCAGCGGCCCGAACAGCAGCTCGGCATGGCTGTCGAACTCCTTGTTCTTGAAGGTGGTCAGCACCGTCCCGTCGGGATCGTCCTCGTCATGCTTATAGTCGCCGTAACTGCCGTCGATTCGCAGCGTGGTGAGCGCGCCCGCGCCGAGATCGAACGACGAGCGTTCCATCACCTTGGTCTGCCGCATGTCGATGTAGGTGGTGTCGCTGGGGATGCCGTATTTGGCGTCATATTGCATCACCGCCAGGCCGATATGGCTGCCGGAATCGGGGCCGAAGAAATAGGAGCCGCCCAGCGCGCCGCCCTGGCCGCGGAAGAAGGAGTTGGCCTGGGTGCCGAGCGGCGTCTCGTAATCGCCGGTGTGGCGATAGAAGCCGTCGGCGTGGAGCGCGAGATCACCGGCCTTGGCGTCCGCGAGCAACGAGCCCTGCCAGACGTCGGCGTTGGTCGCGTAGCTGCCGGTCGCCTCGCCGGACAGCGATCGCGTGGGCAGCGCCGTCGGCACGCGGTTGTTGATGACGTTGACCACGCCGCCGATCGCCTGGCTGCCGTAACGCAGCGTCGCCGCGCCGCGCACCACCTCGATGCTCTGCGCGGCGAGCGGATCGATCGGCACGCCGTGATCGGGGCCGATGTCCGACACGTCCGAGCTGCTGCTGCCGTCCTCGAGGATGCGGACGCGCGTCGCGTCCATCCCGCGGATGATCGGCCGGCTGGCGCCGGCGGCGAAGCCGGTCGACGAAATGCCGGGCACGCTCGCCAGCGCATCGGCGATGTTGGCGCCGCCCGACTGGACGATCTGGTCGCGATCGACCCTCGTGACGATGGTCGGCGTTTCGGTGTTCAGCGGCGATCCGGTCACGACGATGTCGGTCTTGTCGGAAGCCGCGCGGGGGGCCTGCTGCGCCTGGGCGGCAGCGGGGACGAGCGCGGCGGAGGCCGCGCCCAGCAGGAAGAGATAACGCATGAAATTCAAGCTCCAAGACTTTGGCGACGGATCCGCAAGCGCGGAATCCAGCGCGGCGCGACGGGCGCGGGCGGGCCGCGCCGATCGACGGGAAGAGGGCGGTCAGGCTTGGAGGAGCGGGGGCGCGCGGCTTTGCCAGCCGTGCGAGCGGGCGCGGAGCACGAGCAGGATCGCCGCCACCGAAACGGGCGGCGCGAAGACGCGCACCGGCGCGGCGAACACGATCGGCGCGGGCGGCAGATAATGGGTCGCGTGCGCCAGCTCGCGGCAGATCGGGCAATTGGCGGGCGAATCCGTCGGCGCACGCGATGGCGCGGGCTTGCCGCCGCCATGCGTCGCCGCCACCGCGCGCGATGCCGCGGCGGGCGGAACGTGCTGGTGCGTCTCGGCGATGACGCTCTGCCAGGAAAAGGCGAGCATCGCGGCGAGGAGGATTATCCAGCGCGCGCGGGGGTTTCGGCCGGTGCGGCCCGGTCGCGGGCGTGGGCGCGCCGAACACCCCGCAGCGTGCAAACCAGCAATGAGCCGCCGCTTCCCCATTTGTACGCGCCCGAACCCCTGGCTTCGGGTACCGGAACGGTCCCCAAGTCCCTCATGTGATATGTTGTATTATACCATCAATCAACCCCGGAGAACGTGTCATTTCGCATTTGCAGCAATGGCGCGCGCCGGCGCCTATCCACGCGTCACACCGCTTAGGGCAATGGGCGCGGATTCGCGTCCCCCGCCACTGGATCGTCGAGCAGGATCGGCACCCGGTTCGACTTGTCGGGCTTCTTCCTGAACACCTTGCCGACCGCGGAGCCGACGTCCTTCGCCAGCGCGATCGGGTTGGTCGCCTCGCCGGGCTCGTCGCAGCAGCTGTCCGGATTGATCAGCTTGCCGGCCAGCCGTGCCACGAAGGTCGCGCCGCCGAACAGGTTCACGCCGGTCGTGCAGCCTTCCGATCGGGTCGCGCACGGCGATTGAGTCAGCGCGAGCGCGCCGGCGCCGGTCAGCTCGGGGTTGCTCGGCATCGCCCGGTCGGGCGGGCCGCGCTCGTCGCGCAGCGGGATGCGCGGATCCTGCGCGGACTTGCCGCAGACGACGATCGTGTTCTGCCCTCCCCCGGCCGATGCGCACGGATCGACGAGGATCGACCAGCGCTGCGTGCCGTCCGCATCCTGCGCAGGCTGGGCGACGCTGGCGTCCTGGAGCGCGGCGAGCACCAATAGCGCGGCAAGCATGTGCTTCTCCTTCCCCGGCCGACGCGCGCAGCTAAGCATGCGCCCGCCGCACGGGAAAGCGGAAAAGCGGGCGCTACGCCGCCTTGGCGCGCGACGCGCGCTTGCGCTCGTTGGGATCGAGGTAGCGCTTGCGCAGCCGGATCGACTTGGGCGTGACCTCGACCAGCTCGTCGTCGTCGATATAGGCGATCGCCTGCTCGAGCGTCATCTTCCACGGCGGGGTGAGGCGGATCGCATCGTCCTTGCCGCCCGATGCGCGGAAGTTGGTGAGCTGCTTGGCCTTCATCGGATTGACCTCGAGATCGTCGGTCTTGGCGTTCTCGCCGACGATCATGCCCTCGTAGAGCTGCTCCTGCGGCGCGACCATCAGCACGCCGCGCTCCTCGAGCGGGCCGAGCGCATAGGCATTGGCCTCGCCCGAGCCGTTCGAGATCAGCACGCCGTTCTTGCGGCCCTCGATCTTGCCCTTGTGGGGGCCGTATTTCTCGAACAGCCGGTTCATGATGCCGGTGCCGCGCGTGTCCGACAGGAACTCGCCGTGATAGCCGATCATCCCGCGCGACGGCGCCGAGAAGGTGATGCGCGTCTTGCCGCCGCCCGAGGGGCGCATGTCGGTCAGCTCGGCCTTGCGGATCGCCATCTTCTCGACGACCGTGCCCGCATATTCCTCGTCGACGTCGATGATCACGGTCTCGTAGGGCTCGGTCCTGTTGCCGGCCTCGTCCTCGCCGAACAGCACGCGCGGGCGGCTGATGCCGAGCTCGAAGCCCTCGCGGCGCATCGTCTCGATCAGCACGCCGAGCTGGAGCTCGCCGCGGCCGGCGACTTCGTAGCTGTCGCGGTCGGCGGCCTCGGTGACCTTGATCGCGACGTTCGACTCCGCCTCGCGGAACAGCCTGTCGCGGATCATCCGCGAGGTGACCTTGGTGCCTTCGCGGCCGGCCATCGGCGAATCGTTCACCGCGAAGCGCATCGACAGCGTCGGCGGGTCGATCGGCTGGGCGTGGAGCGGATCGGTGACGCTGGGGTCGCAGATCGTGTTCGAAACGGTGGTGGTGGCGAGCCCCGCGATCGAGATGATGTCGCCGGCATTGGCTTCCTCGACCGGCACCCGCTCGAGCCCGCGGAACGCCATGATCTTCGACGCGCGGCCGGTCTCGACGACGTTGCCGTCATTGTCAAGGCTGTGGATCGGCTGGTTGGTCTTGAGCGACCCCGAGAACACCAGCCCGGTGAGGATGCGGCCGAGGAAATTGTCGCGATCGAGCAGCGTCACCAGGAACTTGAACGGGCCGTCGGGATCGGCCGAGGGCGGCGGGACATGCTCGACGATCTTGTCGAACAGCGGCGCCAGCGTGCCCTCGCGCGCCAGCGGATCGTCGCTGGCGTAGCCGTTGCGGCCGCTCGCGAACAGCACCGGGAAATCGAGCTGGTCGTCGTTGGCCTCGAGGCTGACGAACAGGTCGAACACCTCGTCGAGCACTTCCTGGGTGCGTTCGTCGGCGCGGTCGATCTTGTTGACCACGACGATCGGCCGCAGCCCGAGCGCGAGCGCCTTGCCGGTGACGAACTTGGTCTGCGGCATCGCGCCCTCGGACGAATCGACGAGCAGGATCACCCCGTCGACCATCGACAGGATACGCTCGACCTCGCCGCCGAAATCGGCGTGGCCGGGGGTGTCGACGATGTTGATCCGCGTGCCGTGCCACTCGACCGAGGTGCACTTCGCCAGGATCGTGATCCCGCGCTCCTTCTCGAGGTCGTTCGAGTCCATCGCACGCTCTTCGATGCGCTGGTTGTCGCGGAAGGTGCCGGACTGGCGGAAGAGCTGGTCGACGAGCGTGGTCTTGCCGTGATCGACGTGGGCGATGATCGCCACGTTGCGAAGGTTCATTGGTGCATCCTGGAAAGGGTCGGCGCGCCCATAGCCGAAATGCTGCGCGCGCGAAAGCACGCAATATGGTTGGCGTACGCCCGCGCCTCAACCCCGCACGAAATAGCGCCCCGGCGTCTCGCCGAACACCGCGCGGAAGGCGGCGACGAACGCGCTCGGCGTGGCATAGCCCGCGTCCGCCGCGACGCGCTTGACCGACATGCCGCCGGCAAGCCCTTCCATCGCCGCGAGCAGCAGCGCGTGGCGGCGCCAGCGGCCGAGGCTCATCCCCGTCTCGGCGCGGAATCTGCGCTCGAGCGCGCGGACGCTGGTGCCCGCCGCGCGCGCGATCTCGGGTGTGGCGAGGGCGCCGGGGCCGCGCGCGAGCTCGGCGGCGCGGCGCATCGCCGGGCTGGCGGGCTGCGGCAGATCGAACGGCGGCGCGCCGGCGCGGCGGAACTCGTCCTGGATCAGCAGCGCGACCGCCGCCTCGGCCGGATCACGCCGATCGAGCATCCGCGCCGCCACCGCGCGCAGGATCAGCTCGCGCAGCAGCGGCGACACGGCGACGGCGGTGCAATCGTCGGGCAGGCCCGCGGTCGCCTCGGGGCGCAGATAGAGCGTGCGGAACGCCACGGCGCCGGCGAAGCGGATGCCGTGACGCACTCCGGCGGGCACCCAGATCGCCCAGCTCGGCGGCGCGACCCACGATCCGCGCTCGGTCCACACGCTGAGCACGCCGTGGGTGGCATGGATGAGCTGGTGCCAGTCGTGTGCATGCGGCGCGACCCCCTCGTCGGCGCGGTGATCGCTGGCGGCGGTGCGCACCACCAGGAAGGGCTCGTCGGCCGCGGTGCGTCGTTTGCTCGACATCATGTGGCGGAATAGCGGGATTGCGGCACGGCCGCCAGCGCGCGACGATGCCCATGCCATACAGGGGAACCGCCGATGACCGCCAATCTCGCTTCCTTCGCCCTCCACGTCGACCAGATCGACCGCGCCCGCGCCTTCTACGAGGCGGTGTTCGGCTGGGAATTCGAGCCCTGGGGCCCGCCGGGCTTCTACCTGATCCACACCGGCGACGCGGAATCCCCCGGGATCACCGGATTGATGCACCAGCGCCAGGCGCCGCGCACCGGCACCGGGCTCAACGGCGTCGAGCCGACCTTCGCGGTCGACGACGTGGCGGCGATCGTCGCGCTGGTCGAGGCGAACGGCGGCACGATGACCTATGGCCCCGGCACGATTCCCACCGTCGGCACGCTGATCCGCTTCCTCGATCCCGAGAGCAACGACGTGGGCGCGATGCAATACGAGACTCCGCCGCACACCTGATCCTGCCTTGCCCGCGCCACGGCTATCGTTCGAGCGAACGTGTGTTATACGGGCAACACGGAGGAACGGCGATGAGTCGCGGCTGGGTGATGATGGCGGTGCTGGCGGCGGGATGCGCGCCGGGCGCTGCGAAGCACGGCGTCAACGCGGAACTCGAGGCGCACACGGCGGCGGGCGACGTCATCCTCACCTGCCGCGCGTCGAGCACCGGGGCGTGCCACGCACTCTTCTCGACCGACGACAAGACCGCGCGGATTCAGGCGCCGGTCGGCGGCACGAGCGCCGCCTCGGGGATCGGCCCCGACACGCAATATTGCCTCGATTCGAGCCCGCCGCAGGACGGATGCCGTCTCGTCGCGCTGCGCGAGGGTGAGCAGATCGTCCGCACCGAATCGCTCAAGGCACGCTGAGCAGGCGCCCCAACGGCGCCGCCCCCTTGGCGCGCGCGCCTCAGTGTACTATCTATATGACACACTTGATGCTGCCCGCAATCGTCGTAGAGGAAGCGGAGCAGCTTTGGAGGCATGGATGGCGACGCAAATCGAGACGGCCGAACCCGATCTGGTGCTCACGCCCCCGGAGCCGGTGAAAGCGGTGACGCCCGAGAAGGCCGCGGGGCTGGTGCCGGTCGACGACGCCAAGAAGACCGAGCTCGAGAGCCGCGTCGGCCAGTTCATCGACGATCTGGTCGCGCAGGACGTCAACTCGCCCGAGTTCGGCAAGCGCGTCGATGCGATCACCGCGATGGGGCAGAAGGAGATCCGCGAGGCCGCCGGCCAATCGAACCGCTTCCTCGACAAGCCGGTGCGCACGCTGGGATCGGACACCGGCGTCGGCGCCGACCTGCTCGCGCTCAGGCGCACGGTCGAAGAGCTCGATCCGGGCAGGAACGCCAGCCTGATCGGCAAGAAGGGCATGCTGTCGTGGCTGTTCGGCGACGGCCTCTCCAAATATTTCCAGAAATACCAGTCGTCGCAAAGCCACATCAACGCGATCCTCAAGGCGCTGGCCAGCGGCAAGGACGAACTGCTGATGGACAATGCCGCGATCGACGTCGAGCGCGGCAACCTGTGGACCGCGATGGGGCGGCTCGAGCAGATGATCTACCTTTCGAAGGAGATGGACGCGCGGCTCGAGGAGAAGGCCGCCGAGCTCGACCACAGCGATCCCGCCAAGGCCAAGGCGATCCGCGAGACCGCGCTGTTCTACGTCCGCCAGCGCACCCAGGACCTGCTCACCCAGATGGCGGTGACGGTGCAGGGCTATCTCGCGCTCGATCTGGTCAAGAAGAACAATGTCGAGCTGGTGAAGGGCGTCGACCGCGCCTCGACCACCACCGTCTCGGCGCTGCGCACCGCGGTGACGGTCGCGCAGGCGCTGACCAACCAGAAGCTCGTGCTCGACCAGGTGACCGCGCTCAACACCACCACCGCGGGGATTATCGATTCGACCGGCAAGCTGCTCAAGACGCAGAGCGCGGCGATCCACGAGCAGGCGGCGAGCGCGACGATTCCCGTCGAGGTGCTCCAGCGCGCGTTCCAGAACATCTACGACACGATGGACGCGATCGACACGTTCAAATTGAAGGCGCTCGACAGCATGAAGACCACCGTCGACACGCTCTCGACCGAGGTCGAGAAGTCGAAGGGCTATATCGCGCGGGCGGAGGGCGCGGCCCAGAACCAGGTCGCGGGGCCCGCCGACAATTTCAAGCTGGAGGCGATGTAAGCCGCCATGCCCACCGACGTCGATCGCCAGCTCGCCGCCGCCGACGCGCTGCTCGAGCGCACGCGTGAGCGCTACGGCTCGGTCTCGAAGCGCGCGCGGCAGCGGCGCGAGGCTGAGATATTGCGCCGCGTCGGCCGGATCGCCGCGGCGGACGGCGCGATCGTCGTCGCGGCGCTGATCGCGGGGCTGATCCTGCCGACCGGCATTGGAATCGGCGGCGCGATGCTGGTGATGGCGCTGCTGATCGCGGCGACATTGGGCTTCGCGATCTTCCCGCTGGCGCCGCTGCCGCAGGCCGAGGCGCTGGCGCACGTGCCGCTCAAGGCGCTGCCGCTCACCACCGAGCGCTGGCTCGAGGGGCAGCGCGCCGCGCTCCCCGCCCCGGCGCGCAGCCTGATCGATTCGATCGGGGTCAAGCTCGAGACGCTCAGCCCCCAGCTCGCGACGCTGGGCGAGCAGACGCCCGCGGCGGCCGAGGTGCGCAAGCTGGTGGGCGAGCAGCTCCCCGAGCTGGTCAAGGGCTATCAGCGCGTGCCGCCGCCCCTACGCGGCGTCGAGCGCAACGGCCTAACCCCCGACCAGCAGCTCGCGCAGGGCCTGTCGCTGATCGACGACGAGATCGCCGAGATGACCGAGCAGCTCGCGCAGGGCGACATCGACAGCCTCGCGACGCGCGGTCGCTATCTGCAGATCCGCTACCGCGACGACGAAACGCCCGCGTGAGCGGGGTTCAGGGGCGCAGGATCTCCGCGCGGGTCATCGGATCGAGCAGCGTGACATTCTCCGCCGCCTGGATGCGCCATGCGCCGTCGCGCCGCGTCACTACCGCGAGGATCAGCGTGTCGCATTGGTGCGGGCCCGCCGGATGCGCGGCGCCGGCGCTGAGCCGCGTCCAGAAATGGAGGATCGCCGCGTCCTCGCCGATCGGGTCGACGTCGGGCACATCGACCTCGAGCACCGAATCGCGGTAGATCGAGCCATGGATCGCGGCATGGCCGGCAATGATCTGCTCGATCCCGCGCCAATAGGTCGCGAACCGGTTGACGAAGGTCGCGTCGGAATGAAACAGCGCGCCGAAGGCCTGCATGTCGTGCGCGTTCCACGCCGCCTCGAAGCGCGCGGTGATGTCTGCCGGCCCAGCTTGTTGACCCATCGCGATTCCCCCGATTGTGCGTTGCGCGGCTAGCAGATCGGGCCGCGATCGTCGATCTCGGTTCAGCGTGCGGCGAGGCCCTGCGCGGCGCGCTCGGCCAGCCGCTCGACCGCCGCCGCGTGGATGCCGGGCGCCGAGGCGAGCACGCCGAACGCCTCGCCGTCCGGGCTGTTGAAGCTGAGCGGCCGGCCGAAGGCGTTGGTGACCGTCGCGCCCGCCTCGCGCGCGAGCAGCACCGCGGCGGCGATGTCCCATTCGTTGCCCCAGCGCAGCGTCGCGACGAGATCGGCCTCGTCGGCGGCGACCATCGCGATGCGGAGCGCGATCGAATTGGGCTTGAACACCGCGGTCAGGTCGGCGTCGGCCCGGGGAAGCTGATCCGCCGGCACGCGCGCGCCGGCGAGCAGGTCGCGGTTACCCGCATGCAGCGGGACGCCGTTGCGCCAGGCGCCCGCGCCCGCCCGCGCGATCCACACCTCGCCGCGCGCCGGCGCGTCGAGCACGCCGATCAGCGGCTCGCCGTTCTCGACGAGCGCGATCGACACCGCCCAGCCCGGCCGCCCGCGCAGATAGTCGCGCGTGCCGTCGATCGGATCGACCACCCACACGCGATCGGCCTCGAGCCGGTCGCGGTTGTCGACGGTCTCCTCGGACAGCCAGCCCGCCTCGGGGATCAGCGCCGAGAGCCGCTCGCGCAGCAGCGCGTCGAGCTCGAGATCGACCTCGCACACCGGATTGCCCGGCGCCTTCTCCCAGCGCCTGAAATCGGTCTGCCAGCGCGCGATCGCCAGGCGGCCGGCCTCGGCGGCGATCCCGGCGACGCGGGCGGTGAGCGCCTCAGTCACCGGCGACCGTCATGCCGTCGATCCGCAGCGTCGGCGCGTTGATCCCATAGCGGAACTCGAGATCGTTGGCGGGGGTGAGCGCGAGGAACATGTCCTTCAGATTGCCCGCGATCGTGATCTCCGAGACCGGGCGGGTGATCTCGCCCCGCTCGATCAGGAAGCCGGCGGCGCCGCGGCTGTAGTCGCCGGTCAGCCCGTTGACGCCCTGGCCGATCAGCTCGGTGACGAGCACGCCGCGATCGATCTCGCCGACCAGCGTCTCGGGCGGGACCAGCCCGGGCTGCATGTAGAGGTTGCTCGGCGAGACTCCGGGCGCGCCGGCGACGCCGCGCGCGGCATGGCCGGTCGGCTCCATTCCCAATTGCCGCGCCGATGCGCTGTCGAGCAGCCAGGTCTCGAGCATGCCATCGTCGACGATCTTGCGCGGGAGCAGCGGCAGCCCTTCGCCGTCGAACGGGCGCGAGCGCAGGCCGCGCGGGCGGTGCGGATCGTCGCAGACGATGATGCCGGGCGCGAACACGCGGGTGCCGAGCGCGTCCTGGAGGAAGCTCGTCTTGCGCGTGATCGAGCCGCCCCCGATCGCGCCGATCAGATGGCCGAGCAGCCCGGCCGAGACGCGGCGATCGAACACCACCGGCATCGCGCCGCTGGCGACGCGCCCGGGGTTCAGCCGCGCGACCGCGCGCTCGCCGGCAAGGCGGCCGACCGTCTCCGGGTCCTCGAGCGCCGCGGCGTGGCGCGCGCTGTGATAGGCATGGTCGCGCTCCATCGCGCCGCCGCCGCCGGCGAGCACGCTCGCCGAGATCATGTGGCCGGTGATCGCATAGGCGCCCGCGAAGCCGTGGCTGGTGGCGATCGCGACCACCGATCGCGACGCGCTGGCGCCGCCGCCCTCGCTGTTGGTGACGCCCTCGACCGCGCGCGCGGCGTCCTCGGCGGCGAGCGCCTGCGCCTTGAGCGCCTGGGGCTCGACCTCGGCGCCGTCGTCGAGATCGAGATGCGGCGGCGCGCCGCGCAGCAGCCGCGCCTGGGGGGCCAGTCCCGCCCAGGGATCCTCGGGCGCCTCGCGCGCCATTGCCAGCACGCGCCCGACCAGCGCGTCCATCGATTCGGACGAGAGATCGGACGTCGAGACGCTCGCCGAGCGCCGGCCGACGAACAGCCGCAGCCCCAGCTCCTCGCTCTCCGAGCGCTCGACATCCTCGAGCGCGCCCATCCGCACCGACACCGACAGCGAGCGATCGGCGGAGAGGACGGCGTCGGCGGCATCGGCGCCGGCGGCGCGCGCGCGCGCGACGATATCGTGGACGCGCTCGCGGGCCTGATCGGGGTTCAGCATCGGCGCGACTTAGGTATGCGGCAGGCGAAGGTCAAAGCCTGGTGCCGACGACGAAGCAGACGGCGAACAGCAGCAGCCCGGCGACGCGGTTCGCGCGGAAGCGGTGGAGCGCGTTGGCGCCGTCGCCCGGCGCGAACGTCAGCACCTGCCAGCCGAGATGCAGCGCGAGCGGCAGCAGCGCGGCAAGCGCGAGCGAGTCGCCCCGGCGGGTCCACACCGCCGCCGCCCATAGCGCAAGCGCCGCCAGGTAGAAGACCGCCACGCCGGCCCGCACCCCCGCCCCCAGCCGCCGCGCCGACGAACGCACCCCGACCAGCGCATCGTCCTCCATATCCTGGAGCGCGTAGATCGTGTCGTACCCGATCACCCAGAACAGGCACCCCGCATAGAGCAGCAGCCCGGGCGCCAGGTCAGCCTCGGGCGCCTCGGCCCAGCCGACCAGCGCGCCCCACGAGAAGACGATCCCCAGCCACGCCTGCGGCCACCAGGTGATCCGCTTCATGAACGGATAGGCGGCGACCGGCGCGATGCTGGCAAGCGCCACCGCCGCGGCGAGCGGGCGCAGCTGGAGCAGCACCACCAGCCCGACCAGGCACAGCGCGCCCAGCCAGGTCCACGCGGCGCGCAGCGACACCGCGCCGCTAGCCAGCGGGCGCGCGCGGGTGCGCGCGATCTGGCGGTCGAGGTCGCGGTCGACGATGTCGTTGTAGACGCAGCCCGCGCCGCGCATCGCCACGCTGCCGAGCAGGAACCACAGGATCAGGTCCCAGCGCGCGATCGCGCGGCCCGACAGCGCGATCGCCGCCGCGCCGGGCCAGAACAGCAGCCACCAGCCGATCGGCCGATCGAACCGCGCGAGCAAGGCGAACGGCCGCGCGCGCCCCGGCAGCAGCACGATCAGCCCGCGATGCTCGGTATCGGGGACGAGGTCGGCGGTCATTCCGCACGCCCCGCGCGATCGGCGCCGCGCGCGAACGCCTCGGCGGCGCGTCGCTCGCGCGGATCCTTGAACGCCGCCGCCGGATCGGGCGCCGCGCCCAGCGCGTGGAGCAGGGTCCACAGCGCGAAGCGGCGGCCCGGCTCGCGCTCGGTGCCGAACGCGGTGCCGACGCGCTCGAGCCCGAGCTCAAACGCCGCGGGATCGAGCGTCTCCAGCTCGGCGGCGCCGAAATAATGATGGAGCAAGGCGTCGAGGTCCATTGCGCGAGGAGTGGAACCTCAAGCGCCGCGAGGCAAGTAGCGCACGGCATTGCTGCGCCGCAACGACTCGCCTTGCCCTGGGTTAGCTGCGATAAGCGGCGGCTCCGCAACCGAGGGGCCAGCCGAGATGACCGACCGCATCAGCAATCACGTCGTCTTCATCCACGGCGCCTGGATGGTGCCCGCATGCTGGGACGATTTCCGCAAGCCGTTCGAGGCGGCGGGCTATACCGTCCATGCCCCGGCCTGGCCGACGGTCGACAGCGGCACCCCGGCCGAACTGCGCGCCAACCCGCCCGCAGGGCTGGGCGGACTTTCGGTGGGCGCGATCGCCGATCATTACGCCGGCGTCGTCGCGTCGCTGCCCGAGCCGCCGCTGATCGTCGGCCATTCGTTCGGCGGGCTGTTCACCCAGCTCCTGCTCGATCGCGGGCTCGGCGCTGCGGGGATCGCGATCGATCCGGCGCCGGTCGGCGGGGTGATCCCCGGCCTCCTCCCCTTGCTCGCGGCGACGCCGGTGCTGCTGCGGTGGAACGGCTGGAACCGCACCTATCCGCTGACCAAGGCGAATTTCGACCGCAACTTCGCGAACCGCGCGCCCGCGGCGCTGCGCGACGCGGCCTATGACCGGCTGGTGGTGCCGACCTCGGGGAAGATCTTCTACCAGGCGGCCTTCTCGGTCGGCACCTGGGTCAAGCCGGCCAGGCGCATCGCGCCGCTGCTGATCACCGTCGGCGAGAAGGACCGGACGGTCACCCCGTTCACCGCGCGCGGCAATTACCGCGTCCAGAAGAAATCCTCGGCCCGCACCGACTTCAAGCAGTTCGCCGGCCATTCGCACTTCCTGATCGGCGAGCCGGGCTGGGAAGACGTCGCCGCCTATTGCCTCGACTGGGCGGGCAGGCTCTAGCCGATCGCCCCGGTCGCGATCAGGCTCTCGGCGCATTCGACGATCGTCTCGGTCACGGGGCGCGGCGTCCAGCCGAGCAGGCGCTGCGCCTTGGCCGCGGTGAAGGCGCGGCGGCGGCCGAGGCCGGGGGCGACCAGGCGGAGCGCCGGATCGAACAGCGCGACCAGCCGCAGCACCACATCGGGAACCTTGCGCGTCGGCACCTTGGCCGCGCCCGCGCCGAGCCGTTCGCGCAGCAGCGCGGCGATTTCCGCCATCCACTTCCATTCGCCCGCGGCGATCCAGCGCTCGCCCGCCGCTTCGGGCATGGTCATCGCGCGGAGGTGGAGATCGGCGACGTCGCGGACGTCGACAAGCATGAAGCCGATCCGCGGAATCCCCGGGACCCGCCCGGCGAGCAGCCGCGACACGACCTGGACCGAGCCGAGATTGTCGGGCGTCAGCACCGGGCCGAGCACCAGGCTGGGGAGCACGGTCGCGAGCTCGGGCGCGCCCGGCGTCGCCGCGACGAAATCCCAGGCGGCGCGCTCCGCCAGCATCTTCGACTGGCCATAGGCATGCGCCAGGCCGCGCGCGGGCGGCGTCCAGACGGTTTCGTCGCTCGTGCCGTCGCTGGCGCTCCCCTGCGGGCTCGACGCCGAGACCGACGAAGTCAGCACGACGCGCCTGACCCCCGCCTTGGCGGCGGCGCGCAGCGCGCGCAGCGCGCCGTCGCGCGCGGGGACGATCAGGTCGTCGGGGACCTTGGGCCGCTGCGTGCCGAGCGGCGAAGCGACGTGGAGGACATAGACGCAGCCCGCGGCGGCCTCGTCCCACCCGGCATCGCTGGTCAGGTCGGCGGCGAAGAAGGTGAGCCGGTCGCCGGGATCGATCCGGCTCGCCACCGCGGCGCGCACCGCCGGCGCCTTGTCGAGGCTGCGGACCGTGGTGCGCACGGTGTAGCCGCGCTCGAGCAGCGCGACGATGCACCAGCCGGCGATGAATCCGCTCCGCCAGTCACCAGAACCGTTTCGGCCATGATTTCCCCCTTTTCCCTTCCCCGGAGATAGGTGATCCGCGGGGGCGTGCAACTCGCGGCGCGCAAAGCTAGGGAGGGCCATGCCCGCCACCCCCGCCTGGCCCCCCGATTCCACACCGCGCCTGTTCGTCGCGCCCGAGCTGGCGGCCGGCGCCGAGCTGCGGATCGAGGGCGGGCAGGCGCATTACCTGCTCTCGGTGATGCGGACGAAGGCGGGCGATCCGCTGCGGCTGTTCGACGATCGCACCGGCGAATGGCTGGCGGTGGCGCGGCACGTCGGCAAGCGCGGACCTGATCGTCGAGGTCACCGGCCAGCTCGGCGCGCGCGAGGCGGTGCCCGACCTGTGGCTGTGCGCCGCGCCGATCAGGAAGGGGCGGATCGACTGGGTCGCCGAGAAGGCATGCGAGCTGGGGGTCGCGCGGCTCGTCCCGGTGCTGACGCGGCGGACGGTGGTCGACCGGCTCAACCTCGAGCGGCTACGCGCGCACATGATCGAGGCGGCCGAGCAATGCGGCCGCACCGCGCTGCCCGAGCTGGCCGAGCCGGCAAAGCTCGCGGCGCTGCTCGAGGGCTGGCCGGCGGAGCGCGCGCTGTTCTTCGCCGACGAGACCGGCGGCGCCCCCGCGCTCGAAGCGATG
Source organism: Sphingomonas sp. (assembly GCA_037200705.1). Classification (GTDB taxonomy): domain Bacteria; phylum Pseudomonadota; class Alphaproteobacteria; order Sphingomonadales; family Sphingomonadaceae; genus Sphingomonas. The sequence continues at coordinate 52,843 of JBBCID010000004.1, read as the reverse complement.
CGCGCGCGCCCCGGCCCCGCGGCGATCCTGATCGGCCCCGAGGGCGGCTTCGACCAGCCCGAGCGCGAGGCGATCCGCGCGCTTCCCCAAGCGGTTGGCATCGCGCTCGGCCCGCGGATCCTGCGCGCGGACACCGCGGCGGCGGCGGCGGTGGCGCTGTGGATGGGCGCTGCCGGGGACTGGTAGATCGCCTCTGGCGCCCCACATTGCGCGCGGGTAAGGGGCGCGCATGAGCACGAAGACCGTTTCAGGCAGCACCGCGGCGGTCATCGAGGACCATGCCCAGCTCGCCGAATATTTCGCGCGCGGCGAGAAGCCCAAGCCGCGCTGGCGGATCGGCACCGAGCACGAGAAGTTCGTCTATTGGAAGGACAGCCACCGCGCGCCCTCCTACGAGGAGCCGGGCGGGATCCACGCGCTGCTGATCGGCCTCACCAAATATGGCTGGAAGCCGGTCCATGAGGGCGAGAACATCATCGCGCTCTCGGGCCCCGACGGCGCGATCAGCCTCGAGCCCGCCGGCCAGTTCGAGCTATCGGGCGCACCGCTCGAGACGCTGCATCTCACCTGCGCCGAGACCGGCGCCACCTCGAGCAGGTCAAGGCGGTCGGCGACCGGCTGGGGATCGGCTTCCTCGGGCTCGGCATGTGGCCCGACAAGGCGCGCGCCGAGCTGCCGATCATGCCCAAGGGGCCGCTACCGGATCATGCTCGACCATATGCCGCGCGTCGGCAGCATGGGGCTCGACATGATGCTGCGCACCTGCACGATCCAGGTGAACCTCGACTATGAATCCGAGGCCGACATGGCCAAGAAGTTCCGCGTCGGGCTCGCGCTCCAGCCGCTGGCGACCGCGCTGTTCGCCAATTCGCCGTTCCTCGAGGGCAAGCCCAACGGCTTCCTCAGCTACCGCAGCCACATCTGGTCGGACACCGATCCGGCGCGGACCGGGATGCTGCCGTTCGTGTTCGAGGACGGGTTCGGCTATGAGCGCTATGTCGACTATGCGCTCGATGTGCCGATGTACTTCGTCTATCGCGACGGCAAGTACATCGACGCGGCCGGGCAGAGCTTTCGCGATTCCTGAAGGGCCGCCTCCCCGCCTTCCCCGGCGAACTGCCGACGATCGACGATTGGGCCGATCATCTGTCGACCGCCTTCCCCGAGGTGCGGCTCAAGCAGTTCCTCGAGATGCGCGGCGCCGACGGCGGGCGCTGGGGGCGGATCTGCGCGCTGCCGGCGCTGTGGGTGGGGCTGCTCTACGACCAGGCCCGCGCTCGACGCGGCGTGGGACCTGGTCAAGGATTGGGACCTGGCCGGGCGCCAGGCGCTGCGCGATGCGGTCCCGAGGCTGGCGCTCGACGCGCCGCTGCCCGGCGGCGGCACGCTGCGCGACATTGCCGGCGAAGTGCTCGACATCGCCGGCGCGGGGCTGAGCGCGCGCGCGCGGCTCAACGCGGCGGGCGACAACGAGAGCGGCTTTCTCGATCCGCTGCGCGAGATCGTGCGGACGGGAAAGGTGCCCGCCCAGCGGCTGCTCGACCGGTTCACGGCGATTGGGGCGGCGATATCGCGCGGGTCTACGAAGAGGCGAAGTTCTAACCCTGTTTGTCACCCCGGACTTGTTCCGGGGTCCACCGTGCGGGCGAAGCGCAGGCCGAGAGGTAGCGAGCTTATCGTGAAGCAGCCGCCCCCTGGCTCGGTGGATGCCGGAACAAGTCCGGCATGACGGAATCAGTTGGACGTCCTGAACAGCCGACCCGCCCATCCGAAAAATCGCGGCACCAGCCCGTTGCGCGCCATCCAGCGCGTATAGTCCTGATAGGCGGGATCGGCGCCGAGGTGGCGTTCCTCGGTCTTGGCGCGCCAGTAATAGACGCCGCTGACCACCGCCATGATCGCCGAGTTGCGCGCCGCGTCGGTCCAGTCGCCGGTGGTGGCGAGCATCGGCACGGTCGAGATCCACCAGAACAGGTTCTTCGAGAGATAGGCCGGGTGGCGGCTGAAGGCATAGGGCCCGTGGGTGAGGATGCCGCGATGCGTGAGGTTCGAGAAGCGCAGCCCGAACGCGACCGTCGCCCAGGCATAGATGCCGGTCAGCGCCACCAGCGCCGCGCCGATCGCGCCGAGGATCCACGGGTGCCGGCGAACCAGTAGGACCAATCCGCCGTCCCCGGGTGATAGTCGAGCGGCCCCCCGTCGGCCATCAGCACGAACGGCGGATAGCAGATCAGCGCCGCCATCCACGCCGCGGCATAGGGATTGGCGGTGCGGATGTGCGAATCGAGCGGGCGGAAGGTGAGGATATAGCCCGCGGTCGCGAAGGCGACGTCGATCACGAACATGAAGGTGATCAGCCAGTTGGCGAGCTGGACCGGATCGTCGAGGACGTGGGCGAGGTCTCCCCGCACGAAATCGCCGAACCCCGGCGGCACGATCGCGAGCATGAAGGCGAGGAAGAAGCCCTTCACCGCCCAGCTGCGCAGATGGTTGTGGATCGCGCCAGGCTCGACCGGGCCCGAACCCATCAGCCACGCGCCGAGCGCCCAGGCGCCGTCGCGTGGCTCGACCAGCCGGCGGTCGAGCCACAGCACATAGGGAATCGAGAGCAGGAACAGCGCCGGCGCCGCACATTCGAACACCCACATCGAGAAAGGGAAATTGGCGAACGCCGTCTGCCACCAGAAGCGGCCGACCGCATAGATCGCCGCGATCCCGCCCCAGGTGAGCCACAGCCCGGCGAGCTTGGTCAGGCTGATCTCGAACGTCTCGCGCCACCGGCGGACGTTGCCCCAGTCGATCCCGGTCGAGGGATTGCGATGGACCTTGTCGACCAGCACCGACCAGAGGACCATCGGCAGCGCGCAGGCGGCGACGTTGACCATCGCGGCATAGGGCCCGTCGAGCCCGAGCATGCGCGCGACCACGATCCACGCGACCATCCCCGCCAGCCCCGCGACGCCGACGCCGGCGCTCACCGCCGAGCGCGGGCGCGGATCGGCTTTCGCCCGGACGGCCAGATCGGGATCGTGATACATCGGCCGGCAGGCTAGCGCCGAATGGTAAGCAAGGCGTGAAGGCTGTTGGCCGAGCCGGCTTTACGAGCGGCATTTCAAAGGCCTATGTGCCGCCGTCCCGATCTCTCCCGAAAGGCTCGCTCATGCCCCGCGCGCTTGCGTTCGCCGCACTTCTCCTCGCCACCACCGCCCCCACGCTCGCGCAGAATTCGGCGCCGCAGCCGGTTCCCTTCGCCAACACCATCCCCGACGCGCGCGATGTGGACTATCCCGGCACGCTGACGCTCGACATCGACGCGACCGACACCCAGCGCGGCATCTTCCGCGTCAAGGAGACGCTGCCGGTCACGCCCGGCCATCTCGTGCTGCTCTTCCCCAAATGGCTGCCGGGGACGCATGGGCCGCGCGGCGAGATCGAGAAGCTCGCCGGGCTCCACATCCGCGCGAACGGCAAGGACGTGCCGTGGACGCGCGATCCGGTCGACGTCTTCGCCTTCCACGTCGACGTGCCCGAAGGCGCGAGCCGGCTCGACATGGATTTCCAGTTCATCTCGGCGACGCGGGCAACCAGGGGCGCATCGTGATGACCCCCGCGCTGATCAGCCTGCAGTGGAATTCGATGAGCCTCTATCCGGCGGGCTATTTCACCCGGCGGATCCCGGTGCAGGCGACGGTCCGGTATCCCGAGGGCTGGAGCGCGGCATCGGCGCTGCCCGCCAAGGCCGAGGGATCGACCTACACCTACGACAAGACCAGCTATGAGGTGCTGGTCGATTCGCCAGTGCTGGCGGGACGCTATTACAAGCCGTTCGAGCTGTCGCCGCGGGTGACGCTCGACGTCTTCGCCGACACGCCCGACGAGCTCAAGGCCAAGCCCGAGCAGATCGCCGCGCATGCCGCGGTGGTCGACCAGGAAGTCAAGTTGATGGGCGCGCAGCATTACGACCACTATCACTTCCTGGTCTCGATCAGCGACGAGCTCGGCGGCAACGGGCTCGAGCATCACCGCAGCACCGAGATCGGCGTGCCGACCGGCTATTTCACCAAATGGGACGAAAGCGCCGCCAACCGCAACGTCATCCCCCACGAATACACCCATAGCTGGGACGGCAAGTTCCGCCGCGGCGCCGACCTGTGGACCCCCGATTTCCGCACGCCGATGCGCGACAGCCTGCTGTGGGTCTATGAGGGCCAGACGCAGTTCTGGGGCTATGTGATCCAGGCGCGCTCGGGGCTGGTGAGCAAGGCCGACACGCTCGAGGCGCTCGCCGGGATCGCGGCGAGCCTCGACAACCGGCCCGCGCGGACGTGGCGCGACCTGATCGACACCACCAACGATCCGGTGATCACTGCCCGCCGGCCCAAGGGCTGGCGAGCTGGCAGCGCTCGGAGGATTATTACAACGAGGGGCTGCTGGTGTGGCTCGAGGTCGATTCGATCCTGCGCGCCAAATCGGGCGGCAGGAAATCGATGGACGATTTCGCGCGCGCCTTCTTCGGGATCGACGACGGCGACTGGGGCGAGGTCACCTACACGCTCGACGACGTCGCCAGGACGCTCAACGACATTGTCCCCAACGACTGGCTCGCGTTCCTCAACCGGCGGCTCACCGAGCTGGGCGAACACGCCCCGCTGACCGGCTTCACCGACAACGGCTACCGGCTGGTCTATTCGGACGTGCCCAACAAGGCCGCGCGCAAGGACACGACCGATCTCAGCTATTCGATCGGGCTGACGCTGGGCAAGACCGGGCTCACCGCGGTGGCATGGACAGCCCCGCCTTCAACGCGGGCGTGGACCTGGGCGACGAGATCGTCGCGGTGAACGGCATGGCGTTTTCGACCGACCGGCTGAAGGCCGCGATCACCGCGCCAAGGAGTCGAAGGACCCGATCCGGCTGCTGCTCAAGAGCGGCGACCGCTATCGCGAGGCCGCCATCGACTATCACGGAGGGCTGCGCTACCCGCATCTCGAAAAGACCGGCAAGGGCGACGCCGGGCTGGATAAGTTGCTCGCACCCCGCAAATAAGTGAGTCCCGCATGCGTATCGATCTGATTCCCGTCGGCAAGGATCCCGCCGCACAGCCTCAACGTCGTCATCGAGGTTCCGCTGGGCGGCGAACCGGTCAAATACGAGTTCGACAAGGCATCGGGCGCGCTGTTCGTCGATCGCATCCTGCACACGCCGATGCGCTATCCGGCCAATTACGGCTTCGTGCCGCACACGCTTTCGCCCGACGGCGATCCGCTCGACGCGCTGGTGATCTCGCGCTCGCCGTTCATCCCGGGCTGCGTGGTGCGCGCGCGGCCGATCGGCGTGCTCAAGCTCGAGGACGAGGCGGGCGGCGACGAAAAGCTCATCACCGTGCCGGTCGACACGACCTTCCCTTATTATTCGGATGTCGGCGAGCGCCAGGACCTGCCCTCGATCGTGCTCCAGCAGATCGAGCATTTCTTCACCCACTACAAGGACCTGGAGTCGACCAAATGGGTGCGGATGGGTAATTGGGGGGATGCCGACGAGGCACGGCGGATCGTGATGGAGGCGATCGAGCGGGCGAAGCAGGCCAAGACCGCCTGATCCGCCCGCGCCCGGGAGGGGCGAGCATGGCGCGAAGAAGCACCGCTGGACCATCGGCAATCTGATCGCGCCGCCGCGCTTCCTGCTGTTCGCGATCGCGACCGGCGCCGCCATCTATTACGCCATTCCTTTTCTCGGCGTCCGCCACGGCGTGATGGCGGGGTTTCGACGCGGGGGCGCTGCTGTTCATCCTCGTGTGTGCGCCGATGCTGCGCCACGAGGCCGAGGACATGCGGGTCTCCGCGTGCCGCAACGACGCCAACCGCGTCGTGCTGCTGCTGGTGACCGGCGCGGTGACGCTGGTGATCCTCGCCGCGATCGCCACCGAGCTGATGCACAAGCAGGCGCTGCCCGCCGCTGTCGCTGGCGCTGATCATCGGGACGCTGGTGGTGAGCTGGGTGTTCAGCAACCTGGTCTACACGCTCCATTATGCGCACATGTTCTATCAGGAAGGCGACGTGGGCGATTGCGGCGGGTTCGAATTTCCCGACACGCCCGAACCCGATTATTGGGACTTCATCTATTTCGCCTTCTGCCTGGGGATGACCTTCCAGACCAGCGACGTGACGATCACCCATGTCCGCGTGCGGCGCGCGGTGACACTGCATTGCCTCGCCGCGTTCGTGTTCAACCTCGGCGTGATCGCCTTTTCGATCAACGTGCTGGGCAGCGGCGGCTGACCGCGTCCAGTCGATCCGGCGCCCCAAAACGGATCGGTAAGTCGTTTCGCATATAGATCGTTATCTCTACGATCTCCGCCTAACAGGGCGCGAGTCGGCGTAACCAAACATCTGTCAGAGGATACTGTCATGCCGAGGAATTTACCTCTCGCGCGTGCTGCGGTAGCCATGGTCGTCGGTGGCTTTGGACTCAGCGCGTGCTCGAACACTGTCACGCTGCATTACAAGCAGCCTGCAAACTGCTACCTATTCGATCACGATCCACCGCGACGCCGCACAACACCACCTCGCCGGGGCAGGGCATGTTCGAATTCTACGACATCGTCTCGATCGAGAACAAGGGCTCGGGGGCGCAGGACTTCAACTTCGATCCGGGCAAGCTGTTCGCGAACGGCGACATCAACGGCAACACGATCTCGTCTTCCGCCGGGGCTTCGTTCACCAACCTGCTCACCGGCAACGCGGGTCCCAAGCTGGTGCCCAAGGGAACCACCTCGGGTCCGCTCGGCCGCATCGTGATCGCGGTGCCGACCGACAATCCCAACGGCGAGAAGACCGCGCAGACCACCCTGCTCTACAAAAGCGCGTCGGGCGAAAGCGTGCTGCTCGTGCGCGATGCCGGGCCTCAGCCCAAGTTCCTCGATCCCTGCACGCCCGCAACGGTCCAACGCCTTGCCCTGAAGGCGCGGATCAGCCGGCCGGCTTCGGCTTCTTGCGCGGCGGCGCGCAGCCCCGCCGCGATCCCGAGCCGGCCCATTCGCGCATCGCTTCGGCATCGTCGTAGACGTCGGTAGGGGCGCGGCGGTAGTTCATCGTATCGACCATGCCGGTGCTGAAGGTGACGGTGAACCGCTCGCGGCCCGCCTCGTCCCATATCGCGTTCGATTCCAGATCGGCCTTGAACCAGATCTCGTCGTCCGCGACGATCGCGAAGATCGTGCCGTCGAGGTAAAGCGTCGCGCCGCCCATCATCTTGCGCAGCGTGACCGTCCCAAGCGGCTCGAGCGACTCGCGCACCCACTCGACCAACCCTTCGTCGAACGCCATGCCTCAGCCCTCCGCCAGCGCGGCCAGCGCGTCGCCCTCGACGCGCCAGCGCTCCCATCCCTCGGTCGGGCCGGCGCCGATCGTGCGGTAGAAGCCCTTGCCGAGCGCGTTCCAATCGAGCACCGCCCATTCGAGCGCGCGCCGCCGCGCTCGGCGACCAGCGCGGCGAGCCGGCGGAGCAGCTCGCGGCCCAGTCCGCGGCCGCGCGCGTGCGGCTCGACGAACAGGTCCTCGAGATAGAGCCCCGGCCGTCCCTCGAAGGTCGAGAAGCTCGGAAAGAACAGCGCGAACCCGGCGGCGACGCCGTCGACCTCGCCGATCAGCACCTCGGCGGCGGGGGCGCGGGCCGAACAGATGCGCGCGCATCGCCTCGGGCTCGAAGCGCACCTCGTGGCTCAGCCGCTCGTATTCGGCGAGCTTGCGGATGAAGCCCGCGACCAGATCGAAGTCGGCGGGCTCGGCGGGGCGACGGCGATCATCGCCGCCTGCTAGCCGCCGCCGCGCGGCCCGCAATCGGGCTCATTCCTGCGTCTTGAGCCCGACGTAGATGCCGCTGACGATCCCCGAGAGCACGAGCAGGTTCGAATCGAAATCGGCGAGCTGGAGGTTGGCGGCAAAGCTCCAGAAGAAGATCCCGCCGAGGATCAGCGTCCAGGCGAACATCTGCAGCCGGTGGAGCTGGATATGCCCGGCGCTGTCGCTCAGCAGATCGGGGAGGAAGCCCCGGCTCGGCGGGGCTGCGTTCGCCTCGGTCGCGTCGATCGATTGCGCCGCGCCCGCCGCCGCGCCCGAGATCCCGAGCAGCGCGAAGGTCGAGGTGTGGATGACGTCGAGATATTGGCCGGTGACGATCCAGATATAGATGAAGCCAGCGGTGACCAGCACGAACCAGAACGCCATCTGGACGCGCGACAGGCTGAACGCGGTGTCGGCGGTCTGCCCGCTGCGCAGCATCGGCGTCGCATTGGCGAGCGTCACCACCCAGATCAGCAGGCACGCCATCCCGAGCAGCGCCGCCCAGCGCACCCCCGCCTCGTAAAGCAGGATATGCCGCGCGACGCTGTTGCCGTCGGCGAGCGGGACCGCGGTGGTGGCGCCCTCGAGCCCCAGGCTCACCTGCGTGGTGAGCCGCCCGTCCTCGATCGGCGCGGCAAGCGCGCCCCGCCAGAATTGCGACATCTCGCTGTTGGCGTCGGCGCTGTAGGAGAGCGCGAAATCGAGCACCTGCTGCCCCGGCTGCGCCACCGCCGGCGCCTTGTCGAACGGCGCCGGCCGGCCGTTGAGATAGAGGACGAACATCCGCGGCTGGCGCAGCAGCGCCGCGGCCGCCCGGGCCTTGGCGAGCCGGTCCTGCGCGTCGGCGAGCCGGTTCTTGAGGATCTCGGCCTTGATCGCGGCGTTCGAATCGGCCGCGGCCCCCGCAAGCGCGGCATCGTCCATCCGCGCCTTTTGGGCATGGGCGTCGTTGATCTCGTTGAGCGCGCTCTGGGCGACGGCGTCGGCGGCGGCCAGTTCCTGCGCAGTCACGACATTCTCGACGACGACGCAGACATGGCCGCCCAGCCGCAGCTCGGAGGGCACCACGTCGACGATGCGGAAGCTGTCGGTCGTCGCCGGGCCGCCCTGCCGCGGGCATCCCGCCGAATGGCTGTCGGCGCGGAACAGCGCCATCGCGACGAGCGCGCCGACCAATGCGACCAGCCCGAGCCCGCCGATCCAGTGGATCCATCTGCTCATCTGGCCCAGGTGCCAGCGCACCGGCACCGGCACCGGCGCTGGCGCGGGAGGCGGCGCGGGCGGGATTTCGGGCGTGTCCGGCATGCGCTCCTCCCCTATCGAGCGCGTCACGATAGCGTCATGCGCGCCCGCCCGACGAGCGGTTTCGTATCCGGTTTGACAGGCTCGCGCCTAGGGCAGCGCCGCCTCGGCTTCGTGCGCGATCACCGGCTTGCCGCGCGCCGCGACGATGCACCCCGCGACGATCAGCGCCGCGCCGGCCAGCGTGTAGAGCGACAGCCGCTCGCCGAACACCAGCCAGCCGAACAGCGAGGCCCACACGAACGAGGTATATTCGGTGGGCGCCAGATAGCTCGCCTGCGCGCGCGCATAGGCCCAGGAGAGCAAGGCGAGCGAGGCGGTCGCCAACGCCGCGGCGAGCAAGATCGCCGGCACCTCGCCGGCGGGAGGCGCGACCGCGAGGAACGGCGCGCCGAGCAGCATGATCGCGCCGACGAACAGGCTCTGGAAGAAGGCGATCTCGGACGGGCCGGCGACCAGCGCCTGCTGGCGCATCAGGATGATGTTCCACGAATAGCAGACCGCCGAGACCATCACCGCGATCGAGCCGAGGAAGGCCTGCTCGCCCATCCGCGCCTGCGCCTGGCCGAGCAGGATCACCCCGACGCCGGCGCAGGCGATCAGCGAGGCGAGGATCGCGGCGCGGCCGATCCGCTCCTCGAGCAGCGCGCCGGCGAGATAGAGCGCGAGCAGCGGCGCGATATAGGTCAGCGCGATCGCCTGCGCCATCGGCACGCGCGCCAGCCCCCAGAAGAACAGGAACGCCATCACCGCCGAGACGGTGCCGCGCACCGCATGGATCCGCATCGCCGCGCGGCCGGGCGCGCCGGGCGGTGGAGGGCATAAGCGACGCCCGCGATCAGCAGCGTCGCGAGGATGCGCCAGAACAGCGCGTTGTAGGTGCCGAGCGCGAGCGTCAGCAGCTTCATCAGCGCGTCCATGCCCTTCACCACCGACATGCTGACGAGCAACTATAAAGAAGAGGCGGTTCGATATTCCCTATCGGCATCATTGATCGGAGTTGGCATCGCGGCATTGGCCGCTCTGGTCGCATCTGTTTTTCTGCCTGGTGAATATAGAGCCGCAGAACCCGGGGAAGATTTGTAGTATATATTTACCGTGAAGGAGAATTGCGATGACGGGACGAACGCCAAACTACCCTGATCATGATGTGTTGAAGGATCGTCAATCTCGCTATGTCGATACGGACAAGCTGGACTGGATCGAATCCTGGCCGGGCGTGCGGGTGAAAATCCTCTATCAGGACGATGAGGCGAAGGAGGCGACCGTCCTCTATGACGTGGCTCCGGGCGGTTCCCTGCCCGAACATATCCATACCGGGATCGAGAACACCTTCGTGATCGAAGGATCGCTCGAGGATGATCTGGGCGCTTGCACCGCCGGCAATTTCGTCTGGCGCCCGGTCGGCAGCCGCATGCGCCGCGGTGCCCCAATGGCGGCGGATCACCACGTTCAAGGATCCCGCCAGGGTCCTCGCGACCGGGGAACTGTTTCCCAAGTACAAGGACTAGCCCCGTCAGCGTCAGGGCGGTTGTCATTGCGCGGAGCGGCCGCGGCGCTTGCCGCGCCCGGAACGCCGCATCGCGCATGGGAACCGCCCACCGACGACCCGCCACCCCGCCGGGATGCCTCCGACGAGCCTGTTCGGCGGGCAGCCGGCGCGATCGATGTTCGCGTCGTCCTGGAATCGCTTGGAGTAAGACATGAGCTTGGTGCTGACGGAGCGCGACGGCCATATCCTGGAAGTTACCCTGAACAATCCGGACAAGCGCAATCCGATCTCGGATTCGGACATGATCGACCAGCTCGTCGCGGTGCTGGAGGAGGCCGATCGCGACATCGGGGTACGCGTCGTGATCCTCACCGGCGCCGGCAGCGCGTTTTCCAGCGGCGGAGATCTTGCGAAGATGGAGCCCGGCGGCGGCCTGCGCGACGCGCTTCCCGCCGAGACGCGCAGGATCTATCGTGCCACCATCCAGCGCCTGCCGCTGATTTTTCAATCGCTCGAGGTTCCGGTCATCGCGGCGGTCAATGGCCCCGCGATCGGCGCGGGGTGCGATCTCGCGTGCATGTGCGATATCCGGATCGCCGCCGACACCGCGCGCTTCGCCGAGAGCTTCGTGCGTGTCGGCCTCGTGCCCGGCGACGGCGGGGGCATGGCTGCTCCAGCGCATCGTCGGCGTTTCGAAGGCGACCGAGATGACCTTGACCGGCGGGGCGATCGATGCCGCCGGCGCGCTCGCCTGCGGTCTGGTGTCGCAGGTGGTTCCCGCCACCGAACTGATGCCGGCTGCGCGGGAAACCGCCCGACTCATCGCGGACAACCCGCCCCACGCCGTGCGGATGGCGAAGCGGCTGATCCGCCAGGCGCAGGATTCGAGCCTCGGCGCCATCCTCGACATGTCGGCGGCAATGCAGGCGCTGGTTCACGCGACGGAGGACCATGACGAGGCGATCGCCGCGTTCGGCGAGCGCAGGCAACCGACCTTCACCGGCCGTTGAGCGGCGGATTACGGACAGAAAACCCTTGACTAAGGCCGAAAACCGACCCAAACCTACTGGCAAGTAGCATTATTACTGATTAGTACAATGCATGGGTCCGCTGCTGAGCGCCGGTGGGATTATTCGGGTGCCCGCAATAACATAAGCGAGAGGATGATGATGCCATCTGCGGAACGGTCGATCGCCGAACTGGAAGCCCGTGTCGGCGAACGCGTGGCGTTTCGCGACGAGGATCTCGCCAACACCGAAGGAACGAGGGACAATTTCAGGCAATTCGCTTCGGGATCGCTCGACGGCAACCCGCTCTGGCATGACGAGGATTATGCGAAAGCGACGAAATGGGGCGGATTGGTTGCCAAGCCTACCTGGCTCGCATCGGTGCTCCGCCCGCCTATGTGCCGCACCTGTTTCGTCCCCGAAGGTTTTGCCGCGGTCGACGGGGAAGTGCATTGGGAGTTCATCAACCCGGTGAAGGTGGGCGATCGCTTCCGGGTTTTTGGCGAATTGGCGAAGGTCCAGCCCAAGGAGATGCGCGCATTCGGCGCTTCGGCCGTGACCAGCGGCGTCACCCTCTATGAAACCGCCGAGGGCACGCCCCTCGCCCGCGTGACCTCGGTGGTGATCCAATATCTGCGCGCGGGCGTGTCGGCGAAGCGGACCGCGGATTCCCAGCCCATCTCCCCCGCGACGGGACCCGATCTGCTGGCCCCCTATGTGGCGCTCGCGCGCGTCAAGCGCCGCGGGCCGGAGCCGCGATACTGGGACGATGTGGTGCCCGGACAGCAACTGGAGCCGGTTCGCCGCGGCACGGTCACCCAGGGCGAGATCCTGCAATGGTACATGGGGTATCACCCGATGAACTGGTGGCGCGACGTTCGCGATCTTGCCGCGCGCGTGGCCGATGGCGAAACCGTCGACCTTCCCGAGCGCGCGCTGGATTTCTACGTCCGCCATCTCGATCCGGCGGTGGCGCAACGCGACGGCATCCCCACCGGATTCGACGTCGGCGTCCAGCGGACGGCATGGCTCTCGGAATATATCCATAATTGGATCGGCGACGCGGGCACGCTCATCAAGCTGTCCTGTCGTTTCCGCGGCTTGCTCTACCACGGCGACACACCGGAATTCTCCGGCATCGTCGTGTCAAAGCTTCGCGACGGCGATCTGCGTCTGGTCAATCTGGAGGTTTCGATCAAGAACCACCGCGGCGAGCTGGTGTCGCCATGTTCGGCGGTCGTGGCGCTGCCAAGCCGCGGCGGCCCGGAATGACCCCTCAGCCATCGGCCGGTTTATGCCGATGAACCATCAACGAGAGAGGAACCAGCGTGAGTGGAGACCGTCCGTTAGCGGGAGTTCGCGTACTCGATCTGACCCACGCCGCAGCCGGGCCCTTCGCGACGATGCTCATGGGCGACCTGGCGCCGAGATCATCAAGATCGAGCGCCCCGGGGAGGGAGACCTCACGCGCGGGCTAGGCGACCGCGAGCGCCTGCAGATCCCAGGGACCGGAATGTCCGACTATTTCCTGGCGCTCAACCGCAACAAGCAGAGCGTTGCGCTGGACCTGTCCAGCCCCGCCGGTCTCGATGCCGCCTTGTCGCTCGCCGCCGCCAGCGACGTGGTCATCCAGAACCACCGGCCCGGCGCGATGGATCGGATCGGCCTGGGGTTCGAAGCGGTCCGAAGCCGCCGGCCCGACATCATCTATTGCACGCTCTCGGGCTATGCCGAAGGCGGGCCATGGTCGAACAAGATCGCGAATGACGTGACGATTCAAAGCGTTTCCGGGCTCATGGGCATCACCGGAGAGCCGGATGGCGACCCGGTGCGCATCGGCGCGCCGCTCGTCGACTTCGGCGCCGGCCTGTTCTGCTACGGCGCGATCGCCACCGCATTATACGCGCGGCCAGCATCACCCGAACGGGCAGCATATCCAGATTTCCATGCTGGATGCCGCGGTTTGCCTTCATGGCGAACTTCATTCCGGCAGCGAGGACGCTCAATCGCCGGATTCCGCGACTTGGCAGAGGGCATTCGCAGATCGCCCCCTATGGTTCCTATCGCTGCGCGGACGAGTCCTTCATCATCGTCGGCGCGTTCGACCAGCGATTGTGGCGCAACCTGTGCCACAGCATCGACCGCGAGGCCTGGATCGACGACCCCGTTTCCACAACAATACGGCCCGGCTCGCCAACAAGAAGACGCTGGACGACCTGATCGGCGAGATCATCGCGACGCGCAGCCGGGAGGAGTGGCTCGATCATTTCGAATCGGTCGACGTCCCCGCCCATCCGCTGCTCGAGCTCCACGAGGCTCTGCGCACCGAGCAGGCGGTCGCCCAGGGAGTCACCGTGCCGATTTCGACGGCGAGCGGCGATATCTTCCATGTCGCCAAGAACCCGATGGCCAGCGCGAGCTGGGATGCGATCGAATATCGAATGCCCCCGGTGCTCGGCGCCGATGGCCCGGCCGTCCTCGAGCGCGTCGGCGGTCTGAGCCCCGGCGAAATATCCTCGCTTCTTGCGTCGGGGGTCCTGCAGCGGCCGAATAGCCGGGCTCGGACGGGGAGCGGCTCGCGCCCGATCCGATCGATGCCGCTGCCAATCGCATGCATGGAGAGCAGGATGCGCATCATCGATCATGTTATTGCCGGGGGTTCGGTGGGGTTCGCCGGTCGGACCGGCGCGGTGTTCGATCCGAACGTCGGACAGGTCCAGGCGCAGGTTCGCTTCGGCACGCCGGCCGATCTCGATCGGGCGGTGGCGGCGGCGCAGGCCGCGCAGCCCGGCTGGGCGGCGACCAACCCGCAGCGCCGCGCGCGGGTGATTGTTCAACTTCAAGGCGCTGGTCGAGGCGCATATCGACGAGCTGGCGCACCTGCTCTCGTCGGAGCACGGCAAGGTGATCGCGGATTCGAAGGGCGACATCCAGCGCGGGCTCGAGGTGATCGAGTTCGCGTGCGGCATCCCGCATGTGCTCAAGGGCGAATATACCCAGGGCGCCGGGCCGGGGATCGACGTCTATTCGATGCGCCAGCCGCTGGGGATCGGCGCGGGGATCACCCCGTTCAACTTCCCGGCGATGATCCCCTTGTGGATGTCGGGGGTGGCGATCGCGTGCGGCAACGCGTTCATCCTCAAGCCCAGCGAGCGTGATCCGAGCGTGCCGGTGCGGCTCGCCGAGCTGATGCTCGAGGCGGGGCTGCCGGAGGGGATTCTCCAGGTCGTCCAGGGCGACAAGGAGATGGTCGATGCGATCCTCGATCATCCGGGAATCGCGGCGGTGAGCTTCGTCGGCTCGTCGGACATCGCGCATTACGTGTATCGCCGCGGCGTTGCGGCGGGCAAGCGCGTCCAGGCGATGGGCGGGGCGAAGAACCACGGCGTGGTGATGCCCGATGCCGATCTCGACCAGGTGGTGGCGGACCTGGCGGGGGCGGCGTTCGGGAGCGCGGGCGAGCGCTGCATGGCGCTGCCGGTGGTGGTGCCGGTCGGCGACAAGACCGCCGATAACCTCCGCGAGAAGCTGATCCCGGCGATCGAAGCGCTCCGGGTCGGGGTATCGACCGACGAGGGACGCGCATTACGGGCCGGTGGTGAATGCCGCGCACAAGCAGCGCGTCGAGAACTGGATCCAGACCGGGGTCGACGAGGGCGCCGAGCTGGTGGTCGACGGGCGCGGGTTCACGCTCCAGGGGCACGAGCAGGGCTTTTTCATCGGGCCGAGCCTGTTCGACCGGGTGACGCCGACGATGAAATCCTATCAGGAGGAGATCTTCGGCCCGGTCCTCCAGATCGTCCGCGCGCCGGACTTCGAGACCGCGCTCAGGCTGCCGAGCGAGCATCAGTACGGCAACGGCGTCGCGATCTTCACCCGCAACGGCCACGCGGCGCGCGAGTTCGCGGCGCGGGTCAACGTCGGCATGGTCGGGATCAACGTGCCGATCCCGGTGCCGGTCGCCTATCACAGCTTCGGCGGCTGGAAGCGCAGCGCGTTCGGCGACACCAACCAGCACGGCATGGAAGGCGTCCGCTTCTGGACCAGGACCAAGACCGTCACCCAGCGATGGCCCGACGGCGGGGTGGGCGACGGCGGCAACGCCTTCGTCATCCCGACGATGGGGTGAGCGCGTGACGCACCGGTGCGAACGCGCCCCATTCGATCGCAGGCCTTGCGAAAGCGGGGACGTCGATGCCCCACGCGAGCCGGCTGCCATGCGCGCCGAACGCGCGGGAGACGGGTTTCCCCGATTGCGTGAATGACGCGGCGGCGGCATGACCGAGGACGTCCTTATCTTCACCAAAGGGCGGGCAGGATGCATCCGGCTCAATCGTCCCAAGGCGATCCATGCGCTCGACGCCACGATGTGCGCCGCGATGATCGAGGCGCTCGACGCCTGGGCGGAGGACCCCGCGGTCGAGGCGGTGCTGGTCGATCATGCCACGGGCCGTGGCTTTTGCGCCGGCGGCGACATCCGCATGCTCGCAGAGAGCGGCGCGGGCGACGGTTAGCGCGGCGCGCGCCTTCTTTCGCACCGAATATCGGATGAACCAGCGGCTGTTCGCCTATCCCAAGCCGGTGGCGACGTTCATGGACGGGATCACGATGGGCGGCGGCGTCGGCATCTCGCTGCCCGCGCGCTATCGCGTCGCGACGGAGAACACGCGCTTCGCCATGCCGGAGACCGGGATCGGGCTGTTCCCGGATGTCGGCGGCGGCTGGTACCTGTCGCGCTTGCCGGGTCGGATGGGGCAGTTCATCGCGCTCACCGGGGCGCGGCTCGATGGCGCCGAGTGCATGGCCCTGAATCTCGCGACCCATTATCTGGCAACGACCCGGCTGGAGGAAGCCAAGGCGCGCATCGCCCCAGAACCCGCACGCGATCGCAGAGATTCCTGGATGACCTTGGCGCGGCAGCCCCGTTCGCGGCGATCGTGCCGCAAGCCGGCCCGATCGATCGCCTGTTCGCCTCGGACACGCTCGAGGATATTCTCGCCGCGCTCCAGGCCGACGACGGCGAATGGGCGCGAAGCAGCTCGCCGTCCTGCGTGCCAAATCCCCCCAGGCCTGCAAGGTCTCGCTCCGGCTGCTGGCGGAAGGGACGCGACATGCCGAGCTTCGCCGACGAGATGCGCCAGGAATATGCCGTCGCCGCCCGCATCTCGCGGCTCCACGATTTCGCGGAAGGAACGCGCGCGGTGATCGTCGACAAGGACAACGCGCCGCGCTGGAATCCGTCCGCGCCCCAAAGCGTGACCGATGCGATGATCGACGCCCTCTTCGCGCCGCTGCCCGCGGCGAGGCCTGGACGCCCGAAGCAAAGCAGAAGGCATGGCCGCGTTCGTCGAGAAGCGGGCGGGCAAACTGGACGGGGAAGTAGCATGGCGCGGGTGGCATTCATCGGGTTGGGCAACATGGGCGGTGGGATGGCCGCGAACCTCGCCAAGGCGGGGCACGATGTGCGCGCGTTCGATCTGTCGGCGGAGGCGCTTGAGCGCGCCCGGGCCGCCGGCTGCCTGCCCGCCGAGGGATGCGGCGAGCGCGATCAAGCGCGCGGAGGCGGTGATCACGATGCTGCCCGCGGGCAAGCATGTCGAGGCGGTCTATGCCGAGAGCGTGTTCGACCATGCCGATCCCGCCGCGATCCTGATCGATTGCTCGACGATCGACGTCGATACCGCGCGCCGCGTCGCCGAGGCGGCGCAGGTGCGCGGGCTGGTGGCGGTCGACGCGCCGGTGTCGGGCGGGATCACCGCGGCGAACGCGGGGACGCTCACCTTCATGGTCGGCGGCAGCGATATGGGGTTCGACCGTGCCGAGCCGTTCCTGTCGGAGATGGGCAAGGCGGTGATCCATGCCGGCGCGAGCGGCGCGGGGCAGGCGGCCAAGGTCTGCAACAACATGCTGCTCGGCGCCGAGATGATCGCGACGTGCGAGGCCTTCGCGCTCGCCGGAAAGCTCGGGCTCGACCTGCAGAAATTTTACGACATCGCCTCGGTCTCCTCGGGCCAGAGCTGGTCGATGACGAGCTATTGCCCGGTCCCCGGGGTCGGCCCCGAGAGCCCCGCCGATCGCGGCTACCAGGGCGGGTTCGCCGCCGCGCTGATGCTCAAGGACCTGCGGCTCGCGATGGAAGCGGCCGCAAGCACCGGCGCAACCACCCCGATGGGCGCGCGCGCCGCCCGAGCTCTACGAGGCGTTCGTCGCCGCTGGCAACGGAGCCACCGACTTCTCGGGGATCTTCAGAACGATGGATGGTGATTGAACACAATCCGGGCTCCCCGGCCGAGGATCAATTCTCGCGGAAAGCCTGCCGGATCTGGTCGCGCAACAGCCTGGTGATGAACGACAGCAGCGAGCGCTTGCCGGTCTCCACGAAGATTTTTCGGCGGGCACGCCGGGCTTGGACGCGAGCCACGGCGAAGCGTCGAGCCGCGCGGGATCGAACCGCACCTTGACGCGATAGAAATCCTGCCCGGCGCGCGGGTCCTGCGCAACGTCGGGCGAGATACGGGCGCGACTTCCGGGTTCGGGTAGGCGACGTCGGCCTGCTCGATCCGTCGCGGTCGCGCGAGACGCATTCGGACGATTTTCGCAACGTGACGCTGGTGATTCCCCGCGCGCTGTTCGAAGGGTCCGGCATCGATGTCTATGCGCTTCACGGGCTGGTGCTCAAGCGCGAGCTGCCGCTGACGGCGATGCTGGCGGCGCACCTGCGCGCGCTGGTGGTCCACGCGCGCAAGCTCTCTCCTTCCGCGGCCGAGACGATCGGGCTCGCCACCGTCGCGCTGATCGCGTCGCTGGTCGGCCGGCGGCCGGATGTTCGAGGCGGAGGGCGGCGTCGCCGAGATCATCCGCACCCGCCGCCTGACCGAGGCCGCGCTGACGCTCGGCTCCACCGAGGGCCGCGATCGGCGCATCTCCGAAGTGGCGCTCGGCCTGGGCTTCGCCGACCTGTCGGCGTTTCCGCGCGCTTCGGCATCGCGCCTTCGGGACGCGCGGCGCCAATCGGCCGCCTTCTGGGCCAGCGCGCGCGCCGCCGAGCGCGGCGGGGGGCGAGTTTCAGTCAGGCGCGGCCGGCGACGATCCGCGCCAGCGGGTTGGGCTGCGGCTCCGCGATCTTGCGCAGCGTGTTGCGATCCTGGTGCGCGAACGGTTCGAGGCGGCCGCGCACCGCCAGCGTCGTATCGGTGACGTAGCTCCACGATCCGTCCGGATTGAAGGTCACCTCGATCCGATACGCGTCGGTGCGGAACGCATATTCGAGGACGCGGTCGAGCAGATGCCGTATTCGGTCGGCCCGCGCTCGGCGGTCAGCACCAGGCTCGTGGCGTCGGGCGCGGCATGCCCCGCCGCCATGGCGATCTGTCCACGCGGGATCGCGAGCGTCTGGAGGACCAGCCCGGTCGCCGGCTCCCACAGCCAATAGCCGACCTGATCGTGGAAGGTAATGTCCTCTTCGGGCGTGTTGATGTGGATATGGTAGCGCAGGCCGTAGAAGATCTGGGGGCCGTTGGCCTGCGGATCGATCGGCTGCATCTCGATGCGCTCGATATAGGTCCGGCGCTCCGGGCCCTCGGCCTTGGGATTGACGTCGAGGCCGTGCTCGCCCTCCCAGACGCCCGCCAGCCGCCGCAGCGGCCCGAGGTTCGACAGCGTGTCCGGATCCACGTCCGCCGGCTCGGTGAAGATGTCTTCGGGAAAGTCGGTCATCGAATCTCGCTAGCATGAGCCGGACGCCCCGCCGGAAGAGCGCACGATCAATCCAGATTGGGGCCGCAGCCAGCGCTCCGCCTGCTCGATGCTTACCCCGCGCCGAGCGGCATAATCCTCGAGCTGGTCGCGCCCGATCCGCGCGACGCCGAAATATTCGGCCTGCGGGTGGCCGAAATAGAAGCCCGAGACCGCCGACGTCGGCAGCATCGCGAAATTCTCGGTGAGCGAAATGCCGGTGGCGTGGTGCGCGTCGAGCATCCTGAACAGGATCGGCTTGAGGCTGTGCTCGGGGCAGGCCGGATAGCCGGGCGCCGGGCGGATGCCGCGATATTCCTCGTTGATCAGCGCCTCGCCGGTGAGCTGCTCGCCCTCGGCATAACCCCACAAGGCGGTCCGCACATATTGGTGGAGCCGCTCGGCGAAGGCCTCGGCGAGCCGGTCGGCGAGCGACTTGAGGAGGATGTCCGAATAATCGTCGATCGCCGCCTTGAAGCGCGCGAGGTGTGGCTCGATGCCGTGGATGCCCACTGCGAAGCCGCCGATCCAATCGCCGTCATGGCTGATGAAATCCGCCAGGCACATGTTGGCGCGTCCCTCGCGCTTGGCGACCTGCTGGCGCAGGAACGGCAGGCGGACGTGGCTCTCGTCGTCCATATGGACGATCACGTCGTCGCCCTCGCGGCGGCACGGCCACAGCCCGGCGACGCCGCGCGCAGTGAGCCATTTCTCGTCGATGATGCGATCGAGCATCTTCTGCGCATCGGCGAACAGCGAGCTCGCGCTTTCGCCGACCACCGGATCGGCGAGAATCGCGGGATAATTGCCGGCGAGCTCCCAGGCGCGGAAGAAGGGCGTCCAGTCGATATAGCCGCGCAGGTCGGCCAGGTCCCAATCGGGGAAGGCGTGGACCCCGGGGAGCAGGGGACGCGGCGGCTTGAGGCTCATGTCGGCGTCGAACGCATTGTCGCGCGCCCTTTCGAGCGGTTCGAGCGCGCTCTGCCCGCGCCCCGCGCGCGCGACGCGCACCGCTTCATATTCGGCGGCGATCCTGGCGACGTAATCGTCGCGAATCGTCTCGCTCACCAGCGTCGTCGCGACGCCGACCGCGCGGCTGGCGTCGAGGACATGGACGACCGGGCCCTTGTAGGCGGGCTCGATGCGCAGCGCGGTATGGACGCGGCTGGTGGTCGCGCCGCCGATCAGCAGCGGCATCGTCATGCCGGCGCGCTGCATCTCCTCGGCGACGGTCACCATCTCGTCGAGCGACGGCGTGATCAGGCCGGACAGGCCGATCATGTCGGCGTCGTTCTCGTTCGCGGCCTCGATGATCTTCGACCAGGGCACCATTACGCCGAGATCGACCACGTCGAAGCCGTTGCACTGGAGCACGACGCCGACGATGTTCTTGCCGATGTCGTGGACGTCGCCCTTGACGGTCGCCATGATGATCTTGCCCTTGCCCTTGGCGCCCTCTTCCTTGGCGGCCTCGATATAGGGAAGCAGGTGCGCGACCGCCTTCTTCATCACCCGCGCCGACTTGACCACCTGCGGCAGGAACATCTTGCCCGATCCGAACAGGTCGCCGACGACGTTCATCCCGTCCATCAGCGGGCCCTCGATCACCTCGATCGGGCGCGCGAACTGGAGGCGCGCCTCCTCGGTATCCTCGACGACGTGCATGTCGATGCCCTTGACGAGGGCATGCTCGAGCCGCTTGGCGACGTCCCACCCGCGCCATTCTGCCGCCTGTTTCTCGGCGACCGCGTCGGTCCCGCGGAATTTCTCGGCGAGCGCCACCAGCCGGTCGCCCGCCTCGGGATCGCGGTTGAGGATCACGTCCTCGCAGGCGGTGCGCAGCTCGGGCTCGATCATGTCGTAGACGTCGAGCTGGCCGGCGTTGACGATCGCCATGTCCATCCCGGCGGGGATCGCATGGTAGAGGAACACCGAGTGCATCGCCTTGCGCACGACTTCGTTGCCGCGGAACGAGAAGCTCAGGTTCGATAGCCCGCCCGAGATATGGACGTGCGGGCAGCGGGCCTTGATCTCCTTGACCGCCTCGATGAAATCGACCGCGTAATTGTTGTGCTCCTCGATCCCCGTCGCCACCGCAAAGACGTTGGGATCGAAGATGATATCCTCGGGCGGAAAGCCGATGCCGGTGAGCAGCTTGTAGGCGCGCTCGCAGATCTCGATCTTGCGCGCCTTGGTGTCGGCTTGGCCGATCTCGTCGAACGCCATCACCACCACCGCCGCGCCATAGGCCATGCACAGCCGCGCGTGGTGGAGGAACTGCGCCTCGCCCTCCTTCATGCTGATCGAATTGACGATCGGCTTGCCCGAGACGCACTTGAGCCCCGCCTCGATCACCGACCATTTAGAGCTGTCGATCATCACCGGCACGCGGGCGATGTCGGGCTCGGCGGCGATCAGCTTGAGGAAGGTGGTCATCGCCTCGAGCGAATCGAGCAGCCCCTCGTCCATGTTGACGTCGACCACCTGCGCGCCGTTCTCGACCTGCTGGCGCGCGACCTCGACGGCCTTGGCATAGTCGCCCGCCATGATCAGCTTCTTGAACGCCGCCGAGCCGGTGACGTTGGTGCGCTCGCCGATATTGACGAACTGGGCGGTGGATTGGGTTGCCATGTCTCTTTCTTCTTGATCCTCCCCGAAACGGGAGGGGGACCGGCCGAAGGCTGGTGGAGGGGGCTCGCTACGCGGGACGTCGCTCGTGGAGGCCCCCCTCCACCGCTTCGCGGCCCCCCTCCCCGTTCCGGGGAGGATTCTCAGGCCGCCATGATCATCGGCTCGAGGCCCGCCAGCCGCGTCCGCACCTCGGGAACCGCGATCTTGCGCGGCGCCAGTCCCGCCACCGCCTTCGCGATCGCCGCGATATGCGCCGGGGTCGAGCCGCAGCAACCGCCGAGCACGTTGACCTGCCCCGCCTCGGCCCATTCGCGGACCAGCGCCGCGGTCTGCTCGGGCAGCTCGTCATAGGCGCCGAGCTCGTTGGGCAGACCGGCATTGGGATAGACCATGATCAGCGTGTCGGCGATGTCGCTCAGCGTGCGGACGTGCGGGCGCAGCTGCTGCGCGCCGAACGAGCAGTTGAGCCCGATCGTCACCGGCTTGGCGTGCCGCACCGCGTGCCAGAACGCCTCGACCGTATGGCCCGAGAGGTTGCGCCCCGAAAGATCGGTCAGCGTCATCGACATCATGATCGGCAGGTCGCGGCCGAGCGCGTCCTGCGCCTCGAGCGCGGCCATGATCCCGGCCTTGGCGTTGAGCGTGTCGAACACCGTCTCGATCAGGATGAAATCGACCCCGCCCTCGACCAGCGCGTCGATCTGCTCGCGATACACCTGCTTGAGGAAATCGAAGTCGATCTCGCGATAGCCGGGATCGTTGACGTCGGGCGAGAGCGACAGCGTCTTGTTGGTCGGCCCCAGCGCGCCCGCCACGAACCGCGGCCGGCCGTCCTTCGCGGCGAACGCGTCGGCGAGCCCGCGCGCGATCCGCGCCGAGGCGAGGTTGATCTCGCGCACCAGATGCTCGGCGCCGTAATCGGCCTGGCTGATCCGGTTGGCCGAGAAGGTGTTGGTCGAGACGATGTCCGATCCGGCCTCCAGATATTCGCGCGTGATCGTCTCCGGCACCTCGGGCTTGGTCAGCGCGAGGATGTCGTTGTTGCCCTTCGGATCGTGGGTCAGGCCCAGATCGCCGGCATAATCCTCGGTCTTGAGCTTCCAGTTCTGGATCTCGGTGCCGAATGCGCCATCGGTGATCAGGATGCGCTTGGCGGCTTCCGCCAGCAGTTTCTCACGGGCAGTCATGCCGCCTCCACATGGTGATTGGCCTTGGCGCGAATGCCGAGCAGATGGCAGATCGCGAAGCTGAGCTCGGCCCGGTTGAGCGTGTAGAAATGAAAGGCGCGGACGTCGCCCGCGTAGAGCCGGCGGCACATCTCCGCCGCCAGCGTCGCCGCGACGAGCTGGCGCGCGGCCGGGTGGTCGTCGAGCCCTTCGAACAATCGGTCCATCCACGCCGGGATGCCCGCGCCGCACATCGCCGCGAACTTGCGCGCCTGGGCGACGTTGGAGACCGGCAGGATGCCGGGGACGATCTCGGCGGTGATCCCCGCCGCCGCGACCGCATCGCGGAATCGGAAGAAGGTCTCGGGCGCGAAGAAGAACTGGGTGATGGCGCGCGTCGCGCCGGCATCGAGCTTGCGCTTGAGATTGTCGATGTCGGCGGCCTGGCTCGCCGAATCGGGATGGCATTCGGGATAGGCCGCGACCGAGATCTCGAACGGATGCAGCCGCTTGAGCCCCGCCACCAGCTCGGCGGCGTTGGCATAGCCGTCCGGGTGCGGCTGGAACTTCGCGCCCAGCACCGGTGGATCGCCACGAAGTGCCACGATATGGCGGATGCCCGCCGCCCAATATTCCTCGGCGACCGCGTCGATCTCGGCGCGGGTCGCCTCGACGCAGGTCAGGTGCGCGGCGGCGGCGAGCGGCGTCTCGCGCTGGATGCGCGCGACGGTCGCGTGGGTGCGCTCGCGCGTCGACCCGCCGGCGCCATAGGTCACCGACACGAAGCGCGGGCCCAGCGGCGCGAGCGTCTGGATCGCGTCCCACAGCGTCTCCTCCATCTTCGCGCTCTTGGGCGGGAAGAATTCGAACGACACCTGCGCATCGCCCGCGACATCGGCGAACAGCGGCGGCGCGGCGGCGCGGCGCGCTTCCTCGAACGGATCGCTGGTCATGCTGCCTTCACTCTCTCGACTGGCTGGCCGGTCTTGCGCCCGAGCCATAGTTTGACCGTCAGTTCGCCGCCCTCGAGCGTCTCGACCGATACCGGCGACAGGCCATAGGCATCGAACCAGCCGAGGATCTGATCGTCCGAGAAGCCGAGCCGCGCATGCGCGTCGCGCGCGCGCAGATCCTCGCGCTCGTGCGGCGCGAAATCGACGATCAGCAGCCGTCCGCCCGGCGCCAGCACGCGCGCCGCCTCGGCGATCGCGGCGCCCGGCTGCTGCGCGAAATGGAGGACATGGTGCAGGATCGACGCATCGGCGCCCGCATCGGCGAGCGGCAGCGCGTAGAGATCGGCCTGGCGCAGCTCGGCATTGACCAACCCGCGCTCCGAAAGCTTGGCGCGCGCGAGCCGCAGCATCTCCGAGCTGCGATCGATCCCCAGTGCATGCTCGGCGCGCGGGGCGAACAGCTCGAGCATCCGCCCGGTGCCGGTGCCGATGTCGATCAGCCGGCCGATCGGCGCATCACCGAGCGCCGAGGCCATCGCCGCCTCGACCTGGCTTTCGGCGACATGGAGCGATCGGATCGCGTCCCAATCGGCGGCATGGCTCTCGAACCATTCGGCGGCGGCCGCCGCGCGATCGGCGCGCACCGCCGCCAGCCGCGCCTGGTCTGCCGTCGCCCAATGATCGGGCTCGCTCCATGCGTCGAGCGCGGCGAATACCGGGTCGACGCGCGCGGCGCTTCCCAGCGCGACGAACACCCAGCTTCCCTCCTTGCGGCGCTCGGCCAGGCCGGCGTCGCACAGGATCTTGACGTGGCGCGAGACGCGCGGCTGGCTCTGCCCCAGCACCTGCGCCAGCTCGCCGACCGACAGCTCCATCGAGCGCAACAGCCCGAGGATGCGCAGCCGCGTCGAATCCGCCAACGCGCGGAAGATGCCAAGCGTCATGTTCATGATGCGCTTAGATATAAAGATATCTTTATATCAGGTCAACGCAGCATCATCCGATGCTGACGCCCACCTGCGCGCTGACCAGTCCGCCGTCGACGGTGAGCGTCTCACCGACGACATAATCGCCCGCGCGGCTGGCGAGGTAGATCGCGGCGGCGGCCATGTCCTCGTCCATGCCGATCCGCCCGGAGGGGATCGCCTTGCTGACCGCGTCGGCGTGATCGCGCGCGGCGCGGTTCATCTCGCTGGCGAAGGCGCCGGGGGCGATCGAGGTGACGTTGATGTGGTCGCTGATCAGCCGCGCCGCCATCCGCTTGGTCAAATAGATCAGCGCCGACTTGGACGCGTGATAGCTGTAGGTCTCCCAGACATTGAGCCGCTGGCCGTCGATCGAGGTGATGTTGATCACCTTGGCCGGCCGCTCGGGCGAGGCGGCCGCCTTGAGCGGGCCGTGGAGCGCCTGGGTGAGGAAGAAGGGCGATTTCAGGTTGAGGTCCATCACCTTGTCCCAGCCCGCCTCGGGGAAGGTGTCGAACGGTTCGCCCCAGGCGGCCCCGGCATTGTTGACGAGGATGTCGAGCCTGGGCTCGCGCTCCCGCCAGCGCGGCGGCAAGCGCTTTACAGCCCGCGACGGTGGAGATGTCCTGCGGCAACGCGATGCAGCTGGGGCCGAGCGCGGCGGCGGTCTCGGCGCAGGCATCGGCCTTTCGCGACGAGACATAGACCCTGGCGCCCTGCGCGACGAAGCCCTCGGCGATCATCCGCCCGATCCCGCGCGACCCGCCGGTGACCAGCGCGACGCGCCCGTCGAGCCGGAACAGCGTGTTGGTGTCCATTCATCCTCCTCGTTTGATCGTTTCGCGCGCGATGATGAGCTGCTGGATCTGGCTGGTGCCCTCGTAGATCCGGAACAGCCGCACGTCGCGATAGAGCCGCTCGATGCCGTGATCGGCGATATAGCCCGCGCCGCCGAAGATCTGCACCGCGCGATCGGCGACGCGTCCGACCATCTCGCTGGCGAAATATTTGGCGGGCGGCAGCCTCCATCGTCGTGCTGGCGCCGGCATCCTTGATCGCCGCGGTCTCGAGCACGAGCGCGCGCGCGGCGAGCGCCTCGGTCTTCGAATCGGCGAGCATCGCCTGGATGAGCTGGTGATCGGCGATCGGCTTGCCGAACTGGCGGCGCTCGGTGGCATAGGCCACGCAATCGGCGATCAGCCGCTCGGCGATGCCGACGCACACCGCCGCGATGTGCAGCCGCCCGCGATCGAGCACGCGCATGGCGATCTTGAACCCCTCACCCTCCGCGCCGAGCCGGTTGGCGGCGGGGACGGGGGTGTCGTCGAACACCACGTCGGCGACCTTGGCGCCCTTCTGCCCCATCTTCCGCTCGGGCTCGCCGATCGAGACGCCCGGCAGATCGCGCGGGACGAGGAAGGCCGAGACGCCCTTCGCGCCCAGCTCCTCGCCGGTGCGCGCCATCACGGTGAAGAGATCGGCCTTGTCGGCATTGGTGATGAAGCGCTTGGTGCCGCTCAGCCGATAGAGGTCGCCGTCCCGCATCGCCCGCGCCTGCACCGCGCCCGAATCGGATCCGACGTCGGGCTCGGTCAGCGCGAAGCTGGTGACGACCTCGCCGCTCGCGATCCGCGGCAGCCATTCGGCCTTCTGCTCGGGCGTGCCAGCCATCACCAGCCCCTGCGAGCCGATGCCGACGTTGGTGCCGAAGGTCGAGCGGAAGGCCGGCGTGGTGCCGCCGAGCTCGATCGCGACGCGGCATTCCTCGAGCATCGTCAGGCCCAACCCGCCATATTGCTCGGCGATCGACAGCCCGAACAGCCCGAGCGCCTGCATCTCCGCGACGATCGCGTCCGGGATCGCATCGGCAGCCTCGACCTCGGCCTCGAGCGGGCGCAGCCGCTCGCGCACGAAGCGGCGCACCTGGACGATCAGCGTATCGAAGACGTCGGGATCGAGCGCCATGCGGGGTTCCGTTCTCCGCGTTCCAAAATCGTCCCGCTATAGCTCAAGCCGAGGCGCCGGCAAGCGTACCCGATCTTCCAACCGCTTTCGATTGACGCTCCCGGCCCCCCACCTATGCTGGCCCGAAAGACCGATGGGAGAGCGGGATGTCGCAGGCGAACCAGGCGCGCGGAACCGGCGCGCCGCTGCCGCCGGTCCGCCGGATCGGCCTGCCGACGATGCTGGCATACGGCTTCGGCGCGACCGCCTATGGCGTCAAGGACTTCGGCTTCTCGACCTTCCTGCTGCTGTTCTACAATCAGGTGCTCGGGCTGCCCTCGGCGCAGGTCGGCCTGGCGATCATGTGCGCGTTGCTGCTCGACGCGGTGATCGATCCGGCGATCGGCTTCCTCTCCGATCGCACGCGCGGGCGATGGGGGCGGCGCCATCCGTGGATGTATGCCTCGGCGGCGCCGATCGCGATCGGCTGGCTGCTGCTGTGGAACCCGCCGGCGCTGTCGCAGGGCGCGCTGCTGGTGTGGGTGTTCGCGATGTCGGTGGTCGTGCGCAGCGCGGTCTCGGCCTATGAAGTGCCGTCGCAGGCGCTGAGCCCTGAGCTTTCGGCCGATTACGACGAGCGCACGCGGATCATGGCCTATCGTTACCTGTTCGGATGGGCGGGCGGGATGGCGATGCTCGTCGCTTCCTACGGCTATTTCCTCGCCCCCCACGCCGGCCAGGCGAGCGGGCTGCTCAACCGCGCGGGCTATGTCGGCTTCGCGATCGGCGGGGCGGCGGCGATGTTCGTCGCGATCCTGGTGTCGGCGCTCGGCACGCACCACGAGATCGCCACGCTGCCCAGGCAGGCGATCGCGCGCCAGCCGATCGGCGCGAGCTTCCGCGAGCTGGGCGAGACGGTGCGCAACCGCGCCTTCGCGATCCTGATGGGCGCGGGGCTGTGCTATTATTCGGCACAGGGGATCAGCTTCGCGCTTTCGAACTATCTCTACGTCCATGTCTGGCGCTTCGAGGGGCCGGCGTTCCTGTGGCTGGCGCTGGCGCTGTTCCTCGGCGTGCTCGTCGCGTTCGCGCTCGCGCCGCGCGTCGCCCGGCGGACGGGCAAGCCCGCCGCGGCGGCGGGGTTCATGGCGGGCGCGGCGCTGCTGCTGACCGCGCCCTATCTGCTACGGCTGGCGGGGCTGTTTCCCGCGCCCGGCGACCCGCGCATGCTGCCGCTGCTGCTGACGATCTTCGGCGCCAATTGCGTGTGCAGCGTCTCCTCGACGATCCTCGGCGCGTCGATGATGGCCGATGTCGTCGAGCATTCGGAAGCCGATACCGGGCGGCGGTCCGAGGGCGTGTTCTTCGCCGGCGCCTTCTTCGTCCAGAAATGCACGAGCGGGCTCGGCATCTTCGCGGCGGGGCTGATCCTGTCGGTCGCGGGCTTCCCCGCCGCGGCTGCGCCGGGGACGGTCCCGGCCGGCACGATCGACCGGCTGACGCTCCTCTTCGCCGCGCTCTACCTCGCGCTCGGCTTCGCGGCGGCGGGGCTCTACCGGCGCTTCCCGTTCGGCAAGGCCGAGCATCTCGCGCGGATCGCGGCGCTCAAGGGCGAAATGCCCGCCGGGGCCTGAACCCCGGCGGGCATCCTTTCCTCCCCAGGAAAGACTGGCCTCAGGCGACGCGGCCGAGGCGGTGATAGAGGTTCGAATATTTCACCGACTCGGGCGAATCCTTGACCTTCTGCAGATGGCTGCCGACGGCCTCGCGGATCAGGCGGAAGTCTTCGGTCGAGAAGACGGCGCGGCTCCGTTGAGGTTCCTTGGGCTGCGGTTCACCGGTCATGTCGATACTCCTTTACGCTGCTTGCTGGTTGAACTGGGCGGTCTCGGTCGAATGCGCGAGCGCGGTGGTCGAGCTCTCGCCGCCCGCGACGGCCTGGGCGACCAAGTCGAAATAGCCGGTGCCGACCTCGCGCTGGTGGCGCGTCGCCGTGTAGCCGTTCGCTTCGGCGGCGAATTCGGCCTGCTGGAGCTCAGAATAGGCCGCCATGCCCCGATCACGATAGCCGCGCGCCAGTTCGAACATGCCGTAGTTGAGCTGGTGGAAGCCCGCGAGCGTCACGAACTGGAACTTGTAGCCCATCGCGCCGATCTCGCGCTGGAAGCGGGCGATGTCGTCCTTGTCGAGGTTCTTCTCCCAGTTGAAGCTCGGCGAGCAGTTGTAGGCGAGCATCTTGTCCGGAAACTCGCGCTTGATCGCCTCGGCGAAGCGGCGCGCGTCGGCCATGTTGGGCTTCGACGTCTCCCACCACAGCAGATCGGCGTGCTCGGCGAAGGCGAGCCCGCGCGCGATGCAATGATCGACGCCGGTGCCGTCCTTGAGGCGGAAGAAGCCCTCTGAGGTCCGCTCGCCGGTGAGGAACGCATGATCGCGCTCGTCGACGTCCGAGGTGATCAGCTTCGCGCTCTCCGCATCGGTGCGGGCGCAGATCACCGTCGGCACGCCCGAGACATCCGCCGCGAGGCCGCGCCGAATCGAGGTTGCGGATATGCGCCTGCGTCGGGATCAGCACCTTGCCGCCAAGATGCCCGCACTTCTTCTCCGATGCGAGCTGGTCCTCGTAATGCACCCCGGCGGCGCCCGCGGCGATATAGGCCTTCATGATCTCGAAGCAGTTGAGCGGCCCGCCGAAGCCGGCCTCGGCATCGGCGACGATCGGGGCGAACCAGTCGCGGGTGGCGCCGCCTTCCGAATGCTCGATCTGGTCGGCGCGCTGGAGCGCGTTGTTGATCCGCCTGCACAGCTCGGGACCCGCATTGGCGGGATAGAGCGACTGATCGGGATACATGGCGCCGGCGGTGTTGGCGTCCGCCGCGACCTGCCAGCCCGAGAGGTAGATCGCCTTCAATCCGGCGCGGACCTGCTGCATCGCCTGATTGCCCGACATGGCGCCGAGCGCGTGGACATAGTCCCTCGTTCTTCAAAAGCTCCCACAGCTTGAGCGCCCCCTTGCGGGCGATGGTGTGCTCGATCGCCAGCGAGCCGCGCAGCTTCGCCACGTCCTCGGCCGAATAGGGACGGACGATCCCGTCGAACCGGCCGGTGGGGGCGGGAATGAGGTCGTCGAAGCTGCTCATGTTGTTTCCTTGACAAATTGCGTAAGCGTGTATCGCCTAATTTGACCAATTTGACTCAATCCGCAGGTGAAATTCGGGGGTCGCGATGCAATTTACCGCATTGCGCTATTGTAAATTTGCAAATATTTTACAATCAAGAATGACGCGGAACGTATCATGAACAACGGGATGTAGGAAATGGCCGAGCGCAAGATTTTCGCGGGCCATGCGCTGCGGCGCCTGCGGCGCCAATCGGGGCGTACCCAGGTCGCGATGGCCGAAGCGCTCGCCATCTCGCCGAGCTACCTCAACCTCATCGAGCGCAACCAGCGCCCGCTGTCGGCGGGGGCTGCTGGTCCGGCTCGCCGAAACGTTCGACTTCGACCCGCGCGCGCTGGCGGCGGGCGAGCCCGGCGGCGGGGCGGAGGCGATCCGCCGGCGGCTGAACGATCCGATGTTCGCCGATCTCGAGGTCGACCGCGGCGAAGTCGAGGAATGGCTTGCCGGGGCGCCCGGCGGCGCGGAGGCGTTCGCGCGCGCGTACGACCGGCTGGGAAGCGGCCCGACGCCGGCCGGGGGCGCGCCCGATCCGGCCGCGGCGGTGCGGCGCGAGATCGAGCGGTGGCGCAACCACTTCGCCGATCTGGATGCCGCGGCCGAGGCGCTGGCCGACGAATTGCGGATGGGCGCCGGCGATCTCTATGGCGCGATGGCCGAGCGGCTGAGGGTCCGGCACCAGCTCTCGGTGCGGATCCTGCCGATCGAGGTGATGCCCGATCGGCTCAAGCGGCTCGACCTGCATGCGCGCCAGCTCCAGCTTTCCGAACTGCTCGACGCCACGTCGCGCGGCTTCGCGCTGGCGCAGCAGCTCGCCGAGGAAGCGCGCGGCGAGATCGACGCGCTGGTGCGCGGCGCGGGGCTCGAACGGGTCGCCGAGCGGCTGTTCCGCCGCCACCTGACCGGCTATTTCGCCGCGGCGGTGACGATGCCCTATGCGCGCTTCCTGCGCGCGTGCGAGGCGACGGGGTATGACGTCGAGCTGCTCCAGCGGCGCTTCGGCGCGGGCTACGAGCAGGTCGCGCACCGGCTGACGACGCTGCAGCGCATCGGCGCGCGCGGGCTGCCCTTCTTCATGATCCGCGTGGACCGCGCCGGGCAGGTCTCGAAACGCTATTCGGGCGCGAGCGCATCGCCGCTGGCGGACGGGCCGGGGCTCTGCCCGCTGTGGGACCTGTTCGAGGCGTTCGCGCGGAGCAGCGAGCAGGTCCGCCAGCTCGTCGCGCTCGAGGACGGCTCGCGCTGGTTCACGCTCGCGCGCAGCGTCCAGCCGCGCGGATCGCGCCCGGGCGGCGTCCGCGCGCGCTTCGCGATCGCTTTGGGGCTGGCGGCGACGGACGCGGGCGCGATCGCGGCGGCGCGCGGGGTGGATCTTGGCGGCAGCGCGGTGCCGATCGGCCTCGGCTGCCGCGCCTGCACGCGGCCCGACTGTCCGCAACGTTCCGCGCCACCCGCCGGACGCGCGATCGTGGTGAGCGAGCGCGAGACCGGGCTGACGCCGTTCGGATTCGCGGGGGATTAGGATGATTTCCAGTCAGGTCGGGCCACCAAAACCCGTTCGCCCTGGGCTTGTCGAAGGGTGCGCTGCCGCGAGTGGTTCGCGCGTGGATGGCTGCCCTTCGACAAGCTCAGGGCGAACGGAAAATAGAGCGATCCCACCAATCTGGAAACGCCCGCGGCGCACAAACGGCAGCGTTACCGACGTCCGATGCCGCGTCGGGAACGCTTGACACGCCCCCGCCTCCCGATACTATCCCGGTGTCGCAGCGGCGGGGAAACCGCGGCGTAACCTGTTCACAAGCCAGAAAGTTTTTCGGCCGTGCTGCTTTTTCGTCCCGGCCCCATCACGCGGTCGCTCCTTGCTGCCGCGCTCGCGTTTCCCGCGCTGGCGCACGCCGAGTTGGGCGGGGACCGTCTCCGGCGTGCAGGCCGACGCCGCGCGAACCGGTTCGCAGGTCGCGCGGGTGCAACTGGGCGGCTACGCCCGCCATGACCTGACGCGCGCCAATGGCGGGACGGTGCATGAATTCACCAACGCCGCGGGGCAGGTGTTCGCCGTGACCTGGTCGGGGCCAGGCAAACCGGACCTGCGCACGCTGCTCGGCCGCTATTTCGAGGCGCTCCAGGCGGCGAACCGGCAGAATGCGCGCGCGATGCACATGCTGCGCCGGCCGTCGCAAGTGAGCCAGGCCGATCTGCAGATCCAGAGCGAAGGCCATATGGGCTGGTTCCGCGGCGTCGCGTTCGTCCCTTCGCTGGCGCCGGCCGGGTTCGCGCCCACCGACCTGCCCCAGGGACTCTGAGCATGGCGCGCCGCCTCGCCACGCTGTTCGCCGCGCTCGCGCTGGCCGGGTGCAGCGGGGGCGGATCGGGAGGATCGGGCGGGGCGATCGCCGTGACGCCGACGCCGGCGCCATCGTCCACCCCAACACCGACGCCAACCACCACGCTCAATACCGCGACGGTCACGCTCGATGCCGGGCCCGCCGCGCTCGCGTGGGGAGCGACGCCTATGCGGCGTTCAACGAACCCTATGTGACGATCACGCTCTGCGCGCCGGGATCGGCGACCAACTGCCAGACGATCGACCACATCATCCTCGACACCGGCTCGGTGGGGCTGCGGATCATCCAGCCGGTGCTCAACGCCAGCCTGCTCGCCGCGCTCCCGGCGGAGACCGATAGCGCGGGCAATTCGGTCGGCGAATGCTATCAATACGTCAATTCCTATGCCTTCGGCTCGGTGCGCACCGCGGATTTCTCGATCGCGGGCGAGAAGGTCGCGAACATGCCGTTCCAGGCGATCGCCGATACCGGGACCTTCGCCGCCGCGCCCTCCTCCTGCTCGTCGGGCGGCGGAACCGCGATCCAGACGGTGAAGGATTTCGGCGCCAACGGCATCGTCGGCGTGGGCACGACCACCACCGATTGCGGCAGCTTCTGCACCGTTTCCGGGGGCGCCTCGGGAGCGATCTACTACGACTGCCCGCCCGCCGGATGCGGCGCGATCGTCGCGCGCGCCGCGAACGCCGCCGCGCCGTTCCAGCAATTGCCCAATCCGGTCGCGGCGTTCGCGGTCGACAACAACGGCACGATCCTCAACCTCCCCGCGGTCGCGCAACCGGGGGTGCAGACGCTGACGGGCACGGTGACGTTCGGCATCGGCACCCAAACGGACAATATGCCGAGCGCGGCGAGCGTGCTGCCGGTCACGACCTCGTCGAGCCGGCTCGGCCCCGGGTTCGTTACCGCCACCTATGGTGCCAGGCAGCTTACCCAGAGCTTCCTCGACAGCGGCAGCAACAATTATTTCTTCATCGATACCGGCCTCAATCCGTGCACCGAAAGCGATCTGATCGCCTTTTATTGCCCGCCCAGCCGATGCTGCTGTCACCCGTGCTGACCGCGACCAACGGCGCCACCGCGAGCGGCGCCTTCACGCTCTACAGCCCGCTCGATGTCGCCGGTCCGTCGAACGTCGCGCCGGGGCTCGGAAGTCAATCCGACACTGGTCACGCCACCGCTGCCCTTCGCCAACAGCTTCGACTTCGGCATCCCGTTCTTCTTCGGACGCAACGTCTACACCGCGATCGAGGGCCGCCCCGCCGGCGGCGTGCAGGGCCCGTACATCGCCTTCTGACCTTCGGGCGACCGGGGTCCGATCAATCCAATCGGATCATGCCCTAGGGACTCCTCGGCCGATCCTTCGAGCTCAGCGCGGCGACGCCGGCAGCCGGGACGAGTACCGCCAGCCAGGTCAGGCTGGGGATCGCGGCGTGCGCCCCCGCGGCGCCACCGGTCCCGCCCGCGGCGCCACCGCCGCCGCCCCCACCGGTTCCACCCCGCGGATTCGCGACGTTGTGGAGCGACAGGGCGGTTGCCGCCGCCGGTAGCGGCAAGGGGATGAGGAACGCCTGGAGCTTCGCCAGGCCCGTTGGCGAGATCCTGAACGGGCCGATCGGCGGCTTGCCCCGGCCGGGGACGTAGACGGCGAGCATCGGGCGATCGAGCGTGAGCGTCTTGCCCGCGGCGGTGACGTCGATCACGCCCGGCCGCGCGTTGCCCTGCTGGAGCGGGCCAGGACCGCGCAGGACGATCAGCGACGCCGTCGCGTTGTCGCCGCCGACGCCCGGGCCGACCCCGGCTTCGCGCGATGCGATGTCCACCGCCGCGCGCCCGACCACGCCGTCCACCATCGTGCCGCGGATCCCGATCGAGGCGGCGGGCGTGCGGATCGTCGAATTGGTCGAGCTCACGCCCGCCGGGCGGCCGGACATGAAGCGGAACGCGCCGCGCGTCACCGTCGCCCCCATCGAACGCGCGCCGCGGTTCGGATCATAGACGAAGCGATCGATCGTCACCACCGCATTGGCGCCGACGGTGAAGGTCGACTGATCGAGCAGCAGCACCTGGAGCTGGCTTTGGGGCCTGGTATGCACCTCGTCCGCGAGCGCGACGGGAGCGCGGACGGCGATGGGCCGAGGCCTGGGCGCTCCCCGGGGACGTACCTCGACCGAATTGCGGACCGCCGCGGCGATCCCGACATTCTGCGCGGCGGCGGGGGTCGCCGCGAGGAGCGCGACGGCCGTCGCAAGAGCGCAAGTGCGGACGCGGCGGCTCATGAGGTCGCTCCTTCCGGGCGTGCGATCGGCCCGCAGGCCGAAGTCACCTCGGCCCAGGCGGCGTCGGAAACCGCGTGGCCGGCCAACGCGGCGAGCTCGACGCGCGCGCCATCCGTATCGTCGAGGCGGCACAGCAGGCCGGCATGCGCCAGCCGCGCCGCATCGGCGTCCGGATGCGCGATCAGCACGCGATCGAGCGTCGAGGCGGCGCCGACGAGATCGCCCGAGGCCGCCTGCTGGTGCGCCAGCGCCATCCCGGTCGCGACCTCCCCCGAAGCGGAAGCCATGGCATCGACATCGGCGACGGTCTGGGCAAGCGCCGGGCACGCCCCCGTCGCCGCCGCGATGCCTAGCGGTAGCCAAACCGTTCGGCACAATTTCCGCATGCCATTCTCCCCACGGCATGGAATCGTACCGCCAGCGCAACGTATCCGATCTCCCCAAGCTCGACCACCCTTCGCGGCCTTGGGGCGAGATGGGCGCTTCAGGCTCCCGCGTCGGTCAGTCGTTCGAGCTGGTCCGTGGTCAGCGACACGTCCCAATAGCCGACCAGCTCGTCGAGCTGCGCGTCGCTCGTCGCGCTCGCGATCGGCGCGGTGACGCCGGGTTGCGCCGCGAGCCACGCCAGCGCGATCTGCGCCAGGCTCGCGCCGGTTTCCGCCGCGACCGCGTCCATCGCCGCGAGCACGTCGCGGCCCTTCCCCTCGAGGTACGCCGCCATCCGGCCGCCGCGCACGCTCTTGCCGTAATCGGCCTCGCCGCGATACTTGCCGGTGAGGAAGCCCGAGGCGAGGCCGTAGAAGGGCACCACGCCCAGGTTGTGCTGGATGCACAGATCCTGGAGCTCGCCTTCGAACTTGTGGCGGCTGACGAGATTATATTCGGGCTGGAGCACGCGATAATGCGGCAGGCCCTGGTCGCGCGCGATGTCGAGCGCCGATTTGAGCCGCGCGGCATGGAAGTTCGAAGCGCCGAGCGCGCGGATCTTGCCCGCCTCGATCAGCGTGCCGAACGCCGCGAGCACGTCCGCCTGCGGCGTGTCCTCGTCGTCCTGATGCGCGAAATAGAGGTCGATCGTCTCGACGCCGAGCCGGCGGAGCGAGGCCTCGGCGGCGGCGGCGATGCGCGCGGGGGCGAGCTTCGCCCCACCCTCGCCGTCGAGCATCCCGACCTTGGTGGCGACCAGCACCTTGCCGCGCTTGCCCGACGCGCTGAGCCATTCGCCGATCAGGCTCTCGGATTCACCGCCCTGGTGACCGGGCACCCAGGCCGAATAGACGTCGGCGGTGTCGATCAGCGTGCCACCGGCTTCGGCGAAGCGATCGAGAATGCGGAAGCTCGCCGCCTTGTCGGCGGTCCAGCCGAAGACGTTGCCGCCAAGCACCAGCGGAGCAATCGAGAGCCCGCTCGCCCCGAGTTCGCGTAGCGCGGTCACTGGCTGTTCTCCGGCGCCGAGGCGTTGGGCGCATTGGCGTTGATGTCGGTGTCCTGCGCGGCCTGGTCAAGCTGCTTCGCCTCGCCCACCGTCACCCCGCCGGGCGCCGGATCGCTGTCCGACCGGCACGCGGCCAGCGCGATCGGCAGCGCCAACGAAGGATCGCGCGCATGCTGTGAACTCCCTTGGCGCGGGGCAAACGGATCAATCGAAGATTTCGTTGCCGCCGGCGCTCGCGTTGCTTGTCGTATTGCGTCTCGGCGCCGTTGAACGCGGCCTCCTGGGCGGCGTTGGTGTCGGTCACCGCCTCGCCCATCGTGTTGCCTGTCGCCGGCGATCGATTCATTGGCCTCGGCCGCCTCGTTCTTTGCCTTCTGCCCGCACGCGGCGAGCCCGAGCAGCGCCGCGGCGGCGATCGGGAGCAGGAGTGGCTTGCGCATCGATAGTCCCCTTCATGTCCTGCCGAACGGCTAGCCCAGCCGGGGCTCAGCGCGCTAATCCCTCCCGCGGCGAGCACCGCCAGCGTGACGAGCTCGCTCGCGGTGGCGGTCATCGGCGCGATCTGGACGGGCTTCTCCATCCCGATCAGCATCGGCCCGATCGTCGAATCGCCGCCGAGCTCGCGGAGCAATTGGCCGAGATGTTGGCCGATTGCAGCCCGGGCATGATCAGCACGTTGGCAGGCCCCGAAAGCCGCGCGAACGGGTATTTGGCGAGCTGGCGCGCGTTGAGCGCGACGTCGGGCGCCATCTCGCCTTCATATTCGAAGCCGGCGTCGCCGCGATCGTCGAGCACCTTGACCGCGCCGCGCAGATTTTCGAGCCAGCGGCCCGAGGGATTGCCGAAGGTCGAATAGCTGAGGAAGGCGACGCGCGGCTCGTGCCCCATGCGCCGCGCGACCGCGGCGGTGCCGATCGCGATATCGGCGAGCTCCTCGGCGGTGGGGCGTTCGTTGACGGTGGTGTCGGCGATGAACACGGTGTGCGACTGGCCGACCATGACATGGACGCCGAACGGCGTGCGCCCCGCCTCCGGATCGATCACCGGCGCACCTGGCGCAGCGATTCGGCATAGGTGCGCGTCACCCCGGTGAGCATCGCATCGGCCTCGCCGAGCTGGAGCAGCAGGCCACCGAAGATGTTGCGGTCGCGGTTGACCATCCGCTCGATGTCGCGGCGCAGATAGCCGCGGCGCTGGAGCCGCTGGTAGAGGAACTCGACCATGCGCGGCACGAGCGGCGAATTGACGCTGTTGTGGAGCTCGAACGCGTCGGGATCGGCGCCGAGCGCGCGCAACTTGTCGTGGACCGATTCGCGGCCGATCAGGATCGGGATGCCGTAGCCGCCCTCCTTGAACGCGATCGCCGCGCGCAGGACGACCTCCTCCTCGCCCTCGGCGAAGATCACCCGCTTGGGATGCGCGCGCGCGCCTTCATAGGCGAGGCTCAAGACCGAGGTCGTCGGGTTGAGCCGCGCGCGGAGCTGCTGGCGATAGGCGGCCATGTCGGCGATCGGCTTGGTCGCCACCCCCGAATCCATCGCCGCCTGGGCGACGGCCGCGGGGTCGATCTCCATCAGCCGCGGATCGAACGGCGCCGGGATGATATATTCGGGCCCGAAGCTGTGCTGGACGCCATAGGCCACCGCGACCTCCTCTGGCACCCTGCTGGCGCGCCAATTGCGCGAGCGCGGTGGCGGCGGCGATCTTCATCGCGTCGTTGATCGTCGTCGCGCGCACGTCGAGCGCGCCGCGAAAGATGAACGGGAAGCCGAGGACGTTGTTGACCTGGTTGGATAATCCGAGCGGCCGGTGGCGATGATCGCGTCGGGGCGCGCGGCCTTGGCGAGCGGCGGGCTGATCTCGGGATCGGGATTGGCCATCGCGAAGATGATCGGCCGTGGCGCCATCCTCGCGAGCAGCTCGACCGGCAGCGAATTGGCCGAGGCGAGGCCGAGGAACACGTCGGCACCGTCGAGCGCGTCGGCCAGCGTGCGGCGATCGGTCTTGACCGCATGCGCCGACTTCCACTGGTTCATGCTCTCCTTGCGGCCCTGGTAGATCACGCCCTTCATGTCGAGCATCAGCAGATTGTCGTGGGTGAGCCCCATCGCCTTGATCAGCTCGGCGCAGGCGATCGCGGCGGCGCCGGCACCGAGCACCACCACCCGGGTCGTCTTGATGTCGCGGCCGGTGAGGTAGAGCGCGTTGATGAGGCCGGCGACGGCGATGATCGCGGTGCCGTGCTGGTCGTCGTGGAACACCGGGATCTTCATGCGCTCGCGGAGAGTCTGCTCGATCACGAGCATTCGGGGGACTTGATGTCCTCAAGGTTGATCCCCCCGAAGCTCGGCTCGAGCAACGAGACGCAATCGATGAACCGCTCGACATGCTCGGTGTTGACCTCGAGATCGATCGAATCGACGTCGGCGAAGCGCTTGAACAGCACCGCCTTGCCTTCCATCACCGGCTTGGCGGCGAGCGCGCCGAGATTGCCCATCCCCAGGATCGCGGTGCCGTTCGAGATCACCGCGACCAGATTGCCCTTCGCGGTGTAATCGTACGCCGCAGCCGGATTGTCGGCGATCGCCTGGACGGGAACCGCGACGCCCGGCGAATAGGCGAGCGCGAGATCGCGCTGCGAGGCCATCGGCTTCGAGGCGATGATCTCGATCTTACCCGGGCGCCTTCCGAATGGTACAGCAGCGCCTCGCGCTCCGAGAACTGGACGTTGCTGTCTTCGGCCATCTGGACTTCCCCGGAATCGATCGCACCGCCCTTAAGGCCGCAATGCGCGATTGGGAACCGGGGAGCGCACGCGATAGAGCGCGCTCGCGCCATCCGCCCAGATTCGGAACAGTCGCGGGTCCGAAATGCGGGGATCGTCGGCGCCGATCAGCCAGAGATAGTCGACCCGGTCGAGCGGCAGGCGCGGCAGCGTCTCGGCCATGGTGTGCCGGCCGCGCCCCTCGAAGGGAAGCCTGGAAACGATGCAGCGCGCGGGCCAGACGAACTGCGACGGATCGTCGAAATAGCGCGGCGACGGGCGATAGAGGACGTGGAGCAGCTGCACGCCGTCGATCGTCAGTGCGAATTGACCCAGGCATCGCGATCGACCGTCGCGAAATTGGAGAGATGGTCGAGCCGGTCGCCCCGCCAGCCGTGGAACCCGCAATCCATCAGCGTCATCGCCAGCACGCGCGAGCGCGGCGCGACGTGATCCAGCGCGCGCAGCTCGCGCGCGTAGCTGGCGTCATAGCGACGAAGCCGATCGTGGTGACGATCAGCCGAACGGCGAGCAGCCCCAGCCCTCCCGCCATCACGATCCGCCGCAGCCGGGCGGGCGAATCGCTCCAGTCGAGGCACTGCGAACGCGACCCATCGCCAGCGCGGCATGATCCGCTCGTCGATATGCCTTGACGTCGGAAAGGATCGCGGGTGCGGCGAGATAGAGCAGCGCGAGCGCCGCCACCGCGCGGCGCGCGCAGCCGCGCTCCGCCGCGCCAGCCCGCGAGCAGCACCGCGAGCGCCGCGACCACCGTGCCGATGTCGAGGACCACATTCTGATCGCGCGCCGCCATCATCAGCCCGTCGAGCTTGCGCTCGAGCACCCAGCGCGTCGGCCCGTGCCCGCCGCCGCCGAAGCGCGCCCACAGGATGACCATCGCCGCCGCGCCGAGCAGCGGCCACAGCCGCGCCGCGGCGCGGACGGCCTTGCGCGGCGATTCGTCGCGCGCCAGCCGCCACGGCGCGTCGCCGGCGATCAGCGCGAGCATCACGCTGCCGCCGACCGCATGGACCACCAGCAGCATCGCCGAGAGCGGGACGAACAGCGCCGCGCGCAGGCGCCGCCGCCGTTCCAGCGCCATCCACAGCGCGAAGCCGAGCAGCGACAGCGCCACCGCGAGCGTGAAATTGAGGAAGCGTAGTGGAAGGCATAGCCCTGGACGAAGATCAGCGCCCAGGGCAGCGCGTCGGCGCCGCCGCGGTTGCGGCGCGCGGGCGATCAGCACGATCCCGGCCACGCTGAGGAACTGGGTCAGCACCACCGCGATCCAGGTCGCGCGGACCAGCCCGACGAGGTGGCGCAGCCCCTCGACCAGCAGATCGACCCCGAGATTGAGCGATATCCCCCAACGGAACAGATAATAGCGATGGAGGATGTCGCCAGGCGGCGCCGCCTGGATCGCATAGCGGCCGAGATGCCCGGGCAGATCGATCAGCGGCGGGATCCGCACCACGAGCAGCGGGACGAGCAGCGCGAGCAGCAATGCCGCCGAGGCGGCGGGCGCGAGCAGCCGATGGCGCGTTCCGCCCATCGAGCCGTCGCCCGAAGCATCGCAGGCGCCGGCCTCCCCCATCGCGCGACGACTTAGCTGTGGGCGGATCGGCTGTCACGCTTGGAGATTGGGCGGAGTCTGCGCCGGGGCGGATCGACATTCACCGGCGTTGGGGACTATGCTCTCATTCCCTGTCCGTCACCTCGGCCTTGTGCCGGGGTCCACGGTGCGGCGCGGTGGACCCGGAACAAGTCCGGGGTGACGAGAAAGTTTGGGACGTGAGGCTTCAACTGAATGTCGATCCGTCCTAGCGAGGCTGGGGATGTCCTCGCCCGCGCGACCCCGATGATGGCCCAGTATCTGGCGCTCAAGGCCGAGGCCGAGGATTGCCTGCTGTTCTACCGGATGGGCGATTTCTTCGAACTGTTCTTCGACGACGCCAAGGTCGCAGCGCCTGCCTCGACATCGCGCTGACCGCGCGGGGCGAGCATGACGGCGATCGCATCCCGATGTGCGGCGTGCCCGCGCATGCGGCCGAGGGCTATCTCGCACGGCTGATCAAGGCGGGGCACCGCGTCGCGATCGCCGACCAGGTCGAGACCCCCGAGGCGGCCAGGAAGCGCGGCGGCGCCAAGGGCGCTGGTCCAGCGCGCGATCGTCCGCGTGGTGACGGCGGGAACGCTGACCGAGGAAGCATTGCTCGACAGCCGCGCGGCGAACTGGTGCGTCGCGATCGGCGAGGCCGGCGGGCAGGTCGCGATCGCCTGCGCCGATATCTCGACCGGCCGCTTCGAGGTGATCGAGGCCGATGCCGAGCGGCTGGGGGCCGAGGTCGCGCGGCTCAACCCGGCCGAGGCGATCGCGGCGGAAACCTCGGGCTTCGCCGCGCTGGCGACCGTCCTGCGGCGCGCGCGGATTTCGACAGCGGCGGCGGCGAGGCGCGGCTGCGGCGATTGTTCGGCGTGGCGACGCTCGACGGCTTCGGGCAGTTCGCGCGCGCGGGGCTCGCCGCGGCGGGCGGGCTGGTCGCCTATCTCGAGCATAATGCCAAGGGATCGCTGCCGTTCCTGCGGCCGCCGCACCTCTCGCGCACCGACGCCTGCATGGCGATCGACGCGGCCACGCGCGAGAGCCTCGAGCTGACCGTGAGCGCCGCGGGGCGGGCGCAAGGGCAGCCTGCTCGACTGCGTCGACCGGACCGTGACCGGCGCCGGGGCGCGGCTGCTCGGCGCGGACATCTCGGCGCCGCTGATGGATCGGCAGGCGATCGAGGCGCGGCTCGACCTGGTCCAGCGCTTCCACGACGACGCGGGGCTGCGCGAGATGGTGCGCGGGAGCCTGCGCGCGATGCCCGACATCGGCCGCGCGCTCGGGCGGCTGGCGGCGGGGCGCGGAAGCCCGCGCGATCTGGGCCAGCTTCGCGACGGGCTCGATGGCGCCTGGCGGCTCGGCGAGCGGCTCGGGGGAATCGCCGACAAGCCGGCGCTGCTCGCCGAGCTCGCGCCGCAGATGCAGGGGCATGGCGCGCTGATCGACCTGCTCGCCCGCGCGCTCGTCCGCGAGCCGCCGATCGATGCCGACAAGGGGCGGCTATATCGCCGAGGGCTATGACGCCGCGCTCGACGACCTGCGCGACGCCGGCGCGGGCGGGCGGCGGGCGATCGCCGCGCTCGAGGCCGATATCGCGGGCGCACCGGCATCGCGTCGCTCAAGATCCGGCACAACGGCGTGCTCGGCTATCACATCGAGGTGCCCGCGCGCGGCGCCGATGCGCTGATGCTTCCGACCAGCGGGTTCACGCATCGCCAGACGCTCGCCGGGGTGGTGCGCTTCAACGCGCCCGAGCTCCACGAGGTGGCGCTCAAGGTGACGCAGGCCGGGGGCCATGCGCTGGCGGCGGAGGCAGCGCACCTCGAGGAGCTGACCGGCGCGGCGCTCGCCGGCCGCGAGGGCGTAGCGCGCACCGCCGACGCGCTCGCGCGGATCGACGTGGCGGCAGCGCTCGCCGAGCGTGCGGCGGAGGGCGGCTGGGCGCGGCCCGCGCTGGTCGACC
Source organism: Sphingomonas sp. (assembly GCA_037200705.1). GTDB lineage: Bacteria > Pseudomonadota > Alphaproteobacteria > Sphingomonadales > Sphingomonadaceae > Sphingomonas. Next base: position 10,245 of record JBBCID010000004.1, on the reverse strand, counting down.
ATGCCTGCTTCGAGATCGAGGTGGACGGCATCCGGTGGTCGAGGCGGCGGTGGCGGCGTCGGGCGGGCGCTTCGTCGCGAACGACTGCAGGCTGTCCGAGGCGTCGCGGCTGTGGCTGGTGACGGGCCCCAACATGGGTGGCAAATCGACCTTCCTGCGCCAGAACGCGCTGATCGCGGTGCTCGCCCAAGCCGGGAGCTATGTCCCCGCGGCGCACGCAAAACTGGGGCTGGTCGACCGGCTGTTCAGCCGCGTCGGCGCGTCGGACAATCTGGCGCGGGGGCGATCGACCTTCATGGTCGAGATGGTCGAGACCGCCGCGATCCTCGCGCAGGCAACCCCGCGCAGCTTCGTCATCCTCGACGAGGTCGGGCGCGGCACATCGACCTATGACGGGCTGGCGATCGCCTGGGCGGTGGTCGAGGCGATCCACGAGGACAACCGCTGCCGCTGCCTGTTCGCGACGCATTATCACGAGCTGACCCGGCTCGCCGAGCGCTGCGACGCGCTGACGCTCCACCACGTCCGCGCGCGGCGAATGGAAGGGCGATCTGGTGCTGCTCCACGAAGTCGCCGAGGGGCCGGCGGACCGCAGCTTCGGGATCGCGGTGGCGCGGCTGGCGGGGTGCCCCCCGCCACGCTCAGGCGCGCCAAGGCGGTGCTCGACAAGTTGGAGGCCCGGCCGCCAGAAAACCGGCGGCCTCGCCGCGGGGCTCGACGACCTGCCGCTGTTCGCCGCGGCGATCGAAGCCGAGGAGGAAGCGATCGACACCCTGCGCGCCGAGCTCGACGGCATCGATGTCGATGCGCTCAGCCCGCGCGACGCGCTCGAAGCGCTCTATCGCCTGAAAGCGATCGCGCGCGAAGCCTGACTTCAGCTCATCAAATCCCGCACCGGCAGCGTCATCGACATGTCGCCCGGCACGTCGATCACTCCGCTGTCGATCGTGTCGCCGTCGCCGAACACCACCCGGGCGGTGTGCATCCCCGACGGCACGTCGCCGGTGCAGCTCGAATGCTCGGGCGCGGTGCAGAGATAGGCTCCGTCGACGATCAGATCGGCGCCCTGCGAGCTCTGGTTGTCGAGGACGATCTGCCCCATCGGCACGTCCTGCGCCATCACCGCCGGCGGGACGAGCAGCAACGCGGCCAGCGTCACGCGTCACGATCCTGAGAATATGCATCGGCCGTCCCCCTTCGGTGCGACCATGGCCCCGCCGCGGCGGCGAGAGGATGCGGAATGATACCTAGCGCCGCGTGCCTTTCCCGGCGCGGCGCGGTACCAACACCCGATGCCCGACCTCTCGACCATCGTCGCCGACATCGCCGCCGAGATGGCCGCCGCCCCCAATCGCGGCACCCCCGCCAGCTACATCCCGCCGCTCGCCGCGGTCGATCCGGCCCGCTTCGGCATCGCGATCGTCACCCCCGGCGGCGACCAGCATGTCGCCGGCGATGCCGACATGCCCTTCTCGATCCAGTCGATCTCGAAGGTCTTCGCGCTCACGCTAGCGCTCGGCGCGGTGGGGGACCAATTGTGGGATCGCGTCGGCCGCGAGCCTTCGGGCAGCGCGTTCAACTCGATCGTGCAGCTCGAGACCGAGCACGGCATTCCGCGCAATCCCTTCATCAACGCCGGCGCGATCGTCGTCTCGGACATCCTCCTCGGCAGCAGCGAGCCGCGCGAGGCGATCGGCGAGATGCTGCGCTTCGTCCGCAACCTGGCGGGCGACGATGCGATTTTCATCGACGAGGCCGTCGCCCGCGCCGAGCAGCAAACCGGCTTCCGCAACATCGCGCTCGCGAACTACATCCGCGCCTTCGACAATCTCCGGCACCCGGCCGATCGCGTGCTCGGCGTCTATTTCCACCATTGCGCGCTGGCGATGAGCTGCCGCCAGCTCGCGCTCGCGGGGCGCTATCTGATGGCGAGCGGCACCGATCCGCAGACCGGGCGCAGCATCGTCTCGCCGCAGCGCGCGCGGCGCATCAACGCGCTGATGCTGACCTGCGGCCATTATGACGGATCGGGCGAGTTCGCCTATCGCGTCGGCCTGCCCGGCAAATCGGGCGTCGGCGGCGGCATCCTCGCGGTGGCGCCGGGGATCGCCTCGATCGCGGTCTGGTCGCCCGGGCTCAACGAGCGCGGCAATTCGCAGCTCGGCACGCTCGCGCTCGAGCGGCTGGTGCAGCGTACCGGCTGGTCGATCTTCGAGCCGCGCGGCTGACGCGATCAGGGGCAGATCGCGTTGCGCAGCCCTTCGATCGCCGTCACCCGGCCCTGCTCGGCGCTCCACCAGATGGCCGCGATCTCGGTGCAGGGAAGTCCCGTGCGCCGCCAATGCGCGCTCCGCGACGGCGGGCTCACCTCGAAGCCCTGCGCGCCCAGCTCGGCGATCACTCCGGCTTCGGGGGTTCCGGCCGGGAAGCGGGCGCGCACGCGATCCGTGAGCGTCTTGCTCGCCGCATCGTAATGCTCGGGAAGGCCACGGAGCAGCGGCGGATCGGGCGCGGCAAACAGCAGATTGCCCGCAAGCACGCCGACGAGCCCCAACAGGAGGCCCGCTATCGCGACGCGCGCCCAGCGTATCGGCGGTCGCGGGGGATTTGAATCTCCGGAGGTTTCCATCGATGCGAGCATAGCACGAAAACGAAGAAGGCCGCCGGGTCCCATCCCTGGGACCCGGCGACCTCCGACATGGTCAGCGGCCGGAAGTTCCGAGCGCGGGAGACCATGCGGGCCGCTTGCCTTGGCTGGCGGGCGTTGATTGGAGGAGAATACCTCCCGCTCACCCTACGGACGGAGGGCTTCCGTCCGCGCCGTCAGCTCAGCGGCGCGTCTCCCGAACGAACTGAACCGACCCCTTTGCTGAACCATGAGACATCGGATCACCTCCTTTCGCTGGTTGAAGAACGACGTGCCTCGCGAGCACGAACGAATCATGAATCAGGCGGAGTCGCAGAACAAGACTTGTATTGAAGTTTTTTTGGACGATTCTCTTCCGCCTGCCGTCGCGTCGCCGCTCGCACCCTGGCGGACGCCCCCGGCTCAGTCCCGATGCTTGAATCCCTGGACCTCGCGCTCGTGCTGCTCGGCGCCCGCGCGGGTGTCGAAGGTGCCGAGGTTCCGGCGCTTGCCGTCCTCGCCTTTCTTGCGCGAATAGAGGCGGTATTCGCCCGATTTGAGCTTGCGGATCATCGCGTTCCTCCTCGCGCGGCAGAACGCGCGGGGACGAACGCGGTTTCGCTCACGGCTTGCGGAAGCGCAGCACGACGCGATCGGTCTTGCCGCGCACGGCGGGATCGAACACCAGCTTGGTGTGATCGTCGCTCGGCATCCTGAGCAGGTCGCTCTCGCCGTCGAGCACGAAGCCGGCGGCGGCGAAATCGGACTTGATCGTCGCGGGATCGATCCGGTGCATCGCCTCCACGGTCGCGCGCGTATCGCCCGGCAGCGCGACATGATCGACCACGCCGACGATCCCGCCGGGCCGCGTCGCGATATAGAGCGCCTTGAGGAACGCCGCCGGATCGGCGCGCGGCACGCCATATTTGGCGCTTTCCCAATAAAGATCGTGATAGACCATGTGGAGCAGCGTGAAATCGAAGCTGTTCGCCGGCGCGGTGAAGCCGTCGAACGGATAGGTGGCGAGGCTGACGTTCGGCGCCCGCCCCTTGAGCGCGTCCCACGCCGCCTTCTCCTTGGGATCGGGATCGTAGAACTGGCTGGGCTCATAGGCGAGCACCTTGCCCTTGGCGCCGACGACGCGGCTCATGATCGCGCTGTAATAGCCCGATCCCGGCATGATGTCGGCGGCGGCCATCCCCTGCTTGAGACCGAGGAAGGCCAGCACCTCGGCCGGGCGGCGGCTGGCGTCGAGCGCGACCTGATCGGCGGGACGATCGCTCGCGGCGACGGCGGCGGCGAAATCCTGCGCGGTCTGGGCGGCGGCGATCGGGGCGGCAAGGCAGATCGCGGCGGCGAGCGCCACGGGCATCCAGCGGGTCATCGGCATCCTCCTCAAGCAAGGGGGAGATGCAACCGATGCAGCGCGGCGGCAAGCCGTTTGCTACCGGCGGCGGCGCGCATGCCGCCGTTCGGCACGCTCAGGCGCGGCAATCCTCGGTGACGCGCAATATCTCGGCCCAGGCGGGGACGACGAGCGTCGGCAGCCCGGCGGCTTCGACGGTGAAGCGGCCGCGGCTGTATCCCATCGCGTCGAGGATCGGATCGCGCACGCCGAGCGCGATCGCGAGATAGGCCGGCGTGCCGCCGGTCGGCAGCGCGGCGAAGCTCCGCGTCGTGCTCGTCGTGCGGATCGTGAGCGAGGCCTCGGCGTCCGCGGGCGGCTCGCCGCGGCGCGACAGATAGACCTGCCCGCGCCCGCGATCGCAGCGGATCGTCAGATCGGCGGGCTCGCCATAGCGGCCGAACAGCGCGATGCTGCCGCGCGCATCCTGGCGATAGGCCCAGGTGCCCTGCGTCGCCGGCCAATCGCGCCAGTCGGCGGCGGGCGCGGCCTGGAGCCCGGCGCGCACCGCCGGCGCGGCGCCGACGGCGCTGCCCAGGACGAAGATCAGCAGGGCGGCGCGCGGTATCGATCGGGGCATGAAGGCCTTATGCGGGATCGCGCCGGAGCGCTCAACCGGCGATGCGCGCGATCAGGCGGCGCGGGGCGCCTCGCCCCGCGCCGCGAGCACGGCCTTGGTCTCGTCGCCGAAGCACCGCCACTCCGCGCCGACCCGGCCCATCGACCAATCGGCGATGTAGCGCGCGAAGGCCGCGCGGACGGGCTCGGACGCGCCATGATCGAACAGCGCCTGCGCCAGCGACCAGCGCAGGCCGGCCACCGCCGCCGGATCGGCGACGCGTGCCGCGGCCACGCGGCCAAGCTGCCACGCTAGATCCGCGATCCCGGGATGCCGAGTGCCAAATTGCGTGATCGATGTCACCGTCGTTCCTTTTCGTTCACGAAAAGGTCTAACGCGCGAATTGCGCTGTTGGCGCCTAAGAGATTTCCAGGTGCCACGACAACAGGAAGAACAAACTTCGATCGCTCGTGCGATCATCATGCCTCATTGTAGCGTCGTGGTGGTCTGGATCGCCTCGATCATTCCGGGAATCCACGTAGGTCCACTGCGAAGCTGGAACGTGTCGGTATAGCCCCAAGCACATGTCTGGATGCCGATCGACGCATATGCCGACGTGATCGTGCCGTAATAGCGGGCCCGCTCGGCGTCCGGGATCCCCGAGGTGTCGATCGCGCCATATTCGCCGACGAAGGGCACGCGCCCGGTGCGTGCGATATAATCGCGCACCTTCTGGAGGTTGCCGGCGAGCTCGGCGTAATCGGCGGGGGTGCCGAAGGCCCGGCCGAGCGGGGGCGTGGGCGTCACCCAGGTGGCGCCCTGGTGGGTGAAGTTGAACGGATCATAGGTGTGGATCGTCGGGACGACATAGGGATCGGCCGGCATCTCCAGCGTCGCGAGCGACCCGACGCCGCTCCAGTCCTGCCCGCCGACGATGATCGCGCGGGTGGGGTTGGTCGCGCGGATCGCGGCGATCGCGGGCGCCGTCACCGCGACGAGGTTGGCATTGGTCAGGCTGCCGTGCGGCTCGTTGGCGAGCTCGAACCAGACGCTGGCCGGCGCCGCCTGGAACTGGACCGCGATCTGGCGCCACATCTCGGCGAAGCGCGTCGTGTTGCCGGCGGGATCGGCGAACAGCTCGTCGAAATTGTGCATGTCGACGATCGCGTTGAGCCCGGCGGCGGTGGCGAGATCGACGACGTGGCGGACCCGGGCCATGAAGACCGCGTCGATCGTGTAGGGCGCGGCGGCCAGCGCATGGCCCGAGAACCACACCGGGATCCGGACGCTGCCGAACCCCGCCCCCTTGATGATCGTGAAGTCGTCCTCGGCGATCGCGCGGCCCCAGGCGCCCTCGTTGGGCTGCGCCTCGAGCATGTTGCCCATGTTGACGCACTTGCCGAGCGGCAGGGTGATGCCGGTGGTCGCCTTGGCGGCGGCGGCGGGGGTGTAGGTCGGGGTGGGAGTGGGCGTCGGCGCTGGCGCGGGGGCCGGCGTGGGCGTGGGCGCCGGCGCGGCAATCGCCCCGCCGCCCGCCGAGCCACCGCCGCTGCACGCGACCAGCGCGAGCACCAGCAGGCTGGGGAACATAGGCTTGCCCGTCATCGACCCACTCCAACGCGCGAAGTCCGTGGCGGTGCCCGGAGCTTTCTGTCAACGTTGACGGAGTTCTAGCGGCGAATGGCGGGGGTGCAAGCGGGGGTTGGCGGTGTCGATCAGGCAGCCCGGGGAACGATCCGATCCAGTTCGGCGCCTTCGCGGCGATGCACCTCTTCTAGGTCGTAGGCATTTTGCAGGCGCAGGAAATAGCCGTCCGACATCCCGAAATAGCGCGTCAGGCGCGCATCGATTCCCGCGTCTATGGCGCCCTTGCTCGCGACCAGCGCGACGAGCCGCTCGTGATCAATCCCCGCGCCGCTCGCGACTTCGTCAAGCGAGATCGCGGTACCGATCAGGAAATCCTCACGCAGGATATCGCCGGGGTGGACGTTGTCCAGCCGGTTCTCATCCGCGATGGTAGTCCTCGATCCGGACATCGTCCGCGCCTCCATCTGACCAGCGAAAGGTCACGCGCCACTGGTCGTTGATCCGGATGCTATATCGTGGAGGGGTGAAGCCTTTCAACTGTTCAAGGCGGTTGCCGAGCGGGACGCGCAGATCGTCGAGGCAATCGGCTTGGTCGATCTGGCGGAGTTTGCGGCGGGCCGTGGACTGAATATCGGAAGGACGCTTGCGACTGCGAAGGCCGCGCCAGATCAGTTCGGTTTCACGGTCGGCGAAGGTGCGGATCATATGGGCTCACTTTGTTGCGAGCCCATTATTACGCGACCGCCGTGCAAGGTATATTGGGGGATTTTAGGGTGCCGACGAGCGACTATCGCGACCGCCCGCCCCCCATCCGCATCTTGCTCGACCGCCCGTACTTCCCTTTCCGCGTCCCCGGCTTGCCCTCGGTGCTCCGCCCCATCATCGGCGCTTTGTGCTCCCCAGCCGGCAGCCCCAGCTCCTCCGCCTCCAGCGACCTTATCTCGTCGCGCAGCCGCCCCGCCTCCTCGAACTCCAAATTCGCCGCGGCGTCGCGCATCTTCTTCTCTAGGCTCTCGATGTAGCTCCTCAGATTGTGGCCGACCATGTGCGGCCGGTCCGCGTCGATCTCGACCGTCACCTGGTCGCGTGAGGCGACGTGGGCGATGATGTCGCCGATGTTGCGCTTGATCGTCGTCGGGGTGATGCCGTGCGCGAGATTGTATTCCTCCTGCTTCTCGCGCCTGCGTCCCGTCTCGGCGAGCGCGCGCTCCATGCTGCCGGTCATGCGATCGGCGTAGAGGATGACGCGGCCGTCGACGTTGCGCGCGGCCCGGCCGATCGTCTGGATCAGCGAGGTCTCCGAGCGCAGGAACCCCTCCTTGTCGGCATCGAGGATCGCGACCAGCCCGCATTCGGGAATGTCGAGCCCCTCGCGCAGCAGGTTGATCCCGACCAGCACGTCGTAGACGCCCATGCGGAGATCGCGGATCAGCTCGATGCGCTCGAGCGTCTCGGTGTCCGAATGCATGTAGCGGACCTTCAATCCCGCCTCGTGCATATATTCAGTCAAATCCTCGGCCATGCGCTTGGTGAGCGTGGTGACGAGCGTGCGATAACCGGCCTCGGCGGTCTTGCGGCATTCCTGGATCAGGTCCTGGACCTGCTCCTCGACCGGACGGATCTCGACCGGCGGATCGATCAGGCCGGTCGGGCGGATCACCTGCTCGACGAACACGCCGCTGGTCCGCTCCATCTCCCACGTCCCCGGCGTCGCCGAGACATAGGTGGTCTGCGGGCGCATCGCGTCCCATTCGTTGAAGCGCAGCGGGCGGTTGTCGATCGCCGAGGGCAGGCGGAAGCCGTATTCCGCCAGGGTGATCTTGCGCTTGTGGTCGCCGCGCGACATGCCGTTGATCTGGCCGATCGTCTGGTGGCTCTCGTCGACGAAGAGGAGCGCATTCTCGGGCAGATATTCGAACAAGGTCGGCGGCGGCTCGCCGGGGAGGCGCCCGGTGAGGAAGCGCGAGTAGTTCTCGATCCCCGCGCAACTGCCGGTGGCGGCGATCATCTCGAGGTCGAAATTGGTGCGCTGCTCGAGCCGTTGGAGCTCGAGCAGCTTGCCCTCCGCCTCCAGTTCCTTGAGCCGTTCCGCCAGCTCGTGGCGGATGCCCTCCATCGCCTGCTTGAGCGTCGGACCGGGCGTCACATAGTGCGAATTGGCGAAGACGCGGACATAATCGAGGCTCGCGACCTTGGCGCCGGTCAGCGGATCGAACTCGGTGATCTCCTCGATGTCGTCGCCGAAGAAGCTCACCCGCCAGGCGGTATCCTCATAGTGTGAGGGGAAGATCTCGAGGCTGTCGCCGCGCACCCGGAAATTGCCGCGCGCGAAGGCCTGGTCGTTGCGCTTGTATTGCAGCGCGACCAGCTTGCGGATGATCTCGCGCTGGTCGACCACCTGCCCCTTCTTGAGGTCGAAGATCATCGCCGAATAGGTCTCGACCGAGCCGATGCCGTAAAGGCACGAGACCGAGGCGACGATGATCACGTCGTCGCGCTCGAGCAACGCGCGCGTCGCCGAATGCCGCATCCGGTCGATCGCCTCGTTCACCGAGCTTTCCTTCTCGATGTAGGTGTCCGAGCGCGGCACATAGGCCTCGGGCTGGTAGTAATCGTAGTAGCTGACGAAATATTCGACCGCGTTCTCGGGGAAGAAGCTCTTGAACTCGCCGTAGAGCTGCGCTGCCAGGATCTTGTTGGGCGCGAGGACGAGCGCGGGGCGCTGCACCGCCTCGATCACCTTCGCCATCGTGAAGGTCTTGCCCGACCCGGTGACGCCGAGCAGCACCTGGTCGCGCTCGCCGGCGCGGGTCTGCTCGACCAGCTCGGCGATCGCGGTCGGCTGGTCGCCCGAGGCGGTATATTCGGAGACGAGCCTGAACGCCCTGCCCCCCTCGACCTTGTCGGGGCGCTGCGGGCGGTGCGGCACGAAGCTCTGCCCGGTATCGGGTTCGGCCAGGCTGGTGCGAATCTGGATTGCCATCGCGGGCGAATATGGTGATTTTAGGCAGACACCGCAACAAAGCGGGAACGAGGGAGATGCCGTGATGCGCCGCGCCCCGATCATCGCATTCGCAATCGCCGCGCTGGGCGGCTGCAACGCCGCCGCCCCGGCCGGAAACGACGCCGCCGCCGCAAGCGGCACGGGTCGGGCGCCCGCCGTCACCGCCGCCACGCTCGGGATCAAGCCGGGCAAGTGGGAGCACACCGTCGAGATCCTCGACGTCCAGAGCCCGAGCATGCCGCCGGCGGTGCTCGCCGGGCTTAAGGCGCGGTTCAACAAGGCCGACGTGGCGACGAGCGACGCCGCCAAGGGCGCGTCGGCCTTCCTGGCTACGCCCGAGATGAAGAAGATCGGCTGCCATTTCGACAAGGCCGAGATGGCCGGCGGCAGGATCTCGACCGAGATGACCTGCACGATGCCGAGCGGCAAGATGACCGCCCGCTCGACCGGGGCCTATAGCGCGACCGAATATTCGGTCGACGGCGAGATCGTCCAGTCCGGGCTCGCCAACCTGACCGAGAAGACGCGCTCGAGCGGCCGCTGGCTGGGCGCGTGCGACGCGGCCGGAAAGGCGAAATGATCCGGCGGCCGCGCCGGCGCTATCGCGCGCGGCGATAGGCGATGCGCCACATGATCGCGCCGATCAGCGCCGCGACCGCCGCCAGCACCGCGCTCGTCGCCACCGCGCTCGCCCAGCGGAACAGCAGCGTTCGGCTGTCGATCACCGGCATCTCGAGCAGCCCGAAGCCATAGGTCTGCGCGCCGACGAAGATCGCCAGCGCGGCGAGCGCGCCGACCAGCGCGGCATGGCGCGCGCGGCGCAGCCCGGCGACGTGCATCACCAGCCACAAGGGGCCCGCCACCGCGGTCATGCCGATGCCGATGAAGATCGAGCCGATGATCCAGGCGGTGGCGAGCGCGAAACGGATCGCGCTGGCCGCCGAGCAGCAGCAGCCCGAGCACGATTCCCCCGCCCAGCGCGCTGCCGATGCCGAGCGCGCGATCCCGGCGCGGTCGAGCGTGGTCTCGTAATGCCGGGGGGCGCGCATCGCGCGATCACTCAC
>JBBCID010000003.1:0-175124 GCA_037200705.1 Sphingomonas sp. | reverse complement strand
CACCTGCGCGCCCGCCGAGGCTGCGATTTGTTCGCGCGTAGTATAAGGAGCAGGGACCATATTGCTGTTCGGTAATGATAATCCGATCGCCTCACCGACGCACGCCATGGTATTGGCGGTATATTGGCGCCGCATGCGCCGTGCCCCGGGCAGGCGACGCGTTCGAGCTCGTGGACCCTCGACAGCGGGCAGGTCCCCGCCGCATAGCGGCCGACCACCTCGAACACGTCCTTCACGGTGACGTCCTTGCCGTGGAAGCGGCCCGGAAGGATCGATCCGCCATAGACGAAGATGCTCGGCACGTTGAGCCGCAGCATCGCCATCATCATGCCCGGGAGTGATTTGTCGCAGCCCGCGAAGCGACCAGCGCGTCGTAGCAATGCCCGCGCACGCTGAGCTCGACCGAATCGGCGATCACCTCGCGGCTAACGAGCGAGGATTTCATCCCCTGGTGCCCCATCGCGATCCGTCGGTGACGGTGATCGTGTGAATCGGCGCGGCATGCCGCCGCCAGCTCGACCCCGCGCCGCGCGGCATCCGCCTGGCGTCGAGCGTGGTGTTGCACGGCGCGCTGTCGTTGCCCGCTGAGACGAGTCCGACGAAGGGGCGCGCGATCTCCTCCTCGGTGAGCCCCATCGCGTAATAATAGCTGCGGTGCGGCGCGCGCTCGGGCCGACGGAGACGTGGCGCGACGGCAGGCGGGATTTGTCGAATCGCTGGGTCATGGTTGTGTGCCTATGCAGCCCCGAAGTCATTTTTACGCAAGAAGATTGCGTAAATGGTCCGATAATTGTGCTAATTATATCCGTCCACCGCGCCACGCCGGGCACGTCGCGAATCAAATCGTTGCGGATCTCGATCGCAATCGAAGGAATGCCATTCGCCTCGGCGTGGCGGTTGAGTGTCGCGTTGAGGAGCCTGCCGAATAGGGCTCGTTGTCGCCGGCGACGAGGCCGCGCGCGGTGAGCCAGGGGATCGCGATGCGTGCGGCGCGCTCGTCTCGATTGTAGAGGATTCCAATTTCCCACGGCCGATCGGCGCCGCCGCGCTCGAGCCGAGGGTGTGAAGCTGTGGATCGACAGGATTAGCGCGGGGCGGCGCGCGCGGATGCGATCCTCGATCAGGGCGTGATACGGGATGTAGAAACGCGCCAGCCGTTCCTCAGAATTGATCTTAATATTTCCTGGTATATTATTGCCGTCACTGTTGTGCGGGATCAGATGCGGATGATCGGGCTCGCGGTGGAGATCGATCACCAGCCGCGAGACGGTGGCGAGGATCGCCGGCGCGTCGAGCGCGGCGGCGAGCGCTCGGGTGAGCGGCGCGGCGCCGATGGTCGACGGCGATGTGAAGGTCGAGCAATTCGGGCGCGATCCCGAGATCGACGTCATCGGGTACGGCGTTGGAAGCATGATCGCACAGCAGGAGCAGGTCGCTCGCGGCGCCGGGGATGACTTCGTCATGGGAAGGCAGGGCGGCGGCGCTCGCGGAAGGCGGCAAGGCCTTCGGCGAGCTCGGCGCCGGCGAAGCGGGCGTCGAAGGCGGCGTCGAGCGCCGGATCGGCGGGGTCGGCGAGCGTCGCCTTGAGCAGCCGCATCGCGCCCGGCGCGTTGGCGGCGATGCGATCGGCGAAAGCGCGCGCGAGCGGCTCGGGCTCCTCCCAGCGCAGCTCGACGAGTCCCATCGCCATCGCGTCGGCGGCATCGACGATCTCGCCGGTGAACAGCATCCGCGCGGCATTGCCCTTGCCGACCTGCGCGACCCAGCCGCGCGACGTCCTCGCGCGGATAGCCGATCCCGAGCTTGGCGGGGCGTCGAAGCGAATTGCGCGCCGTCGCCCGCGACGCACAGGGTCGCAGGCGAGGATCAGCGCGATCGCGGCGCCGTAGCAGCCGCCGTCGATCACCGCGATCACCGGCATCGGCAGCGCGGCGACCGCCTCGATCCCGCGACGCATCGCCAGACGGAAACGGGTGGCGGCGGCGGGATCGCGCCGGAAAGCGGCGAATTCGGCGATGTCGGCGCCGGCGGAAAAGATCGCGGGCACGTCCGAGCGCAGGATCACGGCGCGGGCAATCGCTGGCGGCGATCTCGACCGCCGCCTCGGCCAGCGTGTGCCAGCCGGCGACGGAAGCGCGTTGCGCGCTTCGGCGCGCGCGAGGGTGATGGTGGCGATCGGGCCGTCGCGAGTGCACGCGAATCATTCGGGCGCTCTGGCCCAAGCGCCGCCGCGTGTCACGGGGATGGCGCGTGCCGAAGCACGGGCCACCGGCGGACGTCCCGCTCCTGGCGTCTGATCCGCTGGCTTCGGGATAGGCCCAGGATGCGAAGATCGGCTTAGCACGCGTGGTAAACGCGGCTCAGACGAGCCGGGTCGCGACGCACCACCAATCGGGCCGATCGTGCGTGATCGCCTGCCGCGCCCGCTCGGCTTCGGCCGCGGTGCCGAACAACGCGAAGCAGGTCGCTCCCGAACCCGACATGCGCGCCAGGCGGACGCCGGGGCTGGGTGGAAAGCCGGTCGAGCAGCTCGCCGATCACCGGCGCGATCGCGCGCGCCGGGGCTTCGAGGTCGTTGCGCGCGGCGCCCAAATCGGCCCGAGCGCGCCGCGATCCACGCCGTCCCATGCCGCGAACACCATTGCCGTCGAAACCGCGATGCCGGGATTGACGAGCAGCACGGGGACGCCCGCCATCGCAAGGCATCGGCTCGAGGCGCTCGCCCCTGCCCCGCCCCAGCGCGGTCCTGCCGAACAGGCACGCCGGAACATCCGAACCCAGCCGTTCCGCGAGCGCGAGCAGCCGGGGATCGTCGAGCGCCATGCCGTGCAGCCGTGCCAGCGCGCGCAGCGCGGCAGCGGCATCGGCCGACCCGCCGCCGATCCCCGAGGCGACGGGAAGCCGCTTCTCGAGCGCGATCGCCCAAGGGCCGCCGCCAAACGCTTCGGCGAAGCCGGCCGCCGCGCGTATCACGAGATGTCGACTTCCCCGGCAAGCGCGGCCGCGAACGGGCCGCGCACCGTGAACGACGGCGCCGGCGCCGGCTCGATCCGCACCGCGTCGCCATAATCGGCGAAGGCGAACAGCGTCTCGATCTCGTGATAGCCGTCGACGCGGCGGGCGCGGACGTGGAGCGCCAGGTTGAGCTTGGCGCGCGCGGGCTCGGCGACCGCTGGATTCGATCGGCATCGGCTCAATCGGCGCCGGTCAGGCCGTTCGCCAGCTTGGCGCGGGATGCGCTCGGCGGCGGCATTGTCGGCGGTTGATCGCCGCCGCGCGCCAGGCGTAGCGCGCCTCGTAATGCCGGCCGAGCCGCCAATAGGCGTCGCCGAGATGCTCGTTGACCTGGCTGCCGCCTGGATCGGATTGCGCCGGCGCGCTCGAGCAAGGGCAGCGCGCGCGCGACGTCGCCGCGCCGGTAATAGGCCCGGGCGAGCGAATCGGCGATCGCCGCGTCGTCGGGCTTGAGCCGGCTGGCGTGCTCGAGCAGCGCCTGCGCCCCCGCCAGATCCGCGCCATGCTCGAGCTGCGCATAGCCGAGCGCGTTGAGCGCTTCGGGTTCGTCGGGCGCCAGCGCGACCGCGCGGCGGAGCTCGGCAGCGCCGTGCGCCAGCGCCCGGCACGATCGAGCGCCGACCCCAAAAGGAGATGGAGCCGCCAGCCGCCGTCGCCGCGCGTGCGGCCGAGCGCCCGGGCGTAAGCCTCGGCGGCGGCGTCGAACTGGCCGTCGGCGGCGAGCAGGTCGCCATAGGCTTGCGCGTCTATCGGCGGTGGCGCGGCCGTCCTCGGCCAGCAGCCTGGCGAGCGCTATCGCCTGGCTGGACTGGCCCGAATTGCGCGAGCGTGGCCACCGCCGCACTGCCCGCGGCGCGCGCATAGCGGCTGCCAGCACCGATCCCGCCGAGCACGCGCAATGCGAGCGCATCGTCCGATCCGCCGCGCGACAGCGCCTGGCCGAGATAGAGCCGCGCGCGATCGTCGTCCGGCTCGAGCAGCAGCGCCCGCGCGCGCGAGCAGGATCGTGGACCGGCGCCATATTCTCCTGCTCCAGATCGGCGGCGAGGCCGAGGAACAGCCGCGACGCGCCCGAACGCGGCACCCGGATGGAGCGGTTCGCCGGGGGATGCGCCGAGCGCCGCCGCGGGAGAAACCCGCAAGCAGCGTCCGCGCGCGATCGTCCTCGCCGGTCGCCGCGAGCATCCGCGCGGCATCGATCCTGAGCTCCTCGAACTCAGGCCCCAGCGCGGACAAGGCGCGCAGCACCGCCATCCCCTCGGCGGGCCGGTGCGTCGCGATCAGCAGCAGCGCGCGATGCTCGGCCGAATAGCGCCGCGCGAGCGCGCTGCCCGGGTTGCGATCGAGCAGCGCGACCGGATCCTCGCCGCGATCGAACGCCATCCACGCGCCGAGCACCGGCACCATGAACTCGAGCGGGCCCTTGGCCAGCCGGTCGAGCGCCGCCTGCGCGCCGGCGGCGTCGCCGGCATGGAGCGCGAACCGCGAACCGGAGCACGGGCGGTGTCGGGTGGCGCGACGCCGGCCTTGTCGAGCGGCGGCGGCGCCGCGTGCGGCGAGCGCATAATCCCCGATCGCGAGCCCTTCGCGATAGGCGCGGACCGCGACGACGGGATCGCCGGGCGCCTGGTCGAGTGCGGCGGCATAGCCGGCGGCGGCGACATCGGCGGCGCCCGCAGCGTCGGCGGCGCGGGCGCGGATGAAGGCGGACATGTCGGCGCTCTGCGCGCAGGCCGGCGCCGCCGCGAGCAGCGCGGCCAGGGCCAGGACGGCGCCGTTACATGTTCGGGTAATTGGGTCCTCCGCCGCCCTCGGGAACCACCCAGGTGATGTTCTGGGCGGGATCCTTGATGTCGCACGTCTTGCAGTGCACGCAATTCTGCGCGTTGATCTGGAAGCGGAGGTCGCTGCCCTCCCCCCACCACTTCGTACACGCCCGCCGGACAATAACGCTGCGCCGGCTCGGCGTACACGGGCAGATTGTAATGGATCGGGATCTCCGGATCCCTGAGCGTCAGATGGACCGGCTGGTCCTCCTCGTGGTTGGTGTTCGAGACGAACACCGACGAGAGGCGATCGAAGGTGAGCACGCCGTCGGGCTTGGGATAGTCGATCGGCCTGGCCTGGTCGGCGTGCGACAGGCTCGCGTAATCGGGGTGGTGCTTCATCGTGAAGGGCCAGCGCAGCCCGAGATGCTCGGACCACATCGCCAGCCCCGCGAGCATCGTTCCCCACAAGGCGCCGAATTTCTTGACCAGCGGGACGACGTTGCGGACGCCGCGCAGCTCCTTGTACACCCAGCTCACCTGATAGGCTTCGGGATAGGCGGCGAGTTCGTCGCCCGCGCGGCCGGCCTGGACCGCGGCGAAGGCAGCCTCGGCGGCCATCATCCCGCTCTTCATCGCAGTGTGCGTGCCCTTGATCCGCGGCACGTTGAGGAAGCCGGCCGCGCAGCCGATCAGCGCGCCGCCCGGGAAGACGAGCTTCGGGACGGACTGCCACCCGCCGTCGGTGATCGCGCGCGCGCCATAGGAGACGCGCTTGGCGCCGGCGAGAATATCGGCGATCGCGGGATGGGTCTTCCAACGCTGCATCTCGTGGAACGGCGAGAGATAGGGATTCCTGTAATCGAGCCACACGACGAAGCCGAGCGCGACCTGCCCGTCGGCCTGGTGATAGAGAAAACCGCCGCCGTTGGTCTCGTCGTCGAGCGGCCAACCCTGGGTGTGGATCACGCGGCCGGGGACGTGCTTTTCGGGCGCGATGTCCCACAATTCCTTGATGCCGATGCCATAGACCTGCGGCTGGCTGTCCTTCGCGAGATCGAAATCGCGGATCAGCTGCTTGGTGAGGTGCCCGCGCGCGCCCTCGGCGAAGAAGGTGTATCTGGCGTGGAGCTCGAGCCCCGGCTGGTAATCGGGCTTGTGCATGCCGTCGCGCGCGACACCCATGTCGCCGGTCGCGACTCCCTTCACCGATCCGTCGTCGTTGAACAGGATCTCGGCGGCGGCGAAGCCGGGGAATATCTCGACGCCCAGTTCCTCGGCCTTGCCCGCCAGCCAGCGGCAAAGGTTGCCCAGGCTGCCGGTGTAGGTGCCCTTATTGTGCATGAACGGCGGGGTGAAGGCATGCGGGATCGCGGACCTGGACGTCTTCGACAGGATCCAATGGTGGTTCTCGGTGACGGGCACCTGCGCGAGCGGGCAGCCGGCGTCGCGCCAATCGGGGATCAGCTCGTCGAGCGCGCGCGGATCGATCACCGCGCCCGAAAGGATGTGCGCGCCGACCTCGGAGCCCTTTTCGAGGATGCAGACCGAAAGCTCGTTCCCCGCCGCGGCGGCGAGCTGCTTGAGGCGAATCGCCGCCGAGAGCCCCGCGGGCCCGGCGCCGACGATCACCACGTCATAGGGCATCGACTCCCGTTCGCTCATCCTCGGCTCCCCATTAGCTGGTTAACGTCTCCGTTCGGGACGGCGCGCGCCCCTGTCGTCGCGCGTCCGCAACGCTTGGTCCCTCGGGCGATGAAGCCAGATTGACCGCCGCGTCAAGGCAGGACCCTATGGCGACATGGGGCGGGAGTATGGGAACGATTGGCGTCAAAGCTTTGCGAGCGCGCTCGAATGGTGGCGCGACGCAGGGGTGGAGACGCTTGCCGAGGACGCGCCGCGCGACTGGCTGGCGCGGCCGGCGCCGCGCGAGTCTGCGGCGCCGGCGCCAGCGTCCGCGCCCGTCGAAGCGCTGCCCGACACGCTCGAAGCGTTCGTCGCATGGCGGCTGGGCGATGCCGCGCCCGAAGCCGGATGGCTGACGCCGCGGATCGGCCCGAGCGGCCCGGCGGACGCCGAGCTGATGATCCTGACCGACATGCCCGAAGCCGAGGATGGCGCGACCCTGCTGGAGGGCGCCCCCGGGCGACTGCTCGACGCGATGCTCGCGGCGATCGGCGAATCGCGCGAGTCGGCCTATGTCGCATCGCTCGCGGTGGCGCGGCCGCTTACCGGCCAGATCCCGGCGGACGACGAGCCGCGGCTGGCGGCGCTCGCGCGGCATCACGTCGCGCTGGTCGCGCCCCAGCGCCTGCTGCTGCTCGGGCAGGCGGCAAACCGTGTATATCCCACGACGAGCGGTTCAGCGCAGGGAAATACCGGATGTGACATTAACCATTCCGTCCGAAATATGGAGGCGGTGGCTATTGACCATCCCCGCTTCCTGTTGAGGCGGCCGGCCGGGAAGGCCGAAGTCTGGAAACAACTGTTGCGTTTGCGCCGGGGGACCAGCGAGTGAGTATGCGTATCCTATTTTGCGCCGCGTTATTGGCACTGTCATTTGCGGCCCACGCCGAAGCCGGAGCCGCAACCGGCGCCACGCCCGCCGCCGCAGCGCCGATGCGCGACGGTGACGGCATCCCCGACCAGCTCGATCCCGATCAGCGCGCCGGCTATCGGGCCGTGTTCGCCGCGATCCGCGCCGGGCGCTGGGCCGATGCGCAAACCCAGCTCGACGCGATGAAGCAGGGACCGCTCCACGCGATCGCCCGCGCCGAACTCTATACCGCCAAGGATTCGCCCAAGGTCGAGCTCCAGCCGCTGCTCGACCTGATCGCTCTCGCCCCCGAGCTGCCCGAGGCCGACCAGCTCGCGCGGATGGCGAAGGCGCGGGGCGCCGCCGACACGCCCTATGTCCCCGCCGAGCAGCGGCTCGCCTGGTTCGGCTCGGCGCCGGTCCGTCAGCGCGCGCATACCGTGCGCAGCGACACCGCCTCGACCGAGATGGCGCTCGCCAGCCAGCCCTTCGTCAAGGCCGACGACGGCGTCTCCGCCGAAGCGCTGCTCGAGCAGCACGCCGCCGACATGACCCCCGACGCGCTGACCGAATGGCAGCAGAAGATCGCCTGGATCTATTACACCGCCGGCGACGACATCAACGCGCGCCGGATGGCGGCGAAGGCCGAGGCGGGCAGCGGCGAATGGACCGCGCAGGCCGATTGGGTGCAGGGCCTGTCGGCCTGGCGCCAGAACGATTGCGCCGCCGCCGGCGCCGCCTTCGCCACGGTCGCGGTGCGCGCCGCCGATGCCGAGCTGCGCTCGGCCGGCTATTATTGGGCCTCGCGCGCCGACATGGCGTGCGACCACCCCGATCAGGTCGCGACCCATCTCAAGTCCGCCGCGCAATATGACGAGACCTTCTATGGCCTGCTCGCGCGCCAGGCGCTGGGGATCGAGGACGCGCCGGTGCGCGGCGAGACCTTCATCGCCGGGGATTGGCGCGCGCTCGCGGGCAAGTCCAACATCCGCGTCGCCGCCGCGCTGAGCGAGATCGGCGAGAACAACCTCGCCGACGAGGTGCTGCGCCACCAGGCCAAGCTGGGCACCGCCGCCGAGCATGCCGCGCTGACGCGGCTCGCCGGGCGGCTCAACCTGCCGCAGACCCAGCTCTGGCTCTCGCACAACGGCCCCGCCGGCGCGACCGTGCTGGTCGAGGCGCGCTATCCCGAGCCCAACTGGACCCCCGACGGCGGCTGGCGCGTCGATCGCGCGCTGGTGTTCGCGCACACGCTCCAGGAATCGCGGTTCAACTCCGACATCCGCAGCGCCGCCGGCGCGATGGGGCTGATGCAGGTCAAGATGGGCGCCGCAACCGACGTCGGCCGCCGCCGCGGCGTGACCTATGTCAGCGCGGACCTGACCAAGCCCTCGGTCAACATGGAGATCGGCCAATCCTATCTCGAGCAACTGCGCGATTCGCCGATGACGCAGGGGCTGCTTCCCAAGGTGATCGCCGCCTACAACGCCGGCCCGACGCCGATCCAGGCGTGGAACATCGGCATGAAGGATAACGGCGATCCTTTGCTCTACATCGAGAGCATCCCCTATTGGGAGACGCGCGGCTATGTGATGACCGTGCTGCGCAACTATTGGATGTATGAGCAGCAGGAAGGCCGCAAGTCCGCGAGCCGCGAGGCGCTGGTGCAGGGGCTGTGGCCGCGCTTCCCGGGGATGCCGGGCGCGCCTTCGGTCAAGCTCGGCGGGATGCAGCCGCTGCCGCAGCCCGCCGCCACCGCCAATGCCTATTGACGAAGCCCGCGCGTTCCGGCCGGTCCGGATCGCGGTGCTCACCGTTTCGGACACGCGCACCGCAGCGAACGACCGATCGGGCGACACGCTCGTCGCGCGGTTGGCCGAGGCCGGGCACATCCTCGCTGCCCGCGCGATCGTGACCGACGACACCGACGCGATCGTCGCCGGCCTGAATGCCTGTATCGACGACGCGCAAATCGATTGCATCCTCACCACCGGCGGCACCGGCGTCACCGGGCGCGACGTGACGCCCGAGGCGGTGGCGCGCGTGTGCGACAAGGATATCCCAGGATTCGGCGAGCTGTTCCGCTGGCTGAGCTACGCCAAGATCGGCACCTCGACGATCCAGTCGCGCGCCTGTGCAGGGGTGGCGCGCGGGACCTATATCTTCGCGCTGCCGGGATCGACCGGCGCGGTGATCGACGGGTGGGACGGCATCCTCAAGGACCAGCTCGACATCCGCCACCGCCCCTGCAACTTCGTCGAGCTGATGCCGCGGCTCATGGAGCGTTAGTCGCGGGCTTGGCCGGCGCGGCCGGCTTGCCCGCCTTTTCCTCTTCCTGGTCGAGGAACTTGGACACCTCGCCCGACATGACCGACCACCAGTCGATCGCGTCGGCGAAATTGGCATAGGTGGTCTTGCCGAGCGAGGTGACGTCCATATAGGTCGCCAGATCGCCGTCCTTGTCGATCGCCGCCTTGATGAAGCGCATGTTGGCGTTCCACCGATTGGCCATGTCCGCATCGAACCAGGGCTTTTTCGCGTACCACGCCTAGAATTGCAGCGAGGTGCAGCCCCTCTCGGGCTTGTCGGTTTCGCAGCCGAAGAACTCGACGGTGAAATTGGATCCGTTCGCGGCGCTCTCGACATAGGGGCGGCCGGAATCGTTCTTCTTGAGGACCGCCTTATAGCCCTCCTCCTGGAGCACCTGGACCACCACCGTGGGCTGGGTGATGTCGACCATCCGGTCCTGCGCCGCCGCCGGCAGCGGCGCGGCGACGGCGATCAGGCCGGCGAGCATCGTCCATCGCATCGTCACGTCCCCCTCATTTCGCGGGCTCCTCATTTCGCGGGCCCCTCATTTCGCGGGCCCCTCATTTCGCGGCCCCTCATTTCGCGGGCTTGTCCGCCGGCTTGTCGGCGGGCTTCAGTTCGGTCTGGAAGAATTCGGCGAGGTCGCCCAGCGTCGAGGTCCACCAATCGAGGATGTCGGCGAAGTTGCGATCGTTGATCCCGCCGATCGTCGCGACGTCATATGCCATCACGAACCGCCCGTCCTTCGCCACCGCCGCCTGCATGAAGCGGTGCGCCTGGTTCCATTTGTTGGCGAGATCGAGCGTGTTGTCGTCCTCCTTGCGGAAATCGACCTCGAGCCGCAGCGAATCGCAATTCTTGTGGGTCTCGCAGCCGTAGAAATAGACGTCGAAATGATAAGCGGCGGCGTCGCTCTCGATCAGCGGATCGCCCGAATTGTCGGTGGCGAGCTTGGGCTTGAGGTCAGCCTTGTCCATCGCGCGCATCACCGACTGCGGATCGCTCGCGCAGACCGTCCCGGCGCCGCACGGATTGCGATCCTGCGCATGCGCGGCGCCCATGGTGAGAAACAGCGCCGCGGCGGCGAAGCGGATCGATCGCATTCCATACCCCCCTGAAAAGCAGGCGGATGGTAGCAGGTGTCCGCGCCGCGGCAATCGACGTTTGCCACGCCGATGCCACGCCGCGGGACACGCGATCAGCCCGGCATCGTCTCGGGCTCGTTGATGAACACGCCCAGCTCGTGCCCCTGCGGATCGCGGAAATGGAAGCGGCGCCCGCCCGGAAAGGCGAAGATCGGCATCGTGATCTCGCCGCCCGCCGCGACCACCTTGTCGAGCGCGCCCTCGAGGTCCTGCTTGACCTCGACGATCGGCAGGATGTTCGCGATCGCATATTCCTTGCTGCCGTTGAGCCCGACGTCGACGTCGCCGGTCACCGTCGAGGCATAGTCCGGGCCGAAATCGGTGAAGTCCCAGCCGAACGCGCCGGCATAGAAATCGCGCACCGCCGCCAGATCGGTGACCGGCATCTCGATATAGCTGATTCGCATCGTTCGCCTCCCAATGTTCTTGCTATGTTCTATGGCGGCGCATAGGATTTGGCAATGGCCAAGACTCGCCCCGTCCGCGGCGCCACGCTGAACCGGGAAAGCGCCCGCTTCAACCTGCCCGCGCGCGAGGCCGATGGCGACTGGCTCGACGCGCGCGAGGGCGTCGACGGCGCGGCGCCGCCGCTGCGGACGACGGTGACGATCGAGAAGCCCAGGACGATTATCACCCGCAACCAATCGCCCGACATCGCCTTCGACCAGTCGATCAACCCCTATCGCGGGTGCGAGCACGGCTGCATCTATTGCTTCGCGCGGCCGACGCACGCCTATCACGACCTCTCGCCGGGGCTCGATTTCGAGACCAGGCTGTTCGCCAAACCCGACGCCCCCACCCTGCTGCGCGCCGAGCTGGCGAAGCGCGGCTATGTGTGCAAGCCGATCGCGTTCGGGACCAACACCGATCCCTATCAGCCGATCGAGGCGAAATGGCGGATCACGCGCGGCTGCCTGGAGGTGCTCGCCGAGACCGATCATCCGCTGACGATCACCACCAAGTCCGATCGCGTGACGCGCGACATCGACCTGCTCGCGCCGATGGCGGCGAAGGGATTGGCGGCGGTGATGGTGTCGGTGACCTCGCTTGATCCGAAGGTGGCGATGACGGTCGAGCCGCGCGCGCCGCATCCCGAGAAACGGCTCGCGGCGATCCGCAGGCTCAGCGACGCGGGCATCCCGGTGTTCGTCTCGATCTCGCCGGTGATTCCGGCGATCACCGATCATGAGATCGAGCACATCATGGCGCGCGCCGCCGCCGCGGGGGCACGCGCGGCCTTTTTCCTGCCGGTGCGGTTGCCGTGGGAGGTCGCGCCGTTATTTCGCGCCTGGCTCGACGCGCATTTCCCCGATCGCGCGGGCAAGGTGATGGCGATCATCCAGTCGATCCGCGGCGGCAAGGACAATGACGGCAATTTCCACACGCGGTTCCGGGGCCAGGGCGCCTGGGCCGAGCTGCTGCGCACGCGTTTCCACATCGCCGCCAAGCGCCACGGGCTCGATGCCGAACGGCTCAAGGTGCGCACCGACCTGTTCCGCCCGCCCGCCGGGCCGCAAGGCGAATTGTTCTGAGCCTCAGCTCAGGCGCAGCGCATCGCCCTCGCGGTTGAAGCCCACGCCGGTGGCGGTGAAGAGATGCGCCCAGAAAGCGAGCGGGTCGGCGACGCCCGTGTCGACGAAGCCGCGCACCTCGGCGGTGAGCGCCGCGTCGCCGCACGCCACCTGGAACTGCGCGAGCCAGTCGTCGCGGGTGACCTCGCCGTCGGCGCGGTTCTCGTCGATCAGCGCGCGGAGGAAGCCGAAGGCATCGGCGTTCGGGTCGCGCCGCCGCGCCGCGCCTTCCGCCGCAAGCAGCAGCATCGCGCCGCAGCCGTAGCTCGCGCGGTTCTCGCCGCGTTCCTCGGCGGTCGACAGCGGCTCCCCCGCGCCGTTGACGCGCAGGCATTCGTCGAGCTCGCGCTGCAGCTCGGCGCGCATGTCGTAGCCGGGCACGAGCCGGCCGTTGGCGCGGATCGCGGCGATGTCGGCGCTGCCCTCGGTGATCCAGCTCTCGCTGCGGTGCGTGTAATGCACCGTCTGCCCCATCCAGAAATGCGCCGATTCGTGGCCGATGAACCAGCGCATCCGCGCGAGCACCTCGGGGCTCGGCTGGGCGACGACCTTGCCCGAGATCTGCATTACCACCATGCCCTGGAGCACACTGCCGCCCAGCGACCAGCCCGAGCGCTCGGCGCCGCCCCAAGCGACCAGCGCCATCGGCCGTCCGCCCGCCGGCGCGCCCAGCCGCTCGGCATAGAGCGCCATCACGCGCGGCGTGTAATTGTCGAGCTCGGCACGCACCCATTCGGGCAGCCCGCCGTCGATCACGCCGGCAAAGGCGGGCCGCTCGATCATCGGCGCGGTGCCCGCATAGACATAGGTGCCGGCATCGCCGAGCGGCAGCGTCGCGGTGCCGTTCCTCACCCCGCCGCCGAGCAGCAGGCGCCCGCCGGGATCGGCCAGCGTCAGCATCGCGCGCGCCTCGGGAAGATCCACGCCGTTGAGATCGGCCGGCAGCGCCTCGGCCGCGGCGAGCGACGCCATCGGCAAGACGCGGAAATGGCCGGTGTAGAAGGCCAGCCCGCCGTCCGAGAAGTGCAGCGCCGGGGTGTAGTCCGCCCGCAGCGGCTGCGCGAACGGCCGCATCCGGATCCGCACCCGGCCCAGCGCCGCGCCGCCGGCGGTCAGCACGTCGTAATGGCCGGCATGCGCGAGCCGAACGCCGGGGGTCTCGACCGTCCAGGATTGCGGACGCCATAATCTGCCTTCGAGATCGGTCGCCGACCGCTCAAAGACCCACACCGACGCGCGCCGGCGGAAGGGCGTAGTCGACGATCCAGTCGCCCCCGGCGCGCGGGTGACGGTGACGCGCACTCCCGGCGGCGCGGCGCGGGCCGGACCGCCGATCGCGAGCCACGCCAGCACCAGGAAGCCGCAGGTCGCGCGCATCGAATCCCCCTTTCCGGACGATCCTAGCGCTAGCGGCAAAGCGTATCGAGCGCCAATCCCGGCGGCGGCGGCGCCGGGACCGGCAGGTGCTTGGCGGCGAGCCGCGCGGGCATCCCCTCGAGATCGGGCGGGCAGCGCCGGATCGGCCTCGTCGCGATAATATGGGTCCTTCAGCGCGTCTGGCAGGGTGACGAAGCGGAAGGCCGAGCCGCTGGTAGAGCGCCAGCAGCCGCGGCATCATCCGCGCGTCGAACGCGCCGAGATGCATCAGCAGCACATAGGGCACGTCGCGCCCGGTGAGCGTCTTCGCCATCGCCCGCGCATTGGCGGCCTCGGCCTCGGCGCCGGCGAGATAGGCGGCCTCCAGCTGCGCGATCGCCGCCTGGTCGCCCTTGGCGACGCAGCGCGCATAGGGATCGTTATAGGCGTAATCGGCGAACGACATCGTCACCGGCGCGACCTTGTAGCCCCTGCTCGCGAGCAGGCCGGCGGATGCGCCGCGCGGGCGCTCGGGATCGCTCGCCGCCTCGGACAGGAACGGATAGCGGAACCAATGCCAGTCGGCGTCGCCCATCAGCGATGCGAGCAACGGCTCGTTCTTCGCCAGCTCGTCGGCGAACTGGTCGTCGGTCAGCTTGGCGAGATCGGCGTGGCTCCAGCCGTGGTTGCCGAGCGGCAGACCCGCCTTTGCGCCACGCGGCGAGCACCGGGGTCGATTCGGGCTCGGTCTCGGTCTTGACGCCGTTGACGAAGCCATAGACCGGGGGCAGCCCCGCCGCCTTGAGCGCGGCGATGATTTGGTCCGCCACTTCGATGCGCGTCACGCCCGGCGGGAGCGACGCATGCGACGGCAGGTCGTCGAAGGTGAAGGCGATCGCCGGCGCGGGATCGCCGGCCGCGGCCTTGGGCGGCTGGGGCTTGGCTTTCGAGCCGAACAGTGCCAGCGGGATCGCGTCGGCCATCGCCTGATAGCCGACCGGCGAGGGATGCAGCCCGTCGCCCGAGTCATAGTCGGCGCGCAGGCCTGTTGGGCTGCGAGGGATCGCGTGTCACCGCGTCGAAATCGATGACGACCGTCGAAATTGCCGGGCGCGCGGATCCAGGCGTTGACCGTGGCGCGATCGGCCTCATTGGCAGCGTCCGGATGGTAATAGGCCGATCCGCCGTCGGGGCAGGATCGTCGCGCCGATCGCCTTGATGCCATGGTCGCGCGCCGCGCGCCGCCATCTGGCGTAGCGCGCCGATCATCCGCCGGACCAGCGACGCATGCTCCTCGGGGCTGACCGGCCGCGTCACGGGTGAGCGTACCGAGATCGTTGATGCCTTCGAGCACGATCATGTGGGTGACGCCGGGCGGGCTCAGCACCTCGCGATCGTAAGCGCGCGGAGTGCGTTGGGACCGAGCCCGTCGAGCAGCAGCCGGTTGCCGCCGATGCCCGCGTTGAGCACCGCCATCGCGCGCGTGGCCGGATCGGCGCGCAGTCGAAGCTGGAAATCGTCGGGCCAGCGCTGGTTGGTGTTGGGACTTGGTGCCGGCGCCGTCGGTGATCGAATCGCCGACAATCACCACCGCCGATCCCTTGGCCGAGACGGTCTCGATCCCGCTGAGCTGATACCAATGGTCGATCGTCCTGGCGCCGGGCAGGTCGGGCGCGCCGACCAGGTCGCCATGGACGTAATAGCTGGTCGCACGGCTGCCGGGATGGCCGGTCTGCTGCGCCGGGGCATCGGAAGGTGGATGCTGATCGCGAGATCGGCCCCGGCTGCCGCGGTGAGCGCCACGGGATCGGACCAATATTCGGCGCCCGCCGAATCGTCACCTCGGGCTTGCCGTCGAAGCCCAGCGGCGGGAGCGCACCGGCATCGATCCGGGACTGGCGAGATCGAGCGAGGGCGCGATCGCGGCATGATCGATCCTGAGCGGCGCGGTGCCGAAGGCATTGGTGAGGCGGACGCGAAAGCGCTGCCCGCCGATCTGGAGGCGGACGATCTGGCGCAACGTCGCGTCCCTCAAATCCTCGGGCGGCAGCGCGTTGCGCGGTTCGGGTACCTGCTGCGACGTGGCCCAGGCGGCGACCCAGCGCTCCTGCGGCGCTGCCGCCGCCGTCAGCACCAGCAGCGCAAACAGGCGCGCGATCCGGCCATCACCCTCTCCTTGTTATGGTAGCGTTACCCTAGTCGATGCGCAGGCGGTGACAAGCCGGGAGCGCGGCTCAGGCCGCGAGCTGCATCTCGCGCTCGAGCCGCCGCCACGCGCGGTCGTCGAGCGACGGGCGGGCCGCCGCGCCGATCACCAGATCGAACACCGCGCGCGGCGCATGGTCGCGCATGCCCGACAGCAGCCCGGCGCGCTCGGCCGGGTTCATCGCCGGCAGCATCTCCTTCATGAAGTCGTGGAAATCGGCGGGCGCGAGCGAGGCGACGATTCGCTGCTCGATCCCGGCGAGCTCGGCATCGGTGAACATCACGTGGAGCTTCGGCTGCACCACCGTCTCCTCCTCGAGCATGTGCGCGAGATCGTCGGCGACGAAACGGCCGAAGGCCAGATAGAGCCGGCGGTCGTGCGCCGGGCGATCGGCGGGTGCCGCGGCCTCGATCGTCGAGACCAGCGCGGCGATCCCGCGCATCGTGTCGCGGTGGTGGTTGTGCTCGGCATGGATCGGGATCGCGACGATCGGCCCGCGCTCGGCGATCGCCGGGTTGGAGGAACCGGTCCTCATCCTCGAGGTGCAATGCGCTCAGCACCAACTGGCGCCGCAGCGCCTCGAACAGCGGGCCGGTCTCGGCCGGATAGGCGAAGTCGGCGGCGCCGAGACGCACCAGCAGCATCGCAAGCGCGCGGCGCAGGCCCTTGTGGATGGGGCCGAAGAAATCATAGCGGTCGATCATCATGGTTCTCCCTTGCCCGAGCCGGCACGCAGCGCGGGCGGTCCAGCGGTCGTTAGCGTGCCCATTCGCCCCGGCACGCCGGCCGCGCGCGCATCCGCGCGATCCAGCGCTTCACATTGGACCAGGGCACGAAATCGAACGCGATCCAGTCGCCGAGCGTCACCAAGCCCACGCCCAGATAATCGGCTCGGCACCAGCCAGCCGACGGTGGTGCGCCGCGTCTCCGCGCTCGAGGAAGGCGGCCGGGCTTGCGCTGTTCGACCGGCGGGCTTCGGGCTATACGCTGACGCGCGACGGGCTCGCCGTCCTGCCGCTCGCCGAGCGCGCCGAGGCGGAGATGCTCGCGCTCGCCAACACCTTCGCCGCCAAGGCGCGCAAGGCGACCGGGGCGATCCGGCTGACGGTCCCCGAGAATGTCGTCAACGATTTCGTCCTGCCCGCGCTCGCCCACTTCCGCGCGCTCTACCCGTCGGTGCAGGTGCAGCTCTTCGCCAGCGACGCCAAGCTCGACATTCATCGCGGCGAGGCCGATGTCGCGCTGCGCGCCGGCCTGTCGCGCGCCGAGGACGCCGATCTGGTCGGCCGCCGGCTGCCCGATCCCGCCTGGACGGTGTTCGGCAGCCGCGGCTATGTCGCGCAGAACGGGATTCCGGAGAGCCCCGCCGCGCTCAACCGCCACGCGCTGATCGGCGGCGAGCAAGGCGTCAACGAATTGCCGGCGCTGCGCTGGCTGGCGGAGATGGCGCACGACGCGGCGGTGGTGTGGCGCGCGAACACGCTGACCAGCCTCCACGCCGCCTGCCGCGCGGGGCTGGGGCTGACCGCGCTGCCGTGCATGGTCGCGGGGCGCGATCCCGAGCTGGTGCAATGCTTCCCGCCGGCGCCCGAAGCTCGATTCGGAGATGTGGATCGTGACGCGCGCCGATCTTCGCGACGATCCGTGCATCAAGACGCTGATCGCCCGCCACCCTCGCCGCTCTCGCGCCGCTAACGCGGGGCGAGGCGTCACAGGGGCTAGCCGCGGCGGCTCTTCATCAGCGGCTGGACGCGGGTGCCGAAATCCTCGACGCCCTGGATGAAATCGTCGAACGTCAACAGCACGCCGCCGGTGTTGGCACTTCGGCCATCTCGTCGAGCATCGCGGCGATCTTGTCCGAAGCTTGCCGACGAGCGTGCCCATGTTGATGTTGACCGCGCCCTCTGGGGGCGGCGAGCTGGCGGACGTTGGTGGTGGCGTTGACCTTGTCCGCGGCGCCCTGGTCCTTGAGCCAGGCGATCGCGTCCAGATCGACGCCGTCGTTGTACGACTTCCACTTGGCCTCGGCCGCTTCGTCGGTCTCGGCCATGATCAGCATGACGAGGACGAAGAC
The DNA here is from genome assembly GCA_037200705.1 of Sphingomonas sp. Taxonomy (GTDB): domain Bacteria; phylum Pseudomonadota; class Alphaproteobacteria; order Sphingomonadales; family Sphingomonadaceae; genus Sphingomonas. The sequence continues at coordinate 157,145 of JBBCID010000003.1, read as the reverse complement.
CGAGACCTGGCGTCCCGTCTTGGCGGTGGCGGCGGCAAGGCGCTCGTTGTTGAAGGCGAAGGCCTTGGGCGTGTTCACCCCCTTGCCCAGGCAGAAGGCGTAATCCGCCCATTTGGCCGAGAAGGGCGAGCCCCTCGTCCGACGAGCCCGCGCAGATGATCTTCATGTCGCCGGTCGGGCATCGGGCGGACGCGGCAATCGTCCATCTGGTAATAGGTGCCCTTGAAATCGCTTTCGCCCTTCTCCCACAGCTCGCGCAGGATGCCGGCATATTCGTCGAGCATCTGGTATCGATTGCGGAAATGCTCGTCGCCGGGCCACATCCCCATCTGGCTGTATTCGGGGCGCTGCCAACCCGTGATCAGGTTGAGCCCAAAGCGGCCGTGGCTGATCGAATCGATCGTGTTGCACATCCGCGCGGCGAAAGCCGGCGGGATCACCAGCGTCGGGCAGGTCGCGTAGATCTTGATCCGCTCGGTGACCGCGGGCGAGGCCGGCCATCAGCGTGAAGCTTTCGAGCCCATATTCCCAGAACTGCGTCTTGCCGCCGAAGCCGCGCAGCTTGATCATCGACAGCAGGAAATCGAGTCCGTGCTTCTCGGCCGAGAGCGCGATCGCCTTGTTGAGATCGAAGCTCGGCAGATATTGCGGCGCGTTCTCCGAAATCAGCCAGCCGTTGTTGTTGATGGGGACGAAGACGCCGACCTGCATGTTCCCTGCCTATTCCCTGTCCAGCCACGCCAGCAGCCAGTCGTTGAAGTCCTTCGCGCGCGTCACGTTGCAGGCATGGCCGCCGTGGCGCATCCGCATGAGCTGCGCGCCGGGGACACCCTCGGCCAACTCCACCGAGCATTCGGGCGGCACCAGCATATCGTCTTCGCTGACGATCGCCAGCAGCGGCACCGCGATCTCGCCGAGCCGATCGTGGACGTTGAACAGCCGCACCGCGGCGATGCGGCGCTGGACCTTCTCGGCGCCCGGGAAATGCGCGAGCTGCGCTTCCTCCTCGGCGGCGAGCGCGGCGTCGTGCTGTGAAATCCACGACGGCGGATAGAGGAACAGCGGCTGCGCATGGAGATAGGCCCGCGGCCCGCTATCGCGCAGCAGCGCCAGCCGCGTGTCGAAGCAGCGCGCGGTATGCGGATCGAGCCTGGCCCAGCCGTTGATCACCACCAGCCCGCTCAGCCGCTCGGGCGCCTTGAGCGCCAGCGCGAGGCCCGCGAGCCACCCGCGGCATGCCCGACCACGGTCGCGCGCTCGACACCGGCGCCGTCCATCACCGCGAGGATGTCGTCGGCCATCCGCTCGACGGTGAGCATGCCCTCGATCGTGCGGTCGGAGCGGCCGGTGCCGCGATGGTCGTAGGCCGATCACCCGTCGGCGCGCGGCGAGCGCGGCGAGGTTCGGCGCCCAATATCCGGCCGATCCGCCCAGCCCCGCCGACAGGATCAGCGGCGCGCCGGCGCCCTGCGCTTCCCAATGGAGGCCCGCCGTCTCCGCCATCAGCCGATGTGCGCCACGGAGGCGATCTCGACGAGGCAATCGGGCTTCACCAGATCGCACTTGATGCAATAGCGCGCGGGCTTGGGGGCCGGGGAAATATTCGGCATAGACCCGGTTGAACGCGGCGTAATCGGCCAGGTCCTTGAGGAAGATGTGGTTCATCGCCACGTCGGCCAGCGTCGCGCCGGCGGCCTCGAGCGTGATCCCGATGACGTCGAGGATGTGGCGCGTCTGCGCCGCCGCGTCGCCGGGATGGAGCACCACCCCGCCCTCCCCCAGCGCGAGCACCCCCGAGACATAGACGGTGTCGCCCGCCTTCGCCCCCGCCGAATAGGGCGCGATCGGGGTGGGGAATTGCGGCGGGGTTGATCGCTTCGAAGGGCATTGAGGGTTCCTTATTTTCTTCCGTCATCCTGAACTTGTTTCAGGATGACGGGTGTGTGGGTGCGGCAGGCCCCTCATTCCGGCAATTGCCCGAAGGCTGCCGCAGAAATCGGCAACCGTGGAGACCCAGCCGAAGAATTTCTCGACGTTGTAGACCGTTGCCTCCTGCATCATTGGCGGGCCGAGGTGGTGCGTGGCATCCTCAAGCATCACTCCGAAATATTCGAGGTGAAAGCCGTCACGCAGCGTCGATTCGACGCAGACGTTGGTGGCGATGCCGACGAACACGATCGTGCGGATGCCGCGCGAGCGCAGCACGCTGTCGAGCTGCGAATTGAAGAAGGCCGAATAGCGCGTCTTGCCGATGACGATTGTCGCCGTCCCGCGGCTTCAGCGCATCGACCAGCGCATAATCCCAGCCGCCGCGCGCGAGCAGCTTGCCGGCCAGCTCGGGGCGCCTGCGCATCGTCTTGAGCGCGTTCGACTTGTGCCAGTTGGGCGATCCCGGCCCGCCCGCCTCGACATAGTCGGGGTCCCAGCCGTTCTGGAGATAGACGATCTGGATGCCCGCGCCGCGCGCCGTCTCGAGCACCTGCGCGATCTGCCGATCGTGCCGGCCGCGCCCGAAATGTCGAACCCCGCTTCGTCGACATAGCCGCCGGGCGAGGCATAGGCATTCTGCATGTCGATCACGGACGACCGCGGTTTCCTGCGGCGCAACACGGATCGCCTCGGGCCGCGCGCGCGAGGATCACGCCTCCGGCGCCATCGCCCACCGTCACTGTCGCCGGATCGCTCACCCGCCCAGCGTGGACGAACCCTTTCGCAACTGCAAGATCATGATAGTGTGCTGTTGCCATAAGGCACTCGGCGCCTTAAGCAGCTTCGATCTTCGAAGGGATTCCCATGCGTCCTCTGCTGCCCGCGCTTCTCGCGCTCCTTCTCCCCGCCCAACGGGCCTTCGCCCAGGGGGCGCCGGTCCCGACCGGCAAGCTGCCCGATGCGGCGACGCCGATCGACTACCGGCTCGACTTCACGATCGTGCCCGAGAAGGAACGCTTCAGCGGCCACGCCGAGATCGACATCGACCTCAAGCAGCCGGCCGCGTCACTCTACATGCACGCCGGCGACCTGCACGTGACCGGCGCGGTGGTCAGCGCGGCCGGTCAGGACGCGCCGGTGACCCTTCACGCAGGTGACCCCGCTCGGACTCGCGCGGATCGATTTCGGGCATGAGCTTCCGGCAGGGCGCGTGACGCTCAAGTTCGATTACGACGCGGCATTCGGCGCGGCCCCTCCGGCCTCTACCACGTCAAGGTCGGCGACGACTGGTATAGCTGGACGCAGTTCGAATCGATCGACGCGCGCGCCGCTTTCCCGTCGTTCGACGAGCCCGGATACAAGACGCCGTTCCGCGTCTCGATCACCACCAAGCCCGGCTTCGCGGTCGCCAGCAACGCGCCCGAGGTGAGCTCGGCGCCGCAGGGCGAGCTGATGACGCACCGTTTCGCGCCGACGCTGCCGCTGCCGACCTATCTGGTCGCGCTGGTGACCGGTCCGTTCGCGACCCAACAGACGATGGTGTCGCCGACGCCGCAGCGCCCCGACCCGTTGCCGCTGCGCGTGATCGGGACCAAGGACCACGCTGGCGAGATGACGTTCGCGGTCGAGCAATCGGGGCCGATCGTCGCGCTGCTCGAGAAATATTTCGGCCAGGCCTTTCCCTATCCCAAGCTCGACCAGATCGGATCGCCGGTGATGCCCGGCGCGATGGAGAATGCGGCGCCGACATCTATGGCGACGGCATCCTGTTCTTCGGCCAGCATGCGTCGACGCAGGAGAAGCAGGACCTTCGGAATGGTCGTCGCGCACGAGCTGTCGCACCAGTGGTTCGGCGATCTGGTGACGCCCGCCTGGTGGGACGACATCTGGCTCAACGAGAGCTTCGCCAACTGGATGGGCTATCGCATCGGCAACGAATGGCGGCCTGATCTCAACATCGGCACCAACGCGATCAACGAGGCGTTCGAGGCGATGAACCTCGACGCGCTCGTCGCCGGCCGGCCGATCCACCAGCACATCGCCCGCGACGGCGACGTCAATGCGGCATTCGACCAGATCACTTATGGCAAGGGCGGCCAGGTCGTCGCGATGATCGCCGCCTATATGGGCGACGACACGTTCCGCGAAGGCGTGCGGCTGCACATGAAGCGCCACACCTATGGCAATGCGAGCACAGACGATTTCTTCGTCGCGCTCCGCCGATGCCGCCAAGGATCCGCGCGTGCTCGAGTCGCTGCGAAGCTTCGTCGACCAGCAGGGCGTGCCGGTGGTGACGCTCCACCGCGTCGGCGGCCACTTCGTCGCCAATCAGGCGCGCTCATGCCTTTTTCGGCACCACGCCCGCGCCCGAGCATTGGGATCGTCCCCGCTCTGCATCCGCCGCGCCGCGACGCGGAGCTGCACGCTGGTCGACAAGCCCGACACGCGGATCGCCGCAGCCGGCACCGGCGCGATCGTGCCCAATGCCGGCGGATGGGGCTATTACCGCTTCGACCTCGACCCCGCCGACTGGAATGCGCTGATCGCGGCGGCGCCGAAGCTCCGGGCGGCGAGGCGCTGGGGCGGTGACCGACAGCCTCTGGGCGTCGTTCTACGCGGGCCGCGGATCGGTTCGCCCGGCTGCTCGCCGCGGCGCGCGCGATGACCGGCAAATCCGATTCGAACGCCGCGGTCGACGGCGGCGAGCGGCTCGCCGGGCTCGCTCGGCGCGGGCTCGTCTCCTCGGCGGCGATGCCCGCCTACCGCAAGCTCATCGACGACATCTACGCGCCGATGCTCGACAAGCTCGGCTTCGACCCCGCGGTGAGCAGCTATCCGGACGATGGGCCCGACCGGCAGAAGATGCGCGTCGCGGTGACCGAGATCGTTGCCGGCGCGGGCCGCGACCCGGCGGTGCGCGCCAAGCTGCTTGCCGCCGTCGATCGCTACGTCGCCGGCGACACCAAGGCGCTCGACCCTCAAATATATCCTGCTGGCGATGGGTGTCGCGGTGCAGGAGCGCGGGGTGCCCTTCGCCAAGGCGATGGCCGACAAGGCGATAACGAGCACCAATCGCGCCATGCGCCAGGGCGCGTTCCGCGCGATCGCCGCGTCGGGCGATCCCGAGGTGGCGAAATGGTTCTTCAACGATTTCAAGGACCCCCGGCTGACGCCGATCGAGCGGGCTGTTTACCGCCGCCGGCTTCCTCGATAGCGCGGCGACCAGCGACCTCGCCGGCACGTATCTGATCGACAATTTCGAGGCGATCATGGGCGCGCGCGGCGGCGGCGGGCATCTTCGCGTCGCGCGCGGCGGGGGTTTTCCAGGACCTCTGCTCGCTGCCGCAGGCGGACGCGGTCGACGCCAAGGCTGCGCCCGGTGATCGCTACGAACGGCAGCACGCTCGCGCTCGACCGCGCGGTCGAGACGATCCGCAACTGCGCGAAGTTCAAACAGGCCAAGGCGGACGAAGTGAGCGCGGCGATCCTGGCGGCGCACTAAGCCAAGACGCCGGAGTGGTTTTCGGATTGGCGGAATCGCTTTGCCTTTTCCGTTCGGTCCTGGGGTTCAACCTGAGTGAAAACGACGCTATGCCGCGGCGAGCCTGAAGTCCTTGTACTGCTCGCGGATCGCGGTCTTGAGCAGCTTGCCGGTGGCGGTGTGAGGCAGATTGTCGACGAAGTGGATCTCGTCGGGGAGCCACCATTTGGCGACGTGCTGCGCGAGATGCGCCTGGATCGCGTCGGGGGTGACCGTGCTGCCGGGCTTGCGCACCACCAGCAGGATCGGCCGCTCCTCCCAGCGCGGGGTGATGGACGCCCGATCGCGGCGGCCTCGGCCACGCCCTCGCAGCCGATCGCGGCATTCTCGAGCTCGACCGAGCTGATCCATTCGCCGCCCGACTTGATCACGTCCTTGGCACGATCGGTGATCTGCATCGTCCCGTCTGGGTGGAGAACCGCGACGGTCGCCGGTGTCGAACCAATTGTCGGCGTCGACGCACGGCCCCGCTGGCGTCCTGGAAATATTGGCGGATCACCCAGGGCCCGCGCACCTGGAGCCGGCCCGAGCTCCTGCCGTCGCGCGGCTGGATCCGGCCCTCGTCGTCGACGACACGCAACTCGACCCCGAACGGCACCTTGCCCTGCTTCGACGCCTCGTCGAGCTGCTGCTCGAAGCTCAGCTCCTCCCAGTTCCACGACGGCGCGCCCATCGTACCGATCGGCGAGGTCTCGGTCATTCCCCAGGCGTGGTTGACGCGGACGGCCCCATCCGCATCAGCCGCTCGATCATCGCGCGCGGCGCCGCCGAGCCGCCGATCGTGACGATCTGCATGTCGCGCGGCGAATCGCCGGTGGCGTCGATATGCTGGAACATGCCGAACCAGACGGTCGGCACGCCGGCCGAGTGGGTGACCTTCTCCTTGTTCATCAGGTCGCACAGCACGCTCGGCTCGTTGACCGCCGAGAAGACGAACTTGGCGCCCACCAGCGCGCAGGCGAACGGCAGCCCCCAGCCGACCGCGTGGAACATCGGCACGATCGGCAGCACCACCGACTGGGTCGACAGGTCGAATTCGGCCGGCTGAAATCTCGGTCAGCGCGTGGAGCACCGCCGAGCGGTGCGAATAGACCACGCCCTTGGGATTGCCGGTGGTGCCGCTGGTGTAGCAGAGCATGCAGGGGTTCGCGCTCGCCGCCCTCGCGCCAGACGTAATTGCCGTCCTCCCGCGCGATCACCGCCTCGAAGCTGCCGGCGCCTTCGCCGTCGAAGCAGATGTAGTGTTGAATCGTCTTCCACTCGGGCTTCATCCGCTCGACCACGCCCGCGAAGGCGCGATCGTAGAGCAGCACCTTGTCCTCGGCATGGTTGCCGATGAAGGCGAGCTGATCGTCGAACAACCGCGGGTTGATCGTATGGATCAGCCCCGCCCATCCCGATCGCGCCGTACCAGGCGACCAGATGGCGATGGTGGTTCATCGCCAGCGTGGCGACGCGGTCGCCCGGCTTCACCCCCAGCCGCTCGAGCGCCTGCGCCAGCTTGCGCGCGTCGCGGGCGACGCCGGCCCAGGTGGTGCGCGTCCTCGCTGCCGTCGGCCCAGCGCGTGACGATCTCGCGTCCCCCATGCTCGCGCGCGGCATGATCGAGCAGGCGCGGCACGCGCAGCTCGAAATCCTGCATTCCTCCCAGCATATCGCATCCCCAGAGCCGGACCGAGGGGACGCGGCGCCCTAATGCACCGCAGTCGGCCGTTGGCTGTCGGCGGTCTTGAGCGCCGCCCAGCGGATACCTTGGAGATTCTCGACGCGCTGGGCAAGTTCGCCGTCGAGGCGGAAGTCGCGGCCGAGGATCAGCTCGGCCTCGCCCTCGGCGCCGAACGCGGCGCGGACGCGCACCTCGCCGCGCCCGCCGCGCTGGCCGCCGACGATCCCCGCGAGCAACGGCAGCGCCGACGGATCGTCGACCGCGAGATCGAGCACGAGGCGCGCCGAACTGGCGAGCGATTCGAACGGCTGGACGCGGCGGACGGTGACGCGCGCGGTCTCGTCGCCCGGGCGCCGATCGAGCTCGACGGTGAGCACCGCGCAACCACCCGCGCGCGCGGTCTCCTCCAATTCAACCGAGACCGCTTCCTCGAAGCAGGTGACGCCGACCTGGCCGCTGGTATCGGACAGCGTCGCCATCAGATAGCGGTTGCCGCGCGCCGAGGTGCGCCCAGCGCGCATCCTCGACCAGCGCGGCGACGGTCGCGCCGACGCGCGCGCTCTCGGCCACCGGAAATCTCGCCGAGGCTCGCGATCGCGCGGGCGCCGTGGACGCGCGCGAGATGGACGAAGCGATCGAGCGGGTGCGCCGAGAAATAGAAGCCGAACGCCTCGCGCTCGGCGTTGATGCGGTTGGCGAGCGACCAATGGACGCTGGTGGGGAGCTGGATCGCGCCGCCGCCGGGCTCGGCCTCGCCGAACAGCCCGCCCTGCCCGCTCGTCCGGCTGTCGCTGGTGCGCTGCGCGACCGCGAGGATCGTCTCGGCGGCGGCGAACACGCCGGCGCGATCGGGCTCGATGCCGTCGAACGCGCCCGCGCCCCGCCAGCGTCTCGACCTGGCGCTTGTTGAGCAGCCGCGGATCGACGCGGCGCGCGAAATCGTCGAGCGACTGGAAGCGCCCGCGCGCGTCGCGCTCGTCGACCAGCAGCTCCATCGCGCGCGTACCCACACCCTTGAGCGCGGCGAGGCCGTAGCGCACCGCGAGCCCGCCATCGGCATCCTCGACCGAGAAGGTGGCGAGCGAGGTGTTGATGTCGGGCGGCAGGCACGCGACGCCGAGCCGCTTCATGTCGTCGGCGAAGATCCCGAGCTTGTCGGTCTGGTCCATGTCGAAGCACATCGAGGCGGGCGTAGAATTCGTGCGGGTAATGGGCCTTCAGCCAGGCGGTCTGGTAGGCGAGCAGCGCATAGGCCGCGGCGTGGCTCTTGTTGAAGCCATAGCCGGCGAACTTGTCGATCAGGTCGAACAGCTCGTTGGCCCTGCTTCGCCGCGATGCCGTTCACCGCCAGGCACCCCTCGACAAACCCCGCGCGTTGCGCGTCCATCTCGGACTTGATCTTCTTGCCCATCGCGCGGCGGAGCAGGTCGGCCTGGCCGAGGCTGTAGCCGGCGAGGATCTGCGCCGCCTGCATCACCTGCTCCTGATAGACGAAGATGCCATAGGTCTCGGCGAGCAGCCCTTCGAGCAGCGGATGCGGATAGGTGATCGGCTCGCGCCCGGTCTTGCGCGCGCCGAACGCGGGGATGTTGTCCATCGGCCCCGGGCGATAGAGCGCGACGAGCGCGATGATGTCGCCGAAGTTGGACGGGCGCACCGCCGCCAGCGTGCGCCGCATCCCCTCCGATTCGAGCTGGAACACGCCGACCGTGTCGCCGCGCTGGAGCAGCTCGTAGACCAGAGGATCGTCCCAGTGGAGCACATCGAGATCGAGCTCGACGCCGCGATCCTCGAGCAGCTCGACCGCCTTGCGCAGCACCGACAGCGTCTTGAGCCCCAGGAAATCGAACTTCACCAGCCCCGCCGCCTCGACATATTTCATGTCGAACTGGGTGACGGGCATGTCCGATCGCGGATCGCGATAGAGCGGGACCAGCTCGGCGAGCGGGCGATCGCCGATCACCACGCCGGCGGCATGGGTCGAGCTGTGGCGCGGCAGCCCCTCGAGCTTCATCGCCAGGTCGATCAGGTGGCGAACCTCGCGGTGCTGCCGGTACTCGGCGTTGAACTCGCCGACGCCGTTCAGCGTCCGCTCGAGCGTCCAGGGATCGGTCGGATGGTTGGGGATCAGCTTGGCGAGCCGATCGACCTGGCCATAGCCCATCTGGAGCACGCGCCCCGACATCCTTGAGCACCGCGCGCGCCTTCATCGTCCCGAAGGTGATGATCTGCGCGACGTGATCGCGGCCATAGCGCTGCTGGACATAGCGGATCACCTCGCCGCGCCGCGTTTCGCAGAAGTCGATGTCGAAGTCGGGCATCGACACGCGCTCGGGATTGAGGAAGCGCTCGAACAGCAGCCCGAGCTTCAAGGGATCGAGATCGGTGATCGTCAGCGACCAGGCCACCGCCGAGCCCGCGCCCGATCCGCGGCCCGGGGCCGACCGGGATGCCGTTGTCCTTCGCCCATTTGATGAAATCGGCGACGATCAGGAAATAGGCCGCGAAGCCCATGCTGATGATCGTCTCGATCTCGAATTCAAGGCGGTCGGCATAGGCCTTGCGCGCTTCCGGATCGGTGATGCCCGTCCTGGCGAGCCGCATCTCGAGCCCCGCGCGCGCATCGGCGCGGAGCTGGTCCGTCCTCGCCCAGGATCCGCGGCAGGATCGGTCGGCGCTTGGGGGCCGCGACCGCGCAGCGCTGCGCGACGACGAGCGTGTTGGCGATCGCCTCGGGCAGGTCGGCGAACAGCAGCTTCATCTCGTTCGCGGGCTTCATCCACGCATCGGGCGAGCTGCGCGGGCGATCGTCGCTGGCGACATAGGAGGAATTGGCGATGCACAGCATCGCGTCGTGCGCCTCGTGGAAGCCCTCGTCGGCGAAGCAGCAGGGATTGGTCGCGACCAGCGGTAGATCGCGGGCATAGGCCAGCTCGAGCAGCCGCGGCTCGGCCCGGCCCTCGACCTCGTCGAGCCGCCGGACGATCTCGACGTAGAGCCGGCCGGGAAACAGCGATTCGAGCGACTCGGCATAAGCCTGCGCCGCCGCACCCTGCCCCTCGGCATAAAGCCGCGCGAGCGCGCCTTCGCCGCCGGCGGTGAGCGCGATCAGTCCGTCGGTGCGGCCGCACAGCGACGCGAAGGCGACGTGCGCCTGCTCCTCGATCGGCCGGTCTAGGTGCGCCATCGAGACGAGCGCGCAGATATTCGAATAGCCGACCTCGTCCTGCGCGTAGAGCGCGAGCCAGTCGATCGGCGGCGCCACCCCCCTCGGGCACGTCGGGGCGCGCGACCGCCAGCAGCGTGCCGATGATCGGCTGGACCCCCGCCTTGGCGCAGGCCTCCGAGAAGGGCATCGCCGCGTAGAGCCCGTTGCGGTCCGACAATGCGACCGCCGGAAACCCCAGCGCGCGCGCGCGGCCGGCGATCGCCTTGGGCTCGATCGCGCCCTCGAGCATCGTGTAGGACGAGAAGACCCTGAGCGGTACGAACCCGGAATGCGGCATCGCCCGACCCTAGGCGCGCGCGGCCGATTCGCAAAGCCGGGCCGGCGCGATGCGACGGAACGATTCGTCGCGCGGCTTCCCCGACGGACTGCCCGCTCCGGTTTTTTCCTTAGCGCACGAACCCATAAGGAGCCGCCACGAATATCTTCACGATCACTCAGGCAGCATTAATGGTTCATGGTTAACTACAACTTGTCCATCAACTCTATAGCAGTCTCTTCACAGTCATAATCAGTATTTCGTTTTGCGTGCGTAACGATTTATCTGACACGATACTTGTTGAGGCTGCGAAACAACGCGTAGCAGTCCAGATCTGATGTTCGATTCTCGATATCCCCGCCAGAACGCCGTGCAGAGACCGCTCTGTGCCTCCGCCAGACGCGTCGCCCGCGCTCAGCTTCGGTTCAACGGTTCGTCGATAAAAACGAACGGTTCATCGGCAGGTCAGATTGGGGCGCTATTATGGCAAATGTGAGGCGCGATAATCATTATCGTTCTGAACCAGTGACTTAGGGTACGACAAACCCGTTTATTCGAGTGATTAGAGAAGCCCGATGACCACCTCGTTCCACGGCAGCCCCTTTTGCGAAGCCGACCAGGATGAGAGCGCCGCCTTTCAATCGAGAGTGCGCGGCGGGGACACGGAAAATTCGATGGGAGTGCATTGAGATGACGATGCTTTGCTCGCTGGTTGGCCACACCGCCGGCACGACGCACCACCACAATCTCGGGCTGGACTTCTGCCTCTGCCACCACTGCGGATGCGATCTGATCCGCGCGGAAGCGGGCAATTGGACCGAAGTGCCCAAGGGCTTCCGCGTTGTCTGGCGGGAGTTCGGGCGGGCGGGGGGACGCCGCTTCGGTCGCGACGCGGATGCAGCGCATGGCGCCGGCGCGCGCGTCGCCGGGATCCGCGGTTCGCGCGGCCCAAGCCGCGGCGCGATCCGCGCGGCAAGCCGATGAAGGGCGCCTCGAGCATCCTCGGCACGCTCGCCAACCTTGGCCGGCTGATCGCCGACGAGCCCGCCGAGGACACGCCGTTCATCGAGAAGAACGGCCAATATGTGATCTGCCTGCCCAGCGCGGGCTGACGAGAGGGGCGGCGGACCCGAGCGCCCCGTCAGGCGCCCGTCCGTTCCTAAGCGCGGGTGGTGGGGGTTCTCCCTCCTTCCCCCACCACCCCAAGCGCGTTCGGGTTACAGCAGCTTTTCGATGTCGTCCGCGATATCCTCGGGCTTGGTCGTCGGCGCATAGCGCTCGACCACCCCGCCCGCGCGATCGATCAGGAACTTGGTGAAGTTCCACTTGATCCCTTGCGAGCCGAGCAGCCCGGGAGCTTCCTGCTTGAGATGGCGGAACAGCGGCGCGGCATCGGCGCCGTTGACGTCGATCTTGGCGAAGATCGGAAAGGTCACGTCGTAGGTCAGCGTGCAGAAGCTGGCGATCTCCTCGGCGCTGCCCGGCTCCTGCGCGCCGAACTGGTTGCACGGGAAGGCGAGCACTGCGAAGCCGCGGTCCTGGTAGCGGCGCTGAAGCGCCTCGAGCCCCTCGTATTGCGGGGTGAAGCCGCACTTGGAGGCGGTGTTGACGATCAGCAGCAACCTGCCCGGCATAGGCCGAGAGATCGGCCTCGCTGCCGTCCGCCGCGCGGACGGGGAATCCGGGTGATCGCGGTCATGGCTGGCTCCCGGTCATTCGAGCCGCCCCTCGTGGAGCCGCAGCACGCGGTCCATCTTCGCGGCGAGGCGCTCGTTGTGCGTCCGCGACCAGCGCCGCCGAGCCCTCGCCGCGCACCAGCGCGAGGAATTCGGCGAACACCTTGTCGGCGGTGGCTTCGTCGAGGTTGCCGGTGGGCTCGTCGGCGAGGACCAGCGCGGGCCGGTTGGCGAGCGCGCGCGCGACCGCAACGCGCTGCTGCTCGCCGCCCGAAAGCTGGCTGGGACGGTGCGTCAGCCGCGCGCCGAGCCCGAGCGTCGACAGCACCTGCTTCGCGCGGGCATCGGCCTGGGCGCGGGTCGCGCCGTGGATGAGCTGCGGCAGCACGACATTCTCGAGCGCGCTGAAATCGGGGAGCAGGTGGTGGAACTGATAGACGAAGCCGAGCGAAATCGCGACGCACCTGGGTGCGCCCGGCGCCGTCGAGCTGCGCGGCCTCCTTGCCGGCGATGCGGATCGAGCCCTCGAAGCCGCCCTCGAGCAGCCCGACCGCCTGGAGCAGCGTCGACTTGCCCGAGCCCGAGGGGGCCGAGCAGCGCGACGATCTCGCCCGGCTGGACCGCAAGATCGACCCCGCGCAGCACCTCGATCGTCACGCCCGCCTGGGTGAAGCTGCGCTTGAGCCCGATCGTCTGGAGGACGGCCTCACTCATAGCGCAGCACCTGGACCGGATCGGTGCTCGACGCCTTCCACGCCGGATAGAGCGTCGCGAGGAAGGTGAACAGGAACGCGATCAGGCAGATCACCACCACCTCGACCGGATTGGTCTTCGCCGGCAGCTCGGTGAGGAAGCGCATCGACGGGTCCCAGACCTTTTCGCCCGTCACCAGCCCGATGAATTTCACGACATAGGCGCGGAAGGTGATGATGAAGAAGCCCAGCGCGGTGCCGGCGGCGATGCCGAGCACCCCGATCGTCGTCCCCACCGTCACGAAGATCCGCATCAGCCCGGAGCGCGTCGCGCCCATCGTCCGCAGCACCGCGATGTCGCGCATCTTCGAGCGGACGAGCATGATCAGCGACGAGAAGATGTTGAACGACGCGACGATCAGGATGATCGCGACCACAGTGAAGCTGACGATGCGATCGACCGACAGCGCCTCGAACAATTGCGCGTTCATCGTCCGCCAGTCGGTGATCTCGCCCGCGCCGCGCACCTTTTCGGCCAGCGGCGCGAGGATCGTCTCGACCTTGTCGGGGATCGACCGTGTCGAGCCGCACCATCCCGACCGAATCGCCGAGCAGCAGCAGCGTCTGCGCGTCCTCCATCGGCATGATCACATATTGCTTGTCGTAATCGTAGAGCCCGACCTCGAAGATCGTCGCGACGCGATAGGTGACGATGCGCGGCATGGTCCCGAACGGCGTCGCCGATCCCGCCGGGTTGATGATCGAGATCTCGCTGCCGAGCGTCGCGCCGAGCGACTCGGCGAGCCGCGAGCCGATCGCGACCTGCTCCCCGCCCGGGGTCAGCTTGGCGAAGGACCCGAGGACCTCCTTGCCCTTGAGCGTCTCGTTCTCGCGGATGTCCTTGACGGTCATGCCGCGCACCATCGCGAACTCGACGCGGCCGTTGAGGCTGGCGAACAGCGGCTGCTCGATCAGCGGGATCGCCTTGGTGATGCCGGGGGTCTTGCGCGCCTCGGCGACGATCTCGCGGCCAATCGCGCAGCTGGCCGCCATAGCCCTGGATCACGGCATGGCCGTTGAGCCCGGTGATCTTGTCGAACAGCTCGGCGCGGAAGCCATTCATCACGCTCATCACGACGATCAGCGCGGCGACGCCGAGCATCACCGCGACGAGGCTGAACCCCCGCCACCACCGCGATGAACGCCTCGCCGCGCCCGGGAAGCAGGTAGCGGCGGGCAATCATCCGCTCGTAACGCGACAACAGCATGGAGTTCGGAACCGTCCCGGGCGAAGGCTTGACCAATGCCGCTCTAGGGCAGGAGGGGCGGTGCTGGCAAATCGGAACGCGGAATCGGGGCGAGGAAGCCTAATTCCTACCTCCAACCCGCCTGTTGCCGAATGAACACAGGGCGGCGCCAATCGGTTGCCGGGAACGCGCAAAGCCGGTGACAAGCGCGCAAGCTGTTCGTAGCAAACGATTGTCGAAACGCAGGCAATGGCCGTGGTTCGGGGAGGCTCTCAGCCCCGCTCGTTGGCAAGAACGGGCGCGCGGGCGGGAACCTGCACAAAGGGGGCTGACGAGCATTCGTCACGCAGGCGCCCGGGCTGGAAACAGTCCGGGCGTTTCCGCGTGTGCTCCGTTCGCGCTCCAAGCGGGAGCGGAATGGAGAAGAGGGGGACCACGGCGGGCGGCGGCCCCCCTCCCCAACCTCCCCCGGCCATGGTGGGAGGCCAGCTCTTGATCCTCAGAACGACTTGCTGATCGTCACGCCATAGGTGCGCGGGTCGCCGGGCTGGCCGACGACCAGGCCGGTGCTGCCCGACTGGACCGAAAGCAGCTCGAAATAATGCTGGTCGAAGGCATTGCGCACCCAGCCGTAGACGTTGACGTCGTTGTCGACGCGATAGCCGGCGCGGAAGTTCGACAGCGAATAGCCGTTGATGTCGGTGTAGAGCGACCGCGACGGGTTCGACGAGAATTTCGAGCGGTAGCTGCCGTCGTAGCCGACATAGGCCTCGCCCGCGCCGACCGGCACGTTGAACTCGCCGCCGAACGAGAACGCCCATTTCGAGACGCCGGGCAGCCACTGGCCCGAGATGTCGCAGAAGGCGGGGCTGAGGCCGCCCGGGGTGCCCGGCGCGCTCGGCGTCTGCGTGCCGGTGACGGTGGTGCCGCCGGCGAGCTCGGGCGGGCACGGCGCGTCCTTGAACTTGGCGTATTTGGCGTCGGTGAAGGCGCCGTTGGCATAGAGGGTGAAGCGCTCGCTCGGGCGGAACGAGCTGTCGAACTCGACGCCGCGCACGCGCACCTTCTCGGCATTGGCGAGATAGCCGCGGATCACGCCGAGCTGGCCGTTGGTCACCGTCGCCTGGTAATTGCCGATCTCGGTCCAGAAGGCGGCGAGGTTGATCGTCACCCGGCGGTCCGCGAACTGCGTCTTGAGCCCGGCCTCGAAGTGGTTGACCTTCTCGGGCTTGACCGTCGCCGAGCTCAGGATCGGGTTGTTCGCGGCGTCGAGCGGCAGGCCCGACAGGTTGATCCCGCCCGATTTGAAGCTGCGCGCATAGGTCGCATAGGCATGGACGTCCGGCGAGAAATCGTAGGACAGCGTCAGGTCGCCCGAGACGTTCCACGCGCTGAACTCGGGATTGTAGCTCTGCGGCGCGAGCACGCCGCGCTGATCGCTGTTGAGCGTGGTGCTGCCGGTGCACGGTGGTGACGACCGAGACGTAGGAGCCGCTCTTCTTGTCATAGTTGAGCCGCACGCCCGGCTGGATGTGAAACTTGTCGGTCACCGCCCAGTTGAGCTTGCCGAACGCCGCCAGGCTGGTGTTGTCGAAGCCGATCGTGTTGGTCGAGGTGAGCCCATTGAGCACCGCCGGATTGCATGCGTTGGCGGTGGGCGGGCTGCACGCGCTCGAGCCCACGGGAACCGAGGCGCCCGGATTGAGCAGCCAGCGGCTCGCCGCCGAACCCTGGACCTGCGATCCCTGGGTGTCGATCACCTGGTGGAAGGCGAAGAGGCCGAAGGTATAGTCGAGCTTGTTGTGGCCGTTCGAGGCGATGCGGAATTCCTGCGAGACCTGCTTCTGCTGCGACGGATTCTGCGAGACGGTGGTGATCGGCAGCCCGATGAAGTCGCGGTCGTTCGCCGGCTTCCAGTCCCAATAGCGCCACGCGGTGACCGAGGTGATCGTGGCGGGCCCGACGTCCCAATTGCCGACCAGCGAGGCGCCCGCCGATCTCCTGGCGCGAGTTGAGGCTGGCGTCGAGATCGGTCACGCGATCGAACGGATCGGTGCTCGGCGGCGTATAGCCGAAGGCGGCGGCCAGCGCGGCATATTGGCGGTTTAGCGGACGCTGCGTCGCGCCGACGCGCGCGTAATATTGCACGCAGCACACCGGGTTCTGCCGGTTGTAGTCGCCGGCGAGGGTGAAGCTGAGGCTGGGCGTCGCGCGCCACAAAATCTGGGCCGCGGACCCCCGAAATTGTCCAGCTTGTGGAGGTGTTCGTCGGTTCGCGTGTTGTAGATCGTGCCGCGGCGCGAGGTGAGCGAGGTCGAGATGCGCGCGGCGACGGTGTCGCTCAGCGGCCCCGAGACCGAGCTCTTGGCCTGCAGGAAATCATAGTTGCCACCGCTCAGCTCGACGCGCGCCTCGGGCGTGAAGCTGGGCGTGCGCGTGGTGATGTTGATCGCGCCGGCGGTGGTGTTCTTTGCCGTAGAGCGTGCCCTGCGGCCCGCGCAGCACCTCGACCCGGTCGACATCGACGAAAATCGAAGGTCGAGGCGCCGATGCGGCCGATATAGACGCCGTCGACATAGAAGCCGACCCCCTGCTCGATGCCGTCGTTGGTGAGGCCGAACGGCGCGCCCAGGCCGCGGATGTTGATCGCCGAGTTGCGCGGGTTGCTCGAATAGAATTGCAGCGCGGGCTGGAGCTGCTGGACGCGGGCAACGTTGAACGCCCCGGTATCGGTGATTTCCTTGCCGCCGAGCACCGAGATCGCGATCGGCACCTCCTGCACGCGCTCTTCGCGGCGGCGCGCGGTGACGACGATATCGGGCGGACGAACCGGCCTGCGCGTCCTCCGCCGCGGGCTGCGCGACCGGCGCGTCCTCCGCCGGCGCGGGCGCGGGCGCGGGCGCGGGCGCGGCGGCGGTGCTCGCAAGCAGCGCGAGCGCCAGGGTGGAAAGGCTCATCTAAATCCCCTTTTTTCAGAACGACGCGCCTAAATCCCCTACTTTGATGGGAATTAGCGAGGAAGGAGATGTTTAGGAAGCCCTAGCCCCGGTTTCCGGCGCGCGCGTCGTTCCGGCTCGGCACACTTGAAACGTGAACGTACCGATCCAAAAATAGTGCCGTGCGGCGCCTCGCGGCCGCGCAAGACCCCGGCGCCGCGATCTTCGGGCACCGGAATCGACGTTCAATTTGCTCAATGGAGGCTTTGAAAATGCGTCAGTTCGACTTTACCCCGTTCCGCCGCTCGACGATCGGCTTCGACCGCCTGTTCGACATGCTCGAGACCAGCGCGCGCCAGGCGAGCAGCGAGAATTATCCCCCCTTCAACCTCGAGCGGCTCGGTGAGGAGCGCTATCGGATCACGCTTGCGGTCGCCGGCTTCAAGGCCGACGAGATCGACGTGACCGCGCAGCAGAACCTGCTCGTCGTCGCCGGCAAGAAGGCCGAGGCCGAAGGCCAGCAGGGCGCCTTCCTCCACCTCGGCATCGCCAACCGCAGCTTCGAGCGCCGCTTCGAGCTCGCCGATTTCGTGCGCGTCGAGCATGCGGACCTGGCCGACGGGCTGCTGACGATCGATCTCGTGCGCGAAGTGCCCGAGACGATGAAGCCCAAGAAGATCGCGGTGAACGCCGGCTCGCAGCCGACCCCGATCGAGCATCGCGCCGCCAACGCGGCCTGATCCCCCACCCGGGCTTGCGGCGCCTTCCTCCCTTTGGGCGCCGCGGGAGAGGCGCTCGGACCACGGTCCGGGCGCCTTTTGGTTGCGCTACCATTTGTTACCGGGAACCGATGATATCGAGCGACGTTATGGACGCGCGGAGGATACCGGGGGCGGTGATGAGTAGCGAATTGGAATCAGCGGAAACTCTTTTGGAGGCGGCAATTGCCGCCGCCGGCGCGCCCGGCGATCGGATCGCCGAGGCGCTCGATGCGCTGCCGGCGCCCGATCTATATGACCGACGCGGACGGCCACGTCACCCATTTCAACCGCGCCTGCATCGTCTTCGCCGGCCGCGCGCCGCGCGCGGGTGCGGATCGCTGGTGCGTGACGTGGAAGCTGTTCACGATCGAGGGCGAGGCGCTGCCGCACGATCGCTGCCCGATGGCGGTGGCGATCAGCGAACGCCGCGAGGTCCGCGGCGTCGAGGCCTTTGCCGAGCGGCCGGACGGCAGCCGCGTGCGCTTCCGGCCCTTCCCCACCCCGCTGTTCGACGACGCGGGCGAGTTCATCGGCGCGATCAACCTGATCGTCGACGTGACCGATCGCGGCCGCGCCGACGATCTGCGCGTCCAGGCGGCGCGCTGCCGCCGGCTGACCAGCTCGGCGCTCGAACCGCCGGACGAACGAGGCCTTGGCCGCGATGGCGGGCGAATATGAGGAAGAGGCCGACCGGCTGGATCGGGCGCACTAACCTCTCAGACCAGTCGCGACTGCCGCACCGCCGCTTCGATGAACCCCTTGAACAGGGGATGCGGATCGAACGGCTTCGACTTGAGCTCGGGGTGGAACTGGACCCCCACGAACCACGGGTGATCGGGGCGCTCGACGATCTCGGGCAGCGCGCCGTCGGGCGACATGCCGGAGAAGGCGAGCCCGCCGCGCTCGAGCATGTCGCGATAATAAGTGTTGACCTCGTAGCGGTGGCGGTGGCGCTCGCTGATCTGGGTCGCGCCGTAGATCGATGCCGCGACGCTGTTCCCCGCGAGCACCGCCGGATAGGCGCCGAGCCGCATCGTGCCGCCCAGATCGCCGCCCGCCTCGCGCTTCTGGATGCCCTCGGGGCTCATCCATTCGGTGATCATGCCGACGATCGGCTCGGCGGTGGGGCCGAATTCGGTGGTCGAGGCATCGGCGATGCCCCCTTCGCGCGCGCCCTCGATGCACGCCATCTGCATGCCCAGGCAGATGCCGAAGAACGGCACCCCGCGCTCGCGCGCGAAGCGGACGCTGGCGATCTTGCCCTCGCTGCCGCGCTCGCCGAACCCGCCGGGGACGAGGATGCCGTGCATCGGCTCGAGCTGCGAAGTGACGTCCTCCTCGCCTTCGAAGATCTCGGCGTCGAGCCAGCGGATGTTGACGCGGACGCGGTTGGCGATGCCGCCATGGATCAGCGCCTCGTGGAGCGACTTGTACGCGTCCTGGAGCCCGACATATTTGCCGACCACGCCGATCGTCACCTCGCCCTCGGGATTCTCCAGCCGCTCGACGATATCGGCCCAGCGATCGAGCCGCGGCGGCGCGCCGGGCTCGATCCCGAACGCGCGCAGCACTTCGCCGTCCGAGCCCCTCGGCGTGATATTGGAGCGGCACCATGTAGATGCTCCCTGGCATCGAGCGCGGGGATCACCGCTTCCTTGGGGACGTTGCAGAACAGCGCGATCTTGGCGCGCTCGCCGTCGGGCAGAGGCTGCTCGCAGCGGCACACCAGCACGTCGGGCTGGACCCCGAGCGCCGCCAGCTCGCGCACCGAATGCTGGGTCGGCTTGGTCTTGAGCTCGCCCGCCGCGGGTGATGAACGGCACCAGCGTGACGTGGATGCTGACGGTGTTGCCGCGGCCGAGATCGTTGCGGAGCTGGCGGATCGCCTCGATGAACGGCAGCGATTCGATGTCGCCGACGGTGCCGCCGATCTCGCACAGCACGAAATCGAGCCCCTCGGTCTCGGCCTGGGCGAACGCCTTGATCTCGTCGGTGACGTGCGGGATCACCTGGACGGTGGCGCCCAGATAGTCGCCGCGCCGCTCGCGCTGGATGATCGTCTGGTAGATTCGCCCCGAGGTGACATTGTCCGACTGGCGCGAGGCGACCCCGGTGAAGCGCTCGTAATGGCCGAGATCGAGGTCGGTCTCGGCGCCGTCGTCGGTGACATAGACCTCGCCGTGCTGGAACGGCGACATCGTCCCCGGATCGACGTTGAGATAGGGATCGAACTTGCGGATGCGCACCGAATAGCCGCGCGCCTGCAGCAGCGCCGCGAGGCTCGCCGCCATGAGACCCTTGCCGAGCGAGGAGACCACGCCGCCGGTTATGAAAATATACCGCGTCATGGGAGAAAAGGCCTAGCCCGAGTTGGCGCGCGCCGACAAGCGTGCGACTCCGCGGAAGTCATAAAATAATCGAGAAACCGCGTTTTCGTTCGTGCGCCGGTCAGCGCGCGAGCGGGACGGAGCCGTTGGCGGGCGCCGCGGCGTTCGACGGGGCGGCGATCGCATTGGGCACGCCGGCCGCGCCGTTGCCCGGCGCCGCGAACGGCACCGCGTCGGCGGGCGCGCTCGGCAGCGGCGCGGTCGCCGGCGCCGGCTGGCGCTGGAGCGAGGTATCGACCGAGGTCGAGTGCCGCGCCGCGGCGAGCACCGCGAGCAGGATGCTCATGCCGATGAACAGTGCCGCGAGGATCGAGGTGGCCCGCGTGAGGAAGTCCGCCGCGCCGCGCGCCGACATCAGCCCCGAGGGGCTGCCGCCCGAAGTGAGCCCGCCGCCTTCCGAACGTTGCATCAGGATCACCGTCACCAGCAGCGCGGCAACGATGGCTTGGATGACGAGCAGGAAGGTGAACAGCATGTCGAAGCGCGGACCTTGGCAGGAGGAAGGCGCGACATAGGGGAGGAGTCGGCCGCGATCAACCGCCCGCGGCGTCGCGCCTCCGTAACAATTCGGGTCCGTATTGAAACTCTGGAGCCACAAACGCGTTGGACTGATGCCCGGAGTGTCGGGTTCGTAACGACGAGTAGATGCCGTGAATGCGATGGCCGATAAATCGCTGTCTTCCTGGAAGAACACCCTGATCGACTATGTCCGCTCGGGCGAGCCCGATCTGACCAATCGACAGATGGCGCTGCTGTTGCTGGTCTATCTCGATTCCGGGCCCCATACCGTGCGCGGGCTTGCCCGCGCGCTCAACGTCTCCAAGCCGGTGGTGACACGCGCCTTGAACAGGCTGGGCTCGCTCGGCTATCTGCGCCGGCAGCGCGACGACACGGACAAGCGCAACATATTCGTCGTGCGCACCGGTGAAGGGGCAGATTTTTCTTGCAGAGTTCGGGCATTTCCTCGCGGGCGACCATCTCCACGAGCCGATTGCCCGCAGGGCCAGCGCCTAAGCGATTCGCGCTGCTGGGTCCGTCGTCCGCGATCGACCCGCGCGTCGATGCGGTGCGTCCCGATCTCGCCGACGTGCGGCTGGCCGATCGCGTCTTCGCTCCCCATTATGCCGCGCCGATGCCGCGTCGAATCGCCGCGGCGGTGACGCTGCGCAGCGCCGCGGCGCCGCAGTCGGACGTGCGCGCCAAATTGGCGGCGGGCGATCTGTTCGAGGTGCTCGAACTCGCTGGGACCAACGCCTGGGGCGTCGCGCCCGGACGCGGGCTGGTCGGATATATCGACGCGACCGCGCTCGGCGAGATCGCGCCATGAGCATCGCCGTCTTCATCGACGGCGCGGTGGGCACCACCGGGCTGGAGATCCGCGAGCGGCTGGCGGGGCGCGCGGGGATCGAGCAGATCCTGCTCGACGATCGCGCGCGCAAGAACGCCAGGAAGCGCGCGGAAGCGCTCAACGCCGCCGATTTCGTGATCCTGTGCCTGCCCGACGACGCCGCGCGCGAGGCGGTGGCGATGGTGACCAATCCGGCGACGCGGATCATCGACGCCTCGACCGCGCACCGCACCGTCGAGGGCTGGACCTACGGCTTTGCCGAGCTCGAGCCCAGCCAGGCCGCCGCGATCGCCGCGGCGACGCGGGTGAGCAACCCGGGGCTGCTTCCCGATCGGATTCCTGGCGCTGGTGCGCCCGCTGATCCGCGCGGGGCTGATCCCGGTCGATTTCCCGCTGAGCGTCAATGCGACCT
Organism: Sphingomonas sp.; assembly: GCA_037200705.1. Classification (GTDB taxonomy): domain Bacteria; phylum Pseudomonadota; class Alphaproteobacteria; order Sphingomonadales; family Sphingomonadaceae; genus Sphingomonas. The sequence continues at coordinate 135,065 of JBBCID010000003.1, read as the reverse complement.
CGGGCTATTCGGGCGGCGGCAAGGCGATGATCGCCGAGTTCGAGGAGGGAGGCGCCAAGGCGTTCACCAAGACCGCGTTCCGCGCCTATGGCCTCGCGCTCGAGCACAAGCACGTCCCCGAGATGCAGAAGCACGCGCGGACCGAGCATCCGCCGATCTTCCTGCCCGCGGTCGCGCGCACCTATCGCGGGATGGTGGTCGAGGTGCCGCTGCCGCTCCACGCCCTCCCCCCGCCGCCCCACGCTGGCGACGATCGAATCCTGCCTGGCGGAGGCCTATAAGGACAGCCCGGTGGTGCGCGTGCTCCCCGCCGAGGGCGTCGCGCTGGTGCGGATCGAGGACGATGCCGGCACCGACCGGCTGACGCTGCGCGTGTTCGGCAACGCCGAGCGCGGCCAGGCTCGGCTGATCGCGACGCTCGACAATCTCGGCAAGGGCGCCGCCGGATCGGCGGTGCAGAACCTCAACATCATGGCCGGGCTCGATCCCGTCGCGGGGCTGGTGCTCTGATCCGCCGCGCCGCGGCTTGATCTTTCGCGCCCATTCGTGTCGAGCAAGTCCGCGATCATCCACGAAAGGGTACGGGCGCGCGATGACACAACCGGTCGGCAAGCTGCTGCTGTTCGGAGCGACGGGCGACCTCGCCCAGCGGATGCTCCTGCCCTCGCTCTACGCGCTGCACGCCGACGGGCTGCTCCCCAAGGGGCTGACCGTCACCGGCACCGCGCGCTCGGACCATGACGACGCCGGCTATCGCGCGTTCGCCGCCAGGGCGCTCGACGAATTCCTGCCCGCGGACCGGAAAGATGACAGCGCTGTCGCCAGCTTCCTCGAACGGCTGTTCTACCAGCCGCTCGATGCCGCCAAGACCGACGGCTTCGCCGCGCTGGCGGAGAAGCTGGGCGACATCTCGAACGGGCTGGCGATCTTCCTGTCGACCGCGCCCTGGCTGTTCGGCCCGACGATCAAGGGGGCTCGAGGCGGCGGGGGCTCGCGGGGGCCAACGTCCGCATCGGGCTCGAGAAGCCGCTCGGGCGCGACTTGGTGTCGAGTCGCGAGATCAACGACATCGTCGCCGGCGCCTTTCCCGAGGACCGGACGTTCCGCATCGACCATTATCTCGGCAAGGAGACGGTGCAGAACATCCTCGCGCTGCGCTTCGGCAATTCGCTGTTCGAGCCGGTGTGGAACGCGCAGGGGATCAGCCACGTCCAGATCACCATCTCGGAGACGGTCGGGCTCGAGGGCCGCGCCGGCTTCTACGACGACACCGGCGCGCTGCGCGACATGGTGCAGAACCACATGCTCCAGCTCGTCGCGCTGATCGCGATGGAGCCCCCCGCGCGTTTCGACGGCACCGCGATCCGCGACGAGAAGGTCAAGGTCATGCGCTCGCTGCGCAAGATCAGCGCGGCGGAAGTGCCGCACCTGACCGTGACCGGCCAATATGGCAACGGCGCGGTCAACGGCCGGATCGTCGGCGGCTATACCGACGAGCTGCGCAAGGATTCGAGCACCGAGACCTTCGTCGCGATCAAGGCGCACGTCGACAATTGGCGCTGGCAGGGCGTCCCCTTCTACCTGCGCACCGGCAAAAGGCTCGCCGAGCGGCGCTCCGAGATCGTGATCCAGTTCAAGCCGGTGCCGCATTCGATCTTTGCCGAGCGCGGCGGGATGCTGCGCCCCAACACGCTCGTCATCCGGCTCCAGCCCGAGGAATATGTGCGGCTGCTGGTGATGGCGAAGCAGCCGGGGCTCGATCGCGAGGGCATCCGGCTGCGCGAGGTGCCGCTCAACCTGTCGCTCGACACCGAATTCGCGCACGCGCCGCGCCGGATCGCCTATGAGCGGCTGCTGCTCGACCTGATCGAGGGCGACCCGACCCTGTTCGTCCGCCGCGACGAGGTCGAGGCGCAATGGGAATGGATCGACGCGATCCGCGCCGGCTGGGAAGCCAATGACGTGAAGCCCAAATCCTATGCCTCGGGCAATTGGGGCCCCTCGGCGGGGATCGCCCTCACCGAGCGCGACGGTGTGACATGGAACGAGTAAGCGGCGCACGCCGTTCGCAGGCAAACAGCAAGAGGATGTTCCGCGCGTGACCGAGATCGAATGGTGGGAATATGACGACGCGGACGAGATGGCGGACGCCGTCGCGGGGGATCTTGCCTTCATCATCGAGAGCGCGCTCGACGCGCGCGGCGGCGCGGTCATCGCGCTCGCCGGGGGCAAGACGCCGCTGCCGATCTACGCGAAGCTCGCCCAGGCCAAGCTCGACTGGAAGCGGGTGACGATCGTGCCCGGCGACGACCGGATCGTGCCGCTCGGCGATCCGCTGTCGAACGTCACCGCGATCGCCAAGATCTTCCTGCCCAAGGGCGCGCGGGTGATCCCGCTGGTGAGCGCGACCGCCCCCGACTACAAGGCCGCAGGCCGCGCCGCCGACGCGATCCTGCAGGACCTCCACTGGCCGCTCGACCTGTGCCTGCTCGGCATCGGTGCCGACGGCCATGCCGCCTCGATCTTCCCGGGCGACGATTACGACGAGGCATTGAGCGGCCCCAAGGAACGCCGCGCGCTGGGCGTGATGCCCGGCGAGCTGCCGCCCGAGGCGCCGGTCGCGCGCGTGACGCTGAGCAAGGCGGCGATCGTCTCGGCGCGCGCGCTGATGATCGCGATCACCGGCCAGCCGAAGCGCGACGTGCTCGAAGCCGCGATCGAGCAGGGCGCCGCCTCCCCCTACCCGGTCGGGCGCATCCTCGCCGACGTCGAGCTGCCGATCGACATCCACTGGAGCGCATGATGGGCCTGCACGCCGAGATCGCCGTCGTCACCGATCGCGTGATCACGCGATCGAAGGAGCGCCGCGCGCGCTATCTGGCGATGATCCGGCGCGAGCGCGAAAGCGGCGCCGATCGGCCCAAGCTCGGCTGCGCCAACCTCGCGCATGCCTATGCCGGCACTGACGAGCAGCGCGATCAGCTCGCCGCGGGGCGATCGATGAACATCGGCATCGTCACCGCCTACAACGACATGCTCTCGGCGCACGCGACCTATTACCGCTATCCCGAGCAGATGAAGGTCTGGGCGCACGAAGCCGGCGCCACCGCGCAGGTGGCGGGCGGCGTGCCGGCGATGTGCGACGGGGTGACCCAGGGCTATCAGGGCATGGAGCTGTCGCTGTTCAGCCGCGACACGATCGCGCTGGCGACCGCGGTGGCGCTGTCGCACCGCGTGTTCGAGGGCGCGGCGCTGCTCGGGATCTGCGACAAGATCGTGCCGGGGGCTGCTGATCGGCGCGCTGCGCTTCGGGCACCTGCCGATGGTGCTGATCCCCGGCGGGCCGATGCGATCGGGGCTGCCCAACAAGGAGAAGGCGGCGGTCCGCGAGCGCTACGCCGAAGGCAAGGCGACCCGCGAGGAGCTGCTCGAGGCCGAGATCGCCGCCTATCATTCGAAGGGCACCTGCACCTTCTACGGCACCGCCAATTCGAACCAGATGATGATGGAGGCGATGGGGCTCCACGTCCCCGGCGCCGCCTTCGCCAACCCGGGCACCAAGCTGCGCCAGGAGCTCACCCGCGCGGCGGTCCACCGGCTGGCGGCGATCGGATGGGCCGGCAACGACTATCGCCCGATCGGGCACGTCGTCGACGAGAAGGCGATCGTCAACGCCGCGATCGTGCTGCTCGCGACCGGGGGCTCGACCAACCACCTGATCCACCTGCCGGCGATCGCGCGATCGGCGGGGATCGTGATCGACTGGGAGGATTTCGACCGGCTCTCGCGCGCGGTGCCGCTGCTGACGCGCGTCTATCCCAACGGGTCCGCCGACGTGAACGCGTTCGAGGATGCCGGCGGCCCGGCGTTCGTGATCCGCGAGCTGCTCGGCGGCGGACTGATGCACGGCGACACGCTCGCCGTCGCCGCCGACGGCATGGCCGCTTACGGCCGCAAGCCGCGGATCGAGGGCGAGACGCTCGTCTGGGGCGATCTCCCCCCCAGGAGCGGCGACGAGAGCATCGTCCGCACGCTCGACACGCCCTTCTCGCCCGAGGGCGGTTTCCGCATCCTCGCCGGCAACCTCGGCCGCGCGTGCATCAAGGTCAGCGCGGTCGACCCCGATCGCTGGACGATCGAGGCCCCCGCCCGCGTCTTCGCCGATCAAGGCGAGGTGCAGGCGGCGTTCAAGGCGGGCGAGCTCGATCGCGACGTGGTCGTCGTCGTCCGCTTCCAGGGCCCCAGGGCCAATGGCATGCCCGAGCTCCACAAGCTCACCCCGCCGCTCGGCGTGCTCCAGAACCGCGGCTTCCGCGTCGCGCTGGTCACCGACGGGCGGATGTCGGGCGCCTCGGGCAAGGTGCCCTGCGCGATCCACCTCAGCCCCGAGGCGCTCGGCGGCGGGCCGATCGGCAAGGTGTGCGACGGCGACCTGATCCGGCTCGATGCCGAGGCGGGCGTGCTCGCCGCGCTGGTCGACCCCGCCGAGTGGGACGCGCGCGAGGCCGCCCCCGCGCCGCCCCCTGCCGAGGGGACGGGGCGCGAGCTGTTCGCGATGATGCGTCGTGCCGACGAGGCGGAGCTCGGCGCGTCGGCGATGCTGGCGGAGGCGGGACTTTAGCGGCGCGCATATCGACTTCGCCCCGTCCAAGCGGATATGGGCGCAACAATCGGACTTGGGAGAGGGCATGGAAGTCGTCGCGGTCGATATCGGCGGAACGCACGCGCGCTTTGCGATCGCGGAGGTGCGCGACGGCCGCGTCGTCTCGATCACCGATCCGGTGACGCAGAAGGTCGCCGAGCATTCGAGCCTCCAGCTCGCCTGGCAGGCGTTCGGCGAGACGCTCGGCCGGCCCCTGCCCCGCGCGGCGGCGATCGCGGTCGCCTCGCCGATCAACAACGAGCTGATCAAGCTCACCAACAATCCCTGGATCATCCGCCCCAGGCTGATCCCCGAGCGGCTCGGCGCCGACACCTGGACGCTGGTCAACGATTTCGCGGCGATCGGCCATTTCGTGGCGCATGCGGGAAGCGGCGAGTTCCTCCATCTGTGCGGGCCCGACGTGCCGCTGCCGGCAAGTGGATCGATCACCGTATGCGGGCCCGGGACCGGGCTCGGCGTCGCGCAGGTGTTTCGCCATCGGGCGGGGGTACGACATCATCGCCACCGAGGGCGGCCATGTCGATTTCGCGCCGCTCGACGCGATCGAGGACGCGCTCGTCAAGCACCTGCGCAAGAGCTACACCCGCGTCTCGACCGAGCGGATCGTCGCGGGCCCGGCGATCGTCGCGATCTACGAGACGCTGGCGGAGATCGAGGGCCGCGCCGTCGCGCGGCTCGACGACCGGCAGCTCTGGGACCTCGCGCTCGAGGGCAAGGACAGCCTGGCGGTGGCCGCGCTCGATCGCTTCTGCCTGAGCCTGGGCGCGGTGGCGGGCGATCTCGCGCTCGCGCACGGGCCGACCGGAGTGGTGATCGCCGGCGGGCTCGGGCTGCGGCTCAAGGACCATCTGCTGCAATCGGGGTTCGGCCAGCGCTTCGTCGCCAAGGGGCGCTTCCAGAACCTGATGTCGTCGATTCCCGTCAAGCTCATCACCCATCCCGAGCCCGGCCTCTACGGCGCCGCCGCCGCCTTCGCGCAGGAGCATGCCCAATGACCATCGAGGCGATCATGCGCACCAGCCCGGTGATCCCGGTGCTGGTGATCGACGATGCCGCCACCGCCGCCCCGCTCGCCGCGGCGCTGGTCAAGGGCGGGCTGCGCGTGCTCGAGGTGACGATGCGCACCCCCGCCGCGCTCGACGCGATCCGCGAGATGAGGCAGGTGCCCGGCGCGATCGTCGGCGCTGGGACGGTGGTCAACACCGCGCAGTTCGACGACGTGATGAAGGCCGACGTCGAGTTCATTGTTTCGCCGGGGCTGACCGAGCGGCTGGCCGAGCCGATCATCGCGAGCGGCGTGCCCTACCTTCCCGGCACCGCCACCCGCCGCCGACATCATGCGCGGGATGGACCTGGGGCTGACCCATTTCAAATTCTTCCCCGCCGAGACTTCGGGCGGGCTGAAGGCGCTCAAGGCGCTGGCGGCGCCCTTCTACCAGTGCAGATTCTGCCCGACCGGCGGGATCACCGAAGCGAACGCGCCCGAATGGCTGGCGTTCGCCCCGGTGCTGTGCGTCGGCGGAAGCTGGATCGCCTCGGGCACGATGGACGAAGTCGAGGCCAAGGCGCGGGCGGCGGCGGGATTGCGGAAGGCCTCGCCCTGATCCATCGCGCGCGAGGCGCCCGCACCCTTCGGCCGCTTCTGCCCGCCAAGCCCCAGCCATCGGAATACGAGACCGTCGGCAAGAGGCGGTCACCAGCAGACGTATTTCTGTTCGCCCACGCCGATCACCTTGCCCGTCCGCACGTCGTCGGCGACGATGATGCCGTATGGATTGTGCTGGCAGTTCGCGGTCGTGATGTCGACGGTTTCGAAGTAGGTCCAGGTACCGATGTTCCCGCCGGCATCGGCGGTGACGGAGCCGAGTGTGCGGAGGCCTGCCCGAGCCGAATTGATGCCGTAGAAAACCACCTGCCCATTCGGTGAAAAGCCGCTCCCCCGCGCTTCGAGATCGCGCGAATTGGTATCCCGCCACACATTGTGCGTGGATACCGGACCCCGCGGAACCGATGTGGGAGACACGAGGCCGAGGACCGAACCCGCATTCTCGGCGCGGACCTGGTCGCGCTCGGCCCCCGGTACGCAGACGTGGTCCGACGGCCAAGCCTCGCGCCAGACGAAGGGCACGCGGCAGGTGTCCGGGCCATACGCTCCGCCGCCCGGCTGCCGACGCGCAGCTGCCTGTGCATTGTCGCCACGAACCGTCTGCCGTCGCGGCGAAGATACGCACACGAGATCGCCCGGCACGGCTTCCCGCCACACCAGCCCAGGCTTGCAGGTATATGGTCCGTAAGGAAGCGGCCCCGCGCCGCCCAACGGGCCTTTTTCCGCCACGCCCGTACCGATCGCAAAAACCGCCGAAACTGCAACAAATACCAGAGCTTGCTTGGCTATCTTCATGATTTTCCCCCATTTTGGCCAAACATGGCAGCAAAGTCGGTTATAGTGGAAAGAAAATACTGAATATCGTGCAAGAAGGCTAGATAAAGTTGAGTCGTATATCTTGATCCATATTATGAGTATGCTCGCCATCAAAGATAAACCACGATGTCATAGCCCTAAGCCGCCATGTCGTTTATCGCCGAGCGCTGCGTCGATTGCTGCTTCTGGGAAGCGCCGGGCAGCAAAAGCCGCAAGATACAATGCCTTGGGCGACACGCCTGCGCGCTCCGAGAGGCACGGAACGGAGCCATCCAGGCTCGCTCGACAGTTGTCGGAACGCTTCCGGCCCAGGCCGGCCTCGTGTGGAGCGCGAGCGGCGGAAAGACCGCTTTCTACCCGAATCGGCCCTACATCTCGCCCTTCGCGCGCCTGAGCGCATACCATTTCTGCACGTTGGCATTGTGCTGCTCGAGCGTGTCGGCGAACACGTGCCCGCCGGTGCCGTCCGCGACGAAATAGAGCGCGTTCGATTGCGCCGGGGCGAGCACCGCATCGATCGAGGCGCGGCCCGGGTTCGCGATCGGGCCGATCGGCAGGCCGACCTTGGTGTAGGTATTATAGTCGTTCACCGCGTCGCGCTCGGAGCGCAGGATGCGGCGGCCGAGCGGCTTGCCCTTGGTCACCGGATAAATGATCGTCGGATCGGCCTGGAGCATCATGTTGCGCTTGAGCCGGTTCGAATAGACCGCCGCGACCATCGGCCGCTCGTCGGGCTTGCCGGTCTCCTTCTCGACGATCGAGGCGAGGATCAGCGCGTCGCGCGGCGTGTCGACCGCGATCCCGGGCTTGCGGCGCTCCCAGGCGCGCGCAAGATAGTCGACCATCGCCTTCTGCATCCGATCGAGCACGCCCTGGCGCGTGTCGCCGCGGTTGTAGGCATAGCTGTCGGGCAGCACGGTGCCCTCGACCGGGACCTGGATGTCGCCGGTGAGCTGCGGCGCCTTCATCAAAGTCTCGTAGACCAGGATCGACGGCGTCCCCTCGGGGATGGTGACGAAGCGCTGGAGCGTCCTGCCGCCCTGCATCAGCTTGAGGATGTCCGATTGGCTGAGGTGCGCGGGGATGCGGTATTCGCCCGCCTTGATCGGATCGCCGCCGCCAAGCAGCTTGGCGAGCACCAGGAAGGTCCGCGCCGATCCGATCGCGCCGGCCTTCTGCAGCTCGTCGGCGGCACGCGATAGGCTCGCGCCCTCGGGGATCAGCACGGTGACGTTGGCCGGCGCCGGGCCGGGCCCGCCCCACAGCCGGAACACGCCGACCCCGGCGAGGACGAGCAGCAGCGCGACGATGAGGACCAGGCAGCCGCCGAAGCGGCGCCGGGGGCCTGCGCCACGGCGGCGCCTCCTCAGACAGCTTTCATCACCAGGCTGGCGTTGGTGCCGCCGAAGCCGAAGCTGTTGTTGAGCACGGCCTTGACCTTGCGCTCCTTGGCCTTGAAAGGCACCAGATCGACGCCTTCGCAGCCTGGGCTGGGATTGTCGAGGTTGAGCGTCGGCGGAACGATCTGATCGCGCATCGCCAGGATGCAGAAGATCGACTCGACCGCTCCGGCGCCGCCGAGCAGGTGGCCGATCGCCGATTTGGTCGAGCTCATCGACAGCGTCGCGATCGCATTGCCGAACAAGCGACGCACCGCGCCCAGCTCGAGCTCGTCGCCGAGCGGGGTCGAAGTGCCGTGGGCGTTGACGTAATCGATGTCGGAAAGGGCGAGCCCCGACTTCTTCATCGCCATCTGCATCGATCGGAACGCGCCCGAACCCTCGGGATGCGGCGCGGTGACGTGATAGGCGTCGCCCGACAGACCATAGCCGACCACCTCGGCATAGATGTTCGCGCCGCGCGCCTTGGCGCGCTCATATTCCTCGAGCACGACCACGCCGGCGCCCTCGCCCATCACGAAGCCGTCGCGGCCCTCGTCCCACGGGCGGCTGGCGCGAGTCGGCTCGTCGTTGAAATTGGTCGAAAGCGCGCGCGCCTGGGCGAAGCCGGCGATGCCGATCGGGCAGATCGCGCCCTCGGCGCCGCCCGCGAGCATCACGTCGGCATCGTCCATCGCGATCATCCGCGCGGCGTCGCCGATCGAATGCGCGCCGGTCGAGCAGGCGGTCACCACCGCGTGATTGGGGCCCATCAATCCGTATTTGATCGAGACCTGGCCCGAGATCAGATTGATGAGGCGGCCATGGACGAAATGCGGCGAGACGCGGCGCGGCCCCTTGGTCTCGAGCACGATCGATTCGCTGGCGATGCCCGGCAAGCCGCCGATCCCCGATCCGATCGACACGCCGGCGCGCAGCCGCTCTTCCTCGGACATGTCGGTGAGCCCGGCATCCTCGAGCGCCTGGCCGGCCGCGTCGATGCCGTAGATGATGAACGGATCGACCTGGCGCTGGATCTTGTGATCCACCCGCTTGCCGGGATCGAAGCCATATTCATGCTCGGCGGGCTTCACCTCGCACGCGATCCGGCAGACATATTCGGAAGCATCGAACCGCGTGATCGTCGCGGCGCCGGACCTGGCGGCGAGGATGTTCTTCCAGGCGGTCTCGACATCGGCACCCAGCGGGGGTGACGAGGCCCAGGCCGGTCACGACTACGCGGCGCATCGCATCCCTCCGTCAACCTTCACGAATTTCGTCCCAGGGATTACCGCTCCGGGATCGAAAGCGAAACGGCTCCCCGCCCCTCGCGACCGGGACGGGAAGCCGCGAAAGCATCTGCCGGCCCGGTGGGGCCGCCGCGGTCGCACTCAGGCGTCCTTATGCTCGTCGATATAGGTGACCGCGTCGCCGACGGTGGTGATCTTCTCGGCGGCATCGTCGGGAATCTCGACGCCGAACTCTTCCTCGAACGCCATCACCAGCTCGACGATATCGAGACTATCGGCGCCGAGATCGTCGATGAAGCTCGCCTCGAGCTTAACTTCGCTCTCTTCGACGCCGAGGTGATCGACAACGATTTTCTTAACGCGCTGCTCGGTCTCGGTGGACATGGTCCCTGTTTTCCTTCTGTGGCTGGGAGCTCAAATTTGCTGAACGCACGTAGAACGGCGGTAGTGCCCTGACAAGGGGCCCGCCGGGGCCGGCGCGCTCATGCCTGCGAGAAATCGAAGCTCGCATATTGCATCACGCTGAGCAGCTGGAAGAAGCCGCTGACGAAGTGCCCGGCCTCGGCGGTTCGGCCCGGGCCCTCGGGAATCGCGGCCTCGGCGAGCTTGAGTCGGGCATCGCGCGAGAGCGGCTTGTTGCGCTGATCCTCGGGCAGCGCGAGCCAGATCGTCTCCATCGCGGCGGGATCGAGCCCGCGCTCGGCGGCAAGACGCTGTGCCACCGGCCAGGCGAGCTTGGCCTGGGTATAGGCCGTCACCGGCTGGAGCGTCCCCGCCGACCAACCATGTTCCTGCTGGCACGCGAGCGCGCCGTCGTGGAGCGCCTGGATGACGCTGGGATCGTAGCTGATTGGGGCGGTGGTGGTGAGGTTGCGCTCGACGTCCTTGACGAGCTGGTCGCGGACGGCCTGGTCGATACGGTCGGCGACGCAGTCGATCGTCGCGAGGTCCGCCGCGCGCGCCGGCACGGACAGCGAGGCCAAAAGCCCGAACAGAAGGATTCCGAAGCTACGCATCACATTACTCCCTGGGTTGACCGCCAGACGATCACAGCATCGCCATCCCGCCGTTGACATGCAAGGTCTGGCCGGTGACGTAGCCCGCCTCGCGGCTGGCGAGGTACACCACCGCCGCGGCGACATCGTCGCCGGTGCCGAGATCGCCCGCCGGGATGCGGGCGAGCAGCGCGTCCTTCTGCGCCTCGGGCAGCACCTCGGTCATTGCCGAGCGGATGAAGCCCGGCGCGACGCAATTGACGGTGATGTTGCGGCTCGCAAGCTCCTGCGCGACCGCCTTGGACATGCCGACCAGCCCCGCCTTCGACGCGGCGTAATTGGCCTGGCCGGGGTTTCCCGTCGCGCCCACGACCGAGGTGATCGAGACGATCCGGCCGAAGCGCGCCTTCATCATCGGCCGCGCGGCGGCGCGGATCAGGCGGAACGCGCCTTCGAGGTTGACGCGGATCACCCGCGTCCCATTCCTCGTCCTTCATCCGCATCGTCAGATTGTCGCGCGTGACGCCGGCGTTGTTGACGAGCACGTCAAGCTTGCCGAGCGCCTCGACCGCGGCGGGCACCAGCGCGTCGACCGCGGCGCCGTCCGACAGATCGCAGGCGAGCGCGACATGGTCGCCGCCGAGCTGGGCGCGGAAGGCCTCGAGCTTGTCGGCGTTCGAGCCCGAGACCACGAGCCGCGCTCCCTGCGCCGCCAGCGCCCCCGGCGATCGCCGAGCCGATGCCGCCGGAGGCCCCGGTCACCAGCGCGGTCATTCCTGTCAGATCGAACATGCTTCCTCCAATTCGGGCCGCCGCCTCAACGCTCGCGCAGGCCGATCCGGTGCCGGTCGCATCGTACAGCACCGACCAGCGGAAATAAGGGGCGATCCCCAGCGAAATGCGCGGCTGCGCGGCATCGGGGCGCGGCACGACCATCATCCCGCTGCCCTGCTCGCGCCGGCCGATCTCCACCGTCATCGTCGCGGTCGTCGTGCGATCGCCGACGGCGAGCTCGGCCGGCGTGCCCGGCGGCCATGGCGCGAGCCGGCCCGCGGTCATGATCCGCAGCCCCGGCGCGCCGAATCGAAGTGGGTGAGCCCGCAGACCTTGCCCTGCGCGGGCGGCCCCGCGATGCAGCCGACCAGATTGTTGCCGTCGTCGGCGAGGTCGATCAGCCGATAGCCCGCGATTTCGGCATCGGCGGGATTGAGGATGAGCCGGCCCGGCCCCGCATCGCCGGGGCGGGGGAAGCTCGACGATCCAGGCGCGCGCGCCCAGCGCCTCGAGCGGGTTGGCGACCATATCGGGCTTGAGCCCGACGCCGAGGATCGCCGCGAAGCCCTGCCCGGGAACGCCGTCGCCCTGGATGCCGTAGGTGGCGGGATCGGCCGAGGCGAACGGGCAATCCGGCTGGTCGCGCCTGCAGCCGATATGGTCGATCCGCATCAGCGGCACGCTGCCGCCGAGCGCCCCGAACGCCACGTCGCGGCGGATCGCATGCCCGCGGAACTCGACGCCCGAAGCGTAGGAATAGGTCGTATTCTCGCCATGCGCGGCGACCGCGGGCGCCGAAAGCGCGCGCGGCAGCACGCGCAGGCCGGTGGAACCGGTATCGAGGCCGGCCTCGACGGCCTGCCCGTCGATCCGCAGCGACACGGCGTAGCGCCGAACGCCGTGGAACACGACCCTCGCGGATCGGCAGCTCGACGCGCGGCGGCGGATCGGGCGCGGCCGCGCGCGCCGGGTTTCCGAACAGGAGCAACGCACCCAGCGCGATCCGGAAAAGCCTGCCCATCACCTGTGCCTCTCCACCTCGGGGACTCTCAAAGCGCCTTCGCCAGCGCCTCGATATCGCCCATCGATACCACGCTGGTCGCCGCCGCGTCGGGCGCGATCCGCTTGACCATGCCGCCGAGCACCTTGCCGCCCATTCGACGAACTCGGTGACACCCACGTCCGCCATCGCCAGCACCGATTCGCGCCAGCGCACCATCGCCGTCACCTGCTCGACGAGCAGCACGCGGATCGCATCGGGATCGGCGACCGGCGCGGCGGTGACGTTGGCGTACAGCGGCACCAGCGGCGCCTCGATCGCGACATCGGCCAGCGCGGCTGCCATCGCGTCGGCGGCGGGCTGCATCAGCGGGCAGTGGAACGGCGCCGAGACCGGGAGCAGCACCGCGCGCTTGGCGCCATGGTCCTTGGCGATCAGAATCGCCCGCTCGATCGCCTCGCGGTGGCCCGAGATCACGACCTGCCCGGGATCATTGTCGTTCGCGACCGTGCAGACCTGTCCCTCGGCCGCCGCCGCGGCGATCGCGCGCGCCTTGTCGAGGTCGGCGCCGAGCAGCGCCGCCATCGCGCCCCGCCCCACCGGCACCGCCGCCTGCATCGCCTGCCCGCGCAGCCGCAGCAGCCGCGCGGCGGTGGCGAGATCGAACGATCCCGCGGCGCACAGCGCGCTATATTCGCCCAGGCTGTGCCCCGCGACGAAATCGGCCGTGTCGGCCAGCCGGATGCCGCCCTCCTTCTCGAGCACGCGCAGCACGGCGATCGCGTTGGCCATGATCGCCGGCTGGGCGTTGGCGGTGAGCATCAGCTCGTCCTCGGGGCCCTCGGCCATCAGCCGGAACAGCTTCTGGCCGAGCGCCTCGTCGACTCCTGGAACACCTCGCGCGCGGCGGGACTCGCCGCAGCGAGCGCCGCGCCCATGCCGACCGATTGACTGCCCTGCCCCGGGAAGATGAATGCCCGCAAATCGCCTCTCCTTGTGGCGCCAGCGCCTAGGCGCGCCGTCCGAGCGCGGTCAAGGCGCCGGTTTCGATGGGAACGATGCAGCCGCCCGGGGGTTCAACCTTCGCGTCTGAACGAAGCTCGCGCACCGGCGACACTTTGCGACCGATTTCCGCGCTTTGCGGGAAACGCTTGAGACAACAGCCCCCCATATGGGTCTCGACGCCGGGGAAAACGGGGTCCAGTAGAGGAGTGACATCATGAAGAAGATCGTTCTCGCGGCACTTGCCGCCTCGATGCTCGCGACGCCGGCCTTGGCCGCGCCGCAGCAGCGCTACCAGCAGCAGCACCGCACGGTGGTGGTCCACCAGCCGGCCCCGGTGCAGCATCGCAACTGGCGCAAGGGCCAGCGCTTCGATTCGCGTTATGCCCCCGAACTATCAGGTGGTCGACTATCATCGCTATCGCGGGCTGCGTGCACCGCCGCGCGGCTATCGCTATGTCCGTTCGGGCAACGACGCGGTCCTGGTGGGTATCACCACCGGGGTCATCGCCGCGGTGATCGCCAACGCGATCCGCTGAACTTCGAACAGCCGGCCCTCACGGGCAAGCCATGGCGGCGGGGTCATTTCGGCTCCGCCGCTTGTGCATTGTCGCCGATACCCCTCCGATGATATGGTTAACGCCGAGGCAGGATGGGGAGTCGCTATGATCCGGGTCATTTTTGGAGCGACGCTGCTGATTCTGTCGGCCTGGGCGCTGCCTACCGCCGCCCAGCCGAGCAACGCTTCGCCGAGTGACGCGGGAACGATCCTGCCCCCGGACTTCCATGGCCGGATCAACTATTTCGGCAATCACAGCGGCGAAGTGATCGCGGTGACGACCTTCGCGGGGGGGCCCAAGAAGGATTGCCCGCGCCCCGACCACAAATGCCCCGAGCGGATCGGCGGCAGCCTGCAGGTCGAGCTCGAGTTCGACGGCGACATCGTCAAGGGCACCTTCCGCGGCACCGGCGGGCTGCGCGACAGCGCGCTGATCGGCCGCCGCGTCGGCCCCGATTGCCACCTCTACGACCTCACCGACGGCTCGGTCTGGGATGGCCGCTGCGACAGCCAGATCTTCCGCGGCACGGTGAAGAGCGTGCCCAACGCGCAGGTGCAGATCGCGCTCAGCTTCGAGGCGCTCGGCACGCGGGTGCGCGACTATGCCGAGTGGGATCGCCGCCGCCACCAGGGCGATGCTGCGCAAGCGGCGCTACGAATTGCTGCTCGGCCAGATCGACAGCGACGCGCCGTTCGACACGCGCTATGCCGCCGCGGTCGAGCTCGATTCCTACGGCTGGCAATACGATCAGCTGCTGATCGGCAGCATCGGCAACATCCGCCGGATCAAGCTCAGGCACGGCGCCTATGACGCGACGGGCGAATTCACGCTCGAGGGCGGCGGCCACGGCTGGGCGCGCGTCCATTTCGAGAACGACAACGTGTCGTGCATCGAGCTGTGGGACATGCCGCGCGACTGCCGCCCGCTCAACCGCATCGGCCCGCCGACGATCCCGCCCGAGCAGCCGCCCGAAGACACCTCCTCCGCCACGCCGCTGCCCGGGCTCGACGTCGGGCATCCGCAACGCCCCTTCGCCGGCTTGCCAACCGGCGGCTGAGTCGCTAAGGGCCGCGCTTCAGCGAGCGGAGAGCCTCGAGGCCTTCCGCTCCTGTTTCATTTCGGGACGACAGCCGGAGGGGCGTCCGCAGGGTGCGGCGTCAGCAATCGGCCAACAGTGAGAAGAACCAATGGCTCTTTACGAGCATGTGTTCCTTGCGCGCCAGGATTTGGCGCAGGCGCAGGTGGACACGCTGGCGGAAACCGCCACCAGGATCGTCGAGGAGGGCAAGGGCAAGGTCGTCAAGACCGAGTCCTGGGGGCTGCGCAGCCTCGCCTATCGCATCGCCAAGAACCGCAAGGCGCATTACGTGCTGCTCGAGATCGACGCGCCCGCGGGCGTGGTCGCCGAGCTCGAGCGCCAGACGCAGATCAACGAGGACGTGATCCGCTACATGACCGTCAAGGTGGACGGGCATGAAGAGGGCCCCTCGGTGATGATGCGCAAGGGCGAGCGCAGCGAGCGCCGCGGTCGTCGCGATCGCGACGACGGCGGCTTCGGCGAATAAGGGAGATTTGAACCATGGCACGACCCTTTTTCCGCCGCCGCAAGAGCTGCCCCTTCTCCGCGAAGGACGCCCCCCGGATCGATTACAAGGACGTCCGGCTGCTCCAGGGCTTCGTCTCGGAGCGCGGCAAGATCGTCCCCTCGCGCATCACCTCGGTGAGCGCGAAGAAGCAGCGCGAGCTTGCCCAGGCGATCAAGCGCGCCCGCCATCTGGGCCTGCTGCCCTACATCGTCAAGTAAGGAGCGGCCGACATGGAAGTCATCCTGCTGGAGCGCGTCGAGAAGCTGGGCGCCATCGGCGACGTGGTCAAGGTCAAGGACGGGTTCGCCCGCAACTACCTGCTGCCCAACAAGAAGGCGCTGCGCTCCAACGCCGCCAACCGCAAGGTCTTCGAGGCCAGCCGCGAGCGGATCGAGGCGGACAACGCCACCCGCCGCACCGAGGCTTCCGCAGAAGCCAAGACGCTCGAGGGCGTCTCGGTCACGCTGATCCGCCAGGCGTCGAACACCGGCCAGCTCTACGGCTCGGTCGCGGTGCGCGACCTGGTCGAGGCGCTGGTCGCCGACGGCCACAAGGTCAACAAGGGCCAGATCGTGCTCAACAAGCCGATCAAGGCGATCGGCGTCTACGACGTCAACGTCGCGCTCCACCCCGAGGTGTCGGTCGCGGTCAAGGTCAACGTCGCGCGCTCGCCCGAAGAGGCGGACATGCAGGCGCAGGGCGTCGACGTGATGACGGCGATGTTCGAGAAGGACGAGGCCGGCTTCACCGAGGATTACGATCCCAACGCCGAGCCGGGCGCGACCGCCGAGGTCCAGCCCGCTGCGGAACCGACCGAAGGCTGATCGCCCGCGATCCGCGAAAAAGGGGCCGTCCGGACGCAACCGGGCGGCCCTTTTCGTGTGGGTGGCCGCCAGCTAGGATGGCGCGGCGAATTCGGGGAGGCGCGCGTGATCAGAATCGGCTTGGCCGCGTTGGCGCTGGCGGCGGCGCCCCTCCCCTCCGCCGCCCAGACCGCGCCACAGCCGGTCCAGGTCGGCGCATGGACGGTGACGCCGATCAACCGGGAAGCCCGCCAGATGGTCGCCGCATTCGGCGATCATGTGATGGTCAGCATCAGCGAGAATGTGCAGGGGATCGGCAATTTCGTGTTCAGCGACGACCGCTGGCTGCTCAGGGAAGGTGACGTCAAGCCCGCGACGCTCTCGTGGGACGGATGGAAGACCGGCAGCGAACTCGCGTTCATCGCAGCACGCATGCCGAACGGCCGCCGGGTGCTGACCGCCGCGACCGACGCGGGCTTCACCGAGAAGACTCGCGGGCGCCAACCGGTTCTGGCTGCGCGTTCCCGGCGTGGATTTCGACGATGATTTCGCGATCCCCGATGCCGCGAGCGTGCTCGCTGCGCTCGCCACCTGCAACTCGGAGCATTAGAAGACGGTGACGTCGCCGGCTCGACAATAACGGCGGTCGAGTCCAAGAAAAAAGGCCACGCGGCAGGTGCGCGCGACCCCGTCATCTCGGTCGATCAGAAATTCCCGGCCGCGTTACGGGCAAGAAACGCACGCACCAACGACCGCCGCCAACGGGATCAGCGCGAACATCAGCGGGACGAGCTTGCTCATGGTGACGAACCTTGCGATTGCTTAACGATTAAAACGATCGAGGCGGATGAAGGTTGCACAACGCGCCGTTCATCTCGCACGCCGCCCGCACGGTTAATCGCCGATCAGCCCCTTGCCGAGGCGGTCGATTAACCGGACAAGGCCAAAGCATTGATTCTATCCGCGAATTTCTCGCGGATCGGTTCCCGGGGGATCCCGTTGCTTGCCCATGTCCGTCTCGCCGCCGCGCTGGGCGCGTGCTGGATCGCGCTCGTCGGCGCCGCCGATCAGGATTCGCTTGAAAGCCAGGTGCTCGAGCGCATCAATTACGTGCGCGCGCATCCGCACGAATATGCCGAGCGGCTACGCGACGATCTCGGCTATTTCGATGGCCGCATCCTCCATCTGCCCGGCGACCCGAACGGCGTCATCACCCGCGAGGGCCCCGGCGCCGTCGACGAGGCGATCGGCTTCCTCGAGCACCAGCAGCCGCTGCCGCCGCTCGACGCCGGCGACCTGCTCGCGCTCGCCGCGCGCGACCATGTGGTAGAGCAGGCCGAAGGCGGGATCGGTCACCAGTCGCCCGACGGCGCCTCGCCCGGCGAGCGCGTCAGGCGGCGCGGCGGCGACATCTATGTCGGCGAGGTGATCTCCTATGGCCCTGCCGATGCGGATGCGGCGGTGCGCCAGTTCATCGTCGACGATGGCGTGCCCGGCCGCGGCCACCGTAAGCTGCTGTTCGCGAGCGATTTGCGCTTCGCAGGCGTCGGCTGTGGCGCGCATCCGCGCTACCGCCACATGTGCGTGGTCGACCTGAGCGGCACTCCGCGCGGCACGCCGCCCCTGCCCGATCGCGCCGAAGCGGGCGAGATCCAGCGGGCCACCGTCAGCCGCTGACGCGGCGGAGCGCGCCTTCATTTCCGCCCGAACAGCTTCTCGATATCGCCGTGCGCCAGCTTCACCCAAGTGGGGCGGCCGTGGTTGCACTGGCCCGAATGCGGTGTGACCTCCATCTCGCGCAGCAGCGCGTTCATCTCGGCGACCGAGAGGATGCGGCCGGCGCGGACCGAGCCGTGGCATGCCATCGTCGAGGCGACGTGATCGAGGCGCTCCTTGAGGCTGAGCGCCTCGTCGAAGCTCGCGAGCTCGTCGGAGAGATCGGTGACGAGACCGTGGACGTCGCCGGTGCCGAGCGCGGCGGGGACACCGCGCACCAGCATCGCGCGCGGGCCGAAGCGTTCGAGATCGAGGCCGAATTGCGCGAGCTCCGCGATGCGCGATTCGAGCCGGTCGCAGCCGGGCTCGTCGAGCTCGACCACTTCGGCGAGCAGCAGCGCCTGGCTCGGCACCCCGCCTCCCGCCATCGCGCGCCGCATCCGCTCGAGCACGAGCCGCTCGTGCGCGGCATGCTGGTCGACGAGGACCAGCCCATCCTCGGCCTCGGCGACGATATAGGTTTTCGCCACCTGGCCGCGCGCGACGCCGAGCGGGAAATCGGTGCCGGTGGGAACCGCATGGGTGGCGGGTTCGGCACGCGCTTGCGGTGGCGGCGCGAGGAAGGTCGCGCGGCGATCGTGGACCGAGGCGCCGGAATAGCGCTTGAGCGCGTCGCCTTCGGCATGATGCAGCCCGGCGAATTCCAGGCTCGACGCGGTCTCGGGAGTTTCGCTTCGCCACATCCCGAGCGCCGCCTCGCTCGGCCGCTGGACGCTGCGATGCCCTGCCTCGTCCAACGCGCGCCTGAGGCCGCTGACGATCAGCCCGCGCGCGAGCTGGGGATCGCGGAAGCGGACCTCGGTCTTGGCGGGGTGGACGTTGACGTCGACCTGGTCGGCGGGAACGTCGAGGAACAGCGCGACCACCGGATGCCGGTCGCGTGCGAGCATCTCGGCATAGGCGCCGCGCACCGCGCCCGCGAGCAGCCGGTCCTTCACCGGGCGGCCGTTGACGAACAGATATTGGTGGTCCGCCACGCCGCGATTGAAGGTCGGCAGCCCGGCGACCCCCGCCGAGCACCAGCCCCTCGCGCTCGAAATCGATCGCGACGCTGTTGTCGAACAGGGCGCGGTCGGTGAGCGCCGCGACGCGCGCGGGCCGCGTCTCGCCGCCCTGGACGCCGAGCACACGGCGCCCGTCATGCTCGACCGAGAAGGCCAGCTCGGGCCGCGCCATCGCGAGACGCTTCACCACGTCGAGGCACGCGGCATATTCGGATCGCGCCGACCGCAGGAATTTGCGCCGCGCCGGCACGCGCTCGAACAACGCCTCGACGCGAACCCGCGTCCCCGGCGGCAGCGCGGCCGGCCCCTCGGCGATGCGCGCGCCATTGTCGATCGTGAGCGCCCAGCCCTCCTCCCCGCGGACCCGGCTCTCGAGCGTCAGCCGCGCGACGCTGGCGATCGAGGGCAGCGCCTCGCCGCGAAAGCCGAGCGTCGTGACGCTTTCGATCGCATCGTCCGGAAGCTTGGAAGTCGCGTGGCGCTCGAGCGCCAGCGCCATTTCCGGGGGACTCATCGCGCATCCGTCGTCAGTGACCTCGACCAGGTCGCAACCGCCGCCGGCAAGACGTACGGCGATCCGGGTGGCGCCCGCGTCGATCGCGTTTTCCACCAGTTCCTTCAATGCGCTGGCGGGTCTTTCGACGACTTCTCCCGCGGCAATCCGATTGACGAGATGTTCGGGCAGGCGGCGTATTGACATGGTCGCAGCTCTAGCCCAAGCGACGGCATCCCGCGACCCGCATCCGCCAAAAATCCGAGGCCGGAGTCGATCCGCTTCGGAGGGTCCGGGCGAAGACTATGTGCGAAACAGCCGCGCCATCGGGCAGCGCGCGGCAGGACGGGACGATTGATGCTTTTCTCGCGCTTTTTCCGAATGATGTCCCATGACATGGCGATCGATCTGGGCACGGCGAACACCGTCGTCTACCTGCGCGGCCGCGGCGTCGTCCTCAACGAACCCTCGGTCGTCGCGGTCGAGACGATCAACGGCGTCCGCCGGGTCAAGGCGGTGGGCGACGACGCCAAGCTGATGATGGGCAAGACCCCCGGCTCGATCGAGGCGATTCGGCCGCTGCGCGACGGCGTGATCGCCGACATCGACGTCGCCGAGCAGATGATCAAGCACTTCATCCAGAAGGTCCACGGCAACCGCCGCTTCATGCGCTGGCCGCAGATCGTGATCTGCGTGCCCTCCGGTTCCACTTCCGTCGAACGGCGGGCGATCCGCGATGCCGCGCAAAATGCCGGCGCCAGCCAGGTGTGGCTGATCGAGGAGCCGATGGCCGCCGCGATCGGCGCCGACATGCCCGTCACCGAACCGATCGGTTCGATGGTGGTCGATATCGGCGGCGGCACCACCGAAGTCGCGGTGCTGTCGCTGCGCGGGCTCGCCTATTCCACGTCGGTGCGCGTCGGCGGCGACAAGATGGACGAGGCGATCGTCTCCTACGTCCGCCGCAACCACAATCTGCTGATCGGCGAGGCCACCGCCGAGCGGATCAAGCAGGAGGTCGGCGTCGCCAAGCCGCCCCGCCGACGGCATCGGCCTGACGATCCACATCAAGGGCCGCGACCTCGTCAACGGCGTGCCCAAGGAGATCCAGATCAACCAGGGCCAGATCGCCGAGGCGCTTTCGGAGCCGGTCGGCACGATCGTCGAAGGCGTGCGCATCGCGCTAGAGAATACCGCGCCCGAACTCGCCGCCGACATCGTCGACCAGGGGATCGTGCTCACGGGGGGTGGCGCGCTGCTCAAGGGGATCGACGAGGTGCTGCGCGACGAGACCGGGCTGCCCGTGACGATCGCCGAGGATCCGCTGACCTGCGTGGCGCTCGGCACCGGGCGCGCGCTGGAGGATCCGGTGTTCCGCGGCGTGCTCATCCAGGTCTAGCGGGGGTAGGGGGGGGACGATGGCGCCGCCAAGAAATCGGCGCCCGGGGTTTTCGCGGCGGGCGCAATACGGCCTTTTCCTCGGATATGTGGGCGCGGTCGGCGGGGCGCTGATCGGCGCCGCCTTGCTGTTGCTGTCGACCTTCGATCCGCCCGCCTATGCCTTCGTGCGCGGGCTGTTTTCGGAGGTCACCACGCCGATCGCCTCGGCGCTCGATTGGGCGCGGCGCGGCGTCGCCGGAACGCCGGCGGGGATCGCCGAGCATTTCAACGTGCTCGGCGAGAATGCGCGGCTCAAGAAGCAGCTCGCCGACAATGAGACCCTGGTCGGCCGCGCGCGCACGCTCAACCAGGAGAACCACCGGCTGCGCGCGATGCTCAACCTGCGCGACGTGATCCCCGACGCGGTGGTCGCGGCGCGGCTGGTCAACAGCTCGGCATCGAGCACGCGGCGCTATGCCACACTCAACGCGGGGTGGCGGCAGGGCGTCAAGGCCGGCCAGCCGGTGCGCGAGCCCAACGGGCTGATCGGGCAGATCATCGAGGCGGGCCGAACAGCGCGCGCGTGCTGCTGATCGTCGATCCCGAAAGCGTCGTTCCGGTGCGCCGCACGCGCGACGGCATGCCCGCGATCGGCGCGGGGCGCGGCGACGGGCTGCTCGACATCCGCCCCGCCAGCCTCGCCAACCAGCCGTTCCAGCCGGGCGACACCTTCGTCACTTCGGGCACCGGCGGCATCTTCCCGCCCAATATCCCGGTCGCGCGCGTGATCCGCGTCGCGCACGATACCGCGCTGGCGCAGCCCGCCGCCGATCCCGATTCGCTCGATTTCGCGCTCGTCCAGCAGACCTTCCTACCCGAGCTCCCGCCCGCTCCCACCCCCACGCCGACCCCGAAGGCGGGCAAGGCAGCCAAGGCCGCGCCCAAATGAGGCCCGCCGACTATTTCCCGCTCGAGAGCACCGAGCAGCCCTCGCGCGCCGCATGGCTCGCGCCGGCCTCGGTGATCCTTGGATCGCTGGTGACGATCCTGCCGTTCGTCGCGACACTGCCGATCCTGCCGCCGTTCGGGCTGCTGATGCTGCTCGGCTGGCGGCTGCACCGCGCCGACGCGCTCAAGGTATGGGCTTCGGTGCCGCTCGGGCTGGTCGACGATCTGGTCAGCGGCCAGCCGCTCGGCAGCGCGATGCTGCTGTGGACGCTGTGCTTCATCGGCATCGACGTGCTAGATACTCGCCTTGTGTGGCGTGATTTCTGGCAGGACTGGCTCATCGCGGCCGCCGCCATCGGCTTTTGCCTGATCGGCGGCCGGCTGGTGGCGACGCCGTTCGTCGCGCATGTCGATACCGCGCTGCTGCTCCAGGTGATCGTCTGCATCGCGCTGTTCCCGTTCGTGTCGCGCTTCTGCGCGCGGCTCGATCGCGAACCCGAGAAGGGCTGAGCCCGTGCGGATCACCGAGGCCGCGCAGGCATACAGCTTCTCGCGGCGCGCGGTGGGGCTCGGCGCGCTCCAGGCCGGGGTCGGGCTGGTGCTCGCCGGGCGGATGACCTGGCTCGCGGTGTTCGAGAACGAGCGCTACAGCCTGCTGGCGGAGAGCAACCGCGTCAACCTGACGCTGACGCCGCCGCGGCGCGGCTGGATCGTCGACCGCCACGGCGTCGCGATCGCCAACAACCGCACCGATTTCCGCGTCGACCTGATCCCCGATCGGCTCGAGAACAAGGACCATGTCCTCGCCGTGCTCAAGCAGATCCTTGGGCTGACCCCGGAGGACATGGCGCGGATCGAGACCGACCTCAAGCGCGCCGCCGGATTCCAGCCGGTCCAGGTCCTCGAGAACCTCGACTGGGACCGGTTCGCGGCGGTGAGCGTCCACCTGCCCGAGCTGACTGGCGTCGCGCCCACCCGCGGCTTCGCGCGCAGCTATCCGCTCGGCGAGGCGGTCGGGCATCTGACCGGCTATGTCGGCACCGCTTCCGCCGAACAGTATCAGAAGGACAAGGATCCGCTGCTCGTCACCCCCGGCTTCAAGCTGGGCAAGGACGGGATCGAGAAGACGCTCGAAGACCGGCTGCGCGGCGTGCCGGGCGCCAAGCGCGTCGAGGTGACCGCGCATGGCCGGCTGGTGCGCGAGCTCGCGACGCGGCCCGACCAGCCGGGCAAGACCGTGCGGCTGACGATCGATTCGGGCCTGCAGGAATATGCGGCCAGGCGGCTGGGCACCAATTCGGGATCGGCGGTGGTGCTCGACGCGCAGACCGGCGACATGCTCGCGATGGTCTCGATGCCCGCCTATGACCCGAACAGCTTTTCGGACGGCATCAGCCAGAGCGAATGGAAGATGCTCTCCGAGAACGATCACGTTCCGTTGATGAACAAGGTGCTCCAGGGCCTCTATCCGCCCGGATCGACCGTCAAGCCGATGAACGGGCTCGCCTTGCTCCACGCCGGGGTGAGCGAGCGCGATCGGATCAACTGCACCGGCGCGCTGCGCGTCGGCAACGGCATATTCCACTGCCACAAGAAGAACGGCCACGGCCCGCTCGATCTCAAGAATGCGATCATGCAGAGCTGCGACATCTTCTTCTACGAGATGGTGCGCCGCATCGGCTATGACGCGGTGGCTCCCGTCGCGCGGATAATGGGGTTGGGGCAGAAATACGATGTTCCCTTCACCAGCCAGCGCTACGGCACCGTCCCGGACAGCGCGTGGAAGCTCAAGCGCTACAAATCGGCCTGGACCGTGGCCGATTCGCTCAACGCCTCGATCGGCCAGGGCTATGTGCTCACCAATCCGCTCCAGCTCGCCGTGATGGCAAGCCGCCTCGCCTCGGGCCGCGTGCTGCAGCCGCGACTGGTGATGGATGGCGCGGCACCCGCGGCGCCCCCTCTCGCGGTATCGCCCGAGCATCTCGCGATCGTGCGCGAGGCGATGTTCGGAGTGGTCAACGGCGGCGGCACCGGCGGCGCCGCGCGGATGACGATCCCGGCGTGGCGCTCGCCGGCAAGACCGGCACCGCGCAGGTCCGCCGCATCACCATGGCCGAGCGCGGGACGGGCGTGCTCAAGAACGCCGCCCTTGCCCTTCAAGCTGCGCGACCACGCGCTGTTCCAGGGGTTCGCGCCCGCCGACAATCCGAAATATGCCCGTCGCGGTGGTGCTCGAGCATAACGGTCACACCGTGCGCAACCTCGACACGCCGGCAATCGCGCGCGACATCATGACCTACCTGTTCGACCGCGACCATGCGCTCGCCGCGCTCGCCGAGGCAGAGCCGACCTGGGGTGGCGACTATCGCACGCGCGCCGCCGCGGAGGCGCAGGCGTTCCAGGCGGCGCAGGCCGGCGCCCCGCCCCCGCCCGCCCCCGAGGACGCAGAGGCCGCGCAGGACAGCGTAGCCTCGGCCGCCGCCAACGCGATCACCTCGAACGCCACGTCGAGCGACGCGGCGCAGACCGGCAGCCCGGGGGACGGCGATTGAACTCGCTCGGATCCGGGATCGTCCCCGCCCCGCTCGCCCAGCTGCCGTGGCGGATCATCCTGCTGGTCGCAGCGATCGGCTGCTTCGGGCTGCTCGTGCTCTATTCGGCGGCGGGGGGCAGCGTGACCCCCTGGGCCTGGCCGCAGGGGGTGCGCTTCTTCATCTTCCTGGCCCTGGCGCTGGCGCTGTCGCGCGTGCCCGAGAATTTCTGGGCGGGCCGCCGCCTTCCCGATCTACGGCACGCTGGTGGTAATGCTGGTGGGGGTCGAAGTGCTCGGCAAGGTCGCCGGCGGCAGCCAGCGCTGGATTGCGCTCGGCGGCTTCCAGCTCCAGCCCTCCGAGCTGATGAAGCCGATGATCGTGCTCGCGCTCGCGCGCTTCTACGAAATGCTCCCGGCCGGCGAGATCCGGGCGCTTCGGCGCGATCTGGCCGGCGGCGCTGCTGATCGGCGTGCCGGTGGCGCTGGTGATGCTCCAGCCCGATCTCGGCACCGCGCTGATGATCGCGGCGTGCGGGGTGATGGTGATGTTCCTTGCCGGGGTGCCGCTGCGGCTGTTCATCGGCGGCGCGCTCGCGCTCGCGGTGGCGGCGCCGCTCGCGGTCAATTTCGTGCTCCACGACTATCAGCGCAACCGCGTGCTGATCTTCATGAACCCCGAGAGCGACCCGCTCGGCACCGGCTATCACATCAGCCAGTCGAAGATCGCGATCGGATCGGGCGGGATCTTCGGCAAGGGCTTCCTCAACGGCACGCAGAGCCACCTCCAATATCTCCCCGAGGGCCAGACCGATTTCGCGCTGGCGACGATGATGGAGGAATGGGGGCTGATGGGGCGGCTTCTTCCTGATCATCGCGTTCGGGCTGCTGGTGCGCTGGGCGGTCAACGTGGGGATCAAGGCGCAGAGCCGCTTCGCGCGGCTCACCTGCGCGGGGCTGGCGGGGATGATCTTCCTCTACGTCGCGATCAACATGGCGATGGTGATGGGGCTGGCGCCGGTGGTGGGGGTGCCGCTGCCGCTGATCAGCTTCGGCGGCACCGCGCAGATGACGATCCTGATCTGCCTGGGAATCCTGATGTCGATCGATCGCCAGAACCGCCGCATCGTGCGCTGGTAGGCGCACGCGGCTTGGCACGGCGATTTGGGTTTGCAATCGCGGAAAGCCGATGCTAACCGCCCCCCTCCAAAAGCGGCGGCGCATCCCCATATGCGCCATTCCTGCCCGGTACGGACGCATAGCTCAGTTGGTAGAGCAGCTGACTCTTAATCAGCGGGTCCTAGGTTCGAGCCCTAGTGCGTCCACCATAATTTCACCCGGTTGCAACCGCTTAACAGCCGCGGGGGCACGCTCCAAGGGCGACTCTCTCTGCGCGGGCGCGCTCAAGCTCGCCACCTTCGGCATCGGCAGCGCGAAGCCATGGTCGGCCGGTACCACCCGATCAGGCCCTCGGCCGGCGGCAGAAGGGCACGAGCACCAATGCCGCGAGGAACATCGTCGCCATGATCCGGAACACGTCGTCGAACGCCAGCGTCGTTGCCTCGCGCTGCACGACATGGCCCGCGATGCCCTGCGCCATCAGCAGCGCTTCGGCGCGATCCGGCGTATAGCCGCCGATCAGGCGTGCCAGGCCTTCGATCAGCTCGCCCCCCGGTCCGGCCGGCCACCCCCAGCGCCTCGCTCAATCGCAGCACATGCTCGCGGCCCAGGTCCTGGAGCCAGGTGGTGGTGAGCGCGATGCCGATCGCCCCGCCCAGGTTGCGCATCAGGTTGAACAGGCCCGCGGCATAGCGCAGCTCGGGCCCGGCGAAGCCGTTCAGCGCCATGGTGACGCTGGGGACGATGCACAGCATGATCGCGAAGCTGCGCACCACCTGCGGCCAGAACAGCGCCTGGAATCCCCATTCGGGCGTCATGAACGAGAAGAGCCACAGCCCGGTCGCGAACAGCACCAGCCCCACGGCGATGACGATGCGCTGGTCGACGCGCTGCGAAAGCGCCGCCGCGATCGGCACGCTGAGAAACTGGGCGACGCCGGCGATGAACACCGTCGTGCCGATCTCGGCGGCGTTGTAGCCGCGCACCCGCCCGAGGAAGAGCGGCACCAGATAGGTGCCGGCATACATGCCGAAGCCGATCACGAGGTTGAACACGCAGGCGAAGGCGAAGGTGGGATTGCGAAACGGGTGAGCTTCACGATCGGCCCGTCCGAGCGGAACGAGCGCTCGAGGAACAGCAGGAAGGCGACGAACGACACCCAGCCGGCGAGCGCGATTCCGGTGTCGGCGAACCAGCCGTTCTTCGGCCCCTCCTCGAGCACAACTTCGAAGCCGCCGAGGAATACCGCCATCGAGGCGAGATGGACCCAGTCCGATCCGGCGCAGCATCGCCGGTTCGGCGCGGTCGACGCGGATGACCAGCAGCGCCAGCACGCGGTGACGATCGTGCCGGGCACGACGTTCACGTAGAAGAGCCAGCGCCACCCGGCGGAACCGGTGATCCAGCCACCGAGCGTCGGCCCCAGCGTCGGCGCGAGCACCGAGACCATGCCGAGGATCGCCGGGATCATCGCGCGCTGACGTCCATGGAACATCGCGAAGCCGGTCGCGAACACCGTGGGCACCATCGCGCCGCCGACGAAGCCCTGACCGCGCGGAACAGGATCATCGATTCGATGCTCCACGCCAGCCCGCACAGCGCGCTCGCCAGCGTGAACAGACCCGCCGACAACGCGAACAGCCAGCGCGTCGACAGCGCTGGCGAGGAAGGCGGCGAAGGGGATCATCACCAGCTCGGCCATCAGATAGGCGGTCTGCACCCCAGCTGATCTCGTCGGGCGCGGCCGATAGTCCCCGCCTGCACCTCGTTCAGGGATGCGGCGACGATCTGGATGTCGATCAGCGCCATGAACTGGCCGAACGCCATCACCCCGAAGATCAGGATTTGCGCCGGTCGGGCAGCGTCCGGGGATCGATCGTCTGCGCCATATCGCCTCTTGCTAACCGTGAGGCATTCTTTATATGATGATTGTAATATAAAACAAGGAGGCGTTCGTGCGATACGATGCCGAGCATCGCGGCAAGACGCGGGAAACGATCGTAAGGGAGGCCGCCGCGGCGATCCGCGCCAGGGGCCCCGAAGGCGTGGGCGTGGCCGCGTTGATGAAGCGCGCGGGGCTAACCCATGGCGGCTTCTATGCGCATTTCCGGTCGAAGGACGAGCTTGTGTCCGAAGCGATCGCGCTGATGTTCGCGCAGGCCGCCGCGCGCTTCGACCGGGTGCTGGCCGCAACCGATCCACGCGCCGCGCTCGCCGGCTATGTCGATTTCTACCTGTCGAAGCATCACCGCGACGCGCGCGACAGCGGCTGCCCGGTCGCGGCGCTCTCGACCGACATCGGCCGTCTCGAGCCGGCCTCGCGCGAGCGGTTCGGCAGCGGGATCGGCACGCTGTCGGGCTGGCTCGGCGAGGCGCTGGCGCGTCTGGGCGCCGCTGAAGCCGGGGCCGCCGGCGCATCGATGCTGGCCGAGCTGGTGGGGGCGCTGACGCTGTCGCGCGCGGTCGCCGACCCTGACCAGTCGGACCTGATCCTGGAACGTTCGCGGACGGCGATCCGCAACCGCTTCGGGCTGGAGCCTTCGCGGTGAACGGGCTGGAGCAGATCCAGGAGCTGCTCGCCGCGGGCAAGCAGCCGCCGATCGGCGAGACGCTCGGCATCTCGCTCGTCGAGGCCGCCAGGGGCCATGCGGTCTTCGAAGGGACGCCCGACCGGCGCTCCTACAACCCGCTCGGGACCGTCCATGGCGGCTATGCGGCCACGCTGCTCGATTCGGCTTGCGGGGTCGCCACCCATACCGCGCTGTCGGAAGGACAGAGCTACACCACCCTCGAGCTCAAGGTCGCCTATCACCGGGCGATGACCGACCGGACCGGTCCGGTGCGCGCGGTCGGGTCGCTGCTTTCGATCGGCCGTCGGGTCGCCTTCGCCGAAGCGAGGCTCAGCGATGCCAGGGGCCGGCTGCTCGCATCCGCCACCTCGACCCTGCTGGTGACGAGCCAATGAACGCGCATGCCGAAATCGAGGCGGAAGCCCCGGCTCGCCGCCGCCTGCCCCGCGCCCTCGTTGCCGGCGGTGTCGCCGTCGCGATCGCCGCGGGCGGAGCCGCGTGGATCACCAGCCCCGCGACCAGCGAGACCACCGACAACGCCTATCTGCGCGCCGACAGCACAGTGGTTTCGGCCAGGATCGACGGCCAGATCTCCGAGGTGCTCGTCAAGGACAATCAGCAGGTCAAGGCGGGCGATCCGCTCGTCAGGATCGACGATCGCGAATATGCGGCGAAGCTCGCGGCGGCCCGGGCGGCGGTGCGCGATGCCGATGCCGCGGTCGCCGCCGCGCTCGCCGCGATCAGGTCGCACGCGGCCGAGACGGAGCTGGCCGATGCCGACGTGGCGGTCACGCGGACGTCGATCGCATCCGCCCAGGCCGAGCTCAAGCGCGCCGAGGCCGACGACACGCGCTACCAGGCGCTGCTCGACCGCGGCTTCGCCACGCGCCGCGACGCCGAGCGCATCCGCGCGGTCGCGCTCGATGCCCGTGCCAAGGCGCAGCAGAGCAATGCGAGCATGACCGTGTCGCGCGACAAGGCCCTGGTCAGCCTGGTCCAGCGCGGCGGCCTGCTCGCCGATCTGGAGCGCGCGCGGGCCGGCGCGGATCGGGCGCGGGCGGCGTTGCAGCTGGCCGAGCAGGATCAGGGCTACACGCTGGTGCGCGCGGCGGTGGACGGAATCGTCGGCGATCGCCGGGCGCAGGCAGGCGCCTTCGTGCAATCGGGGTCGCGATTGCTGACGCTGGTCCCGGGCCGCCAGCTCTATGTGATCGCCAACTTCAAGGAGACCCAGACCGGGCGGATGCTCGTCGGCCAGCCGGCCAAGATCCATGTCGACGCGCTCGGCGGCCAGCCTCTGGCGGGCCACGTCGAAAGCTTCGCGCCCGGATCGGGATCCGAGTTCACGCTGCTCCCGTTCGAGCCCGGATCGGGCAATTTCACCAAGATCGTCCAGCGCGTACCCGTCCGGATCGCGCTCGATCCGGCTCAGTCGGCGCTGGCGCGCCTGCGGCCGGGGCTGTCGACCACCGTCACAGTGCTGCTGCGCTGAGCGATCCGGCGGTGGCCCCGCGCCGCAGCCCGGGGCGGCGGACGCGTCACGCCGCCTGGGTCCATTTCCGGCAGTCGGCTTGTTCCTGGCCCTGCTTCGCGCAGACGCCCGCCATTCGCGCGTCGAGCCGGCCGAGCAGCGCGCTTCCGCCATGCGTGTCGCTCCATTTGCGGAGCAGGTCGCCCCACGCGGCCACCTTGACGCGGGTTCGCTGGAAATAGCTGCCGGGGTTCTTGCCGAGCTCGTCGATCACCGCCGCCGCGCTCGCCTCCACCGCCGCCTTGTCGTCGGGAGCCTGGCGCAGCACGGTCTTCGAATATTCGATCCCCCATTGCACCCGGGTCGCGGGCCCCTGCGCGGTCTCGAAGGCCTTGCGCGCCCAGGCGATCGCGGTCGGGCCGTCGTTGGCGTCCTCGGCGATGCTCGCCAGATCGAGCATGTAGTAATAGGGCGAGGCCGAGCGCTTGAGTTCGGCTTCGAGCAACCGTCTCGCGGCGGCATCGTCGCCCGCATCGTGGAGCAGGTCGGCCGCGTTCGAGATCACCGACTGGCGAACCATCGCGTCCTTGGCGGTGCCGTCGGCCCAGGCGGCGCGCGCGCGCACCTTGGCGAGCACGGCGGGCGAAACCGGGCCGCCCGCCGCCTTGGCAAGAGCGATATCGGCACCGACGGTCGCCAGGCGATCGGGGATCGGCAGCGTGGCGTCCGCATAGACCCGGTCCAATGCCGCCACCAGCGCCGCACCGAGCGCGGCGCGCCGGCCGGCATCGGGCAATGCGGCGACCAGCGGCGGAATCCCGTAGCTCAGTTCCTGACGGTCGGCCGTCACTTCGTCCGGGCTGGCGAGGACCGCCGGCACGATTTCCAGGATCCGCGCCTGCTGCGCAGGGCTCAGGGCATAGCGGCCGCCGGGTCCCTTCTCGGCGCCGACCGCCAGCGCGAGCAGGGCGAAGCGGCGCTTGAGCGGTCCATCCGGCGCCGCGCCTGCCAGCCTTTCGAGCAACGCGGCGGCGCGGGCATGATCGCTGAAATGCCTGGGGTCGTTCTGCCAGTCGAAATCGGCGAGCAACTGCCAATCGTCGCGGGACAGCGCCGCAGGATTCTGCGCGGCGGTGTCGAGCAGCGTCTCGATCGAGGTCGTGCGCCCGGCGGCGACGCGCAGCACATCGGCGAGCCGCGCCGCGGTCGCGCCGCTCGACAGCCGCGTGATCTCGGATCCGTCGGCGCGCAGCACGATCACCGTGGGATAGCCGCTGATGCCGAAGCGCTCGCCCCAGCGCTGCGCGCCTGCCGAATCGCCGTCGAGATAGACGGGCACGAACTCGCGCGTCCGCTCGACGAAGGCGGCGTCCTTGAACAGCGTCGACTTGAGCTGGTTGCACGGCGGGCACCATTTCGCGCCCCAATAGAGCATCACCGGCTTGCCGCTCTCCTTCGCCTCGGCGAGCGCATCCTCGACATCGCCTTCGCGCCAGGCGATCTCGTGCGCCTGCCGGGCGTCGGGCTGCGGCGCGGTTCGCTGGCAGCCCCCCACCCCGATCACGATCCCCAGCGCCAGCCAGACCGACGTCAACCGCATTCCAAACTCCTTTCGCGCACCAGCGCGATGGCTGCCGATACCGTGTTCATCCACGCCGATCGACGACGGGACGCAAGTCGGATTTGGCCCCGGCATATCTTTTCTTGACTTCAATTCCTATCAAAATAGAGGATTATACGTCTACCGGCCAAAAAACGAAAAAAGGGCTGGATATGAAGTATTTTCGCGTTTCTCTTCTGATCGCCGCATCGAGCCTCGCGCTCCTCGGCGGACGCGCGGCGCTTGCCCAGGAAGCGCCGCCGCAGGATGCGGGCGCAACCGAACAGCCCGCCGAGACGGGCGACGAGATCGTCGTCACCGGCACGCGCGCACCCGGCCGTTCGCGGCTCGACACCGCCTCGCCGGTCGACGTGCTGGGTGGCGAAGCGCTGCGCCGGCAAGGCACGACCGAGCTCGCCTCGGCGCTCGCCGCGGTCGCGCCCCTCGATCGACTTTCCGCGCCCGTCGGCGGTCGACGGCACCGATGCAATCCGCCCCGCGACGCTACGCGGGCTCTCGCCCGACCAGACGCTGGTGCTGGTCAACGGCATCCGCGCGAACAGCTCGGCGCTGCTCAACATCAACGGCTCGGTCGGTCGCGGCTCGGCGGCGGTCGACCTCAACACCATTCCCACCGTGGCGCTCGACCGGATCGAGGTGCTGCGCGACGGCGCCTCGGCGCAATATGGCTCGGACGCGATCGCCGGCGTGGTCAACGTCCGCCTGCGCGAGGCGCGCTCGGGCGGCGGCGCGAGCGCCACCTACGGCTTCTACGACACCGACATCGACACCGCGCGCGGCAGCCGGCACACCACCGGCGAGCATGCGGTGACCGCATCGGCATGGCAAGGGCTCGGCTTCGGCCAGGACGGCTATGTCACCATCTCGGGCGAATATCTGAAGCGCCAGCCGACCAACCGCGCCGATTTCGATCCGCGCGTCACGCCCAACGCGATCACCGGCCGCTTCGGCGACCCCGAGGTCGAGCAATATACCGGCTATGTCAACGCGGGCACGAGCATCGCCGCCGACTGGAAGCTCTACGGCTGGGCCGGCTACCAGAGCCGCGACAGCCGCAGCGCCGCCTTCCCGCGCCTGCCGAGTGCCGCCGGCGCGGTGGCGGGCATCTACCCCAACGGCTTCCTGCCGGTCATCAACACCAAGTCGACCAACGTCAATTCGGCGCTGGGGCTGAAGGGCGATCTCGCCGGCTGGTCGGTCGATCTCAGCCTCGCCTATGGCCGCAACAAGATCGACTATCGCACGCTTCATTCGGCGAACTATGCCTATGGCAATGCCTCGCCGACAGACTTCGAGGACGGCGCGCTGATCTACGACCAATGGGTCGCGGGGCTCGACGTGACGCGTCGGTTCGACGTGTTCCAGTCGCTCGACGTCGCGTTCGGCGTCGAGGGGCGGCGCGAGGGGTTCAAGATCACCCCGGGCGAGCGCGCCTCCTACGATTATCCGCCGAGCGGCGCGATCGCCGGGCAGGCACCGGGCGCGCAGGGATTCGGCGGCTTCTCGCCGCTCAACGCGATCGAGCGCGGGCGCAAGAACATCTCGGGCTATGTCGATATCGAGGCGCAGGTCACCGACAAGTTCCTGGTCGGCCTCGCGGGCCGGGCCGAGCATTACACCGACTTCGGCGACACCGCGAACGGCAAGGTCTCGTTGCGCTACGACATCGCGCCGTGGTTCGCGCTGCGCGGCACCGCGTCCACCGGCTTTCGCGCGCCGAGCCTCCAGCAGCAATATTTCACCTCGGTCGCCTCGGTGATCCAGAACGGCTCGCCGGTGCTGACCGGCACCTTCCCTGCGACCAGCCCGGTCGCGACGGCGCTCGGCGGGCGCCCGCTCGAGCCCGAGAAATCGACCAATCTTTCGGCCGGCACGGTGATCCGCGCGGGCGGGCTCGACCTCACGATCGACGCCTATCAGATCCGGCTGCGCGATCAGCTCGCGCTGTCGGAGAACATCCAGTCGTCGTTCAGCCCGCAGGTCGCGGCGATCCTGGCGCCGTTCAACGTGCCCTCGGCGCGCTTCTTCATCAATGGCCTCAGATCGCGCGTGCGCGGGATCGACGCGGTCGCGCATTATCGGCTGAAGACCGCCGACGCCGGCAATTTCGACTTCACGGTCGCCGGCAACGTCAACCAGTCGCTCGTGACCCGCGTGCCGACCTCGACCGCGACGATCAACCCCGCGCCGGTGCTGTTCGCGCGCAGCCGCATCCTGACGATCGAGGAGGGAACCCCCGGCGAAAAGGTCACCGGCACGATCGACTGGTCGGTGGGAGACATCGGCCTCACCGCGCGCGCAGCCTATTACGGGAACGTCAACCAGCCCGGCACGGCGGCGAACGGATCGGCCGACATCAATACCGGCAGCCACGTCATCACCGATCTCGAGCTGCGCTACCAGCCGGTGAAGGGCGGCCAGTTCGCGCTCGGCGTGAACAATCTGTTCGACATCTATCCCGACAAGACGGCCGCGGCTCTCGACACCACCGGCGTGGTGGGCTTCCCTTATTACTCGCCGTTCGGTTTCGGCGGGCGCTACCTCTACGTTCGCGCCGGGCTGAGCTGGTGAACGCGCCGCTTGCCGAGCCGGCGATCGATTTCCCGCGCGAGCTGGGAATCGTCGTCGACGGGCTGCAGCAGGCGCGGCTCGACTGGCGCGCCGGCCACGCCCGCCACGCCGAGCGCGGGATCCAGTTTCCGTCCCGCCGCGCACTGGCAAGGATCCTGCGCGAGCTCGGCGCCGCGCTCTTCCCGCTACGCCTGGGGCCGCCCGAGCTCACCACGGGCAACGAGAATGCATGGGTCGAGGCGACGCTCGAATCGATCTTGTCGCAGCTCGGCGCGCAGATCGGCCTCGAGCTGCGGATCGCCCGTGCGGGGATCGGCAGCATCGAGGAAGGGCGGGAGGCCGAGCGCATCGTCGGTGCGTTCGCTGCGAGCCTGCCCGGCATCCGGCGCCTGCTCGATGCGGACGTCGAGGCGGGCTATGCCAACGATCCCGCCGCGCGCAGCGTCGACGAGGTGCTGCTGTCCTATCCGTCGCTCGCGGCGATCATCCATCACCGGCTGGCCCACCGCCTCCACCAGCTCGGCGCGCCGCTGGTGGCGCGCGTGATCGCCGAGGTCGCGCATGCCGAGACCGGCATCGACATCCATCCCGGCGCACGGATCGGGCGGAGCTTCTTCATCGATCATGGCACCGGAATCGTGATCGGCGAGACCGCCATGATCGGCGACCGCGTGCGGCTCTACCAAGGCGTGACGCTGGGGGGCGAACCGGCTCCGGCCGGGGCGGCGCGTGCCCAAGGCAGGGATGCGGCGCGGCGCCATCCCGCAATCGAGGACGATGTCGTGATCTTTGCGGGCGCGGTCGTGCTCGGGCCGGTCACGATCGGGGCGCGCTCGCGCATCGCCGGCAATGTCTGGCTGCGGCGTGACGTGCCGCCGGACAGCGTGGTCGAGGCGCCCGAGCCCGTGATCCGGCCCGCCGGCGGATCCGGCGAATGGCGCGACACGACATCCGCGCTGGCGTTCACCAGAGGCCATTGAAGGAGCAAGCGTGATGAGCCGTTCGCTGAAAAAACTGACGATCCTGGCCGGACTGCTGCTCGCCGCCCGGCGGGCGCGCAACCGGCCGGCGACGACCCCGGCCCGCCGCGATCCACGCCCGCGTGCTGACGCTCGACAGCCATGCCGACGTGCTGCTTCCCTCGACTCCCAGGCGCTATTTCCTGCCCGACGGCGGATCTCGCGTCGACCTCGCACATCTGACCGCGGCGGCGTCGATGCGGTGGTGCTCGCGGTGGCGGTCGGCCCCGGTCCGCGCGACGCCGCGGGCACGGCGGCGGCGCGCCAGGAGGCCGATGCGAAGCTTGCCTGGATCAAGGCCTTCGCCGCAAGCAACCCCGATCGTGTCGGGCTCGCGCTTGCCGCCGACGACGTCGAGCGGCTGCACCGCGAGGGCAAGGTGGCGGTGATCATCGGCTTCCAGAACACGCGCTCGATCGGCAGCGATCTGTCGCAGCTCGACGCCTTCTATCAGGCGGGGGGTGCGCGCTGTTCGCGTTCAACCATGCCGGGCACAATGCTTTCGCCGATTCGTCGCGGCCCTGGAACGAGCCCGAGAGCGTCAACGGCGGCCTTTCCCCACTCGGCCGCCAGGGCGTGAAGCGGCTCAACGATCTCGGCGTGCTGATCGACGTGTCGCAGCTCTCGACGCCCGCGCTGCTGCAGACGCTGCAACTCAGCCGCGCGCCGGTGGTCGCGACGCATTCGAGCGCCCGCGCGCTGATCGACAACACCCGCAACCTTTCAGACGCCGAGCTCGACGCGATCAAGGCAAACGGCGGCGTGGTCCAGGTCACGCCCTTCTCGGCCTATGTCCACAGGCAGGATGCTGACAGCCTGCGCAAGATCGCGGGGATCCGCGCGCGCTACGGCCTGCCGGAGACGTTCAAGGCACCGACCGACGGCCTCACCGCGCTGGCGCCGGAGCGGGAGGACGCATTCCTCGACGAGGTAAGCGCGGCGCAGACGCGCGGCACGCTCGCCGAGTTCGTCGACCATATCGATTACATCTCCAAGCGGATCGGCTGGCAGCACGTCGGCATCGGCACCGACTTCAATCACGGCTCGGGCGTGATCGGCTTCGACAGCGAGGCGGACGCGCCCAACGTCACCCGCGAGCTGGTCAGGCGCGGCTATAGCGAGGCGCAGATCGCGGCGATCTGGGGCGGCAATTTCCTTCGCGTCCTCCGCGCCGCCGAAGCGGCGAAGGCCGAATAGTCGCGAATCGGGCGATCGTCGGTCCGGCGCGAATGCCGGACCGCCAACGGGCGCATCCACACGTCGTTTCGGCGCAGTGCCAATTGCATATCAGTTGAATAGGAATAGCCTGATGCGCGGGGGATGTGCCTGCTGGCGTCACCCTGGAGCGCGAGTCGACACACCTTCTCCTTGCGGGAGATATGCGATGCCGTCCTTTGCCCTGCCGAACATGACCTTCTCAATATCCTGACGCTTTCCGACGGCGGAGATCCGCCGCCTTCCTGGGCGCGCGAATGGGCCGGCTCGATCGCGGTCCATGCGCATGTCGACGTGGGTCCGCGACGCGCCTCGCGCCGCAACCTCTGGGCTACCCGGCTCGACGAGGCGGTGCGCCGCGCCGAGCGGCCCGTCATCATCGTCGCCTATGGGGTGAGCTGCTTCGCGCTCACCTGGTGGGCGCGGCTCTCGCCCGCGCCCTATTTCGAGCGGGTCGCGGGCGCGTTGCTGGTCCCGGCCGCTCGGCGCCGGCGTGTCGGCCTCGTCGCAGGGGGCGCGTGACTATGCCGGCCCGAAGATCCGGCTGCCGTTTCCCTCGATCGTCGTCGGCGACGGCGAGCGCGACCGGCGCGCGACCACGCTGGCGCGAGCATGGGGAAGCGACTTCATCGGGTTCGACGGGTTCGATCGCGAGGAGGACGGGCTCGGCGCCCGCGCGCTCCAGATCGGCACCGGGCTGATCGAACGCCTGGCAGGCTCGATCAAGGCGCCGCGTCCCAAGCCCAGCTTGGGCCTGGCCAATCAACGGTCCGGTTGCGTCGTCGCCGCGCTGTGACGCAAGATCGCGGTCCGGCCATGGGAGAAGGATGAGGCCCATGGCCACCGCGCTCGCCGCCGATACCGACCTGATCGAACGTGCCCGGCGGCGCGGCATCCGAAATCGCGCCGTCGACGCCGACGATCGGCGCCGAGATCAACGGTATCGACCTCGATCGGCCGCTAAGCGACGGCGAAGCCGAGATCGTCCGCGACGCCTGGCTGGCGCACAAGGTCATCTTCTTCCGCGACCAGGACATCAGCTACGAAAGTCATGTCCGGCTCGGGCGGCTGTTCGGCGAGCTCGAGGGGCATCCGGTGATCCCGAGCGTCGAGGGCTGGCCCGAGGTGCTGATCATCCGCGGCGTCGAGGGTGTGGCGCTGACGCCCGAGACGGTGGAGCCGTTCAAGGCCTTCAACAAGTGGCACACCGACGTGACCTTCCGCCAGCGGCCGTCGATCGCGTCGATCCTCCGGATGCGGCTGATGCCCGCGCTCGGCGGCGACACGATCTGGGCGGACGCCGCGGCGGCCTATGCGGGGCTGCCCGACGGCGTGAAGGAACGCATCGCCGATCTCGACGCCGAGCATGACATCGTCCGCAGCTTCGGCGGGGCGGGTGAGCGAGGAGAAGAAAGCGCAGCTCGCGCGCGATTTCCCCCGCGGTCCGCCATCCGGTAGTGCGCACGCACCCGGAGACGCGCGAGAAGATCCTCTACGTCAACCACACCTTCACGACGCACATCCTCGGCATTTCCGAGGAGGAGAGCGGCACGCTGCTCAAGCTGCTGTTCGATCGGATCAAGGTGCCCGAATATCAGGTGCGCTTCCGCTGGACGCCCCATGCGATCGGCATCTGGGACAATCGCTCGACGCAGCATTACGCGGTCGGCGACTATTGGCCGGCGGACCGCGTGCTCGAGCGCGTCACCGTCTCGGGCGACCTGGTCGCACGCTGACGATGATCAATCCGCTCTATTCGCTCGCCGGCGTGTTCGTCGGCATCCTGGTCGGCTTCACCGGCGTCGGCGGCGGATCGCTGATGACGCCGCTGCTGATCCTCGCGTTCGGCTTCCACCCGGTCACCGCGGTCGGCACCGACCTGCTCTACGCCTCGATCACCAAGACCGCGGGGACGGCGGTCCACGGCTTCAGCGGGACCGTCGACTGGAAGGTCGTGCGCCGGCTGGCTACCGGCAGCATCCCCGCCACCGCGCTGACGCTGCTGGTGCTGGCCTATGCCGGCAAGAAGTTCGACGGCACCGAACATGTCATCACCGTCGCGCTGGGTCTGGCGCTGATCGCCACCGCGATCTCGATGGTGTTCCGCCGCCAGATCCTCGTCCATTTCGAGCGGGCGGTGGATCGGCTGACCCCCGAGCGCATCGCCCGATCGACGGTGGCGCTGGGGGCGGTGCTGGGCGTGCTCGTCTCGCTGTCGTCGGTCGGCGCGGGCGCGATCGGGATGACGGTGCTGCTGGTCCTCTATCCCACGCTGCCGATCAACCGCCTCGTCGGATCGGACATCGCCCACGCCGTCCCGCTGACGCTGGTCGCCGGTCTCGGCCATTGGGCGATGGGATCGGTGGATTTCGGGCTGCTGGCGTCGCTGCTGGTCGGCTCGATCCCCGGCATCGTCATCGGCAGCCTGCTCTCGAGCCGCGTCCCCGAGCGCATCCTGCGGCCGATCCTCGCGGGCACGCTCGCGATCGTCGGCGGCAAGCTGATCTTCTAAGCCTCGATCGCGCGCAGCGCGCGCCGATCAGGTGGAAGAACGCCTGGCTCTCGGGCCGGCCGGCGACGTCCCATTCCGGATGCCACTGGACGGCCAGCACCCTCCGCACCGCACGGCCGCGCCGATACCGCCTCGACCAATCCGTCCCCGATGGACACCGCCTCGACCGCGAGTCCCGCGCCGAGCCGGTCGATCCCCTGGAGGTGCACCGAATTGACCGTCAGCCGCCGCGCGCCGGTCGCGCCCGCCAGCACGCCGCCTTCGGTCAGCGTCACGTCGTGGTTG
This sequence comes from Sphingomonas sp., assembly GCA_037200705.1. GTDB lineage: Bacteria > Pseudomonadota > Alphaproteobacteria > Sphingomonadales > Sphingomonadaceae > Sphingomonas. The sequence continues at coordinate 96,117 of JBBCID010000003.1, read as the reverse complement.
TAGTCGAACAGCTCGGCGAAGCTATGCTCTTCCTCGCCGCGATGATGGCCATGGGCAAGCGAACGCTCGAGCGTGCCGCCGAACAGCACGTTCAGCTCCTGCAGCCCGCGGCAGATGCCGAACACGGGCTTGCCGCCTCGATCATGTGCTCGGCCAGCGCGAGCGCGACCAGGTCGCGCTGCTCGTCGAGGCGCGCTTCGTCGCCGGCATCGGCGCCGTAGCGGGCCGCGGCGACATGCGACCGCGAACCGGTGAGCAGCAGCCCGTCGAGCCGCCGGACCAGCGCGGGCGCGTCGAGCACGTCGGCGAGCGCGGGCACAGCAGCACGGTCGCGCCCGAGATGCGGCTGAGCGGATCGATGAACCGGCTCGCCACCGCCTGGATCGGGCGCTCCGAAACCTCGTTGCAGCACAGCACGCCGATCACCGGCTTGGTCGCCGTCGGCGCGCGGGGGACGAACGGCAGCGTCACAGCGCATGCCCGGCGAGCCGCGCCGACAGCCCGGATGCCTGGGCCTCGCTCAGCCGGATCGCCTCTGGCTGGACCAGCACGCTGCCCGCGGGCACGTCCTCGAGCAGCCAGACGTTGCCGCCGATCGTGCTGCCTTGTCCGATCGTCACGCGGCCGAGGATGGTGGCGCCTGCATAGATCACGACATCGTCCTCGACGATCGGATGCCGCGCGAAGCGATCCCGCGGCGTGACCCGGCTGAGCCCGAGCGGGCTGCGCGCGCCGAGCGTGACGTGCTGGTAGAGGCGGACGTTGGCGCCGATGATCGCGGTCCTCGCCGATCACCACGCCGGTGCCGTGATCGATGAAGAAGCTCGGGCCGATCGTCGCGCCCGGATGGATGTCGATCCCCGTGCGGGCGTTGGCCAGCTCCGAGACGATCCGCGCAACGATCACCGCGCCGAGCTCGAACAGCGGATGCGCGATGCGATGGTGCAGGATCGCGAGCGCGCCGGGGTAGGAGATCAATATCTCGTCGATGCTGCGCGCGGCTGGATCGCCGACGAATCCCGCCTCGAGATCGCTGTCGATCAGCGCGCGCGCCTCGGCCAGCGTCACCGCGAAATGGCGGACGATCGTATCGGCATGGCCGGGGTCGAAGGCGTCGCGGCAATGCGCCTGCCAATAGTCGAGCTCGAGCGCGATCTGCTCGCGCAGGATCGTCAGCCCGCCGGCCAGCCGCTCGGCGACGAAATCATCCTCGCGCGCCGCGCCGCCGCGAAACCCGCCGAGCCGCATCGGGTAGAGCGCGGCGGCGAGATGCTCGATCGCTTTGGCCACCTCGGCCGGCGCCGGGAAACTCGCGACGCCGGGGCGCTCGGCCGGGCGCCGCCGCCAGGCCGAGCGCGCCGCGTTGAGCGCGGAGACCGCATCCGCGATCTCCGCCGCGAAGGGTGCCGAGAGCAGATCCGCGGTCACGCGCCCGTCAGGTATTGGATGGCCTGTATGTTCATCGATTCCTCAACGCGGGGCGCGAGCGGCAAACGCTGCTCGCACCCCGCGCCTCCTAGAAGTTGATGTTGGCGTTGACGCCGAAGTAACGGTCGTTGTCGCGCGGGACGAAGCGACCCACGCCGGCGACCGCGCCATAGGCGATGAACGGCGAATAATGCTGGTTGGCGATGTCTTGACGAGCCCGCGCAGCTCCCAGCGGTCGCCGCTCGCCAGCGCGATCGACGCGTTCCAGATGCCATAGGCCGGCTGGATCGTGTCGGGCGTCTCGGTGATCGAATATTGGGTCCTGTCCTTCCAGCTGTAATCGGTCTGGAGCTCGACCCCGAGCGTGTCGGAGACGGGGATCCGGTAGCTCCCGTCGACGTGGAACTTCCACTTGGGCGCGAAGGGCAAGGGCTGGCCGTTGACGTTGGCGCAGCCGCCGCCGGCCGAGGCCGGGCACAGGAAGCTGTCGATGTGCGCGTCGTCATAGGCGAAGCTGCCGCTCAGGCTGAGGCCGTGCACCGGCCGCAACGTGACGTCGCCTTCGACGCCGCGCGTCGAGACGTCGCCCGCGTTGATCAGGCGCGTGACCAGGCTGCCGAGATAGGTGTCCTGGAAATTGGCCTGGAAGCCGTGGAACTTGGTCAGGAAAGCGGCGAGGCTGTAGGTCGCCAGGCCGTTGCCGGATCCGCCCTTGAGCCCGGCCTCATAGCTGTCCGAGGTCTCGGGCGCGAGCGGGTTCACGTCGAACGCCTGCATGTTGAAGAAGACGTTGTAGGCCGGGCCCTTGTAGCCGCGCGAATAGGTCGCATAGGCGTTGAGCCGGTCGCTCACGTCATATTGCAGGCCGAGGCGAAGGCTGTAGTCGGTATTGCCGGTGCTGCCCGTGCTGGCGAAATTGGGGCGGATGCCCGCCACGCCGGCAGTCGTCGTCGCGACGCGGGCGTGGCTGTATTCGAGGTCGTCATGGATCAGCCGCGCGCCGACGATCGCGCGGAACCGCGGCGTGAAGTTGAGGTTGGCCTCGCCGAACGCCGAATAATTGTTGAGGTCGGTCCGATAGGTCGCGACGCCGCGGTCCGGCACCGGCGCGCCGCCGACAAGGCGCGTCACGTCGCGTTGGTAGCGCTCGTTGTCGACCGTGCGGAAATAATAGAGGCCGACGACATAGTCGATGAACCCGCCCCTGGGCGACGCCAGCCGCAGCTCCTGCGAGAATTGGTTGGAATCGACCGTGCCCAGATCCGCGCCGGCGGCGGTCGCGGCGGTGAGCGTCCCGGTCGAATCCCAATCCTGGTGCTGGCGGTTCTTCCATTCGCGATAGGCGGTGATCGAGGTCAGCGTATAGTCGCCGAGCCCGATCTCGGCGGTGAACGCGCCGCCGTAATTCTTGTCGCGCACCTCGGAATCGAAGGTGGGGTGGACGCGGGTGTTGTCCGCGCCCGGCACGATGCCGTCGGCCGCGAGGATCGCCGCAAGGTCTGCGTTGGGGGTCACCGCGCCGCTGGGGAAGGCGACCCGCGACGTGGAGACGAACACGCCGGTGGGCACGTTCTCGAAGGTATAGGCATAATCGCCGGCGAGCGTCAGCTTCACGTTCGCGGCGGGCTCGTACACCAGCTTGCCGCGCACGCCGCGGCGCTTGTAGCCGTTGACCTTGTCGCCGGTGATGACGTTGGTGACGTTGCCGTCATAGCCGCCGATCAGCCCGGTCAGCGAGAAGAAGAGATCCTTGGCGATCGGCCCCGAGGCGCCGAGCCGGACACGATATTCGTTGCCCTCGTAATAGCCGAGCTGGGCATTGACGCCGAGCGTCGGCGCCGGGTCCTTCGAGACGATGTTGATGACGCCGGCCGAAGCGTTCTTGCCGAACAAGGTGCCCTGCGGCCCGCGCAGGATCTCGACGCGGTCGATGTCGACCAGGTCGAGCGTCGACTGGCCCGGGCGCGCGAGCACCACGCCGTCAAGCACCGTCGCGACCGAGGGCTCGACGCCCGACGGCACCCGCGCGATGCTCGACCTGTGCATGTTCGCCGAAGGCGCCGAACACCAGGAGGAGATCTCCGCGACCGGCGACGAGGCGCGGCTCGACGTGCTGGTGCCGCCGGGCGAGCTGGTGTTCTCGCCGCGGGTGCCGCTGCGCGCGCCCAAGCAGGTCGCGCGCGAGCAGGTGGCGGTGGACGACGCGGCGCTGCGGGCGGGCTCGCATCACGGCGCGACCTTTCACCAGCACCAGGCCTTCGCGCGCGCGGTGCGCGGCGAGGGGCCGGTCGAGGTGACCGCGCGCGACGGCCTGCTGGCGGTGCTGATCGGCACCGCCGCCGAGATCAGCGCGCGCGAGCGGCGCGCCGTCGAGGGTCGCCGAGCTCCTGCCCTAGCGCGGTTTCGGGCTGAGTTGCCCGATCGGCGGCGAGATGCGGCGCGCCTACTCGCCCTTCGAGATGCCGTCCAGTCCTGATTGGCGCGTCGGATCAGATAGGCGTGATGGCCGCCGCATCGTCCTGCGAAAGCACGTCGGCGAAGCTCGCCATCCCCCTTTTCGCGCCGCTTGCCGCCGATCACGATGTCGAGGAACTCCGCATGCGTCGCCGGGGACATGCGCCGGAGATCCTTGACGCCGCCGCGCGCCTGCTCGCCGTGGCAGGCGGCGCAATTCTGGGCGTAGAGTTGTTCGCCGCGCGCGATGATCTCGGCGCTGGCATCGGTCTCCACCGGCCGGACGAGCTCGGGCACCGGCGCCGCGAGTTCGGGAAGCTTGACCCGTGCCGCCAAGCTTGAACACCAGCAGCCGCGGGCCCGAGACGGGAAAGCCGAGCGACTTGACCGAGCTCGAATGCGCGAGCCCCCCCGCCCCATCCCGCGTTGACCGCGATATATTGCTCGCCGCCGATGCGGTAGGTGATCGGCGCGGCGATCGCGACCTGCTGGACCGGCATTTCCCACAGTTTCTCGCCGGTATCGGCGCGATAGGCGGCGAAGGTGCCGTTGCTCGTGCCCTCGAACACCAGATTGCCCGCGGTCGCGAGCAGCCCGCCGCTGCCGCGCACCGGATAGGGCACGCGCCAGCGCTCCTTCTGCGCCACCGGGTCCCAGGCGGTCAGCCAGGCCTTGTTGTGCTTCGCCGCATAATCGGCGGCGGCCTGGCGCGTCAGCTCGTAGCCGGTGGTCGAGATGCCGAGCTGGCCCATGGTGCCCGGCGTCTGCTTGAAGTTCGGATCGGCCGAATAGGCCATGTACATCTCGGTCACTGGAAAATAGGCGAGGCCCGTCACCGGGCTATAGGCCATCGGGTTCCAATTGTGCCCGCCGCCGGGCCCCGGCGTCATGATCACCGGCGCGGCGCCATAGCGCACCTCCGGGTTCACGGTCGCGCGCCCGGTTTTGGGGTCGATGCCCTTGGTCCAGCTCACCGGCACGAACGGCTCCGCGGAGATCAGCTCGCCCGTCGCGCGATCGAGCACGTAGAAGAAGCCGTCCTTCGGCGCCTGCATCAGCACCTTGCGGAGCTTGCCGCCGATCGTGAGGTCGGCGAGGATCATCGACTGGGTGGCGGTATAGTCCCATTCGTCGCCAGGCACCTCCTGATAGTGCCAGACATAGTCGCCGGTATCGGCCCTGAGCGCGACGATCGAGGTGAGGAACAGATTGTCGCCGCCGCCGGGGCTGCGATAGGCCTGCACCCCAGGGCCCCGCCGTTGCCGGTGCCGATGTAGACCAGCTTGAGCACCGGATCGTAGGACGATCGAATCCCAGACGGTGCCGCCGCCGCCGGTCTTCCACCATTCGCCCGACCAGGTCTTCGCCGCCCATTCGAGCGCCTTGTTGGGCTGGGGCTTCGAAGGGTCGCCGGGCACGGTGTAGAAGCGCCAGAGCTGCTTGCCGGTCGCAGCGTCATAAGCGGTGACATAGCCGCGCGCCGCACCCTCGGCGCCGGCATTGCCGATCAGCACCTTTCCGTCGAACACGCGCGGCGCGCCGGTGCTGGTATAGGGCCACACCGGCTCGAAGGTGTCGACGCTCCACGCCGGCTTGCCCGTTTTGGCATCGAGCGCGATCAGCCGCCCATCGAGCGTGGCGAGGTAGATCCGGCCCTTCCACGCCGCCAGACCGCGCGCGTCGATGTCGCAGCAGGCCAGGCGGCCCTGTCGCGATCGACCTTGGATCGTAGCGCCACAACTGCCGGCCCGTCCGAGCGTCATAGGCGGTGGTGACGTTCCACGGCTCGACATTGTAGAGCACGCCGCCGACCATCAGCGGCGAGGCCTCGACGCCGCGATCCACCGGCAGGTCGGCGTACCAGGCGAGCCCGAGCCGGGCGACGTTGGCGTCATCGATCTGCTTCAAGGGGCTGAAGCGCTGCTCGTCGTAGGTGCGCCCGGGCGCCATCCACTCGCCCGGCGCGCGATCCGCCGCGATCAGGCGCGCCTGGTCGACGTCCGCCGCGCGCTGCGCAGTGGCGATCTGCGCGACGCCCAGCAGCGCGACCGCGGCAACGGCAATCCTCAAGAGCGCGCCGTTCATGGCTCGAGCAATCCCTTCCGCCGGCTCCAGCCGATCACCGCGTCGAGGCATTGCGCGAGCAGCTCGGGCTGTCCGAGATAGTAATGAGTCGCGCCCTCGAGGCGGACATATTCCTTGTCCGGCGTCGCCAGCGCGGCGAAGATCGCGGGGTTGTGCGTGGCGGGGACGGCTTCGTCAGCGGTGTTCTCGATGAGCAGGACCGGCGTCGCGTGGATCTTCGCCGCGTTGAGCGCCCCTTGGCATTCGACTTGTCGTAGCTCCACTGGCTGAGCCACGAACGCAGCGTGGTGTAGCGCGCGAGGCCCACGGGCCCGACGTTCACTGCGCGCGGATCGCCCATGTAGCTCCAGCCCGGCCGCCGATCCGAGGGATCGACCGCCGGATCGAACCAGCGCACGTCGCACATCGTGCGGTGGACGACGAAGGCGCGTTCCTGCTCGACGCCGCCGAGCGCCTTGAGCCGGGCGAGCTGGGCCTCCGCCCAGGCGGTGATCCTGCGGTTGCGCGTGCGCTGAGCCTCGCGGAAGCGCGCGACGAACCCCGGCGAATAGGGCGGCTGGTTCGGGCAATCGGGCGAATAGATGTCGTATTCGAGGTCACGGTCGTCGGGGTCGAGCTCGTTCGTCACCGACGGATCGAGCCATTCGGTCAGCGTCTCGGCGCGCGAGAGATGCGCGGCGATGAAGATCACGCCATCGGCGGGCTGGAGCCCCGCCCCCACGAGATCGACCGGGTCGCCGGCGGGGGTGTGGGTGATGCTCGGGCTTTCCGCCTGCGCCTGGTAGAACAGCGACAGCGATCCGCCGCCCGACCAGCCGAGCAGCACGACCTTCTCATAGCCAAGCCGCTCGCGCGCGTGCGCGATCCATTTGCCGAGATCGATCGCCACCTTCTCCTGGATCAGCGCGGCATCGTTGCGTGGATAGCGGCTGGCGGCGCACAGCACGTCGAGCCCCGCGTCGGCCAGCGCCATCGGCATCGGCAGCAGGTGGAGCACGGAGGTCGGGTGCATGAACAGATAGACCGTCCGCGAGGTCGAGCGCGGATCGCGCATTCAGCTGGCCCTCGAGGTTCACATGGCCCGAATTGCCGGCGAAACCATAGGTCTCGGTGAACTTGGGATTGTCGGCGAACGACACGATCAACGGCGTGCGCGTCCATTCGGTCTTCGGGTTGGCGGGCATGGGCATCGTCAGATCGCGGTCACCGCGCGGTGAGCGACACGCCGGTCGCGTCATAGCGGAACAGCCATTCGTAGCGCTCGACGATGCGATCGGGCGCCATTGCTCGTCGACATAGGCCTGGGCGTTACGCGGATCGGCGAGCGCGGGATTGTGGAAGCGCTCGGTTGTTGGCATAGGCGCCCTGGACCGCGCGGGTCGTGCGCGGGATGCGCGCCGCCTGATAGTGCGCGAGCGCCTCGTCGACGGTATCGAACTCCTCGAACGCGCGCCCGAGGATGCAGGCGTCCTCGAGCGCCATCACCGCGCCCTGCGCGAGGAACGGCAGCGACGGATGGCAGGCGTCGCCGAGCAGCGCGACGCGCCCCTTCACCCATTGCTGCATCGGCGGCCGCGCGATCAGCGCCCATTTGAACGCTGCGGGATCGCGGCGATATAGGCGTGGACCTCGCGGTGCCAGCCCGGATAATCGTCGTGATATTCCTGGTTGGTCCCCGGCGACGACCAGGATTCGATCGTCCCAGTCGCGGCGCTCGACCACGCTGGTGAAGTTCATCAGCTCGCCGCGGCGGATCGGGTAATGGATCACATGGCCGCCCGGGCCGATCCAGTTGACCCCGACCGGCTTGACCAGCTCCGGCGGCAGCAGCTCCATCGGGATCACCCCGCGCCACGCGACGATCCCGGTGAACTTGGCCGGCCCCGATCCGAACAGTAGCTCGCGCATCTTCGAATGCACGCCGTCGGCGCCGATCACGGCGTCGAACGTGGCGGAGGGCTTGCCGTCGAACGCCAGCGTCACGCGATCGTCGTTGCGCTCCACCTCGGTGAAAACGGTGGTCGAGGCGGATCGCGCCGGGCGACAATTGCTCGACCGCCTTGATCAGGATCTGGTGCAGGTCGTTGCGGTGGACGTTTACGTATGGGAAGCCGTAGCGCTCGCGCGATTCGGTGCCGAGATCGAACAGCTTCCATGTGTCGCCGGTGTTCCAGAGGCGAATCTCCTTGCCTTCGGGCTCGAAGGCGATCCCGAGCAGCTCCCCGGCGGCGACATCGCCGCGATCCTCGGCCTCTGCAAAGCATGTGATCGATCGCGGCGCGATCGATCGCGGTTTCATCGCCGAGCATACCCAAGGGTTCGAGCAATTCGAAGCCAAGGTCCGCGCCACGGGATGGGATGAAATAGAGCGTGAATCCAGCCTGTCCCCGCGCCGATCTCGAGACTGCGGCTGAAGTCTATATCGGCGCCGAGCGCGCGATCGGCATCTGGGGCCATGGGGGCTGACGCAGCATGTCGGCGGGTTCGAGAATGTCGCGAGCATCGTCAAACCTGATGCTGCCTCCCGGGGCAATATCGGACGCGGAGGGCGCGCGGGGGTTTCGCCGGTGCGCGGGCTATTCGAAACGTGCAGGGGCAGCGCACGGTCGGGATTTCGGAGAAGCCCGATCTGGTCCCGCTCGATCGGCTCGCCGAGGCAATATGGGCTTCGATCCGCGCGCGCGATCACGGCATGACCACGGTCGATGCGTGCCATGGCATCCCTCGACGGCAAGGTGCAGGCCTTCATCGGGCTCGGCGGCAATTTCCTGCGCGCGGTGCCCGAGCAGGGGATGATCGAGCATGCCTGGCCGCGGATGCGGCTCAACTGTCCAGATCGCGACCAAGCTCAACCGCGGCCAGCTCTTCTGCGGCGACGTGGCGTACCTCCTCCCCTGCCTCGGCCGCAGCGAGAAGGACATTCAGGCGGGCGGTCCACAGGTGGTGACGATGGAGGACAGCCTGAGCTGCATCCACGGATCGATCAGCAACGCCGAGCCCGCGAGCCCGCACCTGCGCTCCGAGCTGTCGATCGTCGCAGGGATCGCCAAGGCGACGCTGCCGCCAAATCCGAAGGTGCCGTGGGACCAATGGACCGGCGACTACGGCAAGGTCCGCGGCGCGATCGAGGCGACCTATCCCGAGCAGTTCAAGGACTTCAAACGCGCGGATTGTTCAACCCCCGGCGGCTTCTACAAGGGCAATACCGCGCGCGGGCGCGTATGGAAGACCGAATAGCGGCAAGGCCGAGTTCACACGCGCCCGGGATGCTCAATCTCGACAGGGATTCGCCTGATGAGGCGGGCCGCTATCGCCTGATAACGCTGCGTTCGAACGACCAGTTCAACACGACGGTTTATGGCTATTCGGACCGGCTGCGCGGGATCGAGGGGACGCGCGACCGTGGTGCTGATGAACCCGGCAGAAGATCGCGCGCGCAGGGCTGAGCGAAGGTCAGGTCGTCGCGCTCGTCAGCGATGCCGGCGACGCGGCGTGGCGCGCGAGAGTCGGCGGGCTGACGGTGACAGCCTTTCGACCTGCCCGACGGATGCGTCGCGGGCTATTATCCCGAGCTCAACCTGCTGATCGCGCTCGATTCATCACGACCACAGCCTCCAAGACGCCGGCAGCGAAATCGGTGCCGGGTGCGGGATTTTCGGGCCTGATCTTCCGACCAACCGCGAATTAACCATTCGCAGTGCATTCTGCCGCGATGCATCGCCTTGGCCCGCGTATTCGGCCGAAATGGCTCCTGCTCCTGGCCGCATCGAGCGCGGTTTATGGGATTTGCGCCGGCGCGCGCGCAGGATGGGACCGACATTCTCTCGCCCGACACGTATCTCGATCGCCGGCGATATCCGCATCGTCGACGCCGACGGCGAGCCGAGCTGGCTCCAGGGCGGACTCGGCAAGACGCGGTTCGACGGCGGCGCGGATCGCGGCTTCCGCCTGCGCCCGTCAGCTCGCCGAGGCTCGATCTGATCTGGCAGCCGCGCTTCACCTGGTCGCTGTCGGGCACAATCGTCGCGACCCGCGCAGCACGGGCAGAGCAATGCGGTCGATCTGTCCGAGGCAGTGGTGACCTTCAAGCCCCTGCTGCCCGGCCCCGCCAAGGTCTCGGCGCGCGCCGGGCTGTTCTGGCCGGCGGTGTCGCTCGAGCATTCGGGGCCTGAATGGGCGGTGACCGACACGATCACAGCCGAGCGGCGATCAATTCGTGGATCGGCGAGGAAGTGAAGGTCGCGCGGCGCCGAGGCGACCTTCGCCCACGCCGATCGGATCGCAGCGCATCGCGATCACGCTCGCGGGTTCGGGCTCAACGATACGTCGGGGACGCTGCTCGCGTTCCGCGGCTGGGCGCTGCACGACGAGAAAGCGACCGCCTTCTCGCTCCAGCCGCTGCCAGCCGCGCCCGGGGCTGCTGCAATTCGCGCAGGCGGGATGCGACCCGGCCGGCGATCGAGATCGATCACCGGCCCGGCTGGTACGCCAAGCTCGGCTGGTCGCCCCTCGGGCGGCGTTCGAGCTGCAGGCGTTCCACTACGACAATCGCGGCGACCCGACCGCGGTGACGCCGTCGCACCAATGGGGCTGGCGGACGCGGTTCGACGATCTCGGCGCGATCGTCTCGCTCGGCAAGCTCCAGCTCAAGGCGCAGAGCGCTGGCGGGGCGCACCGAGATGGGCTTTTCCGATGCCGACGCGGATCTGGGTCGACACGCGCTTCCGATCGGCGTTCCTGCTTGCGACGCGCGGCTTCGCGCGCGGATCGGTCTCGGCGCGGATCGAGGCGTTCGGCACCGCGCGGCCGGTGGCAGCGTGCTCGACGGGGGAATATTCGGAGGACGGCTGGGCGTTGGCCGCCGCCGCGCGAGCGCGAGCTGGGGCCGCATTTCAGCCTGCTCGCCGAGTTCCTCCACGTCGACAGCCGCAGGGATGCGCGCGCCGACCTGGGCCTGGCGCCGCGCCAGGCCGCCAACCAGCTCCAACTGGCAACTCTCGTATCCATCTTTGAAGGACTTGCTTAACGCCAACCCGCTAGGATCGCGGCCATGCGTTTGCTGATTGCCCTGGCTGCCCTGGCCGCGATGGGCGCTGCGCCGTCGCCGGCCGGCGTCACCGTGACGGTGCGCGGCGCCAACGCGCGCCGATCGCCGACGCGGTGGTGACGATCAGCCTCGTCGGCCGCCCAACGCCCGCCGTGCAGCCCGGCGGCACCTACACGGTCGATCAGAAGAACATCCAGTTCCATCCGTTCGTGTTGGTGGTGCCGCTCAATTCGAACGTGTCCTTCCCCAATCTCGATCCAGTGCGCCACCACGTCTATTCCTTCTCGCCGGCCAAGCGCTTCGAATTGAAGCTCTATGCCCGCGAGCAGAACCGCTCGGTCCGCTTCGACAAGGCGGGGGTGGTCGCGCTCGGCTTGCAACATCCACGACCAGATGACCGCGTTCATCGACGTGGTCGACACGCCCTGGGCGGCGAAGACCCGATGCCTCGGGCAACGTCGTGCTGAGCGGCGTTCCGGCGGGCGGCGTGCTGATCACCGTCTGGCACCCCTATCTGCGGCGCGCCGGGCAATTTCGTCTCGAAGCAGATCGCTCTGGGCGCTGGCGGCGCGCGCGAAAGCTTCACGGTCGCGCTGCGCAGCCCGCCGCGGATGACCGGATCCTCGCATTATTGAAGGCGCCATGCAGCTCCGCATGCCCCAGTTTCGCCACCTGCGCACCAAGCTGACCGTGCTCTATGCCGGGCTGTTCGGCGCGGCGATGCTGTGCGTGTCGGTGATGTTGTTCGCGATCGTCGAGCGCAACGCGACGCGGCAGGTGCAGAGCGAGCTGGTCGCCAGCGGCACCGTGTTCGATCGGCTGTGGGACCAGCGCACCGCGCAGCTCGGCGGCGCGGCGAGGAGCTGCTCGCAGCGCGACTTCGGCTTCCGCGCGCGGCGGTGGCGACGGGCGATCGGCGGACGATCGAATCCGCGCTGGTCAACCTGCGCCAGCGGCTCGGCGTGCCGATCGCCTTCGTGGTGGAGAGAGGACGGATCGGTCATCGGCGTGGGCAACGACCAGTTCCGGCAGGAAGCGGCGCGGCTGTGGGGCGCGCTCGACGCGGGGCAGATGACCGGGCGTGATCAAGCTGGGCGGCGTCGCGCGGCATGCGATCGCCGCGCCCGTGCTCGCGCCGACGCTGACCGGCTGGGTGGTGTTCGCCACCAATCTCGACGCGCACGAGATGGCGAGCCTCCAGCGGCTGTCGGCGATTCCGATCGAGGCCTCGGTCTATCAGCGCGATACGCGCGGCGTGTGGATCGACGCGGGCAATCTGAAGCCGTCGGAGCCGGGAATCACCAAGTTCATCGATACCGCGACGGGCAATCGCCGCCCGGGCGAGGTCACCACCACCGCCGGCACCGCGATCGCGCTGGTCAAGCCGCTGCCGGGACTGATGGGGTCGCCGAGCAGCGTGCTGCTGATCCGCTACCCGCTCGACGGCGCGCTCGCTTCCTACCCGCCAGCTCCAGCTCGCGATCGCGCTGACCGGCTTGCTCGGGCTGCTGGTGACGGTGCTTCGCGACGTGGCGGATGGCGCAATCGATCACCCGGCCGGTGACCCTTGCTCGATGCCGCCGCCGAGCGGCTCGCGGCGGGGGACGACGCCTCGGTGCCCGTCGGAGACCCCGACGAGCTCGGCCGGCTCGCCGCCACGTTCAACCGCATGGCCACCGGCATCAGCCGAGCGCGAGCGGCGGATCACGCATCTCGCGTTCAACGACGTGCTCACCGGGCTTCCCAAACCGCACCTTGTTCCTCGAGCATCTCGAGCATGAGCTTCGCGCGCGCGAAACGCGGCGGCGGGTCGGTCGCGCTGCTGTGCGTCGACCTGGACGACTTCAAGTCGATCAACGACACGCTCGGCCATCCGTCGGCGACGAATTGCTGCGGCGGCTGGCCGAAGGGCTGACCGGCGCATTGGGCAAATGCTTCGTCGCGCGGCTGGGCGGCGACGAGTTCGTGATCGTCTCCGAGGCGCGCGGCGACGGCGTCGAGCGGGCTCGCACAGCGGACGATCGAAGCGATCGAGGCGCCGCTGACGATCGAGGGCAACAGCCTGACCCCGAGCGCGAGCATCGGCATCGCCACTCGGCCCCGACGACGGCGCCGACGCGCGCCACCCTGCTCAAGAACGCCGAACTGGCGCTCTATCGCGCCAAGGAGCTGGGCAAGCGGACCTACGCCTTCTTCGAGGAAATCGTTAAACCGGCGCGCGCAGGAGCGCCGCCGGATGGAGAGCGACCTGCGCATCGCGCTCCACGAAGGCCAGTTCGAGCTGCATTTCCAGCCCTTGTTCGATCTGGCGAGCAATCGCATCGGATCGTTCGAGGCGCTGCTGCGCTGGGATCATCCGACGCGCGGCAACATCTCGCCGGCCGAATTCATCCCAATCGCCGAGGAGACCGGGCTGATCGTCGAGATCGGCGCCTGGGCGATGACGCGAGGCCTGCGCGCACGCCGCAACCTGGCCCGAGCACGTCCGCGTCGCGGTCAAACGTCTCGTCGGTGCAGTTTCGCCGGCCGGGGCTCAGCGAAGTGGTGATGCAGGCGCTCGGCGCGAGCGGGCTCGCCCCCGACCGGCTCGAGCTCGAGATCACCGAATCGATCTTTCTCGAGGACTCGGACGCGACGCTGAAGATGCTCCATTCGCTGCGCGCGATCGGGATCCGCATCGCGCTCGACGATTTCGGCACCGGCTATTCGTCGCTGAGCTATCTGCAGAGCTTCCCGTTCGACAAGATCAAGATCGATCGCTCGTTCATCCAGCACCTGCTGACAACGGCCGGGCGCGGGCGCGATCGTCCGCGCGATCACCGATCTCGCCCGGGCGCTGGGGATGGAGACGACCGCCGAGGGCGTCGAGGACAGCGACCAGCTCGCCGAGCTGCGCAAACCATGGCTGCTCATCGGTGCAGGGCTTCCTGTTCAGCTCGCGCGATCGACGCGGACGCGGTGCGCGCCGCTGCTCGCGGAGGAGAATCCGGGGTGGTCGAGGCACTCGCGCGGCGGGGTGACCCACGTCAGCGCGGCACCAGCACCGCCACGCCTCCAGCCGCTTCCGGCCATCGGGAATTCGATCGTGTCGCTCCCCGTCACCACGCGCTCGCTCTTTGACCACCGCATCGGGCGCGGCGCCGTCGACCCAGATCGTCGCGGCGAAGCGCTTGGCGCCGAGGAAGCCGAGCGGGATCGTCAGCGTGCGCGACGCCTCGGTGTTCATCGCGCCGATGTACCAGATCCGGCCCTTGCTGCCGCGCCACCGCGATCGATTCGCCGATCTCGCCGGCGAGGCTAGCGGGTCTCGTCCCACGTCGTCGGCACGCTGCGGATGAACTCAAGGCCTGCCGGGCTTGCCTCATAGGTATCGGGGCTGTCCGCCAAGCTGCCGAGCGGGCTGGTGAAGACGACGTACATCGCCAGCCCCCTGCGCGCGCGTCGTCTGGACGAACGGCAGGTCGTTGCGGATGCGGAAGTTGGCGGGCGTCACGTTGCGAAAGCCGCCGGGCGTGTAATCCATCGGGCCGAGCAGGCCGCGCGTATAGGCGAGCATCACATTGTGGGTGGCTGTCACGCGCCGGCTCCACTTGTTGTACTCGGCGCCCATCACGCCTTCCTGGGTGACGAAATTGGGATAGGTGCGCGTCAGCCCGCGCGGCGGGTAGGCGCCGTGGAGATCGACCATCAGATGATGCCGCGCGCCGCGGCGGCGAGCAGCTTCGAATACCAGTTCACCATCCACTGGTCGTCGCGGTCCATGAAATCGACCTTGATCCCGGCCACGCCGAGCTTCTCGTAGAGCGTCAGCGCCTCCTCCATCTGGTCGTCGAGCGCCTGCCAGTGCGTCCACAACCACAGCCGGACGTGCTTTGCGTCGGCGTATCGGACGACCTTCTCGATATCGATCGGGTCGTTCCAACGGGTGATGTCGACCCCCGGGCGGCGCACTCCGCCCCCGCCCGCGCCGGCATACCAGCCCTCGTCGACCATCGCATAGGGCAGGCCCTGCTCGGCGGAAAAAGTCGATCAGTGCCTCGGCGACCTCGGTGCTGGTGCGCTTGCCCGGATAGCGCGCGACCACCGGCCCGTTCCACCCAATCCCAGCTGGTGAGGCCGGGCTCGATCCAGCTCGTGTCCTCGATCCGGCTCGGGGTCGAAAGGCTGTGATCAGGTTCGAATCGACCAGTTCGCGGGCCTGTCGGCGAGCATCACCACGCGCCACGGCGTCACGATCGGACTGCCGATGCGTGTGTGGACCGCGATGCGGAAGTCGTCGAGCGAGGGCGAGAGCTTGAGCTGGAGCCCCAGCCCGCCATCAGCCGCGCCCGGTGAGGTACATCCCCGCGAAATCGAGCAGATCGGCCTCGGCGAGCGCGAACAGCCGACTTGCCGGTGTCGCAGACGAAGGGAAGGTCGAAGAGGTTGTGCTCGCGGGTCCGGGTGGTGTCGACGGGGGTCGAATTCGCCCTCGTGGCTGCTGCCGAACTTGCCGATATTGAGCCCCCAGCATCTGTACGCCGCGGGGGAAATAGAAGCCGGTGCGCTCGTAGCGGACGATCGCCGCGGCGGTGGCGGGCTGGATCGGGATGACGGTGCGGAACGCAACGCCTTCGTCATAGGCGCGCAACACCACGTCCATCTTGCGCCTGGCGCCTCCGCGCTCCTGGAGGTGGACGATGAGCTGGTGGTAATGATCGCGCGCGCCCCGCCGCCTTGCCGGCGACGATCGGATAGGTCGTGTCGGCGCTCGCGGTCTCCGATCCGGTGATCGCCATGCCATAGCCGAGCGAATCCGCATCGAGATCGAGCACGATGGGCGATGGCGCGAGCACCGCCGCGCCGCGCCCGCGCAACCGCGTACATCGGCGTGCCCTGCGCGTTCAGCCCGATCGTGATCGCATTGGCGCCGTCGGGCGAAGCAAGCGTGAAGGGTTGCGCGGCGGCGGGGCGGCGATCAGCAGCGCGAGCGCGCCGAGCGGGAACCTCACGCCTTGCGCGCCTTCAGGATCGGCAGCAGCACGCTTTCCATCGCGTGATAGCCCGCCGGCGTCGGGTGAACGCCGTCCTCGGCCATGCCGGGCTTCATCGCGCCCTCGGGCGTGGCGAGCACCGGCGTGTAATCGACCCAGGTCGATCCGGTCTCCCGGGCATAGGCCGGAAGCCAGGCATTGAATGCGCGGATCGGCGCGGTAACCTCGAGCCCGGGGCGCCAGGGAAAGCCGCCCGAAGGCGGGACCGAGGCGAGCAGGACGTGGATTCCGTGCGCCTTGGCAAGCGTCACCATCATCCGGAAATTATCGTGGCTCTGCTCGGGGGTGATCGTGCCGGTGTTGCTGGCGATGTCGTTGGTGCCGGCCATGATGTGGACGAGGCGCGGCTTGAGCTTCACCACGTCGGCCATCATCCGCAGCACCATCTGCGGAGTGGTCTCGCCGCCGATGCCGCGGGCCGATCCGGCCGGGCGTGAAGAACGACGGGTCCTTCTGCGGCCAGAGATCGGTGATCGAATCGCCCATGAAGACCACGTCGACCTTCTGGCCGCTGGCGATCAGTTTCGCGTTGTCGGCGGCATAGCGGCCGAGCCCGGGCCAGTCCTCGCGGAGCATGCGCGCCCATTTCTGGTCCCAGGTCTCCGGCGCCGCCTGCCCGAGACCGACCTGCGGCAGCATCGTCAGCCCGGCCGCGCCGCCGAGCAGCATCCTGCGGTCGATCTTCATAATTCCTCCAGCATCGAGCAGACGGGTTCGCGCAACCTGGCATCCTGCGTCACGCCGCGCGAGTCGAACAGCACATGGCGCCGCGCCTTCGCGTCGAAGCGCGGCCAGCGCGGCAGCAGCTTGGCGTTGGGATCGCCGGCGGCGGCGAAATTGACCCAATAATCCTGGAGCGACACGCCGCCGAACGCGATGTCGCCCATCACATAGGGAATCTCCGCGTTGTGCGAGGTCCGCCCGCCGTCGCGCGCGAGAATCGAACTCATAGCGCCACACCGGCGCGCCCTTCGCCGAGAGCAGATCGGCGAGCCGGCCGGCTGGGCAACGGAACATCCAGTCGGTCCAATATTGGAGCTCGGGATTGCCGAGGCGGGGGATCGTCGGTGCGGTAGAAGCCGCGGGCTCTGGCGGCATTGGCGCCGAAGGTGCTCGGCAATTCCACGTCCCATTTCACACCCCCCGGCGGCGGCCCGAACTCCGCGCGGTTCGTGCCGATGATCACACCGGGCGCGGGCGGCGCCCGGGCGAGCAGTTCGCGCGGCGATCGCGGCAGAAATCGCGCCGTCGATCGTCGCCCTGAGCCACATGAAATCGTTCGACGGAAGCGTGGCGTCGGCAAGCTTGAGATCGGCGGCGAGCAGCGCCTGGATCGAGCTTCTCCGAAGCGCGGCGATCGAGCCCCCGGCGCCGAGCAATTCGTCGGCCTGGTCCCCGATTGCCAGCGCGGCTTCGAGGGTGCGCGGCGGTGCGCCGAGGCCGGGCGTCCCGCTCTGCATGATCGCCCTGGCGAAGAGAGCGCGCGCGGCGGGTGCGGCGAGCAGCAGCGACACGTCCTGCGATCCCGACGATTTCGCCGAAGATCGTGACGTTGCCGGGATCGCCGCCGAATCCGAGCGATATTGTCGTGGACCCAGCGCAGCGCCGCGAGCTGGTCCATCAGCGCATAATTGCCCGCGCTGCCACCGGCCTCGGCGGCGGCGCCGCGATGGGCCAGGAAGCCGAAGATCCCGAGCCGATACTGGACCGCGACGAGCACCACGCCCCGATCGGTGATCCGCGACAGGACCGTGCCGCGCGCCGATCCCGCGCGATTGCTGCCCGCCGTGGATCCACACCATCACCGGCCGCTTTCCCCGCCAGCCCGGGCGTGCGCAGATCGAGCGTGAGGCAATTCCTCCGCCGAGCGCAGTGTAATCGCCGTGGTTCCAGCGATAGTCGTTCTGAGGCAGGCGGGGGCATCGGGATCGTCGGCGCGAACGCCTTGCCACGGCGCCACCGGCGCCGGCGCGCGCCAGCGCAGGCTCCCGGTCGGCGGCGCGGCGAAGGGAATGCCGCGAAAGACCACCGCGCCCTGGACCGCGCTTCCCTGCACGACGCCGCCCGTCACCGGCACCCGCGGCGGCGCATCGGCCGGCGCCGCCGCGGCAAGCATGAGCGCCGCGATCTATCGCGCGGCGCTCCGTGCGCGCGGCGTCGCGCTCCGGCCGTCGAGCGTGAAGGCGACGGACCTGGGGTTCCGCGCCGGATAGCGCACGATCGCCTTGCGCTCGTCCGGCAGCGACGAAACGCAATTATCGCTGAAAAAGGCGGGCAAGATCCGCTCGCCCCGGCCGTTTATCAGGGTGGGTTTGGCGTTGAGCGCGGGCGTCCGGCTTGGGTTGGAAAGGGTTACGCGCACCAATTTGTCCTTGCCGTCGAGGATGGGCCCACCCGCCTCGACGGCAAGCGACACCTTTGCCCGACCATCCGCGCGCGATACGAAGCCGGCTCCTTGCCGCGCCAGTAGAAATTGCCCGTCGGTCATCTGAGTTGGCCGTCGTTGAGCTCCAGGCAAGTCCGCGCATCGTGCCTTCCCTCCGCAGGCGCGGCCTCTTGTGGTGCCGTCGCGGTTCGGCCAGTGATTTCAACAGATTCTCTGGCATGTCGATGACTTGCCTGCATGGAGGGCCCCGTGGACCCAGCTTCGAGCCCCGATGCGCCCGTTTTCGCCGGCGTGGAGCTGGGCGGCACCAAATGCGTCTGCACGCTCGCGACCGGGCCGGACGGCGTGCTCGCGCAGGCGACCGTGCCGACCACCGATCCCGAGGAGACGCTTTCGGCGATCGCGGCGGTGCTGCGGCGCTGGCGGGCGGAGCGCGAATTCGCGGGGCTCGGGATCGCGAGCTTCGGGCCGGTCGACCTGAACCCCGACTCGCCGAGCTTCGGCTATATCCTGACCACCACCAAGCCCGGCTGGTCGATGACCGATGTCGGCGCGCGGCTGGCGGAGCCGTTCCCGGTGCCATTGGGGTTCGATACCGACGTCAACGGCGCCGCGCTCGGCGAGATCGCTGGGGGGCGGGTCAGGGCCTCAAGGACTTCGCTTATGTCACGGTCGGCACCGGCGTCGGCGTCGGACTGATTGTCCACGGCAGGCCGACGCGGGGCATCGGCCATAGCGAGATAGGCCATCTCCGCGTGCCCCGCCTGCCCGGCGATGCCGCGCCCAGCGGATGCCCGTTCCACTCCGATTGCGTCGAGGGCCTGGCCTCGGGCACCGCGATCAAGGCGGCGCTCGGCGCCGAGCATATCGGCGACATCCCCCCCTCGCATCGGGTGTGGGATCGCGTGACCTCCGCCCTCGCCTGCCTGTGCCACGCGCTGATCGTGAGCACCGGGCCCTGGCGGATCGCGATCGGGATCGGCGGCGGGGTGATCACCCGCCAGCCGCACCTGCTGCCCCGGCTCGATCCGCTGCTGCGCGCCAGCCTTAACGGCTATATACGGCTGCCCGAGGCGCCGATCGTGGTTGCGCCCGCGCTCGGCGACATGGCGGGCCCCCTCGGCTCGATCGCGCTCGCCGTATCGGCGCACTCCTCAGTGGATTGAGGCGACCGCCGGATCGTCCTCGCCGCGCACCACCCGCGCCTTGCCCGCCGCGATCGCGAACAGGCACAGCAGCGCATAGCAGGCCGCCGGCACGACGAACGCGGTAACGTAGCTGTGCGTCGCGCCCGCGACATAGCCGACGAGCGGCGGGATCGCCGCGCCGCCGACGATCGAGGTGCACAGGAACCCCGACGTCGCCTCCTCGCTCGCGGTCGAGCGTTCGAGCGTGAGCGTGAAGATCACCGGGAACATGATCGAATTGAACAACCCGATGCACAGCGCGACGACGCCCGCGCTGACTCCGCCTACCGCGAACACATAGAGGCACATCGCGGTCGCGATCGCGGTGAAGACGACCAGCAGCCACGACGCGCGCACCACCGCGAGCAGCAGCGATCCGATCGCGCGGCCCACCATCGCGCCGCCCCAGTAGAGCGCGACCGCCAGCCCGGCTTCCTGCGCGGAGATGCCGAACACGCCGTCGGCGCCCGCGCGCATGATCCGCCCGATCAGCGGGAAGCCGAGCGGCGCGTCGGTCTGGCCCCAGATCGCGTCCGAATGGAGGAAGAACGCCATCTGCGTGCCGATCGACACCTCGGCGCCGACATAGAGGAAGATCGCGGCCCCACCGAGCAACGCCCAGCGCGACGAGAAGGCGTCGGCGATCACCGCGACCACGCCGCGCCGCGCGGCCTCGTCCGAAGTCGGCGGGGCGGCCTGGGTCACGACCTTGCGAACGAGCACGAAGAACAGCGCCAGCGCCGCCAGCAGCCCGCAGATCCACAGATAGGCGTTGTCGATCCCCCCGAGCGACGCCGCGCGCGCAGCCGCCGAAGTGGCGCAGGTCTTGGTCTCGATCCCCCTGAGGAACAGCATCGCGCCCAGATACGGGCCGATGAAGGTGCCGAGCGAATTGAAGGTCTGGCTGAAGGTGAGCCGGAAGTGGCTGTACCGGGGGTCGCCGAGCGCAGCCGCGAGCGGGTTGGCGGCGACCTGGAGCACGGTGATCCCCCGCGCGAGGACGAACAATCCGAGGAGCACCAGCTCGTAGATCACCAGATTGGCGGCCGCGAGCATCAGCAGGCAGCCCGCGACCATCATTACCAGCGCGATCAGGATCGTCGGGATCGACTTGAGCCGCGACAGCATCACTGCGGCCGGGAAGCTCGCCACGCCATAAGCGATGAAGAAGGCCGACGCCGCGAGCTGGGCGCGGAAATCGGTGAGGCAGAAGATGCCCTTGACCGCGGTGACGACCGGATCGTTGAGCGAGGTGATGAAGCCCCAGGCGAAGAACAGGGTGGTGACGCACGCGAATGCCACCAGCGTGGTTGCGGAGGATTTCTGACCGGCCAATTCGTCTCTCCCTGACGGCTTATGGTTATGGTGCGGCACGCAGACTACGACTCCTGTCTGCCCGATAAGCCGGCCCAGGACAACGCTGACAGGCGCTGCCCGCGGTGCCCGCGGCGCTGGACAGAAAAGGGGCGGCTCCTTTCGGAACCGCCCCCTTCGAGAGACAGTCGGCGGATCAGAACTTGAACGTCGCCCCCGCCCGGAACTGGCGGCCGATCAGCCCGGCATAATGCCAGCTGGTCAGGAAGTTGGGCGCGCTCGCATAGGCCGCCGGGGCGATCGGCGCGCGGGCGTTCGCGACATTCTTGACGTCGACGTAGAAGCTGAACTGGTCGTTGACTTCCACTGCGGCATTCAGATCGACGTTGATGAAGCGATTGACGTAGCAGAAATTGTCGGTGTTCGCGGTCTTGTACAGATTGGCGGTGCAGGAGCGCGAGAGGTTGCCCTGGTCGGTCGCGACTTCCTTGATCTTCCCGACATAATAGGCCGTCGCGGTGAGCGACAAGGGACCCAGCTCGATCGTGTTCTGCCAGTTGCCGCGCCAATCCGGCGTGCCGTTGCCCGACGACAGGTCATAGGGGCCGAAAGTGCCGGCATAATGCTGGACGCCGCTCGAAGTGTGCAGATCGTATTGGAAGGTGTGCGTCACTTCGAGGCGGCTGATGAACTTGGTGTCGGCCGCGAGCGGGATCGTTGCGGTCGCCGCCAGATCGATGCCCGAGGTGATCGCGTAATTCGCGTTCACATAGGGCACGTTGATGATCAGCACGCGGGGCAGCGCGCCCGGGAACAGCGGATCGACCCCGTCCGCCGTGTTGACCGAATAGCCCGGCCCGACCGCCGCGACCGCCGCTGCCGCCGCGGCCGGATTGGCCGCCGCGAAATAGGCGCTCACCGCCTTGCCGATATCGGGGCCCGCGACGATCAGCTGCGATTTCTTGACGTTGTAATAGTCGGCGGTGAGGCTCAGCCAGCGCACCGGCTGGAAGATCACGCCGCCGGTGAAGCTGCGCGAGGTCTCGGGATTGAGCGCCGGATTGCCCGCGACGCCGCGGCCCAGCGAATAGGCCAGGTTATACGGATTGCCGTTGGCGCTGCAGGTCGTCGTGTTGCCGGTGCCGCCGTGCGCAAGGACGAAGTTGCACGGCGGCGTGGTGGTGACGAAGCCGGCATATTGGCTGCGCGGACCCGATTCGGCGAAGGTCGGCGCGCGGAAGCCCTGCGAATAGGTGCCGCGGAACGCGATCTGCTTGATCGGCGTGAACTTCACACCGACCTTCGGCGAGAAGTGGTCGAAACCCTCCGAATAGTGATCGTAGCGGCCAGAGACGTTGACATCGAGCATGTCGACGATCGGCGCGTCCAGCTCGAAATAGGCCGCCGACACGGTGTGCTTGCCGAACGCCGAGGCGGTCGTCAAACCATAGGTGTCGAGCGCGACGTTCTGGTTGTTGTTCTCGAGCTCCTCGTGCCGGACTTGGCCGCCGACGGCGAGCTGCAGCGGGCCGCCCGGCAGGCTGACCAGCTCTTTCGATACCGAGGCGTCGAGGCTGTACATCTGCGAGTGCGACGGCGTCGTCCGATCGGGAGCGATCGCGTTGCGGACCGCGGGGGAATTGGCCGACGGATTGACGAAATTGTACGAGCCGGTGTTGATCGCGTTCAGCGTCGCGGCGATGTTGAGCAGGCCGTGCTGGGTGATCTTGAGATTGTCCCCGCGCGAACACGCCCTCGACGCGCCACGCCCAGCTGTCGCCGAACGAGCCGCTCAGGCCCGCGGTCCCGCGATAGACCTCGTTGGTGCGGTCGCTGCCGGCCGGGATGTCGCCGAACAGATAATAGATGCGCGCGGCGCCGTTCGAAGGGTCCCCGGCAAAGGCGGCGGCGTAGGGATTGTTCGGGTTGAGCTGGCGGTTCGCGGCGGTGGCGCAGTTGACGCCCGCGCTGCAGATATAGACGGGAAGCACGATTCCCGGGTTGCTCGAGGCAACCGCGGGCGCCGCGCCGAACGGCTGGGTCTGGCGGATCGCCGACGGCGGGGCGCTGGTGATGCTGACGAAATCGCGGCTGTAGCTGCCGGTGACATAGCCCTCGATCGTGTCGCTGAGGCGCACGCTGAGGCGGCCGTTGACTGAATAGCGCTCTTGCAGCGGCTGGATCTGGCGATAGAGGTCGGTCAGGTCGTACTTGCAGCCCGTTCCCACGGCCGAGCCGGTCGTCACCGTATATGTGTCGCGCGCGCAGTTCTGGATCCCGAGCGCCGCATATTGGGTGGTGATCGGCGAGCCGGTCTGGCCGCTCAGCGGGTTGTTGAGATCGTTCTGGTGGACGCGGGTAACATAGGCGGTCGGCGTGTTGACCGTCAGCGATTGATCGGCGCTGTTGTTGTCGATGCCGCCGATCGGGGTCAGGTCCTGCGTGTTGTACGGAAAGCCGCGGTCGTGGTTCGAAACCCGGCCGTCGCGTTGATATTCGCCGTTCAGATAGAAGTTCAAGCCGGTGGCCTGATAGTCGCCGAAGCCCACGGTCAGCTCGGCGCGCTGGTGGCCCGCGTCGCCTTCTTGCGAGGCGCCGGCCTCGACCCGGCCTTCGATGCCGTTGAAATGCTTCTTGAGGATGAGGTTGACCACGCCGCCGATCGCATCGGCGCCATAGGTCGAGGACGCGCCGTCCTTGAGCACCTCGACCCGGTCGACGAGGCTGAACGGGATCGAGTTGAGGTCGACATAGGCGTTGTGGCCGTCGTCGTTGATCGGGAAATTGGTCGAGCGCAGCCCGTCGACCAGCACCAGCGTCGAGGAAACGCCGAGGCCGCGCAGCGACACGGCCGAGCCGCCGGCCGAGAAGCCGGTCTGGAAGCCGGTGCCGATCGAGCCGGCACTGTCGGCCGAGACCGAGCGGATCGCGTCGGCGATGTTGGTGATGCCGGCCTTGTCGAGCGTATCCGCGGTCAGCACGGTCACCGGCGACGGGGTCTCGGTGTTGGTGCGGCGCAGCAACGAACCCGTGACGACGATGTCGCCCTCGCCGGTCTGGTCGGCGGGAGCGGCGGTCGCGGCAGCATCCTGCGCGGCGGTGACGGGGTCGGTATCGCGCGCCATCGCCGGCGCGGAAGCCAGCGCGATGGCGAACGGCGTGGCGGCGGCGAGCAGAAGGGCTTTGCGCCCAAATCGATTGGTCTTGATCACGGATTCACCCCCAAAAAGGTTCATAAACTGCGCGATGACGGCGCGCGGACCACCCATCCCAAGGTCCGCGAAGGACATCGAGAAACTCGTTCAAGGATGAATTGGTGTATCAGGCCTGTAAAGCGGTGGACGCGCGCTACAGATATTTTGCGCCGAAGTGTGACACGAATGAGACACATTTCAGAAACAAATCGGAGCCGTGTCGACGACGAAATCGGAGCCGCGAGGCGCCTTCGCAGGCGCGAAATCGATTGCGCCGCAGCCGCGAGATCGAGCGCGTCTTCGCCAAGCACACGCCAATTGCGGGGGGACGATTCCGCCTCGCCGGCGCGCAGATCGCCTTCGAGGCGCTGGCATCCAGGCCGATGCCTGCCCTATAGGCGTTGCAAGCTGACAACGCTGCCAAAACAGGAGGAGAGGATCATGAAGAATCGCCGCATCCGCGCGTGGACCGCGCCGCTCGCCGGGCTTGCCATCTGCCTCGCCGTCATGCCCGCGCACGCGCAGTCCGATAAACGTTGGATGAACACCAAGCTCTCGGCGGACAAGCGCGCCGAGCTCGTCGTCGCCGCAATGACCACCGAGGAGAAGCTGCGCCTGGTGTTCGGCTATTTCGGAACCGACTTCCCGCCACGCAACGACTTCAAGACGCCGCCCGAGGCGCGCGCCGGCAGCGCGGGCTATGTCCCCGGCATCCCGCGCCTCGGAATCCCGCCACAATGGGAGACCGACGCGGGCATCGGAGTCGCGACGCAGGGCGGCGCCGCGCGGAAACGCGAGCGGACCGCCCTCCCCTCGGGCCTCGCCACCACCGCGACCTGGAACCCCGATACCGCGTTCAAGGGCGGCGCGATGATCGGCGCCGAGGCGCGCGCTTCGGGGTTCAACGTGATGCTCGCGGGCGGCGTCGACCTGATGCGCGAGCCGCGCAACGGGCGGAACTTCGAATATGGCGGCGAGGATCCATTGCTTGCGGGCACGATGGTCGGCAGCCAGGTCGCCGGGATCCAGTCGAACCACATCGTCTCGACGATCAAGCATTACGCGCTCAACGACCAGGAAACCGATCGCGACACCGGCAATTCGATCATCGACGAAAGCGCCGCGCGCACCTCTGATCTGCTCGCGTTCGAGCTGGCGATCGAGCGCGCGCATCCCGGCTCGATCATGTGCTCGTACAACCACGTCAACGGCGCCTATGCCTGCGAGAACCCCTGGCTGCTGACCCAGATGCTGCGCAAGGAATGGGGCTGGAAGGGCTATGTCATGTCCGATTGGGGCGCGACGCACTCGACCGTCGCCGCCGCCAATGCAGGGCTCGACCAGGATTCGGGCTTTCCGTTCGACCGCGAGCCCTATTTCGGCGATCCGCTCAAAGATGCGGTCGCCAAGGGCGACGTAAGCGCGGCGCGGCTCGACGAGATGGCGACGCGGATCGTCCGCTCGATGTTCGCGCACGGGTTGGTCGACCATCCGGTCACCGCTGCGCCGATGGACCTGGCCCCGGCGACGCTAGCCGCACACAAGGCGGTGACGCGCGCCGACGCCGAGGAAGCCGCGGTGCTGCTCAAGAACGACGGCGCGATCCTGCCGCTCTCGCCCGCCGTCCGGCGAATCGCGATCATCGGCGGGCACGCCGACGAGGGCGTGCTCGCGGGGAGCGGCTCGTCGCTGGTCTATCCGGTCGGCGGCAACGCGGTTCCCGGCCTCAAGCCGACCGGGTGGCCGGGGCCGGTGATCTATTATCCCTCGTCGCCGCTGGCGGCGATCCGCCGGCAGGCGCCGGGCGCCAAGATCGTCTTCGTCGACGGCAGCGATCACGACGCGGCCGCCGCGGCGGCGAAGGCGAGCGACGTCGCGATCGTGTTCGCGACGCAATGGGTGGGCGAAGGATTCGACGTCTCGCTGACGCTCGCCGACGACCAGGACGGGCTGATCTCGGCTGTGGCCGCCGCCAATCCCAGGACGGTGGTGGTGCTCGAGACCGGCGGACCGGTGCTCACCCCCTGGGCAGGCAATGTCTCGGGCATCCTCGAGGCGTGGCTGCCCGGCACCGCGGGAGGCGAAGCGATCGCGAACGTGCTGTTCGGCAAGATCAATCCGTCGGGCCATCTGCCCGCGACCTTCCCCAAGAGCCTTGACCAGCTTCCCAGGCCCGCCGCGCCCAATCCGGGCGACACGACCTATGCCGAGGGCGCGACGGTTGGCTACAAATGGTATGACGCCAAAGGCCTGGAGCCGCAGTTCGCGTTCGGACAAGGCCTCTCCTACACGCGCTTCGCGCTCGGCGGGCTGAGCGCAACGCCGGTCGCGGGTACGATCCAGGTGAGCTTTACCGTGAAGAACACCGGCAAGCGCGCGGGCAAGCAGGTCGCGCAGGTCTATGTGGCAGGCGACGGCTGGGAAGCGCCCAAGCGGCTCGGCGGATTCAGGAAGGTCGATCTGGCGCCCGGCAAGTCGACGCGCGTCACGCTGGCGATCGATCCGCGGCTGCTCGCGACATGGAATAACGGCAGTCATGCGTGGGAGATCACCCAGGGCACCTATCAGGTGACGCTCGGCGCCTCGGCGCGCGAGACTGCGGCGACGGTGCAGGTCAAGCTGCCGGCGCGGACGATCCCCGCGACCTGGCATCCGTAACGGCAGAAGGGGGAACTCGATTCTCCCTTCTTCGTCATCCCGGATGTTAGGCTTGCAGTCCGGGATCCACCTCTCCGCCAGCGCCTGCCTCACGGCGGCTCCGGACAGCCTTCGGCTTCCGGGAACGGCATTGGGTGAGACCTATACCGGCAGCCTTCTCCCATCGGCGGCGCTCTGGCGGGCGAGCTCGATCAGTCTGAGCCCCAGCACCGCGTCGGCGGCGGTCACCGACGGCTCGGCGCCGGTGGCGATCGCCTGCGCCAAGCCCGAGTAATAGCGCCGATAATCGCCGCGTTCGGTCGCGATCGTCCTGCGGCTGCCGTCGCCCTGGGTCAGCACGCCATGGAATACCGGATCCTCGACGCCATAGGCGGAATCGTTGGCGCTGCCTCCGGCCTTGAGGTGCGGCTCCTGCGGGTCGAGGCCGTATTTGACGAAATTGGCCTGCGTCCCGTGGAGCGCGAAGCGCGGGCGCGGCGCGGCGACAAGCCGCGAGCCCGAGAGGAGCACGCGGCGCTTGCCATAGAACAACGTGACCTCGAAATAATCGTCGGTCCGCGCACCCTGCCGCTGGACGGCGATATCGGCGCTGAGCGCCTCGGGCGTGCCGAACAGCAGCAACGCCTGGTCGATCAAATGCGGCCCGAGATCGGCGAGCATCCCCGATCCCGCCTCGGGCATGTCGCGCCACGCCGTGGTGACTTCGGGACGATAGCGGTCCCAGCGCCCCTCGTAGAGCATCACCTCGCCCAGCCGCCCGCTTTCGAGCAGCGACCGGACGGTCTGGAAGTCGCCGTCCCAGCGGCGGTTGTGGAACGCGCTGAGCACGAGCCCCTTCGTTTCCGCGAGCGCGATGAGCTGCTCGCCCTCGGAAACCGAAAGCGCGAAGGGCTTGTCGATCACGACATGCTTGCCCGCCTCGAGCGCGGCCTTGGCGAGCGGGAAATGGCTGTCGTTGGGGGTCGAGACCACCACCAGCGCGATCCCCGGATCGGCGATCAGCGCATCGGCATCGGTAACCTGGACCTCGGGGTAGCGCGCATGGACCGCGTCGGCGCGCGAGGTGGCGATCGCCGCCAGTTCGAGCTCGGGCACCGCATCCACCAGCGGCGCGTGGAACGCCATGCCGCCGAGGCCGTAGCCGATCACTCCGGTGCGGATCATGGGCAAGTGCTCCTGTTGACGGCGCTTCCGTAAGCGGTCGGGCGCGGCTTGCGCAACCGGCGCGGCGCTCTATGCCTGATCGGCATGGATTTCCCGATCGATGCCGTCCGCGCACGGTTCAAGGCGCTCCACCAGCCGGGAGACCGCGTCTATTTCGACGCCCCCGGCGGCACCCAGGCCTGCGCGCCCGCGATCCGGCGGATGATCGCGCATCTGGAAAGCGGGACCGCCAATTCAGGCGGTGCCTTCCAGACCTCGATCGAAACCGACACGATCAGCGCCGAGGCGCATGCGGCGATGGCCGACCTGCTTGGCGGCAGGCCCGAGGAGATCGCGTTCGGCCCCAACATGACATCGCTCACGCTCGCGGTCTCGCGCGCGCTGGCGCGAACCTGGGCGCCGGGCGACGAGATCGTGCTGACCCGGCTCGATCACGACGCCAATGTCGCGCCCTGGCTGCTCGCCGCGCGCGATGCGGGCGCGACGGTGCGCTGGCTCGATTTCGATCCCGCCACCGGCCGGTGGAGCGCCGGCGACCTCCCGCCCCTGCTCGGTCCGCGTACCCGGCTGGTCGCGCTCGGGATGGCGAGCAACGCGCTCGGCACGATCAACCCGGTCGCGGAGGCGATCGCCCATGT
Source organism: Sphingomonas sp. (assembly GCA_037200705.1). Lineage (GTDB taxonomy): Bacteria > Pseudomonadota > Alphaproteobacteria > Sphingomonadales > Sphingomonadaceae > Sphingomonas. The sequence continues at coordinate 67,529 of JBBCID010000003.1, read as the reverse complement.
CCGCGCGCATTCGGATGCGCTGGTCTATGTCGACGCGGTCCAATCGGTGCCGCACCTCGCCACCGACGTCGCCGCGCTCGGGGCCGATTTCCTCGCCTGCTCGCCGTACAAGTTCTTCGGGCCGCACCAGGGCGTGCTGTGGGCGCGCGATGCGGAAGCGATCGAGGCCTACAAGGTCCGCCCCGCCGGCGACGCCGGGGCACACCGTTTCGAGACCGGGACGCCGAGCTTCGAGGGCCAGGCCGGGGTGCTCGGCACGATCGACTATCTCGAATGGCTCGGCGGCGAGGCCGATCCGCAGGCCAACAGCCGGCGCGCGCGATTGTTCGCGGCGATGGCGGCCGCCGCGACCTACGAGCGGGGGATCGGGGAGCGCCTGCTCGCCGGGCTGGCGCGGGTCCGCGGGCTCAGGCTCTGGGGACCGCCGACGATGGACGGCCGCGTCCCGACCTTTTCGTTCACGATCGCGGGGCATCACCCGGACGCGGTCGCCGCGCATCTCGCCGCGCACGGGATCCACGCCTGGTCGGGGCATTTCTACGCCGTCGAGGTGATCGATCGGCTCGGCCTCGCCGAAAGCGGCGGCCTCGTCCGCGTCGGGCTCTGCCATTACAATACCGCCGACGAGGTCGACCGGCTAATCGCGTCGCTCGAAGCGCTGATAGGTTAGCCGCTTTCACCGCGGCGGCGCTTGCGATAGGCCTCGGCCATGGGCGAATTGCTGCTGGTCATCGACGAGGGCACCACCTCCACCCGCGCGATGCTCTTCGCGCCCGACGGCAAATGCCTCGGCGCGCGATCGGCCGAGATCGAGCAGCATTATCCCGCCCCTGGGCTGGTCGAGCACGACGCCGCCGAGATTTGGCGCAAGTCGGCCGCATGCGCCGCCGCGATGATCGAGACGGCCGGCGGGCCCGATCGCGTGGCGGCGATCGGCATCACCAATCAGCGCGAGACGCTGGTCTTCTGGGACCGCACCACCGGCGAGCCGCTCGCTCCCGCGATCGTCTGGCAGGACCGGCGCAGCGCCGCGCTGTGCCGCGCGCTGCGCGAGGCGGGCGAGGAGCCGGGGCGTCCAGGCGCGCACCGGGCTGCTGCTCGATCCTTATTTCTCGGGCACCAAGATCGCCTGGGCGATGGAGAACTGGCCCCAGCTCGAGGCGGCCGGCGCCGATCTCGCGCTCGGCACGATCGAGAGCTGGCTGGTGTGGAAGCTCACCGCCAATGAAACCCGGGGCGGGCTCCACGTCACCGACGCGACCAACGCCTCGCGCACCTTGCTGATGGGGCTCGGCAGCGGCGGCTGGAGCGACGGGCTGATCGACCTGTTCCAAGCGCCGCGCGAGGCGCTGCCCGAGATCGTCGACTGCGCGGGGCGCTACGGCATCACGACGCTCTTTGGCGGGTCGATCCCGATCTGCGGCATGGCCGGCGACCAGCAGGCGGCAACGATCGGCCAGGCCTGCCTGAGCAAGGGGGAGACCAAGGCGACCTACGGCACCGGCGCCTTCGTCCTCACCAACGCCGGCACCGCCCCGCCGCAATCGAAGAACCGCCTGCTGGCAACCGTGCTCTGGCAGCTTGGCGGCCGCCGGACCTATGCGCTCGAGGGATCGGTGTTCGTCGCGGGCAGCCTGATCCAGTGGCTGCGCGATTCCGTGAAATTGATTGAAAACGCACAGGAGACCGAGGCGGTCGCCCGTTCGGTCGAGGATAACGGCGGCGTCTACCTGGTCCCCGCGCTGAGCGGGCTCGGCGCGCCCTGGTGGGAGCCCGAGGCGCGCGCGGCGATCACTGGGCTCAGCTTCTCCACCGGCCGCGCGCACATCGTCCGCGCGGCATTGGAAGCGATGGCGCACCAGAGCCACGATCTCAAGACCGCCTTCGCCGCCGACGGCGCCGATTGGGCGCGGCTGCGCGTCGACGGCGGCATGGTGACCAACGACTGGATCGCGCAGGATTTGGCGGACATGCTCGACCTGCCCGTCGACCGACCCGCGTTCGCCGAGACGACCGCGCTGGGCGCGGCAATGCTGGCGGGGATCGGGTGCGGGCTGTTCAAGGGGCTGGAGGAAGCCGCCGCGATGCGCGGCGAAGGTCAAGTGTTCGAACCGCATGCGGACGGTGCTGCACGAAAGCTGCGACTGGCGGAATGGGGACGTGCGGTCGCGTCGGTGATCGCGCGGTGAAGGTAACGCGGCGCGGCGCAGGGCGGCGCAACCCCTAATTCTTGCAGCAATACCGGATATTGCGTCTGGCCTACAGCCCGCGCCGGATATCGGCACGATCGTCGAACTCGACGCAGAATAGGAGGTGGGATAGCGTTTGAGCTATAGTCGGTAGGCCGGGAATATTCCGCCCGCGCCATAGCATGGTGACGCCGCAAAATAACAGCCAGGGCAAAATTTTGCAAGGAAGGCGCCTTTTCGGCAGCGGGTTAGTTCGCCCCGGCAATCTCGCACCAGATTGCCGACATTGCAAAGCTCGCATAAAATGCGAAAGCTGCACTGACCAAGCATAATCCGTGTAGAAGGCCATACAGCTCATCCATTAGGAGAGCACTGTGATTTATGATATCGAACGCTACAAGCGCATCTGCTCACAGATTGACCTCTACAAAGCTCGATCGCAGGACACATTTAATCGCTTTATAACTCTGTCGCTTGGCAGCGTCGGGGGCTTCGTGTGGCTGGGAACTCAGCCTCATATCGAACGAGTGGAATACTTACTTCCGGTTGCAAGATGGGTCCTGCCAGCGCTGGCCGGTATCACCGTCGTTGAGTTGGCCCTCGATTTGATAGGCTGGTTTGGCTTTCGCAAGGCCGAATCCGCGATATTGGATGACCCGCGAATACGTCCGCGATTCCCGTACTCCGGGCGGTCGGAGATTTTACGGTCCGTGATCGCAATCGCCGTGGGCGTGGCTGGGTATTGCTTGCTCCGCTAGCTCTCATTTTCAAACGGACCCGCTATCGACTTTTCGCTCATGCCGTCTCCTCCGCGAACAGCGCCTTCAGATCCTTCTTCAAGATCTTGCCGTTGGCGTTGCGCGGCAGCGTCTCCGCGACGAACCGGACCGCGACGGGCACCTTGAACGCCGCGATCCGCGCGCGGACGAAATCCTGCAGCTCGGCCTCGCTCGCGGCGGCGCCGGGCGCCAGATGGACCACCGCCGCGGGCACTTCGCCCAGCGTCTTGTGCGGCACGCCGACCAATGCGCAATCGGTCACCGCAGGGTGCGCGTAGAGCACGTCCTCGACCTCGCTCGAATAGATGTTCTCACCGCCGCGGATGATGATGTCCTTGGCGCGATCGACGATGTAGAGGAATCCCTCCTCGTCGAGCCGCGCGAGATCGCCGGTGCGCACCCATCCGTCGACGAAGCATTCGGCGGTCGCCTCCGGGCGCTGCCAATAGCCCTTCACCACCATCGGCCCCTTTGCCCAGAGCTCGCCGACCTCGTCGACCGGCAGCTCGCGATCGCCCTCGACGGTCATGATCCTGAGGTCGGCGACGGGCACGGGCAGCCCGGCGCTGGTCGGCCGCGCGAGATAATCCTCGCCCGAATGCGCGGTGACGGTCGCCATCGTCTCGGTCATCCCCCAGCCGTTGCCGGGGAGCGCGCCGAATTCCTCGTGGATGCGCCTCACCAGCTCGGGCGCCGAGGGGCGCGCCGCCGTAGGAGATCGAATCGAGCGACGACAGGTCGTAGGTCCCGCGTTCGGGATGCTCGAGCAATTGCCAGGCGATCGTCGGCACCCCGCCGGTCATGTTGACCTTCTCGCGCTCGATGATCTCCATCGCCAGCAGCGGGTCCCAGCGGCGCATGAACACCACGGTGCCCCCGGTCGCGACCATCGCCATCAGCGCGGCGCTGCACGCGGTGACGTGAAACAGCGGGATCACCAGCAGCACGACCTTGTGCTCGGGCACCGCGGGCGGGATCTCGCCGCGGCGCAGCTGCGCGCGCGCCAGCGAATAGCCGGTCGAGAGGATGTTGGTCATGATGTTGCGATGCGTGCCGAGCGCGCCCTTGGGACTGCCCGTCGTCCCGCTGGTGTAGAACAGCGTGGCATCGTCCTCGGGGGCGAGCGCGACCTCGGGAAAGGCGATCTCGGGCAGCGACGCCCAGTCGTGCCGCGTCCCGATCAGCACCTCGAGCCGGCTGGCGGTGCCCTCCAGATCGCCCCGCGCGCGGCTGACGATCACCCGCTCGAGCGCGGGCAGCGCGGCACAATGCCCCTTGAGCCGCTCGTGCCGCTCGCCGTCGACGAACAGGATCTTCGCTCCCGAATCGCGCAGCGCGAACTCGAGCTCGGCGCCGGTCCACCAGGCGTTGAGCGGCACCAGGATCGCGCCCACGCTGGTCGCCGCGAAGAAGATCGCCGGCCATTCGGGCAGGTTGCGCATCGCCAGCGCGACGCGGTCGCCTTTGCGAACCCCCATTTCCTGGAGCTTGACCGCGAGATGCGCGGTCGCGCGGTAGTTGGCGTCATAGGTGACGCGCTCGTCCTCATAGACGGTGAACACGCGGTCGCCATAAGCGCGCACCGCGCGCGCGAGCGCCTGAAGCGAGGGCGGCGCATGCTTCCACACGCGGGTCGGCACGCCGCGGATGTCGACGGATTCCATCTCGAAGCGCGCGCCGGGGGCGGTCAACATCGCCTTTACCGCGTCGAGCGAATGCTTCGGCCAATCGGGCGGCAGGGGGATGATCGGATCGGTTGCCAAGGCCCAGGCTCTCCCATTTGTAGAATGTCGGGTTTGCCCGACCGCGATTGCGATTCGAACTAGTGTTGATTCAAGGCGCGCTCAAGGCAATAGGGGAAGCGCGGATCGTGATGCGCGCCGCTGCGTGATTCGAACATGGGGTATGCACACGACATGAAGCTTGCCAAGCCGGAATCCCACGGGTTCGATGCGTCGCGGCTGGCGCGGATTCCCGCCTTTCTCGATCGCACCTTACCTCGAATCGGGCAAGCTTCCGCATGCCCAGCTGCTGATCGCGCGCGAGGGCGAGATCGTCCATTTCTCGCACCAGGGTGCCGCGCGCGAAGGCGGCGCACCGGTTGACGAGGTCCTCGCTGTTCCGCATCGCCTCGATGACCAAGCCGGTCACCTCGATCGCGTTCATGATGCTGCTCGAACAGGGGCTGGTCGCGCTCGACACGCCGGTCCACCACGTGCTGCCCGAATTGAAGGGCGTCGGCGTCTATGCCGGCGGCGGCGCGGGGGGTGCCGTTCCAGACGCGCCCCACCGCGCAGCCGATGCGGATGGTCGATCTGCTCCGCCACACCTCGGGGCTCACCTACGGCTTCCAGAACCGCAGCAACATCGACGCCGCCTATCGCGAGGGCAATATCGAGGGCTGGCACCATAATCTGACGCTCGACGAATTCGTCGCGGCGCTCGGCGGGCTCCCGCTCGAATTCTCGCCGGGCGAGGCATGGAACTACTCGGTCTCGACCGACGTGCTCGGCCTCGTCGTCGAGCGGCTGTCGGGGCTCACGCTCGACCGCTTTTTCGACGAGCGGATCTTCCGGCCGCTCGGCATGGCCGACACCTTCTTCCAGGTGCCCGCCGACAAGATCGACCGCCTCACCGATTGCTGGACGCTCGCGCCGGGCAAGGGCCGCGTGGTGTACGATCGCGGCGTGGACTCGGCCTGGGCGCACCGGCCGAAGCTGCTGTCGGGCGGCGGCGGGCTGGTCTCGACCGCGCTCGACTATCATCGCTTCAACACGATGTGCCTGAACCATGGCGCACTCGACGGGGAGCGCATCGTCTCGCGCAAGACGATCGAGCTGATGACGACGAACCACCTTCCCGGCGGTTCGGACCTCGCCACCATGTCCAAGTCGCTGTTCAGCGAGACGACCAACGCCGGGGTCGGCTTCGGGCTCGGCTTCGCAATCACCACCGATGTCGCGCGGACGCTGATCCCCGGGTCGGCAGGCGAATATTATTGGGGCGGCATGTTCTCCACCGCCTTCTTCGTCGATCCGGTCGAGCGGATCGCGATGGTGTTCATGACCCAATTCTCGCCTTCGATGACCTATCCCATCCGCCGCGAATTGAAGACGCTGATCTATTCGGCGCTGACCTAACCGTTCCCGGCGAAGGCCGAGGAGCACCAAGGAGACGACCATGACCGCCCCCATCACCACCGAGCGCCACGGCGAAATCCTCGTCGTCACCTCGGACAATCCGCCGGTCAACGCGCTCGGCGCCGCGGTGCGGCAGGGGCTGGCCGCCGCGATCGACGAGGCCGCCGGCGACGACGGCATCAAGGCGGTGGTGATCACCTGCGCGGGCAAGACCTTCTTCGCCGGCGCCGACATCACCGAGTTCGGCAAGCCGATGGCCGAGCCTTCGCTTCCCGTGCTCGTCGACCGGATCGAGGCGCTCGACAAGCCGGTGGTCGCCGCGATCCACGGCACCGCGCTGGGCGGCGGCTGCGAGGGTCGCGCTCGCGAGCCATTACCGGATCGCCGTCCCCTCGGCCAAGCTCGGGCTGCCCGAGGTCAAGCTCGGCCTCCTCCCCGGCGCGGGCGGCACCCAGCGGCTGCCGCGCGTCGCGGGCGTCGCGGTGGCGCTCGAGATGGCGTCGAAGGGCGAGCCGATCCCGGCGAAGCAGGCGCAGCAGGCCGGGCTCGTCGACCGCCTCGCGGGCGAGGACAGCCTGCTCGCCGACGCGATCGCCTTCACGCGCGAGGTCGTCGCCGCGCGTCCGCTGCCACGTTCCAGCGAAAAGCCGGTTGCCACCGATCCGCAGGTCTTCGCCGATTTCCGCCAGGCCAACGCCAAGCGCTTCCGCGGGTTCGAGGCGCCCGCCGCGATCGTCGACCTGATCGAGAAGACCGCCGGCATGCCCTATCAGGAAGGCGTGGTGCTCGAGCGCCAGGGCTTCATGAAGCTGATCATGGGGGTCCAGTCGGCCGCGCAGCGCCACATCTTCTTCGCCGAGCGCAAGGCGGGGAAGATCGACGGCATCCCCGACGACATCGCACTGCGCCCGATCGAGCGGGTCGGCGTGATCGGCGCGGGGACGATGGGCGGCGGCATCTCGATGAACTTCCTCTCGGCCGGCGTCCCCGTGACGATCGTCGAGATGCAGCAGGACGCGCTCGATCGCGGCACGGGGGTGATGCGCCGGAATTACGAGGCCAGCGCCGCGCGCGGCCGGATCAAGCCCGAGCAGGTCGATCAGGCGATGGGGCTGCTCTCGCCAACGCTCCGCCTGGAAGACCTTGCCGATTGCGACCTGGTGATCGAGGCGGTCTATGAGAATATGGACGTCAAGAAGGACATCTTCGGCAAGCTCGACCGCATCTGCAAGCCAAGCGCGATCCTCGCGTCGAACACCTCCTACTTGAACGTCGACGAAATCGCGGCGAGCACTTCGCGGCCCGAAGACGTGCTGGGGATGCACTTTTTCTCGCCCGCGAACGTGATGAAGCTGCTCGAGGTGGTGCGCGGCGCCAGGACCGCGCCCGACGTGCTCGCCACCGTCATGGCGCTTTCGAAGAAGATCCGGAAGGTCGCGGTGGTGGCCGGCGTCTGCCACGGCTTCATCGGCAACCGCATGCTGATGCCGCGCCAGGTGGAGGCGATGAAGCTGCTGATGGAGGGCGCCACCCCCGAGCAGATCGACCGGGTCCATGTCGAGTTCGGCATGCCGATGGGCCCGTTCCAGATGAGCGACCTCGCCGGGGTCGACATCGGCTGGCACCGCGATCCGACCCGCATCGAGAACATCCGCGACGCGCTCGCCGCCGAGGGCCGCTGGGGGGCAGAAGACCGGCAAGGGCTTCTACGACTACGACGAGAAGCGGAATCCCACCCCCTCCCCCCGCGTCGCCGAGATCATCGATGAGTTCCGCGCGAAGACCGGCGCGCAGCAGCACGAGGTCACCAGCGAGGAGATCGTCGAGCGCACGCTCTATCCGATGGTCAACGAAGGCGCGCTGATCCTCGCCGAGGGCATGGCGCAGCGGGCGAGCGATATCGATGTGGTGTGGATCTACGGCTATGGCTGGCCGGTCTATCGCGGCGGGCCGATGTTCTGGGCCGATACCGAGGGGCTGCGCAAGATCGTCGCCGGGCTCGAGAGGCACGGCTTCGCGGTGGCGCCGCTGCTGCGCGAGAAGGCGGAGAAGGGCGAGCGGTTCACGTCATGAAGCAAATGCCCGTTCTTCCGAGAAGCCAGTGACAGACCTCGACCAATTCCGCCTCGAAACCCGCGCCTGGCTGGAGGCCAATTGCCCGCCGTCGATGCGCGAGCCGATGCGCTCGGACAAGGACGCCACCTGGGGCGGGCGAAATCCGGTCTACGCGCATCCCGACCAGAAGGTCTGGATGGATCGCATGGCCGCGCGCGGCTGGACAGTTCCCGACTGGCCGAGGGAATATGGCGGCGGGGGGCTCCCGCCGGCCGAGACCAAGATCCTGCGCGAGGAAATGGCGCTGCTTAACTGCCGCAACCCGCTCAACAGCTTCGGCATCTGGATGCTCGGGCCCGCGCTGCTCAAATACGGCACCGAAGCGCAGAAGCTGGAGCATCTGCCGAAGATCGCGCGCGGCGAGATCGCTGGTGCCAGGGCTATTCGGAGCCCGGCGCGGGATCCGATCTCGCCGGCCTCCAGACCTCGGCCGAGGACGCCGGCGACCACTTCATCGTCAACGGCCAGAAGGTCTGGACCAGCTATGCCGACCAGGCCGACTGGATCTTCTGCCTCGTGCGTACCGACAAATCGGTCAAGCAGGCGGGGATCAGCTTCCTGCTGTTCGACATGGCGAGCGAGGGGGTCAGCACCCGACCGATCCTGCTGATCTCCGGCTCCTCGCCCTTTTGCGAGACGTTTTTCGACAATGTGAAGGTGCCCAAGGCCAATCTCGTCGGCGCGCTCAACCGGGGGTGGGACGTCGCCAAGTTCCTGCTCGGGCACGAGCGCGAGATGATCTCGGGATTCGGGCTGAGCGCCACCGGGACCGATCCGCTGGTCGAGGCGGCGCGAGGCGCCGATCCGATCCTGCGCGCGCAGATCGCGCTGTTCGAGGTCCGATCGAAGGCGTTCGCGGCGATGTCCGAGCGCTTCCTCGACGAGCTCAAGGCCGGCCGCGCGCATCCCGCGCAGCCTTCGATGATGAAATATTACGGCACCGAGCTCAACAAGATGCGCCACGAGCTGCTGATGGCCGCGGGCGGATCGGACGCGCTCGAATGGGACAGCGAACGCTCCGCGGGCGGCGCGGCGGCGCGGGCGTGGCTGCGCACCAAGGGCAATTCGATCGAGGGCGGGACGAGCGAGATCCAGCTCAACATCGTCGCGAAACGTATACTCGACCTGCCCAGCTAAACCCGTCACCCCCGCGAAAGCGGGGGCTCTGCTTCCTTCTTCCTGTGGAGAGAAGAAGCGGGATCCCGCTCTCGCGGGGAAGACGAGAGAAAGAGAAACAGGATGCCCCTCTACCTAACAGACGAACAGCAAATGCTCCGCGACACCGCAAAGCAGTTCGTCGCCGAGCACGCGCCCGTCAGCCACATGCGCCAACTTCGAGACGAGAACGACGCCACCGGCTTTTCCCGGACCCTCTGGAAGCAGTTCGCCGAGCTCGGCCTCACCGGCATCCTCGTCCCGGAAACCGACGGCGGGCTTGGGCTCGGGCATGTCGAAGCGGGAGTGGTGCTCGAGGAGATCGGACGCAACCTCGCCCCCTCCCCCTTCCTGGCCACCGCCGTCGCCGCGGTCGCGGCGCTCGACGGATCGGCGCAGCGCGAACGCTGGTTCCCCGGCATCCTCGCCGGCGAGACCGTCGCCGCGCTCGCGATCGACGAGCGCGCCAAGCACGGCGACGCGATCGCGCTGCGCGCCGAGCGCTCAGGCAACGGCTTCCGCCTCACCGGCGCCAAGCGGTTCGTGACCCACGGCCATGTCGCGGACCTGATCCTGGTCGCCGCGCGCACCGCCGGCGCACCCGACGACGCCGACGGCGTGACGCTGTTCGCGGTCGCGAAGGACGCGCCCGGCCTCGTCGCCGATCCGCAGCGCCTCGCCGATTCGAGCATCGCCGCGCGCCTCGAATTCGACGGCGTCGAGGTCGATGCCGACGCGGTGATCGGCGAGATCGATCAGGGCCGCGCCCCGCTCGCGCGCCTGCTCGCCGCGGGGCGCGCCGGCGCCTCGGCCGAGCTGCTCGGCGTCGGCGGCGGGGCAATGGGCAGGACGGTCGATTACCTCAAGGAACGCAGGCAGTTCGGCGTGCCGATCGGCAGCTTCCAGGCGCTCCAGCATCGCGCGGCGCACCTCTATTCAGAGATGGAAGTCGCGCGCGCGGCCGTCCTCAAGGCGCAGCAGCTTCTCGATGCTGGGCAGGATGCGGTCGAAGCGGTAGCGGTCGCCAAGGCGATGACCGGGCTTGCCGCCGCGCTCGCGGTGCAGGAAGGCGTCCAGATGCACGGCGGGATCGGCATGACCGACGACTATGACATCGGGCTCTTCATGAAGCGCGCGCGGGTCCTGGCCGAGATGTTCGGCGACGCCAATTTCCACGCCGATGCGCTGGCGCGGGCGGCGGGCTATTGATGGCGGACAGCCCCGAACGCGCGACCGCCGCCGAGCTGGTCCAGCAGCTCATCGACCTGCTGGACGTCGAGCAGCTCGACACCGACCTTTACCGCGGCGCGCGCCAGCCCGGCGGTGTCGGCCGGGTGTTCGGCGGGCAGGTGATCGGCCAGGCGCTCCAGGCGGCGCAGCGCTCGGTCGGCGGCTCGGAGGGGGGCGACAAGGCCGCGCATTCGCTCCACGCCTATTTCATGCGCCCCGGCGACGAGAACCACCCGATCATCTATCGCGTCGTCCGCGATTTCGAGGGGCGAAGCTTCGCCACACGCCGCGTGATCGCGATGCAGAAGGGCCAGCCGATCCTCAACATGGCCGCCTCGTTCCAGCTCCCCGCCGAAGGCCTGCACCACCAGGACGCGATGCCCGACGTTCCCGATCCCGACAGCCTGCGCTCCGAAAGCGAGCTGCGCGACGAGATCCGCAACCAGGTCCCCGAGAAGCTGCGCCGCTTCTTCCTGCGCGCGCGGCCGATCGAGATCCGCCCGGTCAATCCGCGCAACTGGTTCAAGCCGGAGAAGCAGGCGCCGATCCAGCACAGCTGGTTCCGCGTCGCCGCGCCGCTGCCCGACGATCCCGCGCTCCACCGCGCGATGCTCGCATATGCCACCGACATGACCCTGCTCGGCACGTGCATGCTGCCGCACGGCATCAGCTGGATGAACGGCACGGTCCAGACCGCGAGCCTGGATCACGCGGTGTGGCTCCACGAGCCGTTCCGCTTCGACGAATGGCTGCTCTACACCACCGACAGTCCCTGGGCGGGGCATTCGCGCGGGTTCAACCACGGCCGGATCTATTCGCGCGACGGGCGGCTGGTCGCCAGCGCGGCGCAGGAAGGGCTGGTCCGCGTACGCGAATAGCCGCCCGCTACTGGCTCTCCGGCTCCGGCCCGGACGATTGGCCGGTGCGCGGCAGCAGGAAGCGCACGCGCTCCGCGCATCCGGTCAGCCCGTTCGGCATCGACGGCTTGCGCGATTGCTCGATGATCCGCTTCGCCGCCTCGCCGAAGTCGGCGCTCGGCTCGCTCGCCAGCACATGGATGTTCCCGGTTTCGCCCCAGGGCGCGACATCGAAGCCGATCACCGCCCAACCCTCGATCGAGCGCCGGTTATAGGCCTCGGGAAACACCAGCTTGGGCTCGAAGGACCATTCGAGCGGGTTTTGGCAGCGCGCATCCGGCGGCGCCAGGCTCGCGGCCTCGGGCGCGGGCGGCGCCACCACCGGCGTGTGCTGCCGGCGGTTGAACCGCATCAGGCAGCCGGTGCGCGCCTTGGGCTCGAAGCGCGAACGCGAAACGGCCGACTGCGTCGCCGCATCGAGCGCGGCATTCCCGTCGGACGCGATCACCTGCAGACGCACCGGCCGCCCGCTCGCGTCAACGTCATAGCCAAGCACCGTATAGGAGGTCGTGCCGGCAGGCTGCGGGATCTTGTCGAAATCGGGGAAGGCGATCATCCGCGGGGCGGGCACCGGATCGTAGCAGCTTGTCCCGGCGGGCTTCACCGCGTTGAAGATCTGCCAGTCCAGCGCGCTCGAGCGATGCGGGATGCCGAAGAAGCGATAGAGCCGCGCAGGCGGCGCGCCGGTGATCGGCGTGATCGTGGCCCGGAATTTGGCGACGCAGTCCTGCCGCGGCGCGCCGGCGGGATAGCGCGACACCGCGAGCGCCGGCGCGATATCGCTTCCCGAAAACGGCTGAGCGGGCGCATCCGCGACGATTCCCAGCGGCCGGCCCTCGGCATCGATGCGGAACCGGAGCGTGACCGGTCCCAGCGGGGCTGCCGGGCTACGCCAGCTCGCCTCGTCGAAGGGCTGGACGTCGAGCACGGGAACGACCGCAACTCCGCCACAGGACGTAGACATCCGCGCGTAGCTGACCAGCGACGGCGCGCCCACCGCCGGGGCAGGCGGAACGGTGATCACCGGCGCGGTTTGCGCCGCTCCGATCAAAGGAAGCGCCGCCAGGGCGAACAGGGCGCGGTGCAGGATATCCATAGCGAGCAATATTGCCGGGGCTTGTGACGAACTCAAGACAAACAGCGCCTTAGAAAGCGGTTCGCCCATATTCCTGCCGCGTCACCGGATGGCTCGTCGAGAGCCCGCCGTCGACCACCCAGGCCTGCCCGTTGACATAGCTCGCCGCGTCGGAGGCGAGGAACAGAGCGACCCGCGCGATCTCCTCGGGCACGCCGCCGCGCCGCAACGGATTGAGCCGGCCGATCTTGTCCTCGACGCCTTTCTCGCGGGCATAGGCGAAGGCGCGCTCGGTCATGCCGGTCTCGATCAGCCCGGGGCAGATCGCGTTGACGCGAACATTCGATCCCGAGAGCTGCTGCGCGGCGGTCTGGACGAGGTTGATCACGCCGGCCTTCGACGCCGAATAGGCCGGCCCGCCCGCCCCCGAGCGCAGCCCCGCCACGCTGGCGGTGCAGAGGATCGCGCCCTGGCCGCGCTCGGCGATGCGCGGCGCGGCGTGCTTGATCGCGAGGAAAGGGCCGATCAGGTTGACGCGCAGCACCTCGGTCCACAGCTCGACGGAGGAATCGAAGATGCCCTCGACCCCGCCGGAGGTGCCGGCATTGGCGTAGAAGATATCGAGCCCGCCGAATTCGGCGCAGGCCAGCGCGACGACGTCCTCGACGTCGCGTTCCGAGCCGGCGTCCATCTGGACCGCGGTCGCCCGGCCGCCCGCATCGTTGATCGCCCGGACGGTCTCCTGGACCGCTTCGCTCCTGTCGGCCGCGATCACCCGACCGCCTTCGGCCGCGAATCCCATGGCGGTGGCGCGGCCGATCCCCGATCCGGCGCCGGTGACGACGATCGACTTGTCCGCGAAGCGCATCAGATCGTCACTCCTCCGTCGATCACCATCACCTGCCCGGTCATGAACGCGCTCGCCGCGCCGGCGAGATAGACCACCGCGCCGGCGATCTCCTCCGGCTCGCCGATGCGGCGGAGCGGCGTGGCCGAATTGGTCGCGGCGATCCGCCCGGGATCCTCCCACAGCGCGCGCGCGAAATCGGTCCTGATCAGCCCGGGCGCGATGCAGTTGACGCGCACATTGTCGGGCCCGAACTCGACCGCATAATTGCGCGCGAGCTGCATGTCGGCCGCCTTGGACACGCAATAGCCGCCGAGCACCGGCGATCCGCGCAAGCCCCCGATCGACGAGACGATGACGATCGATCCGGCGCGCCGCGCGCGCATCTCGGGCGCGACCATCTGGATCAGCCAGTGGTTCGAGAGGATGTTGTTGTCGAGGATCTTGCGGAACTGCTCGTCGGCGATCCCCGTCATCGGCCCGAAATAGGGGTTCGACGCGGCGTTGCAGACGAGCACGTCGATGCGGCCGAACGCCGCGCGGGTCTGGTCGACGAGATGCTCGAGCGCCGCCTTGTCCGAGATGCTCGCGGCGACGGCGATCGCGGCGCCCGCGCCGAAACGCGCGTTGATCTCGGCCGCGGCGGCGTCGCACGCATCCTGCTTGCGGCTCGAGATAGCGACCTTCGCGCCATGCGCGGCGAGCGCCTCCGCTGCCGCGCGCCCGATCCCGCGCGTCGAGCCGGTGACGACGGCGACCCTGCCCGCGAGATCAAAGAGATCGCTCATGCCCCCGCCCTCTCCGCGAAGCTCCAGGCCGCCGCGACCAGACCGGGCAGCCGCTCGACCGTCTTCGCGGCCTGCGCGCTCGAGGCATTGCCGTCGATCAGCCGCTTCTTGATCCCCTGGACGATCCCGGCGAGGCGGAAGAGATTGTACGCGAAATACCAGTCGAGATCGGGAACGCCCTCGCGCCCGGTCGCGGCGCAATAGCGCGCGACCACCGCTTCGAGCGTCGGAATGCCGGTCTCGGCGCCGGTCAGCCCCTTCACGCCCGATCGGCCCTCGGGCTGGGTGACCCAGCTCATCAGATAATAAGAGAAATCGGCGAGCGGATCGCCGAGCGTCGACAATTCCCAGTCGAGCACCGCGCGGACGCGCGGCTCGCTGGGGTGAAAGATCATGTTGTCGATGCGAAAATCACCGTGGACGATCGCGGTGCGCGTCTGCGCCGGCACGGTGCGCGGGAGCCATTCGATCAGCCGCTCGACCTCGGGCAGGTCATCGGTCTGGCTGGCGCGATATTGCTTCGACCAGCGCGCGACCTGGCGCTCGAAATAATTTCCGGGCTTGCCGTAATCACCCAGCCCCACCGCATCGGGATCGATCGCGTGGAGCGCCGCGAGCGTATCGGTGATCGCGTCGTAATGCGCGGTGCGATCGGCGGGCGCCATGCCAGGCAGCGCGCCGTCCCACAGCGTCCGCCCCTCGACCATCTCCATGATGTAGAAGGCCGATCCGATGACGCCATCGTCCTCGCAAAGCCCGTAAGGCCGCGCGACCGAGAAGCGGTGGGGTGGAGCGCCGCGATCAGGCGATATTCGCGCTCGACCGCATGCGCCGACGGCAGGATCGGGCCGAACGGCTTGCGACGCAGCACATAGGCGCCGCTGGTCGCGTCGATCCGATAGGTCGGATTGCTCTGGCCGCCGGGGAATTTGTGACAGAGGAACGGCCCTTCATAGCCGGCCATGTTCGTCTCGAGCCAGGCCTCGAGCCCGCTGGTGGCGAAATCGAAGGGCGCGCTCATGCGAACTCGATCACCGATCGCACGCTGTGCCCGTCGCGCAGCTTCTGGAGCGCTTCATTGACGTCCCCCAGCCCGATCCGCTCGGCCACCAGCGAATCGAGATCGAGCTTGCCGTCGAGATAGAATTTCACGAGCCGCGGCAGGTCGATCGGCGCGCGGGTCGATCCCAGGCGCGATCCCTGGAGCTTCTTGCCGCTCAGGAAGGTCGGGCCGGGGATGTTCACCGTCCTGCCCGGCGCGATCATCCCGAGGATGGTCGCGGTGCCGCCAGGGCGCAGGATCGTCCAGGCCAGCTCGGCGCTGTCGCTGCGCCCCACCGCCTCGATCGCATAATGGAAGCCCCCGCCGGTGAGCTTGAGCAGCGACTTGGCCAGATCCGCCTCGTTCGGATCGAAGCTGTGCGTCGCGCCCATCTTCTCGGCCAGCGCGCGCTTCTCGGGCACCGGGTCGATCGCGGCGATCATCGCCGCACCGGCGATTTTGGCGGCGTTTATCGCGGAAAGGCCGATGCCCCCCGCGCCGATCACCGCGACGCGCTCGCCCGGCTGGACCCTGCTGTCGTTGAAGATCGATCCCGCCCCGGTCAGCACCGCGCAGCCGAGCAGCGCGGCACGATCGAACGGCATGTCCTTCGAGATCGCGACACAGGCGTTCTCGTGGATCAGCATCATCTCGGCGTAGGAGCTGAGGTTGATGAACTGGGTGACGGGCGTGCCGTCGGCCAGGCTGAGCCGCGGCGGCGCGCCTTTCGCGCGCTGGGTGGAGGGGTCCATGCACAGCGACGGCCGCCCGCTGGTGCAATAATCGCACGCGCCGCAGAAGACGGTGAAGAAGGTCACGACATGGTCGCCGGCCTTGAGCCGCGCTACGTCGCTGCCCACCGCTTCGACCACGCCCGAAGCCTCGTGCCCGAGCACGGTCGGCAGCGGATAGGAGAAGGCGCCGTCGGCGATGTGCAGGTCCGAACGGCATACCCCCACAGCGCGGGTGCGGATCAGCACCTCGCGCGGGCCGGGATCGCCGATGCGGATGTCCTCGATGACGAGGGGTGTCTTCGCTTCGCGGAGAACGGCTGCCTTCATTTCGATCCTCCCCGGCACGGGGAGGGGGACCATGCGAAGCATGGTGGAGGGGGAGCGCCCCAAGCGAATCGCAGGTGGAAAGCCCCCTCCACCGCGCTTCGTGCGGTCCCCCTTCCCGTGCCGGGGAGGATCAAGGCGGCGCTCACCGGCTCACCCCGATCTCGCCCGAGGACACCCGATCCGCGCGGAAATCGGCATATTTCCCGAACTCGTTGCGCGCGATCGAGCGGTTGTGGACCTCGTCGGGCCCGTCCGCGAGCCGCAAGGTCCGCACCGCCGCCCAATCGTGCGCGAGATCGGTATCGGCCGAGACGCCGGCGCCGCCGTGCGCCTGGATCGCGTCGTCGAGGATCTGGAGCGCCATCGCCGGCGCCTGGACCTTGATCATCGCGATCTCGAGCTGCGCGGCCTTGTTGCCGGCCTTGTCCATCATGTCGGCCGCCTTGAGGCACAGCAGCCGCGTCATCTCGATGTCGATCCGCGCGCGGGCGATGCGCTGCTCCCAGATCGAATGGTCGGAGATGCGCTTGCCGAACGCGACGCGGCTTACGAGCCGCCGCGCCATCGCCGCGATCGCTTCCTCGGCGACGCCGATCGTGCGCATGCAATGGTGGATCCGTCCCGGCCCCAGCCGCCCTTGCGCGATCTCGAATCCCCGCCCTTCGCCGAGCAGCAGGTTGTCGACCGGCACGCGGACGTTCTCGAGCACCACCTCGCCATGCCCGTGCGGCGCGTGATCATACCCGTAAACCGAAAGCATCCGTTCGATCTTCACGCCCGGGCTGTCGAGCGGCACAAGGATCTGGCTCTGCTGTGCATGGCGCGGCGCTCCGGGATTGGTCTTGCCCATCACGATCGCGATCGCGCAGCGCGGGTCGCCGGTGCCCGACGACCACCATTTGCGCCCGTTGACGACGTAATCATCGCCATCGCGCTCGATCCGCGTCTCGATGTTGGTCGCGTCGGACGAGGCGACCGCGGGCTCGGTCATCAGGAAAGCCGAGCGGATCGTCCCTTCCATCAACGGGCGCAGCCACGCCTCCTTCTGCGCGCGCGTGCCGTAGCGATGGAGGACCTCCATGTTGCCGGTGTCCGGCGCCGAGCAGTTGAACACCTCCGACGCCCAGCCGAGCCGCCCCATCTCCTCCGCGCACAGCGCATATTCCAGATTGGTGAGCTGGGTCCCTTCGAACTCGAAGCTGTCGTCGACATGGGCCTGCCCCGAATGCGGCGGCATGAAGAAATTCCACAGACCTTCCGCCTTGGCCCGCGCCTTCGTCTCCTCGATCACCGGATTGACCGCCCAGCGGTCGCCGGCCGTCGCCGCCGCGCGATAGTCCGGGTCGCGCGGGCGGATGCGGGTGTCGATGAAGGCCTTCACGCGATCGCGGAAATAGGTCTCGCGCTCGTTCAGCGTGAAGTCCATGCTATCCCTCCCGATCGTGCCTGCCTGCGGCTTAGAGCGTACCGGATATTCGGTAAAGGGCGCGCGGCCACCAAATCCGGCACACGCGCTTTTCAAAATTCCGCTTTGGCTTGTCTCCGAATTGGCTAAGCTGGCGCGCATGAACGCGCCCGAGACCATCGAAGCCGAGCGGGGCACCAAGCGCTTCCAGGCCAAGCGCGACGCGATCCTCGCCGCCGCCGCCGACGCGATCAACGAGCAGAGCGCCAAGGGCATGACCTTCGCCGATGTCGCGCGCCGCGTCGGGCTCAACACCACCAGCGTGACCTATTATTTCAAGCGCAAGGAGGATCTCGCCGCCGCCGCGTTCGAGCAGACGCTCGACCGGCTCGACGCGATGCTCGACGATGCGCTGCGCGAGGCGACGCCCGAGGCGCGGGTGGCGCGTTATCTCCATGCCAACATGACGCGGCTCGCGCGCATCCGTCGCGGCGAGGAGCGCGACTTCGCAGTCCTCTCCGATCTGCGCGCGATGGAGGGGCCGGTCCGCAGCGCGCTGCTCGGGCAATGGCGCGAGATCTTCCGCAAGACGCGCAGCCTGTGGGGCGCGGGCGGCACCCGCGCCGAGACCGATCTGCGCGGCGCGCGCGCGCACGTGCTGCTCGAAAACACCTTCTGGCTCCCCGCCTGGCTCACCCGCTACGAGATCGACGAATATCCGCGCGTCGAGGCGCGGATGATGGAAGTACTGCGCCACGGCATCGCCGGCGCGGCGCAGGTCTGGGCGCCCGAGCTGCTCGATCTCGAGCATGACGAACCCGAGCCCGGGCGCGAGGCCTTTCTGCTCGCCGCGACGCGGCTGATCAACGAGCTCGGCTATCGCGGAGCCTCGGTCCAGAAGATCGCGTCGGAACTGAACGTCACCAAGGGCAGCTTCTACCACCATCTCGACGCCAAGGACGATCTGGTGATCGCCTGCTACAAGCGCAGCTTCGATATCCTGGCGGACGCGCAGCGGCTCGCCGAGAGCCACGACGGCTCGCATTGGGATCGCCTCGCGAGCACGATCGCGACCTTGCTCGACGTGCAATTCTCCGAGCGCGGGCCGCTGCTGCGCACCACCGCGCTCTCAGGGCTGCCGCCGCGCGTGCGATCGACGATGATCGACCGCTCGAACCGGATCGCGCGCCGTTTCGCCGGGATGCTCTCCGACGGGATCGCCGAGGGATCGATCCGCGCGATCGACCCGCTCGTCGCCAGCCAGGCGCTGATGGCGCTCCAGAACGCCGCGTTCGACATGCGCAAATGGGCCGGCACGATGCCGCGGGAGAAGGCCATCGCCTTCTATGCCTCGACCCTGGTGTTCGGGCTGTTCGACGATCGGATGCTCGAAGGTTAGCGCGCGCTCAGCCGCCGGCCAGGCGTCCGCTGCCGCGCTCCTCGCTCTCGAAATAGCCGAGCTTGCCGGGGATGCACGAGACGAACACGCCGTTGCCTCCGCCGACGACCGCCGCGAGCGCCGCGTCGAGCGCCAGCGTCTTGCCGTCGGCCGCGCCGCCACCGATCACGAAGCATTCGGCAGGCGCGCCGGCCTCGCGGAGCAGCGCGGCGATGCGCGGAGCGGTCGTATCGACGCCCTTGAGAAGCCGGCTGCGGCCCGGATCGAGCGAAACCGCATGGTCGAGCCGCCCCACCGCCTCGCCGCGCCGCTTGGGGCCCAGCGCGAACAGGCTCTCGAGCCGGCGCCGCTGCGGCTCGAGCACCAACTCCACGAATCCCGCCTCATGTGCGTTCATCGCGCATGACTGGCGCCCCGCGCGGCGCGCCGCAAGTCCGATCGACATCGCGGCCGGCCACTGATAGCTTCGGCGAAGCGTAAGCGGCCGTTCCGCCAATATCGCGCCTCAAAAAAAATCGAGACGCCCCGAGCAAGACACCGCCATCACAGGGGGGGGACAGCACCATGACACCCGATCTGACCTATCTCGCCTACACCGCGATGCTCACCGCGGCGCTCTGGATTCCGTATGTGATCGCCCAGGTGAAGGTGAACGGCTTCCTGACGCCGCCCAACTATGTCGATCCGACGCCGCGCCCGCTGCCCAACTGGGGCCACCGCGCCGACCGCACCTATCTCAACGCAGTCGAGACCTTCGCGCCCTTTGCGGCGCTGGTGCTCGTCGGGCATGCCACGGGCAAGGGCGACGCGATCACGGTCTGGACGACGGCGTTCTTCTGGCTGCGCGTCGCGCACGCCGCCATCTATCTGTTCGCGATCCCTTATCTCCGCACGCTGATCTTCACGCTCGGGTTTGCGTGCGTGGCGGCGATCTTCTGGATCGTGATCCACTAAGGATCCGTACCCAACGATCGTCATCCCGGAAGCCGAAGGCTGTCCGGGATGACGAAGAAGAGGGTAATCCGGTCCGACCGCAGCGCCGCTCAGAAGCGGAAGCGCCCGGTGATGCCGTAGGTCCGTGGCTCGGCGAGGAACTGCGAGAAGATCTGGCGCCCGCCCGGATATTGCGGATCGACGAACGGCGCGCTGGTCGCGCCCGCCTGGAACGGCGAGTTGAACGCCACCTGGGCATAATCCTTGTTGAGCAAGTTCTGCGCCCAGAACTCGATCGCCCAGTGCTCGCCCGGGCCGCGCACGCCGATGCGTGCGTTGACCAACGCATAGCTGTCCTGCTCCTTTTGCGGGAACAGGTCCGAGCCCGTGTTATAGTCCGAGGTCAGCCTTGTATCGACGTAGAACAGCCCCGAGAGCCCGGTGTTGCCGAGTGCGGGCGTCCAGCCGGCCGAGGCGGTCACCACCACTTCGGGGGCGTTTGACAGATTGTCGCCGGGCAGCATCCGCAGCGCCGGATCGAGCGCGGCGCCATTCTTGTTGCCGACCAGATCGTGGCGATATTTGGTGTCGGAATAGGTCAGCCCGAGCCCGACGCGGAAGTCGCGCGCGGGCACCAGCGACGCCTCGACCTCGACGCCCTGCGAACGCACGCCCCAACCGACCTGGCCCGCGGGGCAGGCGCCGGTGGCTGCGCTCGCATCGCGATCGGCGCCGGCCAAGTCCGACTTGCAGCCGTTGATCGACTGGACGATGAACACCGAGCCGTTGAACGTGTTGAGCTGGAAGTTCTGGAAGTCCTGGCGAAACGCCGCAAGCGACAGGCTGAACGGCCCGGTCGCGTATTTGGCGCCGATCTCATAGGCGTTGACGATCTCCGGATCGAACTGGAGGTTGCCGACCACCGCCTGCGCGCCACCCACCGACGCGAACGACACGATCGGCGACTTGAGCGCCGAACGATCGAGGTTGAACCCGCCCGCCTTGTAGCCGCGCGAATAGCTCGCATAGGCCATCAGATGGTCGGCGAGCTTGTATGAGAGCACGCCGGTGCCGGTGAACTGATGCTCGGCGCGCAGATCGTGGACCGAGACGCCGTTGAGCTCCGAGGTGGCGTTGCCCTGGCACGCCAACCCGATGATCCCGCCGGCGACCGCCGCCAGCGAGGCGTTGGTCAGGAAGCTTCCCAGCGCCGCCTGCTCCGCCGGGCACACCGTGTTGTCGTTGCCGAAGGTGGCGTTGAAGCGCTTGCGCTCGTCGGTGTAGCGCACGCCCACCGTCACGTCGAACCGGCTGGTGACGTGGAAGATATTGTGCGTGAAGAACGCATAGTTGCGGCTGTTCTGCTTGTAGACGTCGAGCGTCGAGCCGAGGTTGTTGAGCGCGTCGAGCCGGTCGAACGCCGCATAGACGATCGGCGAGGCCGCGCCGAACGCCGCCGGGCGCGCCGCGAGGCAGCCGGGCGAGGTCGGCGAATAGAGCGCCGCAAGCCCGCCGCCCGAGACGATCCGGCATGTCGCGAACCGGCCGTACTGGTTGCCGAAGCGCAGATTGTCGGTCACCGTCAGCTCTTCGTCGGCGTAATAGGCGCCGATCAGCCAGTCGAGCTTGTCGCCGAACAGATTGCCCTGGAGCCGCAGCTCCTGGCTGAAGGTCTGGAAGCGGCGGCGCGAATTGCCGTCGGGCGCGCGATAAAGGATGTCGACGCTGCTGTAGTCGGTGTCCGATCCCTGATCGCTGTCATAGTCGCGATAGGCGGTGATCGAGGTCAGCGTCGCGCCGCCCAGGTTCCAGTCGATCTCGCCCGAGATGCCCTTGTCGGTGGTGATGCCGGCAAAGCTGCGGCCGCGCGAGACGCTGATATCGCGGCTATAGCCGGCGTTGAACGCGTTCACGTTCTGGCCGAGATCGCGCAGCACGTTGATGATGTTGTTGCCGTCGGCGGGCGGGAGCGAACCGGTGGTAAGCGGTGACGCGACATTGTTGAGATTGCCGACGAACGGGTTGATCGAGCTGTCGACATAGGTCGCCGCACAGCATTTCTCGTCGCGCCGCGTGTAATCGCCGATGATCCGCACCGAGAGGTCGCTGCTCGGCTCGTACAGCAGCTGCGCGCGGACGAAATAGCGGTTGCGGTCGTTGACGTCGGTGTTGTTGGTCGTGTCGTGGTAGAAGCCGTCGCGCTTGACGTAGACGCCGTCGACGCGCGCCGCGAGCGCCTTGCCGAGCGGCACGTTGAGCGATCCGCCGAGCCGCCAGTAATCGTAGTTGCCGTAGGTCACCTCGCCGCTCGCGCCGAAATCGAAGCTCGGCTTCTTCGAAACGATGTTGATCAGCCCCGCCGAGGCGTTGCGGCCGAACAGCGTCCCCTGCGGCCCGCGCAGCACCTCGATCCGCTCGATGTCGCCGAGCTCGTTGAGCCCGATCCCCGAGCGCGAGCGATAGACGCCGTCGACGAACACCGCGACCGAGCTTTCGAGCCCCGGATTGTCGCCGACCGTGCCGATGCCGCGGATGCGCGCCGATCCGTTGGCCTCGCTGCCCGTCGACGAGACCAGCAGCGACGGCGCGACCTGGTTGAGCTGGCGGATGTCGTTGGCGCCGGTCAGCGCCAGCGTCTGCGCGTTGACCACCGAGACGGCGACGGGCACGTCCGAGAGGATCTGCGCGCGGCCCTGCGCGGTGACGACGATGTCGCCCGTCGTGTCCTGATCGCCGGGCGCGGGCGCCGCGGCGCTTGCGCCCGCCTGCGTGTCCTGAGCCTGCGCCGGGGCTGCGAGCGCCATCACCAGCGCGGGGACGGCGCACGCCGTCAAAAGGCGAATCCGCATCTCTGTTCTCCCATATGGTTGGAGCGCTTGCTGGCTCCATACCCTATCCTCGAATACACCCCTTTCCCCAGCGGCCGTCAAGCATAACACGCAGTAGAAATCGTGAATCTGCTAGGGTGTTGCGTAAAGGTCATGGCGGCGCGAGCGCGACACCGATGCCTGAACGCCTTTTCGAATCCCGGTTTTTCAGGTGCTTAGACGAGGACGTTCAGTAACCGCCCAGCCGCGCGAAGCGGTCGCGGTGCCAAGCCGCATTGCCCCACATGGTTTCGAGCACGCGCGCACGCTTGAGGTAGAAGCCGGCGTCATGCTCATCGGTCATGCCGATCCCGCCATGGAGCTGGACCATCTCGCGGCTGACCAGTCCGAGCGTCTCGCCGGCGAGCGCCTTGGCGAGGCTCACCGCATGGCTCGCGTCGCTCCGCCCCGCGTCGATCGCCTCGAACGCGCCCTCGACCGCCGAGCGCATCAGCTCGAGCTCGGTGAGCATCTTCGCCATCCGGTGCTGGAGCGCCTGGAAGCTCGCGAGCACCTGGCCGAATTGGACGCGAGTCTTGAGGTAATCGTTGGTCTGTGCGAACGCCGCCTCGGCCATGCCGAGCATTTCCGCGCAGATCGCCGCGGCGGCGCGATCGATGACGCGCGTGAGGAGGTCGTCCGGGCCGGCGAGCTTGTCGGCGGGCGCGCGGTCGAAGCGGATCTGCGCGTGGCTGCGGAAATCGACCATGCGGCGCGTCGCGCGCGTCACTCCGGCATCGCCCGACACGAGATACAGCCCGTCGCTCGCGGCAACGACGAACAGGCTCGCGGCGTCGCCCTCGGCGACGAATTCCTTGGTGCCGCTGAGCTTTCCGTCCTCGACCCGCGTCGCGATCCGGTCGGGCGCGAAGCGCGGGCCCTCGTCGATCGCGAGCGTCGCGACCACCGCGCCCGCGGCGATGCGCGGCAGCCATTGGGCCTGCTGCGCTTCGCTGCCGCCGAGCAGGATCGCGCTTGTCGCCGCGGCGGTGGCGGCGAGCGGCGTCGCGCTCAGCGTGCGGCCAAGCTGCTCGAGCACCGCGCCAAGCGTGAGGAAGTCCATCCCGGCGCCGCCATGCGCCTCCGGGATGAGGATCCCGGCCCAGCCCATCGCCGCCTGCGCGCGCCAGGCCTCGGCGTCGAACAATTCCGCCGGGGCAGCGTCGCGCATCCGGCGAAACGCGGCGACGGGCGATTCATTCTCCGCCCATTCGCGCGCCATGTCGCGCAGCATCGCCTGTTCTTCGGTCAGCACCGCCATCGCCTCTTCCCCGCTCTGCTATTGATGATCGAGCATCCCCAGGATGCGCTTGGCGATCACATTGTTCTGGATCTCGCTCGAGCCGCCGTAGATCGACACCGCCTTGCCGAACAGCCACGCCCGCACGTCCTTGAGCTCTTCCTCGGCGAAGCCCTCGCCTTCCCAGCCGAGCCCGGCCATCCCGCGGATCTCGATCAGCAGCTCGGAGCGCTCCTGGATCACCCGCGCGCCGACATTCTTCATGATCGAGGTCGCCGCCGACGGGCCCTGGTTCGACCTGGTCTCCTGCCCCACGCGGCGCAGCGTCAGCAGGAAGGCGCGCAGGTCCATGTCATGGCGCGCGATGCGCGCGCGCAGGTCGGCATCGGCGATCCGGCCCTCGGCGTCGACCCCGACATAGCGCTTGGCGATCTCGGCAAGTGGCTTGCCGGCGGCGAACAGCCGTCCCCGCCGCCGATCCGCCGCCCGACAGGCTGTTGCGCTCGTGCTGGAGCAGGCGCTTGCCGATCGTCCAGCCCTGACCCTCCTCGCCGACGCGATTGGCCTTGGGTACCTTCACGTCGGTGAAGAAGGTCTCGCAGAACGGCGACGATCCCGAGATCAGCCGGATCGGCTTCACCTCCACGCCGGGTGTTTCCATGTCGCAGAGCAGGAAGGTGATGCCTTCGTGCTTCTTAGACTTGTCGGTGCGGACCAGCATGAAGCATTTGTCCGCCCATTGCCCGCCCGAGGTCCAGGTCTTCTGGCCGTTGACGACATAATGGTCGCCGGCATCGGCGGCGAAGGTCTGGAGGCCGGCGAGGTCCGATCCCGCGCCGGGCTCCGAATAGCCCTGGCACCAGCGCACCGTGCCCTTGGCGATGGCGGGGATATGCTCCTGCTTCTGCGCCTCGCTCCCATATTCGAGCAGCGTGGGGCCGAACATCATCACGCCCATGCCGCCGATCGGATTCCAGGCGCCGATGCGGCCCATCTCCTCCTGGAGCACGCGCGCCTCGGCGCGGCTCAGCCCGCCGCCGCCATATTCGGCGGGCCAGGTCGGCACGCCCCAACCCTTGTCGCCCATCGCCTCCTGCCAGGCCTGCTCGTCGGGCGAATTCTCGTGCGGCCCCTCGACCGCCGACATCGCATTGTCCTTGCCCTTGAGCGCGGGCGGGAAATGCGCGGCCAGCCACGCGCGGGCTTGCGCTCGGAATGCGTCCAGCGCGTTCACGCGCTCGTCGATTTCGGGTGCGGTGGCCATGTGTCTCTCCCCGAGCCGCGTTCTGCGTTGCTTTCGAAAATGCGGTATGGCGGCTCTTGCGTCAAGCGCCGCGATGAGTTGGCGTTCGCGCCGGGCCTCGCGTTTGCGGCGCTGGCGATCGTGCTGCCGCGGGTGATACCAAGCGTTTCCAGGCCGGCCGGGGCGGTTGCCTAACGCGCCCGCCCGCCCCATCTCCCGCGCGCAAAGGCGGGAGATTTCCATGATCGAGCTTTACTACTGGCCCACCCCCAATGGCCACAAGATCACGCTGTTCCTCGAGGAAGCGGGCGTCCCCTACCAGATCCACCCGGTCAACATCGGCGCGGGCGATCAGTTCAAGCCCGATTACCTCAAATTCTCCCCCAACAACCGCATGCCCGCGATCATCGACCGCGCCCCCGCCGAGGGCGGCGCGCCGATCAGCGTGTTCGAGAGCGGCGCGATCCTGCTCTATCTCGCCGAGAAGACCGGCAAGTTCCTGCCTCCCGACGTCCGCACCCGCTTCGAGACGATCGAGTGGCTGATGTGGCAGATGGGCGGGCTCGGGCCGATGGCCGGGCAGAACGGTCATTTCGGCGTCTACGCCCCCGAGAAGATCCCTTATGCGATCGACCGCTACGTCAAGGAGACCAACCGGCTCTACGGCGTCCTGAACCGCCGGCTCGAAGGCCGCCCGTTCATTGCCGGCGACTATTCGATCGCGGACATGGCCTGCTATCCGTGGATCGTGCCGCACGAAGCGCACAAGCAGAACATCGACGATTTCCCCAATCTCAAGCGCTGGTTCGAGGCGATCGCGGCGCGCCCCGCGACGATCCGCGCTTATGAGAAGGGTGGCGAGGTCCGCTCTTATGCCGCGCCGATGACCGACGAGGCCCGCAAGGTGCTGTTCGGTCAGACCGCGGCGAGCAACCAGCCCGCCTGATCCATGTTGGGCGCTTTTCGAAGCATGCATATGGCGTTCGCCCGCTCGGTCGCTTAGCTCTGGGGCATGGGGACACAGCCATGAGTGCCGAAGCGATGCTCGCGGGCGATTTCGCGACGCTGCCCGAGCTGATTCGCGCGCACGCGGCGCAGCAGGGCGGCAAGCCCGCATTGGTGTTCGGCGATCAGTCGCTGAGCTACGGCGCGCTCGACGCGGGGATGGACCGCGTCGCCGCCGCGCTCCAGCGGGACGGCGTCGCCCGCGGCAGCGCGGTGGCGATCCTCGCCGCCACCTCGCTCGAATATGCGGTGGTGATGCTCGGGGCGCTGCGGGCCGGCTGCGTCGCGGCGCCGCTCGCCCCGTCGGCGACGCCCGAGCAGCTTTCGGCGATGATCGCGGATTGCGGAGCGCCGATCCTGTTCCACGACGCGGCGCACGCCGCGATCGAGACCGCGGCGCGCAAGATCGCGCTCGACGGGCCCGGGCTTGCCGATTGGCTCGCTCCGCCGGGCGCGACACCGATGCCGGTGATCCAGGCGCCGGGCGATCCGTTCAACATCATCTATTCCTCGGGCACCACCGGCACGCCCAAGGGCATCGTCCAGCCGCACGCGATGCGCTGGACGCACATCGCCCGCGCGCCCGCGGGCTTCGCCGATGCGGTGGACGATGATCGCGACGCCGCTCTATTCGAACACCACGCTGGTGAGCCTCATCCCGACGCTCGGCTGGGGCGGAACGGCGGTGCTGATGCCCAAGTTCGACGCGCGCGCCTTCCTCGAGCTCGCCGAGAAGCACCGCGCGACGCATGCGATGCTGGTGCCGGTGCAATATCAGCGGATCATGGCGCTCCCCGATTTCGACAAATTCGACCTGTCGAGCTTCCGCCTCAAGACCTGCACCAGCGCGCCCTTTTCCGCAGCGCTCAAGGCCGATGTCGTCGCGCGCTGGCCGGGGATTCTCCTCGAATATTACGGGATGACCGAGGGCGGCGGCACCTGCATGCTGATCGCCAACGCGCATCCCGACAAGCTCCACACCGTCGGCCAGCCGGCGCCCGGCCACGACATCCGCCTGATCGACGAGGAGGGCAACGAGGTCGGCCCCGGCAAGGCGGGCGAGGTGGTCGGGCGGTCGCCGGCGATGATGACCGGCTATCACGGCCGCGCCGAGGCGACGGGCGCCGCCGAATGGTTCGACGCCGAGGGCAACCGCTTCATCCGCCACGGCGACGTCGGCCGCTTCGACGAGGACGGTTTCCTGATCCTGCTCGATCGCAAGAAGGACCTGATCATCTCGGGCGGGTTCAACATCTATCCCTCGGACCTCGAAGCCGTGCTCGCCGAGCATCCCGGCGTCGCGGATTGCGCTGTGGTGGGCGTGCCTTCGGAGCAATGGGGCGAGACGCCGGTCGGCTTCTACGTCCCGCGCGAGGGCGCTAGCGCCGAGGCCGCGGACGTGCTCGCCTGGTTCAACGCGCGCGTCGGCCGGACGCAGCGGCTGTCGGCGCTCGAGGCGGTCGACGAGCTGCCGCGCAGCGCGATCGGCAAGGTGCTCAAGCGCGAGCTGCGCGACCGGTATCTCGCGCGATGACCGCGCTCGCCGCGCTGATCGCCGGTGCCGTGCCGATCGAGGGTGGCTTTTCGCCTCGATCTCGGCTCGGGCTGGATGCAGGGCCGCACCACCTATGGCGGGCTGAGCGCGGCGCTGGCGCTGCGGGCGGCGCTCGATCTCGAGCCCGAACTGCCGCCGCTCCGATCCGCGCAGGTCGCGTTCATCGGCCCGCTATCAGGCGCGGTGACGGTCACCGCCACCCGGCTGCGGCGCGGGCGCAACGCCGCGTTCATCCAGGCCGATGTCGTCTCCGAGGCGGGGCTCGGGTTGCGCGCCACCTTCGTGTTCATGGCCGAGCTTGCCTCGGCGATCGCGCATGATGCCACCGTGCGCGCGCCGGTGGCGCCGCCGGGCGCGGATGTCGTGCCCTATGTCGGACCCGAAAACTTCTTCACGCGCAATTTCGAGTTCCTCGAGGTGAAGGACGGCGCCGGACCTGCGGGGTGGCTGCGCTGGGCGCGGCTGCGCGAGCGCGAGGGGCTCCACCCGATGATCGAGCTGCTCGCGATCGGCGACGGGCTTCCGCCCGCCGCGTTCAAGCTCTCGCCCAGCCGCAACGTGCGCTCAGCTCGCTCAACTGGACGATCAACTTCCTCGCCGCCGCGCCCGCGACCGATCACGGCTGGTGGCTGCTCGCGAGCACCGCCGACATGGCCCGCGGCGGCTACAGCAGCCAGCGGATGACGATCTGGAACGCCGCTGGCGACGCGGTCGCCGAGGCGATGCAGGGGGTCGCGATCTTCGCCTGATCGGCGCTTGCGACACTTTGCGACACTTTGCTGAACCGCTGACATACGGCTGCGACAGCGATCCGACAGGAAGCGACTACCGGCCGGCTCCCCCGTCCGAACGCAACGCAGGAGTTTGACCCTCATGAAGAAGACGATCGTCGCCGCCGCGCTCGGCGCGACCCTGGTCGCGAGCGCGGCCTTCGCGCAGGACGGGCAGGAGCGCCCGCGCTGGGGCGATCCGCTCGAGCGCGCCGACGCCAACCACGACGGCGTGGTCACCAAGGACGAGGTCCTCGCCGATGTCGGCGCGCGCTTCGCCAAGCTCGACGCCAACCACGACGGCAAGATCAGCGCCGAAGAGCGCGAGGCCTATGCCGGCGCGATGCGCGAACGCATGGCGCAGCGCGGCCCCGGCGGCCCCGGCGGTCGCGGGATGGGCCGCGTCGACACCGACGGCGACGGCACGATCAGCCTCGCCGAGATGCAGGCCCAGGCGACCGAGCGCTTCGACCGCGTCGACACCAACCACGACGGCAAGATCGACCAGGCCGAGCGTGATGCCGCGCGCGAGCGGATGATGGCGATGATGCGCGATCGCCGCGGCCCGGGCGGCGAAGCCCCCCCACCCCCTCCGGCCGATGCCCCCCAGACCCCCCACGGAGGCAATTAAGTCGGCCGGAAGCCGGGCGGGGCGCTTGCCTCCTCCGCCCGCCCGGCTCTTCTTTCGCGCTCGCGAATCGCTATGACAGTCCCATGTCGGACCTCCCCCACCTCCTGCTCGTCGACGATGAGCGCTCGATCCGCGAGCCGCTGGCGCAATATCTGACCAAGCAGGGCTTCCGCGTGACCCAGGCGGGCGATGCGGAGGGCGCGCGCGCGCGGATGGCCGCCTATGCGATCGATCTGGTCATCCTCGACATCATGATGCCCGGCGAGGACGGGCTCAGCCTGTGCCGCCACATCCGCGAGACCGGCGAGACTCCCGTCATCCTGCTCACCGCGCGCAGCGAGGAGACCGATCGCATCGTCGGGCTCGAGATGGGCGCCGACGATTATGTCGTTAAGCCCTTCTCGCCGCGCGAGCTCGCCGCGCGGATCAAGGTGGTGCTGCGCCGGATGACCGCGGGCGGATCGCGCCAGCACGCCCCCGAGACCGGCAGCTTCGCCTTCGCCGGCTGGGTGCTCAAGACCGGCGAGCGCGCGCTCGTCGACCGCGAAGGCGTGTCGGTCCCGCTCTCGACCGGCGAATACAATCTCCTCCACGCGCTGGTGACGCGCCCGCGCCAGGTGCTCACCCGCGATCAGTTGCTCGACCTCACGCAGGGCCGCGAGGCGGCGGCGTTCGATCGCGCGATCGACAACCAGGTCAGCCGCCTGCGCAAGAAGATCGAGCCCGATCCCAAGAACCCGGGCATCATCAAGACCGTCTGGGGCGGCGGCTATACGCTCGCCGCCGAAGTGACGCGGCTTTGAGGCGCTTCCTCCCGAAGAGCCTCACCGGACAGATCGCGCTGCTGGTGGCGGTGGCGCTGTTCGTCGCGCAGGCGATCAACTTCGGGCTGCTGTTCAACGAGCGGCGTGGCGCGCGCGTCGGCCAGGTGATCGTGCCCGCAGTGACCCGCATCGTCGACGCTTCCGAGCGGCTCGAGGTGCTGAGCGCACTGCAGGCGGGCCGGCCCGGCCCCGGCTTCATCGCCGATCCGCGCACCCGGGTTCAGCTCCACCGCGCCAATCCGATCGATCCCGCGCAACATCGCGCCGATATCGAGAACGACGTGCGCCGCGCGCTCAAGGAAATGGATTTCGACGCGGGCCAGGTGATCGCGACGATCCGGCCGATCACCGACCAGCCCTGGCTCAAGCGGATGGACCCGGCGCGGGTCGAGCGGCTGCGGCGGATGGGCGCCGAGCTGTCGATCGCGGTCGAGCAGCCCGGCCACGGCTGGCTCGTCCTCCGCACCGCCTGGCCGCTCACCGAGCGGCTGCTGATCTGGCAGCTCATCGCGCAGACGCTGATCCTCTACGTCGTCGTGCTCGTCCCCGTGCTGCTCGCCGGCCACCGCATCGCGCGCCCGCTGCGCACGCTGGCGCAGGCCGCGCAGCGCTTCCAGCCGGGCGACGGCACCCCGCCGCTCGAGGAGCGGGGGCCGAGCGACGTGCGATCGGTGATCTCGGCCTACAACAGCCTCAGCCTGCGCGTGAACGCGATGCTCGACGAGAAGGACCGGATGCTCGGCGCGATCGGCCACGACCTGCGCACCCCGCTCGCGGCGCTGCGCGTGCGCATCGAATCGGTCGAGGACGACGACGATCGCGCGCGCATGGCCGACACGATCGACGAGATGAATCACACGCTCGAGGACATCCTCTCGCTCGCCCGCCTCGGCCGCCCGAGCGAGCCGCCGACCGAGGTCGACCTGTCGGCGCTGATCGACGCGGTGGTCGAGGATTTCCGCGATCTCGAGCATGACGTCGCGTTCGAGGAGGCGCCGCGGCTGACGATGCGGATGCGCCCGGGGCTGATGCGCCGCGCGGTGCGCAACCTGATCGAGAATGCGGTCAAATACGGCCATGGCGCGGAGGTGCGGCTGGTGCCGGGCGAGAAATCGGTGGCGATCGAGGTCGCCGATCGCGGCCCGGGGATTCCGGCCGACAAGATGGCGGCTGTGTTCGATCCCTTCACCCGGCTCGAGACCTCGCGCAACCGCGACACCGGCGGGATCGGCCTCGGCCTCGCGCTCGCCAAGGCGATCGTGCGCGACGCCGGGGGAACGGTCGACCTCGTCAACCGCGACGGCGGCGGGCTGCTCGCGACGATCCGGTTGCCGCGAACTTAATCCCTCTCCCCTTGTGGGAGAGGGAAGGGGCCCGCGCCGAAGGCGTGGGAAGGGTGAGGGGGACAGCGTACCCGACTTACCCCACTCCCCCTCACCCTTCCGGCGCTTCGCGCCTCCCTCCCTCTCCCACAAGGGGAGAGGGAATCAGCCTTTACCCCACGATCTCTTCGGGCTTGAAGAAGAAGGCGATCTCGATCGCGGGCATTCTCTTCGCTGTCCGATCCATGGACCGAATTGGCCTCGATCGATTCGGCGAGCTCCTTGCGGATCGTGCCGGGGGCGGCGTTGGCGGGGTTGGTCGCGCCCATCACGTCGCGGTTGGCCTGGACGGCGTTCTCGCCCTCGAGCACCTGCACCACCACCGGGCCCGAGGTCATGAATGCGACCAGATCGTTGAAGAACGGGCGCTCGCGGTGGACGCCGTAGAAGCCCTCGGCCTGCTCCCTGGTCAGCTGGATGCGCTTCGAGGCGACGACGCGCAGGCCGGCCTCCTCGAGCATCTTGGTGACCGCGCCGGTCAGGTTGCGGCGGGTGGCATCGGGCTTGATGATCGAAAAGGTCCGGGTCGCGGCCATGGCCGTGCGGCTCCTGTTTTGGTGGGTTACGGAGAGTCGCGGCTCCCTAGTCGGCGGTCACGCGCGATGCAAGCTCAGGCGCCTGCTGCCACTTGCCGCCCTCGTCCTGCTTCCAATAGCGCCGCTCGACGCCCTCGCGGTCCCAAGCGCCTTCCATGCCGAGCGCGCCTCGACGATGCGGTCCCTCGTCCGAAGAAATGGAAGGCACGATCGAACCCCAGCGCCTCCTCGCGCCACACCCCGTCCGCCAGCGCGATGTTGCGCGCGCCATTGGTGGAGTCGGGGGGTCCCGGCGATGAGCACCGGCTGGAGCGCGTCATCCGCGCCGGCCTGCGCATGCGGGAGGAAGCTCTCGGGCGCGTAGCTCCACAGCAACTGGTCGAGCCGCGCGCGTGCGTCAGCATCCTGCGCCACGATCAGCAGCCGTCCCCACCGCTCACCACACGCTCGGCGATCCGCGGCAACACGCGATCGAGCGGCGCCATCGTGAGGTGATAGAAATCGACCTGCATGGCTCCTGTTAGCGCGGACGCGCGTTCGCGCAAACGCGCGGCGTTGCGGTGCGCGGCAACCGGTGCGATAGGCGGCGGTCGGCGCCCGCGGGCCCCGAGTGTGAAAGAGGTGGGACGACTCGTGACGCGCAAGGCCCTGCTGATGACTGGCGCCTTGCCGCTCGCGCTGTGCATGGGCGCGCCGGGCCTGGGGCGCAGCAGACCGCCGACCCGGCCGACACCCCCTCGCAAACGCCCGACCTGCCCGCCGCGCCGATGCTGCCGCCCGACCTCCAGGATCGCTCGGCCGAGCCGCCGGCGCTTTCGGAGACCGCGCTGCCGCAGGATCCCGACCAGATCCAGTTCACCGCCGACCAGCTCGAATACGACACCAACACCGACGTGGTGACCGCGAGCGGCGAAGTCCGCCTCTATCGCCAGAGCGATCGGCTGCGCGCCGACAAGGTGGTGTGGAACCGCAAGACCGGCCAGGTGGTCGCCGAGGGCAATATCGTCGTCGTCAATCCGCAGGGCGACGCCGCCTACGGCGACCGGATCGAGCTCACCGACACGCTCAAGGACGGCGTGGTCGAAAACATGCTGGTGGTGCTCGACGCAGGCGGGCGGATCGCCGCGCGGCGCGGGGCAAGCGCGAGAACGGCATCATCACCGTCTACAACGCCGCCTACACGCCCTGCTCGGTGACCGGTTCGGACGGCTGCCCCAAGCAGCCCCTCGTGGAAGATCACCGCCAACAAGGTGATCTACGATCCCGCCAGGGGCCGGTTGCGCTACACCGGCCGCGCGCGTCTCGGTGTTCGGGCTGGCGACGATCCCGCTCCCGGTCTTCTCGCATCCGGTGGGCGGCAAGAGCGACGACGGCTTCCTGATGCCCGACATCCGCTACAGCCGGACCAACGGCTTCCAGTTCGGGCTGCCCTATTTCTTCAGCCTCGCGCCCAACCGCGACCTGACGGTGACCCCGCGCGTCTATACGTCGGTGCTGCCGATGATCCAGGCCGAGTATCGCGAGCTCAACACGCTCGGCGCGTTCCGCATCACCGCCTACGGCACCTACAGCCGCCGCTCGGACGATCTGACCGTGCCGCTGACCCCGGCGACGTCGCGCCAGGATTTCCGCGGCTATTTCGATGCGAGCGGGCGCTACCAGCTCGATCCCGACTGGAGCGTGAGCGCCTCGTTCCGCGTCACCAGCGACCGCACCTTCCTGCGCCGCTACGACATCACCCGCGACGATCGGCTGCGCAACAACATCCGCGTCGAGCGGATCGACGCCGACTCCTATCTTTCGATCAACGGCTGGGCGGTCCAGACGCTGCGCGTCGGCGAGCAGCAGGGCGTCCAGCCGATCGCGCTGCCCGAAATCGACTATCGCCGGCGGCTCGACGACGGGCTGATCGGGGGTCGCGTCGAGCTCGAGGCCAATACGCTCGCGCTCACGCGCACCGACGGCCAGGATACCCAGCGCGCCTTCGCCTCCGCCACCTGGGAGTTGCGGCGGCTGACCAACTGGGGCCAGGAACTCACGCTGACCGCTTACGGCCGCGGCGACGTCTACAACGCCAACGACACGATCGACACGCTGATCGCCAGCTATCGCGGCGACGAGGGCGTGCACGGCCGGCTGATCGGCGCGCTTGCGGCGGACGTCAAATGGCCGCTGATCGGCTCGTTCCTCGGCGGGATCCAGCGCATCACCCCGCGCTTCCAGATCGTCGCCGCCCCCAAGCTCGCCAACCTCGACGTCCCCAACGAGGATGCCCGCGCAGTCGATCTCGAAGATTCGAACCTGTTCGCGCTCAATCGCTTCCCCGGCTACGACCGGTTCGAGGATTCGACGCGCTTCACCTGGGGCGTCGATTACGCGCTCTACCTGCCCGGCTTCTCGCTCGAAGCGAACGTCGGCCAGAGCTACCGCCTCTCGACGCGCCCCTCGATCTTTCCGGACGGCACCGGGCTCAGCGATCGCGTGTCGGACATCGTCGGCCGCACCGTGATCCGCTTCCGCGACTTCATCTCGTTCACCCACCGCTATCGCATCGACAAGGACGGCTTCGCGGTCCGCCGTAACGAGGTCGACATGACCGTCGGCTCGCGCAGCACCTATGTCCAGCTCGGCTACCTCCGCCTCAACCGCAACATCGCGCCGGCGCTCGAGGATCTGCAGGACCGCGAGGAGGCCCGCATCGGCGCGCGCGTCCAGCTCGCGCGCTTCTGGTCGATCTCGGGCTCGACGCTGATCGACCTCACCGACCGCAACGAGGACATATTGTCGCAATCCGACGGGTTCGAGCCGGTGCGCCACCGGCTCGGCATCACCTATGAGGACGATTGCCTGCGGTTGGGCATCACCTGGAAGCGCGACTACCAGACGACCGGCGACGCGCGGCGTGGCAACAGCTATCTGCTGACGCTCGCATTCAAGAACCTGGGGCGCTAAGGACTGCCGATGCGGGCGCCGCTAAGCCTTGGTTCAGGCACAATTCGCAAGTAAGCGGCGCAATCTCCGGCTTTGGGATGAGGGTTCTGACACAGGTGCTCAACGGTGTTTCGACGGCGGCCCGCCTGGGCCGCAAAGGTCTTCTGGCGCTCGGCATGGCGGCGCTCGGCTCGGCTTCGATCGCGCAGACGGTTCCCGACGCGGAGCCGCAGACGCCGCCCGCCGGGCTCGATCTGCCCGCCAACCTCCAGATCTTCGGCAAGGCGGACCCCAACATCCGCAAGCCGACCGCGATCGTCAACGACGTGGTGATCACCGGCACCGACGTCGACCAGCGCGTCGCGCTGCTGCTCGCGCTCAACAACGCCGAGCTGTCGTCCGCCGAGCGCGACCAGATGCGGCTCCAGGTGCTGCGCCAGCTGATCGACGAGACGCTCGAGATCCAGGAGGCCAAGGCCAACAAGATCGACGTCACCAAGGCCGACATCGACCACAGCTTCGATCGCGTCTCGCAAAACTTCAACCGCACCCCCGAGGAGCTGCGCGCCTGGCTCAAGCAGGTCGGCTCGTCCGAGCGCTCGATGCGCCGCCAGATCGAGGGCGAGCTCAACTGGAACCGCCTGCTCAGCAAGAACGTCGAGATCAACGTCAGCGATTCCGAGGTCGCCGCGATCATCGCGCGGCTCCAGGCGCAGAAGGGGAGCGACGAATACCATCCCTATGAGATCTACCTCGGCGCCTCGGCCGATCGCTCGGGCGAAGTGTTCGCCGCCGAGAAGCGCATGATCGACCAGATGAAATCGGGCACGCCGTTCGAATATCTTGCGCGCAACTATTCCGAATCGTCGACGCGCGCGCAGGGTGGCGATCTCGGCTGGCTGCGCGCGCCGATGCTGCCCGATGCGCTCGCGCATGCGCTCGAAATCATGGAGGTCGGTCAGATCGCCGGGCCGATCGAGGTCCCCGGCGGCTTCTCGATCCTGTACCTCGCCGACAAGCGCAAGGTGCTGGTCGCCGACCCGCGCGACGCGACCTTCGCGCTCAAGCAGATCACGATCACTTTCCCCGCCGGCACCACCCAGGCGCAGGCGACCGCGCGCGCAAGCGAGCTGGCGACCGCGACACAAGCGATGAAGGGCTGCGGCGATGCGGCCAAGACCGCGGCGGCGATGGGCGGCGAAGTGGTCGACAACGATGCGATCAAGATCCGCCAGTTGCCGCCGGCGCTGCAGAACATGCTGCTGCCGCTCCAGATCGGCCAGGCCACGCAGCCGTTCGGCGCGGTGGACAGCGGCGTGCGCGTGCTCGTGGTGTGCGGCCGCGAGGATCCGGTCGACAACAGCACGCCCTCGGCCGACGTGATCCAGCGCCAGCTCGAAGAGCAGCGCACCAATCTGCGCGCGCAGCGCATGCTGCGCGATCTGCGTCGCGACGCACTGGTCGAATACCGCTGAATGCCTTAGGGAGCGGTCGATGATCCGGCCGCTCGCTGTCTCGATGGGCGACCCCGCCGGGGTTGGACCCGAAATCACCGCCAAGGCGTGGAAGGCGCGCGAGCTCCACTCGCTCGCGCCCTTCTTCGCGGTCGGCGACATCCGCTCGGTCCAGGCCGTGTGGGACGGCCCGGTGCAGCGGATCGACGCCCCCGAGGAAGCAGCGACGGTGTTCGCCGCCGCGCTCCCCGTCATTTCGATGGACGACGCCGGCGAGATCGTACCGGGCAACCCCGATGTCGACGGCGCGCGCTGCGCGCTCCAGTCGCTCGAGCTGGCGGTCGGGCTGGCGCGGTCGGACGCGGCCGACGGGCTGGTCACCGGGCCGGTCTCGAAGGCGCAGCTGTACGGCGTCGGCTTCACCTACCCGGGTCAGACCGAATTCATCGCCGAGCGCTGCGGCATCGCCGGCGACAATGCGGTGATGATGCTCGCGGGGCCCACGCTGCGGGTGGTGCCGATCACGGTCCATGTCGCCTTCGCCGACGTGCCCGGACTGCTCTCGATCGAGCTGATCCTCGCCAAGGCGCGCGTCACCGCGCGCGGGCTGCTGCGCAACTTCGGGATCGAGAAGCCGCGGCTCGCGTTCGCTGGGCTCAATCCGCACGCGGGCGAGGGCGGCGCGATCGGGCGCGAGGAGATCGACCTGCTGATCCCCGCGATCGCCCAGCTCCGCGAGGAAGGGATCGACGCGGTCGGCCCGTTCGCCGCCGACGGCATGTTCCATGCCCGCGCGCGCGCCGGATACGATGCCGCGCTGTGCCTCTATCACGACCAGGCGCTGGTGCCGCTCAAGACGCTGCATTTCGACGAGGGGGTCAACATCACGCTCGGGCTGCCGATCGTGCGGACCTCGCCCGATCACGGCACCGCGTTCGGGATCGCCGGGCGCGACGAGGCCAATCCCGGCGCGATGATCGCCGCGTTGCGGATGGCCGCGAGCGCCGCGCAGCGCCGCGCCGACCATGCCGCCGGAGCCCCGTGACCGAGCTGCCGCCGCTGCGCGACGTCATCCGCCGGCACGGGCTGACCGCCAGCAAGGCGCTGGGGCAGAACTTCCTGCTCGACCATCAGCTCCTCGCCCGGATCGCGCGGGTGCCGGGCGAACTCGCGGGAGCCGAGGTCTTCGAGGTCGGCCCGGGCCCGGGCGGGCTTACCCGTGCGTTGCTCGAGGGCGGCGCGCGCGTCGTCGCGGTTGAGCGCGACCGGCGGTGCATCCCCGCGCTCGCCGAGCTGGGCGAGGCATTCCCGGGCAGGCTGCGCGTGATCGAGGACGATGCGATGGCGGTCGACGCGCCGGCGCTGTTCGCGACGCGGCCGCACATCGTCGCCAACCTGCCCTATAATGTCGGCACCGCGTTGCTCGTCCGCTGGCTCTCGGCGGACTGGCCGCCGTGGTGGGCGAGCCTGACGCTGATGTTCCAGAAGGAGGTCGCCGAGCGCATCGTCGCGCCGGTCGGCGGCGAGGCGTACGGGCGGCTCGCCGTCCTCGCGCAGTGGCGCGCGCGCGCGCGGATCGCGATGACGGTCCATCGCTCGGCCTTCACCCCGCCGCCCAAGGTGATGTCGGCGGTGGTCCATATCGTGCCCGCCGAGGCGCCCGCGGGCGTGCGGCTACAGGTGCTCGAGGCGCTCACCGCCGCCGCCTTCGGCCAGCGGCGCAAGATGCTGCGCCAAAGCCTCAAGGGCCTGCCCGGCGGGCTCGCGGCGATGGAGGCGCTCGGCGTGGATTCGAGCCGCCGCGCCGAGACGGTCCCGGTCGCGGAGTTCGTCAGCCTCGCGAAGGTGCTGAGCTAGGGCTTGGCCGCCGCCGGGGTGGCGCTGACGTCCTGCGCGGCGGTGGCGGTCACCGGGGGGCCCTTGGCGATCGCGGCGGCGAGCGTGTTCGCATCGCCGCACTGGCCCGGGCAGAGCGTGCGGATCTTGGCGAGGTTTTCCTTGGCCTTCTCGACCGCGCCCTTGGCGACCATCGCCTCGCCCTGCCCCCTGAGCGCGGCGACGTCGTTGGGCTCGAGCAGCAGCGCCTCGCGGTAATAGCGGATCGCCTTGCCGGGGAGCCCGCGCGCGCGGGCGACGTCGGCGAGCGCGAGGAACGCCTGGCGATTGCGCGGATCGACCGCGAGCGCGGTTTCGAGCGCGTCGGTCGCGGCGTCGAGATTGCCCGCGGCCTGCGCGGCGCGGCCCTGCTGGAGCAGCGCGATGGAGCGCGCGTCGATCTGATCGTCGGGCCGCTGCGCGAACAGCGCGCTCGAAAGCGTCAGCGCCATCAACGCGACGGCGGCCGAAATTGCAGTGATCCGCATCAACATCTCCGAAACTCTGGCCTCGGTCGCTATCATGGCCGAACCATCTTCGCGACAAAAAAGCCATCGGTCGAGTGCGACAAGGGGGTGAGCCGCACGCCCGGCCCGCGCGGCGCGCCGAACGCCGGCGGCTGCGCCGTCCAGCCGGGATGGGAATCGAGGAACGCCTGCGCCTGCCCCGCCCCTTCGGCGTCGAGCACCGAGCAGACAACGTATACCAGCGCCCCGCCCGGCGGCACCAGCTCCGCCGCGAGCTTGAGGAGCTGCGCCTGCGTCGCCTTGAGCCGTTCGAGCCGATCGGGCGTCAGCCGCCAGCGCGCCTCGGGATTGCGCCGCCAGGTTCCGGTGCCCGAGCAGGGCGCATCGACGAACGCCACGTCGGCGCGGCCGGCCTGGTCGGCGAGCTGCGCCGCTTCCTGCCCGGGATCGAGCAGCCGCGTCTCGGCGATCGTCACCCCTGCCCGCTCGGCGCGCTGCGGCAGCCGCTGGAGGCGGCCGCGGTCCACGTCGCAGGCGAGGATGCTCCCGCGGTTCGCCATCGCCGCCGCCAGCGCGAGCGTCTTGCCGCCGGCCCCGGCGCAGAGATCGACGACATGCTGCCCGGGCGCGGCCCCGGCGG
Organism: Sphingomonas sp.; assembly: GCA_037200705.1. GTDB lineage: Bacteria > Pseudomonadota > Alphaproteobacteria > Sphingomonadales > Sphingomonadaceae > Sphingomonas. The sequence continues at coordinate 28,034 of JBBCID010000003.1, read as the reverse complement.
CGAGCGTGACGAGCTGGCTGCCGGCATCCTGCACCTCGATCAGCCCCTGGTTGAACGCCGGCAGCAGCTCGACATTGGTGTCGGCGGGGAGCCGCAGCGCGTCGGGGAGGAAATCGAGCCGCGCGGCGCCCGGAATCGCGGCGGCGACCTCGGCCGGCTCGGCCTTGAGCCGGTTGACGCGCACGTCGAGCGGCGCGCGGGTGAGCAGCGCGGCCTGCTGGTCGACGCCGATATCCGACGCACGCAACGCCTTGAGCAGCCATTCATGCGCGAAGCCGGGGCTGGCGATGGGTTCGGCCGGGTCGATCGACGCGGGGCCATAGGACGATCCATCGAACGCCGCAGCCAGCTCGGGCCGCGCCGCGACCAATGCGAGCATCGCCGCGCGCCCGCTCGCCGGCCGCTCGCCGAGCAGCCGGATCGCGTCGTAGACCAGCTCGCGCACCGCGCGCCGGTCCTTCGATCCGGCATAGCGCCGCGTGGCGAACCAGCGCGCGATGATCGTGTCGGCCGCCGCGCCCTGCTCGCGGGCGGCGGCGGCGATGCGGTCGAGCAGCTCGATCGCGGCCTGGACTCGCGCCGCGGGGTTCATCGGGCGAAATCGGGGTGTGCAGGCGAACGATGGGGATGGGTCATCCGCGGACATGGAGCAGAGGACGTCCAATATTACCAGGGGATTGCAGGCCGGAACCGGGTATGGGGACCGAAACACGCCCGATCGCGGTCATTGCGGGGCTTGACCGGTGCGTGCCCGAAGCGGACGTTCGTTCGGTCCCGTGGCTCGACCGCGGTGGCAAGAGAAGCGCGAGGATTCCGGCATCCGTGATGCAAGCAGGCGATTCGACCGATCGCGCCGAGATCCGGCTGGCCGACGAGCCCGATTTCCGCCTGGGCGACATGCAGGTTCGGCCATCCACGCGCGAGCTGATCATCGGCTCCGACCGCGAGATCCTGGAGCCGCGCGTCATGCAAGTGCTCACCCTGCTCGCCGGCGCGCAGGGACGCGTCGTATCGCGCGACGAATTGATCGATCGGTGCTGGGGCGGCCGCATCGTCACCGAGAACGCGCTGACCCGCGTGATCTCGCGCGTCCGCCGCTTGTCGGAACTCGACGATGGGCGCTCCTTCACGCTCGAGACGATCCCCCGCGTGGGATATGGCCTCAAGCGCGCGGCCGAGCCCGCGGGCGGCGATCGGCCGCTCGACCCGCACCGACGGCGCTATATCGCGGCTTCGGCGCTGGGGGTCGGCGCGGCGGCGCTCGGCGGGGCGCTGTGGCTGCGCCGCGGGCCCGCGCGGAAGGTGCGGATCGCGGTGCTCCCGTTCGACGCCGTCGATCCGGCGCTGCGGCTCCAGGCCTCCGGCATCTCGGAGGATCTGATCGGCGCGCTGGCTGCGATCCCCGACCTGGACGTCGTCGCCCGCGCCTCGAGCTTCGCGCTCGATCGCACCGGAAAGGCCGACGCGGCGAAACGACTCGGCGCGACCCACCTGCTCGACGGCGCGATCCAGCGCGAAAACGACGCGATCATGGTCTCGGTCTATCTCGTCGACGGCGCGAGCGCCTCGACGATCTGGTCCGATCGATATCGGGCGCCGGCTTCCGAGATGCCGCTGATCCAGCGGCGGATCATCCGTGACGTTGTCGGCGTGCTGCGGCTGACGCTGAGCGACGCGGCCGGGCCGGCGTCGATCGACCCGTCCGCCTATCGGCTGTTCCTCGAGGGTCGCAACCTGCTCGGCCGCGACCCGCCCGATCCAGCGGCGGCGATCCCGCTGCTCCAGCAGGCGGTGGCGCGGGCGCCGGACTTTTCGCGCGGCTGGTCGGCGCTCGGCGCGGCCTATGTGGCGATGCAGGGTCCGGTCGACGAAGCCGCCTACACGCCGTTCGCCCGCGCCGAAGCGCGCGCGGCGGCGCGGCGCGCGATCCGGCTCGATCCGCGCAACGGCGAGGCGCTTGCGATGCTCGGCGCGGCATTCGACCGTGCCGGCCATTGGGACCTGATCGAGCGGCTGCACAGCGCGGCGCTGCGCAGCGAGCCCTCCAATATCGATGCGCTCTATGTCGCGGGATCCTTCTATGCCGACGTCGGCTGGGCGCACCGGTCGATCGCGGTGCTGAGGCGTGCCTGCGCGCTCGATCCGCTCAATCCGGGGGCCACCTTTCTGCTCGTGCGCGTGCTCGAGGCAGCCGAAGGCACTGGGCACGAGGTCGATGCGCTGCTGGCGGACGCGCAGGCGCGCTGGAGCGACAATCGCAGCCTGTGGCGCTTCGCGACGCGACGCGCGATCTGGCAGCACAACTTTCCCGCCGCCGAGCGGCTGATCGCCCACGCGCCGAAGGGAGCGGAGGGGGACGCTGGCTATTTCGCGGACCTGCTCGCCGGGATGCGCGATCCCCATTCGCCGCGCATCGATACATTCCTCGCGCCGGTCCGCGGCGGTCCGCTGCCCTATACCTGGCCGATCTTTGTCTTCGCGCTCGGCATGCTCGGCCAGAAGGACGCCTGCGTGGCCTTCATTCGCCGCATTTTCCTATCGCCGACCGGACGCCAGCAAGCGCCGACCTGGGTGCTCCACCAGGCGATGGTGCGCGATGCGGTCGCGACGCCGGGCGTGCAGGATGTGCTGCGCCAGCTCGGGCTGGTCGACTTCTGGCGCGTGCGCGGGCGCGATTGAGCGCGGCACGCGCGAAAATCACGCTCTCGTCACCGATCCATCACTTCCCGCTTGTCTCGCGGCCGCCAGGATTCGCCCAGGATCGCGATCGCCCGACGGCCGGCACTGGCGCTTGGCCGCGGCAGGGAGAATGGACGATGCATCCCACCATCAAGCTGGCCGCGCTCGCGGCCGCGCTGTGCGCCGGAGCCGGGACGGCTTCCGCGCAGAGCCACTTCTACATCGCCGGCGCCGCGACGGGCTCCGATCCCAGCAAGCCCGCGCAGACGATCGGCAACGCGCCGACCACCGGCTCGACGCTGCAGGTCGAGAACGCGATCGACTTCCACTGGGGCGGCCAGGCCGAGATCGGCTATCAGCAGGGCTTCCTGCGGGTCGAGGCGGAGTTCGGGCGGACGACCAACCATTCGGACGCCTATACCGCGATCTCGCCGATCTCGGCCACCTTGCCGCAGGACGGCAAGAACGAGGTCTCGCGCTATATGCTCAACGCCTTTGTCGAGCTGCCGCGCGGGCGGTGGTTCGTGAGCCCGTTCGCGGGCGTGGGCATCGGCGCCGCGCGCGGACACGTCACCACGTTCGGAGCCCCCGCCCGGGCGCCGACCGCGCCGCCTTCGCAACTGATCGACGCGCGCGAGACCAATTTCGCCTGGCAGGCGATGGCGGGCCTCGCGCTGCCGATCGTTCCGCACGTGGCGCTGACCGCGCAATATCGCTGGCTCGATGCGGGCACGGTCAACGGCGTCGACTCGCGGGGCGAGCCGATCACGCGCAAGCTCCACGGAAGCAACTATGATTTCGGAGTACGCGTCCAGTTCTGACGTCCAGGAGCCGGGCGCAGACCCCGGAGGCGACCGTCGGCGGCGCAAGCGGCCGGCGGTCGTTCCGGTGGGCGCCCCGACGGCTTGAAATTTCGACTTGCCGAAAATCGATATGTGACTTATTGTTTATCGATATCGATTCGGGAGTCCCTGATCCATGTCCCGTGCCGCCCCCGCCGCATCGACGGTCTCTCAGATCATTCTGCGCATCCTCATCATCCTCAACTGGATCTACGGCGCGTTCGTGCTGGCGATTCTCGTCGGCCTGCTGGCGGCCGAGCGCTGGACGATCGTGGCGCTCGGTTTCGCATCCCCGGGCGACGCCGGACCGCTCGTCCGGGGCCTGTGGGTCATTCCGGCGCTCGGGCTTGTCGGCGTCCCGCTGAGCCTGATCGTCCTCCGCCGTCTCCTCGCCATCGTCGGCACGGTGCGCGGGGGCGACCCGTTCGTCGCGAAAAATGCCGCTCGGCTGCAGACCATCGCCTGGGCGGTGCTGTGCCAGCAATTGCTCCAGCTCGCGATCGGTATCGCCGCCAGATCCGTCTCGACGCCCGAGCACCCGCTGCACATCAGCCCCTTCTCCCCGAGCGGCTGGCTCGCCGTGGTGCTGCTGTTCGTGCTCGCGGGCGTGTTCGCGGAAGGCAGCCGCATGCGCGACGATCTCGCGGGCACGATCTGATGCCCATCGTCGTCACGCTCGACGATGTGCTGCACGCGCGGCGCATGACGCTGACAGAGCTCGCCGAAAGCGTCGACATCACGCTCGCCAATCTGTCGATCCTCAAGACCGGCAAGGCGCGCGCGATCCGTTTCTCGACGCTCGAGGCGATCTGCCGGGCGCTCGCCTGCCAGCCCGGCGACCTGCTCAAATTCGAACCCGACTCCGGCGCCGAAGCGGCGCCCGGGCCCACGCCTCATTCCAATCAGGAGATCTGACATGGCTTCGACTGCCGCGATTGCAACCATGGCGCCGGATACCGCGGGGAGCGAGGTCTCGCTGCTGCGGCTGTACGTGCTGCGCGCCACCTATCTGCTGCTGGTGGTGGGGCTCGGCGCGATGATCGTGCCGGAGCTGCTCGGCCACGATCCGATGGCGCGCGGAGTGATCCCCAGCCTGCTCGGAGCGCTGTGGCTGCTCGCGTTCCTCGGCCTGCGCTATCCGCTGCAGATGCTGCCGCTGCTGATGTTCGAGTTTGCGTGGAAAGCCATCTGGCTGCTCGATTTCGGGCTCCAGCAATGGGTCTCGGGACAGCGCCCGCCGACCTTTGCAGATGATTCCTTCGCGATCGCGGTGGGCGTCGTCCTGATGCCGGTCGTCATTCCCTGGGGCTATGTCTGGCGCCGCTACGTGAGGCAGCACGGGAACCGCTGGCGGTGATCGGCGCCGCGCCACTCACCGCGTCGGATAGTTCGGCGCCTCGCGGGTGATCGTCACGTCATGGACGTGGCTTTCGCGCAGCCCCGCGTTGGTGATGCGCACGAAACGCGCCTTCTTCTGGAACGCGGGGATCGTCGCCGCGCCGACATAGCCCATCGCCGCCTTCACCCCGCCGACGAGCTGGTGGATCACGTCGCGCGCGGGGCCCTTGAAGGGAACCTGGCCCTCGATCCCCTCGGGGACCAGCTTGAGCTGGTCCTTGATGTCCTGCTGGAAATAGCGGTCGGCCGATCCGCGCGCCATCGCGCCGACCGATCCCATCCCGCGATAGGATTTGTACGCGCGGCCCTGGTAGAGGAAGGTCTCGCCCGGCGCTTCCTCGGTGCCCGCGAGCAGCGAGCCGACCATCACGCTCCCCGCGCCCGCGGCAAGCGCCTTGGCGACGTCGCCAGAGGTGCGGATGCCGCCGTCGGCGATCACCGGGACGCCCGATCGCGCCGCCTCGCCGGCCGCCTCGAGCACCGCGGTGAGCTGCGGTACGCCGACGCCCGCCACGACGCGCGTGGTGCAGATCGATCCGGGGCCGATGCCGACCTTGAGCCCGTCTGCGCCCGCGCCGATCAGCGCTTTCGCCGCCTCGGCGGTGGCGATGTTGCCAGCGATCACCTGGACGCGGTTCGACAGCCGCTTGACCCGCTCGACCGCGCGGCTGACCTCGCGATTGTGCCCATGCGCGGTATCGATCACGATCAAATCGACCTCGGCGTCGACGAGCGCCTCGGTCCGCGCGAAGCCGCTGTCGCCCACCGTCGACGCCGCCGCGACGCACAGGCGGCCGGCGCCGTCCTTGGTGGCGTGCGGATAGGTGACCGCCTTCTCGATGTCCTTGACGGTGATCAGCCCGACGCAGCGATACGCCTCGTCGACCACCAGCAATTTTTCGATGCGGCGCTGGTGCAGCAGCCGCCGCGCTTCCTCCGAGCTGACGCCGGCGGCGACCGTCGCCAGATTCTCGTGCGTCATCAGCTCGGAGACCGGCTGGTCGAGCCGCTCGGCGAAGCGCACGTCGCGATTGGTGAGGATGCCGGCGAGGCGACCGCCCGGCTCGACGATCGGGATGCCGCTGATCTTGTGCCGCTCCATCAGCGCGCGCGCCTCGGCGAGCGTGCCGCTGGGCGCCATCGTGATCGGGTTGACCACCATCCCCGATTCGAAGCGCTTGACCTGGCGGACGGCCTCGACCTGCTGCGCGATGTCGAGGTTGCGGTGGAGCACGCCGATCCCGCCGAGCTGCGCCATCACGATCGCCATGTCGGCCTCGGTGACGGTGTCCATCGCCGACGAGAGGATCGGGATGTTGAGCGCCAGCCCGCGCGTCACATGCGTGCGCGTGTCGGCCATGCTCGGCAGCACCTCGGATTCGCCCGGATAGAGCAGGACGTCGTCGAAGGTGAGCCCGAGGGGGATGTCCATGGGAAAGCCAAGGTCCTGAGTCGGAGGTTGGCGGCCCATGTAACCGCGGGGGGGAGATGGCGCTAGGGGGTGGTGCGATCGAGCAGCGGGCAGAGCGTCGCGCGGTCCGCGGCAACCAGCTCGCGCACCGAGGCGCGCATGCGCCGGGAGACCGCCTGGTAGCCGCTCCAATCGTCGATGACCTGCTGGAGCGTCCATTTGCCGATATGCGCGGTCGAGGCCTTGAGCTGCGTCGCGTTGAGATCCTGGAGCGTCTGGATCTCGATCCGGTCGGAATCGGACACCCGATCGACGAGGAAGGCGCAGGCAGCCGCGAAGATCTTGCGGCGCCGGCCGCTGGCGCGGCTCGCCTGCCAGCGCGTGCTCGCGAGCGCCGCCTCGTCGGGCGAGTCCTGCAAGGTCAGCTGCTCAAGCTGCGCAAGCGCGGCCAGCAGGTCTTCGTGCGCGGCCCTGAGCTCATTCAACATTCCTCGAATCCATCCTCGCCAGCAGCGATCGCGCCTGATCGAGGTGCATCGCCTCGATCATTCTGTCACGGAAACGCTCGGCGCCGCCTATCGCCGCATCGATCAGCGCGTAGGCGTCGGCAATCTCCTCCGCGGTCGGGCCGAATGCCGCAGCAGCCGCCTCGATCTGGCCTGGATGGATCAGCGACTTGCCGTCGAATCCCATCGCGCGGCCCTGCCGGCATTCCTCCGCCAGCGCGTCCGGACGGTCGAGCGCGTTGAACACGCCGTCGATCGCCCAGCCCCCGCCCGCCCGCGCGGCGAGGACGATCGCCTGGAGCGCGAGCGCCAGCCCTTCGCGGCCGGCGTTGGCGGGAATGCCCAGCGTCGCGCGCAGATCGTTGACCCCGGCGATCAGCCCGGCCACGCCCGGCACGGCGGCGATCGCGGCGGCGGCGAGCACGCCGCGCGGCGTTTCGATCATCGCGAGCAACGGCTTGCCGCACGCCTGGGCCACGCGCGCGGCGTCGACGGCGGCCTCGACCTTGGGGAGCACGACGAAATCGCACGCCGAAGCGGCCACCGCCGCCAGATCGGCGTCATGCTCGCCCGAATCGATCGCGTTGAGCCGGATCGCGCAGAGCCGGTGCCCGAACCCCTCGCCCGCCGCCGCCACAGCCGCCACCCGCGCCGCCGCCTTGGCATCGTCGCGCACCGCATCCTCGAGATCGAGGATCACCATGTCGGCGTGCAGCCCGCGCGCCTTGGCGATCGCGCGCGGGTTCGAGGCGGGGAGAAACAGCGCGGTGCGCGGGGCCAGGCGGGGTGTGCTCATCGCGCGCCACTATGCTAGCAGGGGGCGGGATTAGCGAGAGGAGTCGGCAATGGACATCATGTTTACCGTCGTGGCGGCGGCGGTGTTCGTCCTGATCCTGTACCTCTTCTCGAGCGTGAAGATCGTCAACCAGGGCTATCAATACACGATCGAATATTTCGGCCGCTTCACCGCCGTCGCCGCGCCCGGATTCAACTTCTACCCCGCCTTCTTCTATCGCGTCGGCCGCAAGGTGAACATGATGGAGCAGGTGATCGACATCCCCGGCCAGGAGATCATCACCAAGGACAATGCGATGATCTCGACCGACGGCGTCGTCTTCTTCCAGGTGCTCGACGCCGCCAAGGCCGCCTATGAAGTGTCGGACCTTTATCTCGCGCTGCTCCAGCTCACCACCACCAACCTGCGCACGGTGATGGGATCGATGGACCTCGACGAGACGCTCTCCAAGCGCGACGAGATCAACGCGCGGCTGCTCAACGTCGTCGATCACGCGACCACGCCCTGGGGGGTCAAGATCACCCGCGTCGAGATCAAGGACATCCGCCCGCCCGCCGACATCGTCAACGCGATGGGCCGCCAGATGAAGGCCGAGCGCGAGAAGCGCGCCAACATCCTCGAGGCCGAGGGCACGCGCGCTTCCGAGATCCTGCGCGCCGAGGGACAGAAGCAGGCGCGCATCCTCGAGGCCGAGGGCCGCCGCGAATCGGCGTTCCGCGACGCCGAGGCCCGCGAGCGCGCCGCCGAGGCCGAGGCCAAGGCGACCGAATTGGTCTCGGTGGCGATCGAGCAGGGCAGCGCGCAGGCGATCAACTATTTCATCGCGCAGAAATATGTCGAGGCGATCGGCAAGTTCGCGACCTCGCCCAACGCCAAGACGATCCTGTTCCCGGTCGAGGCGACCCAGCTGATGGGGACGCTGGGCGGAATCGGCGAGCTGGCGCGCGAAGCGATCGGAGGGTCGGGCCCCGCCGCGCCGCCGCAGCCGCCGCGTCCGCGCCCGGCGCCCTTCGCGCCGAAGGAGAGCTGAAGCATGGACACGTTGCTCGCCACGCCGTGGCTCGCCTGGCTGATGCTCGCCGCGCTGCTGGGGCTGGCCGAGCTGATCGTCCCTGGCGTGTTCCTGGTGTTCATCGCGGCAGGCGCGGCGCTGACCAGCCTGGTGACGTTGGTGGTGCCGGGGGTGCCGCCGGTGGTCGAGCTGCTCGTGTTCGCCGGCGGCTCGGCGGCTGCGGTGGCGATCGGGCGCGGCTGGTATCGCCGCAATCCGGTGCCGAGCAGCGATCCGCTGCTCAACGACCGCGTCGCGCGGCTGGTCGGCCAGGTGGTGACGGTGGTCGCGCCGATCGAATCGGGCGAAGGCCGAGTGCGCGTCGGCGACGGCGAATGGATCGCGTGCGGGCCTGATGCGCCCAGGGGCGCGCAGGTCCGCATCATCGGCGCGCAGGGAACCCGGCTCGACGTCGAGCCCGTGATCGCCCCCGCCTCTTGAACCTTCGGAGACCCGTCATGCGCACCAACCGCCGCGACCTGCTGCTTGGCGCCGGCGCCGCGCTCGCGCTGGGTGCAGCCCCGGCGCGCGCCTTCGCGCCCGACGCCGAGGCCAAGGCGAAGGCGCTGCTCGACCGGATCACCGAGCAGCTGCTTCAGGACGGCCCCGAGGGCGCGACCTCGCTGGGCATCGACAAGGGCAAGCGCATCGCGCTCAAGCACAGGCTGAGCGATCGCTCGCCCAAGGGCGAGCGCACCGCCGCGGCGCACCTCACCAAGGCGCTCGCCGATCTCGACACGTTGGACACGGCCGCCCTGAGCCCGGCGACGCGCGTCCATATCGACGTCGTGCGCACGGCGTTCGCTTCCGCGCTCCAGGGGCTGAGCTTCGGCTATGGCGACGTCGCGGTCGGCGGATGGCGCAACTCGCCCTATGTGGTCATCCAGAATGTCGGGGCGTTCCTCGATATCCCCAAGATGCTCGACAGCGATCACACGATCGACGGCCGCGACGATGCCGAGGCCTATCTCGACCGCGTCGATTCCTACGCCGACCAGCTCGACGGCGAGACGGAGCGGCTGCGGATCGCAGCGGCGAAGGGAGTGATCGCTCCCGATTTCCTGCTCGACAAGGCGCTCAGGCAGCTCAAGCTCGCGCGCAGCGGCAATATCGCCGGCTGGGGGCTGGTGACCTCGGTCGCCAATCGCACCGCGGCCCTCCCGGGCGATTTCGGCCAGCGCGCGTTCGATCTGTGCAGCCGGCGTGTCGCGCCCGCGCTCGACCGCCAGATCGCCGAGCTGACCGCGCACCGCGCACGCGCCGCCAGCGACGCCGGGGTGTGGAAGCTGCCGCAGGGCGATGCCTATTACGCCTGGGCGCTGAGCGCCGGCACGACGACGCGGATGACTCCGGACGAAGTCCACGCGATGGGTTTGGACCAGGTTTCGGAAATCCATGCGCAGATGGATACGATCCTGAAGAAGGAAGGCTATACGCAAGGAACCGTGGGCGCGCGGATGACCGCGCTCGCCAAGGATCCGCGCTTCGCCTTTCCGGAGAATGACGCGGGCCGCGCCGAGGTGATGCAGATATTGCGCGACCGCGTCGCCGACATCCGCGGGCGGATGCCGCAAGCGTTCCACACGCTGGTGAAGGGCAACGTCGAGGTGAAGCGGATGCCGCCCGAGGAAGAGCCGGGCGCGCCCGGCGCTTATGGCGGACCGGGCTCGATCGACGGCAAGGTGCCGGGCAAGCTATGGATCAATTTGCGCTCGACCGACATCTGGACGCGCTATTCGCTGCCCGATCTCGCCTATCACGAATCGATCCCCGGCCATGTCTGGCAGGGTGAGTACACGTTCGATATGCCGCTGATCCGGTCGCTCCTCGCGTTCAACGCCTATTCGGAGGGGTGGGCGCTCTATGCCGAGCAACTGGCGGACGAGTTGGGCGTCTACGACGCCGCGCCGGCGGAGCGGCTGGGTTATCTCCAGTCGATGGGCTTCCGCGCGTGCCGGCTGGTGGTCGATACCGGCATCCACGCCAAGCGCTGGACGCGGGCGCAGGCGATCGACTGGTTCGTGACGGCGAACGGCGATTCACCCGACGAGGTCCAGGGCGAGGTCGACCGCTATTGCTCCTGGCCGGGACAGGCGTGCGGCTACAAGGTCGGCCACAGCGAGATCAACCGGCTGCGCGACAAGGCCAAGGCCGCGCTCGGCGACCGCTTCGACTTCAAGGCGTTCAACGATGCGCTGGTGCTGGGCGGCAACGTGCCGATGACGGTGCTGGGGCGGATCGTCGACGCCTATATCGCCGAGCAAAAGGGTCTCTAGGCCCCTCTCCTTCTGGGGAGGGGTTTAAAGGGCCGAAGCGTTCAAACTTGCGTTCGGGTCTAGCGCGCGCGCCAGCGCCAGGGGCCGCGGAAGCGGCCAGCGGTGTGCGCGTGGCGGCGGCCCTCGCGCGCGCGGAGCGCCAGCACCAGCCAGGTCGTCGAGATGGCGAGCAGCGAGGTGACGAGCAGCACCAGCGCGGCGCGGCTCGCGTCCATCAGCGGCGCGCCGCCAGGAGCTGTTCTACCGCGTGCAAGCCCTCGGCGCTGGCGACCGCGAGATCGATCGGGCGACCACCAAGCGCTGCGTCGTGGGTGTTGAGAAATTCGATCATCCGCTCGCGATTGCCGAAGGTTTCCCAGGCGAGCGTCGCCGCCCGGCCCTGGCGCGCGGCGGCATCTGGCGAGAGCCGCACCGAATCGAAGCGCCGACGAAAACGGTTGACCTTGGGCTTGTCGTCGGCGGGAACCGCGGGATCGGGCTCGGTGCTCATCGGCGGTTCCCCCGGCGCTGACCGAAGCCGGTGCTGGCGACGCGTTCGCGATAGACGAGCCGGCCTTTCTCGAGATCGTAGGACGACATCTCGACCTGGACGCGATCGCCGACCAGCGTGCGGATGCGATAGCGGCGCATCTTGCCGGCGGTATAGACGATGACGCGGTGCTCGTTCTCGAGCTTCACGCGGAAGCGGCCATCGGGCAGCACTTCCTCGATCAGTCCGTCAAGCGTGATCAACTCTTCCTTTGCCATGCCCTAGGCGAGCCGCATCGCGGCGGCGCCGAGTTCGCCCTGGATGCGCGCGATCCGGCCGGCATAGCCGCGCGCGAGCGCGCGGTGCGCATGGCGCGCTTCGAGCCCGGCGGCGCCGGCGGCGCGCATCAGCGACACCTGGTGGCGGTGCAGGAGATAGTTGAGGTCCAAGAACACGGCTCCCGTGAGTGTAAGCGGGAGCCCATGGTCTCTCAGCCGCCGGCGCCTACTGGAGCGTTTGCCATGCGATGAAGGGCATATAGGTACTAAGGGGGCGAATAGCCAGCATGGGCGGCCCGGAGCCGATCACGGAAGCGGCCTGAGGTCAGGCGGAACGAACGCGCGCCGCGCCGCGACCGAGAAGAGCAGCGCGGGGCTATAGAAGCCGAGCGGCCAATCGCGGCAGCCCATCGGCGACAGCAGCAGCGCGTTCACCCACTCCGCCAGACCTTTCCCGCCCGCATCGGCCAGAAACAGCCGCACGCCCGCGACATAGGCGCGGGTGATCGTGTCGTGATAGCCTTGGCTGTCGTCGTTCACGCCGCCGACGCTCTCGTTGTAGCGCGCGATGATCGTCGCGATCTCGGCGTCGACGTCCACATCGGGCCGCTCGGCGAGCAAATAGAGGCAAGCGGCAAGGTGCGCCTCATGGGTCCAGTCGGCGCGCGGCAGGGTGCGCGCGAGCAGGCCTTCGCCGATCCGGCGGACGGCGGCATCGGAAGCAAACAGGCGAGGCTGGTGGTCGGTCATCGATCGGGCTTTCGTATGAGCCCGATCGACGATCGGGCGGGTCAGGCCGGGGCGGCGGCGTTGGGGGCGGCTTGGCGGACCCCTTCGTCGACCAGGTCCGCGAATTGGGCGAAATTCTCGACGAACAGGTCGACGAGCTTCACGGCGGTCGCGTCATATTCCGCCTTGTTCGCCCAGGTTTGTCGCGGATCGAGGATCGCGCTGTCGACTCCCGACACGCTCACCGGCACCTTGAAGCCGAAATTGGGATCGGTCCGGAACTCGGTATCGTTGAGGCTGCCGTCGAGCGCGGCATTGAGCAGCGCGCGCGTCGCCTTGATCGGCATGCGGCTGCCGACACCATATTTTCCGCCGGTCCAGCCGGTGTTGACCAGCCAGCACGCGACCCCGCCCTTGGCGATCCGCTGCTTGAGCAAATTGCCGTAGACCGACGGGTGGCGCGGCATGAACGGCGCGCCGAAGCAGGTCGAGAAGGTCGCCTCGGGCTCGGTCACGCCGATCTCGGTGCCGGCGACGCGCGCGGTATAGCCCGAGAGGAAATGGTACATCGCCTGCTCGGGCGTCAGCTTCGCGATCGGCGGGAGCACGCCATAGGCATCGGCGGTGAGCATCACGATGTTCTGCGGCACCGGCCCCATGTTGTGCTCAGAGGCATTGGGGATGAAGTCGATCGGATAGGAACCGCGGCTGTTTTCGGCGAGGCTCGGATCGTCGAGATCGAGCTCGCGCGTCTCGGGGTCCATCACCACATTCTCGAGCACCGTGCCGAAGCGCCGGGTGGTGGCGAAGATCTCGGGCTCGGCCTCCGCCGAGAGCCGGATCATCTTGGCGTAGCAGCCGCCCTCGAAATTGAACACGGCGGTATCCGACCAGCCATGCTCGTCGTCGCCGATCAGCGTGCGGCTCGCATCGGCCGAGAGCGTGGTCTTGCCGGTGCCCGACAGGCCGAAGAACACCGCGGTATCGCCCTTGGGGCCGATGTTCGCCGAGCAGTGCATCGGCATGATGCCGTCGACCGGGAGCAGATAGTTGAGCAGGCCGAACACGCCCTTCTTCATCTCGCCGGCATAGGATGTCCCGCCGATCAGGATCAGCTTCTCGGTGAAATTCACCGCGATCACCGTCCCCGTGCGAGTGCCGTGGCGCTCGGGATCGGCGCGGAAGCTCGGCAGGTCGATCATCGTATATTCGGGGACGAAATCCGCCAGCTCGTGCGTCTCGGGGCGCACCAGCAGCGTGCGGATGAACAGGCTGTGCCACGCCAGCTCGGTGATGACGCGAACCTGGACGCGGTGCTCGGGCTGCGATCCGCCGAACAGGTCCTGCGCGAACAGCTCGTCGCGCGACGCCAGCTCGGCGAGGAAATCGGCCTTGAGCGCGGCGAAATGCTCAGGCGCCATCGGCTTGTTGGTCTTGCCCCACCAGACGCTGTCCTCGGTCTCGGCATCGCGGACGATGAACTTGTCCTGCGCGCTGCGGCCGGTGTGCTTGCCGGTGGCGACGACGAGCGGGCCGCCCGCGGCAAGCTTGCCCTCGGCGCGCCGCACGGCATGCTCGACGAGCGGCGCGGTGATCAGATTCCAATGCACGGTGGCGCCGGTGCCGATGCCCTGGGCATCGAGACCATGGCGCGGAATACAGTCGCCCACGGACAATCTCCTCAACAGGCGACGGCGATGCCGCGCCCTTTCTTTAGTATTTTCCGGGCGTAAGCATCCGCCGAAAGCCGGGTCAATGCAGGTAAACGTTGTCACCCGATTGAGCGGCCAAGAACTTTGGTCTAACCCTCGATTCTGATGCTTTCCCGCAACGCCCAAGCCCTGGCATGACCGCGACGATCGCGCTGGTCGACGACGACCGCAACATCCTCACCTCGGTTTCGATCGCGCTCCAGACCGAGGGCTTCCTGACGCGCGTCTATTCGGACGGCGAAAGCGCGCTCAAGGCGCTGATCGAGAACCCGCCCGACCTGGCGGTGCTCGACATCAAGATGCCCAAGATGGACGGGCTCGAGCTGCTGCGCCGGCTTCGCGAGAAGAGCGCGATCCCCGTCATCTTCCTCACCTCGAAGGACGACGAGCTCGACGAGGCGCTCGGGCTGGCGATGGGCGCCGACGATTATATCGCCAAGCCCTTCTCGCAGCGGCTGCTGATCGCACGGATCCGGGCGATCCTGCGACGCACCGAACCGATCCAGCCGACGGTCGAGGGCGAGGAGCCCGAGCCGGCGCAGACATTGGAGCGAGGGCGCCTGACGATGGACCCGGCGCGCCACCGCGTTACCTGGGACGACGTCAACGTGACGCTCACCGTCACCGAATTCCTGATCCTCGAGACGCTCGCGCAGCGCCCCGGCATCGTCAAGACGCGCAACCAGCTGATGGACGCCGCCTATCAGGACGACATCTACGTCGACGACCGCACCATCGACAGCCACATCAAGCGCGTGCGTCGCAAGTTCCGCCAGGTCGATCCGCAATTCGATTCGATCGAGACGCTCTATGGCGCCGGTTACCGCTTCTCTGACGAATGAGGACCGCGAGCTAGCGCTCAAATGGTCCAACCGGCTGTCGCTGACGCCGCGAATCCTGGCCGTGAACATCTTTGCGCTGGCGCTGCTCGCGGGCGGCTTCTCCTATCTCGATTCGTTTCGCAGCCGGATCGTCGACAGCCGCGTCGCGCAGGCGAGCCGCGAGGCGCGGCTGATCGCGCAGGCGCTCGCCTCCGCCGCCAACAAGGAGCGCCGCGACCTGCTCGTGCTCAGCCTCGCGCGCGACACCGGCACGCGCATTCGCCTGTTCGACGAGAAAGGCACGCTGATCGCCGACAGCCGCGAGATGGGGCTGCGCAATTTCGTGCTGCGCGATCCCGACAAGGATCCCTGGGGGCAATCGGTGGCGCGCTTCCTCGACGCGGTGATCGACACGGTCGCCGGCGCCGATCGCGTGCCGCTCTATCGCGAGCGCGATCCCGCGCATGGTTTCGACTGGCCCGACGTGCGCACCGCGCGCACCACCCACGGCCTGCCCGCAACAGTGTGGCGCGCGCCTGACCGCACCCCGATCATCACCGCCGCCGCGCCGATCGCCGATCTGGGCACCGTGATGACCACCGCCAACGCGCGCGACATCACCCAGACGGTCCGCTCGGAGCGCTATCGGCTCGGCATCGTGCTGCTGATCGTCTCGATGGCGTCGATCTTCCTCTCGCTGTTCCTGGCGCGGACGATCGTACGGCCGCTCCGCCACCTCGCGCGCGCGGCGATCCGGGTGCGGCTGGGGCGCGCGCGCGAAGTGGTGGTGCCCCGCCTGCCCTCGCGCAGCGACGAGATCGGGCTGCTCGCGCGCGCTCTCTCCGACATGAGCCAGGCGCTGCGCGCGCGGATCGACGCGACCGAGAGCTTCGCCGCCGACGTGACCCACGAGCTCAAGAACCCCCTCGCCTCGCTGCGTTCGGCGGTCGAGGGCCTGTCGACGGTCAAGAAGCGCGACCTGCAGGAGCGGTTGCTCGCGATCGTGCGCGACGACGTCCACCGGCTCGATCGGCTGATCAGCGACATCTCGGAGGCCTCGCGGCTCGACGCGCAGCTCAGCCGCGCCACCTTCGAGCCGGTCGACGTCGGCCAGATGATCCAGGCGCTGCTCGACCAGCGCGACACGCGCGGGCTGCCCGATTCGATCCGCATCGTCTTCGATCGGCTCCCCAGCGACCGGCTGGTCGCGCTCGGCGAGGGCGCGCGGCTCGAGCGCGTGTTCGAGAATCTGATCGAGAATGCGGTTTCCTTCTCGCCGCGCGGTGGGCTGGTCACGATATCGGCGGGCGTGGACGGCGGCGAACTGGTCGTGCGGGTCGAGGACGAGGGGCCCGGCGTGCCCGAGGAAGCGCGTGAATCGATCTTCCGGCGCTTCCATTCGGTGCGCCCGGAGAGCGAGGCGTTCGGCCAGCATTCGGGGCTGGGGCTTGCCATCGCGCGCACGATTGTCGAAGGGCACCAGGGCAGCATCGCCGTGGAATCGCGCGAGGACCGCTTGAGCGGGGCGCGGTTCGTGGTGCGGCTGCCGCTGGCCGGAGGGCGCTGATGGTCAATCCCCGCCTCCCTGAAGTCTCGTCCGAGGTGATCCATGCGTCGTGCGTGGCGATCGGCGGGCGCGCGGTGCTGATCGAGGGCCGATCGGGCGAAGGCAAGTCCGATCTCGCGCTGCGGCTGATCGATCGCGGCGCCACGCTCGTCGCCGACGACCAGACGATCTGCCTACGCCAGGAGGGCGTGCTGCTCGCCAGCGCGCCCGCCACGATCGCCGGCAAGATCGAGGTGCGCGGACTCGGCATCCTCGAAATACCGTATGTCGAGCGCGTGCAGGTGGCATTGCTGATCGTCATTCTCGATGCGCCGCCGCGCTTTCCCGAGGATAGCCGCAAGCGCCGAATCGCCGGGGTCGACGTTCCCGTGCTCGCGCTGGCGGCGCTCGAGCCCTCGGCGCCGATCAAGGTCGAGCTCGCGCTCGGGCGGGGGCTGCGATGAGCAAGCCGGCGCCCAAGAGCATCCTGCTGGTGACCGGCATGGCCGGCGCCGGCAAATCGACCGCGCTGCGCACGCTCGAGGACCTCGGCTGGGAGACGGTCGACAATCTCCCGCTGCTGCTGCTCGACCGGCTGCTCGACACCCAATTGCCCGAAGGCACCGACGCCGCCGACGAGCGCCCGCTGGCGATCGGCATCGGCGCCCAGACGCGCGGCTTCGACGCCGAGAGCATCGTCCGCCGCATCAAGCGGCTGCGCGACAACCAGGGCCACGACATCGGCACGCTGTTCCTCGAATGCTCGGACCGCGAGCTGCAGCGGCGGTTCGCCGAGACGCGCCGCCGACATCCGCTCGCGCAGGATCGCCCGGCCAGCGCCGGCATGGCGCGCGAACGCGAATTGCTGACGCCTTTGCGGCGCTGGGCCAACCGACTGATCGACACCACCAACCTCTCGGCCAACGATCTCGCGCACCAGATCCGTGAGACGTTCGGTGGCGAGGCGCCGAGCGGGACAACGCTGTCGATCCTCTCGTTCGGCTATTCGCGCGGGCTGCCGGGCAACGCCGATCTGGTGTTCGACATGCGCTTCCTGCGCAACCCGCATTGGGTGGAGGCGCTACGCCCCGGAACGGGACAGGATCGCGCGGTCGCCGATTACGTCGCCGAGGATCCGTCCTATGCGCAGGCGATGGCGCAGATCGAGTCGCTGCTGCTCCTGCTCGTCCCGCGCTACCAGGCCGAGGGGAAGCCCTATGTGACGGTGGCGTTCGGATGCACGGGGGGGCGGCATCGCTCGGTCCATGTCGCCGAGCGGATGGCCGGCCGGTTGCGCGCCGAAGGATTTTCGCCCACGGTCACGCATCGCGATCTGCAGACCGCGCCGCAGGACTCGCTGGAGGGGGCACCGGTGGCGACATGAGGGGGCGGAGTTGAGTATGATCGGACTGGTACTCGTGACTCACGGGCGCCTCGCGGAGGAGTTCGTCGTCGCGATGGAGCATGTCGTGGGCAAGCAGGAGCGGATCGCGACGATCTGCATCGGGCCCGACGACGACATGGAAAGCCGCCGCGCCGACATCGCCAAGGCGATCGCCGAGGTCGATGCGGGGCGCGGGGTGATCGTGCTGACCGACCTGTTCGGCGGCACGCCCTCGAACCTCGCCATCTCGCTGATGTCCGCCGGCAAGGTCGAGGTGATCGCGGGGATCAACCTGCCGATGCTGATCCGCCTGGGCGGCGCGCGCAAGGCGATGAAGGTCACCGAAGCGGTCGCCGCTGCGCGCGAGGCGGGCAAGAAATACATCACTGTCGCTTCCGAGGTGCTCGGCGAGGCCGCCGCATGAACCAGCACAGCCGCACCGTGCTGATCGAGAACAAGCGCGGACTCCACGCGCGCGCCAGCGCCAAGCTGGTGACGCTCGCCTCGTCGCAGCCGGTGTCGCTGACGGTCGAGAAATCGGGGTCCAGGGTCACCGCGACCTCGATCATGGGGCTGATGATGCTCGGCGCGGCGATGGGCGACACCATCACGATCAGCGCCGAGGGCGACGGCGCCGAGGGCGCGGTCGCGGCGCTGGCCGAACTGGTCGAGGCGCGGTTCGGCGAGGACTAAGGTGCCCCGTCAGATAACCGCTTTCTCCAACCCGCTGATCAAGCGCGTCCGCAACCTGCGCGACAAACGGCACCGGCGCGCGGAAGGCCTGTTCCTCGCCGAAGGGCTGCGCATCCTGACCGAGGCGCGCGAGGTGGGGCAGCTCCCGCACTATCTGTTCTTCGCGGGCGAGACCGCGGGCCATCCGCTGGTCGCGGCGCTGGTCGAAGCCACCGAGGCCGCTGGCGGCGAGGCGATCGAGACCAACGCCGACCTGCTCTCCAAGCTTTCAGGCAAGGACAATCCGGGATCGGTGGTGGGCGTCTATCCCGAGTTCGCGGTGGCGCTCGACGCGCTCGATCGCGCCGCCGCGCCGATCTGGCTGGTCGCCGAGCGGCTACGCGATCCGGGCAACCTCGGCACGATCCTGCGCACCGCCGATGCGGTGGGCGCGGGCGGGCTGAT
The DNA here is from genome assembly GCA_037200705.1 of Sphingomonas sp. GTDB lineage: Bacteria > Pseudomonadota > Alphaproteobacteria > Sphingomonadales > Sphingomonadaceae > Sphingomonas. Next base: position 8,999 of record JBBCID010000003.1, on the reverse strand, counting down.
CCTGCTCGACGAGTGCGTCGATCCCTTCTCGGTCGAGGCGGTGCGCGCGAGCATGGGGGCGCTGTTCACCGTCCCGGTGGCGCGCGCCGCGTGGGCGGACTTCCACGCCTGGCTGCGCGGCGGGCCGGGGCAGCTCGTCGGGCTCAGCCTCGATAACCGACACCGACTATCGCGCCGCCGACTATGCGGCGCCGACCTTCCTGCTCACCGGCAACGAGGCGCACGGCATGCCCGATTTCATGGCGGCCGAATGCGACCTGCTGGTGAAGATCCCGATGCTCGGCAAGGCCGACAGCCTCAACGCCGCGATCGCGACCGCGGTGATGGCGTACGAGGTGCTCGGGCGGCGATTGTAGGAAAAAAGGTTAGGAAAGTTAGGCCAAGAACGGCCTTTTCCTAAGCCGTTCGGACGATACGAATCCAACAAATCCAAAGAGCTTTGCCGAGTGTGGCAGCCAGAATCCAACATTTCCAGCCCGTTCGCCGAGGTCTGGGAGCGCGACTGGCGCGGAAACGGAACAATAATCCCCAGGCTGTCATGCCAGGGAATTATTCCGCGGCCTCGCCGATCATCCCCGGCTCGATCAGCGCGTCCCCCTCGCCCGCATGGATCGCGAGCAATTCGACCGGCGGGATCGATTCGATCTCGCGCGCGCCGGGCTCGATGTTGAGGTCCTTGAGCTTGCGCGCGCTGACCAGCGCGCGGCTCTCGAGGCTGCTGGCGAAGGCATTGAAATTCTTGACCGCGGTGTTGAGCCCGCTGCCCACCACGCGCAGATCACCGAGCGCCTTGGCGAGGCGATCGTAGAGCTCCTTGCCGAGCTCGCCGATCTGGCGCGCCTCCTTGGCGAGCTTCTCCTGCCGCCAGACCGCCGCGACGGTCCGCGCGATCGCGATCAGATTGGTCGGCGTCGCCAGCAGCACGCGCTTCTCGAACGCGAAATCCCACAAGGTCGGGTCGTGCTCGAGCGCGGCGGAGAGGAAATGCTCGCCGGGCACGAACATGATGACGTAATCGGGCGCGTCGGCGAACTGGCTCCAATAGGCCTTGTTGCCGAGCGCGTTGACATGGGTTCGCATCGACTGGGCGTGCGCGGCGAGCCCCAGCGCGCGCTCGGCCTCGTCGACCGCGCCGAACGCATCCTGATAGGCGTTGAGCGACACCTTGGCGTCGATCACCAGCGCCCGCCCGCCGGGGACGCGGACGATCGCGTCGGGCCGCAGCCGGCGACATTGACCTCGAGGTTGAAATCCATGTGCTCGGAGAGGCCGCAGGTCTCGAGCACGTTCTTGAGCTGCTGCTCGCCCCAGCGGCCGCGCGACTTGGGCGCGTTGCGCAGCGAATTGACGAGCTTGGCCGCCTCGCTGCTGACCTTTTCCTGGCCGATCCGCATCTGCTCGATCTGGCCCTTCAATTCGCCGAACGCATCGCGGCGCTCGGCCTCGACCTTGGCGACGCCCTCCTCGTAGCGGAGCAGGCGCTCGCTGACCGGCTGGAGCAGCGACTTGAGATTCTGTCCCGCGGTCTCCTCGGACTGGCGGAAGCGCGCGTCGGCGCGCTCGAGGAACGCCTTCTGCGCCTCGCCCAGCGCGCGATTGGCGAGTTCGGCGAAGCGCGCCTCGAGCCCCGTGGTTTCGGCCTTGAGCGTCGCGAGCTCGACCTGCTTGCGGCCGAAGTCGGCGATCGCCGCCTTGAAGTCCGCCTCGCGCGCGTCGCGCTCGGCGCGCATCTGCGCGGCGCCGCGTCCACCGAGGAACCAGCCGATGGCGAGGCCGCCGAGCAGCGCTACCAGGACCAGAGCGATTGCAGTCGGTTCCAACGCGGCCTCCAAGAACAGAAGGCGAACTTAGCCGGGTCGGGATATCGAGGCAAGATCAATCCTCCCCGGCACGGGGGACCAGCCGCAGGCTGGTGAAGGGGGAGCGCCCCAGAGGAATCCACTCGCGGTGAGCCCCCTCAACCACCAGCTTCGCTGCGGTCCCCCTCCCCGTGCCGGGGAGGATCTAAGAGTCAGGCCGCGGCCTTGCGCGCCTTCGCCAGCTTCTTGAGGATCATCTCGCGCTTGAGCCGCGAGAGATGGTCGATGAAGACGATCCCTTCGAGATGGTCCATCTCGTGCTGGATGCAGGTGGCGAGCAGGCCCTCGAACGCTTCCTCGTGCTCGGCGCCCGTCTCGTCGAGCCAGCGCACCCGGCAATGTGCGGGGCGCTCGACGTCGGCGAACTGATCGGGGACCGACAGGCAGCCCTCGGTATAGACCGACAGCTCCTCGGCGGGATCGAGGATCACCGGATTGATGAAGACGCGCGGCGCGCGGATCGACTTGCCTTCCTCGTCCTCCTGCTCTTGGAGATCCATGACGATGACGCGCTTCGGCACCCCCACCTGGATCGCGGCGAGGCCGATGCCTGGGGCGTCGTACATCGTGTCGAACATGTCGGCGATCAGCTCGCGCAGCGCGTCGTCGACCGCATCGACCCGCGCGGAGATCGCGCGCAGGCGGGGATCGGGAACCTCGATGATCGGAAGGACGGCCATGGGGGTCGATTTAAGAATCGGGACCCGGATCGTCAAGCAACCGGGCGCCGCGCCCTGAGCGCCTGCGCCAGCGTGCCCTCGTCGAGATAATCGAGCTCGCCGCCGACCGGCAGGCCGTGCGCGAGCTGGGTGACGCGGACCGGATAGGCCTCGATCCGCTCGGCGAGATAATGCGCGGTGGTCTGGCCCTCGAGCGTGGCGTTCATCGCGAGCACGACCTCGTCGATCCCGCCGGCGGCGACGCGCCGCACCAGGCCTTCGACGCGCAGGTCCTCGGGCCGCACCCCTTCGAGCGCCGAGAGGCGGCCGCCGAGAACGTGGAAGCGGCCGGGGAACAGCCGCGCGCGATCGAGCGCCCAGAGATCGGCGACTTCCTCGACCACGCACAGCGCGCGCGCATCGCGGCGCGGATCGGCGCAGATCGCGCAGGGATCGTGGGTATCGACATTGCCGCAGATCGAGCAGGTCGCCAGCCGCTGGCTGACCGCGGCGAGCGCGGCGAGCAGCGGATCGAGCGCGGTCTCGCGCTTCTTGAGGAGATGGAGCACCGCGCGACGCGCCGAGCGCGGGCCGAGCCCGGGGAGCCGCGCGAGCGCCTGGGTGAGCGCTTCGATTTCGGGGGAAGCCATGGACAGGGACATAAGGGCTTGCGCCCGCCTCTGCCAAGCAGTTGAGAGAGTGCCATGCGGATCGTCTTCATGGGAACCCCCGAATTCGCGGTGCCGGTGCTCGATGCGCTGGCCGCCGCGGGGCATGCGGTGGTCGCGGCGTACAGCCAGCCACCGCGGCGGGGGAACCGCGGCAAGGTCGCGCCCTCGCCGGTGCAGGCGCGCGCGGAGGCGTTGGGGGTGCCGGTGCGGACGCCGGCGACGCTGCGCGAGGCCGCGGCGCAGACCGAATTCGCCGCGCTGGGGGCGGACGCGGCAGTGGTCGCCGCCTATGGGCTGATCCTGCCGCGCGCGATCCTCGACGCGCCGCGGCTGGGCTGCCCTCAACGTCCATGCCTCGCTGCTGCCGCGCTGGCGGGGCGCGGCGCCGATCCAGCGCGCGATCCTCGCCGGCGACGCCGAGACCGGGGTGTGCATCATGCAAATGGAGGCCGGGCTCGATACCGGGCCGGTGCGGCTGGGGGGACGGACGGCGATCGGGAGCAAGACGGCGGGCGAGTTGACCGACGAGCTCAGCGCGATGGGGGCTCGGCTGATGGTGCAGGTGCTGGGCGATATCGGGGCCTATCCGCCGGTGGCGCAGCGGGAGGAAGGCGTGACCTATGCGCCCAAGGTCGACAAGAGCGAGGCGCGGCTCGATTTCTCGCGCTTAGCGGAGGAGGTCGAGCGGCAGGTGCGCGCGTTCAACCCGGCGCCGGGGGCATTCTTCGAGTTCGGCGGTGAAAGAGTGCGAGTGCATGCGGCGGAACTGTTCCCCGGCGAAGGCCGGGGAACGGTGCTGACGATCGGCTGACCATCGGCTGCGCCGCGGGCGCGATCCGCCCCGTCCTCGTCCCAGCGCGCCGGCCGTGGGCGTCATGACGGTGCCGGAACTGCTGCGCGGCTTCCCCATCCCGCCGGGGACCCGGCTTTGACCCGCTATGCGCTGACGATCGAATATGACGGGCGGCCGTTCATGGGCTGGCAGCGGCAGGATCACGGACCGAGCGTCCCAGGCGGCGATCGAAGCCGGCCGTGCTCGCGGTGACGGGGCGAGACGGTGGCGGTGCATGCGGCGGGGCGCACCGACGCGGGAGTCCACGCGCTGGCGATGCGCGCGCATCTCGAGATCTCGCGCAGGATCACGCCGTTCCGGCTGATGGAGGCGCTCAACGCGCGGCTGCGGCCGGCGCCGGTCGCGGGTGCTGGCGTGCGAGGCGGTGGCGGACGATTGGCACGACGCGTTTCTCGTGCGTTGCGCGGCACTACGAATATCGCATCGTCAACCGCCGCGCGCCGCTGACCTGGGAGAAGGGGCTGGCGTGGCGCGTCGCGCTGCCGCTTGACGCGGGGGCGATGCGGCGGGCGCGGCGCGGCTGGTGGGGCGCCACGACTTCACCACCTTCAGATCGGCGCATTGCCAGGCCGACAGCCCGCTGCGGACGCTCGATCTGCTCGATGTGATGCGCGACGGGCGAGCGGCTGATCGTGCGAGCGTCGGCGCGGTCGTTCCTGCATCACCAGGTGCGATCGATGGTCGGGTGCCTGGCGCTGGTCGGGCAAGGCAAATGGGCTCCCAGCGCCATGACCGATGCGCTCGAAGCGCGCGACCCGCGCGGCGCTTGGGGCTGAATGCGCCGCCGGACGGGTTGTTCTTCGTGCGGGCGGATTATCCCTGACGGCTGAACCGCGCCGCCCAGCTCGTATGCGTCGACCAGCCGGAACTGGCCGACCGGCTGGACCCAGTCCGAGGCGATATCCACCCTTGCACAAAATCTCAGCATCGCGGACGAACGTATTTGGATTGCACGATACAAATGCGATCACCGGCACCTTCGACGCGGCCAGCTCGATCACCTGCTCGCGCGCGCCGGCGCGCGGGGGATCGAGCACCACCGCGTCGAAATGGTTGAGATCGGTATAGGTCACCGGGCGGCGGAACAGGTCGCGGTGATCGGCGAAGACCTGGCGTCGCGCGATGCCCGCGGCGGCCTTGAGCGCCATGATCGGATCGCGCACGGCTTCGGCGGCGTAGACGCGCGACTTGGCGAAGGCGAAGGTGAAGGTGCCGAGCCCGGCGAACAGATCGGCGACCGCATCGGCTTCGCCCAGGATCTCGCGCACCGCCGCGACCAGCGCCGCTTCGCCCTCGGCGGTCGCCTGGAGGAAGGCGCCGGTCGGATAGGGCACGGGAACACCCCCGGTTCCGCCCAGCGTGACGGTGACCGGCTCGGGCTCCCAGCGCGGCTGCGGGCCCAACCCCTCGTCGATCGAGAGGCGCGCGAGGTGGTGGCGGCGCGCGAAGGCGGTCAGCGCCTCGGCATTGGCGAGCCCGTCGGCGGCGATCCCGTCGACGAGGACATCGACGCCCTGGTCGGTGCGCGCGAGCTGGACGTTGATCCGGTTCGAACGCGGCATCATCGCTGCGAGCAGCCCGCGCAGCGGCCCTACCAGCGCGAACAGCTCGGGGAGCAGCACCCAGCATTCCTGGAGGTCGATCAGGCGGTGGCTGGTCTGCTCGGTGAAGCCGAGATGGACCTGCCGCCCGCGCCGCTCTGCATGGAGCGTGGCGCGACGGCGCGTGCGCGGGGGCGAGAGCATGGGCGCGCGGATCTCGGTCGCGAGCCCATGGGTGGCGAGCGCGCCCTGGATGCGATCGGCGATGAACTGGCCCCAGGCGGCATCGTCGAGGTGCTGGAGCTGGCAGCCGCCGCATTCGGGGAAGTGGCGGCATGGCGGATTCTGGTGGTCGGGGCCGGGCAGCACCGTACCGTCGGCGCCCAGCCGGTCGCCCGGCGCCGCGAAGGCGGCGTGGCGCCCGTCGGCGGTGACGCCGTCGCCGCGCGAGGCGACACGGACGATGCGGTCGTCGTCTACAGGCATTCGGCGATCGCTCCGGGCAGGTGGCCGACGAGGCTGTCGGCGATGAAGGCGGGCCGGCAAGCTGCGCCGCGCGGCCATGCAGCCATACCGCTGCCTCGCCCGCGGCGGCTCCCGTGCGGCCGGCGGCGACCTGCGCCGCGAGCAGCCCCGCGAGGACATCGCCGGTGCCGGCGGTCGAGAGCCACGACGAAGCGCCGGCGAGCACGCGGATCTCGCCCCCCGGCGAGGCGATCACGGTGTCGGCGCCCCTTGTGGATCACGGTGGCGCCGGTTTCCGCGGCGGCGGCACGCGTTCGCTCGATCTTGCCGCTCTCGCCTTCGCCGAACATCCGCTCGAACTCGCCCGCATGCGGGGTGAGCCAGGTCGGCACGGCGCGGCCTTGCAGCCAGCGCCCCGCCGAACGGCCGAGCAGGGTCAGCGCGTCGCCGTCGAGGACGAGCGGGTGAGGCGCGGCGAAGGCGGCCTTGAGCAGCCCTTCGGCGCGGCGCTCGCGGCCGAGCCCGGGGCCGACCACGATCGCGCCGATCCGTTCGTCGGCGAGGAATTCGGCAAGCGCGTCGCCGTCCTCGATCCGGCGGCGGACGAGCGCGTCGGGGCCCCTGCCCTCGGGCTCCGCGCCCGCGAGGATCACATAGCCCGCGCCGCCCGCCATCGCCGCGCGCGCGGCGAGCCGGGCCGCCCCGGGCATCGCGCCTTCGACCACCGCGACCAGCCCGCGGGTATATTTGTGGCTCTCGACCCCGGGCGCCGCGAGGCTGGGGGCGCGCGGCGGTGCGCCAGCGCGTGTCGACCGCGATGCCGATCGGGGAAAGGAGGACATGGCCGCACTTCTCGAGGTCCAGCGCCGAGCAGATGCGCAGGCCTTGAGCGCGCCCGAGCGCGACGGTGGCGTCCGCAGCGGGCGCGCCGAGATCGGGCGCCGGTGTCGGTATCGAGCCCCGAGGGCAGATCGATCGCCAGCACGAATTCGGCAGCGGCGGTGAGCTCGGCGAGCAGCGCGCGGGGGCCGCGTTCGAGCGGGCGCGTCAGGCCGGTGCCGAACATGCCGTCGATCAGGAACGGGCGCGCCTGAGCCCTCGTAGAGCGACGTCGTGGGGCCACCCCACCCCGCCCACATCCGCTCGGCCGAGCCCATCCTCGGCTCGCCCAGCGCCGCGACGGCGACGTCATGCCCGCTCGCCTCCAACAACCGCGCGACGACATAGGCGTCGCCGCCGTTGTTGCCCGGGCCGGCGACGACGAGCAGCGGCCGGCCCATGGCGAACCGCGCCGTCCTCGCGCGCGACCGCGGCGCCGGCCCGCTCCATCAGCGCATCCTGCGACACCCCCGATCGGAACACCGCCTCCTCGGCGGCGCGCATCGCGGCGGCGGTGACGATCGGGGCGCCGGCCGGGATCCTCATGTGCGCTTCGCCTTGGGCATCCGCACCGTCGCCGGCAGCCGATAGCGCGCGCCGCCGAGCGCGACCTCGATCAGATCGGGCGCGAGCGGGGTCACCTTGGCCCGCTCGGCGCCATCCGCCGCGATCACGCCGCGCCCGTCGTTGGTGACCAGCAGCCGGCGGAAGCCCCCGTCGGGGTGGCGCAGCGTAAGGAACAGCCCGTCCTGTGTCTCGGTGCGGTCGATCGCGCAGGCATAGCTGAAGCCCTTCGCGCCGGGGCGGGATGCACTCGATCCGGCCCTCGGCCTGGGCGAGCGCCTTGCGCCCGGCCTCCGCCTTGGCGGCGGCGGCCTTGTCGGGGATTTGCACGTTGCAGGCGGTGAGGAGAAGCGCGGCGATCAAAATCCCAGCCGTCACCCCGGCCTTGTGCCGGGGTCCACTCGGCCTCAACCGGCTGTCCTTCAACCTCTTGTCTTGCCCTCGCCTCGCGGTGGACCCCGGCACAAGGCCGGGGTGACAATGCTGTTCTCCGACGGCGAGGAGCAAGAACCGCGTCAGATATCCGCATAGACATGGGTTTCAGCGCTGGCTCCCGGGTGGGTGACCGCGCCCTTATAGGCGGGTCCCACGTTGCGGGAATAGCGCCACAGCGCGCCGGACTGGTAATCGTGGGCGCGCGGCGTCCAGGCGGCGCGGCGGGCGGCCAGGACATCGTCCGGCACCTCGAGATCGATCGTCCCCGCCTCGGCATCGATGCGGATCGTGTCGCCGTCCTCGACCAATGCGATCGGCCCGCCCTCGGCGGCCTCGGGGCCGACATGGCCGATGCAGAAGCCGCGCGTCGCGCCCGAGAAGCGGCCGTCGGTGATCAGCGCGACCTTCTCGCCCAGCCCGAGCCCGTAGAGCGCGGCGGTGGTCGAGAGCATCTCGCGCATGCCCGGGCCGCCCTTGGGGGCCTTCGTAGCGGATGACGATCACCTCGCCCCTCCGCGATCGAACGCGCCTCGACCGCGGCAAAGCAATCCTCCTCGCAATCGAACACGCGCGCGGGCCCCTCGAACACCAGGCTGTGCAGCCCCGCGACCTTCACGATCGCGCCGTCCGGGGCGAGAGTGCCGCGCAGGCCGACGACGCCGCCGGTGGGCGTGATCGGCGTTCTGGCGTCATAGATGGACCTTCTGGTCGGGGTTCCAGATGACCTGGTCGATGTTCTCGCCGAGCGTCCTGCCGGTGACGGTCAGGCAATCGCCGTGGAGGAAGCCCTCTGCGAGCAACGTCTTCATCAGCATGTAGACCCCGCCGGCATCATACATGTCGCGCGCGACATAGTGGCCGCCGGGCTGAAGGTCGGCGCAATAAGGCGTGGTCTTGAAGATCTCGGCGACGTCGAACAGGTTGAATTCGATCCCCGCCTCGTGCGCCATCGCGGGGAGGTGGAGCGCGCCATTGGTCGAGCCGCCGGTCGCGGCGACGATCCGCGCGGCATTCTCGAACGCGTCGCGGGTGCAGATGTCGCGCGGGCGGACGTTCGCGGCGAGCAATTCCAT
>JBBCID010000002.1:0-103425 GCA_037200705.1 Sphingomonas sp. | reverse complement strand
ATTTCCTCCGAGAAAAATTGCGGCGATGCTAAACCCTATGGGCCGGCGACGCTAACCTTTGTTTCGCTCGAGCACCCCGGGCCGGCCCATCGCGTCGCCATAAAGCCTGGCGTAAGCGGCGACCATCCGGGCCTCGCCGAACAACGCGCGGGCCTGCGCCCGGTTCGCTTCGCCGACGCGGGCGCGCTCCTCGGGGTATTGCGCGAGGATGTCGAGCTGGTCGCGCACCGCCACCTCGGTGCGGACCGACGCGAGATATCTGAGGTTGAGCGGCGCGATCATGTGCGGGATGTCGCCGAGCACCGGCGCCACCACCGGCAGCCCCGACGCCATCGCCTCGATCACCGAGATCGGCGCCTGCTCGCTCTGCGAGGAGAGCGCGAAGATGTCGAACAGCCCCATGTAGCGGTGCGGATCGGGGAGGAATCCGGGCAGCAGCACGCGATCGGCGATCCCCATCCGCTCGGCCGCGGCCTCGATCGCGGCGCGCTCGGGGCCCTCGCCGACGATCACCAGCCGCATCTTCGAGATCATGCCCCCGCAGGCGCGGACCAGCATCGGCAGGTCCTTGACGACGCGCAGCCCGGCGACGCTGCCGATCACCGTCTCGCCGGGCTTGCGCTCGAACCCGGGGATCGCCTTGGGATCGGGCTTGCCGGCATAGCGCTCGACCGGGATGCCGTTGGCGATGCGCACCAGCCGCTCGGGCGGGACGTGCCAATGCTTGCGCGCGATCACCTCGAGCGTGCCCGAGGGCACCACCACCGCATTGGCCGCGGGCAGCGCGATCCGGCGATAGACGTTGCGCACCGGATTGAGCCGTACCGCCTCGTCCTGGTTGAAACCGTCCTCGTGATGAACGATCGCGGGCAGCCCCTTGCCGAACACGCGCGCCGCCATCACCCCATCGATCGCACCCCAATTATAGGTGAGCACCAGATCGAAGCGCCGCATGAACCGCGCGATCGTCTCGTAGCGCCTGACCGAGGGCCGGCCGCTCAGCGGCGGCGGGTTCTGGGCGATCTCGTACTTGATGCCCTTCGCGATCGCGTCGCGCGCCGAATATTGGTCGGGCATCGCCGAGACGATCGTATGCCGCGCGAGATCGCCGAACGCGTTCATCAGCCGCACCGCGCGCGCTTCCTTGCCGCCAAGCGCGAAGGTCGAGTGGAGGTGGAGGATGTGGATCGGCATGCGTCGCGCGATCGCTAACGGCTCAGTCCAGGCAGGTCATGCATCACATGCCACCCGTGTAATAAATGATGTAGAATGGCCAGAAGGCGACGGATCCAACCGCGACGATTATGCCCATATACCCAAGGCGCCGACGCCAGCTGGCCAGCAGGGTTGCCAGTATTAGAAAGGCTATCCCGAGGGGAATGCCCAGATAATAGAGGATTTGCCCCTGGGCGGGGTAGCCGGGGGCGTGCTGTCCGGCAATCGAAGCCAGGCCTTCGACGCCAAGGTAACAGAAAAATCCCCACAGGAGCAGCGAAGCGATCAAGCAACCGCTGCCGAACCCGCTTGCGGGCGGCGACATCAGTCTGCCACCTTCGCCAGCAGCCGATCGATCCCCGCCGCCGCCTCGGGCTCCTCGAGCGTCGGGGCATGGCCGACACCGGGGACGATGACCAGCTCGGCGCCGGGGAGGCGCTCGATCATCTGCTCGGCGGTCGCCGCGCTCAAAATGTCCGATCGCTCGCCGCGCACCACCAGTACCGGCCGGTCCTCGAGCCCGTCGAGCGTCGGCCACATGTCGGGGCCCGCCTCGTTGCCGGGGACGCGGAAGGGCTCGGCGATCTTCATGTCGTAATCGAGCACGATCCGCCCCGAGCTGTTGAGCCGATACAGCCGCTTCGCCATCCGCAGCCAATCCTCGATGTCGTAGCCCGGATAGACGTCTGCATTGGCCTCGGCGAGCGCGCGCGCGGCGTGCATCCAGGTCGGGTGCCACACACCCTTGCCGACATAGCCGCGGATCCGCGCCAGCCCGGCGGCGTCGATCTCGGGGCCGACGTCGTTGAGAACCGCGCCCGCCAGCCGCTCGCGATCGGTCGCGGCGATCAGCAGCGTGACGATCCCGCCGAGCGAGGTCCCCACCGCGACGAACCGCGGGATCGCCAGCGCGTCGAGCAGCGCGCCGACGTCCTGGAGATAGGCGAGCGGGACATAGGTCATCGGATCCTTGGCATAGGCGCTCTCGCCGCGGCCGCGGAACTCGACGGCGATCACGCGCCATTCGCCCGCCAGCCGGCCGGCCAGGCCTTCGTAGTCGCGCGCGTTGCGCGTCAGCCCGGGGAAACAGATCACCGGCGGGCGCGCATTGTCGCCCCCCGGATAATCGCGATAATGGAGGCGCAGCCCGTCCTTGGACCACCAATATCCGTCGTGATACCCGTTCAGGTTGCGTCGATCGCCCATCGCTCCCCATATCGCCGCATGGCCACCTCCCCGCAACCCATCGCATTCACGCCCGAGCGAACGATCCTCGATCTCGGCGATTCCTTCTACGATCCGGTGACGGCGGCCGATTTTCCCGAGACGATCCTGCGCTTCCGCAACGATCGCGCGGCGGCGGGCGTCGGCCTCGCCAACCTCGACGACGCCGCATGGATCGCGCATTTCGGCCGTTTCGAGCCGCTGCCGGGCAGCCTCGAACAGCCGCTGGCGCTGCGCTATCACGGCCACCAGTTCCGCGTGTACAACCCCGAGATCGGCGACGGTCGCGGCTTCCTGTTCGCGCAGCTGCGCGATGCCGCCGGGCGGCTGCTCGATCTGGGCACCAAGGGATCGGGGCAGACGCCGTGGAGCCGCTTCGGCGACGGGCGGCTGACGCTCAAGGGCGGCGTCCGCGAAGTGCTGGCGACCGAGATGCTCGAGGCGCTCGGGGTCGAGACCTCGCGCAGCTTCTCGCTGATCGAGACCGGCGAGGCGCTCCATCGCGGCGACGAGCCCTCGCCCACCCGCTCGGCGGTGCTCGTCCGGCTCAGCCACGGGCATATCCGCATCGGCACCTTCCAGCGGCTCGCGCATTTCCGGGACGAGGCGGCGATGCGGCGCCTGATCGATTACGTCCTCGCTCATTATTACGGCGAGCAGGACGGCGATGACGCGCCCGCCCGGCTGCTCGACCATGTCGTCGCGCGGGCCGCGCGGCTGGCAGGGCAATATATGGCGGCGGGCTTCGTCCACGGCGTGCTCAACAGCGACAATATCAACGTCACCGGCGAGAGTTTCGATTACGGCCCGTGGCGGTTCGCGCCGAGCTGGGACCCCGGCTTCACCGCCGCCTATTTCGACCAGAATGGGCTCTACGCGTTCGGGCGCCAGCCCGAGGCGATCCATTGGGACGCAATCCAGCTCGCGGCGTCGCTGCGGCTGGTGAGCGAGATCGAGCCGCTGGTCGCGGCGCTCGACACCTTTGCCGAGCGCTACCGGTCCGAGGTGGCGCACGCGATGCTCTGGCGGATCGGCGTCCGCCCGCGCGAAGACGCGCACGATCGCGTGCTGGTCGAGGCGATCGAGCGCGCGCTCACCGCCACCGCCGCGCCGCTCGACCGCTTCTTCTTCGATTTCTTCGCGGGCGTCGTCCCCGAGGGGTACGAGACCGGGTTCGACGAAGTGGAGCACCTGCTCGGCGCCTATGTCCCGCGCAAGCCGCGCGGCGATCCCTATTGGGGAGACCCCGCCCCCTGCGCGATGCCGATCGACGAGGTCGAGGCGATCTGGGCGGCGATCGACCAAGCCGACGACTGGGCGCCCTTCCACGCCAAGATCGCCGCGATTCGCCGGATGGGCGGGGCGTTGGCCTGACCCACGCGCCGGGTGTGGCATCGGCTCGCGATTTCGTGCAAGAGCGGCCGATTACCACCGGGGATGGCACGACAAGACCACGAATGGCCGGACAGGAAATCATCTCCACCGAACCCGCGACGGGTGCCGTGCTCTGGCGCCAGCGCGTGGGCGATGTCGACGTCGAGGTCGGGCACGCGCGCCGCGCCTGGGCGGATTGGGCCGCGCGCCCGCTCACCTATCGCATCGAGGCGCTGCGCCGCTTCGCCAATGTCGTGCGGCAAAAGGCCGACGCCTTCACCGATCTGCTCGCGCGCGAGACCGGCAAGCCGATCTGGGAGGCGCGCGGCGAGGTCGAGACGGTGATCGCCAAGGTCGACATCTCGATTGCGGCCTATTCGGAGCGCACCGGCCAGCAGCGGCTCGATTCGCAGATGAGCGTCCGCCTCGCGCTCCGCCACAAGCCCCACGGCGTGCTCGCGGTGCTCGGCCCCTATAATTTCCCCGCGCATCTGCCCAACGGCCACATCGTGCCCGCGCTGCTCGCGGGCAATGCAGTAGTGTTCAAGCCTTCGGAGAAGACGCCGGCTTCGGGCGCGTTCCTCGTCGAATGCTTCCACGCCTCGGGCATCCCGGAGGGCTGCATCCGCCTGCTGATCGGCGGCGCCGAAGAGGGCAAGGCGCTCGCGGCGCATCCCGACATCGACGGGCTGCTGTTCACCGGATCGGCGCACACCGGCATCGCGCTCAACCGCCAGTTCGCGACGCGCCCCGAGAAGATCCTCGCGCTCGAGATGGGTGGCAATAATCCGATCGTGGTGTGGAACACCCCCGATCTCTATTCGGCGGCGGTGATCGTCGTCCAATCGGCCTTCACCACCGCCGGCCAGCGCTGCACCGCCGCGCGCCGGCTGATCGTCGACCGGAAATTGTTCGATCCGCTGTTGGCCGAGGTCAACAAGCTGATCGGCCGCCTGATCATCGGCGAGCCGCACGCCGATCCCGCCCCATTCATGGGCCCGGTGATCGACAATGATTCGGCCGACATGCTCACCGAAAGCTTCCTCGCGCTCTCGACGCGCGGCGGCCGTCCGCTGCGCCACATGGAGCGGCCGATCGAGGGCCGCCCCTTCCTCACCCCCGGACTGATCGACATGACCGACGCGCACGACAAGCCCGACGTCGAGCTGTTCGGCCCGATCCTGCAGATCTTCCGCACCGAGACCTTCGACGAGGCGATCGTCGAGGCGAACAACACGCGCTATGGCCTCTCCGCCAGCCTGGTGAGCCAGGATCCGGCGCTCTACGACAAGTTCTGGGCCAATATCCGCGCGGGCATCGTCAACTGGAACCGCCCGACCAACGGCGCTTCCTCCTCGGCGCCGTTCGGCGGGGTCGGCTGGTCGGGAAACCACCGCCCCAGCGCCTATTACGCCGCCGATTACTGCGCCTATCCGGTGGTGTCGTCCGAAGCCGACCAGGCGCGCGCCGCGATCGGGCTGGGGCTGCGGGACGCCTGACGTGGAGGCGGAGGATACCGCCAGGACCCCCTTCTCGCTGATCAGCTGTGTCGCGCTGATCCTGCTGCTCGCGGCGATCCTCGGGATCGGCTCCTATTTCGCGCTGCGCACGCTCCACGATCGCGGCGAGGCCGCCCGGTTCGCCGAGGCGATCCGGCCCCATCCGGGCGCGCGGCCCGCCGACCCCAAGCCCGACGCGCTCGATCGCGCGCTGCCGCCGATCGAACCCGAGGGACTGCGCTTCCTCGCCCGCCCGACGTTCTCGCTCGACGATTACGCGGTTTCGATTCGCGCCGACTCGGGCGGCGCACAAGGCACGCTCATGGTCTTCGCGCGAGCATCCAGGCGCGTCACCTCGCGCGACTTCGCGCTCTCCGCCGAGGCCTATCGGCGGTTGGCCGCATCGATCGACCAGGCGCTCGCGCAGCCCGAAACCCAGCCGCGCTATTGCACCGACGGCGTCAGCTATGTGATCGAGCGCGCCGCCGGCGGCCGCCGGTCCTGGGGAACCAACGGCGTGGCCTGCCCGCTGCGCTACGCGCGCGTCGCCGCAATCGTGCGGCAGGCGCTGGCGCACGACGCACCCGGCCCCGATCTGCCCGCGCACGACAATTGGACCGCGGCCGACTGAACGCCGACCTTTCCAAACCGGCGCCACCGGCTATGCTCGGCGCCAAACAAGACCATCGGGAGAGGGATTGATGCTCACGCGCAGGGACATGGTCGGCGCGGGCGCCGCGCTGGCCGCGACGCTTGCGATGCCTGCGGTCGCCGCGCCGGCCGGAGCGCCCGACCGTTTCGTCCGCCGCAACGGCACCGGCTTCACCCGCGCCGGCAGGCCCTATCGCTATGCCGGCGCGAACCTGTGGTACGGCGCCTGGCTCGGCAGCTCCGCGCCCTCGGGCGACCGGCCGCGCCTGCTGCGCGAGCTCGACGCGCTGGCGGCGCTTGGCGTCACCAACCTGCGCGTGCTCGCCTCGTCCGAGGATTCGCCGCTCAAGCATTCGATCAAGCCCGCCTTCCGCAACGCCGGCAGCGTCTGGAATCCCGCGCTGCTCGACGGGCTCGATTTCCTGCTCGCCGAAATGGGCAAGCGGGGCATGAAGGCGGTGCTCTACCTCACCAATTTCTGGGAATGGTCGGGCGGCATGATGACCTACCTGAGCTACGTCAACGGCGGGACGTACATCGACATGGGCGACCCCGCGCACCCCTGGCCCGAATTCCCCGACGCGGTCGCGCAATTCTACGCGACCCCCGCCGCGACTGCGCTGTACGACGACTGGATCCGCGCGGTGGTCGGCCGCACCAACGCCGTCACCGGCACACCCTACCGCGACGACCCGACGATCATGGCCTGGCAGTTCGCCAACGAGCCGCGCCCGGGCGGCAGCGACGCTGTCGCGGTGCCGCTGCTCCCCGCTTTCTATGCCTGGACCCATGCCAGCGCGAAGCTGATCAAGTCGCTCGACCCTAACCACCTCGTCTGCACCGGCAACGAAGGGCTCAAGGGCTCGATCGAGCGCGCCGAGGTCTACAAGACCGCCCACGCCTTCGCCGAGATCGACTATTGCACCGCGCATATCTGGCCGCTCAACTGGGGCTGGGTCGACGCGAGGGACATCCCCGCCACCAATGAGGCCGCGTTGATCAAAGTGCGCGAATACATCGCGCAACACGTCGCGCTGGCGACCGAGCTCGGCAAGCCGCTGGTGATCGAGGAATTCGGCTATCCGCGCGACGGCGGCGGCTATGATCCCGAAAGCTCGACGCATTTCAAGGACGCCTATTACCGGCTGATCTACGACGCGGTCGAGGCCGGCGCCAAGGCGGGCGGGCCGATTGCGGGCTCGAATTTCTGGGCCTGGAACGGCAAGGGCCGCGCAGCCCATGGCGACCACCGCTATCAGCCCGGCGACGATTACCTCGGCGATCCGCCGCACGAACCGCAGGGCTGGTACGGCGTGTTCGACAGCGACACGGGGACCAAGGCGGTGATCGCGGCGCATGCGAAGGCGCTCGCAGAGATCGAGGCGACGGCCGGCTAGCGGGGTCCTTAGAGAATCGGATAAACCGCGAACGCGAAGAATAGGATCGACGCCGCTAGCATCACCGCGGTCGCCCCCCAGCCGAGCAGGGTCGATCCGAACGGCAGCGTCAGCCGCCCCATCGCGCGCGCGTTTCGCACGATCAGCATCATCATCACCATCAGCGGCACCGCCAGCACGCCGTTGACCACCGCGGCCCAATAGAGCGCGCGGACGGGATCGATCCCGATCGTATTGAGCGACGCGCCGAGCAGCGTCGTCGCCGCGATCGTGCCGTAGAACAGCCGCGCGTCGAGCGGCTTGGCGTCGAGGCTGCCGCCGATGCCGGCCATCTCGGTAACGGCATAGGCAGCCGAGCCGGCGAGCACGGGCACCGCCAGCATTCCCGTGCCGACGATCCCGAGCGCAAACATCGCGAACGCGAACGGACCGGCGATCGGCCGCAGCGCCTCGGCCGCCTGCGAGGACGTGGCGATATCGGTGACGCCGTGCGCGTGGAGCGTCGAGGCGGTGGCGAACACGATCGCGATCGCGACGAGGTTGCTGAATGCCATCCCGACCAGCGTATCGGTGCGGATCCGCGCCAACTCGGGGCCCGCCGTGCGCGGCGAGACGTAGAGCGGCTTGGCGTGGTGGCGATGCTCCTCCTCCACTTCCTGCCCCGCTTGCCAGAAGAAGAGATAGGGGCTGATCGTCGTGCCGAGGATCGCGACGAACGCCGTGGCATAGGCCGCGTTCCACTGGACCTCGGGCACCACCAGTGATCGCAAGGCATGCGGCCAGGGCACGTCCGCCACCAGCACCACCGCGACATAGGTGAACAGCGACAGCGTCGTCCACTTCAGGATCGCCGAGTAGCGGCGATAGTTGATGATCACCTCGAGCACGACGCAGACGACGCCGAACAGCAGCGTGTAGAGCACCGGATCGCCGCCGGCGAGGAGCTGGAGCGCCGCGCCCATCGCGCTGAGGTCGGCGCCGAGATTGACGACATTGGCGACGAGCAGCAGCGACACCGCCGCCCAGAGCAGCGGGCGGGGATAGTGCCGGCGCAGGTTGCTGGCGATCCCGTGGCCGGTCACGCGCCCGATCTGCGCCGCCACTTCCTGGATCACCACCATCATCGGAAAGCTCAGCACCATGGTCCAGGCCAGGCCATAGCCGAATTGCGCACCCACCTGGCTGTAGGTGCCGATCCCGCTCGGATCGTCGTCCGCCGCTCCGGTGATCAGCCCCGGGCCGAGCGTGGCGAGCACGCCGCCGGCGCCGCGCTTCGCGGGCGCTTCGGTAGGTGCGGTTCCGTTGCTCGGCGGCGTTTCGTGTTCCATCGGCGCAGCTTGCCACGTCGGCCGCGTGCGCGCCACGCGCAAAAGTTTGGCTACCCGCAGCCCAAGCAACCATCCGTTGCCCCACGCTCTCCCCCGGCCCATTTGCCCGAAATGGCCAGCCTCCTCGATCCCAATGCGCGCGGCCGCGTGATCCTCGTCGGCGCCGGGCCGGGCGACCCCGGACTGCTCACCGTGCGCGCGGTCGAGGCGCTGCGGATCGCCGACGTGCTCGTCCACGACGGCCTCGTCGATCGCCGGGTGCTCGATCTCGCGCCCGATGCCCACCGCATCTCGGTCGCCAAGCGCCGCGCGCGCCACACGCTGCCGCAGGACGCCATCAACGCGCTCATCATCGCGCATGTGAAGACCGGCGCGATCGTGGTGCGCCTCAAGGGCGGCGATCCCTTCATTTTCGGCCGCGGCGGCGAGGAGGTCGAAGCCGTGCGCGCCGCCGGGCTGCCCGTCGAGGTCATCCCCGGCGTCAGCGCCGCGCTCGGCTGCGCGGCCGAGGCGATGCTCCCGCTCACCCATCGCGACTGGTCGAGCGCGGTCAGCTTCGTCGCCGGCCAGTGCAAGGGCCTCGCCGAGCAGGACTGGTCCGGCCTCGCCGGCAAGGGCCGCACGCTGGTGATCTACATGGGCGTCGCCACCGCCGCGGCGATCGCCGAGAAATTGATGGCAGACGGTGTCGCCCCCGACATGCCCGCCGCGGTGCTCGAGCGCGGCACGCTCGAGGGGCATCGCGCGCTGCGCACCCTGCTCGCCGATCTCGGTCCGATGGTTGCGCGCGAGAAGGTCCGGAGCCCGGCGGTGCTGGTGGTGGGCGAGGTCGTCCAGCTTGCCGACGCCGAGGACAAGCTCGCGCGCTGGGCGCAGATGGCGGAGGCGGCCGAGTGAAACTGCTGACCGGCAACGATCTCGAGACGGGCGACGTTACCTGGTGGACCGGCAACGGCTGGTCGCGCCATGTCGAGGACGCTGCCGACGTCGACGATCATGGCGAGGCGATCGCCGCCGCCGAGGAAGGCGCGCGCCGCGTCAATGCACCCTATGTGATCGACGCGAGCGAAACCCCCGAAGGCCCCCGCCCCGCGCACATCAAGGACCGTGTCCGCGCGCTCGGCCCCACGGTGCGGCCGGACCTGACGCTCAAGCCCGCGGACCCGAACGCCGGGAGCTGGGTGATATGAGATCCTCCCCGCCACGGGGAGGGGGACCATGCGAAGCATGGTGGAGGGGGAGCGCCACGGGCGACTCCTTCGCGGATAGCCCCCTCCACCGCTTCGCGGTCCCCCACCCCGTGCCGGGGAGGATCGGAAGGTAGCATGTACAAATACGATACCTACGACCAGTCGATCGTCGATTCCCGAGTCGAGGAATTCCGCGACCAGGTCGCGCGCCGCCTCTCGGGCGCGCTGTCGGAGGACCAGTTCAAGCCGCTCCGGCTGATGAACGGCCTCTACCTCCAGCTCCATGCCTATATGCTGCGCGTCGCGATCCCCTATGGCACGCTCGACAGCCGCCAGATGCGGATGCTCGCGCACATCGCGCGCACGTACGATCGCGGCTACGGCCATTTCACCACGCGGCAGAACCTCCAGTACAATTGGATCAAGCTCGCCGACGCGCCCGACATCCTCGCCGATCTCGCCACCGTCGAGATGCACGCGATCCAGACCAGCGGCAATTGCATCCGCAACATCAGCTCGGACCAGTTCGCCGGCGCCGCCGACGACGAAGTGGCGGACCCGCGCCCCTGGGCCGAGCTGCTCCGCCAATGGAGCACCTTCCACCCCGAATTCAGCTACCTGCCGCGCAAGTTCAAGATCGCGGTGATCGCCAGCGACGAGGATCGCGCGGCGATGCGCCTCCACGATATCGGCATCCAGCTGGTGAAGCGCGACGGGGTCTTCGGCGGCCGCGTCTTCGTCGGCGGCGGCATGGGCCGCACGCCGATGATCGCCCCCGAGATCAAGGACTTTGTCAGGTCCGACGACCTGCTCAGCTATGTCGAGGCGTGCCTGCGCGTCTATAATCGCCACGGCCGTCGCGACAATATCTACAAGGCGCGGATCAAGATCCTCATCCACGAGCTGGGCGCCGCGGAATATCGCCGCCAAGTGGAGGAAGAATTCGCCGCGGTGAAGAAGCTCGGCCTCGATCCGCCCGAGGCCGAGTTCGACCGCATCGCCGCGATGTTCGCCTCGCCCGCATTTGCTGAAGCGGCTGAGACCTATGCCCCATCGCCGTCGAGCGACGCGCGATTCTCCGAGTGGGTGCGGCAGAACGTACGCGCCCACAAGCAGTCCGGCTACGCCATCGTCACGGTCAGCCTGAAGCCGGTCGGCGGCATCCCCGGCGACGCCTCCGCCGAGCAGATCGATATCATGGCCGATCTGGCAGAACGCCATAGCTTCGACGAGCTGCGCGTCACGCATGCGCAGAACATCGTGTTCCCGCACGTGCGCCAGGCCGATCTCTATCTGGTATGGCAGGCGCTCGCCGATGCCGGCCTCGCCGAGCCCAACCTCGACCTGATCAGTGACATCATCGCCTGCCCGGGGCTCGATTATTGCAGCCTCGCCAACGCGCGCTCGATTCCCTTGGCGCAGAAGATCGCCTCGCGCTTCGCCGATCTCGGCCGCCAGCGCGAACTCGGCGAGCTCAAGCTCAAGATCAGCGGCTGCATCAACGCGTGCGGCCACCACCACGCCGGCCACATCGGCATCCTCGGCGTCGACCGGAAGGGCGTGGAGAACTACCAGCTCCTGCTCGGCGGATCGGGCGCGGAGGACGTGAGCCTCGCGAGGATCACCGGCCCCGGCTTCGACGAGGACGGCATCGTCGACGCGGTCGAGACCGCGACCAACGTCTACCTCGCCCGGCGCGAGGGGGACGAGCGCTTCCTCGACACCTATCGGCGGATCGGCATGGAGCCGTTCAAGGAGGCGCTTTATGGGTGATGCCAACAATTTGTCGGCGAGCGCCGACGGGCTGCGCTTCCGCGACGACGTGCCCCACGAGGAACCCGCCGTCACGCTCGATGCCTTCCTCGGCCAATCGAACGCCACCGCCGTCCGCATCGAAGCCGGCGATGACGCGCGCGTGCTGCTGCCCTATCTGACACGCATCGCGCTGGTGGAGGTGAGCTTCCCCAAGTTCCGCGACGGCCGCGGCTATTCCACCGGGCGCATCCTGCGCGAGGCCGGCTATTCGGGCGAGCTGCGCGCGCAGGGCGACGTGCTGGTCGACCAGATCCCGCTGATGCGCCGCTGCGGGTTCGACAGCTTCGCGCCCGAGGCGCCGGTCGACGAGGCCGTGCTCGCGGCCGCGCTCACGCGCTACGATCACGTGTATCAAGCCGCCGCCGATGGCGCCGCGCCGGTGTGGAAGCTGCGTCATGGCTGAGGCGGCGCGCAAGATCGACCGGCTGGACCTGACCCCGCGCTTCACCGAGGCCGACGCGATCCGGCTCAACCATCTATTCCGCGGCGCGAGCACGTACGAGATGCTGCGCGCCGTGCTCGGCGAGCGGATGGTGGGCGATGTCGCGGCGGTCTCGTCGTTCGGCGCCGAATCGGCGGTGCTGCTCCATCTGGTCGCGCAGGCCGATCCGTCGGTGCCGGCGCTGTTCCTCGATACCGGCAAGCATTTCCCCGAAACGCTCGCCTATCGCGACACGCTCGCCGCGCGGCTCGGGCTGAAGGATTTGCGTATCCTCCACCCCGATCCCGAAGTGCTCGCCAAACGCGACGCGACCGACTTGCGCTGGTCCTACGATCCCGACGGCTGCTGCGAGATCCGCAAGGTCGCCCCGCTCGAGAAGGCGCTGGCCGGCTTCGGCGCGACGATCACCGGCCGCAAGGCGTTCCAGGCGAGCACGCGCGGCAACCTTCCCCGCTTCGAGATCGCTGGTGACCGGCTCAAGGTCAATCCGCTCGCGAGCTGGACCAAGGACGATCTCGAGGCCTATTTCCTCGAGCACGACCTCCCGCGCCACCCGCTCGAAGCGCAGGGCTATCTCTCGATCGGCTGCGCACCCTGCACCTCCATGGTCAAGCCCGGCGAGGACCCGCGCGCGGGCAGGTGGCGCGGGTGGGAGAAGACCGAGTGCGGGATCCATGCGCCGCTCGACGACGGGGACCCGAATTTGCCGGTGTTCTGAGCTGGCGCTTTTTCGGATGGATGGTGTCATTTGTTCGCTCGAAGCGAACGGAACAGGGGTTCAACCTACCCGACGGCGCCCTGGAGAGGGATAGCGGCTAGCGGAACGCGCGCTCGCCGGGCTTGTCGCTCGATATGACCACGCGTCCCCGGCCGCCCGTAGTTCGCGGGACGCTTGTGGGATTCGTTGGATATGATCTGCCGTCAAATCGAAGCACGGCCCCGTGCCCTGGGACGGTTCCTCCGCCGGCGACAAGGACCGCGATGTCCAGCAGTCCATGGCTCCGGGTACGCAGGATGCGAATGGGTGGCCATGTAACGGTCGTTCGGGCCAAGCTGCGCCACGCCCCGTCCTTGCGAGCGAGAATCCACAATCGACAGCCTCCGCTGCCGCACCATCGGGGGCCGGACAGGTAGACGATCGCCTCGCTTCGGCCATCGCCGTCCAGGTCCACCATCGATAGGACATACCGAGTCCGTCGGTCGGATGGGCCGATTTGGCGGATAATGTAGTCGCGCACGGAATGCTCCGGTCCGGTCGCCCGCGTCGTCGGCCCGGCATGCCCGGACGCGCCGGCGAGGGCCATGCAGCACGCCGGGACGAGGGAAAGGAGCAGCATGTCGTAGCCTTTGCGAGCTGTCGTTCCGCCTCAGTACCCCGGCACCAGATCGCTGAACTTGGTGAACTGCCGGTCGAAGCGCAGATCCACCGTCCCGGTCGCGCCGTGGCGCTGCTTGGCGATGATGATGCTCGCCTTGTTGGCGACGCTCAATTGCTCGGCCTGCCAGTCCTGGTATTTCTGGATCTCCTCGGCCGAGGAATTGGCGTCGGGGGCGCGGGGCGCCTTGAAATCGTGGTAATATTCGTCGCGGTAGATGAACATCACGATGTCGGCATCCTGCTCGATCGATCCCGATTCGCGCAGGTCCGAGAGCTGCGGGCGCTTGTCCTCGCGGCTCTCCACCGCGCGGCTGAGCTGCGACAGCGCGATCACCGGCACGTTGAGCTCCTTCGCCAGCGTCTTGAGGCCGCGGCTGATCTCGGAGATTTCCTGGACGCGCCCATCGCCCTGGCTGCGGCTGCCGCCCTGGAGGAGCTGGAGGTAATCGACCACCACCATTCCGATCCGGTGCTGCCGCTTGAGCCGCCGCGCGCGCGTTCGTAGCGCGGCGATCGTCAGCGCGGGCGTATCGTCGATGAACAGCGGCAATTGCTCGAGATCGGCCGCGGCGCGCGCGAACTTCTGGAAGTTGGCCGCGCTGATATCGCCCGTGCGCAGCTTTTCCGAGACGACCTCGGATTGCTCCGAAAGGATGCGCATCGCGAGCTGATCGGCGGACATTTCGAGGCTGAAGAAGGCGACCGGCGCGCCGATCGACTTCTCCTCGGGGATTCCCGCGTCCTTGTCGTCGAGCCAGCGCCGCGCGGCGTTGAACGCGATGTTGGTCGCCAGCGAGCTCTTTCCCATGCCCGGCCGGCCCGCCATGACGATCAGGTCGGACCGGTTCATGCCCCCGGTCATCGCGTTGAGATCGGCGAGGCCGGTGGTGATCCCCGACACGCTGCCGCCCGAGTTCATCGCGCGCTCGGCCTGCTTGACCGCCATCGCCGCGGCGCGGGTGAAGCTTCGCGCCCCGGTCTCGCCCCCGCCCTTTTCGGCGACCTCGTAGAGCTTGAGCTCGGCCTCCTCGATCTGCTTCGCCGGATTGATCTCGACGCTGGTGTCGAGCGCGCCGTCGACCATGTCGCGCCCCACCGTCACCAGCGCGCGCAGCATCGCCAGGTCATACACCTGGTCGGCGAACGAACGCGCGCCGATCAGGCTGGCGGGATTGCCGGTGAGCTGCGCGAGATAGGCCGGCCCGCCCAGCTCCTTCATCGCCGAATCGGCGGCGAACAGCGGACGCAGCGTCACCGGGGTCGCCAGCCGATTCTCGCCGACGAGGAACGCGATCTGCTCGTAGATCCGCCCGTGGAGCGGCTCGAAGAAATGCTCGGGACGCAATTTCTGGAGCACGTCCTCGGCGATTCGGTTGTCGATCATCATCGCGCCGAGCAGCGCCGCCTCGGCCTCGACATTCTGCGGGAGCGTCACGCCCTCCGTGGGATCGGAAGGGGTCAATCGGATCGGTTGTGCCATGCCCCACCTGTCGCGCAGACCGGCCGCGGCGGCAACCGCCGCGCTTGTGGAAAGCGGTGATTGACCCGATAGGAGCGGCGCAATGCCCGATCCGCGCATCATCGACGTGACGCTCGACGAACGCACCATCCTGTGGCGCTCGGCCGATATCGAGCAGGAGCGGCGGATCGCGATCTTCGACCTGCTCGAGAGCAATCATTTCGCTCCCCAGCGCGCCCACGCGGACGGCTATGCCGGCCCCTATCGGCTCCGCCTGCGCGTCGAGGAGGGGCGGCTCGCGCTCGAGATCAGGCGCGAGGACGGATCGCCGCTCGAGACGCTTGTCCTCGGCCTCGCGCGCTTCCGCCGCCCGATCCGGGACTACTTCGCGATCTGCGACAGTTATTATCAGGCGATTCGCAACGCGACCCCCCAGCAGATCGAGACGGTGGATATGGCGCGGCGCGGGATCCACAACGATGCGGCCGAGCTGCTCAAGGAACGGCTGGAGGGCAAGATCGCGATCGATTTCGATACCGCGCGGCGGCTGTTCACGCTGATCTGCGTGCTCCACATCAAGGGCTGAGCGTGGCGCCGCGGATCTTCTGGCGACGCGCGCGCATCTCGGCCGGAATCGCGCTGGCGCTCGGGCTGGTCGCGGTGTGCGGCTGGCTGTTCGCGGTCAACTGGCAGCCCGCCGTCAAGGACTTCCCGAAGCAGGGAATCGACGTCGCCGCGGCGCAGGGCGCGATCAACTGGTGGGCGGTCAAGGCCGACGGCGTGAGCTTCGCCTACGCCCGCGCGACGATCGGCGCGGCCGAGCGCGACGCGCGCTTCGCCGAGAATTGGCGCGCGCTGTTCGAGACCGGCATCCCGCGCGGCGCGATCCACGTCTTCTCGCTCTGCCAGCTCGCCGCCGATCAGGCGGGCAATTTCGTCGCCACCGTCCCGCGCTCGCCCGATCAGCTTTCGCTCGCGGTCGAGCTCGATTTCGCGCCCGATTGCGCCGCGCGGCCCGCGCGCGACGTGGTGATCGGCGAGATCGGGCGGTTCCTCACCGCGGTCGAGACCCACACCGGCAAGCCCGCGCTGCTCAAGATCAGCCGCGCGTTCGAGGCCTATTACCGCATCAGCGAATCGATTCCCCGCCCGCTGTGGAGCGTCCAGCCCTTCTTTCCGCCGGGCTATTTCGACAAGCCGTGGTCGATGTGGCAGGCATCGAGCTTCCGCCGCATCGAGGGCGTCGGAGGAGCCGTGGGATGGGACGTGATCGCACGATGAGCGCGCCAGTCGAATTGATCCAGGCCGCGCGCGAAGCGGCGCGCAACGCCTATGCACCCTATTCGGGATTCGCGGTGGGAGCGGCGGTGCTGCTCGCCGACGGCAGCGTGGTGACCGGCGCCAATTTCGAGAACGCCAGCTACGGCCTGTCGCTGTGCGCCGAAACGGTCGCGCTGGCGACGGTGAGCGCGCAAGGGCGGCTGCGCGACGTGGTCGAGATCGGCGTGATCGGCGGGATGATCGGCCCGGACGGTCCCACCGGCATGGTCCCGGTCGGCCCCTGCGGCCGGTGCCGTCAAATCATCAACGAAGCCGCCCAGCTCGGCGGGCGCGACATTTCAATTCATTGCGGGGCCGCCGAGGGCGAGGCATTCGAGACCTATGCGCTTTCGGAGCTGCTGCCCCACGCCTTCGGTCCCCGGGATCTCGGGCTGGCTTGATCGAGGAGAGGCGCCCATGCCGAAGTCCATCGCCCGCGCCGCGCTTGCCGCCGGACTGATCGTGCCGTTCCCCGCGCTCGCGCAGCAAGCGCCGCCGCTCCTCGCGGGCATCTTCCGGGACCACGCCGTCCTTCAGCGCGACCGCCCGATCGCGGTGTGGGGGACCGCGCCGAAGGGCGCCGGCGAGGTGCGCGTGACGCTCGGCACGGCCAGCACGGTGGCGAAGCCGGACAAATCCGGCGGCTGGCACGCCGAATTGCCCACGCTGGCCGCCGGCGGTCCCTATACGCTGACCGCCGCCACCAGGAGCGGCCGTACCCAGACCCTCAACGACATTCTGATCGGCGACGTCTGGCTCTGCTCGGGCCAGTCGAACATGGAGTTTGCGGTGGCGCAGGGCCTGAACGCGAACTTCGAGATCGCCAATGCCGACGACCCTCACATGCGGCTGCTCAAAGTCGAGCACGATACCCGAAGCGATCCCAAATCCGAATTCAGGACCCCGATCGCCTGGCGGCCGGCGACGCCTGACAGCGTGCGCACCTTTTCCGCCGCCTGCTATTTCATGGCGCGCGATCTGCGCGGCGAGCAGAAGGCGCCGATCGGGCTGATCGATGCCGCCTGGGGCGGCAGCGCGATCGACGCATGGCGCAGCGAGGCATCGCTCGGCGCCGATCCCGGCGCGGCGGACGGCCTGGCGCTGCTCAGGACCTATCGCACCGATCCGGCCAAGGCGGCGGCGCGGTTCGGCACGCCCTGGGCCGCCTGGTGGCGCGCGCGCACCCACGATGCGCCCGGCACGGAGCCGTGGCAGGCGGATGCGCGGGGCGATTGGCAACCGGTGCCCAAGTTCGAATTCTGGGAAAGCTGGGGCGTCCCCGCGCTGGCGAAATACGACGGCATCGTCTGGTATCGCACGCAGGTGACGCTGACCGCGGCGCAGGCGGCCAAGCCCGCGACGCTGGCGCTCGCGATCGCCGACGATCTCGACATGACGTTCGTCAATTCCGTCGCTGTCGGCACCACCAACGACCCGAGCAATCCCCGCGCCTATCCGCTTGCGCCCGGCACGCTGCACGCGGGCGTCAACCGCATCGCCGTCGGCGTGGTCGATACGTTCGCCGGGGGCGGGCTGCATGGCGCCGCCGACCAGCAGGCGATCCGCTTCGCCGACGGCAGCGCGGCGCCCCTGCCCGATGCGCCCGGCTGGCAATATCGCATCACTCCCGGCACGGGCGAGCCCCCGCATGCGCCTTGGGAGGCGATCGCGGGAATGGCGAGCATCTACAACGGCATGATCGCGCCGCTCGGCGCCTATGGCCTGCGCGGGGTGGCTTGGTATCAGGGCGAAAGCGACGCGAGCTGGCCGGACCGTTATGCCGCGCAACTCGCCAGCCTGATGTCTGGGTGGCGCACGCAGTTCGCCCGGAACGACCTGCCCTTCCTCATCGTCCAGCTCCCCAGTTGGGGCGCGCGCAACACCCGGCCGAGCGAGAGCGGCTTCGCCACGATCCGCGACCAGCAGCGCCGCGCGGTCGAAGCGGATTCGCATGCCGCACTCGTGACCACGATCGATCTTGGCGACGTCGTCGATCTGCATCCCAAGAACAAGCAGGATGTCGGCCATCGACTCGCCCGCGCCGCTGATATGGTCGCCTATGATGTGCCGATGCCGAAAACCTGGGGCCCCCACCGTCTCGCTGGCACGCCGGATCGGCGGCAAGGTGCTGGTCGCGTTCGACAGTGTCGACACGTCGCTCGTCACCTACAGCTCCGATCTCGCCATCGGCTTCGAGCTTTGCGGCGCCGCGCCGGGCAGCTGCCGGTTCGTCGCCGGGCACTTGGAGGGCGCGAACGTCGTGATGTTGGACACCACGGATGGCCCAACCGACAGGGTGCGCTTCTGCTGGGGAGACAGCCCGGTCTGCAACCTAAGCGATGCTTCGGGCATCCCCGCCGAACCGTTCGAGCTCGCGATCGAATAGGCCCCCTTGCCGAGCGCCGCTCGAGCCGCGAAAGCTGCGCCATGTCCATCCTCTCCGACCGCTGGATTCGCGAGCAGGCGCTCGAGCACCGCATGATCGAGCCGTTCGTCGAGGCGCAGCGGCGCGAGGGCTGCATCAGCTACGGACTGTCGTCCTACGGCTATGACGCGCGCGTCGCCGACGAGTTCAAGATCTTCACCAACATCGACAGCGCCGTGGTCGATCCCAAGGATTTCTCGTCGAGCAGCTTCGTCGACCGCAAGACCGAATGCTGCATCATCCCGCCGAACAGCTTCGCGCTGGCGCGCACGGTCGAATATTTCCGCGTGCCGCGCGACGTGCTGGTGATCTGTCTGGGCAAATCGACCTATGCGCGCTGCGGAATCATCGTCAACGTCACCCCGCTCGAGCCCGAATGGGAAGGCCATGTCACGCTCGAATTTTCGAACACGACGCCGCTCCCCGCCAAGATCTATGCCAACGAAGGCGCGTGCCAGTTCCTGTTCCTGAAGGGCAACGAACCGTGCGAGACCAGCTATGCCGATCGCGCCGGCAAATACATGCGCCAGCGCGGCGTCACGCTGCCCCGGCTGTAGTCACCCGCGTGGCGATCAGCGCGATGAGACCTGCTTCCCCTCGATCCGGCGCAGCCCGGCCAGCGCGATCGCATGCGATCCGGCTGAGGTGTTCGACGCAAGGTCCATGTCGACCTCGTCGAGCGACAGTACGCGCCGATAGAGCGCACGCGCCGCATCGGCCCGGCCGGTGTGGAGGTAGATCGCCGCGAGGTTGAGCAGGAATTCGGGCCGGTTCGGCTGGCTGCGCAGCTCGCGCGTCAGAATCCGCTCGGCTTCGCCATAGGTGCCGTTCCGGATCGTCGTGCTGGCGGTGGTCTCGAACGACTGCGCCTGAGCGGGCATGGCGGCCAGGAGCGGCGCGGCCAGGAGAATGTGCGTGAAGCGCATGCGCATCGGTCCCTCCTCGATGAGTGACACTTGAGTGACGATACAGTTACATATAGATGACATATGTGTGACACTCTTGTGGCAAGGCCGCAAGCGAGACGGACAAAAAAAGGCGGCCCGAAGGCCGCCCCTGGACGTCTTCGCGCTGAGCGCGCGATCAGAACTGCTGTCGATACTGCTCGTTGCCGACGAAACCGAGCTTGGTCACGTTCGCGCGCTTGACGATCGAGAGGATGCGATCGACGACCTCGTAACGCGCCTCCGGATCGGGCTGGAAGTGCAGCTCGGGCTCAGGATCCATCGCGACGGTGCGGTCGAGATACTGGCGCAGCGTCAGGTCATCGACCGGGGTGCTGTTCCAATAGACCGTGCCGCCCGCGTCGATATAGAGCTTGTTCTTCTCTGGCTCGACCAGCGGCTGCGGCCTGTTGGACTGCTGAGGCAGATCCACCTTCACCGCGTGCGTCTGGATCGGGATCGTCATGATGATCATGATGAGAAGCACCAGCATGACGTCGATCAGCGGCGTCGTGTTGATCTCACCCATCGGTTCGCCGTCGTCGCGGCCACCGCTCATTGCCATTCGGGAAACTCCTTCGAAACGGTGCGCATCAGAACCGGGTGGCGTTCTGGCCAGGTTCTGGCTCGGAAATGAAGCCGACCTTCTGGAACCCCGCCATCTGCATCGCGAAGATGGCCCCGCCGATGCACCGGTACGGCGTGTTGATGTCGCCGCGGATATGCACTTCGGGCAGCTCGAGCCCGGCAACATTGGGGCCGCCCTGACGATCGACCTCGGTCTTGAGCTTCTTCTGCGCCAGATCGAGCAGCTGGCCGGAATTTACCGGCATCATCCCCCAATAGACCTGGCAGCCCTTCGGCCCGAGCACCACCGAGAGCGAAACGTTCTCGGGCTTGGTGATGGTGGGTTCGAAGCGGACCTTCGGCAGCGTCATCTTCACCGTCTGCGCCACCACCGGAACGGTGATGAGGAAGATGATGAGAAGCACCAGCATCACGTCCACCAGGGGCGTGGTATTGATGTCCGACATCGGGGTTTCGGTGGTCGAGTCACCTACGCTCATCGCCATTGCGCGCTATCCTATCCTTCATATTCCGCCGCCGGCGGGAGCCGGCGGTGAGGCCGCGGGGCAAATCCCGCGCGGCCCCCTGTAAGTTACGCGCGAGTCGTGCCGGCCGTGGTGGTCGCCGCCGGAGCCTTGGCGGCGCCCTTCTTGTTGGCGATCGCCGGGCGGACGCGGCCGTCCGAAGCCAGATAGCCGAGCACGTCGTTCGAGAAGGCGTTGAGGTTCTCCGCGATCGACTTGTTGCGGCGCTGCAGCCAGTTGTAGGCAAGCACCGCAGGCACGGCGACCGCGAGACCGACGGCGGTCATGATCAGCGCCTCGCCGACCGGGCCGGCGACCGCGTCGATCGACGCCTGACCCGCCGCGCCGATCTTGATCAGCGCGCGGATGATGCCGATGACCGTACCGAACAGACCGATGAACGGCGCGGTGGCGCCGACGGTCGCGAGGAACGGAAGCCCGCCGTTGAGCTGCGAGTTGATCGAAGCCTCCGAACGCGAGAGCGAGCCGTGCAGCCAGTCATGCGCCTCGACCGGATCGGTCAGCTGGCCATATTGGTCCTGCGCCTGGAGCGCGTCGTCGACGAGCTGGCGATAGGCCGAGTTCTTCTCGAGCTTGGCGGCGCCTTCGCGCAGATTGGCCGAATTCCAGAAAGCGGCGCGGACGCGGCGGCCCTGGCCGATGATCTTCTGCTGCTCGAACAGCTTGGTGAACAGGATGTAGAACGAGAAGAAAAGCATGATCACCAGGATGCCGAACACCGTCTGCGAGATCAGGCCGCCTTCACGGAGCGCCGGCAGCAGCCCATAAGGGTTATCCTTTGGAGCCGCGGCGGCTGCGGTGAGAATGGTCGTGAGCATGTTCGGTTCTTTCCTCTAGAGATTAATCGCTTCGTTGTTGTCAAAAACTCCGGCGCACGGGGACCCGCCCCGCGCGCCGGTCAAATCAATCCTTCGGCACCACCCAGCGGAACGAGCCCGCAAAGAAGCCCCCGGTCGCATTGCCCGCGCTGTCCTTGCCCGGATTGAAGCGCGCGCGGCGCCGGAGCAGCGAGCAGACCGCGGAATCGAGCGTCGATACCCCGCTCGAGGCTGTCACCTGGCAATCGGTCACCCGGCCGCCGGAATCGATCGTCAGGCGATACCGCGTCGTCCCTTCCTGGTTCGCACGCAGAGCCGACGGGGGATAATCGTCGTTGGTCACCCAGCTTTGCGGCGATCCGCGCGGCGTCAGCGCGACCGGCCTCGGCGCGGGAGGCGGCGGCGCGGGCGGCTGCGGCGGGGCTGGCGGCGATGTCGGCGGTGGAGGCTGCGGCACGTTCGTCGTCGTGATCGTGTTCACGCTCGGCACAGGGAAGACCTGCGGCGGCTGGAAGATCTGGGTCGACGGCGGCGGCGGCGGCGCATTCGGCGGCGGCGGCGGGGGCGGCACGTCGGGCGGCGGCGGCGGCGGCGGCGGAACGTCGAACACGTTCAGGTCCTCCGCCTTCTTCTTGATATATTGGTAGGCCAGCCCGGTCACGAAGCCGTAGCCCATGCCGAAGGACGATCAGGGCGACCAATACGATCGCCACGATGCGGCTACCACCTACATTCCGGTCAGCGTAAGCCATTCGGGAACGTCACTCCTCTATCCTTTTGCGCGGCCCGGCACGCGTTGGTCACGCGCGGCTCCGCCCGCCGTTCACCGTAGCGTCCGTCGGCAGAGGGCGAGTCTCTATCGTGACCCCCCGGCCTACGCAAACGCTTTGTCGGACTTGGCACACGTATAATCCGTCCGTGGCAGAATTATTTCTGTATAAGAACGAGACGTTCCGGTAACGCCGGACGCCATGATCCGTATCCCTTCACTCGCCTTTTGTTGCGCGGCGGCGCTTGCCGCCGCTCTGCCCGCGCTCGCCCAAACGCCGCAGATCGCTGCACAATCCGGGGAGGCGCCGCCGAGCTACGCGGTCTCCGCGCGGCTGGTGCTCGGCGCGCCGATCATCGTCGACGCGCGCATCCGCGCCGCCGATCGCGTCAAGGATTCGGAAGCGCCCGGTCTCACTCCGGGACGGACTCGCGTCTATATCGAGGCCGATCTCTCGGCGCTCATCCGCGGCGACAACGGCGTTCCCGCGCGCATCGCCTATCTGGCCGACGTGCCGCTCGATGGCCGCGGCAAGCCGCCCAAGCTCAAGAAGCAGCGCGTGCTGCTGTTCGCGCGCGCGATCGCCGGCCACCCCGACCAGATCCAGCTCACCGGCCTCGACAGCCAGCGCCTCTGGTCGCCCGCGCTCGATGCGCGGGTGCGCGGGATCACCGAGGAGGTTCTGGCCGCGAACGCGCCCCCGGCGGTCACCGGGATCGGCAACGCCTTCCACGTCCCCGGCGCGCTGCCCGGCGAGAGCGAGACGCAGATATTCCTGACCACCGCGCAGGACGTGCCGGTCTCGCTCCAGATCCTGCGGCGTCCGGGCGAGCAGCCGCGCTGGTCGGCGTCGCTCGGCGAGATCGTCGACGAATCGGCGGGGGCGCCGGCCAAGGACACCCTGCTCTGGTATCGCCTCGCGTGCGGCCTCCCCGCGCAGCTGCCCGACAGCGCGCTCGCCGGCGAGGATCCCGACAATGCCCGGATGGCGCGCGAGGATTATGCTTTGGTCCAGCGCGAACTGGGCCCCTGCGCCTAGGCGCGACTACGAACCAGCGTGATCCCGATCGATTCGCCGCTCTCGGCGATCGCAAGCTTGACGATCCGCACCTCGACCCGGCGCACCCGCACGTCCGAGGCGAGCAGCGTCCTCGCAGATGTGCTCGGCGACTCCCTCGATCAGCGTGAAATGGACGTCGCGCGGCAGGCTCGTCGTCGCGGCGTGCTTGAGGTCGAGATAGCTCTTCGAGGCGCTGAGCGGGGTATCCGGCGCGAAGCGTTCGGGCATCGCGATGTCCGCGGTCACCGAGATGCGCAGCGGCTGCGGCAGGTGCGTCTCCTCGGAATAGACGCGGTCAGCAGTTCGACCTCGAGGTCGTGTACCTGGAGCTGGAGCAGATCGGACAATCGGGCGCCTTTCGCGAACGGGAGAGCGCCCATAGCAGAAGCATCGCGCGGGGGAAGGGTCAGGCCTTGGCGCTGGCGCGCGCCGATGCCTCGCCATGCCAGCGCAGCAGGTTGGTGTGGCGCGCCGCCACCTCGAGCCGCGCCGCGCGCGCGAAGTCGAGCGTCACCAGCGCGGTGATGTCGGCGAAGCTGTAGGCGTCGCCGGTCACCCAGCGCCGGTCGGCGAGCTGGCGGTCGAGCGCCTCGGTGAAGGCGTTCCACATGATCGCCCCGCGCGTCGCCAGCTCGGGAATCTGCGGCACCGCGCCCAGATTGCCCACCACCGCGCGATCCTTGAACGCGGGCAGCGTGTTGCGGAAGACATAGCCGACCGCCGCATAGCCGTCGGCCTCGATCCGCCGCGTCCAGCTTTCGATCCGCGCGATCTCGATCGGCGTCGCGCCGAACAGCGGCGGAGCCGGATGAAGCGCTTCGAAATAGCGGCAGATCGCCGCCGATTCGCAGATCACCTCGCCGTCGTCGAGCTCGAGCGCGGGGACGGCGCCGCGCGGATTGATCGCGAGATAGGCATCGTTGCGCTGCTCGTCGCTGCGCAGGTCGATTCGCTCGCGCGGGACCTCGATCCCCTTTTCCGCGAGATAGATGCGCACGCGGCGCGGGCTCGGGGCCCGTTCGGCGTCGTAGAGCTTCATAGCGCCCACTCCGATTCAGCCTTGCGTCATGTCCGATCGACGCTAAAGCCCGCGGCCCCCGGCGTCCACGCCGGGCGTCGTGGAGGAACGTTCGTGCTCGCATTGTTGCCGCTCGCCCAGGTCGAACCGCAGGCGGTCGAGACGTTGCTCGACCGCGCCTTCGGTGCCGATCGGCGCACGCGGACGGCCTATCGCGTCCGCGCCGGCACGCGCGCGATTCCCGAGCTGAGCTTCGCGGCGGTGCGCGACGATGGCGCGCTGGCGGGCACGATCCAGTGCTGGCCGGTCGCGCTCGCCTGCGACGGCGGCGGCATGGTGCCGTTGGTGATGGTCGGTCCGGTCGCGGTCGATCCGCTGTGGCAGCAGGAGGGGATCGGCCGCGCGCTGATGGAGCGGATGCTCGAGGCGGCGGCGGAAAGCGACGTTCCCGGCGGCGACGCGCTGATGCTGATCGGCGATCCCGAATATTACGGCCGCTTCTTCGCGTTCGAGGCGAGCCGCACCGGCCAGTGGCGCCTCCCCGGCCCGTTCGAGCCGCACCGGCTGCTCGCGCGCGGGCCCGGCGTGCCCGAGCGCGCGGGATTGCTCGGGCCGCGCGTGTTGAAGGCGGCGGCCTGAGGCCCTAACGAGTCGGGCGATGCCCACGCCCGCCCCGCCCGATTTCGCAGCCTGTCGCTCGCCGAGGTGGCGCGGCTGGCGGCGGAGGATCGCCTGCCGCCGGTCGAGAGCTGGAATCCCGAGCATTGCGGCGACAGCGAGATGCGGATCGCGCGCGACGGCACCTGGTATCACCAGGGCTCGCCGATCGGGCGGCAGGCGATGGTGCGGCTGTTCTCGACGATCCTGCGGCGCGAAGCGGACGGCGGCTATGTCCTGGTCACCCCGGTCGAGAAGCTCGACATCGAGGTGGAGGACGCGCCGTTCGTCGCGGTCGAGATGAAGGCCGAGGGCGAAGGCGAAGCGATGCGGCTCGCGTTCCGGCTCAACACCGGCGATCTGGTCGCCGCCGGGCCCGATCATCCGCTGCGCTTCGAGCAGGGCCCCCGCCCCTATCTCCACGTCCGCGGCGGGCTCGACGCGCTGATCGCGCGCCCCGTCTATTACGAGCTCGCCCAGATCGCGCTCGCCAACGGCAGCAGCCCGCCCGGCGTGTGGAGCAACGGCGCCTGCTTCGCGCTGGAGCCGCGATGACGCTCGCCGATCGCCTTCGCGCCGCGCTGGCGACCGCGCACGAGCCGATCCTGCTCACCGGCGACCATCACGATTTCGATCCCGAGACGGTCACGCATCCCGCCGCGGTGCTCGTCGCGGTCACCGATCGCCGCGAGCCCGGCGTCATCCTCACCCGGCGCACCGAGACGCTGCGCCGCCACCCCGGCCAGATCGCCTTTCCGGGCGGGCGCATCGATCCGGGCGACGACGGCCCGATCGCCGCGGCGCTGCGCGAGGCGGAGGAGGAAATCGCGCTCCCCCCGCGGCGAGGTCGAGGTGATCGGCGTGGCCGACCGCTACCGCACGATCACCGGCTACGAGGTCACCCCCGTGGTCGGCGTCGTCGCGCCCGATCTGCGGCTGGTCGCCGCCGAGAGCGAGGTCGCCGACGTGTTCGAGGTCCCGCTCGCCTTCCTGCTCGATCACGCCAACCACGTCGAGGCATCGGCCGCATGGCGGGCCGCGCGCGGCATTATTACGAGATCCGCTGGGGCGATCGCCGCATCTGGGGCGCGACCGCGGCGATGATCGTCAATCTCTCGCGGCGGCTGCAATGGACCGCCTGACCCTCGCCGACGCCGAGTGGCGGCACCGCCCGGGGCTCGATCGGCTCGCGGCGGTGCTCGGCGCGCGCGAGGGCACGGCGCGGTTCGTCGGCGGGGCGGTGCGCGATACGCGGCTGGGGCTGCCGGTCGCCGACATCGACATCGCCACGCGGCACGCGCCCGATGCCGTCCTTGCCCTGCTGCGCGACGCGCGGATCAAGGCGGTGCCGACCGGGCTTGCGCACGGAACCGTCACGGCGGTGCTCGAAGGCGGCCCGGTCGAGGTCACGACGCTGCGCCGCGACGTCTCGACCGACGGCCGCCACGCCGTGGTCGCCTTCACCGACGATTGGCGCGAGGACGCGGCGCGCCGCGACTTCACGATCAACGCGCTCTACGCCGATCCCATTTCGGGACAGATCTACGATTATTTCGGCGGCCTCGCCGATCTCGACGCGCGCCACGTCCGCTTTATCGGCGACCCGTACCAGCGAATCGCCGAGGATCACCTGCGCATCCTGCGCTTCTTCCGCTTCCTCGCGCGCTTCGGCGACGCGGCCGATCCGGCGGGGCTCGAAGCTTGCGCCGAGCGCGCAAACGACCTGATGGCGCTCAGCCGCGAACGCATCGCCGACGAATTGCTCAAGCTGCTGGTCGCCAAGGGCGCGGTGCGGATCGTCGGGCTGATGGTCGAGCGCGGCATCCTGGCGCCGGTGCTGCCCGAGATCGAAGCCGACGGCGTGGACCGCCTCGCCTATCTCGCCGCGCGCGAGGCGGAGGCGGGCGTGCCCCCCACGCGATCCGCCGTCTCGCCGCGCTGCTGCCCCCCGATGCGGCGCTGGCCGAACAGGTCGGGAGCCGCCTCAAGCTCTCCAATGCGCAGCGCAAGCGGCTGGCGGCGGCGGTCGACAGGGCCGGCACGCGCGATCCGAAGCCGCTCGCCTATCGTGTCGGGCGCGAAACCGCCGTCGACCGATTGCTGCTCTCGGGGCAGGCGCTCCGGGACGTGCTGTCGATCCTCGATTGGGAGCTGCCGCGCTTCCCGCTAAGCGGCGGCGCGATCGTGGCACGCGGCGTGGTGGCGGGCCCGCAAGTCGCGTCGGTCCTGCGCCAGGTGGAGGACCGGTGGGTCGCCGAGGGCTTCCCCGGCGCCGCCCGCGTCGATGAGATCGCGGACGAAGCGGTCGCTCAGCCGTTGCGCTCCGACAGGAACGAATAGGCCTCGTCCTTCTCGAGCGGCCGCGCATAGAGAAAGCCCTGGCCATAGGTGCAGCCGAGCGCCGCCAGCGTCTGCGCCAGCTCGTTGGTCTCGATCCCCTCGGCGGTGGTCTGCATGTTCAGCGCCTGCGCCAGGCTGAGGATCGCGCGGACGATCGCGATCTTGTCGCGGTCGGCGAGCATCCCCGAGACGAAGCTGCGGTCGATCTTGAGCAGGTCGATCGGCAGCTTCTGGAGATAGGCGAGGTTCGAATAGCCGGTGCCGAAATCGTCCATCGCCAGCGTGGTGCCGAGATCCTTGAGCGCCCGCATCGTCTGCGCGATGCGATCGGGATCGGTGACGATCGCGCTCTCGGTGAGCTCGAGCGTGAGCCGCGAACCGTCGAGCGAATGGCGATCGAGCGCGGCCTTGACCATCGTCGGGACCTGATCGCGCTGGAGCTGGATCGCCGACAGGTTGACCGCGACCTTGACCCCGCAATTGCCCCCGCCGCCGCGTCCCACTCGGCGATCGTCCGCGCCGCCTCGTCCATCGCCCAGCGCCCGAGCGGGACGATCAGCCCCGATTCCTCGGCGACCGGAATGAACTCGTCGGGCGAGAGCTTGACGCCTTCCTCGTTGGTCCAGCGCGCCAGCGCCTCGAACGAGGTGATGCGGCCGTTGGCCAGATCGCAGATCGGCTGGAACGAGAGCGTCATCGCGCCGCCGTCGATCGCGCGGCGCAGCTCGGTTTCCATCCCGAACTGCTCGCGCGCGATATCGAAGGCGCGGGTGTGGTAAATTTTCGGTGCGGCCGCTCTTCTTCGAGCGCTTGACCGCGAACTGCGCGTTGCGGACCAGATCCTCGGGATCGCCGTCACTGTCCAGCCCCAGCGCGATGCCGACCGAGCAATCGACGCGGATCTCGAAATCGGAGAGGCGAAACGGATTGGCGAGAGCGGCATGGATGCGCTTGGCGACATGGAGCGCGTCGGTCGGCCCGTCGTCGAGCTTGAGCAGCACGCCGAATTCGTCGCCGTTCATCCGCGCCAATATGTCGCGGCCGCGCAGCGCGCCCTTGAGCCGGCGCGCGACCGAGATCAGCAGCTCGTCGCCCGCCAGCCCGCCCATGCACGCGTTGACGCGGCTGAACCGGTCGAGGTTGACCACCAGCACGGCATAGTCGGCGCGGTTGTCCAGCCCGATCGCCGCCTCGACCTCGTCGCTGAAGCCGGCGCGATTGGGCAGCCCGGTCAGGCTGTCGGTCATCATCTCGCGGCGCAGGCTGTGCTCGGTGCGCAGCTCGGCGGTCTGGTCGATCAGCGTGACCATGCAGCGCAGCGCGGCGCGCTGATCGGCGCGGCGCGCGAAGCTCACGCGGAAATAGCGGCAATCGACCTCGTCGCCGAACTGCCAGGCGATCTCGCACTGCATCTCGCTCGATTCGAGGAAGCGGCGGATGCGCGGGCCGAGCAGCCGGACCAGCGGCGATTCGCTCGCGAGCGTGCCGAGCCCGGCGAGCCGGAACGGGCGGTTGACCGCGTCGAACACGAGGTTGCGGCCATGCATCTCGACGATCGCCGCGGGGACCGGCAGGAGATCGAGCAGCACGGTCGCGAACGCCGGGCCGAAGATGCGTTCGCCCGTCGCTTGCGCATCGCGCGGCGCGGCTCGGAACCGTCCGACTTGGTTTTGCTGGACCCCATCGGAGCCCGGGCTAGCTCGATTTGGTTAAGACCTGCTGAACCAAGGAAAATTCCGCATCCGTAACAAGGCGTTTCGGATCAGAACCGATTGTCGCGCGGAAAGCCGGTCGGCGGCATCCGCCCGGCGGCGCCGCGCGCGGCGCGCCAGGGCGCGAGATCGGTCTCGGTGCGCGTGCGGCCCTGCTCGCCGCCCATCTTCCAGCTCAGCCCGTCCGAAAGCCGGAAGGTGATCGCGTCGGAGAGCCCGCCGTCGCGGTAGCGCTGGAGCTGGACCCCCCTGCCCGCGCGCCATCTCGGCGACCTCGGAAAGCGGGAAGACCAGCATCTTGCGGTTGTCGCCGATCGCCGCGACCGTATCGTCCCCGGGCGCCACCGGGCGGACGATGCGGAGCAGCGCGCCGGAGCGCGGGGTGACGACCTGCTTGCCCTTGCGCGTCTCGGCGATCACGTCCTCGGTGCGGACGACGAACCCGCGCCCGTCGCTCGCCGCCACCAGCAGCCGCGCCGAGGCGGTCGCGGGAAGCAGGCCGACGATCGCGCGCTCGCCGTCGAGGTCGATCATCAGCCGCACCGGCTCGCCGAAGCCGCGCCCGCCGGCAATTTTATCGCCGCCCAGCGTGAAGAAGCGGCCATTGTCGGCGGCGAGCAGCAATTTGTCGGTGGTCTGGGCGTGGAAGGCGAACAGCGGCCCGTCGCCTTCCTTGAACTTGAGCAGTTCGGGCGAGGACAGGTCGATCGCCCCCTTCATCGCGCGGATCCAGCCGCGCTGCGACAGGATCACCGTGATCGGCTCGCGCTCGATCATCGCCTCGAGCGGGATCTCGCGCGTCGCGCCGGCGTCCTCGATGCTCGTGCGGCGCCTGCCGAGCGCGGTCTCAGGGCCGTAGCGATCGCGGATCCTGCCGAGGTCGCGCTTCATCCGGGTGCGCTGGCGCGCGTCGGACGAGAGCAGCAGCTCGATCTCGCCCTTCTCCTTCTCCAGCCCCTCGCGCTCCTTGCGCAGCTCCATCTCCTCGAGCCGGCGCAGCGAGCGCAGCCGCATGTTGAGGATCGCCTCGGCCTGGCGATCGGTGAGCTCGAATTCGGCGATCATCACGGGCTTTGGCTCGTCCTCGGTGCGGATGATCTCGATCACGCGATCGAGGTTGAGGAAGGCGACGATATAGCCCGCAACCAGCTCGAGCCGGTCTGCGATCTTCGAGAGCCGGTGCTCGGAGCGCCGCCGCAGCACGACGAACTGATGCTCGACCCAGGCCGACAGCGCCTCGCCCAGGCTCATCACCCGCGGCGTGCGGTTCTTGTCGAGCACGTTGAGGTTGAGCGGCACGCGCGTCTCGAGGTCCGAGAGGCGGTAGAGGCTGTGGATCAGGTCGTCGGGGTTCACCGTGCGGCTGCGCGGCTCGATGACGATGCGCACGTCGTCGGCCGATTCGTCGCGGACGTCGCCGAGGATCGGCAGCTTCTTCTCGTTGATCAGCTCGGCGATGCCCTCGATCAACTTGCCCTTCTGGACGCCGTAGGGGATCTCGGAGACGATCAGGTGCCAGCCCCCGCCCTTCTCGCTCACCTTCTCGATCCGCGCGCGCACGCGGAACGAGCCGCGCCCGGTGGCATAAGCCTCGGCGATCGCGGCCGGCCCATCGGCGACTACGCCTCCGGTCGGGAAATCGGGGCCCTGGACGTGATCGAGCACATTGGCCCGCGGATCGTCGATCAGCGCGATCGCCGCCTCGATCAGCTCGGCGGCGTTGTGCGGCGGGATCGAGGTCGCCATGCCCACCGCGATTCCCGCGGCGCCGTTGGCGAGCAGATTGGGGAACAGGCCGGGAAAGAGCTCGGGCTCCTCCTCCTCGCCGTTGTAGGTGGCACGAAATCGGTGGCGTTCTCGTCGAGCCCGTCCATCAGGTCGATCGCGACCTGGGTGAGCCTGGCCTCGGTATAGCGGTAGGCGGCGGCGTTATCGCCGTCGATGTTGCCGAAATTGCCCTGACCGTCGACCAGCGGGTAGCGCAGCGAGAAGGTCTGCGCGAGCCGGACCATCGCGTCATAGACCGACTGGTCGCCGTGCGGATGGTATTTGCCGATCACGTCGCCGACGACGCGCGCGCATTTCTTGTAGCCCTGGGTCGGATCGAGCCGCAGCAGCCGCATCGCCCACAACAGGCGGCGGTGGACCGGCTTGAGCCCGTCGCGCACGTCGGGAAGCGAGCGCGCGGTGATCGTCGAGAGCGCATAGACGAGGTAGCGCTCGGAAAGCGCGGTGTCGAAGGGGACGTCGGTGGGTCCGGTCGGATCGGTGTCGGTGTCGAGTGCCATCGCCAAGGCCGATAGCAGCGCCGCCACCGCGTTGCGAGGCGGACGCCGGCCGCCCTCGCCCTTGTCCACAGCTTTCAGCCGCCGGCGGGCGGCGCCAGCGCCTCATAGCGGTCGTCGACCAGCGCGCGGGCGACCTCGGCGAGCAGCCAGTCGCGGAACGCGCGCACCTTGGCGAGGCCACGCTTGCTCTCGGGATAGACCAGCCGGAAGCTGCTCCGCGCGATGCGCACCTGCGGGAGCGGCTGGACGAGCTGGCCCGCCGCGATCTGCGGTGCCCACATCAGCGGATTGAGGATCGCGATCCCCTGCCCGGCGATCGCGGCATTGCCCTCGAGCAATTGCGAATCGAGCCGGATCCCCGGCGGCGGCCGCCCCTCGGGCGCCGCGCCCGTCGCCAGCTCGTGCCAATCGTCCCACCAGAAATCGCCGGGCGAGAGGCGGGTCAGGCGAAAGATGTCGGCGGGCTCGCGCACCGAATGCTCGGCCAGGAAGCCAGGGCTCGCCAGCGGCGTATAGGGCACGTGCATCAGGAAGTGGCTGACAGCCCCGGC
This sequence comes from Sphingomonas sp., assembly GCA_037200705.1. Classification (GTDB taxonomy): domain Bacteria; phylum Pseudomonadota; class Alphaproteobacteria; order Sphingomonadales; family Sphingomonadaceae; genus Sphingomonas. The sequence continues at coordinate 71,439 of JBBCID010000002.1, read as the reverse complement.
CAGGGCGCGGCCGAGGTGCGGATCGCGACGTCGGTCTCGCCCTCGCCGAAATCGACGATGCCGTCCGAGGCGGTCAGCCGCACCGCCAGCGCGGGCCGCTCGAGCTGGAAGCCGCCCAGCCGCGCAGCGAGCCAGTTCGAGGCGAAGGTGTTCGGCGCGCTGATCGTCAGCACGGCCTCGCTTTCCGCGCGCGCCAGCGCGAAGGCATCGCCGAGCGTGTCGAACGCCGACGTTATCTGCGGCGCGATCCGCCGGCCGAGCTCGGTCAGCGCGATGCCGCGGCCGCTGCGCGCGAACAGCGGCGCGCCGATCCGCTCCTCGAGCAGCTTGGACCTGATAGCTCACCGCCGCCTGCGTCATGCCCAGATCCTCCGCGGCGCGGGTGAAGTTGCCCATGCGCGCAGCGGCTTCGAACACCCGGACGGCGGACAGGGGCGGCAATCGGCGCATCCGCCATACATAAGGTTGCCTTATGCATCATGTCCAACGCTTTGTTGGCTTCCGCGGGCTTGCTTCTCCATATCCGCGCCACGATCCAAGAGGAGAAATTCGATGTACAATGATTTCGAGGGCCCGATCTGGGCCGACAACCATCGGGCGGTGAGCGGCGCGATCGATAAGCTGGCCTATGTCGTCGGGGCGATCATCGCGCGGCGCAGGTCCGACGAGCGGCGCGCGCGGCGGTTGAGCGAGTTCGGCTTCTGATCGCGCACTGACGCGCGCCGGCGGTTCCCGAAACGGAACAGCGCCGGCGGGGCGGAGTTGGGTCTTGGTTAAAACTCCGCTAAGCGTTCGCCGTGGCCAGGGAGGAATCGATGCGAGTCGTTGCGGCAGTGGCGGCGCTGATGCTGCTTGCGGGATGCGACAGCGCCGGCGGCAAGCCCGCCGACGGGCCCGCGAAGGACGGCTCGACGCGCGTGCTCGACGATTTCGCCGGCGGCTCGAGCGGCTACGACTATCGCTATGCCTTCCGGCTGCCCGGCGACAAGCTCAAGGCCGTGCTCCAGTCGAACGCCGACGCTTGCGACCGGATCGGCCCCGCGCGGTGCCGCATCCTGACGATGCGCTACCGCGTCGACGACGGCAACCAGACCAAGGCGGTGCTGATCTTCCGGATCGATCCGGCGATCGCGCGCGATTATGGCGAGGCGGTCGTCAAGTCGGTGACCGGGGTCCACGGCGTGCTCGTCGACAGCGAGATCACCGGGACCGATTCGACCACTTCGGCGCGCAGCCTCGCGCTGGTCAACCGCCTCCACGACCAGCTCGTCAACGCCCAGTCGCAGGCCGCCACCGATGCCGACGCCAAGAACCGCGCCGAGCGCATCCAGAGCGCGCTCGACACGATCGCCGAGGTCGAGGCGGGCCAGGGCCAGACGCTCGCCACCGCACCGGTGCTGATCACCTATGAATCGAGCAACGCGCTCACCGGCTTCGGCTCAGCCGACGCCAATTTCAGCAACGCCGGCGATACGCTCGCCAATTCGGTCGGGCGGCTGGTCAACGTGCTCGCGGCGGTCGGGCCGTGGCTGATCGTGCTCATCCTGCTCGTCGCGCTGCTCCGCTGGATCGTCCACGGCACCGGCGGCGAGCCCGAGGAGGCGCCCCATGCCGCCGAGCCGTACGACAATTCGCGGCACGAGCACCGCAACCTGATCCAGCGCTGGTTCTCGCGCGACGACGAGCCCGAGCCCCAGCCCCACGACGCCCATAGCTGAGCGCAACCGGCTTCTCGCGGCGCGCGTGGAAGGCTGATTGCGCGCCGCACCCCGTTTCGGTATAGGCCCGGACCTTCCACGCCCCGGCCCGCGCGCCCCGCCGCGCCGCCGGGGCCACGCATTTTCAAGGGTATCGAACGCCATGGCACGCCGCCGCCAAATCTATGAAGGCAAGGCCAAGATCCTCTACGAGGGTCCCGAGCCCGGCACGCTGATCCAGTATTTCAAGGACGACGCGACCGCCTTCAACGCGCAGAAGAAGGGCACGATCAGCGGCAAGGGCGTGCTCAACAACCGGATCAGTGAGCATATCTTCACGCTGCTCGGCCATATCGGCGTGCCCACGCATTTCATACGCCGTCTCAACATGCGCGAGCAACTCATTCGCCAGGTTGAGATCGTGCCGATCGAAGTGGTGGTACGCAACGTCATCGCCGGCAGCCTCGCGAAGCGGCTGGGGATCGAGGAAGGCACGCCGCTGCCGCGCACGATCATCGAATATTATTTCAAGGACGACGCGCTCGGCGATCCGATGGTCACCGACGAGCATATCCTCTGCTTCGGCTGGGCGAGCCAGGAGGAGCTGCACGACATCGCCGACATGGCGATCCGCATCAACGACTTCCTCTCGGGGCTGTTCGCGGGGGTCGGCATCCGGCTGGTCGACTTCAAGCTCGAATTCGGACGCATCTGGGACAATGACTATGCCCGGATCATCCTGGCCGACGAGATCAGCCCCGATGGATGCCGGCTGTGGGACATCAGCTCGGGCGAAAAGCTCGACAAGGACCGCTTCCGCCGCGATCTGGGCGGCGAGGTCGAGGCCTATCAGGAGGTGGCGCGCCGGCTGGGGCTGTTCCCGGAGGGCGCGGACTCGGCCGTGCTCGACCTCGAGACGCACCGCAAGCGCCGGGGAAAATAAGTCCCGCAGCCCCGATAATTCGACCAAAATCGCGGTCGCATAAAGGCCTTCTTAACCACCCCCCTGTACCTCGGGTTCAGACTTTCGAGGGGGTGTTCCCATGGTTTCGATGCGGATTTGGCTGGCGCTTTCGGGCGCGACGCTGCTGGCGGCCTGCGGCGGCGGCAGCGGAACCGGACTCCAGACGGTGGGCAGCATCGCGCCGCCCGCGGCCGGAGGCGGCGGAAGCGGCGGCGGCGTGTCCACCACGCCCACCCCCGGCGCCGGGGGCGACCGGCAATTTCCTGAACGTATCCGCCGCCACCACCTTCGATGCGGTGGGCTCGTTCCACTCGCTCAAGGAAGACGCCACCGGCGCCACGCTGTACCAGGGCAACGCCAGCACGGTGCGCGCGCCCAGCGGCCAGGTGACCTACGATCCCCGCGACGGGATCTTCGAGGTCACCTTCAACGACGACAAGGCGGGCATCGATCGCAACATCCGCTTCCAGGATCCTGCGCACCGCACCAATTTCCCCGGCGCCGAGCGGCCCGATATCGAAGTGCCCAACTTCGCCGGCTTCAACTATCTCGAGGCGCTCGACACCGACGAGAATGCGGTCTTCTTCTACGAGCGGCCGGGCAACAACACCGCCTATGTCTCGCTCGCCGGCTTCGTTCGCACGCATGTCGACACGGCGGCGAACAATTTCCTGGCCGAGCACGGCGTGTTCGTGTTCGGCCAGGTGACGCCGCGCGCGCAGGTTCCGATCTCGGGCAGCGGCACCTATCAGGGCGGGTTCCTCGCGACCCTCGTCGAGAATCCGACGCTCGACAGCGGCGCCCCGGCTTCGTCGATCCTGCAATGGATGTCGGGCACCAGCCGGGTCGACGTCAATTTCGCCACCGCGGCGCTGACGGTCCAGCTCGACGGCGTCGTCGGCGCCACCTACATCAAGGACGTGCAGGTCAGCGATCTCGCGCTCACCGTCCCGAGCAACGCGAGGTTCAGCGCCACCGGCGCGGCGACGATCGACTATGTCCGCAGCGGCGGCTTCACCGGATCCTTCTCGTCGGCAGGCTTCACCTGGCCCGGCAAGACTCAGCCGGTGAGCTTCCAGTCGGTCAATCCCGGCAACGACACGGCCGGCGCCAGCTCGATCGACGGGACCTTCTTCGGCCCCAACGCGATCAACCTTGGCGGCAATTTCGGATCGTCGGCGGCATCCCCAACCAGCGCGTCGACATCCTCGGCGCCTTCACCGGCGCGAAGCAGTAAGCCGCGCCCAGCCGGGACAGAACCATGCGCCCCGCCCTGATCGCGGCGGGCCCTGCTCATCCTGGGCACGGGCATGCCGGCCCATGCCCAGACGCGCGAATGCGCCGAGGGGACGTGCAAGGTGCGGCTGACCCCGGAGCAATTGCTCGTGGCCGCCGAACGGCTCGTCCGGGCGCGGCGCTTCGAGGAAGCCAAGCCGCTGATCGAGGCGCTGCGGCTCGCCCCCGGCTACACGCTGCAGACGCGCTTCCTCACCGGCTTCATCGCCGGCGAGCAGGGCGAATTACCGGCGCGCGGCCGATCTCTACGAGGCGATCCTCGCCGACGACCCCAGCCAGACGCGCGTCCGCCTCGAGCTCGGCCGCGCGATGCTCGCGCTCGGCAAGCCGCAGAGCGCCGACAAGCAGTTCCGCCTCGCCGGGCAGGACCGCGACCTGCCGCCCGACATCGCCAAGATGATCCGCGGCGCGCGCGCGGTGATCCGCCAGCAGCGGGCGTGGCACTTCGACGTGGATTTCGGGATCGCGCCCGATTCGAACATCAACAATGCCACCGCGGTCGATCAGGTGACGGTCAACCTCGGCGGCTATTCGCTCCCGCTGACGCTCGACCCCGGCCGCCAAGGCCCGCTCGGGCACCGGCGAGAGCGCGACCGTCTCGGCCGGCGTCCGCCTGCCGACCTCGCGCACCACCTCGCTGCTCGTCGACCTCGACGCGAGCGGGACCAATTACGGCGGCACCGCCTATGACGATTATCTGGTCCAGCTCGCGGCCGGCCCCGAGCTGCGGCTGTCGCAAAGCGCGAGCCTCTCGCTCGAGGGAGTCGTGGCGCAACGCTGGTATGGCGGCACGGTCGCCAGCCGGCAGGTCGGGATCAAGGCGGGGGGCCAGAAGGCGTTCGGCATGTCCGATCGCACCGGCGTCCAGATCGACCTGCGGCGCACCGACGCCCTCTTCAATCCCGGCTATGACGGCTGGCAGCTCGGCCTCTACGCCACCCACGAGCATGCACTGTCGCGGGCGCTGGTCGGCTCGGCGGGGGTGTTCGTGCGGCGCGACTGGCTGTCCGAGCCCGCTTATTCGAACCGCGAGCTGGGCATCACGCTCGGCTTCGGCGGCGAGCTGCCCCACGGCATCACCTTCAGCCTGAGCGGCAGCGCCTCGCAGGCGCACTACGACGCCCCCATCCTCTTCTTCTCGCCCAAGCCGAGGCAGGACTGGCGCCTGTTCGGCCGCGCGGCGCTTGGCGACCGGAGCATCCGCGTGCTCGGCTTCTCACCCGAGCTCAGCCTGTCCTACGCGCGCACCGCCTCGAACGTGGCGTTCTTCAGCACCGATCGGCTGCGCTTCCGCGTGGCGCTGGCGCGCTATTTCTGATTGCGGGGCGCGGCGCGGCGGCATAGGCCTGCCCCATGAACCTGCGCGTCATCGTCACCCTCAAGAACGGCGTCCTCGATCCCCAGGGCAAGGCGATCCAACACGCGCTCGCCGGGCTCGGCTTCGAGGGTGTCGCGGACGTCCGCGCCGGCAGGATCTTCGAGCTGGAGGTCGCCGACGGCACCAGCGACGCCGCGATCGACGAGATGTGCCGCAAGCTGCTCGCCAACACGGTGATCGAGAACTACCGGATCGAAGCCGCATGAGGACCGCGGTGGTCGTCTTCCCCGGCTCCAACTGCGATCGCGACATCGCGGTGGCGCTTGAGAAAGTGACCGGCACACGGCCGACGATGGTGTGGCACGGCGACAGCGAATTGCCCCAGGGCGTCGGCCTGATCGCGCTGCCGGGCGGCTTTTCCTACGGCGATTACCTGCGCTGCGGCGCGATCGCGGCGCGCTCGCCGGTGGTGCGCGCGGTGGTCGCGGCGGCGGAGCGCGGGGGTGCCGGTGCTCGGCGTGTGCAATGGCTTCCAGATCCTCACCGAGACCGGGCTGCTGCCGGGCGCGTTGATGCGCAACGCGGGGCTCGATTTCGTGTGCCGCGACGTCGGGCTGACGGTCGGCACCAGCCAGTCGCTCTTCACCAGCGGCTATCGCGCCGGCGAGGCGATCAACCTCCCCGTCGCGCACCACGACGGCAATTACTTCGCCGACGCCGATACGCTCGACCGGATCGAGGACGAAGGCCGCGTCGCCTTCCGTTATGCCGAGGACGTCAACGGATCGGCACGCGGGATCGCAGGGCTGCTCAACGGAGCGGGCAACGTGCTGGGCCTGATGCCGCACCCTGAACGCCGTATCGAGGCCGCGCATGGCGGGACCGACGGGCGCCGGCTGTTCGAGGGGCTGCTCGAGGCGGTGGGCTAGACCCGAGTCGCGAACGGCGTGAAGTTGGTGCCCTCGTCGTATACGTCGACGCCCCTCGCGGCGCTTGAGGAAGTTGACGACGAGGTAGGTGAAGGGCGTCAGCAGCGCTTCCCACCCGACCTTGAGCACCCATTGCGTCGTGAGCACCACCAGCACCTGCTGCGCCGTCCAGCCCGGCGCGCCGAGGAAAGCGAGCGGGTAGAAGATCAAGGCTGTCGACGCCCTCGCCGAAGACCGTCGAGCCGATCGTGCGGCTCCACAGATGCTTCCCCCGCGTCCAGATCTTCATCCGCGCGAGCACGAACGAATTGACGAACTCCCCCGCCCAGAAGGCGCAGATCGACGCGAGCGTGATCCTGGGAATCGCACCGAAGCCGAACACCTGCTCATAGGCCGCCTGGCCGGTCCAGCCCTTGTCGGGCGGCAACGCGACAACGATCACGCACATCAGCACCATGAACAGCATCGCCGCGAAGCCCGCCCAGATCACCCGCCGCGCGCGCGCATAGCCATAGACCTCGGTCAGCACGTCGCCGATCACATAGGAGACCGGGAAGAACAGGATCCCCGCCCCAAACGGCCAGGGCCCGAGCAGCGGCAGGTCGATCACCGATCTTTTACTCGCGCCGATGATGTTCGAGAGCAGCAGGATGACGACGAACGCCACCATCACATAATCGAAATAGCGGAAATGGCCGCCCGCGATGTCCTTCGCGCTGACGTGCGCCGGCGTGGCTTCCTCGCTCATGCGCCAAATTATGATCGCGGTTCCGCCCGAGCGCAATCCGCGCTAACCGGGTCCCGCGCGCGCCCGTAGCTCAGATGGATAGAGCATCTGCCTTCTAAGCCGATGGTCGCAGGTTCGAGTCCTGCCGGGCGCGCCAGCTCTTCGAGCCGGTTATTTCCGGTTGCCGCGCCAATAGAGCAGCGCCGCCACCACCGCGGCCGATCCGACCCCCACCGCCGCCCCGATCCCGATCTGGGTGCGCGACGGCGACCAGCGCTTGCGTGCCGCGGCCAGCTCCTTGGCGACGGTGAGCGCCTCGCCCACCGCGCCATCCCCGCGCGGCACCTCGGCCGGAGCCGGCGATTGCGGGACTATCGGAACGGAGGGCTTCTTGCTCATGATCGTCTTTCTTGCCGCGCAATGCTGAACGAGCCGCTAACGCTGCGGTTGCACGCTGGCAATTCGTGCTTTTCCCGAGCGGCGCGGGCGTGCAGAAGGCGGCGCCATGAACCGGTCTATGCCCGGATGGGCACCCACCATCTTCGAAGCCATGTCGGCGCGCGCGCGCGAGACCGGCGCGATCAACCTCGGCCAGGGCTTCGCCGACGGGCGCGGGCCCGAGGCGGTGCTCCAGGCCGGCGCCGACGCCTTGCTCACCCGATCGAACCAATATCCGCCGATGGCCGGGCTGATCGAGCTGCGCCAGGGAGTCGCGGACCATTATGCGCGGCACCAGGGGCTCAATCTCGCGCCTGAGGAAGTGATCGTCACCTCGGGCGCGACCGAGGCGCTGGCCGCCGCGATCCTCGCGCTGGTCGAGCCCGGCGACGAGGTGATCTGCTTCCAGCCGCTCTACGACGCCTATGCCCCGCTGATCGAGCGCGCCGGCGGCGTGCCCCGATTCGTCCGGCTCGAGCCGCCGCTATGGCGGATCGATCCGGCCGCGCTCGAGGCAGCCGTCGGGCCGCTGACGCGCTACCTCATCCTCAACAACCCGCTCAACCCCGCCGCGACGATGACGAGCGCCGCCGAGCTGGCGGCGATCGCCCAATTCTGCGTCGCGCACGACCTGATCGCGATCTGCGACGAAGTGTGGGAGCACGTCACCTTCGACGGCGCGCGCCACCTGCCCCTCATCGGCTTTCCGGGGATGCGCGAGCGGACGGTCAAGATCGGATCGGCGGGCAAGATCTTCGCGCTGACCGGGTTCAAGGTCGGCTGGATGTGCGCCGCGCCACCGCTCGCGCGCGTGCTCGCCAAGGCGCACCAGTTCCTCACCTTCACCACGCCCCCCAACCTGCAATGGGCGGTCGCAGAGGGGCTGGCGACGCAGGACGGCTGGGTCCAGGAGGCCCGCCACCGCTTCCAGGCCGGGCGCGACCGGCTCAAGGCGGGGCTCGAGGCCGCCGGCTTTGCGACGCTGCCGAGCGCGGCGACCTATTTCCTCTCGATCGACCTGACCGCCTCCGGGATCGACCTCGACGACGTCACCTTCTGCGACCGGCTGATCGAGGAGGCGGGCGTGGTGTCGATCCCGGTCTCGGCCTTCTATGCCGAGACGCCGGTGACCAACGTCGTCCGCTTCGCCTTCTGCAAGCAGGACGCGGTGCTCGACGCCGCGCTCGAGCGGATGGCGGACTGGAAGCGCAAGCTCAACGGCTGACGTCAGATCGTATCGAGCACGCCGCGCTCGGTGATGTAGCCCGTCACCAGCCGCGCGGGGGGTGGTGACGTCGAACGCCGGGTTTGCCGCCGGCGAATCGGTTACGCGCACCGTCGCCCCGGCCGTCGGAGAGCGAGGTGAGCTCGTCGGGGCTGCGCTCCTCGATCGGCACGTCGTCGCCGGTCGCTGTGTCCGGGGTCGAAGGTGGTGTAGGGCAGCGCGACGTAGAAGGGCACGTCGTTGTCGCGCGCCGCCAGCGCCTTCAGGTAGGTGCCGATCTTGTTGCAGACGTCGCCGTTGGCGGTGACGCGGGTCGGTGCCGACGATGACCGCGTCGACCTGCCCCTTCATCATCAGCAGCCCGCCGGCATTGTCGGCGATCACGGTGTGCGGCACGCCGTGGTTCTTGAGCTCGAATGCGGTGAGCAGCGCGCCCTGGTTGCGCGGGCGAGTCTCGTCGACCCAGACGTGGATCGGGATGCCGGCATCGTGCGCGAGATAGATCGGCGCGGTGGCGGTGCCATAATCGACCGTCGCGAGCCAACCGGCGTTGCAATGGGTGAGGATGTTGAGCGGGCGATCTGGATGCTTTTCGTGTAGCATTTTCAGCAACTTGAGTCCATGTTCTCCAATCGCGCGGCAGAGTTCGGCATCCTCGTCGCAGATCGCGTCGGCGCGGGCGAAAGCGGCTTCGGCGCGCTCGGCGGGAGGCAGGCCCTTTACCGCATCGCGCACCGCGTCGAGCGCCCAGCGCAGGTTGATCGCGGTCGGGCGCGTCTCAAGCAGCAGCACATAGGCGCGATCGAGCGCGGCGTCCTCGGGATCGACCGCGAGCGCCATCGCCAGGCCATAGGCCGCGGTGGCGCCGATCATCGGCGCGCCGCGCGTCCACATCTCACGGATCGCCGTCGCCGCCTCGCCCGCGTTTGCGCAGCTCGACCCACTTCACCTCCCACGGCAGCTTGCGCTGATCGAGGATGCACACGCCGCGCCCGTCCGCGGTGCGGCGGATCGAGCGGCGGTGCTCGCCTTCCAGGATCATGGCAGCACCTCGGCCAGGCTGTGGACATCGGCGGGGCCGCCTCGCGGTCGATCAGCAGCGCCTGGACGCCCGCCTCGCGCGCCGCATCCGACTTCCCCCGGCGCGTCGGAGACGAACAGCAGCTCGGACGGCGCGAGGCCCAGCGCGTCGACGATCCGCGTGTAGGAATCGCTTTCGCGCTTCGGGCCGGTGGTCGTGTCGAAATAGCGCCCGAGCAGCGGAGTCAGGTCGCCGGCGACGCTGTGGCCGAAGATCAGCTTCTGCGCCGCGACCGAGCCCGAGGAATAGATGTGGACCGGGATCCCGGCCGCCTGCCAGCGGCGCAGCGCCGCGGGCGTGTCGGGATAGACATGGCCCTTCAGCTCGCCATCGGCATAGCCTTGCGCCCAGATCAGCCCCTGGAGCGTCTTGAGCGGCGTGGCCTTGCGGTCTTCGTCGATCCACTGCGTGAGCGTGGCCAGGGGATCACCGGGGACTTCGGCGAGGATCGACGCGACTTCGGAGTGCGTGGCAATGAAATCCGCCAAGTGCTTGCGTGCATAGGGAAACAGAACTTCGGCGACGAAGGCGATGCTGCTCGTCGTGCCTTCGATGTCGAGGAGGATGGCTTTGGGTTTGGTGGTCACGCGCGTCCCCCTGCCGCTGGGGTCGGGCTCAAGCCGCCACCGGCTCGTGACGCGGAAAGCGATCGGCAATCGGGTCGCCGGTGAAATTGGCGATCCAGCCGTCGGGGTTGATGAACAGCCGGATCGCGGTGAAGCTTGGGGAAGGCCCCATGTCGAACCAGTGGCGCATCCCGGCGGGCACGGAGATCAGGTCGCCCGCGGTGCAGAGCACGGCGTGGACGCGATCGTCGTCGCGCAGCGTGAACAGCCCCTCGCCCTCGACGAAGAAGCGCACCTCGTCCTCCGAATGGCGATGCTCGGAGAGGAATTTCTGGCGCAGCGCCGCCTTTTCGGGGTGATCGGGGGTCATCCGGATCACGTCGACCGATTGGTAGCCGTGCTCGGCCTTGAGCCGCTCGACCTCGGGCGCGAACGCATCGAGCACCGCCGCGGGACCGGCGTCGCCGGGGATCGCGCGCGCGGGCCATTGCTCGAAGCGCACCCCAGCGGCGCGAGCGCGGCAGCGATCTCGGCGGGATCGCCGGTGTCGGTCACCGGATCGCCGGCGACATCGAAGATCGTCAGTCGGTCATCGCGTCATTCCGTTCCTGAAGCCGATCTCGGCCCAGCTCGGCGGCGATCAGCCATTCGGTCGCCTCGAGCACACGCTCGGCCTCGTCCAGGTCAGCGCCCCAGGCATAGAGCCCGTGGCTGCGGATAAGATAGGCCGGCATCGCCCCCGGCGCCAGCCACAAGGGCGCCGCCGCCGCCTCGATCACGGCCATGTCCTGGCTGTTGTCGACGATCGGCAGGCGCAGCTCGGCCTCGTGGGTGGCGATTCCCGGGAAGGCCTTGAGCATCTCATGCCCGCGAAACGCCCATTCGCGCGCATCGGGCACGGCGCGGCTCAGGCCCACCGCCTGCGGCGAAATGACCGTGGAGGACCGCGCCGGCCGCGGGAAAGGCTCGATAAAGCGCAAGGTGAAGCGCGGTCTCGGCGGAGGGCCTGCCCCGCGTGAGTGGGTTGCCTTGGGCATCGACGCGCATGATGTCGGCGGGGCTCAGCCGGCCCTTGTGGCGGCCCGACACGGTCACCGCGAAGCTGCCGTCGTCGAGTCGCGCCGAATAATTGCCCGCGGTCGCGGGCGCCCAGCCGCGCGCGTCGATCCGCCGTCCGGTCTCGACCAGCGCGATCGCCGCGTCCTCGAAGCGCATCACCGTCATGCGAAGCGCTTTAGCGCATCGCGCGCGGCTCTCAATGGGCGTTGGCGGGGAGCGGCTGGACGATCTCGACCGCGGGCCCGGTCATCCACGAGGCCGGGCGGCGCACTGCCTCGTCGCGCGCCGCGGCATCGGCGCCGACGGTCACGATATTGAACGAGTCGCCACCGAGCGTCGAAGCATCGGCATAGAGCTTGGGCGCGGCGGCGAAGGGCGCGGCGCCGGGCTCGTCGATGTCCACGTCAACGACCGAGACCGTCGCGCCGAGATCGGTGAGCTCGTAGAGCTGCCTGGCGAAGCTCGCAGGCAGGCGGATGCAGCCGTGCGAGGCCGGATAGCCGGGAGGGTGCCCGCATGGAGCGCGATGCCGTCCCAGGTCAGCCGCTGCATCCACGGCATCGGCGCGCCGCTGTATTTGTTCGATCGATGGAAGACCTGCATCTGGAGCACGGTGAACTCGCCGATCGGGGTCTCCTTGCCCGGCTTGCCGGTGGAGACGGTGGTCACCCCGATCAGCACGCCGTCGCGATAGACGAACGCGCGCTGCATCGGCACGCTGACGACGATCGCGACCGGGCCGGCCGGCACCGCGCTGACCTGCGTCAGCGCCGGATCGTCGTACCAGACGAACTCGCCGGGCCGCAGCGCCGGCCCTTGCCCCGCAGTCTGCGCGGCGGCGGGCACGGCTACGCCCAGCACTGCGGCGCATGCAACCATCAGGAACCGCATGAACCCACGCGCCATCGAAACCGTCCCCGTGAATCCAGCCGGGCAGGACGCCCGGGCCGTGGATTCGTTAACGCGAATAAACCATCTTCGTGCCCGCTACGAATCCCTCCGCGCCGAGGCCCAAGCAACTGGGAAATCTGGCGTCTTATCGGCGAAGCGGGCGAAGTCTGCGGTGAATCGTCGAATCTGGGACACATGTTCAGCGAATCGAAGGCCTCGCATCTGCTATGGAGAGGGAGACGGGGCAGATGTGTGGGCAATGGGTAAAGTGACGGATACATTTGATACGGTGCAGTCGCGCCGGGCAATGCTCAGGTCGGCGTTCGTGTTCGCGGGTGGGCTGGCGGTTGGCGCCTGCGGCCCGCGCGGGGTCAGCACGGCGGTCCAGTTCGCCCCCCCCGCCCCGCCGCTGCCGGTTCCGGTCGCTCCCAAGGTTGCGCCGCGCCTTCCAAATATCCGGTCGCGCCCGCGGGCATCCGCCTCGAGCTGTTCAAGCGCGCGATCGCCGCGCTCGATCGCCATTCGATGGCGATCCCGTCGCACGATCGCATCGCGATCGCCGATTTCGATATTCCCTCGGCCGAACCCCGCTTCCACATCATCAACCTGGGCACCGGCGCCTGCGAGAGCATGCTCGTCGCGCACGGCAGCGGATCGGACCCCGAGCACACCGGGCTGCTCCAGCGCTTCTCGAACGACATCAGCTCGAAGGCGACCAGCGAGGGCGCGTTCGTGACGGCGACTATTATTCGGGCCAGCACGGCCCCTCGCAGCGGCTGGTCGGGCTCGATCCGACCAACAACAACGCGCTCGATCGCGCGATCGTCGTCCACAGCGCCTGGTATTCGAACCCCGACATGATCGCCAAATGGGGCAAGCTCGGCCGCAGCGAGGGCTGCTTCGCGGTGGGCGAAGCCGATCTCGAGCGCGTGTTCCTGCGGCTCGGCGCGGGCCGGATGATCTATTCGGCGAAGCTCTGACGCCACGCAAGGCATTGGCCACGGCCGGCATGACGCGCCTATCTGGCAGCGTCATGGCCAAATCGCATCGCTTCTTCTCGATCCACCGCCAGGGGATGATCCGCGCCGGCGTCTGCACGCCGATCGCGACCGCGGGCGATCCCGCCGCCAATGCCGAGGCGACGATCGCGCTGGCCCGGCAAGGCGACGCCGAGGGCGCCGACCTTTTGCTCTTCCCCGAGCTCAACGTCACTTCCTATGCGATCGACGATCTCCACCTCCAGGACGCGATCCTCGACGCGACCGAGGCGGGAAATCGCGGCGATCGTCGCGGCGAGCGCCAAGCTCAAGCCGGTGCTGCTGGTCGGCGCGGCGCTGCGGCGGAGCGGGCGCGTCTATAATTGCGCGGTGGCGATCGCGCGCGGGCGCATCCTGGGGGTGGTGCCCAAGAGCTTCCTGCCCAACTACCGAGAATATTACGAGAAGCGGTGGTTCGCGCCCGGCGCGGGGCTGAGCGGATTGAGCATCGATCTGGCGGGGCAGACCGCGCCGTTCGGCCCGGACCTGATCTTCGCGGCGAGCGACCTGCCCGATTTCGTCTTCCACGTGGAGATCTGCGAGGATTATTGGGCACCGATCCCGCCCTCCACCGCGGGCGCGCTCGCGGGGGCGCTGGTGCTGTGCAATCTCTCGGCATCGAACATCGTGATCGGCAAGGCGCGCGAGCGGGCCTTGCTGTGCGCCTCGCAATCGGCGCGCGCGGTGGCGGCATACATCTATTCGGCGTCGGGGTCGGGCGAGAGCACCACCGATCTCGCCTGGGACGGCCAGGGGATGATCCACGAGCTGGGCGAGCTGATCGCGGCGTCGGAGCGGTTCGAGCTGACCACCGAAGTGATGTGCGCCGACGTGGATCTCGAGCGGATCCGGCTCGAGCGGATGCGGATGGGCACGTTCAACGACGCTGCCGCAGCGGCAGGTCATCCGGAGACGCGCTTCCGCCGCGTGAGGTTTCGAGCACAAGCCCGACTTCGCCGACTTGGGGCTCCGGCGGACGCTGCGCCGCTTTCCGTTCGTGCCCAACACGCCCGCCAAGCTCGAGGAGGATTGCTACGAGGCGTTCAACATCCAGGTCGAGGGGCTGCGCAAGCGGATCGAGGCGATTGGATCGAGGCATCTCGTGGTGGGCATCTCCGGCGGGGCTCGATTCGACCCACGCGCTGATCGTCGCTGCCAAGGCGATGGACCGGCTCGGGCGCCCGCGCACCGACATCCTCGGCTATACCATGCCCGGCTTCGCGACCGGCGAGGCGACCAAGGCCAATGCCCGGGCGCTGATGACCGCGCTCGGGGTGACCCCGGGGGAAATCGACATCCGTCCCGCCGCGCGGCAGATGCTCGCCGACCTGGGGCATCCCTTCGCCAGTGGCGAGCCGGTGTACGACGTGACCTTCGAGAATGTGCAGGCGGGGCTGCGCACCGACTATCTGTTCCGCCTCGCCAACCGGCACGACGGGTTCGTGCTCGGCACCGGCGACCTGTCCGAGCTGGCGCTCGGCTGGTGCACCTATGGCGTCGGCGACCAGATGAGCCACTATGCGGTCAACGCGGGCGTGCCCAAGACGCTGATCCAGTATCTGATCCGCTGGGCAGTCAAGACCGGCCAGTTCGATGCCGAGGCCAGCGCGCTGCTGACCGCGATCCTGGCGACCGAAATCTCGCCCGAACTGGTCCCCGCCGACGCATCGGGCAAGATGCAGAGCACCGAGGCGCGCGTCGGGCCCTATGAGCTCCACGATTTCTTCCTCCATTATGTCGTGCGGCACGGGCTCAGGCCGTCGAAGATCGCGTTCCTGGCCTGGCATGCGTGGAAGGATCGCGACACGGGGCTGTGGCCGATCGACTTCCAGGCGGACGGGCGCCACGACTATGATCTGGCGACGATCGCCAGGTGGCTCGAGACCTTCCTGTTCCGCTTCTTCCAGACCAGCCAGTTCAAGCGCTCGGCGATCCCCAACGGGCCGAAGGTGTCGGCCGGCGGGGGCGCTGAGCCCGCGTGGCGACTGGCGCGCGCCGTCGGACGGGGTGGTGGCGCGGGCGTGGATCGAGGAATTACGGGCGAACCTGCCGTAACGACGCCGCGGTTAGCGGCCGAAGGCGCGAAGCTCGTCGGCGGTATTGATGTTGGCGAGGGGGCCGGCCGATCCGGAGGGCGGCGACGCCTGCCGCTCGCGACCAGCCGCGGGACCGAATGGTCCGTCGCTTCGGCGAGCCAGGTATCCAGTGCTTCCGCCAGCGACGGGGGCCACAGCCCGATCACCGGCATCTCCTCCACGAACGCTCCACCCGCCAGCCGCGCCGCCAGGTCCAGCGGAAGCGCGGGTGCGTCGCACGGCGCGGTCAGCACCGCGTCATAGCCGCGCGCCGCGCCCGCGTGGAGCGCGGCGCAGATTCCACCGAGCGGGCCGAGCCCGGGCTCGGGCCGTATCCGCCACCCAATCGCCCCATTCGCGGCCGCAGACGATGACGGCGTCGGTCTGCGCCGCAAGCGCGGGCGATGGCGTGCTCGATCAGCGGCTTGCCGGCGAGCAGCGCGAGCGCCTTGTCCGATCCGAAGCGGGTGGAGCTGCCACCGGCGAGGACCGCGCCCAGCAGCTTCACGGCCTCATCCACAGCAGCGAATCCCGCGCGCGCGAGCACCACCAGCGCCAGCCCCGCCTCCCTCGCGCGCGCCACGGCAATCGCGGTCGGCACCGAGATCGCCGCGAGCAACGGGCAGCCCGCGAGCACGGCCTTCTCGACCAGCTCGTACGAGCAGCGCGACGAGAGCAAGGCGAAGCCGCCCTCCCAGCCCAGCCCTTGCCGCCCCATCGCGCCGATCAACTTGTCGAACGCATTGTGGCGGCCGACGTCCTCGCGGACGAGGCGGATCGTGCCGTCGGCGGCGCAGAGCGCGGCGGCGTGGTGGCCGCCGGTCTGCGCATTGAGCGGCTGATGCGTGCGCAGATCGGCCAGCGCGCGGAAGATCGCGTCGGGCGACGCCAGCCTCGTCGCGGAGAGAATGGGCAAGGGGCGCAGCGCCGCCTCCAGGCTGTCGATCCCGCACAGCCCACACGACGAATCGGTGGTGCGGTGGCTTCGATCGCCGCTGCACCGTCCGCCAGCGTGACGCGGAGGACCCTTCCCTGCCCCACCGCATGCGCCTCCACGTCGATCACCGCGCCCAGCCGCTCGGCGGCCACAAATCCGAACGCGAAATCCTCGAGATCCTTGGGCGTCGCCATCATCACGGCATAGCCCAGGCCGTTGATTTCGATGGCGATCGGAACTTCCTCGGCAAGCTCGCGCTTGATGGCGGCGCGCGCGCCGCCCGGCTCGACACGATCGAAGGTCAGGTCCATTGGGCAAGCAATAGCCGCCACCGCAAGGGAGTCGAGGATGGCGAAGGCGAAGACGGCACGGTCTATTATCCGGGACCCACCGGCGGCTGGGGGTCGGTGAGCGGGATGATGAAGGTCGCCAGGGCCGAGCACACCTCACCCAAGACGCTCGCCACGCTGGCCAAGCAGAACAAGCCCGGCGGCTTCATGTGCGTCTCGTGCGCCTGGACCAAGCCGGCCAAGCCGCACCTATTCGAATTTTGCGAGAATGGCGCCAAGGCGACCTTCTGGGAACAGACGCCGCGGCGCTGCACCCCCGATTTCTTCGCGGCGCACACGCTGGCCGAGCTGCGCGGATGGCGCGACTACGATCTCGAGCAGGCGGGACGGCTGACGCATCCGATGCGCTACGATGCCGCGAGCGACAAATATGTGCCGTGCGGCTGGGACGAGGCCTTCGCGGCGATCGGCAAGGAACTGGCGGCAATCGATCCTAAGTCGGCGGTCTTTTACACCTCGGGCCGCGCCAGCCTTGAGACCAGCTATGCCTGGGCATTGTTCGCGCGGCTCTATGGCCACAACAACCTGCCCGACAGCTCGAACATGTGCCACGAGACCACCTCGGTCGCGCTCAAGAAGGTGATCGGCGCGCCGGTGGGCACGTGCATCCTCGATGATTTCGACCATTGCGACGCGATCTTCTTCTTCGGGCAGAACACCGGCAGCAACAGCCCGCGCTTCCTCCACACGCTCGCCGCGGCATCGAAGCGCGGATGCCGGATCGTCACCTTCAATCCGATTCGCGGAAAAGGGCGGGCTCGCCTTCCGCAACCCGCAGAGCCTGGAGATGGTGACGGGGGGCGAGACCAAAATCTCGTCGCATTATTACCAGGTCAAGGCCGGCGGCGACATCGCCGCGATCCTCGGCCTCTGCAAGCATGTGATCGATCGCGGCGCGATCGATCGCGGTTTCATCGCCGAGCATACCCATGGGTTCGAGCAATTCGAAGCCAAGGTCCGCGCCACGGGATGGGATGAAATAGAGCGTGAATCCAGCCTGTCCCGCGCCGATCTCGAGACTGCGGCTGAAGTCTATATCGGCGCCGAGCGCGCGATCGGCATCTGGGGCATGGGGCTGACGCAGCATGTCGGCGGGTTCGAGAATGTCGCGAGCATCGTCAACCTGATGCTGCTCCGGGGCAATATCGGACGCGAGGGCGCGGGGGTTTCGCCGGTGGCGCGGGCATTCGAACGTGCAGGGGCAGCGCACGGTCGGGATTTCGGAGAAGCCCGATCTGGTCCCGCTCGATCGGCTCGCCGAGCAATATGGCTTCGATCCGCCGCGCGATCACGGCATGACCACGGTCGATGCGTGCCATGGCATCCTCGACGGCAAGGTGCAGGCCTTCATCGGGCTCGGCGGCAATTTCCTGCGCGCGGTGCCCGAGCAGGGGATGATCGAGCATGCCTGGCCGCGGATGCGGCTCACTGTCCAGATCGCGACCAAGCTCAACCGCGGCCAGCTCTTCTGCGGCGACGTGGCGTACCTCCTCCCCTGCCTCGGCCGCAGCGAGAAGGACATTCAGGCGGGCGGTCCCACAGGTGGTGACGATGGAGGACAGCCTGAGCTGCATCCACGGATCGATCAGCAACGCCGAGCCCGCGAGCCCGCACCTGCGCTCCGAGCTGTCGATCGTCGCAGGGATCGCCACGGCGACGCTGCCGCCAAATCCGAAGGTGCCGTGGGACCAATGGACCGGCGACTACGGCAAGGTCCGCGGCGCGATCGAGGCGACCTATCCCGAGCAGTTCAAGGACTTCAACGCGCGGATGTTCACCCCCGGCGGCTTCTACAAGGGGCAATACCGCGCGCGGGCGCGTATGGAAGACCGAAAGCGGCAAGGCCGAGTTCACCGCGCCCGGGATGCTCAACTCGACGGGATTTCGCCGATGAGGCGGGCCGCTATCGCCTGATAACGCTGCGTTCGAACGACCAGTTCAACACGACGGTTTATGGCTATTCGGACCGGCTGCGCGGGATCGAGGGGACGCGCGACGTGGTGCTGATGAACCCGGCAGAGATCGCGCGCGCAGGGCTGAGCGAAGGTCAGGTCGTCGCGCTCGTCAGCGATGCCGGCGACGGCGTGGCGCGCGAGGTCGGCGGGCTGACGGTGACGCCTTTCGACCTGCCCGACGGATGCGTCGCGGGCTATTATCCCGAGCTCAACCTGCTGATCGCGCTCGATCATCACGACCACGCCTCCAAGACGCCGGCAGCGAAATCGGTGCCGGTGCGGATTCGGGCCTGATCTTCCGACCAACCGCGAATTAACCATTCGCAGTGCATTCTGCCGCGATGCATCGCCTTGGCCCGCGTATTCGGCCGAAATGGCTCCTGCTCCTGGCCGCATCGAGCGCGGTTTATGGGATTGCGCCGGCGCGCGCGCAGGATGGGACCGACATTCTCTCGCCCGACACGATCTCGATCGCCGGCGATATCCGCATCGTCGACGCCGACGGCGAGCCGAGCTGGCTCCAGGGCGGACTCGGCAAGACGCGGTTCGACGGCGGCGCGGATCGCGGCTTCCGCCTGCGCCCGCAGCTCGCCGAGGCCGATCTGATCTGGCAGCCGCGCTTCACCTGGTCGCTGTCGGGCACAATCGTCGCGACCGCGCAGCACGGGCAGAGCAATGCGGTCGATCTGTCCGAGGCAGTGGTGACCTTCAAGCCCCTGCTGCCCGGCCCCGCCAAGGTCTCGGCGCGCGCCGGGCTGTTCTGGCCGGCGGTGTCGCTCGAGCATTCGGGGCCTGAATGGGCGGTGACCGACACGATCACGCCGAGCGCGATCAATTCGTGGATCGGCGAGGAAGTGAAGGTCGGCGGCGCCGAGGCGACCTTCGCCACGCCGATCGGATCGCAGCGCATCGCGATCACGCTCGGCGGGTTCGGGCTCAACGATACGTCGGGGACGCTGCTCGCGTTCCGCGGCTGGGCGCTGCACGACGAGAAAGCGACCGCCTTCTCGCTCCAGCCGCTGCCGCCGCGCCCGGGGCTGCTGCAATTCGCGCAGGCGGATGCGCACGGCGGTTCCTGGGATTCCCTCGGCGGCACATTGCGCCGGCGGCGGGCCGCGTCAGGGTGACGATCGGGCCCGAGACCCGCCCAGGACCAAGGTGACGATCGCGCCGACCGCGAGGATGCCCAGGCAAACGCATGGCACGAGCAGCGCCGCCGACGCCGAGCCCCCCCCACTTCGCCATGGCCGGCATGAGATTTTGCCCGGCCAGGCCGCCGAAATTGCCGAGCGAGTTGATCGCCGCAAGCGCCACGGCTGCGGGCGCGCCGCGGAACAGCCGCGCCGGAAACGTCCAATAGAAGGGAAAGTGCGATCGAAACGCAGGAAATGCCGACCAGCAGCATCGCGTAGCGAAACAGCGAGCCCTCGACCGCGACGGCGGCGGCGAACACGACGCTTCCCAGCAGCAGGAAGACGATCAGCGCCTTGAGGTTGTGCCTGCTGGCGAGGCGGGCGGGGATCAGCCACAGCAACACCGCGTCGATCGCCCAGGGCAGCGCCACCAGCAGGCCGTTCTGCGTGCCCGTCACACCGAACGTGTTCACCACGCTTGGCGACCAGTAGATCACGCCGTAGAGCGCGGTCAGGATCGTGGCGAGCCCGATGCCGTATACGAGGACCTTCAGATTGGCGATCGCCCGAAGCACGTCGCCCAGGCCGTGCTTCTCGCCGTCATCCGGGTCTATCGATCGAGCGAGATCGATCTTTTCCGCCGCGCTGAGGAAGCGCGCCTGCTCGATCCGATTGGGCATGTAGCGCAGGGATCGCCAGCGTGCCGATCATCGGGATCGCGCCGGTGACCAGGAAGATCCACTGCCAGCCCGCGAATCCGAGCGTGCGGTCCAGATCGAGCAACGGGCCGGAGATCAGCGCGCCGGCGCCGTTGCCGATCGCGCTGCCGATGGTCAGCATGCCCACGCCTCGCGCGTGATAGGATTTCGGGAGCCAGAGCGTGATGTAGAAGATCAGGCTGGGATAGAGTCCCGCTTCCGCCGCGCCCAGCAGGAAGCGCAGCCCATAGAACATCTCGGTCGAGCTGGCGAACGCCAGCCCCACCGTCGCCAGTCCCCAGGTGAACATGATGCGCGCGAGCCAGATTCGGGCGCCGAAGCGATGCATGCCGAGCGCGCTCGGTATCTCGAAGACGATATATCCGATGTAGAAGAGCGAAGAGCCGAGCGCGAAAACCGCCTCGCTCATTCCCAGCGCGTGGGCCATCGACAATTTGGCGAAGCCCACGTTCGAACGATCGATCGTGCCGACGACCATGCAAGCGGTGACGAAGGGCATGACGCGCCACAGCACGCGATCCAGCGCGAGCTTCTGCTCGGGCGTCGGGTCGGCGGGGTCGGGCGCGCTCATCGGCGCGCATCCGGATCCTTGGTGCCCACCCCGACGACGATCTGCGCGGGAAAGACGCCCTGGTTGCCGGAGACATATTGCGCCATCGCGGCCAGCGCGGCTTGCTCGGCTTCGATGCGGCGCGCGTCGGGTACGGCGTCGAGCGCGCGCCGGACCGCCGCGCCGCCGGCCTTCTGCGCCGCCCAATAGCTCGCGAAATCATCGATGACGATCGTCGTGTCGTGCGCAAAGGCGCGCGCGCTGTCGAACCCGGCCTGCTTCATCGCGCGCTCCAGCAGGTCGGGGGCATGGAAATAGAAGGGCCCGCGGTCGGTGATCGCCGTCGGATCGGGGTGGAATTTCTTCAGCGCCAGCACGGGTGCGGGTGAAATAGGGATTCAGCGCCACCGCACCGTGCATCGCGGCGGCGAGCCGCCCGCCCGGACGCAGCACCCGATGGGATTCCTTCAAGGCCCGCACGGCATCGGTGAAGTGCGGATAGCCGTATCGCGAGATGATCGCGTCGAACGAATTGTCGGGGAAGGCCAGGCTTTCCGCCTCCATTTCGAGGAACTCGGCATTCTCGACGCCGGGCCTCCCTCGCGCGCCGGCGCGCCGCTGCGATCATCGACGGCGCCGAATCGATGCCGACGACCTTTCCGCCGGGGCCCCAGGCGCTCGGCGGCCTCGAGCGCCGGGCTTCCCGGACCCGTCCCCACGTCGAGGGATCCGTTGCCCGGGCGAGATCGCCGCGTTCGCGAGGATCTGATCGGTGGCCTGCCGCATCAGATCGGCCAAGGGGCCGCCGGGAAAGCGTGCCGTAGCGCTTGCCCGCCTCGTCCCACTCCCGCCGCCGCGTCGTGCGATAATCGTCGTCGAGCATCGCCACTATCCGCGCTCCCGCGTGCCCGAACCGCGCCGGCGGTGAGTGCCGCTCATGAGCGCCGCGCGGGCGCGGCGCGGGCCGCCGGAGACGAACAATCGCTTGGCGTTGCCGTAGAAGATCGCCCG
The DNA here is from genome assembly GCA_037200705.1 of Sphingomonas sp. Taxonomy (GTDB): domain Bacteria; phylum Pseudomonadota; class Alphaproteobacteria; order Sphingomonadales; family Sphingomonadaceae; genus Sphingomonas. The sequence continues at coordinate 49,481 of JBBCID010000002.1, read as the reverse complement.
CTTCTGGGCCAGCGTCAGGTTCGCGGCGGAATCGAGCGCGCGCTTCGCGAAGGCGGCGAGGTCGCCCGGCGTGTTGCCGAAATCCGAACCCCAGACAATGTTGGCGGTGCCGTAAACTCCGATGACGTAGTTCAGGAACTCCCTGTCCGGGACGCCGCCGCGCCGCAGCAGCTCGAGCAGGAACGTCGAATATTTGTGATGCACGTTCTTGTGCGCCGCCAGCGCCAGGTGATCGGGGCTGAACCCGAACGTCGGCGTCCCGCTCGGCGACGGGGAAGCCGAAGTGATCCAGCACGATGTTCAAGCGCGGATATCGGTCGGCCAGCGCGCCGATGCGCTTCATCGCCGCCGGCAAGGCCGACGGCTGCGGCGGCGAGCCCAGCGGCATGAGCACGACGACGAGCCCGAGGTCGTTGGCCGTTCCCCAGCTCCGCTGCGCATCCTCGCCAAGGAAGGCGAACCTGCCCTCGGCATCGGGCAGGCCGGAGAAGCGGACGCCGACGATGCCATAGGCCTTCGCCATGCTCTTGAGCGACGCGGGCGTGGCGGGATCCGTCGGCGACAGGATGACCACCGGCGCTACCCGCCCGGGATATTGCTCCGCGACGTCGAGCAGATAGGCGTTGTCGGTGGCGTAGGTGGTGTTGAACTGCACGCCGCATCCCATCTCCACGCCCGCGTCGTCCCATGCCTTGAACAGGATTTCGGGCGTGACCGGCTGCGCCAACGCCCGCTCGCGCCGGACGGGGTCGATATCGACGCGAAAGGGATATCGCGCCAGATCGGTGCCATGGAAATGCGCATGCGTGTCGTACAGCTTGAACGGCGCGAGCGGCGCGCCGCGCGCCACGCCGGGCAGTAGCGCCGCCGCCGCAAGCGTCGCCGACGAAGTGATGAACGCGCGCCGATCGGGCATCTGGACTCTCCCATGCTGTAAGCGTCGACCCTGTCCGGTTGGGGGGCCCCGGTCCGCGGCGCCCCCCGCCCCGCTCGATCAATCGACCGAGAAGATGCTCCGGCAGATATGGCGGACGCCGCCGTTGACCTTGATGCGGTCGTTCTTGCTGTTGAAGTAATAGATGACGCCGATCTTGCCGTCGGGCATCTCCCACGCGTCGCCATAGCCGAGGTCCCAGCTCCCGCCGTCGTCGCGGATGATGAGCTCGGGACCCCAGGTCTTGCCTTCGTCCTCGCTCACACCCGGCAGCGCATCCCCGACGGCCATGAGGCGATAGCCGTAGACCATGACGTAGCGGCCGTCCTTCTTCACCACCAGGCTGCCCGGCGCGCCGAAATCGTTGACGCGCGAGAGGGAAGGCCCAGGTCTCGCCGCCGTCGTCGCTGTAGAACAGCTCGACCCACATGTCGCCGCGCGGATCGCGCTGGGCGCGGGTGACGCACAGGATCCGGCCGTTGGCCAGCAGATAGCCGCGCGGGTAGAACCAGCGATGGCCGCCGAACCGTGGCGTGCCCGAATATTCGCCGTCAGCGTCGCCGAACGGATCCCGCTTCGGGGTGACGAACGACAGGAAGCGGAAGTCCGTGCCCCCCGGCGGCAGCGCATAGACCAGGGGATGGCGGTCGAACACCGCCTCGGTGACCTCGACGAGGAAGGTGAGCACCGTGCCGTCCGGCCGCACCACCGACGAATTGATCCCCGAAAGCGAATGGAGCCCTTCCATCAGCAAGGGGAATTCGGGGCTCCAGCTGTGACCCCGATCCCGCGAGATCCGGATCGACGTGCGCGCGGTGGGGGTAAGGAAGCCGGGGTAGACGCCGGGGCGGGCTGAGGACCAGCACGTTCTTGTCGAGATAGTCGATCGGTCCCAGGTCGGCGAGCGTCTTGGCGTTCTCTGTGCCCTTCGCGATGTGATCGTAGATGTTCACGACCGGTTGGCGCCGTCCCACGTCCGGCCCCAGTCCTTCGAGCGCACCGTCAGCTTCTTGGTGAAATCATCGCCGACCTTGTGCTTCGCATCGATCATGTTGTTGTGGTTGATGGCGTCGGCGCTGGCATAGTCGGTCGGCACGGAATCGAAGCTCTGCACCAGCTCGCCGTCGCCGAAGTTCCAGAAGCCGCGGGTATACGGCCATGCGCAGAACTGCTTCTCGTTGCGATAGACGACGGCGTGGTCGACCGTCCTTGAGCTGGCGGGGGGGCCGCATAGGCCTTGACCAGCCCGGCGCCGTTCTGCGCGCGCGCGATGGCGGGCAGGAGCAGCGCGCCGCCGCATGCCGCTCCGCCAACCAACGCGGCCCTGCGCGAAATAACCTTGTCCTCGAGCATGTGACGAACCCCTTCTGATCCATATTCAATTCTGAAAGTTGCCGGCTTGTTGCCCAAGCGCATCTGGAACCAAGCTCACCACGCCCCCGCGAAGCCCGATCGAATAATTGCGCCCGATGGGATCGAAATAGAGCGGATTGCCGTTCAGCCGGATCTCGGGGGGCGGATCCGTGTCGAACACGTTCTTGACGCCGCCGAACAGCTCCACGCCGTGCTTCTCCTCGCCGAACAGCCGCACGCGGGCGGTCAGATCGAGGTAGAAGCGCGACGAGACGTGATTATAGTCCACGCTGTTCGCAAGGTATGGGCTGTAGCCCTCCTGCTCGGCGCCGATCCAGGCCGGATTGAGCAAACCCTTCGGGATATAGGACATGTGTGCCGTCAGCGAATAGGTCGGCTGGGCATAGGGTGACCACGGCATCGCTGCGCCACTTGGGCACGCCGAGGATGGAGGCGGCCAGGCCGGTATTGCCCGTCCAGTTCGACAGCTCGCGCTTTGTTCCGTCGGGAAGCGCGATCGACAGCGTCTTGACGTAGGACCCGTTGATCATGACGTTGAGGTCGCCGCTCAGGAAGCCCGCGATCTTCTTGAGATCCTGCGTGTAGTTCGCGACGACCTCGACGCCTTCCGCGCGCAACTCGCTGATGTTCTGGTAGGTCGCATAGAGTGCCGTGATCCGATCGGGATTGCCGTTCTCGTCCATTCCCAAGGTGCAGATGCTGGGATTGCTGCCCGAACGGCATATCGCCACCGCCAGGTCCGCGGTCGGGATGTCGATCGCGCCGTCGACGGTGATGTTGTAATAGTCGATCGAAAGCTTGAAGTTCGGGATCCAGTCCGGCTGAATGACGCCGCCTACCGTGAACGTATCTGCCTTCTCGAGTTTCAGATCCGGATTACCCCGCTGTAATTCGAAACGAAATATCGGATGTTGTACTTGGGGTCGGTGATCTGCCCGGACAGAACCGATCGGTTCGGATTCAGCTCCGCGGGCGACGGCGCCCTGATGTCGCGCGAGCGCGTAACGCGCAGCATGTATTCGTCGCTGATATTGTAGACCGCGCCCCCCTTCCAGGTCGTGGCGTCGCCCGAAAGGCTGTAGTGCGTCTGCCGGACTGCGCCGTCCAGCTCGAACGACTTGCCGAGCGGGGAATCGGTGAACACCGGCACGTTGATCTCGCCATAGCCTTCGACGACCTTCTGCGTGGTCGCCGGCAGGAAGGTCCAGGCCTGCTGCGAGAACAGGCCGAGCTTGCTGTTCGGATCGTTGTCGCCCTTCGACGCATTGGTGCGATATTCGACGCCGACCGCCGCCAGAATCGGGCCCGCCCAACCGTTGAGCAGGGTGCCGTGCAGGTTGGCGGAAAGCGTGTTGTCGGTGAAGGTGCGGTTCGACCAGGCGGTCGTATTGATCCACGCGACCGCAGCAGCGCTCATCTTGTCCGGCCCCATGATATTGGACGGGATGCAGCCGTTGGCCGGGTTGGCCAGCGTCGTCCGGCAGACGATGCTGCCGATCGCCAGGCCGGACGTCCCGACGTTCGTGGCGGTGACGCGCACCGCGTCGATCGAGTCCTTGAAGCGCTGCTCCAACCGGGACTTGGTGTTGAACTGGAGCCCCGTGGTCTGCCCGAACTGATAATAGGCATCCCACTTCCAGCTCGAGCCAAGCTCGCCCTTCAGGCCGAAGAAGCCGTGCCAGATCGTGTTCGTCGAGCTGTAGGTGTTCGAACCGACCTCGTTGTTGACACGGCTGATCGGAAGCACGGTGACGTGGGCGGCGTCCATCTTGGCGGCCGTGTCGGCCGTCAGATAGGCATTGTCGCGCAGGATCTTGATCGCGCCGTTCGCATCCGAGCGCGGGTTGGAGCCCGTCGGACCGCCGTCCACCTTGGCATAGCCAATCTCGGCGGAGGCGGTGATCGAGCTGGTCAGGTCGAAGTCGGCATGGCCGAGCAGCGATATATGCTTGGTCGGGACGACGAAGGGCGGCCCGTCGGCGCTGTAATAATCGGTGATGCTGGGATCGCCGCCGACCATCAGGGCGCTTGGCTTCGCCTTGTTGTACAGGTCGCCGAACTGGAACGGAACCCAGATTGCCGTTGGTATCGAACTGCATTCCCTGCAGCGGGCTCACGACCTGGATGGTGCCCGACGGCGTGTACGACGTCCTGACGTTGTCGATCCCGATGTTCGCGGGCAGCCGTTTGCTGAGCGCGGGATTGGTATTGAAGAAGGGGTTGGGAATGAAGTCGTGGTACCGCCGGCTCCAGTCGCGGGTATTGACGGATCCGACCCCGCCTTCCTTCGAATATTCCCCGCCGACGACGATGTGACCGCGCCCGCCGGCAAAGCCGGTGCCCGCCTCGAACGCCGCATAGACCTTGCGCGCGTCGCCGAGCTCGCTGATGCCGTAGCTCACTTCGCTCTTCACGCCGTTGAGCCTGGTATCGAGGATGAGGTTGACCACGCCGGCCACCGCGCCGGCGCCCGTAGGCGGCCGAGGCGCCGCCCGTCACGACTTCGGAGCGCTGCACCATGATCGAGGGAATCGCATTGAGATCGAAGGTCCCGTCGTCGCCGCTCGCGACGTGCCGCCGGCCGTCGACGAGCGTCAGGGTCCTGACCGCTCCCAGCCCGCGAAGGTCCAGGCTGCGGCCGGCGATGTTCGCGCTCGAACGCTGCTGGGTCGTCGTCGGGCCGGCGATCGGGCGGAAGGACGGAATCTGATTGAGCGCGTCGCCGACGTTGGTGATGTTGAGGTCCTGCGCGCGTTCCTGGCCGATCACGTTGACCGGGGTCGGCGAATTGAAGCTGGTCCGCCCCAGGCGCGAGCCGGTGACGATGATCTCCTCGCCGGTGGCGGCCGGTTGTTCCTGGGCAGCGGCATCCTGCTCCTGAGCGGCGGCCGGCTCCGCGGTCCCGGCGGCAGGAGCTGCGTCCTGCGCCGAAGCCGGGGCCGCGACCCCGATGGCGGCAATCGCCAATGCCAGCGTCGACACGGCACTGCCGCGCGAAAATGCGCCTCTTTTCATCTGCACCCTCCCTGTCATCGATCCGTTCGTATTTTTTCAGGCAATTGAAAGCGACCCGGGGCGACACGGTCATCTGGGCAGGCGACCCCACTCCCCAAAATTTCGTTCCGTTAGTCGAAACGTTGATTGCCACAACGATACGCTCCAGTTAGATCGCCGTCAAGAGGCGGTGTCTGCTGGCTGCGGAACCGCCCGAGCGGGTATGACGAGCGTGGGGGGGACCGATGGCGGATACATTCGACTATATCGTGGTGGGCGGCGGATCGGGTGGCTGCGTCGTGACGCAGCGCCTGGTCGCGGCCGGCAAGAGCGTGCTGCTGCTCGAGGCGGGCCCGGCGGACAATACGCCCTTCATCCACGTGCCGGGCACCTTCATCCGCGTGATCGGCACGAAACGGACGTGGATGTACCGGGCCGAGGCCGAGGACAGCATCCTCGGCCGCCGGATGGTCGTGCCGCAGGGCCGGACGCTCGGCGGCGGATCCTCGGTGAACGCGATGATCTACATCCGCGGCCAGCGCGGAGGATTATGACGGCTGGGCCCGCGCTGGGATGCGACGGCTGGGGCTATGACGACGTGCTGCCCGTCTTCAGGCGCGCCGAGAACAACCAGCGGCTGGCCGGCCCCTATCACGGCAAACGAAGGGCTATTGCCGGTCTCTGACCTGCCTTACCGCCATCCGCTGAGCTACGCCTTCGTGCGCGCGGCGCAGCAGGCCGGCGTGCCCCTTCAACGACGATTTCAACGGTGCGCGGCAGGAGGGCGCCGGCTTCTACCAGACGACCACGCACGACCGGCCCGCCCGCGGCTCGACCGCCACGACCTACCTCAAATCGTGTGCGCGGCAATCCGTTGCTCACCGTCCGCACCGAGGCGAGCCTCGACCATTTCCTGTTCGAGAACGGCGCCGTTTCGGGCGCCGCCTATCGCGACAAGGCGGGACATCGCTACGAGGCGCATGTCCGCGAGGAATGCATCCTCGCCGCGCGGGCGGCTGGGCAGCCCCAAGCTGCTCCAGCTTTCCGGGATCGGCCACAGAGGGGCAGCTCGCCGAGCACGGTATCCGCGCGATCCGCCATCTGCCGGGAGTCGGCGAGAACTTCCAGGATCACGTCACCGCCTCGGTCTATGGCCAGACGCGCCACCCAATCAGCCTGCTCGGCGCCGATCGGGGGATCCAGGCGGCGCGCCACGGGCTCCAGTATCTGATGTGGCGCACGGGCCTGCTCAGCTCGAACATCATCGAGAGCGGCGGCTTCGTCGACACGAGCGGCGGCGGGCGCCCGGACATCCAGATCCACGTCACGCCGCGCCTCGTCGGCGATTTCGACCGCGAGCCGCCTCCGGGGCACGGGATCACGATCAACCCCTGCATCCTGCGGCCCAGCTCGCGCGGGACGGTGAAGCTGCGCAGCGCCGATCCCCGGGACCCCTCCCCTGCTCGTCGCCAACAATCTCACCACGCGCGCGGACGTCGAGACGATCGTGCGCGGCCTCGAGCTCTCGCGCCGCATCCTGCGCGCGCCGGCGTTGGCCGCCTTGATCGAACACGAGATACTGCCGTCGCCCGACGAGCAGATCTCGGATGCGGACCTCGAGCATCACGCCCGGACGGTCGCCAAGACGGTCTACCACCCGTCCTGCACCTGCAAGATGGGCAAGGACGGCATGGCCGTCGTCGATCCGACGCTACGCGTTCACGGCGTGCCGCGACTGCGGGGTCGCCGACGTCTCGGTGATGCCCGAACTGGTGAGCGGCAACACCAACGCACCGACGATCATGATCGCCGAACGCTGCGCCGATTTCCTGCTGGGGCGGCAGGCCGTCTGACGCGCTGCGCTTGATGCGGCGTGGAGATTGGATCCTTCACTCCGGTGGAACCGCCGGCAGCGGCGCGCTCGTGGCCCCAGGTCCAGCCCTGCCGCCCCTCGCCGACGCCGACGATCCCGGCCCCTGCCCCCGCCTGTCCCATAGCTGGAACCTATCTTCACTCAGACGAGAATTAATATTGAAACCCACGCGGCTTTGCTGCATTCCCGTGTCAGCCGCGCCGAAGAGCGCGACGGAGACACCGTGGGGAGGAAGTTATGAAGGCTACTACGTGGGCTGGCGCGTTGACATTGGCTCTGGTGCTGGGCGGCAACGCCGCGGCGCAGACCACCCCGCCGGCGGATAGCGACACCAGCACTGCGACCGAGTCGAAGGACGAGATCGTCGTCACGGCGCAGCGCCGCAACGAAAATCTGATGACCACTTCGGTCTCGGCATCGGTGCTCAGCGGTGCCGATCTCGTCAACAAGGGCGTGGTGAACGTCGATGCGCTCCAGTTCGCGGTGCCCAGCATCGTCGTCAACAATTTCGGCCAGGGCAACGATTTCAACGTCCGCGGCATCGGCAAGGCCGAGCACAACACGCAGACGACCACCGGCGTGATCACCTATCGCGACGGCGTCCCGACCTTCCCCGGCTATGTCCAGGGCGAGCCCTATTACGACATCAACAACATCCAGGTGCTGCGCGGGCCGCAAGGCACGATCGTCGGCCAGAACGCGACCGGCGGCGCGGTGTTCGTCAACACCAACGATCCGATCATCGGCGGCGGCGTCCACGGCTATGTCAACGCCAATTACGGCAACTACAACGATGCCGGCGCGCAAGGCGCGATCAACCTGCCGGTGAGCGACACGTTCGCGGTGCGCGTCTCGGCCTATGGCGAGCGGCGCGACAGCTTCTACACCATCAAGGGCCCCGGCGGCGCGCCCTACACGGGCCACAACGCCGATCTCAGGATGGCCGCGGGCCGCATCAGCTTCCTGTGGAAGCCGAGCGACAATTTCTCGATCCTGTCGAAGACCGACGTCGGCTACATGGACTTCGGCGCCTATCCGGCCGCTCCCTATTGGCAGAGCATGAAGACCCTGCCCAGCGGCGCGGCCAATCCGCGCTACAGCGACCTGTTCAACATCACCGCCAACGCTCCGCAGGGCGCGCGCGACAAGTTCGTCCGCTCGATCCTGCGGATGGAGTATGACACCGACAGCGGTCTCAAGCTCCGTTCGATCACCTCGATCCAGAACGCCAACACCATGTACCGCTCCGATCTGGACGGCACCTCGTCGGATTTCCCGAATCCGATCACCGGCGTGACCACGAACTCCGCTTTCTACGACACGGTCACCGAGACGCAATTCTCGCAGGAATTCAACATCATCTCGCCCGATCACCAGCGCTTCACCTGGCTGCTCGGCGCATCGGGACTATGGAACAGCTATTTCTTCCGGCCCCCGTACAGCAATTTCACGATCGACCTCGCCTATCCGTACAATCTGGGATTGTACCAGTATCAGCTGAAGGGGCGGAATCCCGAGCGTTCGCTCGCGGCGTTCGGCCAACTCGGCTTCAACATCACCGATAATTTGAAGATCGAACTGGGCGGACGTTATACCGCGAGCCGGTCGACCAACCATGTCGACGTCCTGCAGTACACGACCTATCTCCGCGACGACCAGACCACCAAGTCGGACAATTTCTCCTACAAGGGTGTCGCTCGGCTGGAAGGTCAGCCCGGACCAGTATCTCTACGGCTTCGTCGCCACCGGCTTCCGGCCGGGCGGCCTCAACGTGCCGGTCGGCCTCGGCCTCCCGGCGCCGTTCGTGCCCGAGATCGTGACGTCCTATGAGGGCGGCTGGAAGGGCAATTTCGCGGGCGGCCACATCCGCACGACGATCGACGGCTTCTATAACGACTACAAGAACTTCCAGGTCATCATCGGCTATCCGACCTATCCGACCTTCGGGATCGAGCTCAACGTGCCGCACAGCACCAAGATCTACGGCTTCGAGGCCGAGGCCGAGGCGCACTTCGGCGGCTTCTCGTTCGACGTCGGCATCAACGTGCTCCACAGCGAGCTCGGCGAGTTCTACGCGAGCGACCCGCGCGTCGCGACGACCACTGGATGCGCTCCGCTCACCGGTCCGGTGAGCGCGACCTGCATCGCGCTCAAGGGCCGGAACAGACCTATGCGCCGAACTTCACCTTCAACATCGGCGCGCAGTATGAAATCAAGGTCGGCGACAGCGACTCGATCACCCCGCGCGTGAACTACGGCCATATCGGGCAGCAATGGGCGACGTTGTTCGAGAATCCGGCCTCGGGCGACCGGCTCGCCGATCGTAACGTCATCAACGCGCAGCTCGGATGGCAGCACGGCACCTGGACGGTCACTGCCTATGGCACGAACCTGAACAACCAGCATTATCCGGCATCGCTCAACAGCGGGCTCTACTTCGCCGGGCCTCCACGTCAGTACGGCATCAAGGTTCTCAAGGCGTTCTGAGGCCAACCAACTCGGCCGCCGCGCCCCAGGGGCGCGGCGGCCGTCCTGTCTCAATTCTCAAGCTCCCGAAAGTCCCATGCAACCCTACGGCCTGACGATAGACAAATTCCTCGATCATGCCGCCAAGTGGTTTTGTGATCGCCAGGTCGTCCAGGCGGACGCCGGCCGCGTCCTGCGCGCGGATCGGCTATGCGGCGTTGCGTGAGCGCAGCAACCGCATGTCCGGCGCGCTCGGCGCGCTCGGGCTGCGGCTCGGCGACCGCGTGGGGACGCTTGCGTGGAACACGCAGCACCATCTCGAAATCTATTATGCGGCGATGGGTGTCGGCCTGGTCTGCCACACGCTCAACCCGCGCCTCACCGTCGCCCATCTCGCGGCGATGATCAACGAGGCCGAGGATCGCATCCTCGCCGTATCGGCCGATCTGATGCCGATGTTTCACGAGCTGGCGCCGCTCTGCCCGGGGATCGAGCACGTCATCGTCCTGGATGCGCCGGCGGGCGAGGGACGGGGAGCATTCGCTGCGCATCTGGGGCTATGAGGCGCTGCTCGAAGCGCATGGCGCCCAAACCGCCTGGGGCGGCTTCGACGAGAATGCGCCCGCGGGTCTCTGCTACACCTCGGGGCACCACCGGCAGCCCCAAGGGCGTCGTCTATACCCACCGCTCCAACTATCTGCACACGCTGCGCGCGCTCCAGGCCGACGCGGTCGGCCTCACCGAAAGCGACGTGCTGCTGCTCGCGGTGCCGATGTTCCACGCCAACGGCTGGGGGCTGCCGTTTGCAGCGCCCGCGGCGGGCACCAGGCTCGTCCTGCCCGGGCGCATGACCGACGGCGCGAGCCTCGCCAGGCTGATGCGCGATGAAGGCGTGACGATCGCCGTGGGCGTCCAGACGGTCTGGCTCGGGCTGGTCGATCACCTTGAGGCGACCGGCGGCACGCTGCCCGCGCTCGAGCGCGTGCTGATCGGCGGCTCGAACTGCCCCGACGCGCTGATCCGCCGCATGGAAGAGCGGCTCGGCGCGCGCGTGCAGACGAGCTGGGGCATGACCGAATTGTCGCCGATCGGCACGATCGCGCCGCCCAACGCCAGCCCGGAGGAGCCCGCGCGCCTCGGGGCGCCCGCCGATGGGCGTCGACCTAAAGCTCACCGATGCCGAGGGCAACACGCTTGTTCCGCAGCGCGGGATCCTCGGGCATCTCAAGGTCAAGGGTCCCAGCGTGCTCGACCGCTATTACAAGGCCGAGGAAGACGCGCTCGACGACGAGGGCTATTTCGACACCGGCGACCTGGCGATGATCGATGCCGAGGGCAACCTCACCATCTGCGGGCGCGGCAAGGGACCTGATCAAGTCGGGCGGCGAATGGATCAACCCGACCGAGATCGAGGCGATCGTCGGCCGCCATCCGGGGGTCCGCCACGTCGCGGTGATCGGGCGGCCCGACGTCAAATGGGGCGAGCGCCCGGTGCTGATCGTCGAGACGCAGGGCGAGCGCGGCGATTCGCATGCGCTGATCCGGCTGCTGCGCGGCAAGGTCGCCGACTGGTGGATCCCAGACCAGGTCGCAGAGATCGACGCGATGCCGCTCGGGGCATCGGGCAAGATCGACAAGAACCGGCTGCGCGCCGATTACGCCCAAGGCAAGATCGCAACCGACCGCGTCGCGCGGTAGGTCGGCGTCTTTCCGACGGCATCGTCAGCCCCGCGCCGGACTCACGGACATTCTGCCGAACTGGCCGGCATCTTGGGCGCGGCGAGGCCGACGTTCCAGTTCCAGGGGAACTTGCCGCTCGCCTTGTGCCGGCACATCACCGTTTCGTTGAGCGCATACATGCCGGGCATCAGATCGGTCGCGGGATGCGGCGCGTCGGTGAAGTGCATGTAGCTGCCGGCCGATCCGAACGCGGGCCAGGCCGGCGCGTTCGCCGCCACCGGCGCGCCGCCGCGCGCGAAGCTGGTCCAGTAATCGAGCATCGCATCGGACAAGGCGCGTTCCGACGGCGAATCGGGGATCTTGGGCCAGCGCGGCGGCGTGCCGGCGAAGGTGCCGAACACGAACGGCAGTTCGCTGGCGTGGAAGGCGTGCAGCCCGGCTTCCTCCATCGCGGGATAGCCGTGATCGAACAGATAGAGATAGGCGGGCTGCCCCAGCGTGGTCTGCTTGCGCGCCATGCGCTCGGCGGTCCAGCCGTAGAGCCCGTCGCGCGTGGTGGCGAGGATGCTCTCCTTGTAATCCGCCGCCGGATAGAGGCGCAGGAACACATCGGCGAGGTCGCCGTAGCGATCGCGAATCCCCGATTCATAGTCGGCGGCGGTGGCGGGCGCCTTGGGCGCGAGCACGGTCAGCGAGCGGATCTCGCCCTGGTTGAAGCCGATCAGCAGCGGTACCGGCGCCTGCTTGCCCTCGTCGAACGCCGAGACCATCTGCCGGGGGAGCGTCGCCCCGTCGACCAGCCCCCATGGCCCGAACCCCATCCCCGCCGCCTTGTCGGTCAGCGTCTGCGCATCCATCCCGCGCAGCGCGGCGATGTCGGGCGCCTGCAATCCGGCGGCGAGCATCTGCCCCGCCGCTTCGCCCGAGGGCGCGCCGTATACGCTCTTCTTGAGCTCGGGCATCGAGATCATATAGCCGCTCTCGGCGATCGCCTTGGCGAACAGCCCCCGCGCCGGCGGCGATTCGAGAAGATACATCACGCTGAGCGCGCCCGCCGATTCGCCGGCGATCGTGACGTTGGCGGGATCGCCGCCGAACGCCGCGATGTTGTCGTGGACCCAGCGCAGCGCGGTGATCTGATCGAGCAGCCCATAGTTGCCCGAGAGGTGCTGCGGCGATTCCATGCTCAGCTCGGGATGCGCGAGCCAGCCGAGCACGCCGAGCCGATAGTTGATCCGACACGACGATCACTCCGCGATCGGCCATCCGTTTGCCGTCGTACATCGCCTCGCGGCTCGATCCGGTCACCAGCGCGCCGCCGTGGATCCAGAAGAACACCGGCGCGCCTTTCGCATGCGCCGGCGCCCAGACGTTGAGCGTCAGGCAATCCTCGCTCACCGGCATCGGATCGCCCGAATAGATCGACGAGAGCCTGCCCTGCGGCTGGACGCAGGCCGGGCCGAACGCAGTCGCGGCGCGCACGCCCTGCCAGCGCGGCAGCGGGACGGGCGGCCGCCACCGCCGCCCCTGCACCGGCGGGCAGCGCGTATGGGATGCCCTTGAACACGCGGACATCGCCGTCGGCCTGCCCCTGGACGGTCCCGGCGGGAGCCTCGACGGCCGGCGCCGCGGTCGATTGCGCCGCCGCCGGGCAGGCGAGCGCGAGCCCGGACACGGTCATCAGCAGGCGGAGCATCTTCATCGGGCAGCCTTTCCAGCGATAGGGCCGCCCGCGCGAAGGACGCGGGCCAGCCTCAGGAACAATGCGATCGCGACCAGATAGGCCGGGGTCAGCGTGTAGAGCGCGATCTGCAGCGAATGCGGCACGTGGCGCGCGGCGATGACGTCGCTGGCCCAGCCGACATAGGTGGGCCCGAGGCCGAGCCCGATGAAGTTCATCACCAGCAGCAGCAGCGCCCCCGAGAGCACACGCTGATCCGGCCGCACTTCCTCCTGCACCAGCGCCACCGACGACGAAAGGTAGAAGTAGTTGAGCAGGTTGACGACCGTGAGCAGGGACGAGCGCGAGCTGCCACGTCGGCGCCCAGACGAACGCGACGTAGAACGGAAGCGCGATCGCGAGCGACGCGGCGGGGGCGGTCGCATAGATCTGGCGCGAGCGTTGCGACAGCCGGTCGATCAGCCGGCCCGACACGAGCATCCCCGCGCTCATCCCCACCCCGACGACGATCGCGTAGTAGATCGCGATCTCGGGGAGCGTCATCCCCTTCTCGCGCATCAGGAACAGCACCGCGAAATTGCCCAGCCCATAGGTGATGAACTGGGTCGCGCCGCTGCCGAGCGCGGCGAGCATCAGCACCGGATTCGCGAAGAACATCCGCACCGTCCCCCAGAACGCGGTCTTGCCCGCGAGCCCGGAAGCCGAAATCGGGGATCGAGCGCGCCGCGCGCGGGCTCGCGGACGATCAGCCGCACCAGCACCGCGGCGATGATGCCGACGATGCCGATCGCGACGAAGGCGTCGCGCCAGTTGAACATCGCCGCGATCGAGGCGCCGAACGCGATCCCCAGCGCGGCGCCGATCGGTGGGCCGAGATTGTAGATGCCGAGCGCCACGCCGCGCCGCCCGGGCGGAAAGGTGTCGGTGATGATCGCATAGGAGGGCGGCACCCCGCCCGCCTCGCCGAACCCGACCACCATCCGCGCGACGACGAGCTGCGGATAGGTGGCGGCAAGCCCGCACGCGGTCGTCGCGCCGCTCCAGATCGCGCAGGCGAGCGAGAGCACGGTCACGCGATTGGTGCGATCCGCGAACCACCCGACGGGAATCGCGATGAAGCAGTAGAAAAAGGCGAAGTAGAGCCCGCCGATCCGCCCGAGCTGGCCGTCGGTGATGTGCAAGCTGTCCTGGATCGGCTTGGCGAGGATCCCGAGCAGTTGGGCGATCGAGGAAGTTGAGGACATAGACGAAGGTGAGCGTCGCAAGACGATGCGGGCGCGCAGCGCCGAAACCGGCCGGGCGGCGGTCAGGATCGCGCTCATCGCCGCGCGGCCCGGATGTCGGCACGGCCGGCGGCCTCAATACCCATGCGTCCTCTCCCATGCCGCCGGTTTATCGGCGCATTTGCCGCATCATGCGGGCGGGTCGACCGGGCTGTCAATGCACACTATCATGCGGGTGAATATCCTTGCGGCCGGCAACATCGCTTGACGCTCGGCGCATCAGGCTCGAAGGACGGCGTCGTGACGCAGAACCCCAAGACGATACGCCCGATCGAGCAAGGCCGAGCAGCGCGCCGAGACGATGGAGCAGATCCTCGACGCCGCCGAAGACCTGTTCTCGAAGCACGGGCTCCACGGGGTGACGCTCAAGGACGTGGCCAAGCAGGTCGGCGTCCACCACACGCTGCTCAACTATTATTTCGCCGACAAGAAGGCGCTGTTCGACGCGGTGTTCGCGCGCCGCGCGGCGGTGACCAGCGAGCGGCGGATGAAGGCGCTCGACGAATATGAGATCGCGTCGGGCGGCAAGCCGACCGTCGAAGGCGCGCTCCGCGCCTTCCTCGACACCGACCTCGACCTCTATATCGAAGGCGGCGAGGGCTGGAAGAATTACGCCCAGCTCACCGCTCAGGTCGCCAACACCCCGCAATGGGGGGCGAATCTGATGGACGAGCATTTCGATCCCGTCGTGCTGCGCCTGATCGGCCTGCTCGAGCAGGCCCTCCCCGATGCCGCGCCCGAGGATATCTTCTGGGGTTATCATTTCGTCACCGGCGCACTGATGCTGACGCTCGCGCGCACCGGGCGGATCGACAAGCTTTCGAGCGGGTTGAGCCGCTCCGACGATTTCGAGGCGGTGAAGAAGCGCATGGCCTCGTTCATGGCGGCAGGCTTCCTGGCCATCTGCCGCTGACCCACCGACATCGCCACATATTAGCTCACTTGAGAGTGATCGTCTTTGCGCCTAGGGTCGCCCGATCGATTGGCGTGGGGAGAGGGTGATGGTGTTGCAGGATCGGGGTTGCGATCGTCACGGGTGCGGGTGGTGGGTCTGGGGCGAGCGCATGCGCTGTATCTTGCGCGCCAGGGCGCCCGCGTCGTCGTCAACGATCTCGCGCACGAGGCCGCCCAGCGCGTCGTCGAAGAGATCGTCGCGGCGGGCGGCAAGGCGCTCGCGATCGCCGCGTCGGTCACCGACGAATCGGCGGTGAGCGCGATGGTGAGCGAGACGCTCCATCAGTGGGGCCCGCATCGATATCCTCGTCAACAACGCCGGCATCCTGCGCGACAAGAGCTTCGCCAAGATGAGCATCGAGGATTTCCGGCTGGTCGTCGACGTCCATTTGATGGGCGCCGCGATCTGCACGCGCGCCGCATGGGAGCAGATGCGCGAGCAGCGCTACGGCCGTATCGTCATGACGACCTCCTCCTCGGGGCTCTACGGCAATTTCGGCCAGGCCAATTACGGCGCCGCCAAGATGGCGCTGGTCGGGCTGATGCAGACGCTGGCGATCGAAGGCGAGAAATACGGCATCCGCGTCAATTGCCTCGCCCCACCGCCGCCACCCAGATGACCCAGGGCGTGCTCTCCGACGAGAGCCTCCACCTGCTCGATCCGGCGCTGGTGAGCCCGGGGCTGCTCGCGCTGGTGGGCGAGGATGCGCCGACGCGCGCGATCCTCTGCGCCGGCGCCGGCCATTTCGCGGTGGCGCACGTCACGCTGACCGAGGGCCTTTACGTCGGCGCGGGCGACGAGGCGGGCCAGCGCCTGATCGCCGGCTGGAGCCGGGTTGCGGACCGCGCCGGCGAGATCGTGCCCGACTATGGCTTCACCCAGGCCGAGCGCGAGCTGGCCAGCGCCGGGCTCTCGGGGCCGATCGCGGCGCAGGCGTAACTCGATCCATCCGGGCGGCCGGCGGCGAAGTCGGCTAGGGTCGGCCGCGCGAATCGGAGGGTCGTCATGGCGAAGCTGGCAGTTCTGGATGGGCGCGGGCATCGCCGCGAACCTCGTCCGCGCCGGGCATGACGTCGCCGTCTGGAACCGCTCGGCCGACAAGGCGGCGCCGCTCGTCGCGCAGGGCGCCACCCGGGCCGCCACTCCCCGCGAAGCCGCCCAGCGCGCCGACGCCGCCTTCACCATGGTCGCCGACGACGCCGCGCTGGCGGCGGTGCTCGAAGGGCCGGACGGCCTGCTTGCCGGGCTTCCCGCCGGAAGCATCCACGTCTCGCACAGCACCGTCTCGGTCGCCGCGGCCGATCGCATCGCCGCGCTCCATGCCGCGCGCGGGCAGCGGTTCGTCTCGGCGCCGGTGTTTGGCCGCCCGGCGGTCGCCGAGGCGGGGCAGCTCTGGATCGTCGCGGCCGGCGACCCCGAAGCGCTCGCGCGCGCCCGGCCGTGGTTCGAAGCGATCGGCCGCAGCGTCTTCGCGGTTGGCGACACGCCCTCGGCCGCCAACCTGGTCAAGCTGTGCGGCAACTTCATGATTCTCGCCACCACCGAGCTGCTCGGCGAGGCGATGCTGCTCGGCGAGAAGGGCGGTGTGCCCCGCGCCAGGCTGCTCGAGGTGCTCCAGGGCACGCTGTTCGACGCGCCGGTCTACAAGGTCTATGGACCGCTGGTGGCAGAGCAGCGCTATCGCCCCGCCGGCTTCGCGGCGCCGCTCGGGCTCAAGGACATGCGGCTCGCCGGCGAGGCGGCGGCGGCACTTGGCGTCTCGATGCCGGTGCTCGAGATCGTGATGGACCACCTCCGCGCGGCGATCGCGCGCGAAGGCGACGATGTCGACGTCGCCGCCCTCGCCAGTTATTAGTCCTCGATCTTGCGCTCGCGCGTCTCGGGCAGGAACAGCAGGCCGATGATCAGCGTCACCGTCGCCGCGACCACCGGATACCAGAGCCCGTAATAGATGTCCCCCGTCGCCGCGACCATCGCGAACGCGGTC
Source organism: Sphingomonas sp. (assembly GCA_037200705.1). Classification (GTDB taxonomy): domain Bacteria; phylum Pseudomonadota; class Alphaproteobacteria; order Sphingomonadales; family Sphingomonadaceae; genus Sphingomonas. The sequence continues at coordinate 32,254 of JBBCID010000002.1, read as the reverse complement.
GCCGGCAGGAAGCCGCCGAACCAGCCATTGCCGATGTGATAGGGCAGAGACATCGAGGTATAGCGGATCCGGCTGGGGAAGAATTCGACCAGCAGCGCCGCGATCGGCCCATAGACCATCGTCACCAGCAGCACGAGCAGCAGCAGGATCGCCACCACGCGCGGCTTGTCGATCCGCGCCGGATCGGCCTTGGCGGGATAGCCCGCCGCGACCACCGCGCTGGTGATCGCGGCGCGGAAGCGGCGGGATCGCTCCCCTCCACCACCTTGGCATCCCCCACGAAAACCTCGGTCTGGTCCTTGCTGCCGTCCGCGGTGGTATAGGGCACGCCGGCCTTGGCCAGCAGCGACTTGGCGATGTCGCATCCGGTGCGGTCGAACTTGTTCTTGCCGATCGGGTCGAATTGGAACGAGCAGGTCGCCGGATCGGCGATGACCATCACCGGCGCCTTGACCTGCGCCGCCGCCAGCGCCGGGTTGGCCGCCTCGGTCAGCATCCCGAACAGCGGGAAATAGGTCGCCGCCGCCAGCGCGCAGCCCGCCAGGATGATCGGCTTGCGCCCGATCCTGTCGCTCAGCCAGCCGAAGAAGACGAAGAAGGGCGTGCCGATCCCCAGCGCCACCGCCATCAATATGTTGGTGGTGAACAGGTCGACCTTGAGCGTCTTCTCGAGGAAGAACAGCGCGTAGAACTGCCCAGTGTACCACACCACCGCCTGCCCCACGACCGCGCCGAACAGCACGATCAGCACGAACTTGAGGTTCCCCCAGCGCGCGAACGCCTCCGTCAGCGGCGCCTTCGAGGTATTCCCGCTGTCCTTCATCCGCTGATAGACCGGGCTTTCGGCGAGCTGGAGCCGGATCCACAGCGATACCCCGAGCAGCAGCACCGAGGCGAGGAACGGCACGCGCCACCCCCAGGCCGCGAACGCATCCTTGCCGAGCGCGGACTGCGCGCCGATCACCACCAGCAAGGCCGCGAACAGCCCCAGCGTCGCGGTGGTCTGGATCCAGCTCGTGTAGAGCCCGCCGCTTTTTGTCGGGCGCATGCTCGGCGACGAAGGTCGCCGCGCCGCCATATTGCCCGCCGAGCGCGAGCCCCTGCAGCAGCCGCAGCGCGACCAGCAGCAGCGGCGACGCCACGCCGATCGTCGCGAAATTGGGCAGCAGGCCGACGCAGAAGGTCGAGAGCCCCATGATCCCCATCGTGACGAGGAAGGTGTTCTTGCGCCCGACCAGATCGCCGATCCGGCCGAACACCAGCGCGCCGAACGGCCGCACTGCGAACCCCGCCGCGAACGCCGCGAGCGCGAGGATGAAGCCGGTGGTGTCGTTGACCCCCGAGAAGAACTGCGCGGTGATCGTCGTCGCGAGCAGCCCGTAGAGGTAGAAATCATACCATTCGAACACCGTCCCCAGCGACGATGCGGCGATCACCAGCTTTTCGCTGCGCGTCGCCCGGTGATGCACCGGCAGCGCCCCCTCAGCCATCATCCTCTCCCACGTCTTATTGTTAGCGCTCACAAAACCACATCCCGGCCCGCATGCAAAGCCGGATCGTCGCATCGCGCTTCACAGCATGCGCCGCGGCCTTTAGATCGGGAAGCATGATCGATCGGCTCCTCCTCGCCCACCCGCGCAGCGTCGGCGAGAGCTATGGCGAGCACGCCGCCACCGCGGCGCGCTTCGGCGCAACCATGGTGGTCGGCGGGCTCGCCTGCCTGGTCCATGCGGCCATCCCCGCGCTGTTCCCCCGCGCGGCGAGCGACCGGGTCAAAAGGCTTTACGTCCAGATGCGCGCGCGCCAGCCGGCCTTCGCCGACCGCAGCCCCGCCTTCACCGAGCCCGGCTGGCAGATCGAATACGAGATCTGATGCCGATCGAGCATGTCGCGATCGTCGGCGCAGGGTTTTCGGGCACGCTCCAAGCGATCAACCTGCTGCGCCACCAGGGTCCGCGCGCGACGCTGATCGAGCGATCGGGCCGCGCCGGCGAGGGGCTGGCCTATGGCGCTGCGCACCCCAGCCACGTCCTCAACGTCCGCGCCGGCAACATGAGCGCCTTCCCCGACGATCCCGGCCATTTCGTCCGCTGGCTCGATGCACGAGGGGTGGCGGACGCCGCCGCAGCATTTATCCCGCGCGTGACCTATGGCGAATATCTGCGCGAGTTGCTCGAGACGGCAACGCGAGAGTCAAAGGGCCGGCTACGCCTCCTGCGTGGCGAGGTCGACAATTTGGAGATCGTCGAAGGAGGGGTGAGCTTCACCGTGGACAAATGGCCGTGGTTCGCGGACGCTGCGGTCCTCGCGGTCGGCAACCTGCCTCCGCACGATCCGCCCGGTCTCGACGCCGACCTGCTCTCCCCCGAGCGCTACAAGCGCGACCCGTGGGATGCGAGCGTGCCCGAGGGCCTTGGCGGTTCGGACACCGTCCTCGTCATCGGCACCGGGCTGACGATGGTCGACGTCGTGCTGCTGCTCGACGCGCGCGGGTTTCGCGGCCGGATCGTCGCGCTGTCGCGGCGCGGGCTGCTCCCGCGCCCGCACGCGGCCGGCAGCGAATGGGAACGGATCGCCGAGCGGCCCGATACCGTCGCTTCCCAGCTCCTCCACCAGGTCCGCGCGCGCGGCGACGCGATCGGCTGGCGGAGTGCCGTCGACGAGCTCCGCTCCTTCACCCAGGGCATGTGGGGCAACGCCACCGAGGCCGAGCGCGCGCGGTTCCTGCGCCACCTGCGCCCCTGGTGGGACGTCCACCGCCACCGCCTCGCGCCCGAGGTCTGGGCCCGGCTGAGCGCGATCATCGCGCGCGGACAGCTTGAGGTCCGCGCCGGCAAGACGCTGTCCTTCGAGGAGCGCGCGGAGGGCGTGCAAGTCGCCTGGCGCCCGCGCGGGAAGGATGCGATCGAAACGCTGGCTGTCCAGCGCATCGTCAATTGCACCGGTCCGCAAGGCGATCTGATGCGCACCACCGAGCCGCTCCTCCAGCGCCTCGCCGCGCGCGGCGTGATCCGTCCGGACGCCGCGCATCTCGGCATCGAGGTCGACAACCAGGCGCAGACGATCGACGCGAAGGGCCCGCCCCAATCCCGGGCTCTATGCGCTCGGCCCGATGACGCGCGGCGCCTTCTGGGAGATCGTGGCGGTCCCCGACATCCGCCAGCAGACCTGGAACCTCGCGCGCCGCCTCTCCAACGCGCATTGGGTGGGCGGCGAGGGACTGTAGCAACAAAATCCGATTCCGAGATGATGCGCGGCGGAAATGCGCGCGCGTTTCGCCTTCGTTCCGCGGGGTCCCGCCGCTTCGGTCCGGCTTGCCTTCGACCCCGCCCGCCCGGCCGACGACCGTCCCGCTCCTCAACCGAGGAGAGGGAAATGAAGACCTGGATACTTGCCGCCGCCGGCCTGGCCGGCGCCGTCGCGATCGTCCCTGCGACGGCGCAGGAGCACGACGCCGCGATCCGCCAACGCATCATCCGCGCATCGATCGCGAGCTACCCGGGCAGCTGCGCCTGCCCCTATTCGACCGCGCGCAACGGCAGCCGATGCGGCGGCCGCAGCGCGTGGAGCCGCGGCGGCGGCTATGCCCCGAAATGCTATCCGAGCGACGTGACGCCGGCCGAAGTCGCCGCGGTGCGCCGGCGCCGATGAAAGTCCACCGATCTGGTATCAATTGACACTAAATCGCCGAGGGGATATCGGCGAATGCATGTCCGATCCGCAAAATCCCCTCGGCCTCAACGGCTTCGAGTTCGTCGAGTTCACCTCGCCCGATCCGCGGGCGATGGCGGCGCAGTTCGAGCAGCTCGGCTTCGTGCCGACGCACCGGCATCCGTCGAAGAACGTCACCCGCTACAAGCAGGGCCGCATCAATCTGATGCTCAACCGCGACGCCGACGGCCGCGTCGCGCAGTTCCGCAACGCGCACGGCGCCTCGGCGAGCGCGATGGCGTTCCGCGTCGCCGATCCCAAGCTGGCGATGCGCTGGGCGCTCGATCACGGCGCGCAGCCGACGATCGAGGACGATACCGTGATCGAGGGGATCGGCGGCTCGTACCTCTATTTTGTGCCTGACGGCGTGGATATCTACGCCGACTGGGCCGAGTTCCCGGGCTGGCGCGAGGCCGAAGCCAAGAACAACGTTGGGCTCGACCTGCTCGATCACCTTACCCACAATGTCCGCCGCGGGCAGATGCAGGTGTGGTCGCAATTCTACAAGACGCTGTTCGGCTTCGAGGAGCAGAAGTATTTCGACATCAAGGGCCAGGCGACCGGGCTGTTCAGCCAGGCGATGATCGCTCCCGACAAGGCGATCCGCATCCGCTGAACGAGAGCCAGGACGACAAGAGCCAGATCGAGGAATTCATCCGCGAATATCACGGCGAGGGCATCCAGCATCTCGCGCTGACCACTGCCGACATCTACGATACCGTCGAGCGCCTCCGCGCGCGCGGCGTGCGCCTCCAGGACACGATCGAGACCTATTACGAGCTGGTCGACAAGCGCGTCCCCGGCCACGGCGAAGATCTCGAGCGGCTGCGCCGCAATCGCATCCTGATCGACGGCGCGGTGGGCGACGAGGGGCTGTTGCTCCAGATCTTCACCGAGAACATGTTCGGCCCGATCTTCTTCGAGATCATCCAGCGCAAGGGCAACGAAGGCTTCGGCAACGGCAATTTCCAGGCACTGTTCGAGAGCATCGAGCTCGACCAGATCCGCCGCGGTGTGATCCAGGTCGACGCATAGAGTCAGGAGAGGAGAGCCGGACCGCGTCGCCGCGCGGCGCGAGTCCGGCCCAATTCCCTCTCCCTCCGGGAGCGGGAGGAGCCGCGAAGCGGCGGAAGGGCGAGGCAGGCCGGGGGCGCTCGATCACCCCCATCCTCCCACTCGGCTGCGCCGAGCAGGCCCCTCCTTCTCCCAAGGGCGGAAGGGGTATTAGGAGCGCCCAATGACCGACTATTTCCCCGGCTTCGGCAACCACATCTCCACCGAAGCCGTGCCCGGCGCGCTCCCGATCGGCCGCAATTCGCCGCAGCGCCCTGCCTACGGTCTCTATGCCGAGCAGCTCTCCGGCACCGCCTTCACGGCGCCGCGCTCCGAAAATCGCCGCTCATGGCTCTATCGCCTGCGCCCCAGCGCCGAGCATCCGCCCCTTCGCGCGCTACGAAGGCGCGAAGCTCTTCGCTTCGGGCACGATCGCCTCCCCCCTGCCCCCCAATCGCCTCCGCTGGGACCCCATCCCCGGTCCCATCGCGCCCGTCGACCTGATCGACGGCATGGCGACGATGCTCGCCAACCGCGATCCCGCCGATCTCGAGGGCGTCGCGGTGCATCTTTATGCCGCCAACAAGGACATGGACGCGCGCGCGTTCATGGACGCCGATGGCGAGCTGCTGTTCATCCCCCAGTCCGGCCGCCTCCAGCTCCTCACCGAGCTCGGCCGCATCGACGTGGCGCCCGGCCAGGTCGCGCTGGTCCCGCGCGGGCGTCCGCTTCCGCGCGCTGCTGCCGGACGGCGCGGCGCGCGGCTATGTCGCGGAGAACCACGGCGCGCTGTTCCGCCTCCCCGATCTTGGCCCGATCGGCGCCAACGGCCTCGCCAACCCGCGCGATTTCGAGACACCCGCCGCGTGGTTCGAAGATCGCGACACGCCGTTCGAGCTGGTCCAGAAATACCTGGGCAGCCTGTGGACGACCACGCTCGACCACAGCCCGCTCGACGTGGTCGCCTGGCACGGCAACCTCGCGCCCTGGCGCTATGATCTCGCGCGGTTCAACGCGATCAACACCGTCAGCTTCGACCATCCAGATCCGTCGATCTTCACCGTGCTCACCTCGCCCAGCGACGTGCTGGGCCGCGCCAACGCCGATTTCGTGATCTTCCCGCCCCGCTGGATGGTGGGCGAGGACACGTTCCGCCCGCCCTGGTTCCACCGCAACGTGATGTCCGAGGCAATGGGGCTGATCCACGGCGCCTATGACGCGAAGGCGGAAGGATTTGCGCCGGGCGGGCTCAGCCTCCACAACCTGATGGCGGGCCACGGGCCCGACCTGGCGAGCTGGGAGGCCGCGAGCCGGGCCGAGCTGAAACCCCGCAAGATCGAGGGTGCGATGGCGTTCATGGTCGAGACCTGCTGGCCCTATCGCCCCACCCGGTTCGCGCTCGATCGCGCCCAGCCCGATTACGATGCGGCCTGGGCGGGCTTTCCCAAGGCGGCGCTGCCCAAGTGACCCCGCGCGTGACGGAAACCCCGACGGGCGTCCAGCTCGGCCCGCTGGACCTGATCGAGGACGGCAAGGCGCGCAATTTCGTGCTCGAGATGAAGCACGGGCGCTTCCACGGCTTCGTCGTGCGTCGCGGCGAGGCGGTCCACGGCTATGTCGATCGCTGCGGGCACATGGCCATTCCGCTCGCGCAGAAGCTCGATCGCTATCTCACGCCCGACGGCAACCTGATCGAATGCAGCTGGCACGGCGCGCTCTACCGGATCGAGGACGGCAAATGCGTGGGTGGCCCTTGCGGCGGCGTCGGACTATTGCGCTGGCCGGTCACGGTGCGCGACGGGATGATCGTCACCGCCTGAGAGGAGAACCATGCAGACGCTCGATTTCGGCCTCGGCGAAAATGCCGATATGATCCGCGAGACCACCGCGCGCTTCGCCGCCGACAAGATCGCGCCGCTCGCCGCGCGGATCGACGCCGAGGACTGGTTCCCGCGCGAGCTGTGGCCGGCGATGGGCGAGCTGGGGCTCCACGGCATCACCGTCGACGAGGAGTATGGCGGACTCGGGCTCGGCTATCTCGAGCATGTCGTCGCGGTCGAGGAGGTCAGCCGCGCCTCGGCCTCGATCGGGCTGAGCTACGGCGCGCATTCGAACCTGTGCGTCAACCAGATCCGTCGCTGGGCCAGCCCCGAGCAGAGGGCGAAATACCTCCCCAGGCTCGTCTCGGGCGAGCATGTCGGCAGCCTCGCGATGTCCGAAGCGGGCGCGGGATCGGACGTCGTCTCGATGAAGCTGCGCGCCGAGCGGACCGACGCGGGCTATGTGCTCAACGGCACCAAGTTCTGGATCACCAACGCGGCCTATGCCGACACGCTGGTGGTCTACGCCAAGACGGGCGAGGGATCGCGCGGGATCACCACCTTCCTGATCGAGAAGGACATGCCCGGCTTCTCGATCGGCCAGAAGATCGACAAGATGGGCATGCGCGGCTCGCCCACCGCCGAGCTGGTGTTCCAGGATTGCGAGGTTCCCGAGGAGAATGTGATGGGGCCGCTCAACGGCGGCGTCGGCGTCTTGATGTCGGGGCTCGATTACGAGCGTACCGTGCTCGCCGGCATCCAGCTCGGCATCATGCAGGCGTGCCTCGACGTGGTGCTCCCCTATGTCCGCGAGCGGAAACAGTTCGGCCAGCCGATCGGGCAGTTCCAGCTGATCCAGGCCAAGGTGGCGGACATGTACGTCGCGCTCAATTCGGCGCGCGCCTATGTCTATACCGTCGCCAAGAATTGCGACGCGGGGCGCACCACGCGCTTCGACGCCGCGGGCGCGATCCTGCTGGCGAGCGAGAGCGCGGTGAAGGTCAGCCTCGAGGCGATCCAGGCGCTGGGCGGCGCGGGCTACACCAAGGACTGGCCGGTCGAGCGCTTCATGCGCGACGCCAAGCTGCTCGACATCGGCGCGGGGACGAACGAGATCCGGCGGATGCTGATCGGGCGCGAGCTGATCGGCGCCGCATAACAGCCGACACGAGTCCAAGGGAGGAGCGAGCGGTGGGGAGTACCGGCTTCAATCTGGGGCACGACGCTCCTCCTGCTGGCGAGCGCCTACTCCGCCGCCGAGCTCGAGCGGCTGCGCACGACCGGCACCGGCAAGGGCCCGCGCGATCTCGGGCTGATGGCGGCAACGGCGCGCGGCCGGCTGAGCCGCCTCACCCCGAACGAGCGCGCCGCCATCGCCTACGTCCGCGCGCGCGCGCCGAGCACGACATGCGCCCCTGACCGCTGGGCGGGGCGACGCGTTCGATCCGGGGCGGATCGCCGCGGGCGATACGCTCGGGCGCGACCTGACCTACACCACCCCCGCCGAAATCCAGGCACTGGCGGCCAGATATCTGGTCCCGGCGAATTATGTCTTCGGGGTGCGGCGGCCGCGTCTAGGCTTCGGTCTCGACGGCTCTCACCGATCCTTGGTGTCGGCGCCGCCCGGGCGACGGCCGCCGTCTCCGCTCCGCTTCGGCACGAACGACGTCTCGGCCGGCCGGCGCCCGGATGAGAACCGTGCCGATCCTTCGATCCGAAGCGCGGTTCGTCGTCCCGCGGCGGCCAACTGGCCCGCCGCCCGTCCGCGTCCGGCACAGGCCTGCCTGCCCAGCGAGGATCGCGCGACGCCTCCTTGCCGATCGGCTCGGGGTCCTCGGAAGCCGCATCGGCGGATATGGTCGCGACCGGGCGCAGCTGCGCGCGCGCGGGGGCGGCGATAGCCTTGGGAACCGAGCCGCCCGCCGATCCTGCGACCGGCGTTGTCGGCGCATCGGTCGGAGCCGCCAACGTGTCCGCTGCGTCTTCATCGACGCGCTCGTTTCGTGCGGGAAATGCGGGACGGTATACGTCCCTGAGCCGCCGCACGCCGCGAGCGTTGCCAGGGCGATGGCCAGGCCCGAACGCGCGATCCACGCCCGGCTTCCCCGCCCGTCAATGACCGGAGCCTGGCCCCGGATCTCGCCGAGCTTGCGCTCCCAGGCGAGCGCGTGCGTCACGATCGTGTCGAGATCGTCGCACTGCGGCCGCTATGCCAACCATTCGATGGGAGCGCCAAGACGACGCACGCCATTCGAGCGGAGCTACGGCGATCGCAAGCTTCGGTCGCGCCGCTCGCCAGGCGGTTCGGGATCCATGAGAAGACGGTGATCAAGTCGGTGCTGTCGCCGATGGAACCGATCTCGCCCGTGGGCGGTGCTTCCCTTCGCGGGCGTTCGCGGGTAGCTATGCGCAAAACCAGGTCAGTAAGGATGCCCTAATTATGAGCGCTCCGGTGCTCGACACCAAGGTCTCCAGCGAGAGCGAAGCCTTCCGCGCCAACGCCGCGCACCATCGCGCGCTGGTCGAGCGGCTGCGCGCCGATGTCGCGCAGGCTGCGCTCGGCGGCTCCGAAAAAAGTCGCGAGCGGCACGTTTCGCGGGGCAAGCTGCTCCCGCGCGAGCGCGTCGAGCGGCTGCTCGATCCCGGCGCGCCCTTCCTCGAGATCGGGCAGCTCGCGGCATGCGACATGTACGAAGGCGAGGTGCCGGGCGCGGGCATGATCGCCGGGATCGGCCGGGTCTCGGGTCGTACGGTGATGATCGTCTGCAACGACGCCACGGTGAAGGGCGGCACCTATTATCCGATGACGGTCAAGAAGCATCTCCGCGCGCAGGAGATCGCCGAGGCCAACCGGCTGCCGTGCATCTACCTCGTCGATTCGGGCGGCGCCAACCTGCCGCACCAGGCCGAGGTCTTCCCCGACCGCGATCATTTCGGCCGCATCTTCTTCAACCAGGCCAACATGAGCGCGAAGGGCATCCCGCAGATCGCCTGCGTGATGGGCAGCTGCACCGCCGGCGGCGCCTATGTCCCCGCCATGTCGGACGAGAGCGTGATCGTGCGCGAGCAGGGCACGATCTTCCTCGCCGGCCCGCCGCTGGTGAAGGCCGCGACGGGCGAGGTCATCACCGCCGAGGAGCTCGGCGGCGGCGATCTCCACGCGCGCAAATCGGGCGTGGTCGACCATCTCGCCGAGAACGACGCGCATGCGCTGACGATCGTCCGCGATATCGTCAGCCACCTTCCCGCCGACCACGCGCCGGACATCAAGCTCATCGACCCGCGCCCGCCCAGATACGACGCCGAGGAGCTCTACGGCATCCTCCCGACCGACGTCCGCGCGCCCTACGACGTCCACGAGGTGATCGCGCGGCTGGTCGACGGCGGCGAATTCCACGAGTTCAAGGCGCTCTACGGCGCCAGCCTGGTGTGCGGCTTCGCGCACATCTGGGGCATTCCGGTGGGCATCATCGCCAACAACGGCATCCTCTTCTCCGAAAGCGCGCAGAAGGGTGCACATTTCATCGAGCTCGCCTGCCAGCGCCGCGTGCCCTTGCTGTTCCTCCAGAACATCTCGGGCTTCATGGTCGGTGGGAAATATGAGGCGGAAGGCATTGCCAAGCATGGCGCCAAGCTGGTGACCGCCGTCGCGACCGCGAGCGTCCCCAAGATCACCGTGCTGATCGGCGGCAGCTTCGGCGCCGGCAACTACGGGATGTGCGGCCGCGCCTATTCGCCGCGGTTCTTGTTCAGCTGGCCCAACAGCCGGATCAGCGTGATGGGCGGCGAGCAGGCCGCCTCGGTCCTCGCCACCGTCCATCGCGACGCGGAGACCTGGACTCCCGAGGAAGCCGAGGCCTTCAAGGCTCCGATCCGCGCGCGCTACGAGGACGAAGGCAATCCCTGGCACGCGACCGCACGGCTGTGGGACGACGGCATCATCGATCCGGCGCAGACCCGCGACGTGCTCGGGCTGGCGTTCGCGGCAACGCTCAACGCGCCGATTCCCGAGCGGCCGGCGTTCGGGGTGTTCCGGATGTGAAGGAAGCGCCGGCTCCTTCAATCCTCCCCCAGCTCTGCTGGGGGAGGGGGACCAGCCGAAGGCTGGTGGAGGGGCGCGCGCTCGCGCGCGTGCTCGCTAACCAATCGCACCACGCTTTCCTCGGGCAACGTGAGTTCCCGACGCAACGCCTTCGCGCGGCGATAGGCCTTGCCGGTCGCTTTCAGCATGTCGCCCGTTCCGATCCGCGCTTCGCGCGCCCCTCCACCATGCTACGCATGGTCCCCCTCCCCGAGACAAGCTCGGGGAGGATTTGAAAGCAAGACCTCGATGCGCCTCTTTCCTATCCTCGCCGCCCTTCTTCTCCCTTGTGTCGCTCAGGCCCAATCGGCCGACAAGCTCCCCCCCGCCAACCCCCTCCCCTATGCCGACGCGGACAGCGCCGCCGTCATGGCGCCGATCACCGCGATGTTCGCGGGGCTTGCCGCGCATGACGCCGCCGCGATCCTCGCGCAGACCCGCCCCGAGGGCGGCGCCACCGTCGCGGTCGAGCATCCCGACGGCACCCGCTCGGTCCGTCATTTCGGCTGGGCCGAGTTCGCCGGCGGCATCAAGCCCGGCGCCGACCGTTACGAGGAGCGCCTCTCCGATCCCGCGATCGAGGTCGATGGCGACGTGGCGATGGTCTGGGCGCCCTATGTCTTCTATCTCAACGGCAAGCCCGATCACTGCGGCGTCGACCATTTCGACCTGGTCCGCGAGAACGGCGCCTGGAAGGTGCTCAACGTCACCTGGTCGCAACGGACGAGCGGCTGCCGATGATCGCCTCGCTCCTGATCGCCAACCGCGGCGAGATCGCCTGCCGGATCATCCGCACCGCGCGCGCGATGGGGATCCGCACCGTCGCGGTCTATTCGGATGCCGACGCCCGGGCGCTCCACGTCCGCCAGGCCGACGAAGCGGTCCATATCGGGCCCTCGCCGGCGCGCGAATCCTATCTGGTCGGCGAGAAGATCATCGCCGCCGCCCAGGCGACCGGCGCCGAAGCGATCCACCCCGGCTATGGCTTCCTCTCCGAGAACGCCGATTTCGCCCAGGCGGTGATCGACGCCGGGCTGGTCTGGGTCGGTCCGCGCCCCGACAGCATCCGCGCGATGGGACTCAAGGACGCCGCCAAGGCGCGGATGATCGCGGCGGGAGTGCCGGTGACGCCCGGCTATCTCGGCGAGGACCAGTCCCCCGGGCGGCTCGAGGCCGAAGCCGACGCGATCGGCTATCCGGTGCTGATCAAGGCGGTCGCGGGCGGCGGCGGCAAGGGGATGCGCCGCGTCGAGGGCCCAGCCGAATTCCTGGACGCGCTGGCAAGCTGCAAGCGCGAGGCGGCCTCCTCGTTCGGCGACGATCGCGTGTTGATCGAGAAATACATCCTCGCGCCGCGCCACATCGAGGTCCAGGTGTTCGGCGACACGCACGGCAACGTCGTCCATCTGTTCGAGCGCGACTGCTCGCTCCAGCGCCGCCACCAGAAGGTGATCGAGGAAGCCCCCGCCCCCGGCATGGACCCCGAGACCCGCGAGGCGATCTGCGGGGCGGCGGTGCGGGCGGCCAAGGCGGTCGACTATGTCGGCGCGGGCACGATCGAGTTCATCGCCGACGCCAGCGAAGGCCTGCGCGCCGACCGCATCTGGTTCATGGAGATGAATACGCGGCTCCAGGTGGAGCACCCGGTGACCGAGGAGATCACCGGGGTCGATCTGGTCGAATGGCAGTTGCGGGTGGCAAGCGGAGAGGCGTTGCCGAAGCGGCAGGAGGAGCTGGCGATTAGCGGCTGGGCGATGGAGGCCCGGCTGTATGCCGAGGATCCGGCGAAGGGATTCCTGCCGTCGATTGGCTACCTGGACTATCTCCGCCTCCCGACGGATATCCGCGTCGAAACCGGCGTGGAGGAGCGTGATACGATCTCGCCCTTTTACGACCCGATGATCGCGAAGCTTGTGTCGCGCGCCAGCAACCGGGGAGATGCGATCGATGCGCTCGCGGACGCTTGCGAGCGCGTCGTCATTGAAGAGCCGAAAAGCAATGCGTGGTTTCTCGTGCGCCTGCTCGACCGACCGGAATTTCGTGCCGGGGAAATCACTACCGGCTTCATCGGCGCGCATGAGGAGTTGGTCGAGCCGCCGGCGCCGAGCGCTGAGTTGCTACGCGAAGCCGCCGATGCCTTCGTCTATCATGATGACTTCATGCCGGGCACCGCAGCCGATCCCGCCTTCCTTCGTAATCGGGGCCTGGTGGGTTTCCGGCTGAATTCTTCGGTCAATCGAACCGTGCGGTTGCGCGATGCCAGTGGGGTGAGGGAGATCGACCTTCCTCCTCATTATTGGATTGAAGATGCAGAGGTCAGCATCGGCCACTCCTGGTTGGGGCAGCAGCTCACTTTGCACGAAAATGGAGCTGCGTTCCGGTTCGTGGCCGATCGGGTCGAAGGCGGTACTGCCAGCACCGCGGGCGACGGCGCTATCCTCGCCCCGATGCCCGGTCGCATCACAGCGGTGGAAGTCACCGCAGGCGCCACCGTCACCAAGGGCCAGCGCCTCGTCACGCTCGAAGCGATGAAGATGGAGCACAGCCTGGTCGCCCCCTTCGACGGCACGGTCGCCGAGCTCGACGCCGAAGCTGGCGCGCAAGTGAGCGAAGGAACGTCGCTGGTGAGAGTCGAACGCCCGCCCCCACCCGCGCCGTCATCCTGAACTTGTTTCAGGATCCATCGTGCCGCAGGCGGCGGCGTCGCGAGAGGAGGGTTGGATGCTGAAACGAGTTCAGCATGACGGACTCGGGGATTTGGATCAGGATTTGGGGAGCTAGGCCATGCCCGGACGCTATTTCGACGAATGGCAGGTGGGCGACACCATTGCGCACGACCTCCATCGCACGGTCACCGAGACCGACAACCTGCTGTTCTCGGCGCTGACCCACAACACCCAGCCGCTCCACATCGACGCCGAAGCCGCGCGCGCTTCGGAATTCGGCCGGATCCTCGTCAACGGCACCTTCACCTTCAGCCTGATGGTCGGGATCACGGTGGGCGATACCACCGCGGGCACGCTCGTCGCCAACCTCGGCTATGACGCGCTGCGCATGCCCAAGCCGGTGTTCCTCGGCGACACGCTGCGCGCCGAGACCGAGGTGATCGAGCTGCGCCCCAGCAAGTCGCGCCCCGGCCAGGGGATCGTCACCTGGGCGCATCGCATGCGCAACCAACGCGACGAACTGGTCTGCGAATGCCGGCGCTCGGCCTTGCTGCGGAGCCGCCCGGCCTGAGAGACGTTGTGGCGCGATGAGCGACTGGGACGTGATCGTGATCGGCGGCGGCGCGGCTGGCGTCGCGGCGGCGCGTCGCCTCGCGGACAAGGGCGTCCAGGTGCTGATCGTCGAGGCGAGCGACCGGCTCGGCGGGCGCGCGCACACCGTTGAGGTCGCGGGAGTGCCGCTCGATCTCGGTGCCGGCTGGCTCCATTCGGCGGAGCACAATCCCTGGGTGAAGATCGCGCGCGATAGGGGCTTCACCGTCGACGAGACGCTGCCCGAATGGCGCACCCAATGGCACGATCGCGGCTTTCCGCCGAAGGACCGCGAGGCCGCCGGCAAGGCATATGAGGCGCTCAACCGGCGGATGCGCGAGAATCCGCCCGCGAGCGACCGCGCCGCGGATGCGCTGGCGCCGGGCTGCGAATGGAACGGCTATCTCGACGCGCTCAGCGGATTCATCAATGGCGACGGCAATGCCCAGGTCTCGATCGCCGACTATCTCGCCTATGACGATGCCGCCACCGGCACCGACTGGCGCGTGCGCGAAGGCTATGGGACGCTGGTCGCCGCGCATGCCGCCCGCCTGCCCGTAGCGCTGGCGACCCCCGTCACCGCGATCGACCGCACCGGCAAGGCGCTGCGGATCGAGACCCCGCGCGGCGCCCTCGCGGCAAGCTCGGCGATCGTGACCGTTTCCACCAACGTCCTGGCCGGCGGCGCAATCGCCTTCCGCCCCGCGCTCGACGAGACGCTCCACGCCGCCGCCTGCCTGCCGCTCGGGCTCGCCGACAAATTGTTCCTCGCGGTCGATGGCGACGCGCTCGACGCTGACGCGCACCTGCTCGGCAACCCGCGCGCGAGCGTGACCGGCACCTACACGCTGCGCCCGATGGGCCACCCGGTGATCGAGGGCATGTTCGGCGGCGAGGGTGCGCGCGAGATGGAGCGGATCGGGCTCGACGGCGCGGCGCGCTTCGCGATCGACGAGCTGGTCGCGCTGCTCGGAAGCGCCTGGCGCGCGCGGCTGAGGCTGGTCGCGGGCTCCGCCTGGGGCCGCGCCGACCATGTCCGCGGCGGCTACAGCCACGCCCTTCCCGGCCGCGCCGGCGCCCGAGCGACGCTCGCCACGCCGATCGACGAACGCATCCGCTTCGCCGGCGAAGCGTGTTCGCCCGACAATTTCTCCACCGCGCATGGCGCCTATCTGACCGGAGCGGCCGCCGCCGATGCGCTGCGTTAGGCCGCCTTCGCCTTCGCGGGCTCGGGGTTCGTGAATTCCATCTCGGTGTCGATCGATCCGAACCTGAGCGCCACCACGTCGCGCGCATAGCTCTGGTTGAGCTTCCACGGCACCCGGGTCCCCTGGCGCGGGAATCTGGCCATCGCACGCTGGACATAGCCCGAGGTGAAATCGAGGAACGGAGTCTCCTCCACCGCTCCGGCCAGCCGCGGCGTCACCTGCCGCATCCGCCGGCGCTTCATCGCGTTCAGCAACCGACAGACATAGGCGGAGGTCAGGTCCGCCTTCAGCGTCCACGACGCATTGGTATAGCCGAACGAGATCGCGAGGTTCGGCACGTCCGAGAACATCATCCCCTTGTAGGTGATATGCCGCGACAGATCGATCGGCACCCCGTCGACGGTGAGCGGAATGTCGCTCATCAGCTGGAGCTCTAGCCCGGTGGCAGTCACGATCAGGTCGGCATCGAGCCGCTTGCCCGAGGTGAGCTCGAGCCCCGTCGCGGTGAAACGCTCGATCGTATCGGTCACCACTTCGGACGTGCCGGCCCGGATCGACGCGAACAGGTCGGCGTCGGGCACCAGGCACAGCCGCTGGTCCCACGGATTATAGCGCGGGGTGAAGTGCGTGCCGACGTCATAGCCGGGGTCCAGCTGGTCGCGGACCATCGCGATGATGTTCTCCTTCGCCCGGTCGGGGTGCTTGCGCATCAGCCGGAAGAAATATTGCTGCCCCAGCACATTCTTCCAGCGGGTGACCGCATAGGCGAGCCTTGCCGGCAGCCAGGCGCGCAGGCGGTTGGCGATCGAATCCTCCGATGGGCGCGAGACGATGTAGGTCGGCGAGCGCTGGAGCATCACGACATGCGCGGCCTGCTTCGCCAGCTCGGGCACCAGCGTCACCGCGGTCGCGCCGCTGCCGATCACGACGATGCGCTTGCCGGCATAGTCCAGGTCGGCGGGCCAGAATTGCGGGTGGACGATCCGCCCCTTGAAGTTCTCCGCGCCGTCGAACTCGGGCGCATGGCCTCGTGCGTAATTGTAATAGCCGGTGCACATGAAGAGGAAATCGCAGGTGAAGCGCACGTCGCCGTCGGCATTCTCCGCCACCACCTCCCATGCCGCGTCGACGCTCGACCAGGCCGCGCTCTTGACGCGGTGGCGATAGCGGATGCGCCGATCGATCCCGTATTCGCGCGCGGTTTCCTCCAGGTAGGAAAGGATCGCCGGGCCGTCGGCGATCGCCTTGGCGTCGGTCCAGGGGCGGAACGAGAAGCCCAGCGTGTACATGTCCGAATCCGAGCGGATTCCGGGATAGCGGAACAGATCCCATGTCCCGCCCATCGCCTCGCGGCCCTCGAGGATCACGAAGCTGCGCCCCGGCGCGCGCGCCTGGAGGTGATAGGCCGCGCCGATCCCGGAAATCCCGGCCCCCACCACCACAACGTCGAAATGCTCGGTCATTCGGCTCTCCGCCGCATAGCTTACACAAATGTAAGTATGGGGCAACGGCCCGGCCTAATAGTCCTTCGAATATTTGAGGCTGACGCTCGATCCGCCGAACGACCCGGCCTGCGAGAGCACGCTGAGGGTGCGGGTGAGCGCGATCTCGAGCTGGGTGGCGGTGAAGCCGCGCGCGTCGGTGATGATCTCGACGTAGATGTCGTTGGTGATGTACTTGCCCGCCGCCAGCGCGGTGCCGCGGCCGCTGGTATCGTCGGCGCTGAGGATGCGCAGCCGATCGATCCCCACCGCCGAGCGCAATTTGCCGAGCGGATTGAGCCCGCCGCCGGTTCCCCGCAGCGAATTGAGCGCGCCGGCGAGCTGGAGCGCCTCGATCGCCGACAGATTGGTCACCGAATTGCCGAACAGCAGCCGCGAGAGGACTTCGTCCTGCGGCAGGCTGGGCGACGAGCTGAAGCTGATCTGCGGCACCTGCGCGGTGCCCGATACGGTGAGGGTGGCGGTGATCCCATCGGCCACGGTGTTCGCGCCGATATCGATGCTCGGGTTCGACATCTGCGCGCCCTGGAAGCGGATCGTGCCGCGCGTCAGATCGAACCGCCGGCTCGCGAAGGCATAGGTGCCGCGCACCAGCGTCAGCGATCCGCCGAGCTCGGGCTTGTCCGCGGTTCCGCCGACGGTGAGGTCCGCGCTCCATTCGGATTCGAGCCCCATGCCGGTGACGAACAGCCGATTGTCGGCGCGCAGCCGCAGCCGCAGGACGAACTTGCCCGCCGATTCGGAAGCGGCGCGCTGTTCGGGCGTCTGGATGACGTCGCTCTTGCGCCGCACGCCGGTGAGCTCGGCGACTTCGGCGGCGCCCTGGCGGATGACCTCGTAGCGCGCCTCGGGTATCCTGAGCTGGCCCTCGATCCGCCCACCCTTGGCATTGTGGGTGATCTTGACCTGGCCGGTGGCGGTGGCGCCGAGCGCGTCGCTGCTCGCCAGGCGGGCGTTGGCGAGATCGGCGGTGATGTCGATCGGGAAGCCGGCCTCAGCCGAGAGGCCGATCGTGCCCTGCGCCTTGACCGTGCCGCTGCCGGCGGTCGCGCTGAGCTGGGTGATCGCGAGCTGGTCGTTCGAGAAGCGCCCGTCGAGCTTCATCGCCGAAAGCCGCGTGCCATAGGTCTCGTTCTCATAGACGAGCTTGTCGCCGCGCACGACGCCGGCGAGCTGCGGCGCGCGCACGCGGCCCGAGAAATCCGCCGCCACGCCGATCGGCCCGCTGAGCTGCTGGCCCGACAGCCCCGTAAGCGAGAACAGCACCTCGGCCGGGCCGTTGTAGCGGATCCCGCCCGAAAGCGGCGCCGCGACCAGCCGCTCCCGCCACGGGCCCGCCTCGGGCCCAAGCGGCCGCAGCGTCGCCACGATCCGCCCGATCGTTGCGCCGCCGCGCCGGACCAGCGCGCGGGCGTCGCCGCCATCGGGCAGCAGCTTGCCGACGAAGGTGACATCGACCGGCGCCGAGACGCGCACCAGCCCCGATCGGGTGAAATCCTGGATGTCGATCCGCGCGTCGGCTGCGGGGAAGCTCGCCGCCGTCGACTGCGCGAAATCGAGGCTTCCGGTCGCCGACCCGCCGATCCCGAGCCCCGGGACGATCGCGTTGACCACCGCGAGATCAAGCTTGTCGAGCCGGGTCTGGAGCGCGATCCCCGTGCCATAGCTTCCCGCCAGCCGGATGCTGCCCTGATCGAGATCGATCCGCGTGGGGAGCAGGCGATAGGTCTTGCCCTGGATCGCGACCTGCATCGGCGCGGGCGTGCGGAAATTGACGCCGCTCGCCTGGCCCTGCAGCGCCACCAGCCATTCCCTGGGGCTCAGCCGCGCGTTGGCCGCGACGCGGAAGGGCACGCCCGAGGAACCCTCGGCAAGCGCCTGCGCGGTGCCGCTGCCGCCGCGATAGTCGATCCTGGCGCGCCCGGTCTTGAGCACGAACCCGCCGTCGCGCAGATTGGCGACCTGCGCGTCCGCGACGATCTGCGGCGTCTCCGCCAGCACCACCGAGCCAGTGACGATCGCGCGCCCGATGCTGAGCTGCGCCACGCCGGGAATCACCGCATTGAATGCCCTGGCATCCATTTCGGCGCGCTGGAACTTGCCCGCCGCGCCGAGCCGCGCGGTGCCGGTCACGCCCGATCCGGCGAAATCGAGTTCCCCGGCGAAGGGGCCCGCCGGCATCTGGCGGAGCCGGCCGTGGATATCCATGCCCGCGAAGCGCGCCGCGCGGACGTCGAGGCTCAGCGCGCCGCCGGTCTCGACGAGCACGCTGGCGGTGAACGGGCCATAGTCGGTGCCGCCCTTGGCCTCGACCGCATACGCGTTGCCCTGCCCCTTCACCCGCGCCTCGAGATCGGCGAGGCCGATCCCCAGCCCCGGCCGCGCCGCGCGCAGCAGCACTTCGGGGGCGGCGAGCGTGCCGGTGACGCGCGCGGTGAGCGGGCCGTAGCGCGTCGAGGTCGCATCGGCATCGAGCAGGATCGCGCCGTTCGGATCATAGCGCCCCGATCCGCGGGTGATCTGGAAATCGGGCGCGCGGAGCCGGACCTGGCTGATGGCGATGCTGCCGTTGGTCTCGAGCGCGACGTCGGCGGCGCCCACCGCCAGCCCGCCGAGGAAGCTGCGCACCCCGTCGCTGTAGATCTTGGCGGTCTTGGCGGCGATCGTCCCCTTGATGCCCCAGCCGCCGCCCGGCACGGCGTAGAGGTTCGCGTCGGTGGTGAGATTGACCACGCCGAAGCCCGCGACCTGATAGTCGTTGATCCGCCCTTTCAGCGCGCCGGTATAGCGTCCGGTGCCCATGTCGGCGGCGAGGATCGCGGTGGCGTCGATCCGGTCGGACTTGAGTTTGAGATTGTCCGAGAGGATATGCCCGCCCGAAATCGCGATGTCGCCGTTGACGGTGAGGTTGGTCAGCGTGCCCCCCGCCGCCGAATCGAGCCCGGTCACGCGCGCGGCGCGGGCGCTGACCGGCACGAGGATGCGATCGGCATCGACGCGCGCCCTGCCCTCGGCGTAAAGCCCTTCGACCGCCGTCCCACCGAACCCCAGCGACGCCGCCTGGAGCTTGTAATCGACTAGCGGCCGCGCGAACGGCCCGTCGAACGCCGCGGTGACGCGCACCGATCTTGCGACGAGGTTGGTCGCGATCGCGCCCGGGGTGAGCAGCAGCGCGTCGATCCGGAAATTGCCGAAGCGGCTTGCGCCGAGGTCGATCAGCCCCGCGCAATCGACCGACAGCGCGCTCGAGCGGAGCTGGAGCCGCGTGTCCGCCTTGCGGTCGCCCCATGCCGCATCGAGCGCAACGTCGAGCTGCGGTGCGGCGAGCGCGCCCTTCAGATAGAGGCCAGGATGCGTCGCCCCGCGGACGTGGAAGGTGCCGCTCTGCGACTCGATCGCGAGATCGGCGAGCTCGGCGCCGCCGAGGGTGCTCACCGCCTGGCCGCTCCAATGCTTCCAGCTCCCCTTGCCGGCGATCGACAGCGTCAACGGCGCCTTGAGCCCCGCCAGCCCCGCCACCAGCCCCTCGGCGGGCGCGTTGAGCCGCACGTCCAGGTCGAGCCGGTCCTTGTCTGGCACCGCGTCGAGCTTGACCGCGAGCCGGTCGCCGCCGCTGACGCCCGGCCCCGCCAGCGTCGCGCCGTTCGCGGTCACCTGCGCGCGCCCGTCGGCGATGTGCGCGCTCCCGGAAAGCTGGGCGATATGGCGCCGGCCGTCGACCCCGGGCCCCACGTCGATCCGCGCCAGGTCGAGCCTGGCGACATCGATGTGGAGACTCGGCAGGATCGGCGCGTCGGGATCGCTTGGTCCGGGTTTCAGCGCGGGCATCCGATCGAGCCGGATCGTGGGGCTGGTCAGCGCGCGCACGTCGATGCGGTTGGCGAAATAGCTGAACGGCCGCCAGTCGAGCGCCACCTGCTGCGCGGAGGCGAACGCGCCCTTGGTGTCGCGGACCTCGACGTCGCGCAGCACGAGCGCGCCATAGAGCGATCCGTCGATCCGCCCGATCCGGAAATTGAGCCCAGACGCGAGTGTCGTCGCACTGATCTGCCGCGCCACGAACGCGCGCCCCGGCGCGGTGTCGAGCCCCAGCAGGGCCAGTCCGGCCAGCAGCACGACCGCGCCCAGCGCGATCCCGCTCCATTTGGCGATGCGCTCCCACAGCGGACGGCGCTCGACGGCGACCCGGGTCTCAGCTTCGGGCTCGCGGGCGGTTTCGGGGGTTTCGGCCATCAGAAGGCCTGCCCGATCGAGATATAGACCGCGACTTTCGATTGCCCCGGCTGGCGGTCGATCGGGGTCGCGACATCGACCCGCACCGGCCCGAAATTGGTGTAGAAGCGCCCGCCGATCCCCGCGCCGAAGCGGATGTTCTGCGCGGTCGGATAGATGCCTTCATAGACCTGGCCGGCATCGACGAACGGCACGATCCCGAAATCGCCGAAGCGGTATCGCGCCTCGAGCGCGAATTCCATGCTGCTGCGCCCGCCCACCGGCTTGCCGTCGGGCGAGCGCGGGCCGAGCTCCTGATAGCCGAACCCGCGCACCGATCCGCCGCCGCCGGCATAGATCCTTCGCGAGGGCGGCAGCTCGTCGCGCGCGATGCCGGGGATCGACGCGGCGTGCGCGCGCCCGGCGATGACGATGCTGTCGGAGACCGGATAATAGGCCGTGCCCTCGACCATCAGCCGCGCATACGGCCGCGCGGCGCCGCGTACCGACGTCTCGGGGCTGACGTTGGCCTTGAGGCGGAAGCCGCGCGTCGGATTGAGCAGATTGTCCGACGAATCATAGCCTAGGAACGTCGGCAGCGCCGCGATCAGCCATGTGCCGCGATCGCGCGCGCCGATCGCGTAATTGTAGCGGTCCTCGTTCGAGGCGACGAGCTCGAAGCCGTAATAATAGGTCCAGTGCTTCTGCCAGATCGGCGTCGAATCATAGGAGATGCGGCCCGCGAGCGTGCCCGTCGACGCCTTGTAGGCAGCATAGGTGGTGTGATCGGCGGCGATGCTCAATTGCACCGTGCGATCGCGGCGGCCGGCGTTCGAGCGGCGGAAGGTGAGGTTGAGGCCCTGCTCCTGCGTTCCCGCGATCGCGCCGAGGATCAGCGCGCCCTCGGGCTGGAACAGATTGCGGTGCGTCCAGCTCGCCTGGAGCCGCGCGCCTTCGCCGGTGCTGTAGCCCAGCTCGCCGGCGATCGTGCGCGGGCGCCCGGCTTCCTGGCGGACGCGCAGGTTGACGTATTCGGTGCCGTCGGGCGCCATCTCGCCGGTCTTCACCGGCTCGACCGAGATGGTCGAGAACAGGCTGGTCGCGATCAGCGCCTGGCGCAGATCATCGACCATGCGGCTGTCGTAGAGCTGGCCGCGGTGGAAGCGCGCCAGCACGCCAACATGCTTGGCGTCGAACGCCGGGCGCCGACCCTCGGTCACGAAGCCCGCGAAGCTCGCGCGGGGGCCCAGGTCGACCGGGAGCGTGTAGTCGCCGGTGTGGGTCTCCTCGTCGAGCAGGATGTCGCGATCGCCGACCTGGGTGAAGGGATAGCCCTGCTGCGGCAGCTTGAGCGCGACGTTCGCCTCGGCGCCCTGGACGCGATCGGCCTCGATCGGGTCGCCGGGCTTGAGCGGCAATTCCTTGTCGACGAGCCCCGCGGGCACCGTCGGCCCCGCGTCGATCGTGACGGTCCCCAGCCGATAGAGCGGGCCGGGAACCGCGGTGATCACCGCTTTCAGATTTCCCGAATTCTTGGGGTTCTGCTCGAGCGTCGAGATCGCGGTGCCGTCGTAATAGCCGAGCGACTGCATCAGCCGCACCGCGAGCTTCTCGTCCTCGCGCGCGCGCGCCGCGACCATCGCCGCGTTGGCCGCCTTGCCGCCGCCCTTGCGCAGCGCCGAGAGCGCGCGGAACTCGCCGTCGAGCCCGATCTTGTCGAGCCCGTCGACCTGGGTGGCGTAATGGACGATGACGGTCTTCATGTCCTTGACGGTCGCGACCTCGGCCGGCGGCGCGAGCGCGAAGCCAGAGAGCGGCGGGAGCGGCTGCGCCAGCTCGGGCTCCTCGGGCCCCGGAGGCGGGAAGTCCTCGACCGCGCCGGTCACCGCGCGGCTCGCCTGGGGCGCGGCGGCGGGAGCGATGGGCTCGAGCGGCGCGTTGATGTCGTCGCCGACCTTGGGCATCGCCGCCTCGAACTCGGCGTCGGGGACGATCGTCTCGACCTGCGGATCGGGCGGCGGCTTGGGCGCCGACGCGGGGGCACCCTGCCCGGGCTGGCCGCCGGCGATCTGCGCCGCCGCCACCCCCGGCATGATCGCCGTCCCGGCCATCGCCGCCACCCAAACCGTTCTCATTCCGAACCGCACGCGCCTCCTCCGGAGGCCGCTGCTGGTTGCGGCCCACCCGCATGCGTAACGATCGATCGGCGCAATGGCTCCGCGCGCAGGTGAATCGTCAATGATCTCAATCATTAAAGGCCCGTGCGCCGGTCATTTCGCCTTGGCGAGCGCGCGGAAGCGATGGAGAAGCGGCTCGGTATAGCCGTTGGGCTGCGCCACGCCTTCGAACACCAGCGCGCGCGCCGCCTGGAACGCGAGGCTGGTCTCCTCATGCCCCGCCATCGGCCGATAGAGCGGATCGCCCACGTTCTGCGCGTCGACCTTCACCGCCATCCGACGCAGCGCCGCTTCGATATCCGCCGCGCTGGCGATGCCGTGGAGCAGCCAGTTCGCCATGTGCTGTGAGGAGATGCGCAGCGTCGCGCGGTCCTCCATCAGCCCGACGTCGTGGATGTCGGGAACCTTCGAGCAGCCGACTCCCTGATCGATCCAGCGCACGACATAGCCGAGGATGCCCTGGGCATTGTTGTCGAGTTCCTGGCGGATCTCGTCGGGCGCCCAGTTGCGCCCGTCCGCCACGGGAATCGTCAGCAGCGGCGCCAGCCCGGGCACCGGCTCGCCGGCGATCTCGCGCTGGCGGGCGAAGACGTCGACCTGATGGTAATGGAGCGCGTGGAGCACCGCCGCGGTCGGCGACGGCACCCAGGCGGTGTTCGCGCCCGATCGGGGATGCGCGATCTTTTGCGCGAGCATGTCGGCCATCCGATCGGGCGCGGCCCACATCCCCTTGCCGATCTGCGCCTTGCCCGAGAGCCCGCACGCCAGCCCGATCCGCACGTTGCGGTCCTCATAGGCCTGGATCCACACCGAGCCTTTCATCTCGCCCTTGGGGATCATCGGCCCCGCGCGCATCGAGGTGTGGATCTCGTCGCCAGTGCGATCGAGGAAGCCGGTGTTGATGAAGACAATACGGTCCTTCACCGCATGGATGCACGCGGCGAGATTGGCCGAGGTGCGCCGCTCCTCGTCCATCACCCCGACCTTGATCGTATGCCGCACCATCCCGAGCAGGTCCTCGACCGCGTCGAACAGTCGGTTGGTGAAATCCGCTTCCTCGGGCCCGTGCATCTTGGGCTTGACGATGTAATGCGATCCGGCGCGGCTGTTGCGACCGCGCCCCAGCCCGCGCAGGTCATAGAGCGCGATCAGGCTGGTGACGATCGCGTCGAGGATGCCCTCGGGCGCCTCGTCCCCGTCCGCCAGCAGCACCGCCGGCGTGGTCATCAGGTGTCCCACGTTGCGGACGAACAGCAGCGAGCGGCCCGGCAGGCCGATCTCGCTTCCATCGGCGATCTGATACGCGCGATCGTCGCTCAATCGGCGAGTCAGCGTCTTGCCGCCCTTGTCGAAGGTCTCCTCGAGGTCGCCGCGCATCAGCCCCAGCCAATTGGCATAGGCCGCCACCTTGTCCTCGGCATCGACCGCCGCGACCGAATCCTCGAGGTCGACGATGCTGGTCAGCGCCGCCTCGAGCACGACGTCGGCGATCCCCGCCGGATCGTCGCGGCCGATCGGATGGTGGCGATCGATCACGACCTCGATGTGGAGGCCGTGATGGCGGAACAGCATCGATTGGCCGCGATTGCCGACGAACTGCGCCGGATCGGCGAGCGGCAGGTCGCCATGGGTGAAATCGGCCCAGACCCTGCCCGCCAGGGGCACCGCCTCGTCGAGGAACGCCTTGGCATAAGTGATGACCTGCTGCCCGCGCTCGGGATCATATTCGCCCGGCGCCGAGCCAGGGAGCGCATCGGTGCCGTAGAGCGCATCGTAGAGGCTCCCCCAGCGCGCATTGGCGGCGTTGAGCACGAAGCGCGCGTTGAGCACCGGCACGACGAGCTGCGGACCCGCCATCCGCGCGATCTCGTCGTCGACCCCGGCGGTGCCGATCGTGAAGGGCGCGGGCTCGGGGACGAGATAGCCGATCTCGCGCAGGAAGCGCTCCTGCTCCGCCGGATCGGCGGCGCGGCGCGGGTCCTCGACACACCAGGCGTCGATCCGCGCCTGGAGCGCGTCGCGCTTGGCGAGCAGCGCGCGATTCTCGGGCGCGAAGCCGGCGAACAGATCGGCGACGCCGCTCCAGAATGCCTCGGCATCGATCCCCAGCCCCGGCAGCACCTGCGCTTCGAGAAAGCGCGCGAGCGGCTCGGCGACCTTGAGCGCTGCGCGATCGAGAGTGGCGGGCATGGAAAGCTCCTCGGACTAGCGGACGACGCCTGGGGAGGGCCGCACGCGCTTAGGCCAGTCGCGCCCCGCCGATCAAGCCTCGAGCGCGCCCGCCGCGGTTTCGATCCGATCGAGCGTCTCGCGGAAGCGCGCCAGCGCCTCGGGCTCGATCCCCGCGAACATCCGCCGCTCGAGCTCGAGCGCCTTGGGCGCAACCTGCTCGTAGAGCGCCCAGCCTGCGCCGGTGAGCGACAGCAGGTGCGAGCGCTGGTCCTCGGGATTGGGCGCGCGGCGGATCAGCTTGCGCTCGGCAAGCGCGATCGCGGCGCGGCTGACGGTCACCTTGTCCATCCGCGTGCGCCCGCACAGCGCCTGCTGGCTCATCGCGCCGTCCTCGGCGAGCACCGCGACCAGCCGCCATTCGGGGATGCGCAGCCCGAACAGCGTGCGATAGGCGGTGGCGATCGCATCCGAGACGGCGTTCGAGGCGATCGAGAGCCGATAGGGCAGGAATTCGTCGAGCTTGAGCGTCGTCGGCATGGCGCGGATCGTGGACGAGCGCGCGCGCCCATGCAAAAATTTTCGCGCGGGCGGTGCTGCGACGCTCCCGACCGCGCCCATTCGTGCGCACCGATGCCGCTGGGACCATGGTCGAGGCCAGGCAGGCGCCGCTCGAATCAAGCATGCCGTAGCGTCAACGTACGATTGCATTTCCTGCATCGGCACTGCCAACATTTCGCACTTGCAACATATCGTGCTGCGCTGCACAAAGACGGTGCCTTTCAGGCATCCTCTCCTAAAACTTTCAAAGGCCGCCCTCCGGGGCGGCCCTTTTTTTGCCCGCGCTACTTCATCTGCCGGGCGATGGCGCGCCGCGTCGCCTTGCCATAGGGCGGCTTGAGCCCGGCGAGTCCCGCCACGTCGATCCTCGGCTGGCGATAGATGCTCCGCGCATGGCTGAAGGTGCGGAAGCCCGCCTCGCCGTGATAGGCGCCCATGCCGGAGGGTCCGATCCCGCCGAACGGCAATTCCTCCATGCTGACGTGGAAGATGACGTCGTCGAGCGTCACCCCACCCGAGATCGTCAGATCGAGCACCCGCCGCCGCTCGCCGGCGTCGCTGCCGAAATAATAGAGCGCGAGCGGACGATCGCGCCGGTTCACCTCGGCGATCGCGCCCTCGATCGTCTCGTAGCTTCGCACCGGCAGCACGGGCCCGAAAATCTCCTCCTGCATCACCGTCATGTCGTCGGTCGGGTTGCGGACGATGTGGAGCGGCAGCTTGCGCACGTTCGAGATCGCGAAATCCTCGCCCCCCGGATTGACCGCGATCACCTCGGCGCCGCGCGCGCGCGCATCGTCGATCCAGGTCGTTAGCCGCTGGAAGTGGCGGTCGTTGATGATCGAGGTATAGTCGGGATTGGCGAGCAGCGTCGGATAGAGCCGCGACGCCGCGGCGCTCAGCCCCGCGACCACCTCGGCCTCCTTCTCGGCGGGGACGAGCAGGTAATCGGGGGCAAGGCAAATCTGCCCCGCGTTCATCATCTTGCCGATCACGACGCGCTCGGTCGCCCGCGCGATATCGGCGGAGCGCCCGATCACCACCGGCGACTTGCCGCCGAGCTCGAGCGTCACCGGGGTGAGATTGTCGGCGGCGGCATGGAGGATATGGCGTCCGATGCCGGTCGCGCCGGTGAACAGCAAGTGATCGAACGGCAACGCGGCGAACGCCTGCCCCACCTCGGGCCCGCCGCCGACGAACGCCAGCTCGTCCGCATCGAACGATTGCGGGACCAGCCGCTCGAACAGCGCCGCGACCGCCGGCGTGTATTCGCTGGTCTTGACCATCGCACGGTTGCCCGCCGCGAACACTCCGGCGAGCGGGCCCATGATCAGATTGACCGGGAAATTCCACGGCGCGATCACCCCGATCACGCCCTTGGGCTGGTATTCGATCCGCCCCCGGGCGCCGAGCAGCCCGAGCGGGAACAGCACCGGCCGGCGCTCGGCCCTCGCCCAGCGATCGAGGTGCTTGAGCGCGTGCTTGAGCGGGGCCACCGAGGCGGCGATATCGGTGAGCATCGATTGCTCGCGGCTGCGGTGGCCGAAATCCTCGCTCAGCGCGTCGCAGAAGCGCTCGGCATTGTCGGCGATCATCGCCGCTGCGCGCCGCAGCCGATCCTTGCGGATCGCGAGCGGGACCGGCAGTTCGGCCATGAAGGCCACACGCTGGCGTTCGAGAATCTCGTGCATGGCGTCTCTCCGTCGTCGCGCCCTACCCTGTCGTCGCGGGCAGCGCGAGTGCAAGCCAGCCGACCCACGCCGCCCAGGCAAGCACCGCGCCGAACGGAAGGCGGCTGGCCCAGGTCATGCGCGCGCCGAGCAGCTTGAGCCCCAGCGCCGCGCCCAGCCCGCCCAGGCTGGCGACGAGCAGCGTCATGGGCAGTTGCTGCCATCCGAGCCACAGCCCGATCGCCCCGAACATCTTGGGATCGCCGCCGCCCAGCCCGTCGCGCTTGCGGATCGCGCGATAGGCCACGGCGACGAGCCACAGCGCCGCAAATCCCGCCGCGCCGCCGATCAACCGGTCCTCCACCGAAGGCCGAATGCCGAGCAGCCCCGCGCCCAGCCCCGCCAGGGCCAGCGCGCCGGTCAACGCGTCGGGCAGCCAGAGCGCCGCCAGATCGAGCGCGGCGAGCGCGAGCAGCAGCCAGCCGAACACCGCTCCCGCCACGCCTCCCAGCCCCGGCTCCGCCGCCCCCGCGGCCGCGCCGATCGCAAGGCCGAAAAGCTCGCACGCCAGATGGATCGGCGCGATCGGCGCGCCGCAGCTCCGGCATCGCCCGCGCTGCACCAAATAGCTGAGCACGGGCATCAGCTCGAACGCGGTCAGCGGCTTGCCGCATCCATCGCAGCGCGACCGCCCCTTGAGGACCGAGCGCCCCACCGGCCAGCGCACCACCAGCGTGGCGATGAAGCTGCCGAACACCAGCCCCAGCACGCCGAGCAGCGCGGGCCAGGCTCCGTCAGGCATAATGCGGCGGCTTCTTGCGGATCAGATAGCGATAGACGCCGAAGATATTGATCCCGAACAGTACGATGTTCTGCGTCCAAAGCGGCTCGTCGCTCGCCATCAGCGCGCCGGCGATCCAGGCGATGCTCGAGGCGACGAACAGCGCGAACCCCCATCCGGTGATCCGCCGCCCGAGATCGAGCGACACCATGAACGCCGCGATCATCCCGCTGATCGAAGCGAACCATTTGAGGATATCGACGAGATGCATGGCCGCTCCATCCGCCCGCGGCGGCGCGGACATCGGCCTCTCTCCACAATCCGAACGGCTTAGGGAAGTGCCGGCGGTGCGTTCGGCCGTTCAGGGCACCGATTCGTTCGGCTCGACCCCCCAGATGTGCGATTGCTCGACATAGCCGCCGCGCCCGCGGACATCGAGCCAGCACCAGCCCCGCGCGCACCGGCTGATCCGCCCGACGACGCCCGGCGCCGCGCGCCAGTTGATCCGCGCGTTGAAGCGCGGCGCCGATCGCATCTCGAGCACCCTGCCCACCACCATCGCGGTGCGCGTGTCGCTCAGCAGATTGACCTGCATCCAGCCCTGGGTGCCGTCGGGATCCTCGATCTTGCGCCACTCGCCATAGACATCGATCACCTTGATCGGCAGATCCTCGCGCTGATAGAGCCAGCTCGAGGGATAGGTGCGCCCCGGGCCGGTCCGCATCCGCGCCTTGCCGGAGGAGATCGAGGCGAAATAGGGCGGCTTGCGCTGCGCCCAGGCTTCCCCCGGCGCCAGCGCGGTCAGCCCCAGCGCCATCGCGCCGAGCACAAGCCAACCCCAGATTCGCACGCCACCCCCCCTGCGCTGTCCGCGGGATAGTTAACCCGAGCGGGCGCCCCGCTTCAAGCCGTTGACTGGCGCGGCGGCTGCGGCCAATCCGCCCTTTATGGCACATCCCCCGCGCCCTTCCCGCCCCCGGGTCACGATCACGCGGATGCTCCCCGAATCGGTCGAGGCGCGGATGGCCGAATTGTTCGAATCGCACCCCAATCGCGACGACGCGGCGATGGGCCGCGCCGCGCTGGCGGCGGCGATGGCCGACGCCGACGTGCTCGTCCCCACCGTCACCGATCGCATCGACGCGGCGCTGATCGCGCAGGCCGGCGAGCGGCTGCGGCTGATCGCCAATTACGGCGCCGGGGTCGGCCATATCGACCTCAAGGCGGCGCGCGCGCGCGGGATCGTCGTCACCAACACGCCGGGCGTGCTCACCGAGGACACCGCCGACATGGCGATGGCGCTGATCCTCGCGGTGCCGCGCCGGCTGGTCGAGGGCGACAAATTGGTGCGCGGCGGCCAATGGACCGGCTGGCGCCCCGTCGGCATGCGCGGTCACCGGATCGGGGGCAAGAAGCTCGGCATCCTCGGGCTCGGGCGCATCGGCCAGGCGGTCGCCGCGCGCGCGCGCCCGTTCGGGCTCCAGATCCACTATCACAGCCGCCGCCGCGTCCCCGAGGTGCTCGAGGCGCAGCTCGGCGCGACCTGGCATGCCGATCTCGACGCGATGCTCGCCGCGGTCGACATGCTCACCATCCACACCCCGCACACCGCCGAGAGCGCCGCGCTGATCGACGCGCGCCGGCTCGACCTGCTCGGGCCCCAGGGCTGGCTGATCAACACCGCGCGCGGCGAGATCGTCGATCCCGAGGCGTTGGTGACGGCGCTGACCGAAGGGCGGATCGCCGGCGCGGGGCTCGACGTCTATGTCGACGAGCCGCGCGTCGACCCGCGGCTGATCGCGCTCGACAACGTCGTGCTGCTCCCGCACCTCGGCTCGGCCACCTTCGAGGGCCGCGAGGCGATGGGGATGAAGGTCATCGCCAACATCCGCACTTGGGCGGACGGGCACCGCCCGCTGGACCAGGTGCTGGAGGGGTGGATCTAGCGGCGCCTACAATCCACGCAGCCACTCCTCGATCATCACCCGGCCGGCACGCACCGCCCTGGCCCCGTGCGCGTCGTGATCGGCGCGGAGCCCTTCGCGCGCAGCCTCCGCGGCACCCTCCAGCCAGGCTTCGAAGCGCGGGTCCTCGCCCATTTCGGCGTGGAACTGCAGCGCAAGCAGCCCCGGCCCACGGCGGAAGGCCTGGTGCGGATAGGCATCGGTCGACGCCAGCAGCTCGACCCCCTCGGGCAGGGGGAAGGTATCGCCATGCCAGTGCAGCACCGGAACCCCGGCGACGTGCCGCAGTGGTGACCCAGCGCCCGCGCCATTGAGCGTCACCGGCGCAAAGCCGATCTCCGGTCCGGGCCCGCGATAGACTTCGGCGCCCATCGCCGCCGCGATCATCTGCGCGCCGAGGCACACGCCCAATGTCGGCAGCCCGCGTTCGATCCGCTCTGCCAGCCGCGGGATCTCACCCGCGATCCAGGGGTTTTCCGCGCGCTCGTAGACACCCATCGGCCCGCCCATCAGCACCAGCAGGTCGGGGCCCAGAAAATCCGCGTCGGCGAAGCCCGGATCGGTCACGTCGATGCGGTCGAGCGCATAGCCCGCCGCCTCGATCGGCGCGCGGAAGCCGGCGATGCCCTCATAGGGAACATGGCGGATGACGAGCCCGGTCTTGTTCCGCCCCGGCAAGCGCGCTCAATCCCCGGTGAGGATGCGGTCGACGAGCTGCTTCACCGTCGGCACGAACCCGTTCGAATAGAAAGGATCGCGCTTGAAGTTATAGGCATTGTGCCCCGCGAACATCAGGTTCTGCTCGATCGGGCCGCCGTGGGCGATGTCCTGCAGCGTCTTCTGGATGCAGAAGCTGCGCGGATCGGCGAGGCGGCCGGTCGAATTGGTCTCGGTATCGGCCCAGGACGAGAAGGCGCACTGGCTGAGGCAGCCCATGCAATCGGCCTGGTCGCGGCGGATGTTGACCTTTTCGTCGGGCGCGACGAACACCAAAGTGTTGTCGGGCGTCTTGAGCGCGTCGGTGAAGCCGAGGCCATACCATTGGCGCGCGCGCAGCAGGTCGTTGCGCGTCACCCAGAAGTTCTTGCCCTTGACGCCCACGTCGAGCTGGAACGTATGGTCGCCCGCCACCTGCGTCGAGAAGGGGATCTGGCGCTCCGAGCGCGCCTCGAGGTTGCGCAGGAACGGATTGCGCACCGCGCTCGAATAGAAGCCGGTCGGCGAGAAGCGGTGGAGCAGCACCTCGCCCTCCTCGATATCGGTCAGCTTGGCCTTCCAGCCATCGGGGATCGGGCTTTCCTTGGTGAGCAAGGGCCGCGTGCCGAACTGGAAGACGATCGAGCCGAGCTCGGGATTGTCGATCCAGTGGTTCCAGTCGCGCAGATACCAGACCCCACCGGCCATCACGATCGGCACCGAATCGGGGATGCCACCCTCGCGCATCGTCTCGCGCAGCGCCTTGACGCGTGGATAGGGGTCCTGGGGGACGAGCGGGTCCTCGGCATTCGACAGGCCGTTGTGCCCGCCGGCGAGCCACGGGTCCTCAT
Organism: Sphingomonas sp.; assembly: GCA_037200705.1. Lineage (GTDB taxonomy): Bacteria > Pseudomonadota > Alphaproteobacteria > Sphingomonadales > Sphingomonadaceae > Sphingomonas. The sequence continues at coordinate 541 of JBBCID010000002.1, read as the reverse complement.
AGACCACCGCCGAAAGCCATTCCTGCGCCTTCGAATAGGCGCGCTTCCACAATGCCCGGAACGCGCGCGCCGAGCTGATGATCGGCAGGTAGCTGACCTCGTAGGAAGCCGCGATCTCCGAGAGCTTGTAGGGCATGCCCGCGCCGCAGGTGACGCCGGCGACCAGGCCGCGCGTCCGCTCGAGCACCCCGGTCAGCACGCGCTGCGCGCCGCCCATCTCCCACAGCACGTTGATGTTGATCGCGCCCTTGCCGCCGGCGATCTCGAACGCCTTCCTGACCTGCTGGACCGCGCCCTCGATCGCATATTGGATCAGCTCCTCGTGGCGCTCGCGCCGCGTCAGCGCCTTGTAGACCTGGGGGATGATCCTGCCTTCGGCGTCATAGCTGTCGGCGTTGACCGCCGAGACCGTCCCGATCCCGCCCGCCGCCGCCCAGGCGCCGGCGCTCGCGTGATTGGTGGCGGCGACACCCTTGCCGCCCTCGACCAACGGCCAGACTTCGCGGCCGTTGTAGATGATCGGCGTGAGTCCCTTGAACAC
>JBBCID010000001.1:0-175441 GCA_037200705.1 Sphingomonas sp. | reverse complement strand
GCCTTGCCCGCGTCGCTCACGTTGCCGGCGAATTCCTCGAAGTCACGCGCCTCGCGGAAGTCCTTATAGACGCTCGCGAAGCGGATATAGGCGACCGAATCGAGCCCCTTGAGCCCTTCCATCACCAGCTCGCCGATCCGCTGCGAGGGGATTTCGCTGTCGCCGAGCGTCTCGAGCTGGCGCTGGATCCCCGAGACGAGCCGCTCGATCTGCGCGGCGGTGACGGGGCGCTTGCGCGCGGCGAGCGTCACCGATCGGATGAGCTTGTCGCGCTCGAAGGGTTCGCGGCGATCCTGGCTCTTGATGACGGTCAGGTCGCGCAGCTGGATGCGCTCGAAGGTGGTGAAGCGTGCCGCGCACGCCTCGCACTGGCGGCGCCGGCGGATCGCGGCGCCGTCCTCGGTCGGTCGGCTGTCCTTGACCTGCGAGTCCTCGTTTCCGCAGAACGGGCAGCGCATTATTGTTCCTGCCGGAATCGCGGTGCCAGCCCGCTCCCCCACCCGGCCACCCATAGAATACACTGCCGTTGGGTGGCCGGGTGGGGGAGCGGGCTGGCACCGCATGCGCGTGAGCGCATCAAATCAAGCGCCGGGTAGATCGGGAAGCGTTCGCACAGCGCGCGGACGCGCTCGCGGACCGCGGCTTCGACCTGGCCGTCGCCGGCCTCGCCGTTCCTGCGCAGCCCCTCGAGCACGTCGGCGACCATGTTGCCGATCTCGCGGAACTCGGCGGGGCCGAATCCGCGCGTCGTGCCCGCCGGCGATCCGACGCGGATGCCGCTGGTCTTGATCGGGGGAAGGGGATCGTTGGGGATGCCGTTCTTGTTGCAGGTGATCGCGGCGCGCTCGAGCGCCTCGTCGGCGTCCTTGCCGGTGACGCCGAGCGGCGAGAGATCGACCAGCGCGAGATGCGTGTCGGTCCCCCCCGAGACCAAGTTCGCGCCGCGCTCCTTGAGCGTCGCCGCCAGCACCTTGGCGTTCTCGACCACCGCGGCGATATAGCTCTTGAAATCGGGCCGGAGCGCCTCGCCGAACGCGACTGCCTTGGCGGCGATGACGTGCATCAGCGGGCCGCCCTGGAGGCCCGGGAACACCGCCGAGTTGATCTTCCTGGCGATGGCCTCGTCGTCGGTCAGCACCATGCCGCCGCGCGGGCCGCGCAGCGTCTTGTGCGTCGTGGTGGTAACGACATGCGCGTGGCCGAACGGCGTGGGGGTGGAGCCCGCCGGCGACGATGCCGGCGAAATGCGCCATGTCGACCATGAAGATCGCCCCGACGTCATCGGCGATCGCGCGGAAGCGGGCGAAATCGATGATCCGCGGATAGGCCGATCCGCCGGTGATGATGAGCTTGGGGCGATGCTCCTTGGCGAGTCGCTCGACCTGATCGAAGTCGATCAGATGCGTGCTCGGATCGACGCCGTACTGGACCGCGTTGAACCACTTGCCCGACATCGCCGCCTTGGCGCCGTGGGTCAGGTGGCCGCCGGCGTCGAGGCTCAGCCCCATGATCGTGTCGCCGGGCTTGACCAAAGCGAGCATCACCGCGCCGTTGGCCTGCGCCCCTGAATGCGGCTGGACGTTGGCGAAGCCGCAGCCGAAGATCCGCTTCGCGCGGTCGATCGCAAGGCTCTCGACCTCGTCCGAAGGCGCGCAGCCCTGATAATAGCGCTTGCCCGGATAACCCTCGGCATATTTGTTGGTGAAGACCGAACCTTGAGCCTCCAGCACCGCCTTCGAGACGATGTTCTCGCTCGCGATCAGCTCGATCTGGTGCCGCTCGCGATTGAGCTCGTGCGTGACGCCGGCGAACACCGCCGGATCGGCGTCGGCCAAACCGCGCGTGAAGAAGCCCTGCGGCTGGACCGAGTCGAGAGTCTGGGGATTGGTGCTCATGCGGGGAATCTTTCGGGGTGGGTGAGCTTGTCGACGCGTGCGCCATGGCGGCCGCCGTCGAAGGTCGCGTTGAGGAAGGTCATGACGCACGCCTTGGCCATCTCGATCCCGATCAGCCGCGCGCCGAGCGCGATGACGTTGGCGTCGTTGTGGTTGCGCGCGAGCCGCGCCGAAACCGGTTCGGAGACGAGCGCGCAGCGCGCCTGCGGCACGCGATTGACCGCGATCGAGATGCCGACGCCGGAGCCGCACAGCGCGACCCCGAACTCGGCGGCGCCCTCGGCGATCGCCGCGCCCAGCCGATAGCCGTAATCGGGGTAATCCACGCTTTCCGGGCCGTTGGTGCCGAGATCGAGCACGTCATGGCCCTGCTCGCGCAGCCAGTCGGCGAGTTCGGCCTTCATGGCATAGGCGGCGTGATCCGAGGCGATGGCGATGCGGTGCGGCATGCGCCGCTCCCTACCCCCGGAGGCGCGCGCTGGCTAGAGTGCGCTGGTCAGGCGCGACCAGCCATCCGCGCGCGCGGACCTGGGGCAGGTGGGTGGCGCTGACCGGAACCTTCGATCCGTCGGCGAGCAGCAGCATCCAGCGCCGGCCTTCGCGCACTGCGCCCAGCACCGCATCGGCCGCCACCCAGGCGCCGCGATGAACTTGGATGCCCTGGATTCCGGCCACCTCGCCCAGCGCGTCGCCAAAGCGATAGTGGATCAGCGCATCGCCGCCGTCGCGGCGGCGGACGCGGCAATAATGGTCCTCCGCCTCGATCGCGCACAGCGCCTCGGGCGCGGTCCGCGCGCGGTGGAGCAACCCGTCGTCGGGCACGACCGGCGGCGCGGCATCCTTTCCGCGCACCCGGCGCACGATCAGCCACATCGCCGGGAAGATCGCGAGGCTGATCAGCAGCGCGGCGCGCCACACCTGGACCGGATCGAGCGCGGGCGCGATGCCGAGGATCGTCAGCACCCCGGCGATCTCGAGCGGCAGCGGCAGATTGAGCACCACCACGCCGATCAGCACCGCGCGCGTCCAGTCGCGGTGCCGCCGCACCATGAGCGCGAACCAGGCCTGCCACAGCAGCGATTTCCACCCGAGCAGCAACGCCCAGAAGCCGATCCGCTGGCCAAGCGGCAGCGTGCCGGTGTTGAACCCTCCGGTGACGATCATCAGTACCCCGGCCGCGAAGGTGACCACCCACAGCACCGGAAACCCCGGCAGCATGTCCACGCGCTTCACGAAGGATCGGACGCGCTTCGCGAAACCGCGCTTGCCCGGGCGCGGCGAGCGGCGATCAAGCGCGGGACGGGCGGAGGCCATGGCGCAAGGCTGCCACACGCCGCCCGGCCAAGGCAATCGCACGAGGGAGCAAGGACATGATTCGATCTGTGGTGGCGCTGCTCGCGGCGTTGATGCTCGCCGCGCCCGCCCCGGCGCAGGACGCCGATCCGGCATCGATCGCGGCGCAGCAGGATGCGATGAAGAAGTTCGCCTGGATGCGGGGCGTGTGGCGCGGCCCCGCCGTCACCCAGACGCGCGAGGGCGAGAAGCGCGTCACCCAGACCGAGCGGATCGGTCCGTTCCTCGACGGCACGCTGATCGCGATGGAGGGCAAGGGCTATCGCGACGACGGCACGATCGGCTTCCACGCCTTCGGCGTCCTGTCCTACGATCCTGGAGCGAAGGCCTATACGCTGCGTTCGCACGCGCTGGGCCATTCCGGCGACTTCAGGTTCACGCCGACCGACACCGGCTATGTCTGGGAGATTCCCGCCGGGCCGGCGACGATCCGCTACACGGCCACGTTCGCGGCCGCGACCTGGACCGAGGTCGGCGATTATCTGAGCGCGGGCGCGCCGCCACGGCGCTTCTTCCGGATGGTGCTCGAGCGCGTCGGCGATACCGACTGGCCGGAAGCCGGCGGAATCGCACGGGATTGATTTCCTGCGGCTCCTGCCACAAGAGGAACACTGGTTCGCCACAAGTGGGAATTAGGGCGCTCGCGCTTCGGCTTGCGCGATTTGCGAGCGCCGCCTCCAGGAGTCACGAATGGGTTCGATTGCCAAGACGCCGAAGAACGGCGCCGTGCGCGGCGCGGTGCTCCGTCACGAGCACCTCACCAAGCAGGGCATATTGGAGCGCGCCTTCACCTTCGCCTTCCGCGGCCTCGTCTATGCCCAGATCTGGGAGGACCCGGACATCGACATGGAAGCGCTGGCGATCGAGCCGGACAGCCACGTCGTCGCGATCGCCTCGGGCGGGTGCAACGTCTTCTCCTATCTGACCGCGAACCCGCGCAAGATCACCGCGGTTGATCTCAACCCGGCGCATATCGCGCTCAACAACCTCAAGCAGCAGGCCGCGCTGCACCTGCCCGACTATGCCGCTTTCCACCGCTTCTTCGGCCAGGCCGACCGGCGCGAGAATGTCGAGGCGTACAAGCGCCACATCCGCCCGCACCTCGACCAGGCCTCGCGCGACTATTGGGAGGGCCGCGACCCGACTGGCCGGCGCCGCATCTACGGCTTCGCCAGCGGCTTCTATCGCAAGGGGCTGCTCGGCCGGCTGATCGGCTTCGTCCACTGGATGGCGAAGGCCTATGGCGTCGATCCCAAGGACATTCTGAAATCGAAGAACCGCGCCGAGCAGCGCGCCTTCTTCGAGACGCAGTTCGCGCCGATCTTCGACAAAAGATTCTTCCGCTGGCTGGTCAACCAGCCCGCGGCGCTGTTCGGCTTCGGCATCCCGCCGGTGCAATACGACCTGCTCGCCGCCGACGATAACCGGGGTATCATCGGCTCGCTCAGGAGCCGGCTCGAGAAGCTGTCGTGCGATTTCGACTTCTCGGAGAATTATTTCGCGTGGCAGGCGTTCGGGCGCGGCTATGGCGCGGGCCCGGCGGCGCCGCTGCCGCCCTATCTCCAGGCTGCCAGATATCAGGACGTGGTGGCGCGCGCCGACCGGGTCGAGGTGCGCCACGCCAACATGATCGACTATCTGGCGTCGATGCCGGCGCAATCGCTCGATCGCTACATATTGCTCGACGCGCAGGATTGGATGACCGACGAGCAGCTCACCAACCTCTGGTCGGAGATCACCCGCACCGCCAGGCCCGGCGCGCGCGTGCTCTATCGCACCGCGGCGATCCCCGACGTCGTCGAGGGGCACATCCCCGAGACGATCATGGGCCAGTGGCAATCCGCCCCCCAGGCGCAGCTCGACGACTGGTCGCGGCGCGACCGCTCGTCGGTCTATGGCGCGACCTATCTTTGGACGCTGAAGCCGCACGCATGAGCCCGCCCGACGGCCGCGCGACGGGCGCGGATCAGAAGCGTGCGATGGACAAGGTCTATGCGGTCCATCGTCACTTCTACGATTTCACGCGCAAATTCTATCTGTTCGGGCGCGATCGGCTGGTCCGCGCGCTGGCGCCGCCGCCGGGCGGATCGGTGCTCGAGGTCGGCTGCGGCACCGCGCGCAACCTGATCGTCGCCGCCCGGCGCTGGCCCGATGCGCGCTTCTACGGCTTCGACATCAGCGAAGCGATGCTCGAGACCGCGCGCAAATCGGTCGCGCGGCACGGCCTCGCGGGCCGGATCACGCTCGCGCAGGGCGACGCAGGCGCTTTCGACACCCAGGCGCTGTTCGGGCTGCCGCAGGTCGACCGGGTGTTCATGAGCTATACGCTGTCGATGATCCCGCCGTGGCAGGACGCGATCCAGCAAGGCGCCGCGTGCCTTGCGCCGGGGGGGAGCCTGCATATCGTCGATTTCGGCCAGTACGAGCGGCTGCCGGGCGTGCTGCGCAGGCTGCATTTCAAGTCGCTCAATGACTTCCACGTCTTTCCGCGGCGCGAGCTGCCCGCGGTGCTCCGGCGCGTCGCCGAGGAGCAGGGGCTGAGCCTCGCGTTCACCCCGCTGCTGCGCGGCTATGCGTGGAGCGGGGTGCTCAGCAAGGCATAGGGGGTCGCGGAGCCGCGTCGTTTGGCGTAGATTGGCGCCGTGAACGAGCAGACCCGCGTTGCCCGAGCCAGTCACGCCGTACCCTTCACGGCGGACGATTTCCTGCGGATGCTCGAGCTCGGCGCGTTCGAGGACATGCGCGCCGAACTCGTCCGGGGGGAAATCGAGAAGATGACGCCGGCCGAATGGACGCACGGCGAACTCAACCTGCGGGTGGGGGCGCTGATATTTCCGCTGCCGTGCGGCGGGCGCTCGCGTCGGGACCGACGTGGTCATCAAGATCGACGATACCACCGTGCGCGCTTTCGACATCGTCGTCGTCAGACCCGACGCATCCCCCGTAAAAATCCTCAGCGGGTCGCAAGTCCTGCTCGCGGTGGAGATCGCCGAGACGACGCATGCGCGCGATCTCGGCGAGAAACGCGAGGAATATGCCTCGGTCGGCATCCCGACCTATTGGGTGGTGGATAGCGTGCGCAGCGTCACGCACTGCTTCCGCCTCGAGGATTCGGGCAACCGCTACGGTCCGGCGCAGATCGTCCCGTTCGGCGATGCGATGGAAATTCCCGGGCTCTCGGGCACGATTGCCATCGACTGATCGGCGCTCACGCCGCCAGCCGCAGCTCCAGCCGTTGCCAGATCGTCACCAGCGCCCGGGTCAGCTCGCGCATCATCGCCTCGTCGTGCGCGGGGCCGGGGGTGAAGCGGAGGCGCTCGGAGCCGCGCGGCACCGTCGGATAATTGATCGGCTGGACGTAGATGCCGAACTCGGCGAGCAGCATGTCGCTGATCTTCTTGGCCTTGACCGGATCGCCGACCATCACCGGCACGATATGCGTGGTCGAGGGCATCACCGGCAGCCCGGCGTCGGCGAGCATCGCCTTGAGCCGCGCGGCGGCGACCTGCTGGCGTTCGCGCTCCGCGCTCGAGGCCTTGAGGTGCCGCACGCTCGCCAGCGCGCCCGCGACGAGCACCGGCGCCAGGCTGGTGGTGAAGATGAACCCCGGCGCATAGCTGCGGATCACGTCGATGATCATCCGGTCCGCGGCGATATAGCCGCCCATCACCCCGAACGCCTTGCCGAGCGTGCCCTCGATGAGCGTCAGCCGGTCCGCCACGCCGTCGCGCTCGGAGATGCCCCCGCCGCGCGCGCCATACATGCCGACCGCATGGACCTCGTCGCAATAGGTCAGCGCGTTGTACTTGTCCGCCAGGTCGCAGATCGCGGCGATCGGCGCGACGTCGGCGTCCATCGAATAGACGCTTTCGAACGCGATCAGCTTGGGGAGCGCGGGGTCCTCGGCGGCGAGCAGCTCCTCGAGATGGCCGAGGTCGTTGTGGCGGAAGACGCGCTTCTCGCATCCCGAATTGCGGATCCCCGCGATCATCGAGGCGTGGTTGAGCGCGTCCGAGAAGATCACGCAGCCCGGCAGGATCTTCGCCAGCGTCGCCAGCGTCGCCTCGTTCGAGACATAGCCCGAGGTGAACAGCAAGGCGCCCTGCTTGCCGTGGAGGTCGGCGAGCTCGTTCTCGAGATCGACGTGATAATGGGTGTTGCCGCCGATATTGCGCGTGCCGCCCGATCCGGCGCCGACGTCGTGGAGCGCCTCCTCCATCGCCGCGATCACGCTCGGGTGCTGCCCCATCGCAAGATAGTCGTTCGAACACCACACGGTGATCGGCTGCGGCCCGTTATGCCCCGCCAGGCAGCGCGCGTTGGGATAGGCGCCTTTGTTGCGCAGGATGTCGATGAACACGCGATAGCGTCCCTCGGCGTGGAGCCGGTCGATCGCTTGCGTGAACACCCGCGCGTAATCGACCGCGGCGCTTTGCTGACTTCCCATGGGCACGCTCTCTAGCGGCAAAGATTCGGTATTTCCAGCGGGCACGGGTCCGTAATGAAGTGGCGCCCGCCAAACGGGTTGATCCGAAAGCGGCACGAATGGTCGCAAATCATGGTCCGCATGGTCCAGATGAATCGCGCGTGGGGCGCGGCGATGCTACGGATTGGCCATCGCGGGCGACTCGGCATTCCAAGCGGCCTGCGGCTGAGAGACCAGTGCTCCCGCTTGCGACCACGGAGCGGCGCGATGACCAGCCGGGACTATGACTATTACAGCCGACGCGAGCAGCAGGAGCGCGAGAGCGCCAGGCGCTGCGACGATCAGATGGCGCGTCGCATCCATCTCGAGATGGCGGACCGCTATTCGTCGATGGCGCGCGAGGTTGCGGTGATCCGCCCTTCGCTTCACGCCTGAAGCCTCACAGCGACTCGATCACCGGCAAACCATGGCGGGCGAGCGCCGGCGCCAAGGCGTCGGTGCGCGAATCGCGCGCCGTGAAGATCGCGCGGCCCGCCGCCGGCGACTCGGGCCAGGATTGCCCCGCCGTGAGATGCGCGACGCGACGCGCGATCCCCGCCCCGCCGTCGACGAAGCGCACCGGGTGCGGCGCGGCCGCGGCCAGCCGCGATTCGAGCAGCGGGAAATGGGTGCAGGCATTGACGATCACGTCGATGCGCGCGCCGTCGGGCTGGCCGAACAGCCCGTCGAGCACCGCGCGCAACCGTTCGGGCGAAGGGCTCGGCGCCGCCCAGCATGGATTCGGCGAGGTCGACCAGCTCGGCAGATCCGTGGCGCAGCACGATGCAATCGGCGGCGAAGCGTGCCGCGAGATGGTCGACATAGGGCTGGCGCACCGTGGCGTCGGTGCCGAGCACGCCGATCACGCGGGTCTTGCTCAGCGCCGCGGCGGGCTTGATCGCCGGGACGGTGCCGACGATCGGCACGTCGAGCGCGGCGCGCACCGCGGCGAGCGCGATCGTCGAAGCGGTGTTGCAGGCGATCACGATCAGCCGCGGATCATAGCGTTCGGCCGAGCCGCCCCAGCAGCGCGGGGACGCGCGCGGCGATCTCCGCTTCGCCGCGCGTGCCATAGGGGAAACCCGCCGAATCGGCGACATAGATCAAAGGCGCGCGTGGCAGCAGCGCCGCGGTCGGCGCGAGCACGGACAATCCGCCGACGCCCGAGTCGAAGAACAGGATGGGGCGGCGGTCGGTCCATCGGCGCCGGGATGGGCCCCGCGCCCGATTCGCGTCAACCGCCCGGCGGGTCCCGGGCTGCCGGTTCGCCGGCATCCCATGATCCATGGGGTTTGCGCGGCCCGCGCGGAGCGACTATTATCGCGCGGTCAGGGGGATGGCCGTGCAAACCGAAATCGTCTGGCTCGGCGCCGCGGGCGCGTTGCTGCTCGGCTATGGGCTCGGCTCGATCCCGTTCGGACTGCTGCTCACGCGGCTGGCGGGCGCGGGGCGACCTGCGCAGCATCGGTTCGGGCACATCGGCGCCACCAACGTGCTGCGCACCGGCCGCAAGGGGCTGGCGGCGGCGACTCTGGTGTCTCGATGTCGCAATGGGCGCGGCGGCGGTGCTGATCGCCGCCGCGCTGTTCCCGGGCACCGCGATGCTCGGCGCGCTCGGCGCCTTCCTCGGCCATTGCTACCCCGTGTGGCTGCGGTTTCGCGGCGGGCAAGGGCGTGGCCGACGCTGATGGGGGTGTGCTCGCGCTGCATTGGCCCGGCGGGGCTGGTCTATGCGGCGGTGTGGCTCGCGCTGCTCGCGGCGGCTGCGCATCTCGTCGCTCGCGGGGATGACCGCCTCGATGAGCGCGCCGGTCAGCGCCGCTCATTTCGGCCGATCGGACCTCGTGCAGCTGCTGCTCGCGCTGGCGCTGATCGTGGTGTGGAAGCAATCGCGCCAATATCGACAGGCTGCTGAGCGGGACCGAGCCGCGCGTCGGCGACAGGAATGGCTGACCCGCGCGAGGCGCGGCTGAGGCTTATCCGATCGGCAAATATCGGTCCGTCGCCTATGCCCAGCTGATCGCGCGCTTCGGCGGCGCCGAGGCGGCGCTCGAGGCGCTGCCGATGCTCGCGGCGCGCGGCGGCGGGCGCGCGCCGGCGATCGCCGATGCGGGGGCGGTGCGGCGCGAGATCGCCGCGGTCGAGCGGCTCGGCGCGCGTTATGTCTCCTGGGCGACGCCGCCTATCCTCCGCTGCTCGCCGAGCTCGAAACCGCGCCGCCCGCGCTGATCGTTCGCGGGCGGATCGAACTCGCCGAACGGACCGCGATCGCGATGGTCGGTGGCGCGCAACGCCTCGGCGGCGGCGTGCCGATTTCGCGCGCCAGCCTCGCGCTGGGGCTGGGCGAGGCGGGCGCGGTGGTGGTCTCGGGGCTCGCGCGCGGGATCGACACCGCGGCGCATGTCGGATCGATCGGCAGCCGGCACGATCGCGGTGATCGCGAGCGGGATCGACCTCGCCTTCCCGCCGAGAATGCCGAATTGCAGGAGCGCATCGCGAACCAGGGCCTGCTGATCGCCAGGCAGCCGCGGGGACCGAGCCCGCTCGCGCGCCTTCTTCCCCTCGCGCAACCGGATCATCGCGGGGCTCGCGCTCGGCACGGTGGTGGTCGAGGCGGCGCCGCGCTCGGGATCGCTGATCACCGCGCGGATCGCCGCCGAGGCGGGGCGCGAGGTGATGGCGGTGCCCGGCTCGCCGCTCGATCCGCGCGCGCAGGGCTGCAAACCTGCTGTTCCGCGAGGGAGCGACGCTGGTGCAGAGCGTCGACGACATCCTTGAGGCGGTCCGCCCGATCGACCCGCGCGCGGTGCGATCGCCGGACGCGGGCTATGGCGCCGAACCTCCGGCTGATGCCGGCGATGCCGAGCGCCGCGCCGTGACCGCGCTGCTCGGGCCCGTGCCCGTAGCGGCCGACGAGCTTATCCGCCAGGCAGGGCTCGCGCCGGCGGTGGTGCAGATGGTGCTGCTCGAACTCGAACTGGCGGGCAGGCTCGAGCGTCACGCGGGTGGGCGCGTCAGCCGGCGGTGATTACCGGGTCGGTCGAAACCGCGATCGCGACCGTCACCTTGGGCGGTTGCCCCGCGGTCAGCGTGCGGATCACGATCGAATTATTGTAGCGGTTGACCGGCGCGAGCGTGAACGTCGCGACGGTCTCCGCGCGGCTCTGTGACACCAGGGTCCGGCCCTCGTGTGCGATCGCGGCGGCATAGAAATCGCCGACCTTGCCGATCGGATCTTGGGTCTCCAGGTCGGTCCCGCGGCCGATCACCCCCTTGGCGTCGCGCTGCACCAGCTTGCCGCGCACCTCCGCGCCCGGGTACATCGGCGCCCAGGCAGGGAGATAGCGCGGCACTGAGAATTCCGCCCGTTGGCGGGAATGCCCCAGGTGATCGAGCCCTCGCCGAACTTGGTGGTCATCGCGCCGCTCCGATCGGTGTTCCGGGTCAACCCGCACATCCGCCCCCGTCAGCAGCAGCAGCATCGCAATCAGCGTCCATCGCATGCCCCCGGCCCCTAGCCCGCCCGCCGCCGGGGGTAGCCCAAATTCCCTAGCAACCGGCTAAGCGGTCGACACGTCGGGCGCGTGCCGGCGCTCGCGGATCCAGCGGCTGGCGAGATATTTGGTGCCGCGCGTCCACCGGCAGCCCGGCATGCTCGGACCATCGGATCGGTGCGGCCCGCCGGGGAGGGTGTGTGCCGAAGACGATCGCATCGCCCTTCGCGCCCTTGATCGTGAGGCCCGTCTTGACGAACGCGGTCTCCGCCGCCCTCGTAGTCGGTGTTGAGATAGACCAACGCGGTGCGAAAGCGCTGGTTGGCGACGCCCGGAAGCGCGTCGCAAGTGCGGGCGATATTGCTGGCCGGGGCGATAGCGCAGGATCAGTAGCGGCTCGCCCTGCTCGACGCGCGTCCCGCTCGCGGCGGCGAGGCGGCGGTTGAGCGCGTGGATCGCCGGATCCTCGATCAGCCAGTGCATCGGCGCGCCGTCCGAGGTGCGCATCCGGATCGCGATAGTCGCGGCCCGACTCGCCGCCCGACCAGCGACGGTTCGAAGGTCGGCTCGGCGACCAGCATCAGGAAATCGCATTCGTCGGGCGTGAACAGCCGCGGGATCCGCACGACGTCGGGCGACTCGCTCAGCCGCTCGGGTCGGGCAGCGATCGCGGGTCGCCCACCTCGGTCAGGTCCATCGCCTCGATCAGCCGAAGCATGTGCGCGCGCCGCGTGTCCTGAAGCGCCTCGACGCGCAGCCGCGCGATCGCGCGCGGCCAATCGCGAGGGGAAACGGCGCCGTGCGCGAGCAGATTGGTATAGGCGCGGATCGCGATCGGGTGGCCCGCGGCCGAGGCCCGCCCGAACAGCGCCTGCGCACGCGCGAAGTCGCGCGGCACCATCTGCCCACGCCAATGCACGTCCGCCAGCGTGAACAGCGCGTCGCATCCCCCAGCGCCGCGCGCTGGTCGATGATCGCCAGCGCCTCGGGCAGGCGGCCGGCCTGGGCGAGCGCGAAGGCCTGGGCGAGCTGGGGGTGGATAGGCGCCATCGCCGCGTCTATGCCAGCCTTCGCGGGGCGCTTCCAGCGCGCGCCCCTTGACGGATCGCCGCGAGGCCCCACCACCCTCGTACGCACGTACACGCGAGGATCGACACCAATTCCATGCAGCTGTCATCGTAGAATCGCCTGCCAAGGCGAAGACCATCGAGAAATATCTGGGCAAGGACTATCGGGTCCTGGCGTCCTACGGGCACGTGCGCGACTTGCCGGCGCGCGACGGATCGGTCGACCCCGACCATGATTTCGCGATGGAATGGGAGCCCTATGCCGACAAGGCCAAGCAGCTCCGCGCAATCACCGATCTCGCCAAGACCGCCGACCGGCTGATCCTCGCGACCGATCCCGATCGCGAGGGCGAGGCGATCTCGTGGCACGTCCAGGAAGTGCTGCGCGCCAAGAAGGCGCTGCCCAGGGAAGTCGAGCGCGTCACCTTCAACGCGATCACCAAGCCCGCGGTGCTTCACGCGATGCAGCACCCGCGTGAGCTGGATGCCGATCTGATCGATGCCTATCGCGCGCGGCGCGCGCTCGACTATCTGGTCGGGTTCACGCTCTCGCCGGTCTGTGGCGCAAGCTGCCGGGGGCCAAGTCGGCGGGGCGCGTCCAGTCGGTCGCGCTGCGCATCATCGTCGATCGCGAGCGCGAGATCGAAAGCTTCACCGCGCAGGAATATTGGTCGGTGATCGCCGAGCTCGAGCAGGACGGCACCCCGTTCCAGGCGCGGATGGTCAAGTGGAAGGGCGCCAAGCTCGATCGGCTGTCGATCGGCGACGGCGGCAGCGCGGCGGCGGCGAAGCAGGCGGTCGAGCAGGGCCGCTTCTCGGTGGTCTCGGTCGAGACCAAGCCCGCCGGGCGCAACCCGCCGCCGCCCTTCACCACCTCGACGCTCCAGCAGGAGGCCGCGCGCAAGCTCGGCATCTCCGCCAGCCACACGATGCGGATCGCGCAGGGGCTCTACGAGGACGGCGCGATCACCTATATGCGCACCGACGGAGTCCAGATGGACGGCGCGGCGATCCAGGAAGCGCGCAAGGCGGTGGTGACGCGCTACGACGGCCATTACGTGCCGGAGAAGCCGCGGCTCTACACCACCAAGGCCAAGAACGCGCAGGAAGCGCACGAGGCGATCCGCCCGACCGATTTCACCAAGGACAAGCTGGGCTCGGGCGATCACGCGCGGCTCTACGAGCTGATCTGGAAGCGCGCGCTGGCGAGCCAGATGGCAAGCGCGCGGATGGAGCGCACGACGATCGATCTCGAGGACGCGACCGGCCAGCACGGGCTGCGCGCGACCGGGCAGGTGGTGCTCTTCCCCGGCTATCTCGCACTCTACGAGAAGGCCGCGACGATTTCGAGGATGAGGAATCGCGCCGTCTTCCCAAGCTCAGCCAGGGCGACACGCCCGCGAAAAAGGCAGTCGTCGCCGAGCAGCATTTCACCCAGCCGCCGCCGCGCTTCTCCGAGGCGTCACTGGTCAAACGGCTCGAGGAACTGGGGATCGGCCGCCCCTCGACCTATGCTTCGATCATCCAGGTGCTCAAGGACCGCGCCTATGTCCGCGTCGAGAAGAACCGCTTCTTCGCCGAGGAGAGCGGGCGGCTGTTGACCGCCTTCCTCGAGCGCTTCTTCCAGAAATACGTCAATTACGACTTCACCGCCGAACTGGAGGACGAGCTCGACGAGGTCTCGGGCGGGCGCGCCTTGTGGCAGGCGGTGCTCGAGGCGTTCTGGAAGGACTTCAAGCCGCGCACCGACGAGGTGATGGAATTGAAGCCTTCGGACATCACCGTCGCGCTCGATGCGTTCCTCGAACCCTATCTCTTCCCGCCCAAGGCCGACGGCAGCGATCCGCGGCTGTGCCCTCTTTGCGGCACGGGGCGGCCTGGCGCTGCGCGGCGGCCGGTTCGGCGCGTTCGTCGCCTGCTCCAACTATCCCGAGTGCAAGTTCACCCGCCGCTTCGGCCAGCCGGGCGGGGCCGAAGGCGAGGACGGCGGGCAGGAAGTGCTCGGCAACGATCCCGACACCGGGCTGCCGGTCGAGCGCAAGATCGGGCGGTTCGGCCCCTATATCCAGCTTGGCGAGGGCAAGGAGGCGGCGCGCGCCTCGATTCCCAAGGACGTCGAGATGGATCTCGATCTCGCGCTCAAGCTGCTCAGGCTCCCGCGCACGATCGGCGACCATCCCGAGACCGGCAAGCCGATCACCGCCTCGATCGGCCGCTACGGCCCCTATCTCGCGCACGACGGCAAATATGCCCGGCTGGGCGGGACGATGGAGGTGTTCGAGACGGGCATGAACGCCGCGGTGGTCAAGCTCGCCGAGGCCGCTGCCAACGCCGGGCGCCCCGCGCGCGGCAGCCAGGCGCCGCTCAAGGTCCTCGGGGCTCATCCGCGCACCGAGGCCGAGATCAGGCTGATGGAGGGCCGTTACGGCGCCTATGTCACCGACGGCGAGACCAATGCGACGCTGCCCAAATCGCTCGACAAGGAGGCGCTGACGCTCGAGGAGGCCGCGCAGCTGATCGACGCGCGCGCCGCCGCGGGCCCGGCGAAGGGCAAGGGCAAGAAGAAGCCCGCGCCCAAGAAGAAGCCGGCGGCGAAGAAGCCCGCGGCGAAGAAGAAATAACGCGCGGGGGCCGGCCGGGATCAGGGACGATCGGCCGGTGGCTCCGCGTCCCGTTCCTCGTCGCGCGCGGGGCTTTCGGCATCTTGAGTCTCTCGCGCCTGCGCCTTGCGCTTCCTCAAATTGGCGCGCAGCGCTTCGGCCAGCCGTGCCTGTCTGTCGGCATCGCTCATGCCCCCCGATAAACCGCCCAGCCTCGCCTTGACAATCGGCCGCCCCCCTGCACATAGGCCCCTCCCGCCGCGAGGCCGGTATGCTGCCGTAGCTCAGTGGTAGAGCGCATCCTTGGTAAGGCTGAGGTCGTGAGTTCAATCCTCACCGGCAGCACCATTATTTCAATGGCTTAGCGACGTTTCGCCGTCGGGCGCCCGGTTCACGAGGCACCGACAAAGGACGATCACGGAAATTTGCCCCACCGTTGGCATCTTGAACGTGGCCGGCACAGCACGACTGTGATCACGCTATACGAGTTGGCCCGGTCGCTGGGTGTAAGCCATGCTGCATTGGCAGCGCCTGACGAGGAAGCCGATTAATAAGGCTATTATGTAGCCGAAAGAATGCGTCCAATCCCGCCCGATTGCCGGGGGGCACCTCGGACGCACAACACCGGCCTTTCACTCCAGATAACAGTCCACGTCTCGAACTTCGCCGGACAGCGAGCTATGGCACGATGCATTTGATCGACGCGCCACGATGATCCCTCAACGAAAATCTTTGAGTGTCACCATGATGTTGTTGACGATCTGCTTGGTCACCGCGCTATCGCACCCATAATGGTCCTCGTCCCAAAGAATCACGCCATCGCGGCTGCCTTGGTCGCGATAGATGCTGCCAGCCAGGAAATCGATTCCCGCTGTCAGCCCGTCCTTCTTTTCGGCGAGTACCTTGGCAATCGCGAGAATCTGCCCGTTCTCGATCACGAAATTGCCTATGATGTTGAGCAGCGGCTTGCACTTCGGATCCATGAACACGGTCTGCTCGTCGTCGAGGCGTGACACCACGCCCTGTAAATAGAAGGCGAGCGCTATGGGGGACGAAGCGTCTTCGAGCCGCCCTTCATAGGCCAGCTTCATGAGCTCGCCGTTTTGAAACTGCGAGGGGTCGAACGTATTCCTGCGAATCGTCTCTGCGGCAATCTCGACCAAGTCGCCCGCCCCGGCATAGCCCGCATCGCGCGCGCTTTTATACCAGTCCAGCGCGGCCCGGAAGTTTCTCTCCTCGCCGGGCGGCAATCCGCGTCCGAAAAAATAGGCATCGCCCAGGAACTTGTCGGCCACCCGATAGCCCAGGTCCGATGCGGTGGCGAATTGCTCGACTGCTTCGGCGTTACGCCGCGCCAGCCAATATGCGCGCCCAACCTCGAAACGCAGTTGCGCATCGTCGGGATCGAGCCGGACCGCCGCCTCGCACGCGGCGATCGCTTGGATAGGCACCATCTGGTCGTCGGGCACCGGCTTTGCCGCGCGGCCGGGATCGTTGGGATCAGAGGCCAATTCGGCGCACCTTGCCTTTGCCGCCGCCACATCGGCGCCGCCGCTATCGCTGGGGGCGGGCGATGGCGCAGCGCTGCCGCTTGAACCTCCTTCCCCCGTCGCAGTCCCGTCAAAGGCGCCTCCGACGATCGCGCCTCCCAGCCCGCCTGCGGCGAGAAGCACAGCCCCGCCCAGCGCTATCCACTTGCCGCGCGGCTGAATACCGGTCATGCAATTCTCGCGAGGCTGAGGGAACGCCCGGAATGAAGGCTAGACCTATCTTGCTTGCCGGACTGGCCATGGCGACGCTCACGCCCGCGACGGCCTGGGCGCAGGATGGCGTGGTGGCGACGGCCGGGACGGCCGCGAGCATGATCGTCGCTCGGAAGATCAAAAGGCAGGGGAGATGCGCGACGCCGCCCGCGGCGCTGATCGCAGCGCTTCGCCGACGGAAGCTCGTCCAGCGCGCACGACATCGCCGAAGCCAGCCGCAAGGCGCGCGAAGCGGGAACCAGCGGCGCGCACGACGCGGGCTATAACGGTAGCCTCCCGGGGGCACAGGGCGGACTCCCCCGTCCCACTGGCGGTGGCGGCGGTGGGCGCGCGAGAGGCAAGGGGCGCCCGGGGACCTAAAACCCCGATCATTTGGCGGCCGGCACGTAGAGCTTGTTAATCAGGTTATCGATGCAATATTGCCCGACCCTGTTCAACGTGTGCTCCTCGGCCTCCTGCACCAGATGCATGAGCAGAACGAGCAGGCTCGACAGGATCAGCGCGATCATCGTCGTGTTGAAGGCCAAGCTGAGATCGCCGATCGTCGCGTGCAGCGCCCTCCTGGAACTTGGCGGGATCGCGCGGATCGAGCCCGCTGACACCCGCAAGCCCGCGTGACAGGCCCCAGACCGTACCGAGAACCCGATGCTCGGCAGCGCCCAGGTGATGTAGCGCAGCAGATTGTACCGCAGGTCGAGTTCGTGCTGCGCGAGTTCCAACGTGGTGTTCATGATCTGCGAGGCCTGGGCGATCGAATGCGTGCTCTGGAACTGCCAGATCGTGCGCAGCAGCACCCGCTGAAGATAGTGCCCGTCGTCGCCCGTCGCCTTGATGGTGCGCGCAAATCCGCTGATCTGCCGCGAATCGAGCATCGCTTCCGGATCCTCGGGAAGCAGCCCGAGCGCGAGCTGGCGCTCCTCGCGGCGCCCGCACTGCCAACGGTGCAGCAGGTCGCGATGCCGAGACCGGCGACCAGCCATTCGATGCAGCTGACGGTCAGGGGGAAAAGGCGGCACCGCGCGAGCGCGATGATCGAACAGCACGACGGCGGCCGGACTGTCGATCGGCAGCAGCAATCCGCCCACCGCGATTACCGCCACCCGATCAGCAGGCCGAGACCCAGGGTGAACAGCCGGTCGCGACCGAATATCGCATGTCCGCTCAGCCCATTTGGCCTAGTATTTTTCATTCCACCAACCTCCGACTGCTATTTCTGCGTCATGCTGAGAGGATCGACAGCGCGAACGAGCTGCCCGGCAGCAACGCCGTTCCGTTGCCGCTCCTCGCGATCGAACTCGTAGAATTCGCCGTGCCCGGCAGGGCGACCGGGTTTTCGATCCGCAGCGTCGAGAGGTGCGAACCCTTGGCGCCCCAGTCGCGCGCGAGCTGCTGTGCCGGTTCGCCTTCGCCTGGATGCGCGGGGTTGTCGCCGATCACGATGATGAAGCGTTTGCCTGGTTCGGCGGTCCATTGCAGCTCGGTCGCCGCCCTCATGCCGGCATACACGTCCTCGTCCGGGGTGGTGTTGCACATCGGCTGCTGCCCGGGCGCCCGGGCCCGCGGTCAGCGCGTTGGCAAAGGCCTGCAGCCGCTCGACTCCCGTCTCGTCGGCCAGCGTCAGCGGCAGCACCTGCGTCGACTGCACGCCCGGCGCAGGGCCCCAAGCTGTCCTTGTACGAGATGATCGCGATCCGGGCGCGATCGGTGAGGCGGCCCAACACTTTGGCGAGATTCCCGATCTCGCTCCTGAGGCCCGTCGATCGAGTTTTTGCATCGATCCGGTCGTATCGATCACGATCGCGATGTCGGTCGCATGCTGCGCGATTGCTTTCTTTAGCTCCTGGCTGCGCGGCCGTCGCGTTCGGCGGTGCCCTTTTCCAGCTGCTGACGCAGGATCTGATTGTCCTGACGCAGCTTTTCAATCTCCTTCGCCTCAGGCCCCAGATTGGGAGCGAAGGGCATCGACAGCAACGCAAGAAACATGAATGCGCCCAGGGCTGCGCAGAACATGTCCAGCGCGGACATGCTGATAATGTTGATCTCGCGGGAGCGTATCTTCACGGCGTCGCGACCTTCTCGGCCTCAGCAATAGAAAAAGATGTTATAGTCCCCATCTGAATCAACGCTCATGTAATAATCTCTCGCCGGAAACTTAACAGAAGGGTCGGACGTAAACCAAAATTCGTTATTTCCGCTCATGGTATTTTGCCGGTCATCGGTATAGGCATAAATCTGGACTACGCTGCTTATCGACCAAATTGACACATCGTCATTTGAAATAAAACCATTAGTATTGCCGGCAATTGCCTTGGGACCGACACCGTAAGTGTCACCATCTGAACCCTTGTATTGAATATAGTAGTTGTAGCTGGATCCGCACTTGTTTCTTATATAGACCATGATGGGTTAGCGACGGGTGTGCGTGTCGGCGTCGGAGTGGGTGTCGGTGTGTCGGTATCTGAACCGGCGGCTCGGTCACGTTCGCCTGATCAACGAGCCCCGGGCTGAGGAGTTGTCGATCAGGGGATCCGTTACGTTGGTCTCCATCGAAACATTTTCCGCGGTGACGACGACGTTCGTCATTTCCTCGCTGGCATTGTCGGCGCGTACTCGTTAACCACATCGGCGGTGTTTTCGGCATAGCGCGTTGGTTGGTTGCTCGCCACGATTCCAGCGACGGCGCCTGCCGCCAGGAGCCCGCCGACAATCCAGGGAAGCGCTTTGTCGCCCGGCGGCGGCGGTGGCGGCGGCCGGGTGGCGGCGGCGGCGTGGTATCGATCCCCACGTTCTCGATCGCGTCGCGCCACTCTCGCGCCGATTGGAACCGGTTCCTGGGCTCCACCTGAAGCGCGCGGTCGATTTGCCGCAGGAAGTGCCGCCACTCGGTGCGCTCGGCCTCGCTGGTGGGCTCGCCCGCAACCCGGGTCTCGAGAGGGCGGGTAGGACCTTCCGTGGTACTTGCGCATGAGCGCGTTGACCGGGGAGTGTCTCCGGTCAGCGCGAAATGGCAGGTTGCGGCAAGCGCATAGATGTCGCTCCACGGCCCTTGCTTGGGTAGGTTCGCGATCATTTCTGGGGTGAGATCGGCGAATCGTCGCCCAGTTCATCATCGCTCAGCACATATTGCTCGTAGGGCGCGTAGCCGGAGGTCAGGATAGCGGTAAGCTGCTGCGTCGCCGCGGCGGTGAACTGGCGGGCCGCGCCGAGAATCGATGAAGACCGGGGTGTCCTTGTCGCGGAACATTATATTGCCGGGCTTGATGTCCCGGTGCAGCACCGAGGCCGAGTGGATACGCTCGAGACCGTCCAACAGCTGATCCAGGAATGGCCGGCATCTTATCGACCGAGAAAGGCGAGAATTTTTCGGACCCGCGCTTGCCCACCTTTTCGGACAGATTCTCGTCAAGCCATTCGGAGATGATGTAGGCGGTGCCGTTTTTCTCGACGAATCCCAGAATCTTGACGATGTTGGGATGATTGAGCGCGTCAACGATTTCAGCTTCGCGCTCAAATTCCGCCTTGCCCGTTTCGAACAGCTTGCGACTGGCATTATCATGCGGCTGGACCGCATTGCCTCGCCCGCGGCGCACTAGATTCGTTGGAAAGAACTCCTTGATCGCCACCGGCTGACCGAGCCCTCGGACAGGCTTGGCGAAATAGACCATGCCGAACTGTCCGCTACTGCCGCGCGTCTCGCCGTCGCCAGTGATCTGATCCGCGATCTTGTAGGGTCGATAATCGCCCGGTTCGGCAGTCTGGCCATTTAAACCCCCAGTTGCGTCTTTATCTATTCTACCGATGGACCGGCGTGTGATCCTCATTTTCCGGAAGCGCGAGAATGGAGCTTGTGCTATTCTGCACCGCCCTGTCGAGCCCTGCCCGGGAATTTCGCGGGCCGACACCCCGATGGGCGTTGGAGTCGAAGTAGGCTGCGGTGTTTGGCTCGGAGTAGGGGTCGGTGTCGGTGTCGGTGTTGGGGTCGGCGTCGGAGTCGGAGTAAGCTTAGGCGGCGCGGGCGCGGGCGCGGGCGTGGGCGCGGGCGTGGGCATGGACGTTGCAGGTGCCGCCACTGGAGGCGGGGATGGCAATGGCGAGGCCGGCGGGGGGCGCGGATATTGAGCTGCGCCTTGGAGTCGGCGTCGGCTTGACACTGTTGCCCAGGTCCGCCTGCCCGCCCTGCCACCCGCCGAACACACCGGCACCGTAATAGCCCCGTCACCATCGCGGCGAGTGCGATCGCGCCTGCGCTGCCCCATACCGCCTTGGATTGAAGCCTCGCTTGCCGCTGCGGCGCGGGAGCTGCGGCGGCGCGGCCGCCGCTGCTCGGGTACCAGACGTAGATCGTGGTATTATCCTGGCGCGGCAGCTGCTTCGCCGCGATCGCCTCGAGCAGCGCCGCCACGATCGCTTCGGCATCGCCGCGCCCCGCCTCGATAACCTCCAGGATCTCGCTCTCTTCGAGCGATTCGATCCCATCGGTGGCCAGCAGCAGCATGGGCGCGTCGCCCAGCGCGAGCGGCGATTCCGAGCAGTCAATCAGTTCGAGGTCGGGGTCGCCGAGCGCCGATTGGAGCTGGTTGCGGCGCGGGGTGACGCGCGGCCGTCTCGGGCGTTATCTCGCCCTGGCGGACCATTTCGCGCAGCGTTCCGCGCATCGAATGGTCGGCGTTGAGCCGCTCGAGCCGTTCGCGTCGACCTGCCACAAGGGGCTATCGCCGACGCTGATGTAGAACAGGCCAAGCGCGGTGCGCGCCACGGCGAGGAGCGTGGTGCCCATGCCCTCGAGCTCGGGCCGCTTGGCAGCGGCGGCGATCAGGGCGCGGTTGGCAGCGTCCAGCGCCTCGCGCAATCGCGCCGGAGGATGCGGCTGCTTCGAGCGGTCATAGACGGCAATGAAGGTCTCGACCGCAAGGTCACTCGCGACGTCGCCGCCGCTGTGCCCACCCATGCCGTCGGCGACTACGACGAGATAGGGCTCGTGCGCGGAATTGCCCCGTGCAACGAACTGATCCTCCTGCCGCTGCCGCGCTCCCGAGCGCCTGCTGCCCGTAGAATCGTTTGGATGTCTCGCTCACGCGGGATCACTCTCCAGCCAGTCGAACGTATCGTCGCAGAACGCGACGAAGCGAAGTACGGTGTCACCGATCGTGATCTGTTCGCCATGCGCGAGGTCGCGCGGCTCATCGACCAGTTCGTCGCCGCGGACCCAGGTCTCGGTCCCCTTGCCCGGCAGCACGCGAAAGCGCCGCGTCTTCCGGTTGTACGAAATCCGCATATGGTCGTCGCGCGAGATGTGGCGGTCACCGAAATCGAGCGGCACCTGCGATTCGGGCGAGCGGCCGAGAATGTTCACGCCGGTCTCAAGCGTCGCGACGCTGCCCTTGCCCGGGCCTGAGACAACGACCAGCCAGCCGACCGGCAGCGGCAGCTCGGCTTCGTCGCCTTCCTCGCCGCTCGCGCGGGGGCGCGGGCGCCAGGTCTTGTCCTCGTCGAGGTCGCTCACCGAAAGGCGCTCGCGCAACGGACTCTTGGTTGCATCGGGGGCGTCATCCGGCGCCGTTGACTGGCGGCCCGCGATGAATGTCCATCTTGGGATTCTTGGTGGGACCGTCGGGGTCCACATATCCCTTTTCGTCCTCGTTGATCACCTTACCCACGTCGTCCTCCATGCCATGCCTAACCGCTGACGATTTCCCCCGTCATCGGGTCGCGCCGAATGATATCAGATGTGCCCCGGCCCCAACGGTTCCGGCGTCGGGACCGGGCGGCTCCTGAGCGAGCGCGATCAGCCGGGCGGCCGAGATCTCGACCCCGCCGAAGCGCAGCTGCACGTTGGGTGTGAGCGCCAGCGTCGAAATCGCCTGCCACCTCCCGTCGCGCTTAACGGCCGTCCCCGCGCTCGATTTGCGGTCGGTCAACAGCGCCTGGCCCTTGGCCGAAAGCGACAGCTCTGCATGATGGCGGCCGACGGTGGGGTCGCCGCGGATCACCAGATCGCAATCCTCGCGCCGCCCGATCAATAGGTCCGGTAGTGCCCGGCCGACGCAGCCGCGCCGGCATGGGCGGCCAGCCGGAAGCTGCGGGACCCGAGCGCGACCGTCGATCCGGCCGAAATCGGCCTGGGATCGAAAGGCCGCAATATCGCGCCGTCTACCGAGGTGCCGTGCGCCGTACCGAGATCCTCGAGGTGCAGCACGCCACCGACAAGCGTGAAGCGGGCATGCCGACGCGACAACCTCGTCGCCGTCGACAACGGCGTCGCAGAATGCGGCGCTTGCGACCCACGACCATGCCGAATCGCCGTCCGGTCAGTGCCGGGTCGATCGCTATCGCCACTCCCTCGCGGACGAGTGCCAGCGCCGGCGCGCTACCCGTGGCACCCGAAGCGCCGGTCGGCGAAGGCGCAGGCGGCCGGCATTGCATTCGGATCGCGCGGATTTCGCCGGCCGAACCGGCGCAGCATCGCCAGCAAGACCAGTCCTACCAATGCCGCGATCCCGACCCCGGTCGCGATCGAGACCCAGATCGGCCGGCGCTGGGCAGGGTCCGCCCCTTTGCTGCCCGGCGATTCCCCGGCGGGCGACGCAGCCGGAGCGGGTGAAGCATTTCCCGATGCCGTCGGCGAAGGTGTCGGCGTGGTGCTCGGCGCGCAGGCGTCGGTTACCGTGTGAAAGGCGACCCCTTGTTCGCGCGCGTGACGGCGTTGACCAGCTCTTCGATCGCGATCGACATGTTGCCAGCGGGCACCGGCGCACCCCGGCTTCAGTTCCATCAGCGGCGAGGCGGCGTTGATCCCGATTACGCGCCCGCAATCGTCGAACAGCGGCCCGCCGCTATTGCCCGGCAGGATTCGCGCGCCGTGCAGGATGACGTGAAGCTGGCGGCCCTCGACCGGCGGGTTCCATCGCATCAACGTCGTGATCACGCCCTCAATGGCGCCTTCGGTCTGCGTGCTGTCGATCGGCGCTGCGCCACTGCTTTGCTGGAGTTCGATCGAGACCCCGGGATAGCCGACCGCGTAGACGTACATGTGCTTCTTGGCCGATGCGAGGCTGATCGGGAGCGGCGCGCCGATAGGCGCCGCTCACCTGCAGCAGAGCCATGTCGCCCTTCGGGATCCTGCCACAGCAGCGTCGCCGGCAGCCGCTTCTCCTCTCGTCCCAGCGGCGGCTTCACGAAGAATATGTCGGAACCGAGGGTGACATGGGCGTTGGTGGCGATGATCCCGGGCGCCACCACGAAGCCCGAGCCGCTGGCGCCTTCGCCGGTCGCGCGGTTGCCGGCCTCGATCATATAGACGCTCGCCTGCGCGGCATCGTCGGGCGGCGATGCCCTGAGCAGAGCTGGAGCGGCCAGCCAGCACAAAACCGCCGCAAGAAGCGCGGCGGGCAGTCGCCCGTGGCGGCGCGAGGAGGCCGCGTTGCGATCAGGCATCGATGTCGAACTCGAAGGCGTGGCCAGCGAACGCCACCGCCGCGCCGGGAACCAGCCGCACCGGCACGCCGGGGCTCGATTCGCTCCCCATCGACGGTTGTGCCGCCGAGCGAATCGAGGTCCTCGATCCAATAAAAGCCGTCGCCGCGACAAGAACCGTGCCGTGCCGGCGAGACACTTCTTCCTCAGTGATCACCACCTCGCAGTGATCACCACCTCGGCGAGCCTGGGATTGCGTCCGACGACAACGCCGCCCGCCTTTTCCGGCAGGCGCGCGCCCGGAAGGTGCAGATTGAGTGTCGGGCTGCGCAAAAAGGCGTTTGCCACCGGGGGCGGCAAGGCGCGGCGGTAGCGCCGGCGCAGCAGGACGAAAGCGAGTGCGCCAAGCACGACCAGCGCCGCCGCGCCCCCGATGCTGACGTTACGGATCAACGTGTCGCGCGCGGAGTCTCCGCGGGCCTTCTTCTCGCGATCCTGCGCCTGCTTTAGCGCTGTGGCGGCGCGATTCGCGTCCCTGGCCGCAGCCTCGGCCGCGTTGCGATCCGCCAAAGCGCGCCGTTCGGCCTCATCGGCCGCTTTGCGTGCGGCTCCGGCATTCGCCCTGTCCCCGGCCGCGAGCATTTTCGCGCGCTTCGCGGCCCGGCGCGCCTCTGCTTCCGAACGGCGCAGGCGCTCCACTGTTTTGCGCGCTTCGTTGTTGGCTCGCTCAGCTTCAGCAAGCTGACGGCCAACGTCGCTCTGCTGATTCTGAGAAAATTGCGGCCGTGCCTGGATCGGCGCAGGAGCGATAGCTCCCGCCATAGCGGTCATCAATAAGCCAGGACAAAAAAGCCTGACCATCAAGCCTGCGATTGCGGTTGCACCGAATCGTCGCAAAATGCGCCCCCCTTCCCCCGAATCCGGCTAGGTTATCGATTAGGCAAAGGCAGGTAAACGGCCATCTGCTCCGTTGCGTTACTCGCCTCTACTTTTCAGCGCTCGGGATGTCAGTGGGCATCGTCTACGCAGACCGGACGGGTGAGCGCCATCAGGCATGTCCACTTCGAAAGCAGCAATCCCGTTCATTCAGGTTTGATGGCTGACCGGTTTTTTCTGCCAAAAGTGGTCGGCCAGGCGATCTCAAGATGGTGAATACGCAGGGGGCACCCACTAGCGATGGCATTGTCCTTTGCTAGATCGTTTCCCTTTCTGGCTCCAACCGAGGCCGCGCCGGCGATCGGCGCCGCGAGCCGGTCCGCCCTCACGCCTCCGCGGGTTCGGGCTGGGGGACCTTGCGCAGATAGGCGGTCTGCTCGTCCCAGCCGTTCGGGAATAGCGCCCGCGCTTCGTCGTTCGCCACCGAGGGGAGGATGATCACGTCGTCGCCCTGCTTCCAGTCGGCGGGGGTCGCCACCTTGTGGGTGTCGGTGAGCTGCAGGCTGTCGATCGTCCTGAGAATCTCGTCGAAGTTGCGGCCCGTCGATGCTGGATAGGTGAGCGTCAGCCGCACGCGCTTGGCGGGGTCGATCACGAACACGCTGCGCACCGTGTTGGTGTCCGAGGCATTGGGATGGATCAGCCCGAGCAGGCTGGCCACGCGCCGGTCGACGTCGGCGATCAGCGGGAAGTTGAGCGCGGCGCCCTGCGTGCGCTCGATGTCGTGCGCCCATTCGAGGTGGCGGTCGACCGGGTCGACCGACAGGCCGATCACCTTGACGCCGCGCTTGTCGAACTCGGGCTTGAGCTTGGCGACAGCGCCCAGCTCGGTGGTGCAGACCGGCGTGAAATCCTTGGGATGCGAGAAGAGCACGACCCAGTCGTTGCCCGCCCAATCGTAGAAGTTGAGCGGACCGACGGTCGATTCCTGGGTGAAGTCGGGGATCGTATCGAAGAGCTTGAGGGACATGGCACGTCTCCGTTTGCGCCGCCGGGGAAGCGGCAGTGCTCAATGTCCTCTTATTTAGTGGGAATTGAAGCGTAGAAAAGATTGGGTGCGGCAAAGCGCATCTGGCGTGCGTCGGGCGCGCGGCGCCGATGGCGCGTCGAGCGGCTTGCGCGCCACCAAGAATTCCCCGATCAACCCGGCGACGGCTGGAGAGGTGATTCATGAAGACGCGCGCGGCGGTGGCGTTCGAGGCGAAGCGGCCGCTCGAAATCGTCGAGCTCGATCTCGAAGGGCCCAGGGCGGGCGAGGTGCTGGTCGAGATCATGGCGACCGGCATCTGCCATACCGATGCCTATACGCTCGACGGGCTCGACAGCGAGGGGCTGTTCCCCAGCGTCCTCGGCCATGAAGGCGCGGGGATCGTGCGCGAGGTCGGCGCGGGCGTCACCTCGGTGAAGCCGGGCGATCACGTCATCCCGCTCTACACCCCCGAATGCCGCCAGTGCAGATCGTGCCTCAGCGGCAAGACCAACCTGTGCACCGCGATCCGCGCGACGCAGGGCAAGGGGCTGATGCCCGACGGCACCACGCGCTTCAGCCACCAGGGCCGGCCGATCTTCCATTACATGGGCTGCTCGACCTTCTCGAACTTCACCGTGCTGCCCGAGATCGCGGTGGCGAAGATCCGCGAGGACGCCCCGTTCCGGACGAGCTGCTACATCGGGTGCGGGGTCACCACCGGGGTGGGCGCGGTGGTCAACACCGCCAAGGTCGAGCCGGGGGCGAACGTGATCGTGTTCGGGCTCGGCGGGATCGGGCTCAACGTGATCCAGGGCGCGCGGATGGTCGGCGCCAACATGATCGTCGGGGTCGACATCAATCCGGCGCGCGAGGAATGGGGGCGGCGCTTCGGCATGACCCATTTCGTCAACCCGCGCGAGATCGATGGCGACCTCGTCCAGCACCTCGTCGCGCTGACCGACGGCGGCGCCGACTATACCTTCGACGCGACCGGCAACACCGAGGTGATGCGCACCGCGCTGGAGGCGTGCCACCGCGGCTGGGGCACCAGCATCATCATCGGCGTCGCGGAGGCGGGCAAGGAGATCAGCACGCGCCCGTTCCAGCTCGTCACCGGGCGCAACTGGCGCGGTACCGCGTTCGGCGGGGCGAAGGGGCGCACCGACGTCCCCAAGATCGTCGACTGGTACATGTCGGGCAAGATCGCGATCGACCCGATGATCACCCACGTCCTGAAGCTCGATGAGATCAACAAGGGGTTCGAGCTGATGCACGCGGGCGAGAGCATCCGTTCGGTCGTGGTATTTTGACATTCGATCGGGCAAGGGGGCCCGAGAATTCTCGATTCGGGGGGATATTTCAGGATGTTGAACGCTCTTTCCCGCGGGGCCGCCGCGCTCGCCCTGCTCGCCGGCGTTCCTGCCGCCTACGCCCAGGCCCAGGCTCCCGCGCCAACCCCGGCCCCGGCGGTCAAGGACGTCGATCCGGCGCTGTGGGTGGTCAAGGACGCCGACACGACGATCTATCTGTTCGGGACGATCCACATCCTCAAGCCCGGGCTCGGCTGGTTCGACGACGGGGTGAAGGCCGCGTTCGACAAGAGCGACCAGCTCGTGCTCGAGATGGTCAAGCCCGACGACGCGACGATGCAGCAGATGGTGATCCGCATGGCGATCAACCCGTCGCGGGCGCGACGATCACCGAGCAGCTCCCCGAGGACAAGCGCGCGGCCTATGCCGCCGCGCTCGCCGAGGACGGCATCCCGCAGGCGGCGATCGATCATTTCGATCCCTGGTTCGCGGCGGTGGGTACTGTCGGTCGCGCCGCTGCCGAGGCTCGGCTACGATCCCAGAGCGGGGTCGAGGACCAATTGTCCGCCGCCGCGTCGGCGGTGAACAAGCCCGTGATCGGGCTCGAGACCGCCGAGCAGCAGCTCGGCTATTTCGATACGTTGCCGGTGCCGCTCCAGGTCAAATATCTCGTCTCGACGATCGACGAGCTGCCCAAGATGGCGGCCGAGCTCGATTCGATGGTGACGAGCTGGTCCGCCGGCGATCCCGATTCGCTTGCCAAGACGCTCAACGAAGGGCTGCGTGACAGCCCCGAGATCGCCAAGGTGCTGCTCGCCGATCGCAACGCGCGCTGGGCCAAGTGGATCGAGGCGCGGCTGGCGCAGCCCGGCACGGTGTTCGTCGCGGTGGGCGCGGGGCATCTCGCCGGCGCCGACAGCGTCCAGGCCTTTCTCGCCAACGACAAGGTGAGGGCCGAACGCGTCGATTATTGACGCGGACCCGGTTCGCCCAGGAGCAGCACATGGCCCAGGATCCCCGCCCGTTCGTCGGTCTGGTCGCCGGAATCGCCGCGGGGCTGGTCGCCTCCGCGGCGATGGCGGCGTTCCAGGCGGGCACCGCCAAGCTGTTCGGGCAGGACGAAGGCGGAGGGGATTCGTCCACCGTCAAGGGCCGCGGACAAGGTGAGCGAGATGATCGTCGGCGACCCTGTGCCCGAGCCGTATCGCGAGGCATCGGGGGCAGATGGTCCATTATGTCGCGGGCGCGGTGCTCGGCGGCATCTATGGGGTGATCACCGAATATCGGCCCGAGGCGAGCGCCGGGTTCGGCAGCGCCTATGGCATGGCGACCTCGGCGCTGCTCGACGAGATCGCCGTTCCCGCGGCCGGGCTGGGCCCCTCGCTCGCCGACACGCCGATCGAAACGCACGCCTATGGCGCAGCATCGCACCTCGTCTATGGCGCGGTGCTCGAAGGCGTACGCTGGCTACTCGCCGGGCGGCGCTAGCGGGAGCAGCCATTCAGCCGGATCGCGCCCGACCTGGCCGCCGCCGCGGCGCCGATCGAGCTCGGTGCGCGCGGTGAAGCGTACGTCCTCGTCGCGGTCGGAAAGGAAGCCGGCAAGGCTTTCGTCGTCGATCTCGCGCCATTCCTTGCCGCGATCGGGGCCGTAGCGCACCCGCGGCAGCAGCCCCGGCAGGTTCGACCATTCGACGAGCTGGGCGATGCTCGCCTCGTTGAGCATGTCGCGCAGATGGTGCGCCGTGACATAGGCGTCGGGGAAGGCGCGGTGCGCGGGCAGGCCGCGCTCGTGCTCGAGCCCCTCGGGCTTGCGCCAATAGCGCAGCACCTGGTTCGAGAAGCTGGGGGAGTCGGGCCACAGCCGCAGCGCGCATTTCCAGGTGCAGATCCAGTCGGCGCCGCGCGTCAGCGCGGGCGGGCAGAATTGCTGCTCGAAGCTCGCGCGGTGCGCTGCGAGCGCGAGCCGCTTGGGGTAGGGATCGAGGATCTGGCGCGCGACATCGCCCCACCAGGGCGCGTCGGCGACCTGCTCCTCGGTGATGTGGTGGATCGCCTGGGTGACCGGCGGCAGGGGGCGGCCGGGATTGACGAAGCTCGCCCCGCCCTCGCCGAACAGCTCCCACCGCCCGCTCGCCGAAAGCGCGACATCCTGCCAGCCGATCTCGCACACGGCATGCGCGGGGGGGGCGTTGCCGGTGGTCTCGAGGTCGATGACGCGGACGATCCGGGGGGAAGGCATGGCGCCCAAGTGGGGGCGGAACGGGCGGAATGCCAGTCAAAACTCCCTCTCCCCTTGTGGGAGAGGGAAGGGGCCCGTCGCCGAAGGCGGCGGGAAGGGTGAGGGGAGGTACGCGTCAGCAGCGAAGTCCCCTCACCCTTCCGCCGCTTCGCGGCTCCTTCCCTCTCCCACAAGGGGAGAGGGAATTGGGGACTAATGCCCCGCCTGCTCCCCGCGCACGATCCCGCTCGCCGCCAGCTGGGCGTCGATCATCGCCATCAGCCGGTCGAGTCCTTCCTGGCTCTTCGCCTCGGCGCGGGCGACGAGCACGTCCTGCGTGTTCGACGCACGCAGCAGCCACCAGCCGTCGGGCGTGTTGACCCGCGCGCCGTCGGTGCGGTTGACCTCGGCGCCCGACGCCTCGAGCCGGTCGAGCACTTCGTCGATCACCGCGAACTTGCGGCTCTCGTCGACCTGGAAGCGCATCTCGGGCGTGTTGACCATCGCCGGCATCTCGTCCTTGAGCTGGGTCAGCGATTTGCCGATCATATGGAGCGCGCGGATCAGGCGGACGGCGGCATATTGCGCGTCGTCGAATCCGTAATAATCGTGCGCGAAGAAGATGTGGCCGCTCATCTCGCCGGCGAGCGGCGCGCCGGTCTCCTTCATCTTGGTCTTGATGAGGCTGTGGCCGGTCTTCCACATCAAGGGCTTGCCGCCGAGCTCGGCGATTCGGTCGTAGAGCGCCTGGCTGGCCTTCACGTCGGCGATGATCGTCGCGCCCGGCTCGGCGCGGAGCACAGGTTCGGCCAGAATGGAGAGAAGCTGATCGCCCCAGACGACGCGCCCCCGCCCGTCGATCGCGCCCAGCCGGTCGCCGTCGCCATCGAAAGCCAGTCCGAAATCGAGGTTCTTCTCCGCGACGAGCCGCTTGAGGTCCTCCAAATTCTTTTCTTCGGTGGGATCGGGATGATGGTTGGGGAAATTGCCGTCCACATCGGTGAACAACGTGTGATGCTCACCCGGGAGCAGCTTCACCAGCTTCTCGACCACCGGGCCGGCGGCGCCGTTGCCCGTATCCCATCCGACGCGATAGGCGCCGCCGGCATATCCGGCCATCAGCCTGCCGACATAGAGGTCCTCGATGTCGGCGTCGGCGACGGTGCCGGCGCCGTCTTCCCAATCGCCCTCGGCCGCATCCGGCCGAGCTTCTGGATGTCCTCGCCGAAAAACGGCAAATGCTGGAACACCATCTTGAAGCCGTTGTAATCGGAGGGATTGTGGCTGCCGGTTATCTGTATGCCGCCGTCAACCTCTAGCGTCGCCTCGGCATAATAAAGCATCGGCGTGGGGCCCATGCCGACGCGCACCACGTCGCATCCCGACGCGGTCAATCCCTCGACCAGCGCCGCCTCGAGCACCGGCGACGATTCGCGCCCGTCGCGGCCGACCGCGACGCGATGCCCACCCGCGCGGCGCAGCAACGTCGCGAAGCCGCGACCGATCGCGCGCGCGTCATCGGGGCCCAGCGTCTTCCCCACGATTCCGCGGATGTCGTATTCGCGCAGCGAGGTCGGGTCGAAATTGTGCGTCATGCGGGGATCTCCGGGGGGCGGAATGGAATGCGCGCCTAATCCGCCAGAGAGGGAGAAAGTTCAATCCTCCCCGTTCCGGGAAGGATTGGCTATCGCTTCAGCAGCGTGTCGCGCGCGGCGTTGATCCGGCGCGTGAGGTCGGCCGAGCCGCCCTTGTCGGGATGGACTGCCGCCGCGAGCCGGCGGTGTGCGGCGCGAATCGCCTCGCATCGGCATTGGGACCCACGCCCAGGATCTCGCGCGCCTCGGTCTCGGGGAGCGGGACGCGCGGCGGGCTTGCGCAGATACAGCCAGGCCACCGCCATGATCGCGGCGATGAGCAGCAGCTTGGTCATGTCAGGCGAACAGCGGCATCACGAGCTCGGGCAGCGCGAGCCCCGACATCATCTCGCGCAGCTCCTGCCGCGCGGCGACGTGGCTTGATCCCCATGTCGCCGAACTCGCGCGAATCGAGCATCGTCAGCCCCTGCGGGAACATCTCGCGATAGACGACGCGCTCGCTGAGTCCCGAGATCACGCGGAAACCGACACGCTTCGAGAGCTGGTCGATCGCCTCGGACACGCGCTTCATGTTGCGCGCCTCGATGTGCTGCAGCGGTTCCGGAGGACGACCCAGTCGATCGTCTCGCCGTCGGACTTGGCGCGGCGCTTGCGCGATTCCAGATCATCTCCGAATAGAAGCTCGGCTTGGAGACGCGGAAGGTCTCGGGATCGACCTGGCCGATCAGGTCGAAGTCGACGAAGCTGTCGTTCATCGGGGTGACGAGCGTGTCGGCATTGGTGACCGCGATCCGCCCGAAGCGATCGTCGCGGCCGGGCGTGTCGATCACCAGGAAATCGCTGCCCTCGCTCAGCCGGTCGAGCGTCTCGGAAAGCGCGCGATGCTCTCGCCATCGTGCGTCTCGTAGCGCGGCATCGGCAGGTCGCGGCCGACGCGGTCGATCGTCGCCTGGCGATTATCGAGATAGCGCCCCATCGTCCGCTGGCGATGGTCGAGGTCGAAGCAGGCGACGCGCGCGCCCTTGGCGGCCAGCGCGATCGCGACGTGAACGGCGGTCGTGGATTTGCCGGTGCCGCCCTTCTCGTTCGCGAACACGATGACGTGAAGCCGATTCGGTCCGTCGCCCAACGCCTGTACATCCTTTGTTGATCGCTTGTTGATCGCCCGGCCCTCCCCCCATAGAAGGCCGCCCTTCGTCCTTACCGGAGGGTGTTAACACGTGCAAACCATTCGCCAGCTCGGCGCCCTTCGCGAGGCGATTTCCGCCTTCCGGGCGAAAGGCGAGCGCATCGCGCTCGTCCCGACGATGGGCGCGCTCCACGCCGGGCATATGGCGCTGGTCGAGGCGGCGCGGCGCGCGGGCGAGCGGGTCGTCGCGTCGATCTTCGTCAACCCAGGCAATTCGGTCCGAACGAGGATTTCGAGCAATATCCGCGCAAGGAGCTCACCGATTCGGCGATGCTCTCGAAGGCGGGGGTGGACCTGTTGTGGTTGCCGCCGGTGGAGGTGATGTACCCCAACCGGCTTCGCGACCCAACGTCTCGGTCGCCGGGGTGAGCGAAGGGCTCGACGGCCTGGCGAGGCCGGGCCATTTCGACGGCGGCCGTCGCGACGGTGGTCGCCAAATTGTTCAATCAGGTCCGGCCCGATGCGCGCTGTTCGGCGAGAAGGATTTTCAGCAGCTCGCGGTGATCCGGCGGATGGCGGCGGACCTCGACACGGGAGTCGAGATCCTCGGCGTCCCCACCCAGCGCGACGACGACCGGCCTCGCGCTCTCCTCGCGCAATGCCTATCTGATGCCGGAGGATCGCGCCCGGGCGGTCGCGCTGCCGCGCGCGCTGGGCGCGGCCGAGCGGACGATCGCCGAGGGCGGCGACGCGCAAGCCGCGCTGGCGCAGGCGCGCGAGTCGCTGGGCGCGGCGGGGTTCGAGATCGACTATGTCGCGCTGGTCGATGCCGAGACGCTGGACGAGCCCGCGCCCGGCGGCCGATGCGGCTGCTCGCGGCGGCGCGGATCGGAAATACCCGGTTGATCGACAATGTCGCGATCAACATGAACGAAAGCAGTTAAATCGACGTTAACCATTTATTCGGAACGCGGCTGTCACAACCCCGAATCACCAAGGGTGGAAAAGGGGTTAGCGACATGGGCATGAGTCTCATGAGTGCGCGGTTCCTGGTCGAGAGCCGGCTGCGCAGCGCGGCACGCGGCGATTCGCAGGCCTGCTTCGATCTCGGCATCGTCTATTCGAGCGGCGCCGAAGGCACGGATATCGACCTGATCGAAGCGCACAAATGGTTCAACCTCGCCGCCATGTCCGGCAGCATCCGCGCGCAGGAATGCCGCGCCGAAATCGCCGAGGACATGACCGCGCGCGAGATCATCGAGGCGCAGAAGGCGGCGCGCGCCTGGCTCCAGGCGACGAGCGCGCGGGCGGCCTAAATCCCTTTCGGCATTCCAGTGCTCGCCGGAGTGGCGGACCCGATCAGATCGCCGCGCACTTGGCCGCGAGCCAGGCGCGGTCTCCGTCCTCGAGCCGGGGGACCGATCACCTCCAGCACCCGCGCGTGATAGCCGTCGAGCCACGCGCGCTCCTCCGCCGTCAACAGCGTCGGCTCGATCAGCGTCCCGCTCGATCGGCGCGAAGGTGAGCGTCTCGAACCCCAGCATCTTCTGCTCGGCGCCGGGAATCGCCTTTTCCACCACCAGCACCAGATTCTCGATGCGGATGCCGAATTCGCCGGCCTTGTAATATCCGGGCTCGTTCGAGAGGAACATCCCCGCGCGCAGCGGCTCGAGCGAGGGCGCCGCCGGGATAATAGGGCTGGGCGATCCGCTGCGGCCCCTCGTGCACCGCGAGATAGGCGCCGACGCCGTGGCCGGTGCCCGTGCGCGAAATCGAGCCCGACCTCCCACAAGGGCCGCCGTGCGAAGCTGTCGAGCTGGGCGCCGACGGTGCCGTCGGGGAAGGCGGCGGTGGCGATCGCGATATGGCCCTTGAGGACGCGGGTGAAGCGGTCCTTCATCTCGGGCGTGGGCGCGCCGATGGGCATCACGCGCGTCACGTCGGTGGTGCCGTCGGCATATTGGCCGCCCGAATCGACGAGGTAGAGCTGGCCAGGCTCGATCGGCAGGCTGCTCTCCTCGGTCACCTTGTAGTGCGGGATCGCGCCGTTGGGGCCGGTGGCGGAGATCGTGTCGAACGACAGGTCCTTGAGAACGCCGGTCTCCTCGCGGAATTGCTGCAGCCGCGCAGCCGCAGCAATTTCGGTGAGGCCGCCCTTGGGGCGCCTCGATCTCGATCCAGCGCAGGAAGCGGCTGAGCGCGGCGCCGTCGCGCGCCTGCGCCGCCTTGTGCCCGGCGATCTCAGCGGGGTTCTTGAGCGCCTTGGCGAGCACCACGGGGATCGCGCAGCGACAGGATCTTGGCGCCGCCCGCGTCGAGCCGGTCGAAGATCGCGGCCACCGCGCGCTCGGGATCGGCGGCGACGCGCTTGCCCGCGAACCCTTGGAGCGCGGGCGCGAAGGCGGCGCGATCATGGACGCGGATCGCGTTGCCGAGATGCTGCGACACCGCGTCGGTGATCTTCTCGGGCGCGACGAACAGATCGGCGGTGCCGTCGGCATTGACGATCGCATAAGCGAGCGCGACCGGCGGTGTGCGCGACGTCTTGCCCGCGCACGTTGAACGCCCAGGCGATCGAATCGAGCGCCGAGAGCACCACCGCATCGGCCTTGCGCGCGTGGAGCCAGTCGGCGATCTCGGCGCGCTTGGCGGCGGAGGACTTGCCTGCCGCCGCATCGTCCTGGACCGCAAGCGTCGCGTCCGAAGGGGCAGGCTTGTCGGGCCACACCGCGTCGATCGGGTTGGTGTCGATCGCGACCAGCTCGGCGCCGCGCTCGGCGAGCGCCTTGCGTGCCGCCTCGACCCAGGATCGCGTGTGGAGCCAGGGATCATAGCCGATCCGGCCGCCGTCGGGGGCATGCTCGCCGAGCCAGCCCTCGACGCTGGTCGCGGGGACCGAGACGTATTGCCAATCGTCGGCCAAGACCTGCTGGCGGACCTGGAGCGTGTAGCGCCCGTCGGTGAAGATCGCGGCTTCCTGCGGAAGGACCACCGCGGTCCCCGCCGATCCCTGAAAGCCGGTCAGCCAGCGAGCCGCTGGGCATATTCGCCGACATATTCGCTCATATGCTCGTCGGTGAGCGGCACGACGAACCCGTCGAGGCGCTCGCGCTTGAGCTGGTCGCGGAGAGCGGAGAGGCGGTCGGCGTAGGTGGACATGGGTCATCCTCGAGCTTCACGCCGCGCGCGGACCCTGAAGCCCGCGGCGGATTTCGTGAAGCCGGCTATAGACCGAGTCGGCGCCGGGAGGACAGGGCCGCCGTGCCTCAGCGGCAGCCGCGGCGGTGCGCGGTGGCCGAGCGGTCGATCGCGCGGCCGGCGAGCGCGCCGCCGACGCCGCCCGCGAACCGTCCCGAGCAGCCCGTGGCCGAGGATCGAGCGGCCGACCAGCGCGCCGCCGACGCCGCCCGCGACCAGGCCGGTGTTGCCCGGCGAGTGGCGGCAGCGGGTGTAATGGCGCGCGGTGTGGCCGCGATAATGATGGACGCGGTGCGTCTGGGCGTCGGCCGCGGTGATCGGCACGACCGCGGGCACCGCGAGGGTGGCGGCACCGAGCGTGAGAAGGAGCTTGCGCATGATGAGATTCCTTTGGCCTGGGTCAAGTCACGAAGAGCAAACATGTCGCCGGGCGCGCGGTTGCATGAACCGGAAAACAACCTTCTGTTCATCGCCGAGCACGCCGGAACCGGCGCGGTGCGTCGCATCGACGCCCCCGGGGGTTGTAGCGCCCTGGGAGGCTCGAAGTTCCGAACATGCCGGTCGCGCGATCACCCGTTGGAAGCCGCATCGGCGCCGCGATCGGCGCGGCGGCGATGCTGGTGCTGTTCGGCTATCTGCTGCTCCATGCGTTCGCATCGGGCACCGCCGCCCGCGCGCGCCGGAACCGGCGACGTTCCTCCTGCCGGCGTCCCCGCCTCCGGTCGAGCGCGCGCGGCCGGCCTCGCACGGGCGGGCCGGAGGAGCCGCTTCCCCGCCGAACCGTCAGGCCGTGCCGTCGGAAATCGTGGCGCCGCCTCGCGTCGCGCCGGTGGTGCCGCCGATCGCGGCGGCGCCGCGCCCCGCGATCGGACCCGACGCTGCCGCGGGCGGGCAGGGCAACGGATCGGGAAGCGGCGACGGCGAGGGATCGGGCGACGGCGGAACCACGCTGCGCTGGATCAAGGGCGAGATCCGCGATTCGGACTATCCGCGCGCTGCGCTGAGGCAGGGCGCGCACGGAACGGTGGGCCTGCGCTTCACGGTCGGGGTCAAGGGGCGCGTCACCGACTGCACCGTCACCCGCTCGAGCGGCAACGCCGATCTCGACCAGACGACCTGCCGGCTGATCGTGCGGCGCTTCCGCTATGAGCCGAGCCGCGATGCGCGCGGCCATGCCTATGCCGACGTCGTGACCGGCGAGCACGAATGGGACCTGTATCGCGTGCCCGATGCGGACGATGCGCGATAGGCGAAAGCGCGGCCGCGCCGGCGCCTGGGGATCGACACGCCCTCGCGCTGCAGTAAAGGGCGGGGATGACCGATCCCAAGCCCCCGCTGGCGGCCACGCGCGCCCACCGCTTCTCCGTCCATGGCGCGACGATCGAGGACCCCTGGGCCTGGCTCAAGGATCCCGGCTACCCCAATGTCACCGATCCCGACGTGCTCGCCTATCTGGCAGAGGAGAACGCCTATTTCGAGGCGGTGATGGCGCCGCGCAAGCCGCTCGCCGAGCGGCTGTTCAAGGAGATGCGCGCGCGGATCAAAGAGGACGAATCGACCGTGCCGCAGAAGGACGGCGACTGGATCTACTGGACCGACTTCGAGACCGGCGGCGAATATCGCCGCTGGTGGCGCAAGCCCGCCGCCGGAGGCGCCGACCAACTCATCCTCGACGAACCGGCGCTTGCCGAGGGCAAGGAATATTTCAACCTGGGCGCGATCGCCGCGAGCCCCGACGGGTGCTGGCTGGCCTATGCGATCGACGACAATGGATCGGAGCGGTTCACCGTCCGCGTCAAGGACCTGATCAGCGGCGAACTGCTCCCCGACACGATCCCCGACATGCTCTCCGAGATCGTGTGGACGCGCGATTCGAAAGGCTTTCTCTACGGCGTCGCCAACGCCCAGTGGCGCACCGACAATGCGCGCTGGCACAAGCTCGGCGAGCCGGTCGAGCAGGACGTCGAGCTCTATCGCGAGGCCGACGAAGGGTTCCGCGTGAGCGTCGGCGAGACGCAGTCGCGGCGCTTCCTGATCGTCGGCACCGGCGATCACGTCACCAGCGAGGTCTATCTGCTCCCCGCCGACGATCCGTCCGCGCCGATGGTCTGCGTCGCGCCGCGCCGGACGGGCCGCGAATATGACGTCGACGAGCATGATGGGACGCTCTTCATCCACACCAACGACACGGACCCCAATTTCCGGCTGGCGACCGCGCCGATCGAGGCGCCGGGCGAATGGCGCGAGCGGATCGCCCCCTCGCGGCATTTCTACATGACCGGGGTCGATTGCTTCGCCGATTTCTTCATCGTCGAAGGGCGCGAGCAGGGGCTCGACCAGATCGAGCTGCACCGCTACGATTCCACCATCGCCCCGGTGCGGCTGGTGTTCCCCGAGGTGAGCTACGTCACCGGGCTGGACGACAATCCGGAGTACAAGATCGACACGCTGCGGCTGGGCTACGAGTCGATGGTCACGCCGGGGACGGTCTATGATTACGACGTCGCGACCGGCGGGCTGAGCAGGCTCAAGGTCCAGGAGATCCCGAGCGGGTACGACGGCAGCCGCTACCGCACCGAGCGGCTGAAGATCGCCGCGCGCGACGGCACCCAAGTGCCCGTCTCGATCGTCTACCCCAGCGATTTCCCGCGCGACGGCACGGGCAAGCTCTATCTCTACGCCTATGGCGCCTATGGCATCGCGATTCCGCCGGGTTTCTCGACCAGCCGGCTGTCGTTCCTCGATCGCGGCATGGCGTTCGCGATCGCGCACATCCGCGGCGGCGACGATCTCGGCCAGCAATGGTATCTCGACGGCAAGCTCGACAAGCGCGCCAACACTTTCAACGATTTCGTCGACGCCGCGCGCGCTCTGATCGACCTCGGCTACACCTCCGCCGGCAACATCGCGATCGCCGGGCGATCGGCGGGGGGCGAGTTGATGGGGGCGGTGGTCAATTCGGATCCCGAATTATGGGGTGCGGTGATCGCCGACGTGCCGTTTGTCGACGTGCTCAACACGATGCTCGACGAGAGCCTGCCGCTCACCCCCGGCGAATGGCCCGAATGGGGCAATCCGGTGGAGGATCCCAAGGCGTTCGCGCTGATCCGCGGCTATTCGCCCTACGACAATGTGAAGCCCCAGGCCTATCCGCCTTTGTTCATCTCGGGCGGGCTCAACGATCCGCGCGTGACCTATTGGGAGCCCGCCAAATGGGCCGCCAAGCTGCGCGCGACCAAGACCGACGACAACGTTCTGCTGCTCAAGACCAACATGGGCGCCGGCCACGGCGGCAAGTCCGGCCGGTGGGAAAGCCTCAAGGAAGCGGCCGACGAGATGGCGTTCGTGCTATGGCAATTGGGAGTGGAGGAATAAGAATGTGGATCGCGCTGCTCGCGCTGGGCCTCGCCCATGTTGCCCCCTCGCCCTCGCCCGAGGCGGAGGCGCTCGGGCGCCGGCTTGCCGAGACCGGCACGCTGGCGGCGGTGCTGCCGATGATGGTCGCCAAGGATCGCGACGCGCTGGTCGCCGAGCATGCCGATTGGAGCGATGCCGACAAGGCGGCGCTGCGCGCGACCGCCGATGCGGTCGCCAAGGCCGCGATCGACCGGCTGATGGCCGCCACCGGCCATGCCTATGCCGAGCGGCTGTCGGTCGAGGACCTGCGCGCGCTCGTGGCGTTCAACGAGAGCGACGCCGCGAGGCATTGGCGCGCCGCGACCCCCGCGGCGGTGACTGAGGCGCTCAGCCGGGTCGGCGACATCAATTTCCAGCATGAGGCTGCCAAGGTCTTTTGCGCCAAGACCGGCAAGGGCTGCCCGGCGCGCTAGCTGGTTCAACCTGACCGAAAACGACCCTAGGGCCTGCATCCACGAGCGAGGGAATCGTTGCGGATGCAGGCCCCGCCTAGCCGCCGGCGGGGCGCTCGACGAGCTGAGCCTCGCGGTGGCATTGGTGGCAGAAGGCGAAATCGAAGATCTCGCTGAGAACCCACGCCTGCCCCTCGACATTCCACTCCGCCCAGGCATCGCGCGTCACCGCGCTGCCGCCGCAGGAGTCGCAGGCATATTCGATCGGGCTGGCTTCGTCATTCATCACGCCATTTTACCGCCAAAGACATCCGTTTCGGACACAGATATCTCCGAAACGGATTCAGTCGCCCGCGGGGATCGAAAAGTGCGTTTGCGATCAAGTATTTGGTGACAATTCGCCGATAGGGCCGGGCGCACGGTGGCGAGGCGGCTTATGCGGCGCGGCAGGGGTCATTCCGGGCGATATCGGCCCGAACGTGCCTGGCTCGGGCATCCGGGCGACGGCATTCCGCTGCGCCGGCATCGTCGCGGCCGCTGGCATTTTCGATGGACGCAGCTTCGCGTGCTCGCGATCGCGCTGGCGCTGGCGCTGGCGGCGCTCGCCTGGCTGCCGCTGATGGGCATGCCGATTGCCCGGATGCTTGGGCTTGGATAGCGTGCGGCGCATCACAAGCGGAGACAGGACATGCGGATCGCGACCCTGGCACTGGCGGCGTCGGCGATGCTGCTCGCAAGCGCGGTTGCTTCGGCAAACGGCGGGCCCGATTCGGGGGCCGACGCGGCCGGCGTGATCGCCGGGCGGCAGGCGGGCATGCGCATGTCGGGCGCGATCATCGGCGAGATGAAGGCGGTGATCGATTCGGCGGGCGACGTGAAGACGCAAGGCTTTGCCGCGCGCTCGCTGGCCGGTTGGGCCAAGGCGATCCCCGGCATGTTCCCCCTCGGCAGCGGCGGCGCGCCGAGCGGCGCGCTCGCCGCCGTCTGGACCGATCGCGCGGGCTTCGAGGCCAAGGCGGCCGCCTATGCCGCGGCGGCGGCCAGGCTCGCCGATCTGGCGAAGGTGGGCGACGCCGCCGGCTTCGCGGCGCAATGGGGCGAGGTGCGCGCCGCGTGCGGCGCGTGCCACGAAACCTACAAGAAGCCCGACCCGCACTGAGCGTCTCCAGGAGCCGGCCCCCCCGCAAATGCCCTGAAGGGACGGCCCCGGATTGCCCCGGTTCAGGCAGGGTGGTGCATGGGGCGGTGAGGGAGATGCCCATGTCCACCTGCATGAAACGCCGCCTGCTCTTCGCATCGTCGCAGGCCTATCAGCCGCGGATGGAAGTCGCGCACCGGCCGGTCGGCTGGATCGAGCCGCCGATCGTCGTCCAGCGCGCGATGCCGCTCGCCGGGCGGATGATCGATGTCGCGCTGGTCGGGCGCGTGGCGGAGGGCGTGGTGGTCGCGTTCCGCGGCACGCTGCCGCCCTTCTTCGCAGGCACGGGCGACGGCTGGTCGGTGCTGCTCGATTGGCTCAACGACGGGCTTTCGGTCTGCGTCGACGCGCCCGAATATGGCGGGGGCGTCCATCTGGGGTTCGCCGATTCGATGCAGCGGCTGTGGGAGGGTTCGAGCGCGGGCCCGGGCGTGCGCGAGGCGATCGGCGAGATGCTCGATCGCGGCGCGCGCGACCATGCCTCGCGGCGCCACCTGTTCGTCACCGGGCACAGCAAGGGCGGCGCGCTCGCCAATCTCGCCGCGATGCGCGCGGCGCGGATCGGCGAATGGCGCGACCTGCCGATCAGCGTCGAGACCATCGCCGCCGCGCGCGCGGGCAATGCCGCCTTCGCGCGCGCCTATGCCGAAACGCGGATCGCCTGCCTGCGCTACGAGATCCCCGCCGACCTGGTGCCGCATTTGCCGCTGGGGCCGCATACGCCGGAATGGGTCCGCGCGGTGGCGCACCAGCTCGCGCCCCGGCTCGCGGCGGGCGACTATCATCCGGTCGGGCTGCGCGTCGCGCCACCGGCGGCGCACCAGCGCTGGAGCGGATCGCGCCGCCGCCGCGTGCCCGGGCCGCTCGGCGCGCGCGGGATCGGGCTGGTGGCGCTGCTCCCGGCGGTGCTGACCGCGCACGCGATCTGCCCCGACTCGCGCTACGATCAGCTCATCTGCACCGGCGAGGGCGATTGCCGGCACGGGCACGGATAGCACCGGCCTCTCGGCGCGGCGCGATCGGACCGGAAACGGACCCGATATGGGTTGGGATCTTCGGATGATCCATGTTATGTCCGTGGATAGTCGGGATTGACTGAGCAGGCCGACGACCGAGAGCATCTGGAAAGCTCCCGCCAGGCGAGGGGCTCCCGATGCGGGATTCCAACGATCGAGATCATCATGCGGCGCCCGGCCGGGAGTCAGGGCCGCGCGGGACGGAGGCCGCGGAGACGCGGCCGCGTCCGGCCGGATAGCGCCGCCGCGCCCTCCGTGCGCTTTCCCCCGGAGGCGTGCGAGCCCCGGCCCGGACCGTGATTCCCATCGTCGGTCCGGGCCGAGCTGGGTGGCGGGGGCGAGCGCGCAGTTAAGCGATCGATCGATTCATTGCCGTTCGCCCTGAGCCTGTCGAAGGACCGTCCTCGGGCGGGCCCGGCGGAAGAGCTGGCGTGTCGTGCGAAACTTACGCCGGGTGCAAATTGATGAAATGAAGCCGACCACCGATCGCGACGCGATGTTCCCGGTCGAGAAGATCCTCGGCGCCCTCGGGCTTTGAACGTCAACTTCACCCTGTAGGCGCGGGACGACCTGACCGCGATGATGTTCGTGCATTTCCCGATGCTCGGACGCGCCGAGCTAATACAAGGCGCGCGAGTTCTCGGTAGCTCGGGCTACCGTATCTGATCGTCTACACGATCGTGTCGGAGACTAGGGGGATGGACTGACGGTGGCACATACTCGGCGAAGGTATCCGCCGGAGTGATCCGGGAAAAGGTGATTCAGCAAACTGCTCGGAATCTTCGCCGAATTCTTAGGTCTTAACAAGAGATTGCCCCAATCCTCTCAGAAAGCGCTCAACTAATTTGGAAAAAGCTTGAGTATCCAAAAAAGTAATTTGGATATGCCTTGCGTAGCGATGCTACTGAATCAACCGACACAAGAACGGCTTCCTCGCCTTCGTTACGCCTACTCCGCCGCAATCCCCGCCTTCGAGAACATATCCCCCCCGGCGTCCCCCGCATCCTCGTTCGCCGGCTTCTCGGCCTTGGCCTTCTGGCGCTTGTCGAACGAATCCCACACCTCGTTCCACGTCCCACGCGTCGCGCCCTTGGAATATTCCGTCGCGCGCTGCTCGAAGAAATTGGCGTGCTCCACCCCGTTGAGCAGTGGCGCCAGCCACGGCAGCGGGTGGTCGTCGATCATGTAGATCGGCTTCATGCCGAGCTGCCCCAGCCGCCAGTCGGCGATATAGCGGATGTACTTCTTGATCTCCTTGGGGGTCATGCCGGGGACCGGGCCCATCTCGAACGCCAGGTCGATGAACGCATCCTCGAGCCGCACGGTCGTCTGGCACATGTCCATGATCTCGTCGCGGACCGACTTGGTCAGGCAGTCGCGCTCCTTGGTGAAGGCGTGGAACAGCTTGATGATCCCCTCGCAGTGGAGGCTCTCGTCGCGCACGCTCCAGCTGACGATCTGGCCCATCCCCTTCATCTTGTTGAAGCGCGGGAAGTTCATCAGCATCGCGAAGCTCGCGAACAGCTGCAGCCCCTCGGTGAAGCCGCCGAACATCGCCAGCGTCTTGGCGATGTCCTCGTCGCTGTCGACGCCGAAGCGCTGGAGATAGTCGTGCTTGTCCTTCATCTCGGCATATTCCATGAA
This sequence comes from Sphingomonas sp., assembly GCA_037200705.1. GTDB lineage: Bacteria > Pseudomonadota > Alphaproteobacteria > Sphingomonadales > Sphingomonadaceae > Sphingomonas. The sequence goes on along the minus strand of JBBCID010000001.1, from coordinate 132,366 downwards.
GGCGCCATATTCGCTCTCGGGCATGCCGATCGTATCGAGCAGGTGGCTGTAGGCGGCGATGTGGACCGTCTCCATGTTCGAGAAGGCCGCCAGCATCATCTTGATCTCGACCGGCTTGAACACGCGGCCGTATTGCTCGTGGTAGCAATTCTGCACCTCGATGTCGGCCTGGGTGAAGAAGCGGAAGATCTGCGTCAGCAGGTTGCGCTCGTGATCGGTGAGCTTCTGCGCCCAGTCGCGGCAATCCTCGCCCAGCGGCACTTCCTCGGGCATCCAGTGGATCTGCTGCTGGCGCTTCCAGAATTCATAGGCCCAGGGGTATTCGAAGGGCTTGTACTGGTTGCGCGCGACGAGAAGGGACATGGCGGGTTACTCCGTGACGAACTGGGAAAAGACGACGGCGGCAAGGGCGAGCGAAAAAAGGCTTCCGAACAGGATCATCATCCAGCCGTGGAAGCGGGCGAGGCGACGGTCCCACGGCGTGCGCGGCGGCGGCTCCTCGCCAAGCGCGCGATCGATCAGCAACTCGAGTACCGGGACGCCTTCCTGCCAGACGCGCGCACGCAGGTTCCATAGACCAAGGGCGAGAAAGCCCGGGCCCGCTACGAGCAGGAAGAGGATCACGGCGATTTCCCTCACGCCGTGCTCGCCAGGCTGAAGGCGGTCGCGAAGCCCGCGAGGAACAGCGCGGCGGCGAACAGCATCGCGCCGAGGATGCGCAGCGCATAGCCGGCCTGCTCGCTCGCCTCGATCCGCAGCAGGCGGCGCGCCGCGGCGGGTCGGACGAGCAGCGCGAGGCCGCTCGCGCCCACCAGCGCGGCCAGGCCGTCGGCGAGGATCAGCCCGCGCGTCATTCGTGCTCGATCACGGTGCCGCGGCGATCGACGACGCGCTCGCGCACCACCACCTTGCGGCCGTGGTTGGCGCCGACGCCGAACACGACGATCCCGAGGAAATAGCCGAAATCATACCAGCCGCCGTTGTTCGGCACCGCATAGACCGCGACATCGGGCATCACCAGGCTGAGGAACCAGGCCACAGGGAAGATGAACCCATGCCACAGCCCCAGGATGAAGCCGGGCGCGGCGGGATCGGTGGCGGCGGGCACCTGGTGCGCGCAGGCCGCGAGCAGCGTGAAGCCGGAAAGCGGGAGCAGCGAGCGGAAGCGGGTCATGCGACGATCCTCATGCCGGGGTGACTTTGGGCGCGGCGCGTTGCATCGTTTCGCGGCCGCGCGCGTTTGTCGCGCGAACCCACAACCGGAGTACGATCATGGCCGATGCGAGCGCAATCAAGGAACATATGGAAGTGATCGGCGCCGATGGCGTTCATGTCGGCACGGTCGACCACATCGACGGCAACCGGATCAAGCTGACCAAGGCCGATTCGGGCGAAGGCAGCCACGAGGGGCACCATCACTATATCTCGCTCGGGCTGGTCGCCGACGTCGAGGGCGACCAAGTCCGCCTCAGCGCCAACGCCGATGTGGCGGTGACCTTCGAGGAGGAAGAGGGATGAATCCTTCTTTCCCTCTCCCCTTGTGGGAGAGGGAGGGAGCGCCGAAGGCGCGGAAGGGTGAGGGGGCTGGAATTGGAGCAGGCTCATGGCTCCCGACTCCCCTTCATCCGGCGCTTCGCGCCACCTTCTCCCACAAGGCGAGAAGGGAGTTGGGCCGCGATCGTCTCGATCACGCCATCGATGTTCGTCATCACGTCGTTGTTCCAGAAGCGGATGACGCAATAGCCTTCGCTCTCGATGAAGCGGGTGCGGGCCGCGTCCTCCCGCTGCTTCAGCGCGTGCGTGGCGTCGTCGATCTCGACGATGAGCCTCGCGGCGTGCGAGCAGAAATCGGCGTGATAGGGGCCAAACGGGACCTGGTGCCGGAATTTCGCGAGAGGAAAGGCTTCACGCAAAGCGCGCCAGATCGCGCGTTCGGGCGAGCCCGCGTTTCTGCGGAGCTCTCGTGAGCGGGCAACGGTGGAAGCGGGGAGGAGCTGGCGCTTGGTCAGCCCGTCGGCATTCCCCCTCACCCTCCCACGCCGCTGCGCGGCGCGGGCCCCTCCCTCTCCCACAAGGGGAGAGGGGTTGTCAGGGCGACTTACCTTCTCCACCTCACTGGCACGCCAGGCATTCGTCGTAATCCTTCGATTCGACCTCGATCTGGCGCAGCTCGGGGGTGTTGTCCGCCTCGACCCCGCCCGCGAAGCCGGCGCGCTGGACCGACTTCGAGCGCAGATAATAGAGCGACTTGATCCCCAGCTCCCAGGCCCGGAAGTGGAGCATCAGCAGATCCCATTTCTCGACGTCGGCGGGGATGAACAGGTTCAGCGATTGCGCCTGGTCGATATAGGGCGCGCGGTCGCCGGCGAGCTCGAGCAGCCAGCGCTGGTCGATCTCGAAGCTGGTCTTGAAACAGTCCTTCTCCTCCTGGGTGAGGAAATCGAGGTGCTGGACCGAGCCGCCCTGCTCGAGGATCGAATTCCAGACATTGTCCGAATTCTTCGACTTCTCGATCAGCAATCGCTCGAGATAGGGATTCTTGATCGAGACCGATCCCGACAGCGTCTTGTGCGTGTAGATGTTCGCCGGGATCGGCTCGATGCACGCGCTGGTGCCGCCGCAGATGATGCTGATCGACGCGGTCGGCGCGATCGCCATCTTGCACGAAAAGCGCTGCATCACCCCCATGTCGGCGGCATCGGGGCAGGGGCCGCGCTCGTTGGCGAGGTGCATCGACGCCTCGTCGGCCTGCGCGGCGATGTGCTTGAAGATCTTGAGGTTCCAGCTCTTCGCCATCGCGCCCTCGAACGGCAGCCCGCGCGCCTGGAGGAACGAATGGAACCCCATCACGCCCAGGCCCACCGAGCGCTCGCGCATCGCCGAATAGCGCGCGCGCGCCATCTCGTCGGGGGCGCGATCGATGTAATCGGTCAGGACGTTGTCGAGGAAGCGCATCACGTCCTCGATGAAGGTCTTCTCGCCCTTCCATTCGTCCCAGGTCTCGAGGTTGAGGCTCGAGAGGCAGCAGACCGCGGTGCGATCGTTGCCGAGATGATCGGTGCCGGTGGGCAGCGTGATCTCGCTGCACAGGTTCGAGGTGGTGACCTTGAGCCCCAGGTCGCGGTGATGCTTGGGCATCGCCTTGTTCACGTGATCGGAGAAGATGATGTAGGGCTCGCCGGTCGCGAGCCGGGTCTCGACGAGCTTCTGGAACAGCGCGCGCGCATCGACCTTGCCGCGCTCGGACCCGTCCTTGGGGCTGCGGAGCGCCCACTCCGCGCCCTCGCGCACCGCTTCCATGAAGGCATCGGGGATCAGCACGCCGTGGTGGAGGTTCAATGCCTTGCGGTTGAAGTCGCCCGAGGGCTTGCGGATCTCGAGGAACTCCTCGATCTCGGGGTGTGAGATGTCGAGGTAGCAGGCCGCCGAGCCGCGGCGCAGGCTGCCCTGGCTGATCGCCAGCGTCAGGCTGTCCATCACGCGGACGAACGGGATGATCCCGCTGGTCTTGCCGTTGAGGCCGACCGGCTCGCCGATCCCGCGCACCGATCCCCAATAGGTGCCGATCCCGCCGCCGCGCGCCGCCAGCCAGACGTTCTCGTTCCAAGTGGCGACGATGCCCTCGAGGCTGTCGGGCACCGAATTGAGATAGCAGGAGATCGGCAGGCCCCGGCCGGTGCCGCCGTTCGAGAGCACCGGGGTGGCGGGCATGAACCACAGCTTCGAGATATAGTCGTAGAGCCGCTGTGCGTGCGCGGCATCGTCGGCATAGGCCGAGGCGACCCGGACGAACAGGTCCTGGAAGGTCTCGCCCGGGAGCAGATAGCGGTCCTTGAGCGTATCCTTGCCGAAATCGGTGAGGCGCGCGTCGCGGCCATGATCGACCTCGACCGGATAGGGCCGGGCGATGCTGCGCGAATCATCTTCCTTGGCGGGCTTGCGCGGCCGCGCCGGCGCCTTGGGCGCGGCGGCGATCTCGGTGTCGGCGACCATATCGTTCACGCTGTTGTCCGTGTCCCTGAATTCCATGACTCAGCCCCTAATGCTGCCAATCACAAGCCTCCTTTGCGGCGAGGCGTCATTCCGACTCGGGGGCGAAACGCCATCCTAGCATCGCCGAGGAAGAGACGAGAACAAAAAGCGTCCACAGCCTTATCCACCGGGCATGGCGGAGCCGTTCCACGACATAGGGTCGCGGTAGGCATCCTACCAGTGCTTGAGTTTGCCCCTCAGTGCAACCACAACAGATTGTGCCCAATCGCGGCGCGAGGCAAGACGGTAAATGACGCTTTAGTGACTCGGTTCGTCGCTAAAATGACTCGGCTCGTGGACCCCTGAAACGCGGTGCGGCGCAGCGACGCGCGGACCTTCCTAGCCTTCGCGAAAGGCAAGAGGACGAACAGGGAACACGAAAATTTTGTGGGACGCGACGCGGCGGGCTATCGCGCCCGCCGCTCGGTGCCGCGCGCGGCGACGAAGTGCTCGATCGCATCGGCCGGGAGCGGGCGGGCGAAGAGATAGCCTTGGGCGACCGCGCAGCCGCGCGATCGCAGGAACGCCGCCTGGCTCTCGGTCTCGACGCCCTCGGCGACGATGGTGAGCCCCAGCGCCTCGCCGAGCCGCAGCACGACCTCGACGATCGCGCGGTCGCCGGGCCTGTCGCCGATCCCGCCGATGAACGACTGGTCGATCTTGAGCGTATCGACCGGGAACTGCCGCAGGTGCGCGAGCGACGAGAAGCCGGTGCCGAAATCGTCGAGCGCGATCGTCATCCCCGCCGCGCGTAGCGTCTCGAGCGCGTGGAGCACCCGGCCTTCGCTGTCGCCGAGGAACGCGGTCTCGGTGATCTCGAGCTCGAGCGCGGTGCCGGGGACGCCGTGGGCGGCGAGCCGCGCGATCAGCCGCTCGCCATATTCGGGATTGCGGAATTCGGCCGCGGAGGCGTTGATCGCGACGCGCCCGATCTCGACTCCCGAATCGCGCCAGCGACGGACGTCGGCGAGCACCGCCTCGACCATGGTTTCGCCGAGCACCGAGGCGAGCTCGAAATCGTCGAAGGCGTTGGCGATCGTCGCCGGGCTCTGCATTCCCGAGCGCGGATGCCGCCAGCGGAACAGCGCCTCCAGCCCCATCACCCGCCCCGATTCGAGCGCGATCTTGGGCTGGTAGAAGGGCTGCGCCCAGGCATTGGCGACGACGGTGCGCGCCTGCGCGAGCATCGCCGCCTGATGCTGCAGCGCGGTGCGCATCGCCGGATCGAACACGCGCACCGCGGCGCGCCCGGCGTCCTTGGCGGCATAGAGCGCCATATCGGCGCATTTGATCAGATCCTCGCGAGTCGCGGCATGATCGGGGAAGATTGCCACGCCGATGCTGGCGCGCAGATCGACGGTCCCGCCGTCGAGTGCGATCGGGCTGCGCGAGACCGTCTGCAGCGCGCCGGCCAGCACCGGCGCGGCTTCCAGCGGCGCGCCGGGCAGCACGATCGCGAACTCGTCGCCGCCGAACCGCGCGAACACGGCGCCGGGGGGCAAGACCGCGGTGATCCGATCTCCGAAGATGCGCAGCACCAGGTCGCCGGCGTGATGGCCATAGCTGTCGTTGATCTGCTTGAAGTTATCGAGATCGATGAGCAGCAAGGCGAGCGTGCTGCCGCTGCCCGCGGAATCCTCCAGCGCGACGTCGAGCGCGGCCTGGAAGGCGGTCCGATTGCGCAGCCCGGTCACCGCGTCGTGAGTCGCGGTCCACTGCAGCCGGTCCTGCGCGGCCTTCTCGTCGGTCACATCTTCGGCGGTGACGATTACGCGGCTCAACCGGCCCGATTCGTCGTAGATCGGATGGCTCTGGGTCGCGACCCATCGCAGCGCGCCGTCGTCCGCGCGGTGGATGCGGCGGACGCCGCGATGATCGCGCGAGAAGTCGCCGCGGCGCGCGCGCCGTTCCTGCGCGGCGGCCTCGGGCCGATCGTCCGGGTGGATGAGCGCATGCGCGGTGGCCCGGTCGGCGGGCTCGTCGGGGCCGACGCCCAGGATCGCGCGAAGCTCGTCCGACCAGTGCAGCGTATCGGTCGCGCAATCATAGTCCGCGATCCCGAGGCCCGAGGCCGCAACCGCGAGCCGCAGCCGCTCCTCGCCCATCCGGAGCTTGGCTTCCGCGCGCCGCTTTTCGCTGAGATCGACCATCGCGCCGATCGCGCGGACCGCCTTTCCGGCGGAATCCCGGATCACCTGTGCCCGGTCGAGGACATGGGCATAGCTTCCGTCCGCGCGCGCGAACCGATATTCGTTGAACCAGCGCGACCGATCGTCTCCCGCAAGATGCGCATTCACTTCGGAGACGACGCGACGCCGATCGCCCGGGTGGATCTGCGCGATCCACCAATGCTTGTCGGCGCTCCCCGATTCGAGGACGTGGCCGAATCGCGCCGCCAGCGCCTCGCTCCATGTGACGGTTCCGGTGGCGAAGTCGAAATCCCAGATCACGTCGCGCGTTGCCTGGGCGGCGAGGCGATAGCGCTCATCGGCGTCACGCTGCGCCGAAATGTCGATGGCCATGCCGATCCATTTGCGGATCCGGCCATCTCCGCCCAGCACCGGCACCGCGCGGATGTTGGTCCAGCACCAGCTTCCGTCGGCGCGGCGCACGCGGCACGCGCCGTTCAGTTCGGCGCGCGCGTACACGGCGGCGCGACGTGCGCGAGCCGTCTCGCGGCGATCGTCCGGGTGGACGGCATCGATCCATCCGAAGCCGAGCGATTGCGCGGCGGCCTGACCGGTGTAGGCGAGCCAGCTCGGCGCGCTTTCGATCATCCGGCCGTTCGGCGCGATTTCGAACACGGCCTGGGTGGGCACGCCGATCGGCAGCCGCGAATGCGCCTCACGCCTGGGCGCATCAGGGCCTGCCGGGCGCCGAAGCCCTGCCGCGGTTTCGGCTTCGGTCGCCGGTTCGCGGTGCCGGGGAGCCTGGAACGGAACCATCGAACGCCTTCATCACCGTCGGGAGGGTGCATCCTCTCAACCTCTCGCGGGTAGGCGCCAGAGGTTAACCGGATGGTGTCGATTCATTCCGGTGGATTACGAACTATCGCCGCCCGATGCGAAAATCCCCCTGTCCTCGCGGCGTGCAACCTGCCAGAATCGCGGGCGCATGCAGCAGCCTCGCGCCCGGTCCGACGATCCTGGAACCTTGCCCCGCTGCTCCTGTTTCCTGTGTCCGGGCAAGCGTGTCCGCTCCCGGACGCTTCCCGCCTCACCGCCCGCGAAGGAGCCGCATGAGCCGCAAGCCCGTCCCCGCCCAATCCGGCGACCGTTCGCGCGCCGAGGTCAATTTCGACAAGCCCCAGCTCCTGCCGCGCCTGTTCGGCGAATATGACGCCAATCTGCTGCTGCTCGAGGAGCGGCTGGGGGTGTATATCCACGCGCGCGGGCAGCGGGTGCAGATCGAGGGATCGGCCGAGACGGTGGCGCATGCGCGCGAGGTGCTCCAGGAGCTTCACAGCCGGGTGATCCGCGGCGAAGACGTCGACGCCGGGCTGATCGACGCCGTGATCGCGATGTCGAGCGAGCCGACGCTGACCGGGATCATTCGCGCCGACGCGGGGGGCGGGGCTCCGCCGATCATGATCCGTACGCGCAAGAAGACGATCGTCCCGCGCTCGGCGGCGCAGACGCATTACATGCGCGAGCTGATCTCGAACGACATGATCTTCGCGCTCGGGCCGGCGGGGACGGGCAAGACCTATCTCGCGGTGGCGCAGGCGGTGGCGCAGCTCATCACCGGCTCGGTGCAGCGGCTGATCCTGTCGCGCCCCGCGGTCGAGGCGGGCGAGCGGCTGGGGTTCCTGCCGGGCGACATGAAGGAGAAGGTCGATCCCTATCTCCGCCCGATCTACGACGCGCTCTACGATTGCCTGCCCGCCGAGCAGGTCGAGCGGCGGATCGCGAGCGGCGAGATCGAGATCGCGCCGATCGCCTTCATGCGCGGGCGCACGCTGGCCGACGCCTTCGTGATCCTCGACGAGGCGCAGAACACCACGCCGATGCAAATGAAGATGTTCCTCACCCGCTTCGGGCAGAACAGCCGGATGGTGATCTGCGGCGATCCCAACCAGAACGACCTGCCCGGCGGACCGAGCGCCTCCGGGCTCAACGATTCGGTGGCGAAGCTGGAGGGGATCGAGGGGATCTCGATCGTGCGTTTCGGCGTGGGTGACGTGGTGCGGCATCCGATCGTGGGGCGGATCGTGCAGGCCTATGAGGGGCCGGATGCTTGACGTTGCTGTCCAGGCCGAAGGCTGGCCCGAGACCGATTGGGATGCGCTCGCCGCCCGCGCCGCCGAGGCCGCGCTGCGCGAATCGCCGTTCGGGGAGTGGCTCGACTGGCCGACGGTGATCGAGATCGCGGTCCGCCTCACCTCGGACGAGGAAGTCCAGGCGCTCAACCACCAGTATCGCCAGAAGGACAAGCCGACCAACGTCCTCTCCTTTCCGATGATCCAGCCCGATCTGCTCGAGGCGGTCAGCCAGAACAGCGACGATGGCGAGGTGATCCTCGGCGATATCGTCCTCGCCCACGGCGTGTGCGCGCGCGAGGCGGAGGAGCGGGGAATGTCCGCGGCGGATCATGCCACGCACTTGATTGTCCATGGCGTGCTCCATTTGCTAGGGTATGACCATCAAGGGGACGCCGAGGCCGAGGCGATGGAGGAGATGGAGCGCGCCGCGCTCGTCCGCCTGGGCCTCCACGATCCGTACCCCGTGCGCGAGGACTGAACCGACCGATGGCCGAGGGCCCCAGTAGCAGCACGACCGGCGAGACCAGCGACAGCGGCGGAATATGGCGAAGCCTGCGCGCGCTCCTGTTCGGCGAGTCGCACGAGGAGACGCTGCGCGAGCGGCTCGAGGACGCGATCGACGAGCATGAGGAGGAGGCCAAGCCGCCTCCCGCCGGCGACCTCGCCCCGATCGAGCGGCAGATGCTGCGCAACCTGCTCCATTTCGGCGAGCGCGACGCCGGCGATTGCGGCGTGCCGCGTGCCGACATCGTCGCGGTGGAGGAAGCGACCGGATTCGACGAGCTGGTGCGGCTGTTCGCGGAGGCGGGACACAGCCGCCTGCCGGTCTATCGCGGCGAGCTCGATACGGTGGTGGGCATGGTCCACATCAAGGACGTTTTCGCGATCCTCGCGACCGGCGCGCCGCCCCCCGAATCGATCGCCGCGCTGATCCGCCAGCCGCTCTACGTGCCGCAATCGATGGGCGCGCTCGATCTGCTCGCGCAGATGCGCGGCAGCCGGACGCACCTCGCGATCGTGCTCGACGAATATTCGGGGACCGAGGGGCTGATCACGATCGAGGACCTGATCGAGGAGATCGTCGGCGAGATCGAGGACGAGCATGACGAGGCGCCGACGCGGCTGCTCGTGCCGATCGACGGCGGCGCCTGGGATGCCGACGGCCGCGCCGAGCTCGAGGATGTCGGCGAGGAGATCGATCCGCGGCTCGCCGAGGTCGAGGAAGATGTCGACACGCTTGGCGGGCTCGCGTTCGTGCTCGCGGGGCATGTGCCCAAGGTGGGCGAATGCCTCGAGCATGACAGCGGCTGGCGGCTCGAGATCCTCGCAGCCGATCCGCGCCGGGTGACGCGGCTGCGGCTGCACCCGCCCGCACCGCTCGCCGAGCCGGAGGAATAGACGATGCGCAGGCACTTGATCCTCATCCCGATCCTGCTGCTGCTTCTGCTCGCCGGCGCCTGGTATTGGGTCAGCCGGCCCGATGTCGCGCAGCTGAGCGTCGAGGCGGTGAGCGGGCGCGTGCCGCAGATCACCGATCCGCGCGAGCAATTCTACCCGACGATCGCGGTCGCGCCCGCGGTGGGCTGGCCGAGCGGCGGCAAGCCGCGCGCGGCGGCAGGGCTGCAGGTCGCGGCCTTCGCCGGCGGGCTGAGCCATCCGCGCTGGCTCTATCGCCTGCCGAACGGCGACGTGCTCGTCGCCGAGACCAATTCGCCGCCGCGTTCGGGCGGCGGGATCAGCGGGATGGTCGAGCGCTCGCTGATGCATGCGGCCGGCGCCGATGCGCCCTCCGCCAACCGCATCACGCTGCTGCGCGACGCCAATGGCGACGGCGTGGCCGAGTCGCGTTCGGTGTTCCTGACCGGGCTCAATTCGCCGACCGGAATGGCGCTGCTCGGCGACTGGCTCTACGTCGCCAACACCGATGCGCTGGTGCGCTACCCCTTCCATGCCGGCGAGACGCGGATCACCGCCAGGCCCGAGAAGATCGTGTCGCTCCCCGGCGGTGGCGCGCATTGGGCGCGCAACCTGATCGCTTCGCCCGACGGCAAGACCTTGTTCGTCGGCGTCGGCTCCTCGACCAACATCGCCGAGAACGGGCTCGATGCCGAGGGCAGCGTCTATGCCAAAGGCGCGCCCGGGAGCGCCAGCGGCAATCGCGCGGCGATCCTTCAGGTCGATCCCGCGACCAGGACCGCGACCATCTTTGCCTGGGGGCTGCGCAATCCCAACGGCATGGCGATCGAGCCGCACAGCGGCAATCTGTGGGCGGTGGTCAACGAACGCGACATGCTGGGGTCGGACGTGCCGCCCGATTATCTGACGCAGGTCGACCTCGGCACCTTCTACGGCTGGCCGTGGAACTATTGGGGCGGGCATGTCGACCATCGCGTCCAACCCGAGCGGCCCGACCTGCTCGAATATTCGAAGCGCCCCGATTTCGCGCTGGGGCCGCACGTCGCGCCGCTCGGCCTGGCGTTCGCGAGCGACGCCAAGCTGGGCGCGGCGTTCGCCAACGGCGCGTTCGTCGGCGAGCATGGCTCGTGGAACCGCGAGCCGGTGTCGGGCTACAAGGTCGTGTTCGTGCCCTTCGCCGACAACGGCTTCCCGGTGCGCGACGCCAAGCCGGTCGACGTGCTCACCGGCTTCCTCGACGCGCGCGGCAAGGCGCAGGGGCGGCCGGTGGGGGTGATCACCGACGCGACCGGCGCGCTGCTGGTGGCGGACGACGTCGGCAATGTCGTGTGGCGGGTGAGCGCGGCGAAATAGCTATTTGAGCAGCTTGGGCCCGATCTGCTCGAGCTGGGCGCGGACCCGCGCGGCGAGCAGCGCGAGCATCGGCGGCAGGTCGACCTCGGCATGGACGCGATCGTCGAACACGTCGAGCCGGCTGACCACCGTCTGGCCGAGCGCGCGCGCGGTGAAATGGAGCGTGTCGCCGTCCCCAGCGATGCTCGACCGTCGCGCCGCCGGGAAACAACGTCGCCAGCTTGCCGATCCCGCCCGTGAGCCGCGTCTTCGCGACCTCGCGCCGAGCTTGTGGGAATGTCCAGGGTGATCGGATCGGGCACGCGATTTCCTAGGTGGCGAAGAGCATGGCGTCGTCGGCAAACGCCTTGAACTCGATCGCGTTGCCCGACGGGTCGGAGAAAAACATCGTCGCCTGCTCGCCCGGCTGGCCGCGGAAGCGGATGTGCGGCGCGATGCCGAAGACTATTCCCGCGGCCTCCACCCGATCAGCGAGCGCCTGCCAGTCGGCCATCGCCAGCACCACGCCGAAATGGGGCACGGGGACGTCATGGCCGTCGACCGCGTTCTCGACCGCGACCGCGCGCGCGGCGGGATCGAGGGTGTGCGACGATCTGATGGCCGAACAGGTCGAAGTCGATCCAGGTTTCGGACGACCGTCCCTCCGGGCAGGCGAGCACGCCGCCGTAGAAGCCACGCGCGGCGGCGAGGTCGTGGACCGGGAAGGCGAGATGGAAGGGGCGGGGCATAGGGTGTCTCTAGCAAATCCTCCCCGGGACGGGGAGGGGGACCGCCAGCGAAGCTGGTGGTGGAGGGGGAGCGCCGCAAGGGGATTCCTTTGTGGCGATCCCCCTCCACCAGCCTTCGGCTGGTCCCTCTCCCCGTCCCGGGGAGGATCGAGCTGCTTGCCTCCTCGTCGCATCCCGGCGATAGCGCGTGGCAATGCTCCAACGCCCGCTTCTGACGGCGCTCGCCGCCGGGCTGCTCTCCGCGACCGGATTCGCGCCGCTCGAATGGTGGCCGGTGCTGCTGGCCTGCCTCGCGGCGCTGCTGTGGCTGGTGCACGAGGCGCCGAGCCTGCGCGCGGCGGTGCTGCGCGGCTGGCTGTTCGGGGTCGGCCATTTCACCGTGGGCAACAACTGGATCCAGCACGCCTTCGATTATCAGGACAAGATGCCGCCCGCGCTCGGCTATTTCGCAGTGGTCGCGCTCGCGCTGTTCCTCGCGCTCTATCCGGCGCTGGCGATGGGGCTGGCCTGGGCGTTCGCGCGGCGGGTGCCGGCGCGCGCCGGGTGGAAGGACGCCGACATCGGCTTCGTCCTCGCCGCCGCCGCCGCCTGGATGCTCGGCGAATGGCTGCGCGGCGCGCTGTTCACCGGCTATCCCTGGGATCCGCTCGGCGTCGCCTGGGTGCCGGTGCGGCCGATCGCCGCGCTCGCCGCGCTGACCGGCACCTATGCGCTGTCGGGGCTGACCATCGTGTTCGCGGGCGCGCTGTTCCTGCTGACGCGCTTCGACTATCGGCTGCTCGCCGCGTCGGCCGCGGCGCTCGCCGTCGGGCTGATGCTGCCCGCGAGCGTGCCCGAAACGGCGGGGCAGCCGCTCGTCCGGATCGTCCAGCCGAACATCGGGCAGGAAGGCGTCGAGGCGCCCGACTATGCCGAGCGCGCGCTCGCCCGGCTGATCGCGCTGAGCGGCGCGCCCGGCGCACGGCCGCGGCTGGTGGTGTGGCCCGAGGGCATGGTCAACCAGCTCGTCGAGGATGGCTATCCGCCGCAATGGTATGGCCGCCAGCAGGACCCGCGCGTCGTCCGCGCGCGGATCGCGGCGGTGCTGGGGCCGCGCGATCGCGCGCTGATCGGCGGCAACGCGCTGTTCTTCGATCGGCGCGACCTGCTTGCCGGTGCGGGCAATTCGGTGTGGGTGATCGATCCCGACGGGATGCTCGGCGAACGCTACGACAAGGCGCATCTGGTGCCCTACGGCGAATATCTGCCGCTGCGCGCGCTGCTCGCGCCGCTCGGGCTGGCGCGGCTGGTGATGGGCGACACGGATTTCGTGCCCGGCCCGGGGCCGCGCACGCTGGCGGTCCCCGGATTCGGGCAGGCGGGGGTGCAGATCTGCTACGAGATCATCTTCTCGGGGGAGGTCGTCGATCGCGCGCACCGGCCCGATTTCCTGTTCAATCCCTCGAACGACGCCTGGTTCGGGCGCTGGGGCCCGGTCGAGCATCTCGCCCAGGCGCGGATGCGCGCGATCGAGGAAGGGCTGCCGATCCTGCGCGCGACCCCGACCGGCGTCTCGGCGGTGATCGACGCACGCGGGCGGCTGCTCGCCACGGTGCCGCCGGGGCAGGCAGGCGCGATCGAGCTGCCGCTGCCGCGTGCGCTGGCGCCGACATGGTTCGCGCGCGTCGGGCATTGGATGACGCTGCTCGTCGGCGCGCTGCTGCTGCTGTTGGGCGTTGCCAACCGCCGGTTCGCCCGCTAGGGGGCACATATAAGGAAAGCTTTATATCCGGGCATGGCAACGGCCCGCTTTCCCCCCGCGCGAAAAGGAAGCCTCATGCGTTCCAACTATCTCTTCACGTCCGAATCGGTTTCCGAAGGCCATCCCGACAAGGTCTCGGACCAGATTTCCGATTCGATCGTCGACCTGTTCCTCTCGAAGGACCCCGAGGCGCGGATCGCCTGCGAGACGCTGACCACCACCCAGCTCGTCGTGCTGGCGGGCGAGATCCGCTGCAAGGGCGTGTACGAGAACGGCGAATGGGCGCCGGGCGCGCTCGACGAGATCGAGAAGACCGTCCGCGAGACCGTCAAGCGGATCGGCTACGAGCAGTCGGGCTTCCACTGGCAGACGCTGACCTTCATCAACAAGCTCCACGGCCAGTCGGAGCATATCGCGCAAGGCGTCGACGCCAGCGGCAACAAGGACGAAGGCGCGGGCGACCAGGGCATCATGTTCGGCTATGCCGCCGACGACACCCCCGATCTGATGCCGGCGACGCTCTATTACAGCCACAAGATCCTCGAGCGAATGGCCGCCGACCGTCATTCGAGCGCGGCGCCGTTCCTCGAGCCCGACGCCAAGAGCCAGGTCACGCTGCGTTACGAGGGCAGCAAGCCCGTCGCCGCGACCGCGATCGTCGTCTCGACCCAGCACGCCGCCGGATACGACCAGGGCGAGAAGGAAGCCGAGCTCCACGCCTATGTGAAGAAGGTGGTCGCCTCGGTGATCCCCGCGGAGCTGCTGTCGGACGGGACCGAATATCACATCAACCCGACCGGCAGCTTCGAGATCGGCGGGCCCGACGGCGACGCCGGCCTCACCGGCCGCAAGATCATCGTCGACACCTATGGCGGCGCCGCACCGCACGGCGGCGGCGCGTTCAGCGGCAAGGATCCGACCAAGGTCGACCGTTCGGCGGCGTACATCACCCGCTATCTGGCGAAGAACATCGTCGCTGCGGGCCTTGCCCAGCGCTGCACGATCCAGCTCGCCTATGCGATCGGCGTTTCCAAGCCGCTCTCGCTCTATGTCGACACGCACGGCACCGGCACCGTCGACGACGACAAGATCGAAGACGCGATCATGGGCATCGCCAAGCTCGGCGGCCTCACCCCGCGCGGCATCCGCACGCACCTGGGGCTCAACAAGCCGATCTACGAGCGGACTGCCGCCTATGGCCACTTCGGGCGCAAGGCCGAAGGCGACTTCTTCCCGTGGGAGAAGACCGACCTGATCGACGATCTGAAGGCGGCGCTCGCCTGAATCGAACCTCCCCGGCCGCGCCGCGCGGCCGGGGGATTCGCCGCTTACGCCAGCCGGCGCAGCGCCGGCTCGCGATCGTAGAAGCGCTTCGCCGCTGCCCCCACGAAATCCTTGCCGAGCCCGGTGATGCCCGCGTCGGGCACGACGCCGGCCTTGTCGAGCAACGGCTTGGCTGCGTCGCTCGCGCCGATCGCCTTCAGATGGCCGAACGCGTTCATCACGAACTCGACCGCCGCCGAATCGCCGAGCAGGTCCGCCGTGCCGGCGTCGGTCAGCACCAGCGCCACCGCGTCGAACAATTGCGAGGGCATGCCCTGCAATTGCCCGTCGGCCTTGCGCACCGATCCGTCGGCGAGCTTGGCGCCGCCGACCCGCGGCGACACGAACACCGCGCGCGCGCCCGCGCCGGTCACCGCCTTGGCGACCGCGTCGATCACCGCGCCGTCCGATCCGTCGGCATAGAGGATCGCCACCGAGCGGCCCTCGAGCGTGGCCCTTCATGTTCTTGTGGATCGACAGCGCCGGGGCTTTCGTCCATGTCGATCGGCGCGCGCGCGGGCTTGGCCTTGGGCGGGAGCGGGACGCCGAGCCCGGCGGCGACGCGCTTGGCGAGATCCTCGTCGACGTTGCGCAGATTGGCGAGCATCCGGCCCGGCACCTGCGCGAGCCCGACCTTCGACAGCTCGAACACGAACGACGAGGCGATATGTGCCTGCTCGTGCGGGTCCTGCGATTTCCAGAACAGGCGCGCCTGGCTGTAATGATCGGCGAACAGCTCGGCGCGGACGCGGAGCTTGTCCCCGGTCTCGTCGTCGCCGGTCGGCGCGGCCTTGCTCGCGAAGCCGGTCACCGGGCATTCGCGCGGGCCGCCCTCCTCGCCGTGCGCGGCGAGGCTGTTGGGCTCGTAATTGGCGCGGCCCTTGGGCACCGCCATCTGCATCATCCCGTCGCGCTGGAAGTTCATCACCGGGCATTTGGGCGCGTTGATCGGGATCTGGTGGAAGTTCGACGTGCCGAGCCGCGACTTCTGCGTGTCGAGGTAGGAGAACAGCCGGCCCTGGAGCAAAGGATCGTTCGAGAAATCGATGCCGGGGACGATGTTGGCGGGGCAGAAGGCGACCTGCTCGGTCTCGGCGAAGAAATTGTCGACGTTGCGGTTGAGCGTCATCCGCCCGATCACGCGGACCGGGATCACTTCCTCGGGGATGATCTTGGTCGGATCGAGCACGTCATAGGGCTGCGCGCGCGCGAAGTCCGCGTCGAACGCCTGGATGCCCAATTCCCACTCCGGGAACGCGCCGATGTCGATCGCCTCGAACAGGTCGCGGCGGTGATAGTCGTTGTCGGCGGCCTGGAGCTTGAGCGCTTCGTCCCACACCGTCGATTGCAGCCCGAGCTTGGGCTTCCAGTGGAACTTGACGAAGGTCACCTTGCCCTTGGCGTCGACCAGCTCGAAGGTGTGGATGCCGAACCCCTCGATCGTGCGCAGCGAGCGCGGCAGCGTGCGGTCCGACATCGCCCACATCAGCATGTGCGTGGTCTCGGGCATCAGCGATGCCCAGTCCCAGAAGGTGTCGTGCGCGCTGCCGGCCTGGGGATAGCCGCTCTGCGCCTCCATCTTCACCGCGTGGATCAGATCGGGGAACTTGATCGCGTCCTGGATGAAGAACACGGGGATGTTGTTGCCGACGAGATCGAAATTGCCTTCGCTGGTGTAGAACTTGACCGCGAAGCCGCGGACGTCGCGCGGGGTGTCGACCGATCCGGCGCCGCCGGCGACGGTCGAGAAACGGACGAACACCGGGGTCTGCGCGCCCTTGGCGAACAGCGCCGCCTTGGTGAGGTCGGAGATGTCGTCGGTGGCCTCGAACACGCCGTGCGCCGCGGTGCCGCGGGCATGGACGATCCGTTCGGGGATGCGCTCGTGATCGAAATGGAAGATCTTCTCGCGGAGGACGAAATCCTCGAGCAGCGTCGGCCCGCGCGCGCCCGAACGCAGGCTGTTCTGATTGTCCGAGACGCGGATGCCCTGGTTGGTGGTGAGATGCGCCTCGGGCGCGCCGTGGGGGCCTTTTTCGGGGACGTGCTGGTGGGTCTCGCCGCCCTTGCCCGTGTCGGTGGTGAAATCGGTGTCGGCCATGATGCCCCTCCTCATTTGGATGTCGGTCGCAAAACCCCCGGCGGCGCTTGAAGGTCCGGCGAAGAGAAACGATCGGTCCAAAACGAGTGGATCGCGTGCTCGGGTCCCCAAGGCGCTCCGGTTCGGGATCGGCTTGCGTGCCAAGGGCCTGGCTGTCAGTCTCGTGGGACAATCGCGACGTGGGGAGGATGGAGATGCGGGGTATCCTGATCGCCGGATTGGCGGCCACGCTCGCGGCAGGCGCTCCGGCGCGCGCGCAGGACGTGGTCGAGATCGCGCCCGGCGCGGCCTATACGCACAAGCCGAGTGGGCTCACCGTCGAGGCGCAGCCCGATGCGGCGCCGGTCGCCGATTGCGCGGCGCCGCTCGCATTCAACGGCAAGGCGAAGCCCGCGAAGAGCAGCGGCGCCGACGCGCTGATGAACTCGCTGATGTCGGTCGCGGTCGAGGGCGCGGCCTCGAAGGAATCAGCCAAGCAGCCCGAAGGTCCGCCGGCGGTGTGGTGCCGCGATCCCGGCGGCATCGCCGGCATGGAGACGAGCGGCGTCTATCGCGCCGACGGGAGCGCCGATTCCTACCTGATCGCGCTGAGCGACGCGGGGCGCGGCATCAGCGCGGGCCCCAACATCGCCCCGGTGCTCGATCCGAAGGCCAAGCCGAGCTGGACCGTGAGCTATATCGAGATGGACAAGACCATCTTCTTTGCGCCGCAGGACCGGCTGCCGCCGCCCGACCAGGCGGTGGCGATCGTCAAG
This sequence comes from Sphingomonas sp., assembly GCA_037200705.1. GTDB lineage: Bacteria > Pseudomonadota > Alphaproteobacteria > Sphingomonadales > Sphingomonadaceae > Sphingomonas. Next base: position 114,656 of record JBBCID010000001.1, on the reverse strand, counting down.
GAGGGGCATTACACCTCCTCCGCAACGACCTGGGGCAAGAGCGACATCACGATCAACGGCGACACGCTCAAATGAGGCTCCGGGCCTGACGCTTGCGCGGGCCGGGCAGGGCGCTAACAGGCGCCATGTCCGATCCCACCACGATCCGCCGCCTCTACGGCCGCCGCGCCGGGCACAAGCTGCGCCTCGGACAGGCGGCGCTGGTCGAGGAGATGCTGCCCGAGCTGAGCGTGCCCGATGGCCCGCTCGACGCGCGGGCGCTGTTCGGGGAGGATCGTCCCTTGGAGCTCGAGATCGGGTTCGGCGGGGGGCGAGCATCTCGCAGCGCAGGCGGCGGCGCGGCCGGGGACGGGGTTCATCGGCTGCGAGCCGTTCCTCAACGGCGTCGTGGGTGCGCTCAACCACATCCGCGACCAGGGGCTGGACAACGTCCGGCTCCACATGGGAGACGCGCTCGACGTGCTCGAGCGGCTGCCCGACGCGAGCCTGAGCCGCGTCTACCTGCTCCACCCCGATCCCTGGCCCAAGGCGCGCCATGCCAAGCGGCGGATGGTCAATCCCGGGCCGCTCGACGTGATTGCCGCCAAGCTCAAGCCGGGGGTGCGAATTCCGCCTCGGCACCGACGACCCGACCTATTGCCGCTGGGCGATGATGGTGATGGACCGCCGCCGCGACTTCGCCTGGACCGCCAAGCACCCGCGCGATTTCCTCACCCGCCCCGCCGACTGGCCCGAGACGCGCTACGAGCGCAAGGCGCGGCGGCAGGGGCACGAGGTGTGGTATTTCAGATACCTCAGGCAAGGGTGACCCAGACCGGGGCGTGATCGCTGGTCTTCTCCCAGGCGCGGACATGGCTGTCGACCTCGGCTGCCTCCAGCCGCGCCGCGGCGGGGCGGTTGAGCAGCAGGTGATCGATGCGCAGCCCCGCGTCGCGCGCGAAGGCGTTCCGGAAATAGTCCCAGAAAGTGTAGATCGTCTCGTCGGAATGGCGCGCACGGAGCGCATCGGCCCAGCCCTGGTCGAGCAGCCTGAAGAAAGCCGCGCGCGCTTCGGGCGCGAACAGCGCGTCGTCGAGCCAGCGCTCGGGCTTGTAGACGTCCTGCGGCGTGGGGATCACGTTGTAGTCGCCGGCCAGCACGACGGGCGCTTCCACAGCGACCAGCGTCGCGGCATGGGCGATCAGCCGCCCGATCCATTGGAGCTTATAGTCGAACTTGGGCCCCGGCTTGGGATTGCCGTTGGGCAGATAGAGCCCGCCGACCAGCACGCCGTCGACCGCGGCCTCGATATAGCGGCTGTGGGTGTCGCCCGGGTCGCCGGGAAGGCCGCGGCGCGTCTCGATCGGATCGCACCCGCGTGCGAGGATCGCGACGCCGTTCCAGCGCTGCTGGCCGTGCCACACCGCGCCATAGCCCGCGTCGCGGATCGCCGCCTCGGGGAATTTCTCCTGCGGCGCCTTGAGCTCCTGGAGGCAGACCACGTCGGCCGGGCCTCGGCGAGCCAGCGCAGCAGGACGGGGAGGCGGCCGTTGACGCCGTTGACGTTGTAGGTGGCGATCTTCACCCGGCTTTATGCGCGGGCGGCGCGATCGGTTCCCACGAGCATCGCGCGATCGCGGATCGCGATCCCGCGCGCGCCATGGAGCGCGATCGCGCCGCGCGCCTTGAGCCGGCCGAGCTGGCGGCTGACGGTCTCGATCGTCAAGCCGAGCACCTCGGCCATCTCGCCGCGCGTGAACGGCAGCTCGAACCGTTCGGCGCCCGCCGCGCCGGCGCGCGCGGCGACATCGAGCAGCAGGCTGGCAACCTTCTCCGCCGCCGACATCCGCGCGAGCATCAGCATCCGCCCGCGCGCCTCGTCGAGCGCCGCGAAGGTGCGCGCGAGCAGCCTGCGCTCCATCGCCGGGTTCGCCTCGAGGACGCGCTCGAACGCGCCGCGCGGAAAGACGCACAGCTCGGCCTGGTTGAGCGCCGTCGCCGAGAATTCGGCCGCGCCGGCAAAGGGGCGCCCGATGAAATCGGCGGGATAGAGCAGCCCGACGATCTGGTCGCGCCCGTCGGCGGTGGTCGCGCACAGCTTGACCACGCCCGAGAGCAAGGTGGCGCACGGCACGGCCTCGTCGCCCGCCCAGACCAACGTCTCGCCGCGCGCGAGCCGGCGCCGCCGGCCATGCGTGGCGAACGCAGAGAGCGCGCAATCGTCTAGCGCGCCGCACAGGGCCTGATCGCGGACGGCGCATTCGGCGCAGGATCGCTGGGTCATGCGATCGGGATAATGCGGTCGCGCGCGCCGCCCCATACGGATTTGACCGGAGTCAAAGCGCGGCGGGCGCGAGGGCGGAAGATAGGGCCTCACGCTTGGAGTGCCGCCGATGTTCCTCACCGTTTCGCTGGCCGTGGCCGCAATCTTCATGCTCGTCGTGGGTTATGTGAGCATCGAGGACGCTATTCGTCATCCGTCGCGCGGCTAGGCGCCGCGGTTTCGCGGTGCCCGCTGCGGCGCCATAGGCCGCGCAGCATCCGCGCGACCAGCGCGGGGCGCGCCGGGGCGGACGAGCAGCCAGTCGCGGATCGCGGGGCCCTTGGCGGCGCCGATCACGCGCTTGTAGCCGCTGTCGCCGGCGCCCCAGTCGACGGTGGCCATCCCGTCCTCGAGCGCGCGGACGAGGTTGCGGTAATAGAGTAACTTGCCCGGCGAATGCTTGGCGAAGGCGGGATCGTAGCTGTTGGCGATCGCATATTTGAGCGCGCCGGCGTTGAGATCGAACGAGAAGGCGGCGGGCGCGCCGTCGACGCGAAGCACCGCCGCCCACATCATCGCCGCGATCGCCGGATCGGCGGCGGCGGCGCGCCAGAAGGCGCCATGGCCCGTGCGGGTGAACTTGGCGTCGCCGCCGTCGGTGCGCGCGGCGATCCAGCTCTGCTCCTCGACCTGGGCCAGCGCGTCGAAGGCGTCCGCCGTCCAGTCGCCGCCCGAGACGAAGCGCCAATCGAGCGCCCCGTGGGCGGCGAGATGCTTTTCGTGGAAGCGGTTCTTGCGCAGCGTCGAGTTGCGCGGCCAGCCTTCGGGCGCGAGCGCGGCCATGTCGAGCACATATGAATCCGCGACGAAGCGATCGAGCACCACCCAGCCCTTGGCGCGTGCGGCGGCCTTGAGCGGCTCCGTCGCCGGATCGCCGTCATAGACCGGGCCGATGCGCAGCGCCGCGACTTCGCGCGCCAGCCGGGGAAGGAGCACCTCGAACGCCGCGATCCCGGCATCCTCGCGCACCGGAAAGCCGCGGAACGGCCAGTAGCAGCCGGGCACCTGCGCCAGGCCGAGGCGCGGCGGCCCCATCCGCACGATCGGCAGCGCGAGGATCGTCTCGCCGTCGCGTGCCACGGTCAGCGTCCGCGCCGCGCCGCCATAGGCCTTGAGCGCGGCTTCATACCATCCGTAGCGCAGGAAGCGGTGGCTCGGCGCGGCGCCCTGGGCGGCATGGTCGATCCCGCCGGCGAGCCCGTCGACGCACGCGACCGCCAGCGTGGGCGGCAGGCGCGTGAATTCGGCGAGCGGCATCGGCTTCGACATGCGCGCCTGTGTAGCGCATCACCCGTTACCAAGCGGTTTGGCGTCAGCCCGCGCGCGCCCAGCCGCGCGCCGCGTCGATTTCGGCGCGCTTGAACCGCTTGAGCTGCATCGGCAGCAGATGTCCGCTGGCCTCGGCGAGCGTCGCCAGCCAGCCGACATCGGTCACCACCGCGACGCGGCGGACCTTCGCCATGTGCCCGACGCCCCAACTGATATCGCGCCACCAGGCGGCGAGCTCCATCCCGGCGAAGCTGCGGATCACCGTCACCGCCGACAAATGGCCGTGACGCGCGATCAGCGCCTCCATCGCGACGACCGCCTCGTCATATTCGCGCCGGGTGATTTCGCCGTCGACCGTGAACTCGATCAGCCCGGCGTCATCGATTTCGAACGTCATCATCGTCTGTTCTCCATCCAGCTTGCAGTAAAACGCGCATCCCCCGCATAAGACCATCGTGGAAGGTCCCTATCTCTCGACGGTATCGGCGACGATCCAGGCGGCGATTGCCCCGGTGTTCCTGCTCGCGGGCATCGGCGCGATCCTCAACGTGATGGTCGGGCGGCTGGCGCGGATCGTCGATCGCGCGCGGCAGGTCGAGCAGCTCCACCCGCGCTCGACCGGGCCCGAGCACGAGCGCCACGTGTGGGAGCTGCGGCTGATCGACAAGCGCATCTCGGTGATCAATTCGGCGATCTTCCTGTGCGTGTCGAGCGCGCTGGCGATCTGCACGGTGGTCGCGATGCTGTTCGTGTCGCGGCTGATCAACCTGCATCTCGGCGGAGTGATCGCGGGGGTGTTCATCGTCTCGATGGTGCTGCTGATGGCAGGGTTGGTCTATTTCCTGATCGAGGTGCGGCTGTCGCTCGGCGCGATCCACGTCCGCGAGGAACTGCTCGAACTGGACGGCAAGTGAACCTCGCGTTCGAGCGGCGGCTGTTGCAGGCGGCAGTCGCGCTCGCGGTGCTGGTGCCGATCGGCGTCGGCGGATGGAGCGTCGCGCAGGGACCCGGATTCCTCCTCCACGCGCCCGTGCCGCGCGATCTCGACAGCCACTTCCGCTATCTTTCGGGGATCTTCGTGATGCTCGGGATCGGCTTCGCGAGCTGCATTCCCGATATCGAGCGCAGCGGAGCGCGGTTCCGGTTGCTCGGCGCGATGGTGATCGCGGGCGGGCTGGCGCGGCTGGTGTCGCTGGTCGCGGTCGGAATGCCCTCGGCCGGGCATCTCGGCGGGCTGTGCCTCGAGCTCGGCCTGGTGCCGCTGCTGATGCTATGGCAGGCGCGCATCGCGCGGCGGTTCAGTCGCCGCCTCTAACCGGGCGGAAGTCGGCGTCCTTGCCGTCGAGATCGGCGGGGACGCTCGCGCGATAGGTGGGCGCCACGCGCGCGTGGGACTGCTGCTCATAGGCATAGCCGGCGTTCAGCAGCGTCCCCTCCGCACGATCGGGCCCGACGAACGACAGCCCGACCGGCAGCCCGCCGACCAACCCCATCGGCACGGTCAAGTGCGGATAGCCCGCGACGGCGGGAAGCTCGCTCGCCGAGGGTCCGACGAACTGGTCGCCCTGGACCGGATCGCTGAGCCAGGCCGGGCCGTAGGTCGGCGTGACCAGCAGCTTCACGTCGTTGACCGCGAGCATCGCGTCGATGCCGTAGCCGCCGGCGATCCGCTGCGACTTGGCGCGCGCCGCCTGGTAGGCCGGATCGTCGAGCCCCTTGGTCTTCGCGGCGTCCTCGAAAATCTCCTGGCCGAAGAACGGCATCTCGGCATCGGCATGCGCGGTATCGAAGGCGATGACGTCGTCGAGCGTGCGGACCTTCACCGTATCGGGCGTGCTCGCCAGATAGGCGGCGAGATCGGCCTTGAGCTCGGTGTTGAGCACCAGCGTCTCGGCGTCGCCCATCCCGTCGCGCGGCGGCGGCACGATCTCGACCAGGATCGCGCCGGCGGCCCTGAGCTGGCCGAGCGCGGTATCGAAGACCTTGCCGAGCGACGCCGACATCTCCGGCCGGATGAACCCGACGCGCACGCCTTTGAGCGCATCCGCCGACAGGCCGGCGGCATAGTCGCGCGCGAAGGGGTCGGCGCCCCTGGTCGCGGTATCGGCGGGATCGCTGCCTACCATCGCCGAATAGAGGATCGCGACGTCGCGCACGCTGCGCCCCATCGGCCCGGGCGTATCCTGGCTGTGGCTGATCGGCACGACATGCGTGCGGCTGACCATGCCGATCCCGGGCTTGAGCCCGACCAGCCCATTCATCGACGCGGGGCAGACCACGGATCCGTCGGTCTCGGTGCCGACCGCGACCGCGGCGAAGCTCGCCGCCGCCGCCGCGCCCGATCCGCTCGACGATCCGCATGCCGAGCGATCGAGCGCGTAGGGATTGCGCACCAGCCCGCCGACCGCGCTCCATCCGCTCATCGAATGCGACGAGCGGATGTTGGCCCATTCGGAGAGGTTGGTCTTGCCGAGGATCACCGCTCCGGCCGCGCGGAGCCGCGCGACGACGGGGGGCGTCGCGACGCGTCCAGTTCGCGGCGAGCGCGAGGCTGCCGGCGGTGGTGGGCAGCCCGGCGGTCTCGATATTGTCCTTGATCAGCACGGCCACGCCGTCGAGCGGGCCGAGCGGCTTGCCCGCCTTGCGCCGCGCATCGCTGGCGCGGGCCTGGTCGAGCGCATCGGGGCTGATCGCGATGACTGCGTGGAGCGCGGGGCCCGCGCAGGTCCATCGCGCGGATGCGGGCGATATAGGCCCGGGTGAGCGAAACGCTGGTCGCATGCCCGAGGACATCAGCGCCTGGAGCTGGTCGATCGAGGCTTCGACGATGGGGGAGGTCTTGCCCGGATGGGCGCCGGCGGGGGTTGTGCCCAGCAACAGTGCCAGTGCCAGCAAATGCCCCGCTCGCCCCATGATCTTTCGCCTTTTCCGCTGAGTGCGTCGTGGAAGCTAGGCGGTTCAAGCGACCGCTGGCAAGCGGAGGCTCGAGCGGCGCGCCGGTGCGCAGGCCGCTCAGCCGGGCTTGCCCGACTGGCTCATCCGCCACATCAGCGAATCGAGCATCCGGCCGGGGAGCCAGCGGGCGAGGAACAGGAAGACCTTGGCGCCGCCGCCGACGGCATAGCGGATGCGCGGCCGGCGCGCGGCGGCGGCGCGGCCGATCGCATCGGCGACGACTTCGGGCGGCGACACGAAGTTGACCGAATCGGCGCTCGCCAGCATCGCGGCATGGCGGCGCGCCCAGGGGGCGTAGGCGCTGCTGCCCGAGCGCTCGGTGAGGCTGCGGTGCGCGATGCCCGCCCATTCGGTGCGGATCGCGCCAGGCTCGATCACCACCACGCGGATCCCGAACGGGCGCAGCTCGAGGCGGAGGCAGTCGCTCAGCCCCTCCACCGCGAACTTGGTCGCGTGATACCATGCGCCGAACGGCTCGCCGAATTTGCCGCCGATCGAGGTGACGTTGACGATCGTGCCCGATTTCCGCGCGCGCATCAGCGGGATGGCGAGCTGGCAGAGCCGGGCGAGGCCGAACAGGTTGACCTCGACCTGGCGGCGCGCCTCGTCCATCGGCACGTCCTCGAGCGCGCCATAGCTGCCGTAGCCGGCGTTGTTGACGAGCAGGTCGAGCCGCCCCGCGCGTTCCCGGATCGTCGCGATCGCGGCGACGATCGAGGCGTCGTCGGTGAGATCGAGGCCGATCAGCTCGGCGCCCTGCGCGGCGAGCTGCGCCATGCGATCGAGGCGGCGCGCGGCGGCGAAGACCGTATAGCCCCGCTTGAGGAGGCGCTTGACCGTGGCTTCGCCGATCCCGGCGGAAGCCCCGGTGACGAGGGCGGTTTTCTGCATCTGCTGGCTCCGGTTGATCGTTGGAGCCAGGCCCTATAAGTGTGGACCATAGTCCATGGTCAAGGGATGAATTGCGTGCTGATCTCCGAATTCGCGAAGCGCGCGGGGCTGAGCACCGACACGGTGCGCTTCTACGTCCGCAAGGGGCTGCTTGCACCCGCGACGGGGATGAAGGGCGGCTCCAACCCCTACCAGATCTTCACCGACGAGCATCTCGAAGCGGCGCGGATCATCCGGATGTCGCAGGGCCTGGGCTTTTCGCTGCGCGAAATCGCGGCGCTCGCGGCGGAGTATAACGCCGGGGGAATGACGCCCGCGCGCAGCCTCGAGCTGATGCGCGGCCAGCTCGCGCGGCTGGAGGAGAGGCGGCGCAAGTCAACGCGATGGTCGACTATACCCGCGCCAAGGTCGCGTGGCTGGAGAGCGGACAGAATGGCCCGGAGCCGCTGTTCGGGGAGTTCGAGGGGTGCTGGGGCGCGGGCGTCAGGCGGCCGCCCGCACCCGCTCCGCGCCGCCGAGCGAGTTCGGCCCGGCGCTGACGATCTCGACATCAACCATCTCGCCGATTCCGGCATCGGTCGTTAGGTGGACCGATTGCAGCCAGGGCGATTTGCCGAGCATCTGGCCCGGGAATCTGCCCTTGCGTTCGATCAGCACGGTGCATCTCCGCCCGACGCTCGCCGCGTTGAATGCCGCCTGGTCGCGGTTGATCGCGGCCTGGAGGCGCTGGAGGCGCTCGTCCATCACGTCGGCGGGGACGAAACCGTCCATCGCGGCGGCGGGCGTGCCGGGGCGGGGGGAGTATTTGAAGCTATAGCCTGGGCATATAGCCGACCGCGTCGACCAGGCTCAGCGTCGCCGCGAAGTCGGCATCGCTCTCGCCGGGGAAGCCGGCGATGAAATCGCCCGACAGCGCGATGTCGGGCCGCGCGGCGCGGACGCGATCGAGGATGCGCAGGTAGGAATCGCGGCTGTGGCTGCGGTTCATCACCTTGAGGATGCGGTCGCTGCCCGATTGGACGGGCAGATGGAGGAAGGGCATCAGCTTCTCGACGTCGCGATGCGCGTCGATCAGGCCCTGGGTCATGTCGCCCGGGTGGCTGGTGGTGTAGCGGATCCGCGCGAGCCCCTCGATCCGGTCGAGCGCGGCGATCAGGCCGTGGAGGCCGATCCCATCGGCATCCCAGGCATTGACGTTCTGGCCGAGCAGCGTGATTTCCTTCGCGCCGGCGTCGACCAGCGCCTTCGCCTCGTCCAGGATCGCCGCGAACGGCCGGCTGACCTCGGCGCCGCGCGTATAGGGCACGACGCAATAGGTGCAGAATTTGTCGCAGCCTTCCTGGACGGTGAGGAAGGCGGTGGGCCCCACCTGCGCCGCGCCGGAGCGCGCCGAACTTGCTCGCCGCCGGCATGTCGGTGTCGAGCGCCGCCTCGCCGCGCGCGGCCTTGGCGACCAGATCGGCGAGGTTGTGATAGGCCTGCGGCCCGACCACCACGTCGACATGCGCGCGGCGGACGATCTCCTCGCCCTCGGCCTGCGCAACGCAGCCCGCGACCGCGATCATCGGCGCGCGGCCATGTTTGCGCAGGCGGCCGATGTCCGAATAGACCTTTTCGGTCGCCTTCTCGCGGATATGGCAAGTGTTGAGCACGACGAGATCGGCGTGCTCGGCGTCGGCGGCGGTCATGCCCCCGCTGCCCAGCAGCTCGGCCATGCGCTCGCCGTCATAGACGTTCATCTGGCAGCCGAACGACTTGACGTGGAAGGTCTTGGGGGTGGTCATCGGGGGGCGGCTATAGCGGCCGCGGCGGCCGAACATAACCCCTCCGCTAAAGGGGAGGGGTTTCCGGGGCGGCATAGGCGATGGGGGCCACGTCATAGGCGAACGGGCGCAGCGGATGGCCGAGCGCCGCGATCAGCGCCGCCTCGATCCGTCGCCGGCTTTCGGCGGCGATCGCCTTGCGCCCGGGGAAGTCGCGCGGGTGGAACGGCTCGAGGAAGGTCACGCGAAGCTCGAAGCTGCCCCGGCGCGCGAGGACACGGCGCGCGTTGCTGATCCCGCTCTCGACGCCGATCCAGCCGATCTCCTCGCCGACGTCGCCGTAATCGAGCATCACCGGCTGGACCATCACTCCGGGCGGGGGGCGGCTCGAGCACGCGCAGCATCGGTGTCTTGAACGGCAGCAGTGACTTGCCGTCGGTGGTGGTGCCCTCGGGAAAGACGGTGATCGCCCAATTCTCGGCCAGCGCATCGCGCAGCTCGTTGATCTGCTCGGCGACGCCCAGGCGGTTCTCGCGCTTGACATAGACGGTGCGGTTTAGCCCCCGCGAGCCAGCCGACGATCGGCGAGGTCGCGATCTCGCTCTTGGCGACGAACGCGGTCCCGCTCGCGCCGCCGAGCGCGAGGATGTCGATCCAGCTCAGGTGGTTCGCGACGTAGAAGACGTCGCGCCTGAGCGGCGTGCCGATGCGGCGGACGCGCGCGCCGCAGATCCGCGCCGCCCAGCCGAGGAACAGCCGTGGCCAGGGCGAGGGCAGGCGGAACAGCCGGAACAGATAGTGCGGCGGCACGCAGGCGATCACCGCGCCGAGCAGCATCGCCACGCGCAGCCCAAGCCGGATCCGGTCCGCCGCGCTCAGCCTGGTGGGCAGGCCGGCGGCGGCGTCAGCGCGCGTTTTGTCGGAGGCTCCGGCCAACAGGCCTACGCCGTCTTTGTCGGAGGCTCCGGCCAACAGGCCTACGCCGTCTTTGTCGGAGGCTCCGGCCAACAGGCCTACGCCGTCTTTGTCGGAGGCTCCGGCCAACAGGCCTACGCCTTGCGGTCGAGCGCGACGCCATAGAGCTCCATGCGGTGATCGACGAGGCGGAAGCCGAGCCGCTCGGCGATCTGCTTCTGGAGCTGCTCGAGCTCGGGATCGACGAACTCGATCACCTGCCCGGTCTCGACGTTGATGAGGTGATCGTGGTGCGCCTCGGGCGCGGGCTCGTAGCGCGCGCGGCCGTCGCCGAAATCGTGGCGGTCGAGGATCCCCGCCTCCTCGAACAGCCGGACGGTGCGATAGACGGTGGCGATCGAAATGCCCGGATCGATCGCCGAGGCGCGCTCATAGACCTTCTCGACGTCGGGATGGTCCTCGGCGTCCGAAAGCACGCGTGCGATCACCTTGCGCTGCTCGGTGATGCGCAGCCCTTTTTCGTGGCAGAGCGCTTCGAGGTCTATCTTGCGGGGCATGGGCGTGATGTAACGTCGCGACCGCCGAAAAGCAAAGCACCGGCCTGGGCGGCGAGCCCGGACCGGCGCTTTCGGGCTCCGCGGAGGAGCGAGGCGATCAGCGCTTGCGGCGCTTGGTGCCGAGGCCGATCTTCTTCGCGAGCGTGCGGCGCTGCTCGGCGTAATTGGGGGCAACCATCGGATAGTCGGCCGGCAGGTTCCACTTGGCGCGATACTGATCCGGCGTCATCTGATAGTGCGTCATCAAATGGCGCTTGAGCATCTTCAGCTTCTTGCCGTCTTCGAGGCAGACGATGAAGTCGGGCTTGACCGAAGAGCGGATCGACACCGCCGGCTCCTGCTTGACTTCGGGCTCGACCACCGCGCTGCCGAGGCCGGACAAGGCGCCGTGAACATTCTGAATCAGAACGGGAAGATCGGAAACAGCAACACTGTTGTTGCTGACATGCGCGGCAACAATATCCGCCGTCAGCGTGATGAGCGTTTCCTGAACGTCGCTTGCGTTTTCCATTATTTTCCTTCCGACCCGAGATAGCGAGCGACTATAGGTGCCGCGCGAATATTCCTATCAGACCATTTCGGACCAAATGCAAGCCTGAGGCGCGAGCGCGCGCAAAATTCAGCCTATCCGGCGAGCAAAGGTCTGCGCGTCGAACAGTTGCCCGTTCCTGCCGCGATAGTAACCGCGACGCTCACCCACCTTGTCGAAGCCCTCGCGGCGGTAAAGCCGCACCGCATCGTTGCCGGCGCGGACCTCGAGATGGAGATCGGAGACGCCGCGTCCGGTCGCTTCGGCGATGACCGCGCGAAGCAGCGCCCCGCCGACGCCGCGCGCGCGAAACGACGGGCGCGTGGCGAGCAGCAGCAGTTCGGCCTCGGGCCCGGTGGAGCGCGCGAGCGCGAACCCCGCGTCGACTCCGCCCACCGCCGCGATCGTCAGCCAGACGCCGGGCAGCGACAGCATCCCCATGCATTGCGAGGGCGTCCAGGCCTCGCCGTAGCGCGGGTCGAACGCTTGCTGCATGATCGCATTGACCGAGGCGAGGTCGCCGGTGCCGCCTTCGCGCAGCTCGGTGAGGTTCAAGGTGGTGCTCATGACGCGGCGCGCGCGGCGAGCGTCAGCGCGTCGGGCGCGCGGCCGTAGATCGGGCGGGGCGGCAACGCGGCGAGCGCGGGCGGGAGCAGCGGCGCGTCGGCGGCGCGGGGCAGCGCCTCGCGCAGGTCGCGGCCGGGATCGAGCAGCGCGAGATGGTGGACGCCGCTGCCGATCGCGGGCAGCGATCCGAGCGCGGCGAGCGCGGCGGCAGGGGCGAGCGAGCGAAGCGGACCATCGGGCGTCAGCGGCCGGAACGCGCCGTCGGACGCGGGGGACGGGGCAGAAAAGGCCTGCATGAAGACTTCGCCATGCCCGCCTTCGAGCACGACGGCAAGCGCCGACAGGCCAGGGTCCGCGGGCGAATGCCGCGGCGGCGACCAGCGCGAGCGACGAATAGCCGGCGACCGCGCATCCCCACCCGATCGCGAGCCCCCGCGCCGCGGCGATGCCCACGCGGATCCCGGTGAAGCTGCCCGGGCCGCAATCGACCAGGATGCGCGTCGCGCGGCCTGGCCCCGGCAGGTCCGCGATCATCGGGACAGGCGCTCGGCATGGCCGCGCCCGACGATCTCGTGCGCCTCGGCCACGACTTCGCCGCGTTCGAGCAATGCCACCGAGCAGGCGGCGGTCGCGGTTTCGATTACCAGGGTTGCCACCGAATCCTTCCGTCATCCCCCGCGAAAGCGGGGACCCATCTCGCGCATTGGCCCTAAAGAACCACCGGATCGATTTCGGCAACCCTTTGGAGATGGGTCCCCGCTTGCGCGGGGATGACGATCGTCATTCGACCCGATTGAACTGTTCGAACTCGGGGCGCGGCAGCCGCTCGAAGACCGTGGCGGGAATCGCCATGGCCGAGCGTCGAGATGAAGTTCGACTTCATATTGGGCTGATCGGGGGAAGAAGGCCGCGTCGACCTGGGCATTGTCGAAGCCCGACATCGGCCCGGTGTCGAACCCCAGCGCGCGCGCGGCGATGATGAAATAGGCGCCCTGCAGCGAGGAATTGCGGAACGCATGGTCGTGCCGCATCTGGGGATCGGCGAACCAGTCCTTCGCGGTCGGCGCGTGCGGGAACAGCCAGGGGAGCTCCTCGTGGAAATTGAGGTCCATCGCGATGATCACCGCGGCGGGGGCCACGCGGATCTTGGCGGCATTGGTGCCGCTCGAGAGATCTGCGAGCTTGTCCTTGCCTTCCTGGCCCAGCAGCCAGACGAAACCGCCCGGGCTGCTGGTTCGCCGAGGTCGGCCCCAGCTTGACCAGATCGTAGATGCGGCGGATGTCGGCCTCGGTGACCGGATCGCCGTTGTAGCCGTTGTAGCTGCGCGCGGTACGAAAGATCGTATCGAGCCCCGCATCGTCGAGCGGTTTGCCCATAATCCTGGTCCTCTTTGCTGGTAGACTAGACTGCGCGGACTTCGGTCACCTCGGGAACATAGTGCCGCAGCAATTGCTCGATCCCGTTCTTCAGCGTCGCGCTCGACGAGGGGCAGCCCGAGCAGGCGCCCTGCATCTGCAGATAGACCTTGCCCTTGTCGAACCCGCGATAGACGATGTCGCCGCCGTCGCCCGCGACCGCAGGACGCACGCGCGTCTCGATCAGCTCGATGATCTGCGCGACGATCTCGGCGTCCTCCGGATCGTCGCCGTAATCGGCGGCTTCGGCGGGCACCGCGATGCCGCCCGCGCTGGCGGGGCGGAACAGCGGCATGTTCGCCGAGAAATGATCGAGCAGGATCGCCAGCACGTCGGGCTTGAGCCCGGGCCAGCCGATTCCCGGCGCGGCGGTGACCGAGATGAAGTCCTTGCCGAAGAACACGCCGGTCACGTCGCCCAGCGAAAACAGCGCCTCGGCGAGCGGCGAGGCCTCGGCTTCCTCGGGGCTGGCGAAGTCGCGGGTGCCCGCCTCCATCACCGCGCGGCCGGGGAGGAACTTGAGCGTCGCCGGGTTGGGCGTCGGTTCGGTCTCGATCAGCATGGCGCACATGTGGGCGCGTCGGCGCCGGGATCAAGCCGTCGGCCGGAAACGCTGCGTTCGCGGAACGATCCCCCTTCGGCCTATGCCTCGGCGATCATCGCGATCGACACCAGCAGCCCGGGAACCTTGATCGGCAGCCGCGCGCCCTGCCGCGCGGGCGGATCGACCGGAAACCATTTGACCCATTCTTCATTGACGTGGCGAGGTCGCCTTCCTCCGCGAGGATGACCGTCGCGCTGACCGCCTTGTCGAGCGAGCTGCCCGCGGCCGCGAGGATCGCCGCGATGTTGCGCAGGCACTGCGCGGTCTGCTCCTGCACGGTGACGCCGGTGATGCGGCCGGTCGTGGGGTCGTGCGGCGCGGTGCCGGAGACAAACACGAGCCCCGCGCAGATCACCGCCTGGCTGTAGAAGGGCGGCGGCGCGGCGGCATCCGAGGTGCTGACGATGGTCCTGGGCATTGCGTTCCTCCCGCGGTTGGAGCGGGGGCGATAGCGAATGCCCTCAGCGCGAGTCCAACGCCTTCATCGCCGCATGCCACTGGACCACGTTGGCGCGCGCCTCCTGGACGAACGCCGAGTAGCGCAGCACATTCAGGAACTTATCGGCGATCCAGCGGCCGGGCTGCTTGAGCGGCCGCCGGAACTGGACCAGCAGGACGACGCGGGTGCCGCTCGTCTCGTTCCACACCTCGTGGCGATAGGTGTCGTCGAACACCAGGGTCTCGCCTTCTGACCAGCGGACGATGCGATCGTGGATCCGCATCCGCACGTCGCCGTCGCGCGGGACGACCAGCCCGAGGTGGCAGGTGACCAGCCCCTTGGTGACGCCGCGATGCTCGGGGATGTGCGCGCCGGGGGCGAGGATCGAGAAGAAGGCGCTGTTGAGCCCCGGGATCTGCTCGACTATCGCGCGCGTCACCGGGCAGTGCGCGAGATTCTCGTCGATCGAATAGCCATAGCCCCATAGGAAGAACGACCGCCATCGATGGGCTGCGGCGATCGCGCGGTGATCGGGCGAGACGGCGGCGAGCGGCGGGGCGGCATGGCGATCGAGCGCCGCCGCCTGCGCCTCGTCGCGAATCGTCTGCCAATGCTCGCGCAGCAGCGCGGTCCAGGGGAAATCGCGCACGTCGAGCACGGGCTCGTTCGAGATCAGCGAGCACGCGCCGACGAGCCGGTCGAACAGCCCGCGCAGATGCTTGCCGTAGCGGATCAGCCACGGCCGGCGCGGGGCGGAACCGCCCGAATTGCGCCACATTGCCCCGCCGTCGCCCCCCAGTTCAACCGTCACGCGTTGCCCGTCCTGTGCCCTTGTCCCGAATCGAAAGGAGCCGCGGATCACGGCGCCGCCGGGCGACGCGCGCGATCCTGCAACGACGCCAAGGCTAAGCCGAACATGGGTCGAAATGATGGCGACGGCGCGGAGCCAACGTGTCCCGCGCCCGGATCGCGGCCGTCTCCATCGCGGCTAGCGAGGCGCGGCAAACGCCGCTAGAACGCGCCGATGTTTCCGTACCTGCGCGCGCCGCGCCTCGCCCTCGCCCTATCGCTGCTCGGTCTCGCGCTCCCCGCGCAGGCACAGACTCAGCCCGCTCCCGCCGCCCCCGTCGTCCAGACCGCCGACGATCCGTGGCTCTACAAGGGCAGCGACATCATCCACGACGAGGCGTGGAAGTTCGGCCGGTTGCCCAACGGGTTGCGTTATGCGGTGCGCAAGAACGGAGTGCCGCCGGGGCAGGTCTCGATCCGCGTGCGGATGGACGTCGGCTCGCTCGAGGAGCAGGATTCGGAGCGCGGGTTCGCGCATCTGATCGAGCACCTTTCGTTCCGCGGATCGACCTATGTGCCCGATGGCGATTCGAAGAAGATCTGGCAGCGGCTCGGCGTGACCTTCGGATCGGACAGCAACGCCAAGACGACCTTCACCGAGACCGTCTACCAGCTCGACCTGCCCAGCGCGCAGCCCGCGGGGATCGACGAGAGCTTCCGCATCCTTTCCGGCATGGTCTCGGGGATCGTCATCAACCAGCATTGGCTCGATGCCGAGCGGCCGGTGGTGCTCGCCGAGGGGCGCGAGCAGCCGGGGGCCGCAGAAGCGGATGCAGGACGCGATGTTCGACCTGATGTTCGCCGGCCAGCCGCTCGCCACGCGCGAGCCGATCGGCACGGCCCGAGACGCTCAACGCGGCGACCCCCGAGAGCATCCAGGCGTTCCACGATCGCTGGTACCGCCCCGAGCGCGCGGTGGTGATCGCGATCGGCGACATCGATCCGGCGGTGCTAGAGCAGAAGATCGTCCAGTATTTCTCGGATTGGAAGGGCGTGGGGCCCGCCCCCGCCACGCCCGATTTCGGCAAGCCGCAGCCCGACAAGCCCACCGCCGCCAGCCTGGTCGAGCCCGCGCTGCCGACCACTGCGCTGATGACGGTAGTGCGGCCCTGGACGGTGTTCGCCGATACCGTGATCTTCAACCAGAAGCGGATGGTCGATCTGGTCGCGGTCCGGATCATGAACCGCCGGCTCGAATCGCGCGCGCGCAGCGGGGCCAGCTTCATTGCGGCGGGGGCGAGCCTCGACGATATCGCGCGCTCGGCCAATGTGACGACGGTGCAGGTCCTGCCCGCCGGCGACGATTGGGCGAAGGCGCTGCGCGAGGTCCGCGGCGTGATCGCCGACGCCGCGGCGACGCCGCCGACGCAGGCCGAGATCGACCGCGAGGTCGCCGAGATCGACTCGGGCATGAAGAATTCGATCGCCACCGCGCCGGTCGAGGCGGGGGTGGCGATCGCCGACAATCTGGTCGAGGCGGTCGACATCAACGAGACGACGACGACGCCCGAGGCCTCCTATGCGATCTTCCGCGGCGCGGTCGATTCGGGAATGTTCAATCCCGCGGCGGTGCAGGCCGCCTCGAAGCGCGTGTTCGAGGGCACGGCGACGCGCGCGCTGATCAACACCCACGTCCCCGACGCGCAGATCGGCGCCAGGTGACCGCCGCGCTCCAGGCCGACGTCGTCTCGGCCGCCAAGCGCAAGGTGGTGGGCACGATCACCTTCGACGCGCTGCCCAAGCTGGGCGCCCCCGGCGCGATCGTCACGCGCGAGACGGTGTTTCCCGAGCCCAGGATCGAGAAATTGGTGTTCGCCAACGGCGTCCGCCTGCTCGTCCATTCGGATTCGTCGGAGACGAGCAAGGTCTATGTCAACGTCCGCTTCGCGGCGGGCTCAACGCGCTGCCCTCGACGCGGCGCACGCCGCTATGGTCGGGGCAGGCGGCGCTGGCGGCGAGCGGGATCGGGACGCTCGGGCAGGAGGAGCTCGACGCGCTGACCGGATCGCGCCAGATGGGGTTCGATTTCGGGGTCGACGAGGACGCGTTTACGCTCTCGGGCCAGACCACCTCGGCCGACCTGCCCGATCAGCTCAAGCTGTTCGCGGCCAAGCTGGCGGCGCCGGGATGGGATCCCAATCCGGTCGCGCGCGCCAAGGCGGGGCTGCTCGCCAACTACGCCGGGCTTTCGGCCTCGCCCGACGCGGTGCTCGGCCGCGACCTGGATTCGCTGCTCCACGCCGGCGATCCGCGCTGGGGCACGCCGCCGCGCGCGGCGATCGAGGCGCTGACCCCGGCGAGCTTCCGCGCCTTCTGGCAGCCGATCCTCGCGAGCGGACCGATCGAGGTCGAGGTGTTCGGCGACGTCGACGCCGAGGCGGCGATCAAGGCGGTAAGCGAGACCTTCGGCGCGCTGGCGCCGCGCGCGGCGAGCACGGCGCCCGCGCCGCCGGTCCGCTTCCCGGCGCACGTCGCGAGCCCGGTGGTGCGCACCCACACCGGCCAGCCCGATCAGGCCGCCGCGGTGATCGCCTGGCCGACAGGCGGCGGCAGCGCCGGCATCAGCGAGAGCCGCAAGCTCGACATCCTCGCCGCGGTGTTCCGCGATCGGCTGATGGACCAGCTGCGCAGCCAGGCGGGAGCGAGCTATTCGCCCAACGTCTCGAGCGATTGGCCGCTGGGGATGCCGGGCGGCGGCAAGATCATGGCGCTCGGGATGGTCCCGCCCGACAAGACCGGCTTCTTCTTCAGCCTCGCGCGCGGGATCGCCGCCGATCTGGTCGCCAAGCCGATCGACCTGGACGAGCTCAACCGCGCGCTGATCCCGCTCAAGGAGACGGTGATCCGCCGATCGAGCGGCAACATGTTCTGGATGCAGCTCGTCGAGGGTGGATCCTATGATCCGGCGCGGATCGAGGCGGTTCGCACGCTGCCGCACGACAATCACCTATACCACGCCGCTCGAGCTGCAGGCGCTGGCGGTGAAATATCTCCAGCCGGACAAGGACTGGACAATGATGGTGGTGCCGGAGAAGAAGGCGAAGTGAGAATGGGCGGCGGTTCCCACCGACCGTCATCCTGAACCAGTTTCAGGATCATTTCTCCACCCGCGACGCCGTCGCCTGGCACGATGGATGCTGAAACAAGTTCAGCATGACGGGAGTGGGGGATGGGTTCTCCGGCTCAATAGAGCGCATCCAGCCGTTCGCCGTACACCTGCTTGAGCACGTGCCGGCGGATCTTGAGGCTGGGCGTCAGTTGCTCGTTCTCGATCGTGAAGGGCTCGTCGGCGAGGATGAACTTGCGGATGCGCTCGATCTGCGAGATCTCCTTGTTCACCCGCTCGACCGCCTGTCCCAGCGCCGCCCGGTAATCGGATCGTGCGCGAGCTCCTTGAAGTCGCATTTGGCGCCGCTGGCCGCGCACCATTCCTGCGTCCATTCGGGATCGGGGACGAGCACTGCGGTCATATAGGGCCGGCGGTCGCCGGCGATCATCGCCTGGACGACCTCGGGCTGGAGCGTCAGCATCCCCTCGATCTTCTGCGGCGCGACATTGTCGCCCTTGTCGTTGACGATGATGTCCTTCTTGCGATCGGTGATCTGGATGCGGCCCTTGGCGTCGATCAGCCCGATGTCGCCGGTGTGGAGCCACCCGTTCTTGAGGACGCGGGCGGTCTCCTCTTCGTTGCGCCAGTATCCGTGCATCACCAGCTCGCCGCGTACCAATATCTCGCCGTCGTCGGCGATGCGTACCTCGCAGCCCTCGATCGGCGGGCCGACCGTGTCCATCTTGAGCCCGACCTTGGGGCGATTGCACGAGATCACCGGCCCGCCTCGGTCTGGCCATAGCCCTGGAGGAAGGTGAGCCCGAGCGACTGGAAGAAGACCCCAACCTCGGGATTGAGCGGCGCGCCGCCCGAGACCAGCGCCTTGATCCGCCCGCCGAAGCGCTTCGCCAGCCGCGGCCGCAGCGTCGCGCCCAGCAGCAGGTTCATCGGCACGTCGCGCAGCGCCAGCTTGCCCGCCGCGCGGCGCAGGCCGATCGCGGTGGCGCGGTCGAGCAGATAGGTCGCGAACCGCCCCTGCTTCTCCACCGTCTTGGCGATCCGCGTGCGCAGCACCTCGAACAGCCGCGGCACCAACCACCATGATCGTCGGGCGGACCTCCTCGATGTTCGAGGCGAGCTTTTCCAGGCCTTCGGAATAGTAGATCTGCGCTCCCAGCGCGATCGGGAAGTGCTGGCCGCCGGTATGCTCATAGGCGTGGCTGAGCGGCAGGAACGAGAGGAACACCTCGTCCTCCCAGCCGAAATCCTCGGCGATCAGCGAGGCGCAGCCCTCGACGTTCGCCAGGATCGAGCCGTGATGCTGCATCACCCCGCGCGGGGATCCGCCGGTGCCGCTGGTGTAGATGATGCACGCCAGCTCCTCGCGGCGGAAGCGCGCGGCGGCGGCGATCGTCGCGGGCTCGGTCGGGTGCTCGGCGATCAGGCTGCGCCAGTCGTGGAAGTCCATCGTTCCCGGCTGGCCGGCGCGGACGTCGTCGATCCCGATCACCATCCGTGCCGAGGACGAGCGGATCGCGGCGGGGAGCAGGACGCGCGCCAGCCGCGTGTTCGAGACGATGATCGCGCAGGCGCCCGAATTCTCGATGATGTGCTGGTGGTCGCGCTCGGTGTTGGTGGTGTAGGTGGGCACGGTGATGCAGCCGGCGGCCATGATCGCGAGGTCGCTGATGCAGAATTCGGGGCGGTTCTCCGAGACCAGCATCACCCGGTCGCCGCGCTTGAGCCCCAGCGCCTGGAGCGCACGGGCGAGCGCCGCCACTTGGCGCGCGGTTTCCGCCCAGCTCGTCGGGGTCCATGCGCCCTCCGCCTTGTGCCAGAGGAAGGGCGCGTCGCCCTTCTCCCGCGCCCGCGCGAAGAACATCGCGACCAGGTTTTCGAACCGCTCGAGCTTGCGCATCCACTCTCCTGTTCCGGGCGTCCGTTGCGAACGTCCCGCCTGCTATTCCGGTGGCCTGGGCGCGCCGACGCGCACGATCGGGGCGACGCTCCCGTCCTGGCCCATCGCCACGCCGTCGCTGCGCGGGTCGGCGCCGCCGACCCAGCGTCCGCCGACGCGCTCGATCGCATTGGCCTTGAGCCCGAGCGGCGCGACCTCGACCCGCTCGCCGAGCGCCTGGAGCGCGGGCACCATCGGTTCGAGCTGGGTGCCTTTCTCCGCGATCGCGATCGGGCGGGCGCGTAGATCAGCCCGAGCGCGATCGCGTCCTGCGCCTGCAGATGCCAGTCGAGCACCGCGATCAGCGCCTTGGCGACCTGGGCGATGATCGTCGATCCACCGGCCGCGCCGAGCGCGATGCGGACCGTGCCGTCGGGCCCGTAGACGATGGTCGGCGACATCGAGCTGCGCGGACGCTTGCCGCCCTCGACGCGGTTGGCGACGAGATAGTCGTCCTTCTGCGGCACGATGTCGAAATCGGTGAGCTCGTTGTTGAGGATATTGCCCTCGACCGACAGGCCCGAGCCGAAATAGCCCTCGATCGTGGTCGTCACCTCGACGACGTTGCCGGCGGCGTCGGTGGCGACGAGGTCGCTGGTGCCGGGCACCTCGCTCGACGGCGCGCGGAGCCTGGCCGGCGCTCCCGGGGGCGTGCCCGGGGCCACCGCCGCCATTGTGCGATCGGGCGCGATCAGCGCCGAGCGCTGGGCGAGATAGGCGGGGTCGAGCAGACCCTGGACCGGCACTTTCACATGATCGGTGTCGCCCAGGTACAGGTCGCGATCGGCATAGGCGAGCCGCTCGGACTCGGCGAGCAGATGCCAGGCGACGGGCGAATCCTTGCCGAGCGCGGCCAAATCGAAGCGCTCGAGCTGCTTGAGGATCATCAGCACCGCGATCCCGCCCGAGGAAGGCGGGCCCATCCCGCAGATGCGATAGACGCGATAGGTGCCGCAGATCGGCGCGCGGTCGCGGGCGCGATAGCGGGCGAGATCGCGCAGCGTCATCCTGGAAGGGTTGCGCGCGGCGCCGTTGACCGTGGCCACGAGCGCCTTCGCGGGCGGGCCCTGGTAGAAATAATCGGGGCCACGCGCGGCGATCGCCTCGAACAGCGCGGCCTGCGCGGGATTGCGAAGCACGGCACTGGCCGCGAGCGGCTTGCCGTCGGCGCCGAAGAACAGCGCCCTGGCGCGGGCGTCGAGATGCTCGGCGTAGCGGGCGAGGCCGTTATGGAGGCGCGGGCCGACCTCGAAGCCGTCGCGCGCCAGCCGGATCGCGGGCTCGAACAGCCGCGCCCAGGGAAGCTTGCCGGTGCGCGCGTGCGCGAGCGCCATCAGCCGCAGAATGCCCGGCACGCCGACGCTGCGCCCGCCGGGAACCGCCGCGGCATGACTGAGCGGGGTGCCGTCGGGCGCGTAGAACCAATGCGGATCGGCCGCCATCGGCGCCGCCTCGCGGCCGTCGATCGTGATGGTGCGGCCGGTGGCCGCGTCGTAACGGACGAAGAAGCCGCCGCCGCCGATCCCCGAATTCTGCGGCTCGACGACGTTGAGCGCGAGCATCGTCGCGATCGCCGCGTCGGTGGCGCTGCCGCCGGCCCGCAAGATCTCCACTCCGGCCGCCGCGGCGCGCGGATCGGCGGCGCTGACCATGCCCTGGGCGTGCGCCTGGGGCGCCAGCGGGAGGAGAAAGGCGAGCAGCGTCGCGAGCAGCTTGTTCATCGCCCCCGCCCTAACGCGCTTTGCCGGCAAGGCAAAGCCGCTACGTCAACCACGCAGGATCGCGCGGACGAGGCCAGGCCCCCCGAACACCAGCCCGGTATAGAGCTGGACCAGACTGGCGCCGGCATCGAGCCGCGCCCGTGCCTCGCCGGCATCGGCGATCCCGCCGACCGAGATCAGCGGCATTTGCCCCCCGGTCGCGTCGCGTGCCTCGGCGAGCTCGGCGCGCGCCAGCGCGGCGAGCGGCGCGCCCGAAAGACCGCCCGCCTCGCCCGCGCACGGCGAGCGCAGCGCAGGGCGGGAGATCGTGGTGTTGCCGACGATCAATGCATCGACATGGCTGTCGATTGCGGCGCGGGCGACATCGTCGATCTGCGCGCGGTCGAGATCGGGGGCGATCTTGAGAAACAGCGGCCGCCGAATCCCGCCGGGCAGATGGCGAGCGGCGTCGCAGGCGGCGAGCAGGTCGTCGAGGGCGGGGCGCGATTGCAGGTCGCGCAGCCCCGGCGTGTTGGGCGAGCTGACGTTGATCGTGACATAATCGGCGTGCGGGGCCGCCTTGACGACGCCGACGGCATAATCGGCGATCCGATCGGGCGAGTCCTTGTTGGCGCCGACGTTGATGCCGAGCACGCCGGGGCGCCGCCGGAGCCGGGCGATGCGGGCCAGCGCCGCGTCGATCCCGCGGTTGTTGAATCCCATCCGGTTGATCACCGCCTCGTCCTCGACGAGACGGAACAGCCGCGGGCGCGGATTGCCCGGCTGCGGGCGCGGGGTGAGCGTGCCGACCTCGACCGCGCCGAAGCCGAGCGCGAACAGCCCGCGAATCGCCTCGGCGTCCTTGTCGAGCCCGGCGGCGAGCCCGATCGGGTTGGGAAAGCGGATTCCGGCGACGGTAACGCCCGGAAAACGATCCATTTTGGCGATCGACAGGCCGCCGCCGGGCGCGCCCAGCGCCCCCCAGGCCCGCAATGCGGCGATCGTCGCGCGATGCGCGCGCTCGGCGTCGAGCGCGAAAAAGCGCGGTCCTGAGCGGAAAAGCCATGGAAAACGCCCTTCGCATCGCG
Organism: Sphingomonas sp.; assembly: GCA_037200705.1. GTDB lineage: Bacteria > Pseudomonadota > Alphaproteobacteria > Sphingomonadales > Sphingomonadaceae > Sphingomonas. Next base: position 91,806 of record JBBCID010000001.1, on the reverse strand, counting down.
CGAGGCGTGCGTCAAAGCCACACCGGCCCGGGCAAACGCCGCCATTCCGGCCCGATGTCGATTCCTTCCAAGACCTTGCCGAGCGCCCACGGCTAGATCGACGACGCGACCCGAGGGGTTCCGCTGAAGAGGGGAACCCTTTTTTCTTGGCCCGGCCGGCCTTGCCGGCCGGGCCACTTTTGTGCCAGCACCCGGCTATACCGCAGGCACGAAACGGAAAAATCAGAGCTCGGGGGCTCTCAGTCGACATGCGTAAGACCGTCTCACCCGGCGGCGCGGGAGCTTCCCCCGCCGCGAGTCCTGCCATCGCGTTCCGCGAAGCCACGGGCGCGTTGCTGCCGCTCGTCGAATCCTATTATCTCTACCGTCACGACGCCGCCCGGATCGAGGGGGTCGAGCGCGTCGACATCGGCCAGATCCGCTTCCTGCTGCGCGGCGCGGGCGTGGTCACCTTCGCCGACGGCCATTCGGAGCCGACCCATCCGGTGCTGGTCAACGGGCCGTGGAGCGGCGCGGCATCATATCGCGTCGACGGGCCGTTCCAGGTCTTCGGCGTCTCGCTGCGCGCGATCGGCTGGAAGGCGCTGATCGGGCTCCCAGCGCACCAGGTGACCGACCGGCTGCTCGATGCCGAGGTGCTGTTCGGGCCCGAGGCGGGCGCGCTGCTCGCAACGCTGCAGGCGCTCCAGGACCGTCCCGACGCGATCGAGGCGATGATCGCGGTGGTCGAGCCCTTCCTGCTCGCGCGCCGCCGGCCGGTGCCGCGCGCGCATATCGCGCTGGCGATCGCGGTGCGCGAATGGGCGGCCTCGCCGGAGCCCAGGATCGACGCGCTCTACGCCGCGATCGACATGGGCCCGCGCCAGGTGATGCGCCTGTGCAACGAATATTTCGGCGGACCGCCCAAGCTGCTCCAGCGCAAGTTCCGCGCGATCCGCGCCGCGATGCGGATCTACCAGGGCGAGGACCCCAAGGACGTCGCCGGCCCCTTTTCCGATCAGCCGCACATGATCAACGAGATCCGCCGCTTCACCGGCCACACCCCCAAGACGCTGCGCGACGGGATCGATCCGGTGCTCGCGATCACGCTCGACAACGAGACCTTCCATTTCCTTCCCGAAGTGATCCCGGAGGCGGGTTGACCCCGGGCTCGACTGAGACCAGATAGCAATCGGAACGAATCGATCCGATTGGTGCTGCACAGGGAAGCCATGCGTCTTTCGAGCCTTGCCGATTATGCCGTGGTGATGATGGCGGCCGCCGCGCGCCATTGCGGCGGGGCGTTCCGGCTGAACGCGACTGCGCTCGCCGAGGAGACCGGGCTGCCGTTGCCGACCGTCCAGAAATTGGTGAGCCGGCTGTCGGCGGCGGGGCTGATCGAGAGCGCGCGCGGCACCGGCGGCGGCTTCCGCCTGGCGCGGCCGCCGGCGGCGATCTCGGTCGCCGACATCGTCGAGGCGATCGAGGGGCCGATCGCGCTCACCTCGTGCGTCGACCAGGGCAGCCACGATTGCTGCGTCGAGGAGCATTGCCGGGTGAAGCCGCACTGGAACGTCGTCAACGGCGCGGTGCGCGGGGCATTGGCGGGGGTGAGCCTGGCGAGCCTGACCGCGCGCGTGGTGGAGACCGTCTGATGGCTACCAGGAACGCCGACGCGCTCGCCGCTGCGAACAGGAAGTACGAATGGGGCTTCAGCTCGGACGTGGAGCAGGACTTCGCGCCCAAGGGGCTGAGCGAGGACATTGTCCGCTTCATCTCGGCCAAGAAGAACGAGCCGCAGTGGATGCTCGACTGGCGGCTCAAGGCCTATCGGATGTGGCTCGAGATGACCCCGCCCGATTGGGCCAAGCTCGACGTGCCGGCGATCGATTACCAGGATGCATATTATTACGCCGAGCCCAAGGCGAAGCCCAAGCTGGGCAGCCTCGACGAGGTCGATCCCGAGATATTGCGCGTCTATGCCAAGCTCGGCATCCCGATCGAGGAGCAGAAGATGCTCGCCGGGGTCGAGGGCGCGCGCAAGGTGGCGGTCGACGCGGTGTTCGACAGCGTCTCGGTCGCGACCACCTTCCGCAAGGAATTGTCCGAGGCGGGCGTCGTCTTCCTCTCGATCAGCGAGGCGATCCGCGAGCATCCAGAGATGGTCAGGAAATGGCTGGGCAAGGTGGTGCCGCAGCGCGACAATTATTTCTCGGCGCTCAATTCGGCGGTCTTCAGCGACGGGACGTTCGTCTACATCCCCGAGGGCGTGCGCTGCCCGATGGAGCTGAGCACCTATTTCCGGATCAACGCCGAGAACACCGGCCAGTTCGAGCGCACGCTGATCATCGCCGACAAGGGGGCCTATGTCTCGTATCTGGAGGGCTGCACCGCGCCGATGCGCGACGAGAACCAGCTCCACGCGGCGGTGGTCGAATTGGTCGCGCTCGACGATGCCGAGATCAAATATTCGACCGTCCAGAACTGGTATCCCGGCGACGAGAACGGCAAGGGCGGCATCTATAATTTCGTGACCAAGCGCGCTTTGTGCCAGGGGCGCAACAGCAAGGTGAGCTGGACCCAGGTCGAGACCGGCAGCGCGATCACCTGGAAATATCCGAGCTGCATCCTTTCGGGCGATGGGTCGGTCGGCGAATTCTATTCGGTCGCGGTCACCAACAACCGCCAGCAGGCCGATACCGGCACCAAGATGCTCCACATCGGCAGGAACACCCGCTCGACGATCGTGTCGAAGGGGATTTCGGCCGGGCGCTCGAGCAACACCTATCGCGGCCGGGTGCTGGTGAATGCCGGCGCGGAGAACGTCCGCAACTTCACCCAGTGCGACAGCCTGCTGCTCGGCGACCAATGCGGCGCGCACACGGTGCCCTATATCGAGGTCAAGAACCCCACCGCGCAGATCGAGCATGAGGCGACGACCTCGAAGATCAGCGACGACCAGCTCTTCTACGCGATGCAGCGCGGGCTGGACCAGGAGGCGGCGGTGGCGCTGATCGTCAACGGCTTCGCGCGCGAGGTGCTCCAGCAGCTGCCGATGGAATTCGCGGTCGAGGCGCAGAAATTGCTGGGGATTTCGCTTGAGGGGAGCGTGGGGTGATGCTCACTCGGCGAGACAATGACCGGCGCCAAAACTCCCCTCCCCTTCAGGGGAGGGGCCGGGGGTGGGGGCTCTCCGCGAATGCCATCGCCGAGTTGTATGCACGCGCGGCCCAAATGCGCAGGAATCCCACCGAGCCCGAAAAGCGCATGTGGGGCATCCTTTCCGGCTCGCAGCTCGAAGGCCACAAATTCCGTCGCCAATCGGTGGTCGGCTGCTTCATCGCCGACTTCCTCTGCCCGCAAAAGGCGCTGATCGTCGAAGTCGATGGCGACACGCATGACGAGGCGAAGGATCGGTTGCGCGATGAGGTTCTCGCGGATCACGGATTCCGCGTCGCTCGCGTGACCAATCTCGACGTGATGACCAACATCGAAGGCGTCTTCGAGACCATCCGCAGCGCCCTGCAACAGGCGCCGGCCCGCTGGGCGAGCCCCCACCCCAACCCCTCCCCTGAAGGGGAGGGGCTTGAGGTCCAGGCGCAGAAATTGCTGGGGATTTCGCTCGAGGGGAGCATGGGGTGATGGCCGTTTTCAGCGAAGAGCATCAAGATACAATTGATAAAATAAACAACGAGGGATGGTTTTATCTCGCTGGCCGAATTCGTGAATTGAATAAAGAGTTCGATGGACATGGTGGCGTCGTAGGATCGGCGATTGCCCTGCAAGTGAATGGCGTCGAAGTCTGTATAGAACAAGGCGATCCCAACTTAGAATGGCGACTTGTCGGACCTAACTGGAATGCTTTTACTCAAGGATTCCGGCTATCAGTTGGAGCAGATAAGGACAGAAGTTCCAACCGTCTGATTTGCAAGCCGATTGATTGGTACATGTTGTGTATCTCTCTTCAAATCGGATTGAACATGGCCCAGCTTGAGCTGGCTGCTGCCAAGGTAGATTATGCTCAAAGTCACTAACCTCCACGCCGGGTCAGCAGCGTCGGCATCATCGATCCCGACGGGATGTACATCCGCTGCGCGGCGGCGGTCTGGAAGGCGAGGGCGCCCAGCAGCACGATCGCCGGGACGCGCAGCCGGCGAAACCACTCCGATCGGCTGAAGTTCATGTCCGCGCTCGCTTCGGGAGGCCGCGGGCGCTCAGGCCAGCTCGCGGCCCAGCAGATCCTGCGTGTCGAGCACGAGCAGCGCGATATGCTCGCGCACGCGCGGCCAATAGCCGTTGAGGAAGCGCTCGCGCTCGGCGACGCGCAGCCGCTCGACCGCGCCGGGCAGCACGAACATGCCGACCCCGCGGCGCACCTCGACATAGCCGTCGTCCTGGAAGCTCTGATAGGCCTTGGCGACGGTCAGCGGGTTGGCGCCATGCTCGGCGGCGAGCGCACGGACCGACGGAAGCTGGTCGCCCGCGCGATACTGGCCGCGCAGGATCGCCGCCGCGATGATCGCGCGCAGCTTGAGGTAGACCGGGCTGTCGTCGTGTTCCAAGGCTGTCATGGTGCCTTAATACACCAATCAGCCGTCGCGTCCAGCCTCGGAATTCCAAATGTGTACGATTTCGGACAGTGCCGGGCGCGGCCGCTCCTCGGGTCGCGCGCGGGCGTGCCGATGAAGACGAAGCCGGCGATCCGTTCGGGCGCCCGGCCGAAGAGATCGCGGACGCCGTCCGAATAGGCCGCCCATCCCGTCAGCCATCCGGCGGCGAACCCCATCGCGTGCGCGGCGTGGAGCAGGTTCATCGCCGCCGCGCCCGCCGAAAGCTCCTGCTCCCACAGCGGGACCTTGTGGCCGGGGACGGGCGCAGAGAGCACCACCACCAGCGCCGCGCCTGGAGCGCGAACTGCGCGGCGGCCTCCAGGTCGCGCGGGCCGCAATCCTGCTTCTCGGCCGCAAGGATCTCTCCCAGCCGCGCCGCCAGCGCCGCGCGCTGGTCCGGCGGCACGATCACGAAGCGCCACGGGAAGAGCTTGCCGTGATCGGGGGGTGCGCGACGCGATCGCCACCATCTCGCGGAGCTGGTCCGCGTCGGGGCCGGGGGCGACGAGGTCGCGCGGTTTTGCCCGAGCGGCGGGTCTTGAGCAGCGCGAGCGGCGTGGAGCGATCGTTGAACATCGCCGCGCGCGATACCAGCCAGCCGCCCCGCCAACAACCGGGCTTCACAGCACCGCAATCCCCGCTAGTCTGCGCGGCATTTCCCGACGGGCCACGCTTTTCAAGAGGATATCCGGACGCATGGCGACCCAGGCAGCAAGCGGCGGCATTCCCGCAACGGCCAGGACCTTCCTCGGCCATCCGCGCGGCCTCTACATGCTGTTCTTCGCCGAGATGTGGGAGCGCTTCTCCTATTACGGCATGCGCGCCATCCTGGTCTTCTACCTCACCAAGCATTTCCTGTTCGACGAGAAGCCGGCCTATGCGATCTACGGCGCCTACACCTCGATGGTGTACATCACCCCGGTGATCGGCGGCTATCTCGCCGACAAGTATCTCGGCGCGCGCAAGGCGGTGCTCGCCGGGGGCGTGCTGATCGCGATCGGCCACCTGCTGATCGCGCTGGTCGAGGGGCCGGTGGGCGAGCAGGCCGGCTATCTCAACGGCTTCTATCTCGGCCTCGCCTTCATCATCGTCGGCACGGGCTTCCTCAAGGCCAATATCTCGGTGCTGGTCGGCCAACTCTATCCGCGCAGCGACGTGCGGCGCGACGGCGCCTTCTCGATCTTCTACATGGGGATCAACCTGGGCGCGTTCGCGGGGCCGCTGCTGATCGGCTATCTCGGCGAGCGGGTGAGCTGGTCGTACGGCTTCGGCGCGGCGGGCGTCGGCATGCTGCTCGGGCTGGTGGTGTTCGTGCTGTTCCGCCGCGAGCTCGGCGGCGCCGGCGCACCGGCCGATCCGGTGCTGCTGGCGCGGCGCACGCCGATCGGCCTGTCACGCGAATGGCTGATCTATGCCGTCGCGATCCTGGCGATCGGCGTCGCCTGGCTGCTGATCCGCGACGAAGGCACGGTGGGCACGCTGCTGCTCGCCTGCTTCGGCGTCACCTTTCTCTACATCTTCTATCGCGCGCTGTTCACGCTGCCGCGGGTCGAGCGCAACCGCATCTTCGCCGCGCTCTATCTGATCCTGCTCTGCCCCTTGTTCTGGGGCCTTGTTCGAGCAAGCGGGGTCGTCGCTCAACGTGTTCACCGACGAGCGCGTCGACCGCCACCTGTTCGGCTGGGAGATGCCGGCGTCGTGGTTCCAGTCGGTCAACAGCTTCTGGATCATCACGCTGGCGCCGCTGTTCGGCGCCTTGTGGGTATGGCTCGGCAAGCGCGGGCTCGAGCCGAGCGCGCCGCTCAAGTTCGCGCTCGGCCTGGTGCAGGTCGGGCTCGGCTTCATCGTGCTGGTGTATGGCGCCGGCGCGGCGGCGCGCTGACGCCGATGCTCTACATCATCCTGCTCTACCTGTTGCATTCGACCGCCGAGCTCTGCTTCTCGCCGGTGGGGCTGTCGAGCATGACGCGGCTGTCGACCGGCTCGATCGTCGGGCTGATGATGGGGACCTGGTTCCTGGGCACCGCCGCCGGCAATTTCCTCGCCGCGCAGATCGCCCAGACGACCAAGGGAGTCGATCCCGAGCAGGTGCTGGTGGTCTATACCTGGATCGGCTGGGGCATGGTCGCGATCGGCTTGGTGGCGATCCCGGTGAGCTGGCTGGTCGCCCGGCTGATGCGCCTCGACATCATCGGCATCGACGGGGCCGGGCATGGCCTGGCCGGCGAATCCGCGCTCGGCGAGCCAGCGGCCGCGGGAACGCGCACGGCGGGCGAGGTCCGCTGAGGTCGCGCGTGGCGGTCAGCCGACGCCGACGGGCATCACGCGATTGGCCACCAGATCGTCGACCACCGCCGGATCGGCGAGCGTCGAGGTGTCGCCCAGGCTCGTAAGGTCGCCTTCGGCGATCTTGCGCAGGATGCGCCGCATGATCTTGCCGCTCCGTGTCTTGGGCAGCCCGGGCGCGAACTGAAGCGCGTCGGGCGTCGCGATCGCGCCGATCTCGGTGCGCACCCAGTCGCGCAACTCCCGGCGAAGCGCGTCCGAGGACTCGCACCCCGAATTGAGCGTGACATAGGCATAGATGCCCTTGCCCCTTGATGTCGTGCGGCATGCCGACCACCGCCGCCTCGGCGACCTTGGGATGGAGCACCAGCGCGCTCTCGACCTCGGCGGTGCCCATGCGGTGCCCCGAGACGTTGATCACGTCGTCGACGCGGCCGGTGATCCAGTAATAGCCGTCCTCGTCGCGGCGGCAGCCGTCGCCGGTGGAAATATTTGCCGCGATAGGTGGTGAAATAGGTCTGGAAGAAGCGTGCGTGATCGCCCCAGACGGTGCGCATCTGCCCCGGCCAGCTCCGCGCGATGCACAGATTGCCCTCGGTCGGCCCGGTCAGGACCTGGCCCTCGGCATCGACGATCTGGGGATCGACGCCGGGAAGCGGCCGCGTCGCCGATCCCGGCTTGAGCGGCGTCGCGCCCGGCAGCGGCGCGATCAGCGCGCCGCCGGTCTCGGTCTGCCACCAGGTGTCGACGATCGGGCAGCGCCCCTCACCGACCACCTCGTGATACCAGCGCCACGCCTCCGGATTGATCGGCTCGCCCACCGTCCCGAGCAGCTTCAGGCTCTTGCGCGAGGTGGCGGTCACGAACGAATCGCCCTCGCGCATCAGCGCGCGCAGCGCGGTCGGCGCGGTGTAGAGGATCTCGACCTTGTGACGGTCGACCACCTGCCAGATGCGGCTGGCGTCCGGCCAATTGGGCACGCCTTCGAACATCAGCGTCGTCGCGCCGTTGGCGAGCGGGCCGTAGACGATGTAGCTGTGCCCGGTGACCCAGCCGATGTCGGCCGCGCACCAATAGATCTGGCCGGGCCGGTAATCGAACACCAATTCGTGCGTGTAGCTCGCCCACAGCAGATAGCCGCCGCTGGTGTGGAGCACGCCCTTGGGCTTGCCGGTCGATCCGAGGTATAGAGGATGAACAGCGGGTCCTCGGCCTTCATCGGCTCGGGCGGGCAGTCGGCGGGCTCGCGCGCGGCGACCTCGTGATACCAGACGTCGCGCCCCGGCGTCATCGCCACGTCGGCGCCGGTCGCCTTGACCACGATCACCTTGGTGAGCGCCGGCGCATGCCGCGCGGCCATATCGACATTGGCCTTTAGCGGCACGCGCTTGCCCGCCGCGGCGGCCCTCGTCGGCGGGTGATGCAAAAGGCGCTGTCGCAATCGGTGATCCGCCCCGCCAGCGCCTCGGGCGAGAAGCCGCCGAACACCACCGAATGGATCGCCCCGATCCGCGCGCAGGCGAGCAGCGCGAACGCCGCCTCGGGGATCATCGGCAGATAGATGGTGACGCGATCGCCCTTCCTGACGCCCTCGGCCCGGAGCACGTTGGCGAAGCGGCAGACCTCCTCGTAGAGCTGGAGATAGGTGAAGCGGCGCGGCTCCTCGCCCGGCTCGTCGGGCTCCCACAGGATCGCGGTGTCGCGCCCGCGGCTGGCGAGGTGGCGGTCGACGCAATTGACGCATGACGTTGAGCTTGCCGTCGGCGAACCACGAGATGTGGAAATCCTTCTCGTCGAACGACCAGTCGCCGGCGAGTTCGGGACGCTTGATCCAGTCGAGCCGCCGGGCGGTCTCGAGCCAGAAGCTGCCCGGTCGGCAAGGCTGCGCCCGTGGAGCCTGTCATAGCCGGCGGCATCCACGCGCGCGCGCCGCGCCCATTCCTCGGGGACAGGATAGATGCTCTCGCTCATGGCAGCCACTCTCCGCGACGACGGGGTTTTATGCCATTGTGCCTAACCCGTAGCACAGGGCGCAAGCGAGCAGTTTTCCGTTACGACAACGCTCCGATCTGCGCCTTTCCGCGCATCGAGACATATTGCGACAATATTTCGATGGAACAGAACCGCCTCCGAAACCATCTAGTCACTATGGCCCCACGCCCACTCGCCTTGCTGCTTGCCGCCGCTCTGCCGATCGCCGGCTGCGCGGTCGGGCCGGACTATCATCCGAAGAGCGCCTCCGCGCTCGGGGTCCCCGACTCCTATTCGGTTCCCGCCGATGGCCGGCGCGAGGATCTGACCGCCTGGTGGGGCCGCTTCGACGATCCGATGCTCGGGCAATTGGTCGAGCAGGGCCGTGCCGCCAACCTCGACGTCGCGCAGGCGGTGACGCGGCTGCGCCAGGCGCGCGAATCGCTGGTCCAGGCGCGCGCCGCGTTCCTGCCGAACGTCAGCGCCTCGGCGGGCTATTCGCGCAACGTCGATGTGGCCGGCGGCAGCGGCTTCGGCCCAAACGGCGCGTTCACGCTCGGCGCCGACGCGAGCTACCAGGTCGATCTGTTCGGCGGGATCGGCCGCAATGCCGAGGCCGCGCGCGCCAATTACCAGGCATCGGGGTTCGATTACGCCACCGTGCTGGTCTCGATCGAATCGGAGATCGCGCGCAATTACGTCCTCGCGCGTCTGGCCCAGCTCCAGCTCGCCAATGCGCGGGGGCAGCCTCGCGATCCAGGACGACAACCTCCAGATCGCCGGCTGGCGCGTCCAGGCCGGGCTGGTGTCGTCGCTCGACCAGGAGGAAGCGCGGGCCCTCGCGCGCGCAGACCGCGGCATCGATCCCCTCGATCGAGGCGGCCTACAACGGCTATGTCTCGCGGCTCGGCGTGCTGACCGGGCAGGCGCCCGGCGCGCTCAAGCCCCAGCTCGACGCGGTCAAACCGATCCCCGTCGGCCCGCCGAGCGTCGCCGCCGGCATCCCCGCCGATACGCTGCGCCAGCGCCCCGACGTCCGCGCCGCCGAGCGCGCGCTCGCCGCGGCCACCGCGCAGATCGGCGTAGCCACCGCGCAGCTCTATCCGGCGCTGTCGATCGGCGGCAGCCTCAGCTCGGGGGGGCGGCGCGCTCAACACGGTGTTCGACGCCATTTCGGGCCGCCTGTTCGCGGGACTCGCGCAGACGATCTTCGACGGCGGACGGCTGCGCAGCCAGGTCCGCTCGACCCAGGCGGCGGCCGAGGGCAGCTTCCTCGCCTACAAATCCACCGTGCTCACCGCGCTCGAGGATGTCGAGAATGCGATCGTCGCGCTCGGCGCCGCGCAGGAGCGGGGACGCCAATATGCGATCGCGCTCGACGCGGCGAACAATTCGGCGATCCTCTCGCGCGACCAGTATCGCAGCGGCTCACCGATTTCACACGCTCAACCAGGCCGAAAGCGCGCTGCTTTCGGCGCGCAACGGCCTCGCCCAGGCGCAGGCCGATCAGGCGACCGCGCTGATCCAGCTCTATTCGGCGCTGGGCGGCGGCTGGGACAGCGCTTCCATCCCCGAGGCCCCGGCCTCCCCGACAGGCAGCACCGCCGATGGCCACTGAGACAAGCGACCTCAACGAGTTCCTCGGCACGCCGGCGGTGCCGTGGTGGCGGCGCTATCTGCGCTGGATCGTGATCGGGTGGTCGTGCTCCTCGCGGTGCTGCTGCTGGTCGCGCTGCGTGTTCGGCGGCGGTGGCGAGGTCCATTACGCGGGCAACCTTACGGTCACCGTCTCGGCCACCGGCAAGCTCGCGCCGACCAACCAGGTCGACATCGGCTCGGAGCTGTCGGGGCTGGTCGAGAGCGTCGCGGTCGACGTCAACGATCATGTCGTCAAGGGCCAGGCGCTGGCGATGCTCGATCCCTCGCGGCTCGACGACGCGATCAAGCAGAGCCAGGCCGCGCTCCAGGCCAACCAGGCCGCGGTCGCGCAGCAGCAGGCAACGCTGCAGCAGGACCAGGCCCAGCTCGCGCGCCTCCAGGAAGTCAGCCGGCTGTCGGGCGGCCGCGTGCCGGCCAAGACCGAGATGGAGCAGGCCCAGGCCGCGGTCGCGCGCGACGTCGCCAACATCCGCGCCGCGCAGGCCAATGTCAGCTCGGCGCAGGCGGCGCTCTCGTCGAACGTGACGCAGCGCCTACAAGGCGGTGATCCGCTCGCCGGTCAACGGCGTCGTGCTCGCGCGCCAGATCGAGCCGGGGTCGACCGTCGCCGCCTCGTGTCAACACGCCGACGCTGTTCGTGATCGCGCAGGACCTGTCGGCGATGAAGCTCGACGTCCGCGATCGACGAGGCGGACGTCGGCCAGGTCGCCGGCGGCCAGTCGGCGACCTTCACCGTCGATGCCTTCCCCGGCCGCACCTTCCCCGCGACGATCACCCGCGTCGACCTCGGCTCGAACCTCTCGGCGCAATCGACCACGACCACCGCCAGCACGACGAGGCACCCAGGTCGTCTCCTACAACGCCCAGCTCACCGTCTCGAACCCCGATCTCCAGCTCCGCCCCGGCATGACCGCGACCGCCGAGATCACCACCAAGTCCAAGCCCAACGTGCTGCTCGTCCCGAATGCGGCGCTGCGCTTCACGCCGACAACGACGCCGACCCCCGCTGCGAGCAGCGGCGGCGGCATCACCGGCGCGCTGACCTTCCGGCGACCGCGCGGCGGGGGACAGCGGTCCGCCGGCGGCGCGACGGGCGCCTCCCAGACGGTCTATGTCCTCGGCGACGACGGCAAGCCGCAGGCGATCCCGGTCCAGGTCGGCGACACCAACGGCACCGTCACCGAAGTCACCGGCGGCGCGCTCAAGCCGGGGATGAAGGTCATCACCGGCCAGCTTTCGAGCACGAGCACCGGCGCGGCCCGCCAGGGCGGCGGCCAGCGGCGGCAGGGCGCGGGCGGCGCCGGCGCGCAGGGCGGAGGGCAGCGTGGCGGCCAGTGACGGGCGCCCCGCCGCTGATCCGCCTGCGCGGCGTCACCAAGACCTATGGCGAGGGCGCGACCCGCGTTCCAGGCATTGAAGGGCATCGACCTCGACATCCAGGCCGGTGATTTTCGTCGCGGTGATGGGCCCGTCGGGATCGGGCAAGTCGACGACGATGAACATCCTCGGCTGCCTCGACGTGCCCTCAGGAGGCGAGTTCCTGTTCAAGGGGTTCCACGTCGAGCGGCTCGACCGCGACCAGCGCGCGCTGCTGCGGCGGAAGTATCTCGGCTTCGTCTTCCAGGGGTTCAACCTGTTGTCGCGCACCAGCGCGCTCGAGAATGTCGAGCTGCCTTTGCTCTATCGCGGCGAGAGCCGCCAGCTGCGCCGCGAGCAGGGGATGGCGGCGCTCGACAAGGTGGGCTTGAAGGACTGGTGGGATCATACCCCCGCCGAGCTCTCGGGCGGCCAGCAGCAGCGCGTGGCGATCGCGCGCGCGATCGCCACCAACCCCGATGTGCTCCTCGCCGACGAGCCGACCGGCAACCTCGACAGCGAACGCTCGGTCGAGATCATGCGGATCCTCACCGATCTCAACCGCACGCTCGGCATCACCGTGCTGATGGTGACGCACGAGGCGGAGATGGCCGCCTTCGCGCGCACGATCGTCCATTTCAAGGACGGACTGGTCGAGCGGATCGACTCGCACCATCATGAAGGGGAGGCGGTCGGCTGATGTTCGGCACCACCTTCATCCTCGCGCTGCGCTCGATCCGGCGGCACAAGCTGCGCTCGTTCCTGACGACGCTCGGGATCATCATCGGCGTCGCCGCGGTGGTGGCGATGGTCACCCTCGGCAAGGCGACCACGGTCGCCGCGCAGCAGCAGGTCGCGAGCCTCGGCACCAACGTCCTCCAGGTCCGCCCCGGCCAGGGCTTCGGCCGCGGCGGCGGCGGCCCGCGCCCGCCCGACTTCAAGGAAGAGGACGTCACCGCGATCCGCGACCAGATCGCCGGCGTCAACGCCGTCGCTCCCCAGGCGCAATCGACCGCGACCGCGATCTACAACGGCTCGAACTGGTCGACGACGATCAACGGCACCACCAGCGCCTTCTTCCGCGTCCAGCCCTGGCGCTCGCCGCCGGGCGCAGCTTCACGCCGGCCGAGGAGCAGGCGGGCAAGGCGGTGTGCATCATCGGCAACACCGTGCGCACCAACCTGTTCCGCGCGACCTATCCCGTCGGCGAGCGCATCCGGCTCAACGGCATCTCGTGCGACGTGATCGGCGTGCTCTCGACGCGCGGCCAGGGCGGGTTCGGCGACCAGGACGACGTCGTGATCATGCCGATCAAGCAGGTCGAGCGCCGCTTCACCGGCAATCGCGACATCCGGCTGATCCTCGTCGGGGTCGATCCCGATTACGACAATGCCCAGGTCCAGGCCTCGATCACCGATCTGCTGCGCGAGCGCCGCAAGATCACCGGCGGCAAGGACGACGATTTCAACATCTTCGACACCGCCCAGATCAGCGCGACGCTGACCGGCATCACCACGCTGCTCACCCAGATCGTCACCGCGGTGGCGGCGATCAGCCTGGTGGTCGGCGGGATCGGGATCATGAACATCATGCTCGTCTCGGTCACCGAGCGGACGCGCGAGATCGGCATCCGCCTGGCGATCGGCGCGGTGGCGAACGAGGTGCTGATGCAGTTTCCTCGTCGAGGCGGTGGTGCTGTCGTGCCTCGGCGGGCTGATGGGGCTGCTGCTGGCCCAGCTCGTCGTGCTCGGGCTCGCGCCGCTGATGAAGGTCGCCTGGATGGTCGATCCGCAGATCAACGTGATCGCCTTCCTGATCTCGGCGCTGATCGGGATCGTGTTCGGCTATTTCCCCGCGCGCCGCGCCGCCGGCCTCAATCCGATCGACGCGCTGCGCCACGAATAGTCACTTGCCGTCGCGCTCCAGCCCATAGAGCTGGCGCAGCGCGGCGAGGTCCTCCTGCGTGTCGACGTCGACCAGCTCATCCGGGTTGGTGACGACGTGGTGCCCGCCGCGGATCAGATCCCGCGCGCCCTGGTCGCCCTCGAGCGCGAGCAGCGCCTCGAACCGGCCGCTGCCGAACAATGCGGGTGGGCCCGAGCGGACGCCGTCGCTCGACGCGACCACCGCCTCCGGCCCGTCGAAGGCATCGAACAGGCGATAGACGTGCGCGGCGGTGACGCGCGGCATGGTCGGCCAGCGCGACGAGCACCGCGTCCACCCCCAGCCCCTTCGCCGCCTCGACGCCTAAGCACAAGGACCGCGCCTGCCCCAGCGAGGGGTCCGGGTTCTCGATCACGCGATACCCCAGCGCCGCGAAATCGAGGGCGGTGTCCGAAACCACCGCGATCCGGGCGCGGAACGGGACATTCTCCAGCGCGGTCACGACATGATAGGCGAGGGGCTTGCCGAGAAAGCGCTCCGCGAGCTTGTCGCCGTCGTTGAACCGCCGCGAGCGGCCCGCCGCCAGCAGCACCAGCGCCACCTGCCCGGCCGCGATCGTGCGCGCGCCTGTCGGATCGATCCTGGGATCGTCGCCCGGCGGCGCCGCGGTGGCACGATCGGGGTTCGGCGGGGTCACGGCATCGAGCCGGCGGTCGTCGAGCGTCATTCCGGCGAAACGCGCGTCGACGGCGAATCGAGCCCTGGGGATCGATCGCCCCGCAAGAAATTTCCGGTGCGCGCGCAAGCCCGCCACGATCGCCTCGCTCCCGTCACATCACGCCGCTAGGCCCATACCGAGTGGAGGCGTTGATGACGAGATCGTTCGTGTTGGCTGTGTTGGCGCTGGCGTCGGGGGCGGCCGCCGTGCCAAGCAGCGCCATGCCCGCCACGAACCCAAGGTCATCGTCGTCGCGCATCGCGGCGCGAGCGGGCTGAGGCCCGAGCACACCCTGCTGTCCTATGAGCTCGCGATCGAGCAGGGCGCCGACTTCATCGAGCCCGACCTGGTCTCGACCAAGGACGGCGTTCTGGTCGCGCGGCATGAGAACAACATCACCGAGACCACCGACGTTTCCGCCCACCCCGAATTCGCCGCGCGCAAGGCGACCAAGACGATCGACGGCGAGGCGATGACCGGCTGGTTCACCGAGGATTTCACCCTCGCCGAGCTGAAGACGCTGCGCGCCAAGGAGCGGCTGCCGCTGTTGCGCCCCGCCAATACCCGATACGACGGCCAGGCCGGGATCCCGACGTTCGACGAGATCATCGCGCTCGCCAAGCGCCGCTCGAAGGAGCTGGGGCGCACGATCGGCATCTATCCCGAGACCAAGCACCCCAGCTATTTCGCCTCGATCGGGCTGCCGCTCGAGGGCCGGCTGGTCGCCAGGCTCAAGGCCGCCGGCTGGGACCGCGCCGACGCGCCGGTCTTCATCCAGTCGTTCGAGGTCAACAACCTCAAGCAGCTCAAGGCGATGACGCACGTCCGCCTGATCCAGCTGATGAGCGCCGACGGCGGCCCCGCCGATCATGCCGCGCCCAGCTATGCCGCGATGGCGACCCCGGAGGGGCTTCGGGCGGTCGCGGGCTATGCCTGGGGGATCGGCCCCGAAAAGCCGATGATCGCCTCGTCGTCGGGCGTGCCGACCAGCCTGATCGCCGATGCCCATGCGGCGGGGCTCAAGCTCCATCCCTGGACCTTCCGCGCCGAGAATTTCTTCCTGCCGGCACGTTTCCAGAGCGGCACCGATCCCGCCGCGCACGGCGACCTGGCAGGCGAAATCCAGTATTTCATCGGGCTCGGCGTGGATGGCTTCTTCACCGATTACCCCTATATCGGGGTTCAGGCACGCGCGACGGCTCCGTCCCCCGCGCGTTGAGGGGCACAGCATGCGCAGATTCCTGATTCCAATGGTCGCGGGCACTTCACTGCTGCTGAGCGGCTGCATCCAGACCGCGGTGGGAATCGTCACCGCGCCGGTCAAGGTCGCGGGCAAGGCGGTCGACTGGACCACCACCAGCCAGTCCGAATCGGACCGCAACTACGGCAAGAAGATGCGCAAGGCCGAGGCGCGCGAAGGCCGCGAGCGCAAGGCACATGAGGAGGAATGCCGCCGGCATCCCAACGAGCCCTGCCGGCCCTACGATGGCTTCCGCGCGCACGACCGCGCCGACCGGTAAGGCGCTTCAGGCGGGATCGCCTGCGAGCACGCGGGCGATCGCCAGCAATACCTCGGGGTTGAACTGGACTCCGACATGGCTGCTGTCGATTTCGATCGATCGACCCGCGTCGCGGCAGATCAGCCCATTGACCAGCCCGTCGCTGCGGCTCCAGATTGCGGTCGCGGGCATCGGCAGCGGCGCCGCCGCCTCCGCCGCGCGCGCCTTGACCGAGGCATCGCCGATCCGCTCGCCCGTCAGCCATTCGAACGCGCGCCACACGTTGGTCGCGGTCGCAGGCCCCGCGAAGGGCGCGCTCACCGTGATCACCTCGCGTACCAGATCGGGGCGGCGGTGCGCCGCGATCCGCGCCATGATCCCGCCGAGCGACACGCCGATCAGCGTCACCGGCTCGCCCGCCTCGTCGCGGATCGCCGCGATCCGCGCGATCAGCCGCTCGCCATCGGCGCCGATCGCGCGCACGCCCTGGTTGCGTCCCAGCTGCCAGCCATAAGCGCGGTAGCCGGTCCGCGCGAGGAACCGCCGCATCGCGAGGTTCGACCGGTCCGAATTGAACAGCCCCGGGAGCAGCAGCAACGGCCGCCCGTCGCCGCGCGGCGCCGCGGCGAGCCGGCGCCGCGCGAGCAGCAGCGCCGCCACGTTCCACGCCCCGCGCGGCCATTCGGCGAGCAGCGCCGCCCGGCCGGGTGCCAGCGCCGCTGATTTCGCGTTCAACGGGTTCACAGCCATCGCATCACCGAGAAGGTCAGCGGGGTCCACGCGCCGATCCGCACTCCCGCGATGCGCAGCGCGCTTCCGGTCCATTGGTTGCACGTGTTGAGCGCGCTGTAGCGCCCGCGCGCTTCGTAGAAGGCGTCGCCCGCGCCATAGCCGTGGACGCTCGCCGCGCGCCCGTCCGCCCGGCGCGCGAAGGTCGCGCGCACGAAGGCGGCGAGGCGGCGATATTCGTCGGGGCGCAGGACCACCGCGCGGACGTCTGGCGCGGGCGCCGGCTCGGGCGAATATTCGACATGGACCACCGTCGGCCCGACCCCGGCCAGCGCGCCCACCGCACGCAAAGGGTCCAGCCGCGACCAGGTCGGCGTGTTGAGATAGAAGTCGCGATTGCCCCAGCCGAACGAGACATGGCTCTGCGCCGCTGCCGCCGGATCGGCGAGATCCCCGGGCGCGAGCAGCTCGCCCCAGTCGACCCCCTCGGCGCGCATCGGCAGCACCAGATCGGTGTGGACGCCATTGTCGGCGACGTAGATCCGCACGCCCGCGCTGGCCTGCCGCCAGTCCGCGTTGACCGGGATCGCCCCGCCGATCGCGATCGCCAGGATCGCGCCGCCGGTCAGCGACACGCCCAGCGACAGCACCGCGATCGCCGCCTGCCGCCAGATCGTGCCGCCGTTTCGTGCCATCGGCGCGCATGCTATGGCATCGCCATGGAAAAGGACACGCATGTGCTCGAGCGCCCGCCGGAGGGCGCGGGGCCGGACTGGACGATCCCGCAGAACTGGGACGACTATACGCCGCAGGAGCACGCCACCTGGGACAAGCTGTTCGCCCGCCAGGCCAGGATGCTCCCCGGTCGCGCGTCGCGCGCCTATCTCGCCGGGCTCGAGGCGCTGCGCCTCTCCGAATCGGGCATCCCCAATTTCGAGGAGCTTTCCGAGCGGCTGACGAAGCTGACCGGGTGGCGCGTGGTCGCGGTGCCGGGGCTGGTACCCGACGACGTGTTCTTCGATCACATGGCCAACCGCCGCTTCGTCGCCGGCAATTTCATCCGCCGGCCCGACCAGCTCGACTATATCCAGGAGCCCGACGTCTTCCACGACGTGTTCGGCCATGTGCCGATGCTCGCCGATCCGCGCTTCGCGGATTATCTCGAGGCCTATGGCCGTGGCGGCAATCGCGCGCTCGAGCTGGGCGCGCTCACGCAGCTCGGGCGGCTCTATTGGTACACGGTCGAGTTCGGGCTGGTCGCCGAGCCCGAGGGGCTGCGCATCTATGGCTCGGGATCGTGTCGAGCTCGGCCGAAAGCCGGTTCGCGCTCGAGGACCCGAGCCCGAACCGCATCGCCTTCGATCTCAAGCGGGTGATGCGCACCGACTATCGGATCGACGATTTCCAGCAGAATTACTTCGTCATCCCCAGCTTCGACGCATTGCTGCGCGTGACCGTCGAGACCGATTTCGCGCCGCTCTACGAAGAGCTGCTCGCGCTCCCGGACGTGCCCGTCGCGACGATCCTGCCCGAGGATCAGGTGATCACGCGCGGCACCCAGGAATATGCCCGGGCCCGCGCCTGACTACCAGCTGCCGAAGCCGGGCGCCTCGCCCACGCCGCCGCAGAGCCGCGAGACGCGATCGGCGCCATGGCGCGCGCGCTTGACCAGCCGCAGCGTCGGCCAGTCGCCGCGGTCGGTCCGCCCGGCGAGCCGCAGCCCCTGCCGGCGATAGGCGCGCGCGACCGTCCCCGCCTGCGCGTCGAGCAGTCCGGCGAGCACCAGCGTCCCGCCCCCGGCCAGCGCCGCGCCCACCATCGGCGCGAGCTCGATCAGCGGGCCGGCGAGGATGTTGGCGATGATCAGGTCATAGGGCGCGCGGCCGATCAGCAGCGGATGGTTCATCCCCGGCGCCGCGGCGAGCGCGAGCTGCCCCGCGCCATCGCCCAGCGCCACGCCATTCGCCAGCGCATTGTCACGAGTAACCGCCACCGACATCGGATCGATATCCGAAGCGGTCGCGAAGGCGCGCGGCCACAGATGCATCGCCGTGAACGCGAGCAGCCCGGTGCCGGTCCCCAGATCGAGCAGGTTGCGGAAGCGCATCCCCCGCGCGCGCATCGCGTCGAGCGTCAGCAGGCAGCCGGTGGTGGTCTCGTGCGTGCCCGTACCGAACGCGAGCCCCGCATCGATGCGGAACGCGCGCGCGCCAGCGGGCACCGCGCCCTTGTTGGCGGCGGTATGGACATAGAAACGCCCGGCGTGGACCGGCTCGATCCCCGCCTGGCTCAGCGTCACCCAATCGGCATTGCGGATCCGCTCGATCGTCGGGCGGGCGGCGGCGCCGGGCGCCAGCGTGGCGATGATCGCGATCGCCGCGCTGTTGGGCTTCGAATCGAAATAGGCCTCGAGCTGCCAGGCATCGGGATCGTCGGCGATGCGCTCGCTGGTCATCAGCACCGGCGGCGGATCGAGCGCGGCGAGCGCGGGATCGTCGAACCCGATCGCCTCGGCCTCGGCGCGCGTGCAGGGCAGGGTCACCTTCCAGCTCGCCATCAGCGCACGTAGCTCGCGCCGTTGATGTCGAGCACCGCGCCGGTCATCGACGGCGGCGCCTCGAGCGCGCAGAAGCGCGCGAGCGTCGCGACCTCTTGCGTATCGGCGACGCGTCCGAGCGGGATGTCGGCGAGCAATTTGTCGCCGCCGCGCGTCGCGAGATAGTCCTCGGCCATGCCGGTCATCACGAAGCCCGGGCAGATCGCGAAGGCGAGGATGCCCTCGGCGGCATAGCCGCGCGCGATGCTCTTGGTCATCGCCACCATCCCGGCCTTGGACGCGGCATAGTGCCAGTGCGCCGGGCTGTCGCCGCGATAGGCGGCGCGGCTGGCGAGGTTGACGATGCGCCCCGGCCGCCCGGTCTCGCGCCAATGGCGGATGGCGAAGCGGCAAAGCTCGGCCGCGGCGGTCAGGTTGACGCGCATCGTCCGCTCCCATGCCGCGACCCAATCCGAATCGTCGAGCTCGATCGGCGCCGCCTCGAAGATGCCGGCGTTGTTGATCAGCACGTCGATGCGCCCGTCGAGCGCGTCGAGCGACGCTTGCCAGAGCCCGTTCGGGCCGGCGGGATCGGCGAAGTCGGCGGCGATGCCGCTGCGCGTGCCGTGCCCGATCAGACGCACGTCGGGGCGCGCCAGCGCGCTGGCGATCGCCGCGCCGATGCCGCGGCTCGAGCCGGTGAGCAGGATATGGGTCCGGGGCATGCCGTCCCCTAGCTCCTCGAGGTTGATTCAGCCAATCGGAATCGGTTCCCCGGCGCGGGCCGGGGCCAGTCGCGAGCGGTTCGATAGGGCAGGATGCCGCCGTTGGTCCGTCGATCCTGGCCCCCGGCCTGCGTCGGGGAACGGCCGTTTCGATTCAGCCGGATCACATTCTACCTCCCCCCTTGTCGAAGGGGGTCAGGCGGCGACGCTGCTCGAGAAATTCTCGGCGGCGTCGCGGAGCTGGTGGAGCCGGTCGTCGACTTCGGCGACGTCGCGCTGGAGCGTGTCGATCTCGCTCGTCACCGTCTTGGTGTCCTCGCGGATCGCGCCGATCGTCGCCGACATCGAATCGGCGGCGAGCGCGGTCTCGTCGACCGCCGCGGTGATCGCGGTCACCGTCTGCGCCTGGACCTCCATCGCGGACCGGATCCGGCTGGCGCTGTCCTGCACTTCGGCGACGGTCGCGCGGATCGAGGCATTGGTCTCGACCGTGCTGCGCGTCGCCGACTGGATCGCGGCGATCTTGGCGGCGATGTCGTCGGTCGCGCGCGCGGTCTGGTTGGCCAGGCTCTTCACTTCCTGCGCCACCACCGCGAAGCCGCGCCCGGCGTCGCCCGCGCGCGCCGCCTCGATCGTCGCGTTGAGCGCCAGCAGGTTGGTCTGCCCGGCGATGTCGCGGATCAGCCCCAGGATCGATTCGATCGACTTGGCATGCTCGGACAGCGTCTCGGACATGCCGACCGCCGCACCCGCCTGCCCGGAGGCGCGGGTGGCGATGTCGGCTGCCGATTCGACCTCGGTGCGTGCGTCCTCGATCGCGCGGATCAGCCCCGCGGCGGTCTGCGCCGCCTCGCGCATCGCCACCGCCGATTGCTCGGCCGCGGCGGCAACCTCGGACGCCTTGCCCAGCATCCCGCGCGCCGATGACGACGCGTTCTGCGCCTGGACCCGGATGCGGTTCCCCAGCGCGGTCGCGCCTTCGATCGATTCGGCGATGCTGGCCCGGAACGCGGAAGAGCGCCCGTTGCGCTCGGCGTCGACCACGGCGGCATCGCGCGCGCCGAGATGCGTCGCCATCAGCGCAGCTTCGGCCAAGGCGATGCGCTGGACGACATCGCCGAGACGGTGCAGCCGCGCGACGTCGTCGCCGACCGCTTCGCCGATGAGGCGCATCACGGTCGAATGCGCGTAGGTCCGCGCGGCGAAGGTCGCGGTAAGCGGCATTCCGACCCTGTCGACGTTGACCGCGTGCTCGAGCGCGAGCTGCAGCCACTCGCCGTAGGGAGCACTGTATTTCAGCCGCACATAGTGCGCGCTTTTCTCGATCTGCGCGGCAAAACGCGCCGGATCGTCGTAGAGCTCGCGCAGATTCTGCGTTATCCCGAGCGTCTTGTAATGCTCCCAGAAGGCCGCGCCGATCTCCAGATAATGGTCGTGGAGCAACTGGTCGATCTCGGCGCATATCGGGACGATCTGTCCGTCCCAGTCATATTCGCGCAAAATCTCGCTGGTCGAGCGGCCTCCGCCGCTCCATCTGCCCAGGTCTTGAATATCGGCCATCCAGCACTCTCCTAGGCCGCGACTTTCGCTACGAAGTCGCCGGCACTGCCCTTCAAGCTGCCGAGTTGGCCGTCAAGCGCGGCGAACCCCTGACCCACCCGATCGATTTCGGATGCGACCGTTTCGGTATCCTCGCGGATCGCGCCGATCGTCGCCGACATCGAATCGGCGGCGAGCGCGGTCTCGTCGACCGCCGCGGTGATCGCGGTCACCGTCTGCGCCTGGACCTCCATCGCGGACCGGATGCGGTTCGCCGATTCCTGCACTTCGGCGACGGTCGCGCGGATCGAGGCATTGGTCTCGACGGTCGAACGCGTCGCCGACTGGATCGCGGCGATCTTGGCGGCGATGTCGTCGGTCGCGCGCGCGGTCTGGTTGGCCAGGCTCTTCACTTCCTGCGCCACCACCGCGAAGCCGCGCCCGGCGTCGCCCGCGCGCGCCGCCTCGATCGTCGCGTTGAGCGCCAGCAGGTTGGTCTGCCCGGCGATGTCGCGGATCAGCCCCAGGATCGATTCGATCGACTTGGCATGCTCGGACAGCGTCTCGGACATGCCGACCGCCGCACCCGCCTGCCCGGAGGCGCGGGTGGCGATGTCGGCTGCCGATTCGACCTCGGTGCGTGCGTCCTCGATCGCGCGGATCAGCCCCGCGGCGGTCTGCGCCGCTTCGCGCATCGCCACTGCCGATTGCTCGGCCGCGGCGGCAACCTCGGACGCCTTGCCCAGCATCCCGCGCGCCGAGGCCGAGGTCTTGACCGCCTGGATGCGGAGCTGATCGCCTTCCTTCGACGCGCGCTCGACGGTCGCGCCGATCGAATCGCGGAATTCGATCGCGAGCCGGTCGCGCCCCGATTGGGCGGTGTGCTCGCGGTAGAGATTGTAGAGCTCGACGGTGATGTCGCCCTCGAGCGCCGAGAGGCGCATCAGCGTGTCGATCAGCGCGGGAAGCCTGGGATCGGACGAATCGACGCGGCGAATCAGCACCTCGAGCGCGGCGCGATCGCTCGCGCTGATCATCGAGAGCAGCGCCATCGGCGGCACCGAACCGGCATAGGCCGCGGCGACCGAGCGCTCGATCGATTCGATCCAGGCGCTGCCCAGGGTGTCGAGAAAGCGGTTCTTGAGGAAGACCACACCGAGATCGATCATCTTCTCGGTGTCCCCGGTCGCCCAGCTGCGCTCCTCGGCGAAGCAGCGCAGCCATTGCTGCCAATACGCCTTCGAAACCGCATGGATTTCCGGCTCGAGCACCGCCCAGGCCTCACGGCTGCTTTGCGCCAGCGAGCCGTCGACGTCGAAGACGCGCAGCCGCGCGCGGACGTCGATCCGGGCGCTCGTCGTTCCCGGCGCGGGCAAATTCTGCTGGTTGGACTCGCTTGCCACCGAATGGGATCCCCTTGCCGGACGCGCGCGACACTGCCCGCGACCAGCGCATGACCTATCGCCCAAACGGTTAAGGCCGGGTTAGCCACTGCCCGATCCGCTCCTCGTGCCGGATGCGGCTTGCATCCCGCACCCGCGCGTCTAATTAGGCGCGTCGACCCGAAAGGAACGCCCTTGGCCAACGTCCGCAATGAAGAGCGCCCGCTCTCGCCGCATCTCGGCATCTGGAAATGGGGGCCGGGGATGACGGTCTCGATCGTGCATCGCGTCACCGGCACGGGGCTCGCGATCGTCGGATCGGTGCTGCTCGTCTGGTGGCTCGTCGCGATCGCCTCGGGCCAGGCGGTGTATGGCGCCTTCGTCGATGTGTTCACCTATCACACCGGCCAGCTCAACGCGCTCGGCTATATCTTCGGCGTGGGGCTCAGCCTGTCGCTGTTCCAGCACATGGGCAGCGGCGTGCGCCACCTGTTCATGGACCAGGGCGGCAATTTCGAGCTCGGCGCGAACAAGCGCTCGGCGATCCTGACCTTCGTCTTCGCGATCGTCGCCACCGTGGCCTTCTGGGTCGTCCTGCTGGAGAAGGCCAATGGGTAACGGCACGCCGATCGGCCAGGTCCGCGGGCTCGGGCCCGCCAAGGAAGGCACGCATCACTGGTGGCACCAGCGGCTGACCGCGGGATCGAACCTCGTGCTGATGCTGTGGTTCATCATCAGCCTCGCGCTGCTGCCCGCCTATGACCATGCGACCGTCAGCGCATGGCTCGCGTCGCCCTGGGCGGCGGTGCCGATGATCCTGCTGATCGCCAGCACCTTCTATCACTTCCGCCTCGGCCTGCAGGTCGTGATCGAGGATTACCAGCACGACGAGACCCGGCTGGTGCTGCTGATCCTCCTCAACTTCTTCACCATCGGCGTCGCGACGCTCGCGATCTTCTCGATCCTGAAGGCCGCGTTCACCGCCGGAGCCGCCTGATGCCGGCGGCCTATAAGATCATCGATCACACCTACGACGCCGTCGTCGTGGGAGCCGGCGGCGCCGGCCTGCGCGCGACGATGGGAATCGCCGAGAGCGGGCTCAAGACCGCGTGCATCACCAAGGTCTTCCCGACGCGCAGCCACACCGTCGCCGCGCAGGGCGGGATCGCCGCCAGCCTCGGCAACATGGGCCCGGATCATTGGACCTGGCACATGTACGATACCGTCAAGGGCTCCGACTGGCTCGGCGACCAGGACGCGATCGAATATATGGTCCGCGAAGCGCCTGCCGCGGTCTATGAGCTCGAGCATGCCGGCCTGCCCTTCAGCCGCACCGAGGAAGGCAGGATCTACCAGCGCCCGTTCGGCGGCATGATGCAGAACATGGGCGCCGGCCCACCCGCGCAGCGCACCTGCGCCGCCGCCGACCGCACCGGCCATGCCATGCTCCATGCGCTCTACCAGCAGAGCCTGAAGTACGACGCCGATTTCTACATCGAATATTTCGCGCTCGACCTGATCATGGAAAACGGCGCGTGCCGCGGCGTGATCGCCTTGTGCATGGAGGACGGCAGCATCCACCGCTTCCGCGCCCACGCGGTGGTGCTCGCGACGGGCGGCTACGGCCGCGTCTATCAGTCCGCGACCAGCGCGCACACCTGCACCGGCGACGGCAACGCGATGGTGCTGCGCGCCGGGCTGCCGCTCCAGGACATGGAGTTCGTCCAGTTCCACCCCACCGGCATCTACGGCGCCGGCGTGCTGATCACCGAGGGCGCGCGCGGCGAGGGCGGCTACCTGACCAATTCCGAGGGCGAGCGCTTCATGGAACGCTATGCCCCCTCCGCCAAGGATCTCGCCAGCCGTGACGTCGTGTCACGCTCGATGGCGATGGAGATCCGCGAGGGCCGCGGCGTCGGCAAGGAAAAGGACCATATCTACCTCAACCTCGCCCACATTGATCCCAAGGTGCTGCACGAGCGCCTGCCGGGCATCACCGAGACGGGCAAGGTCTTCGCCGGCGTCGACCTCACCCGCCAGCCGCTCCCCGTGGTCCCGACCGTGCATTACAACATGGGCGGCATCCCCACCAACTATCACGGCGAGGTCGTCCACATCCGCGGCGGCGATCCCGATGCGGTCGTCCCCGGGCTGTTCGCGGTCGGCGAGGCGGCGTGCGTCTCGGTCCATGGCGCCAACCGGCTCGGCTCGAACTCGCTGATCGACCTCGTCGTGTTCGGCCGCGCCACCGGCAAGCGGATCGCCGAGGTGGTCAGGCCCGGCGCCGCGCATGCGGCGCTCCCCGCCGGTTCGGAGGAGCTGGCGCTCGGCCGGCTCGATCATTTCCGCAACGCCGCCGGCGGTTCGCCGACCGCGACGCTGCGCGCCGACATGCAGAAGACGATGCAGAAGCATTGCGCGGTGTTCCGCACCGACGAGCTGATGCGCGAAGGCGTGACGCACATGGAGCAGGTCTATGCGCGGATGGCCGACGTCGGCGTCACCGATCGCTCGCTAATCTGGAACACCGACCTGGTCGAGACGCTCGAGCTCGACAATCTGATCGCGCAGGCGATGGTGACGATCCGCTCGGCGGTCAACCGCAAGGAGAGCCGCGGCGCGCACATGCACGAGGACTTCCCCGACCGCCACGACGACGAGTGGATGAAGCACACGATCGCGACGTTCGACGGCTGGGGCGGCAAGGGCGGCACGACCGCGATCGATTACCGCCCGGTGCACGATTACACGCTGACGGAGGACATCAAGTATATCGAGCCGAAGAAGCGGACGTATTGAGCCCGGGCCGAGCGGCGCGGCTTCTCAGCCCGCCGCCTCCAGCCGGTCCGCCAGCCACATCTTGATCAGCGCCTGCCGCGTCACGCCGCGTTTCTTGGCCTGATTGTCCAGCCGCTGCACCATCCATGCCGGGAAATCCACGTTCACGCGCTTCGACTCAAGGCCGGGCCGCTTCGCGTTCGCGAAGTCGAAATAGTCGCTCATATCCTCGCCATCGTCGAACCGGCGATCCAGCTCTTCGGCGCTAATGACTTTGTCGTTCATATGCCTCGATCTCATTCTCTCGTGCCCGGCGTACCGAAATAATCCGGAGGGCAGCGTCGCGGTGCGTCACGATCGCCGTTCACAGCTTCGCACCGATCATACCCACCATCAGTTGCCGCTCTTCGTCCGTGGGCCGGCTCGACGCGACCAGCAGGCGCCGATCATCCTGCCACAGCACCTGCGCCTGCTCGAAGTCGATCCCATGCTTGGCCAGATTAGCCGCGCTCTTGGCTGGATCGAATTCGAACACGCGGCTAATCTAGGGCGGAATAGGTATAGAATCCATACCTGAGAGGCCCATCATCGCCACGCGCGTCCTCATCCTCGGCGGCTACGGCAATTTCGGCGGGACGATCGCAGACGGCCTCGCGGGCGACCCGACGATCCGGCTGCTGATCGCGGGTCGCTCGCGCGCGAAGGCCGAGGCGTTCGCGGCGACGCTCGCCGATACCGAGGGTGTCGCGCTCGATATCGCGGATGACCTCGCCACCGCCTTCGCCGCGCTTCGCCCCGATCTCGTCATCCACACCGTCGGCCCGTTCCAGGCGCAGGACTATCGCGTCGCCCGCGCCGCGATCGCCGCCGGGGCGCAATACATCGATCTCGCTGATGGACGTGACTTCGTCGCCGGCATCGGCGCGCTCGATGCCGAGGCCAAAGCGGCGGGCGTCGCCGTGATCGCCGGCGCGAGCTCGGTGCCGTGCCTCACCGCTGCGGTGATCGACGCCTATCGCCCCCGCTTCGCCCGGCTGGAAAGCGTCCGCTACGGCATCTCGACCGCGCAGCGCGGCGCGCAAGGGCTCGCCACCGCCGCCGCAGTGCTCGGCTATGTCGGCAAGCCCTTCGCCGCGCTGCACGACGGCGAGCTCGCAAGAGTGTTCGGCTGGCAGGACCTCCACGCGATGCGCTATCCCGAGCTCGGCCTGCGCCTGTTCGGCAATTGCGACGTGCCCGATCTCGCGCTCTTCCCGGCTCGCTATCCTGAACTGCACGAATTGGCTTTCGCCGCGGGCCACGAGGTCAAGCTGCTTCACCTCGGCACCTGGGCGCTGAGCTGGGCGGTCCGCATTGGGCTGATCCGCTCGCTCGGCCCGCATGCACCGATGCTGCTGCGCCTCTCGCGCGGCTTCGACCGGCTCGGCACGGGCAAGAGCGGCTTCCACATGATCCTGTCGGGCGCCGGCGCGGCGGGTGAGCGCCGACAGGTCCGCTTCTTCCTGATCGCGCGCTCGAACCATGGCCCCAACATCCCTTGCGTCCCCGCGATCGTCCTCGCCAAGCGCCTCGCGCTCGGCGGAGCCGCTCCCCCCGGCGCGCGGCCGTGCCTCGATCTGATCGACCTCCCCGCTTTCCTCGAGGCGCTGTCGGGGCTCGACATCGCCACTTATGTCGAGGGTCCCGACATTGGACCGGCGTCCGCGCAGCCGGGTTGACTTCATGGCGTCACGCGAGAGACTGACACTGTCGCAATCCCCAAGGGAGCAAGTATCTTGCGTTTCTCGATTCTCGTGCACGCGATCGCGCTGCTGCTCGCCCCGCTGGCCGTCGCTTCCCCGGCCGCGGCGCAGCAGGCCGCGCCCTATCAGCCGCCGCAGCATACCAGCGACTGGCCCGGGCTCGTCACCGGCAAGACCCAGGACGAAGTCACCGCCAGCCTTGATCGCGGCCCCGATTTCGAGCGCGGGCGTTCGGCCAAATGGCTGCTCGCCGACCATCGCCGCGTCGAAAAGGCGCTCACCGCGCTCGCTCCGCAGCGCAAGGGCGTGGTCGACGCCTATGTGATCTCGATCGCGCTCGACAGCGATCCGGTGTTCGGCCGCGAGGCGCGCGAGGCGGGCAAAGTGCTCGCGCACCGCTTCGATGCCGCCGGGCGCACGCTCGTCTTCGCCGGCAGCAACGGCGCCGGCCCGAGCGAGCTTCCCGCGGGCAACCTCGAGACGCTCACGCTCGCGCTCGCGCGCGTGGCGGAGGTGATGGACAGGAACGAGGACGTCCTCGTCCTCTATTCGACCAGCCACGGCGCCAAGGTCGGCATCGCCTATCACGACGGCGACGAAGGGTTCGGGCTGCTCTCGCCCGCGCGGCTGGCGGCGGTGCTCGACGAGCTCGGGATCAAGAACCGCGTGCTGATCCTCTCCGCCTGCTATTCGGGGATCTTCGTTCCCGCCGTCGCGAGCGACACCACCGCGCTGTTCACCGCCGCCTCGGCCGATCGCCCGTCGTTCGGGTGCAGGGCGGAGAACGACTGGACCTTCTTCGGCGACGCGATGATCAACCATGCGCTGCGCGATCCGCAGCCGCTCGCCGCCGCGGCGGATGAAGCGCGCGGATTGATCGCCGCCTGGGAGCACAAGGGGGGTCTCGATCCCTCGAACCCGCAGATCAGCATCGGCAGCGGCGTCGACACATGGCTCAAGCCGCTCGAGGCGCGGATGCCCAAGACCGCGACCGACCCGGTCGGCCGCCCCGCCACCGACGCGCTGGCCCCGGGGAACTAGCGCGAGCCGATGCCCGATCAGCAAACCCTGCTGGAAAAGCTGATCCCGGGAGACCTGGAGCATCAGATTCCCGCGGCCGTCGAAAAAATGCTGCCGGGCGGGTTCCGAAACCGGATCGTCCAGGTCGGGCTGGGGCTGCTGCTTGCGTTCGGATTCAAGTTCATCGTCCGCCGCTGGGTCGAATCGCGCGAGCGGCGGCAGCGCTCGTTGGTGCGCCCGGCCGCCGCGGCGCTGGTCGGCGCCGGGATCGCGACCGCGGTTTCGGCGCGCCAGCGGGAACTTGCACGCCCGGCAACGGTTGCGCGCCCCATGACTGAAACGCACGCTCCGGCGGGCGGCGAAAGCCGCGCCGTCCGCTATCCCTTGCTCGGCCAGCCGCACATCGCGCTCTCGGGCACCGTCGACCAGGCGATGTACGCCAGCTTCCGCGAGCAGCTCGCCGCCGCGCCCGCCGAGGGCACGCTCGTCGTCGCGATCTCGACGCTCGGCGGCGATCCCGAGGTCGCGCGGCTGATGGGCGACGAGATCCGGCTGCTGCGCGAGTATAACGGCCGCGAGATCTTGTTCCTCGGCAAGGTCGCGGTCTATTCGGCCGGCGCGACCTTCATGTCGGCCTTCCCGGTCGACAAGCGCTTCCTGACCAAGGGCACGCGGATCATGATCCACGAGCGGATCATGACCAGCACCGTCACGCTGTCGGGCCCGCTCAAGTCGCTCACCGGCACGCTCAAGGCCAAGCTCCACGAGATCGAGCATTCGGTGAAGATCGAGGAAGAGGGATTCCGCGATCTGGTCGCCGGATCGAAGATCGGCTTCGAGGAAGTGTGCGAGCGTGCGCCCTCGAACTGGTACATCGATGCCGAGGAAGCGCGCGAGCAGGGGCTGGTGCTCGACGTGATCTGAGCGGGCCCTGGCGATTCATCCGCACTGCGCGCGGTGGAGCAGCTTCTGGTCGGCGAGGACGAGCGCGACCATCGCCTCGACCACCGGCGCGCCGCGAATCCCGACGCAGGGATCGTGCCGCCCCTTGGTCGCGATCTCGGTCGCCTCGCCGCCGCGGGTGATCGTCTCGACCGGGCTCAGGATCGAGCTGGTCGGCTTGAACGCGACGCGGACGCGCACCGGCTGGCCGGTCGAAATCCCGCCGGCGATGCCGCCGGCGTGGTTGGCGAGGAAGTGCGGCCCGTCGGCGGCGGGGCGCATCGCGTCGGCATTTTCCTCGCCGGTCAGCGCCGCGGCGGCGAAGCCGTCGCCGATCTCGACGCCCTTGACCGCGTTGATCGACATGCATGCCGCCGCGAGCTCGCTGTCGAGCTTGGCATAGAGCGGCGCACCCCAGCCCGGCGGCACTCCCGTCGCCTCGCACGCGATCACCGCGCCGAGCGACGACCCCGCC
This sequence comes from Sphingomonas sp., assembly GCA_037200705.1. GTDB lineage: Bacteria > Pseudomonadota > Alphaproteobacteria > Sphingomonadales > Sphingomonadaceae > Sphingomonas. The sequence goes on along the minus strand of JBBCID010000001.1, from coordinate 61,976 downwards.
TTGCGCGCGCCGTCGACCAGCGCTTCCCAGCGCGCGGCCGCGGCGGCATCGGGGCAGAAGAAGGGGTTGCGCTCGATCTCCGCGGCGTCGAAATTGGCCGGATCGATCGCGTCGCCGCCGATCGCCTCGACCCAGGCGCGGATCGCGACCTCCGGAATCACGAGCCGCGCCACGCCCCCCGCCGCCACCCGCGCCGCGGTCTCGCGCGCCGAGGAGCGGCCGCCGCCGCGATGGTCGCGGAAGCCGTATTTCATGTCATAGGCGTAATCGGCGTGGCCGGGGCGATAGGCCTGTGCGACCTCCGAATAATCCTTCGATCGCTGGTCGACGTTCTCGATCGACAGGCTGATCGGGGTGCCGGTCGTCCGCCCCTCGAACACGCCCGAGAGGATGCACACCCGGTCGGGCTCCTGCCGCTGCGTGGTGAAGCGCGACTGACCGGGGCGGCGCTTGTCGAGGAAGGGCTGGAGGTCGCTCTCGGACAGCTCGAGCCCCGGCGGGCACCCGTCGACCACCGCGCCGAGCGAGGGCCCGTGGCTCTCCCCCCACGTGGTGAAGCGGAAGACGCGACCGAAGGTATTGAAGCTCACGTCAGACCAGCGCGATGTCCGGCGCGTCCTCGGCCTTCATCCCGATGACGTTGTAGCCGGCGTCGACATGGTGCGTCTCGCCGGTCACGCCCGAGGCGAGATCGCTGAGCAGATAGAGCCCCGCGCCGCCGACGTCCTCAATCGTCACGTTGCGCTTGAGCGGGCTGTTGAGCTCGTTCCACTTGAGGATCAGCCGGAAATCGCCGATCCCGCTCGCCGCGAGCGTCTTGATCGGGCCCGCCGAGATCGCGTTGACGCGGATGTTGTCGCGGCCGAGGTCGACCGCAAGGTACTGGACGCTGGTCTCGAGCGCGGCCTTGGCGACGCCCATCACATTGTAATGCGGGATCACCTTCTCGGCGCCGTAATAGCTGAGGGTGAGCAGCGACCCGCCGTTCGGCATCATCGTCGCGGCGCGCTTGGCGACCGCGACGAACGAATAGACCGAGATGTTCATCGTCGTCAGGAAATTGTCGAGGCTGGTGTCGACATAGCCGCCGCGCAGCTCGTTCTTGTCCGAGAAGCCGATCGCATGGACGACGAAGTCGATCGTCGGCCAGCGTGTCGCCAACGTCGCGAAGGTCTTGTCGAGCTCGGCCATGTCGGAGACGTCGCATTCGATCAGGAAGTCCTGGCCGAGCTGCTCGGCAAGCGGACGGACGCGCTTCTCGAGCGCTTCGCCCTGATAGCTGAACACCATCTCGGCGCCCTGCTCGCGCAGCCGCCTGGCGATGCCCCACGCCAGCGACCGATCGTTGGCGAGCCCCATGATCAGCCCGCGCTTGCCCTGCATCAATCCGCTCACAATGCTGCAACCTCCTGTCCTGGTTCCGCGTCTAGCGCGTTCTCGGGCGCTTCCGCCAGCGCGGCGTTGAGTTCGGCGCCGATCACGACGCCGAGCCCGACGACGAAGAAGAAGATCAGCGCGATCATCACCCCCGCAAGACTGCCGTAAGTCAGATCGTAGCTAGTCACGCTGGCGAGGACGATCGGCAGCAATGCGGTGGTCGCCATCCACCAGCTCGCGACGAATGCCGCGCCCGGCCATTTGAGGCACTTGGCCTTGCGATACTGCGCCGGCGTCAGCGAGTAGAACAGGATGTAGAGCGCGCCGAACAGCGCCAGCCCCGGCGCGAAGCGGCTGAGCGACACGGTGCGCTGCGCGTCCGAGGCGAAGGGGAAGACGTGGTAGATGAACTGCTCGACCCCGGTGAGCACGACCTGGAAGCTGAACGCCGCCATCGCCAGGATCACCGCGCCGATGATCAGCCCGATCGCGCCGAGCCGATAGCGCCAGAAGGGCGTGCTCGAGCGCACGCCATAGGCCTGGCGCAGGATCGCGCGCAGCGTCTCGATGAAGCCGGCGGTGGTCCACAGCCCGACTATCGCGCCGAGCCACAGCAGGTTGCCCGATCGCGATTCGAGCACGTCGTGCACCGGCTGGCGCAGCACCGTCGCGACATCGGGCGGCACGGTGCGCAGGAACGCCTCGAGCGTGCGCAACCCCTCGTCGGTCTGCCCGATCAGCCGCGTCACCGCCGCGGCAACGATGAAGAAGGGAAACAGCGTGACCAGCGACAGATAGGCGAAATTGCCGGCGTAGGTGAAGCCGTCGGTATAGGTGCCGATCGCGACGCGCTTGACGACCTCGAAGAAGCGATCGGAAATGCCGAGGTCGCCCAATTGCCGGCGGATGTGGCCTCCCAGCCCCAGCCGCCGCGCTTCGGGCGATTCAGGCGAGATCCCTTCCTCTGGCACGTCCACGCTAGACGCCCATGCGCCCGCGCGGGTTCCCCTTGTCGCGATCCTGCCAGCCCTGGACGAACTCGATCAGCGCGTCGTCGTCGACCGGCACGTCGACCATCAGCGTCACCAGCAGGTCGCCGCGGCTGCCGTCCTTGCGGTGGAAGCCGCGTCCCTTGAGCCGCAGCACCTTGCCCGAGGTCGATCCCTTCGGGATGGTGAGCATCACTGCGCCCTCTGGCGTGGGCACGCGCACCTGCGCGCCAAGCACCGCCTCGGACAGGCTCACCGGCAGGTCGAGCCGGATGTCGTCGCCGTCGCGCGCGAAGAACGATGGGCCAAGATCTCGATCGTCACGATCGCGTCGCCGAAACCCGCCCGGCCCCTCCTCGCCCTTGCCGGCGAGGCGCATCTGGGTGCCTTCCTCGAGGCCAGCCGGAAGCTTGAGGTCGATCGTCTTGCCGTCCTGGAGCGTGATCCGCTGCGGCGCCAGCCGCGCCGCATCGGCGAACGGCACCGCGAGCCGATAGGCGACGTGGCTCCCTTGGGCGCCGCACGCCGTCCGAAGCCGCTCGCGAACCCGCCGCCGCGCCGCCGCCCGCTGAACAGCCTTCGAAGATGTCGCCGAGGTCGCCGCCCTCGCCGCCGAAATCGAACTGCGCGCCGCCGGGGGGAACCCGCCCGGACGGCCTCCGCCGCCGAACCCGAACGGCGCGGTGGGGTTGCCGTCGCCGTCGATCTCGCCGCGGTCGAAGCGCGGCGCGCTTGTCCTTGTCGGTCTGCAGGTCATAGGCCTGCGTGACCTGCGAGAAGCGCTCGGTGGCCTTGGGATTGTCCTTGTTCTTGTCGGGGTGCAGCTCCTTGGCGAGCTTGCGATAGGCCTTCTTGATGTCGGCCTCGGTCGCATTGCGCGCCACACCCAAGGTTGCGTACGGATCGGCCATTCGTGTCCCTTTGTCCGCGCCGTACATCGGCTCGGCGGGGGCTTCGCGCAAGCCCGATCCAAATCCGTTCGGGCTGAGCTTGTCGAAGCCCGGCTCGCGATCGTGAGCCCGCCCTTCGACAGGCTCAGGGCGAACGGAGTTTAGCCGGCCGCTTCCTCGAGCGGCGCGACGCGTTCGACCGACACCTCCATCTTCTGCTGCGCCCGATCCGAGCACGATCCCGTCGATCGGCGCGACGTCGGCATAATCGCGGCCGATCGCCATCACGACATGGTCGCTCGCCATCCAGATGCCGTTGGTCGGATCCACGCCGATCCATCCGCGGTCGGGTCCGCACCACAGCAGCACCCAGGCGTGCGTCGCGTCGGCGCGACCAGCCGTGTGGCTGGCCCGGCGGCGGCAGCGTGCGCAGATAGCCCGAGACATAGGCGGCGGGCAGCCCGCCGCGCGCAGCCCGAGATCATGATCTGCGCGAAATCCTGGCAGACCCCGCCGCGCTGGGCGAAGGCCTCGTGCGGGGGTGTGTCGACCAGCGTCGCGTCGGATCGAACGCGAACTCGCGCTGGATCCGCTGGGCGAGCGCGATCCCCGCCTCGAGCGCGCCGCGATCGGGATTGAGATCGAGCGCGCACCAATCGGCGATGTCGCGGTCGAGCGGGATCAGCGGCGAGGGGAAGAGATAGGCGGCGGGGCTCACCGGCGACATGTCGCGGCTGGCGCGCGCCAGCGCGGCGACCTCGCCGAGCGTGGGATCGTCCGGGCGCGGATCGGGGATCAGCCGGTCGACGCGGACGCGCGCGCTGCTCGTGATCTGTCAGCGCGCGGGCCGGCGCCTCGACCACCAGCCGCACGACATTGGCGAGGCCAGCCTCGGCACGCGCCGGCGAGGTGCGCCCGCCAGGTTCGACCGTCAGCGCATAATCCTCGACTTCCTGCCCCGACCAGAAGATCGGCTTGAGTCTGAGGTTGCACCGCGCGAACCCGACCGGCTGGCATATTCGAAGCGGGGTGACGGGCGGATCGCGTAGAGCATCACGCGAAGACGAGGCCGGGCGCGCGCAGCGGCTCGGCACCCTGCAGGAAGTAGCGCGCGCGATCGCGTCCGAGAGGCCGCCGAGCCGCGCCTCGAGATCGGCGAGCGCGGCATCGTCGAGCGATACCGCGCGCGCGGTATCGGTGATCGCGGCGAGCCCGCGCGCCTGCTCCTGCTGCGGCTCGGCGAGCCCGTCGTCCGAAAGCACCGGCAGCCGCGCGAGATGATCGGCGATCGCCGCGACCTGGAAGGCGATCGCGCGCGGTTGCCCGGATCGAGCGCGACCAGATCGAGCACGGGGACGCGCGCGATTCCGGTAAGATAGCGCTGGCGATAGCTGATCTGGCTATCGGCGAGGTCGAGCAAGGTCGAGAGATCGTCGCTGGTCGCCTCGGGCCCGCCGAGCGCGCGGATGAAGCGGATCGCCGCGGTGGCGCGTTCGATCCGCCGCCCGAGATCGTGGATCCCGCCACGCGTCGGGGCGCGCCATATGCTCGGCGGAGAGCCCGGCGAGCGCCGAATAGCGCCGCTGGAGCGATCCCGCGCGCTCGAGCAGGGTGCCTTTCCCGGAAGCGGCGCGTCGAGCAGCCGGACCATGTCCGCCGACAGCCGCTCGCGCGAGACCGCGCCGATCATCCGCGCCTGGCCGTTGATCTGCGCGATGCCGTGGCACTCCGCCTCGCCCTCGATCGCGGTGCGCGCGAGCTGGATCAGGTCGGCGCGCTTGATCCCCTTGGGCGGCGGCGCCGATCCGTTGGCGACGACCAGCCCGGTCAGCCGCCGCACCGTGTCTCCCGCCAGCGCGGCGCCGGTGTCGGCGCTGATCGAAATGGCCCGAGCAGCACGCGCAGCACCGCGAGCAGCGCCTCGCCGCGCTCGAGATAGCGGCCGAGCCAATACATGTTGTCGGCGACGCGGCTGGGCAGCGTGCCGGGATTGCGGCGCAGCTGGGTCGAATCGCCCGAGGGCAGCAGCGAGACCGGCGCGACCGGCGCGTCGCCGTGGACGCAGACGTCGGCCGACCAGATTCCCTCGCCCATCACTGCGGCGCGCGCGTCGGGATGCTCGCCGATCCGCGCGAAGCCGCCCGGGAGCACGGTCCATTGCCCGTCGGCGCCGCGCGCGGCGAACACGCGCAGCGTGAACGGGCGCGGCGCCAGCGCGTCGCCGGACACCACGGGCATCGTCGACAGCCGCGCGACTTCCTGGCCGACATAATCCTGCGGGCGCCGGGTCATGTCGGCAAGCAGCGCCTCGCGCGCCTCGCCGGTGATCGAGGCGCCGAGCGCGGGCCCGTTCGGCAGCCCGAGCGGCGCGGTGCCGAACGCCGGCGCGATCACCAGCGAGTCGAGGCGATCGGTGACGTGCGCGCGCTCGGCATCCTGGCCGCACCACCAGGTGGCGATGTTGGGAAGCTCGAGCGGCTCGCCGGTCAGCACCTGCGCGAGCCGCGGCAGGAAGGCGGCGAAGCCCGGCGCCTCGAGCACGCCGGCGCCCGGCGCGTTGGCGATCACGACATTGTCCGCCGCCATCGCGTCGATCAGCCCGGGCACGCCGATCGTCGAGTGCGAATCGAACGCGAGCGGATCGAGCAGCCGCGGATCGAGCCGCCCCCAGATCGCGTCGACGCGCTTGAGCCCGACGATCGTGCGCACATAGAGCTTGTCGTCGCGCACCCCCAGGTCGGCGCCCTCGACGAGCAGATAGCCGAGATAGCGCGCGAGATGCGCCTGCTCGGGGTAGCTCGCATTGAGCCGGCCGGGAGTCAGCAGCGCTATGCGCGGATCGACGCGGCGGCAGAGCGCGGCGAGCCCTTGCTTGAACGCCGCGAAGAAGGGCGCGTGGCGCTCGATGTTGAGCCGCGACTGCAGCCCGCCGAGCATCCGCGCGATCGCCAGCCGGTTCTCGAGCGCATAGCCGGCGCCTGCGGGCGCGCGCAGGTGATCGGCGAGCACGCGCCATTCGCCGGTGGGGCCCCGGCAGAGATCGGCGGCGACGAACTGGAGGTGATAGCCGCCCGGCGGCGCGAGCCCCGCGAGCGGGCGCAGGAAGAAGGGGCTGCCCGTCACCAGCGCGGCCGGGATATGCCCGTCGCCGACCAGCCGGGCATCGCCATAGATGTCGGCGAGCACGCGCTCCATCAGCTCGGCGCGCTGGGCGATTCCCGAGGCGATCCCCGCCCACTCGGCCTGCGCGATCAGCAGCGGGACGGGCGAGAGCGGCCAGGGCCGTTCCTCGCCCTCGCCGGCGATGCGAAAGCCGGTGCCGATGTCGTCGGCCTGGCGCTGCGCGCGCTCGCTCGCGGCGGCGAGGCTGTCGCCCACCACGCTCGCCAGCTCCTCGAACGCGGCGGTCCAGGCGGTGTCGCCGGGCGCGCGCGCGCACAGCACGTCGCTGCTCCGGCCGGGCGCGCAATAGTCCGCGATCCAGCGATCGGCGATGGTGCCTGCGTCGAACAATCCCATCGCGGCCTGGCTCGCCATCCTGCCCCCTCGCCTCCCCGCAGCGACGATGGGGCAATCGATGCTGCCGTGCAACACAGATCAGCCCCATCGCGCGCGATTGCGCGGTCAGAGGTCGGGCAGTTCCTGGTCCGCCTCGCCCCAGCCGGCCAGCGCGCGGCTGTTGGCGCGCTCGATCAGCACCGCGGCGTCGCGGATCGTGAAGCGCTTGGCCGATTGCTGGTCGCGCAGCTCGCTCCAGGTGATCGGCGCGGCGACCGGCGCATTCTCTCTCGCGCGCGCGACATAGGGGAGCACGGCGGTCGCGCCGCGCTGGTTGCGGAGATAGTCGATGAAGATCTTGCCCTTGCGCGTGACCTTCTTGAGATTGGCGGTGAAGCGATCGGGCTCGGCCTGCGCGAGCGCGCGCGCGAACCGCTCGGCGAACGAGCGCACCGCGGGCCATTCGGCCACCGGCTTCAGCGGCACTACGACATGGACGCCCTTGCCGCCCGAGAGCAGCGGCCAGCTCGTCAGCCCGATGTCGGCGAGGTGCTGCTTGAGATCCTCGGCGGCCTTCTTGACCATCGCGAAATCGAGCCCTTCGTCGGGGTCGAGATCGAACACCAGCCGATCGGGCTTCTCGATGTCGGCGACGAGGCTGCCCCAGCCGTGGAACTCGATCGTCCCCATCTGGACGCAGGTCAGCATGCCGTCGATATCGTCGACGTAGAGATAGGGCTCGACCGATCCGTCCTTCTCGCGGACGTCGACGTGGTGGACATGGTCGCCGAAGCTGCCGGCGTCGTGCTTCTGGAAGAAGCAGTATTTGGCGCGGCCCTGCGGGCAGCGCACCAGGCTGATCGGGCGATTGGCGAGCCAGCGCAGCGCGATCGGCGCGACCGCGGCGTAATAATCGGCGAGATCACCCTTGGTCAGCCCCGATTCGGGATAGATTACGCGATCGCGGTTGGTGATCCTGATGCTGCTCGCGGGCGGATCGGGCAGCGGCGCGGGCTTCTCCGCGACCACCTCGCTCGCCTTCTTGTCCTCGCGCAGCGCGATGAAGCTGCCGTGGCGGACGACATTTTCCGAGGTGAATTCGGTGAAGGCGACTTCGGCGACGAGCTTCGGCCGCAGCCACCGCGCGCCCCGCGCCTCGGCGCGCGGCACGTCCACCGGCGCTTCCTTCACCGTGATCGCGTCGAAGCGCTCGCGCAGATCGTGGAGCGTCGCCACGGTGAAGCCGGTGCCGACCTTGCCGGCATAGACCAGGCCCCCGGGGCCGTTGACCGCGAGCAGCAACGAACGGAAGCCGCGCCCCTTGGCGTCGCTGGGGGTCCAGCCGACGATCACGAATTCCTGGCGGCGGATGCACTTGACCTTGAGCCAGGCCTTGGTCCGCGTGCCGCGATAGGGCGCGTCGGCCTTCTTCGAGACGATGCCTTCGTATCCCTCGCGGCACATCGCCTCGAACAGCTTCTCGCCGGCGCCGATGATGTGCTCGGAGAATTGGATGCGCGCGTCGGCGCCCGCGATCAGCGCGCGGAGCCGCTCCTTGCGCTGGATCTGCGGAAGCCGGGTCAGATCCTCGCCGTCCTGCTGGAGCAGGTCGAACGCGAACAGCGTCAGCCCCTCGCCGCCGTTCGAGATCGCTTCCTGGAGCCTCGAGAAATCGGGCTTGCCGGCCTTGTAGGCGACGATCTCGCCGTCGATCAGCGCCGAGCCGGCGATCGATCTCGCGGCGTCGGCGATGCCGGGGAACTTGTCGGTCCAGTCGAGCCCGGTGCGGGTGTAGACCTTCGGCCCGCCCCGGCCGATCGCGAGCAGCGCGCGATAGCCGTCGTACTTGACCTCGTGGAGCCATTGGTTGCCCGGCGGGACGGCGTCGACGAGGGTGGCGAGCTGGGGCGGCTGGAACGGAGGTGGCCTCGATCCTCCCCGGGACGGGGAGGGGGACCGCCGCGCAGCGGGGGTGGAGGGGGCGTGCCGCGAACGATCCGCTTGCGGCACGCCCCCTCCACCGGCTTCGCCGGTCCTCCTCCCCGTCCCGGGGAGGATCTTGCCCTCGGCGATCTCCTGCATCGTGCGCCCGGTCTTGACGCTGGTGAGGCCGGTCTCGACCAAGACGTCGGTCGCCCCTGCATGGGAATCGTCGAGCTTGCGCAGCAGCCAGTTCTCGGCCTTCTCCTTGCCGCGCGGCTTGAGGCGGATCAGCAGCCATTCGCCCTTCATCCGCTCGCCGTTCAGGGTGAAGTGGAGATGGCCCTTCTCCAGATCCTTGGCGCTCTTTCCCGCCACCGGCGCCCAGGTGCCGCTGTCCCACAGCATCACCGTGCCGCCGCCATATTGCCCCTGGGGAATCGTCCCCTCGAAATCGGCGTAGGACATCGGATGGTCCTCGGTGCGCACCGCGAGTCGCTTCTCGTCGGGATCGAGGCTCGGCCCACGCGTCACCGCCCAGCTCTTGAGCACGCCGTCGACCTCGAGCCGGAAGTCCCAATGGAGCCGGCTGGCGTCGTGCTTCTGGACGATGAAGCGATTGCCGCTCGCCCTGGCGACCGTGCCCGCCGGCTCCGCGGTCTTCGCGAAGTCGCGCTTGGCGTTGTATTTGGCGAGCAGGTCCGCGGCCATCACGCACGCTTCCGGGCAGGCGCCTTTTTGGCCGGCGCCTTCTTCGCCGGGCTCTCCTTCGCCCCCGGCTTCTCGAGCGATTTCTTGAGCGCGGCCATCAGGTCGACCACGTTCGATCCGCGCTTCTCCGGCTCATCCTCGGTATCCTCGAGGATCTTCCTGCCCTTGGCCTTCTTCTTGCGCTCGATCAGCTCCTTGAGCGCGTCGATGTAGCGATCGTGGAACTCCTTGGGATCGAACTTGCCCGCCTTCTTCTCGATCAGCGTCGAGGCGAGATCGAGCAGCTCGGGATCGGGCTCGGTGTCGGGGATGTCGCGGAAATAACCCTGTGCCTTGTTGACCTCGTCGGCGTAGCGCAGCGTCTCGAGCACCATTCCGCGCCCACATGGCTTGAGGCTGACGACATATTCGCGGCCGCGCAGCGCGAGCTGCCCCAGGCCGACCTTCTTCGCGCGCCGCAGCGCCTCGCGCAGCACGATGAATGCTTCCTCGGCGAGATCGTCGGCGGGGACGACGAAATAGGGCCGCTCGTAATAGAGCACGTCGATCTCGTCGGCGTCGACGAACCGGGTCAGCTCGAGCGTCTTCTTCGATTCGAGCTTGACCGCGTCGATCTCGTCCTGCTCGAGCAGCACATATTCGCCCTTCTCGACCTCGAACCCCTTGACGATCTCGTCGGCGTCGACCGGGCCGACCCCGGGGGCGACCTTCTCATATTTGATGCGCTTGCCGCTCGGTTCGTGGATCTGGTGAAAGGCGATCTGCGCGCCCGACTTGGTCGCGGTGTAGATCTCGACCGGAATCGAGACGAGCGCCAACCGTATCTGTCCCTGCCAATAGGCGCGTGCGGCCATGCGCGGTTCCCTCGTTGCGAAAGCGATTCAAAGCATGAGCCCAGGAGTCGTTCCGGCGCAAATCCTCCCCGGCATGGGGAGGGGGACCATGCGCAGCATGGTGGAGGGGGAGCGCCACAAGCGGATTCCTTGCGGCGAGCCCCCTCCACCATTCGCTTCGCGAACGGTCCCCCTCCCCGTGCCGGGGAGGATCGTATAAGGCGCACGAATGACAACCGACCCCCTCGCCTTGTTCGACGCCTGGTATGCCGAGGCGCGCGCGCGCGAGCCGAACGATTCGAACGCGATGGCGCTGGCGACGGTCGACGCCTCCGGGCAGCCCTCCGTGCGGATGGTGCTTCTCAAGGGGCACGGGTCCGACGGTTTCGTCTTCTACACCAACCGCGAAAGCCGCAAGGCGCGCGAGCTGGCGGAATGCCCGCGCGCCGCGCTGTTGTTCCACTGGAAGTCGCTGCGCCGCCAGGTGCGGATCGAGGGCCCCGTCACACAGGTGGGCGATGCCGAGAGCGACGCCTATTTCGCCAGCCGCAGCCGCGATTCCCAGCTCGGCGCCTGGGCCTCGGACCAATCTCGCCCGCTCGCCGACCGCGCGACCTTCGAGGCGCGCTACGAAGCGGCGCGCCGGCGCTTCGAGGGCGCCGCCGTTCCGCGCCCGCTGCACTGGGGCGGCTATCGCGTCGCCCCCGCGACGATCGAGCTGTGGCAGGACCGCGCGCATCGCCTCCACGAGCGCCGCCTGTTCACCCACACCGCCGATGGCTGGATCGAAGGGCTGCTCTACCCGTGAACACGCTCGCGCGTCGCGCCGCGCTGGCGAGCGTCGCCTCGGCGCTGTTCCTCGGGACGCTCAAGGCCTTCGCCGCGATCGAGACCGGATCGGTCGCGGTGCTCGCCAGCCTCGCGGACAGCGTGCTCGATCTGGTCGCGTCGCTGGTGACGCTGGGCGGGGTGCATTGGGCGATGCAGCCCGCCGACGAAGACCACCGCTTCGGCCACGGCAAGGCCGAAGCACTCGCGGCGCTGTTCCAGGTCGGGGTGATCGCGATCTCGGCATTCGCGATCCTGCTGCGCGCCGGCCAGCGGCTGATGGAGCATCAGCAGGGCGTCCACGCCGAATACGGCATCCTCGTCTCGATGGTGGCGATCTTCACCACGTTCGCGCTCACCCGCTTTCAGCGCCATGTGATCCGCAAGACCCGGTCGGTCGCGATCGGCGCCGATCGGATCCACTACGAATCGGACCTGTTCCTAAACGCCGCGGTGATCGCCGCGCTCGCGCTCGATCAATATGCCGGCCTGCGCGGCGCCGACGCGATCTTCGGCATCGTGATCTCGATGTGGCTGCTGTTCGGCGGCTGGCGCGCCTCGGTCGAGGCGATCGACCAATTGATGGACAAGGAATGGCCCGAGGAGAAGCGCCAGCGCTTCATCCAGGTCGCCGCCGGCCACCCCGAGCTGCGCGGCATGCACGACCTGCGCACGCGCACCAGCGGCGCCAAGGATTTCGTCCAGTTCCATGTCTGGATGGACCCGGTGATGACCGTGCTCGAAGCGCACGACGTGGTCGAGACGCTCGAAAACCAGCTCGGCGCCGAATTCCCCGGCACCGAGATCCTCATCCACATCGACCCCGAAGGCCATGTCGACGAGCCGGACAACCCGCTCGCCGAGGCCGATCTGCTCAAGGACCAGCCGCTATGAAGTTGCCCTTCGCCCAGATCGACGCCTTCGCCGATCGGCCGTTCACCGGCAATCCGGCGGCGGTGATGCCGCTTGAATCCTGGCTCGACGATGCCCTGCTCCAGGCGATCGCGCAGGAGAACAACCTCGCCGAGACCGCTTTCTTCATCCCGGACTCGACCGGCGAGGCCGATTTCGAGCTGCGCTGGTTCACCCCCACGGTCGAGGTCGCGCTGTGCGGCCACGCGACGCTCGCGAGCGGCCACCATCTGCTCACCGCCAGCCCCGATCTCGATCGCGTCACCTTCCGCACGCGCGAGGCCGGTGTGCTCGAGGTGCGGCGCGACGCCGCCGGCTATGCGATGGCGCTGCCTGCCTATCCGCCCGAGCCCCGGCAGCTTCCCGGAGTGCTCGCCGGGCTGGGCCTCGAGAGCGCGGCCGGGACCCTGTGGCATTTCGGCCGCTACGCGCTGATCGTGCTCGACGACGCGGATGCGGTGCTCGCGCTCACGCCGGATTTCCGCCGCCTCGCGGCCGAAGGCGACGTGCTCACCATCGTCACCGCGCCGGGCAAGGACACCGACGTGCTCAGCCGCGTGTTCGCGCCCGGTGCCGGGATCGACGAGGATCCGGTCACCGGAGCGGCGCATGCGGTGCTGACGCCCTATTGGGCCAAGCGTTTCGGTCGCGACACCTTCACCGCCTACCAGGCGAGCCCGCGTGGCGGGCATGTCGACTGCACGCTGGCCGGCGACCGCGTGATCCTGCTGGGCGGCTGCGTGACGGTGATCGAGGGCGCGTTCCTGCTGCCCTAGGCGGGTTCAAGTTCCGCCCGCTCGGTCTCGGCGATCCAGCCGCCGCCGAGCACGCGCTCTCCCGCATAGAGCACCGCCGCCTGGCCGGGCGCGACGCCATATTCGGGCGCGTCGAAGCGGACCCTGTCCCCCTCGAGCCGCGCCGGCACCGGCTTGGCGAGCGAGCGGACCTTCGCCGTGATCGGGCCCGAATAATCGCCGCCGATCCAGTTCATCCGCTCGATCCGCGCGCCGCGCACCGCGAGCGCGGGGCGGGGGCCGACCACCACCCGGCGCGAGGCGGTCTCGAGCCGCAGCACATAGAGCGGCACGGGGCTGCCGCCGATCTCGAGGCCCTTGCGCTGGCCGACGGTGAAGTGGATCAGCCCCTTATGCTCTCCGAGCTTGGTGCCCGCCTCGTCGACCACCTCGCCGCCGGTTTCGGCCTCGGGCCGCAGCTTCCCGACCAGGCTCGCATAATCGCCATCGGGGACGAAGCAGATGTCCTGGCTGTCGGGCTTGGCGGCGACGCCGAGCCCCAGCTCCGCCGCCAGCGCGCGGACCGCCGGCTTGGGCATGCCGCCGAGCGGAAAGCGGAGATAATCGAGCTGCGCGGGTGTGGTGGCGAACAGGAAATAGCTCTGGTCGCGCGCCGGATCCACCGCGCGGTGGAGCTCGGCGCCCGCCGGCCCCTCGACACGGCGGACATAATGGCCGGTCGCCAGGCAATCGGCGCCCAGTTCGCGCGCGAGCGCGAGGAGATCGGTGAACTTTGGCCCCATGTTGCACTTGACGCACGGGATCGGCGTGCGTCCCGCGAGATATTCGTCGGCGAAATCGTCGATCACCTGCGCGCGGAAGCTGCTCGCATGGTCGAACACGTAGTGCGCGATCCCCAGCCTGTCGCAGACCGCGCGCGCGTCGCGGATGTCGCGCCCCGCGCAGCAGCTTCCCGCGCGCCCGACTGCCTCGCCGTGATCGTAGAGCTGGAGCGTGACCCCGATCGTTTCGGCGCCCGTGCGCGCGGCGAGCGCGGCCACCACCGACGAATCGACCCCGCCCGACATGGCGACGACGATCCGCCGTGCCGCGATCGGCTCTGGAAGCTGGAAATCACCGGGGCCCATCGGGGCAGCACATAAAGGGTCAGGTGGTTAAGCGCCAGTTCCCGCGGCCTTTACTGCCCCTTCATTGCTGCCCGCTACCATTGGCCATCCGAGAAAGAGTCGAAACGGATGGGTAATCGTGGATTTGAGCTTCGCCAGACTGGACCGCGACGTCTCCGTCACGGCGATGCCGACCGAGCTGGCGGTGTTGCTGGTCGGCGTCGCGGCGCGGCAGGCGGCCAGCCCCACGGCGCGCGTCCAGACCCGGCTGACGATCACCGCGCCGGTGGAAATATTGCTCGCGCCCGCGCACGGCAGTTTCCATCGCGCGACCGCGCTGGCGCTAACGTGCTGGCAACAGGAGTGAAGCCGGCGTTTACCGTGCCATTTTAGGCGATGTTCAAGCGCTGGCCCTAAGGGTCGTTTCTGAAGTTGAGCGTGGGGGGCCCCCGCCCCGATGAGGTTGGTAAATGATTGAGAACCAGAAGATCCGTCCCGCGAAAGTCATCGGCCCGCTCGGCGAGCCGTTGACGCTCGACACGCTGCCGCCGCCGGAGACGACGCGCTGGGTGGTGCGCCGCAAGGCGGAGGTGGTGGCTGCGGTCAACGGCGGACTGCTGTCGGTCGACGAGGTGTGCGACCGCTACGGGCTGACCGTCGAGGAATTCGCCGGCTGGCAGCGCGCGATCGATCGCTCGGGCATGCCGGGGCTGCGCGTGACGCGGATCCAGCACTATCGTTCGCTCTACGAACGCCAGCAGAAATATTGATGCCCGCGCGCGCCCCCGGCTAAGTTCCCGGCCCGCGACAAAAAATCGATACGGAACCAACACGAGCAGTTGCGAGTCTTTCCCTCCGTCGCCCGGATCGCCGGGCTCAACGGAGGAAACTATCATGACCGGTCTTCTGATTTGGCTCGTCATCGGCGGCGTCGTCGGCTGGCTCGCGAGCATCGTGATGCGCACCGATGGCCAGCAGGGCATCTTCCTCAACATCATCGTCGGGATCGTCGGCGCCTTCATCGGCGGCTGGCTGTTCGGTCGCGCCGACATCAACGATGGCGTGGTCAACCCCACGACCTTCCTGGTGTCGCTCGTCGGCGCGATCCTCCTGCTCGCGGTGGTCAATCTCGTCCGGCGCGGCTCGGTCCGCTGAGCGGCACTCGACGCCGACGCCAAAAGGCCGCCCGCCCGGGCGGCCTTTTCATTTGCGCGTTCATTTGCGCGGGATGCGGACCGGCGGGCGCATCATAGGATCGAAAATCGCATCCGATTTGGGTGATATCTGAAGGCGGCGGGAACCGATCCGCGTCTCGATGCACATGAAACTTCCCGCGCGCCTCATCGGCGCGCGGGAAGCCGGAAGCCCCCTGGCGGCCGCGCGGTCAGCGGATGCGGCGGACCATCACGAGGCGATAGAGCGCGAGCAGCACGACCGCCCCGGCGGTCGCGGCGGCATAGGCCTGCCACGTGCTGTCCTCGACGTGAAAGCCCATCATCGGCGCCAGATATTTGGCGAGCAGCGCGCCGGCGATGCCGATCAGGATGGTGACGATGATGCCGCCCGGGTCCTTGCCCGGCATGATGAGCTTGCCAAGTGCGCCCGCAACAAGGCCGATCAGAAGCCATCCGACGATACCGGTGGGCATAGTTTTCCTCCTGTGTGCGGCCCGTTCGCGCGGACCTGGCCCAAGCGTTGCGCCATGACGCCGCCAATGCAACCCGTTTCTTGGCGCCCCGCGGGCATCTTGCGAAAACGGGCGGAAGCAGGCAATGGGCACGCCGGGGAGGAAACGACCGCTTGTGGTCGGTGCCTTATTCATCTAATACAGCGTGTCTGCGGACACCGGCCGTATCGGTCGGGTTGGGATGGCGCACATGAATTATGAGGCAGGAATGTTCGGTAGAGACGAGCAGCTGGCACTGACCGGCGACGAGACCGTTGGGCGCCGCCGCTGGCCGTGGATCGTGGGTGGCCTGCTGATCGTGCTGATCCTGGTGTTCGCCTTCGTGGCGATGAACCGCCCGAAGGCGGATCTAGCCAAGGCGGGCGCCGACAAGGCGCAGAGCTCGCAGAATTCGCAGATCCCGACGGTCACCGTCGCGATACCCGGCCGCTCGACGATCGACGAGGTGATCACCGGGACCGGCTCGCTCGCCGCCAAGCGCGAGATGCCGGTCGGCGTCGCCGGCGAAGGCGGGCTGGTGACGCGCGTGCTCGTGGAGCCCGGCCAGTGGGTCGGCGCCGGCCAGGTGCTCGCGACCGTCGATCGCTCGGTCCAGGCGCAGACCGCCCAGTCGCTCGAGGCGCAGGTCCGGGTCGCGCGTGCCGACGCGCAGCTCGCCCAGTCGAATCTCGATCGCGCGCAGCGGCTCGTCGGCAACGGCTTCATTTCCAAGGCCGACCTCGACGAGAAGACCGCGACGCGCGATTCGGCGCTGGCGCGCGTCCGCGTCGCGCAGGCGCAATATGCCGAGACCCAGGCGCGCAACCGTCGCCTCGACATCCGCGCCCCCGCCGCGGGGCTGGTGCTCACGCGCAGCGTCGAGCCCGGGCAGATCGTCAGCTCGGGCAGCGGCATCCTGTTCCGCATGGCGATGGGCGGCCAGATGGAGCTGCGCGCGCAGCTCAGCGAGGCAGACCTGACGCGGCTCCACCCCGGCATCTCCGCCGACGTCTCGCCGGTCGGCGCCACGCGGGTCTATCTCGGCACGATCTGGCAGGTTTCGCCGGTGATCGATCCGCAGAGCCGCCAGGGCATCGCGCGGATCGCGCTCGCTTATGATCCCGGGCTGCGCCCCGGCGGCTTCGCCACCGCGCGAATCATCGCCGGCTCGACGCTCGCCCCGCGCCTCCCGCAATCGGCGGTGCAGAGCGACGACAAGGGCAACTACGTCTTCGTCCTCAACCAGCAGAACCAGGCGGTGCGCCAGGCGGTGACCACCGGCGAGGTTTCGGATGAGGGTGTGGCGATCACCAGCGGGCTGAACGGCACCGAGCGCGTCGTCCTCACCGCGGGCGCGTTCCTCAATCCCGGTCAGAAGGTGATCCCGAACCTCCAGAAGGCGCGCTAGCCATGAGCTTTCGCAACATATCGGCCTGGGCGATCCGCAACCCGGTTCCGCCGATCGTCCTGTTCATCGCGCTGACGATCGCGGGGCTGGTCAGCTTCTGGCGGATGGACGTCAACAACGATCCGGACATCGATTTCCCGATCGTGTGGATCTCGATCTCGCAGCCCGGCGCCGCGCCGAGCGAGCTCGAGACGCAGGTGACGCAGAAGGTCGAATCGGCGGTCCGCAGCCTGCAGGGCATCGACGAGATCAACTCGACCGTCTCCGAAGGCCAGAGCACCACGGTGGTCCAGCTCGACATCGGCATGCCGATCGATCGCGCGGTCGAGGATGTGCGCAGCTCGATCCAGCAGATCCGCGGCAACCTGCCCGACGGCATCCTCGAGCCGCAGGTCGGCCGCGTCGATACCGCCAGCAGCAAGGACATCGCCAGCTTCACCGTGGTCGCGCCCGACATGACCGTCGAGCAGCTGAGCTGGTATGTCGACAATACCGTGTCGAAGGTGCTGCTCGCGGTGCCCGGCATGTCGGCGGTCAACCGCAATGGCGGCGTCGACCGCGAGATCAGCGTGGTCCCCGATCCCGCCAAGCTCCAGGCCTATGGGCTGACCGCGAGCCAGCTCAACCAGCAGCTCCGCGCGGTCAACATGAACGCGGCGGGCGGCGACGCGCGCATCTCGGGCTTCGTCCAGTCGGTGCGGGTGCTCGGCAACGCCAAGGACGCGCTGGCGCTGTCCGACACGCAGATCGCGATCGGCGGCGGCCGCACGGTTCGGCTCGGCGACATCGCCCGAGTCAGCGATGCCTATGCCGAACCCGAATCGCTCTCGCGCTTCGGCGGCCACCAGGTGGTGTCGTTCGACATCCAGCGCGCCAAGGGCGCATCGGACGTCTCGGTGTTCCACGCCGCTCAGGACGCGCTCAAGAAGCTCGAGGCGACCAATCCAAAGGTCCATTACGAGCTGCTGTTCAACCAGAGCAGATATGCCGAGCGGCAATACAACACCGCGATGGAGGCGATGGTCGAGGGCGCCGCGCTGGCGGTGCTCGTCGTTCTGCTGTTCCTGCGCGATTGGCGCGCAACGGTGATCTCGGCGCTGGCGATCCCCTTGTCCGCGATCCCGAGCTTCTGGTTCATGGATCTGCTCGGCTTCACGCTCAACCAGATGACCCTGCTCGCGCTCAGCCTGGTGGCGGGCGTGCTCGTCGACGACGCGATCGTCGAGATCGAGAATATCGTGCGACACATGCGGATGGGCAAATCGGCCTATCAGGCCTCGATCGACGCCGCCGACGAGATCGGCGTCGCGGTGCTCGCCACCACCATGTCGATCGTCGCGGTGTTCCTGCCGGTGGGGCTGATGCCGGGCATCTCGGGGCAGTTCTTCAAGAATTTCGGGCTGACCGTCGTCGCCTCGGTGCTGATGAGCCTTGCGGTCGCGCGGCTCGTCACGCCGATGGTCGCGGCCTATTTCCTCAAGGCCAAGGGCCACCGCGCGCACGGAGAAGGCGCGTTGATGAACGCCTATCTCAAGCTGCTGCGCTGGACGCTGCGGCATCGCTGGTCGGCGGTGGTCGCCGGCTCGGTCGCGCTGGTCGCGACGGTCGCGTGCATCATGGCGCTGCCGATGACCTTCCAGCCGACGCAGAACCAGGACCAGTCGACCGCGAACATCGAGATGGTGCCCGGCACCACGCTCGCGCAGACCGACGCCGTCGTCGCGCGCGTCGCCAACATCCTGCGCAAGGAACCCGACGTCGAGAACGTCTACGAGCGCAGCTTCGTCGGCAACGGCCGCGTCGTCGCGATCCTGCGCAAGGAACGCACCGAGAAGAGCAACGATTTCGAGCGGCGGCTGGCGCCGCAATTGCTCAAGATCGCCGACGCACGCGTCACCTTCAATTCGCAGCAGGGCTGGGGATCGAGCGGCCGCGACATCGCGATCACGCTCGGCGGCGAGGATCCCGAGCTGCTGACGCAGACCGCCAACAAGCTGGTCGAGCAGATGTCCGCGCTGAAGAGCGTGGTCGCGCCGCGCATCTCGGGCGATCTCAAGCGCCCCGAGATCGTGATCAAGCCGCGGCTTGATCTCGCCGCGAGCATGGGCGTCACCACCGCGGCGCTGAGCCAGGCGATTCGCCTGGCGACGCTGGGCGACATTCCGCAGAACGAGGCCAAATTCTCGCTCAGCGACCGCCAGATCCCGATCCGCGTCGCGCTCAACGAGGACGCCCGCGCGCGGCTGTCGACGATCCAGAACCTGCCGGTCTCGACCCAGACCGGCGCGACCGTGCCGCTCAATGTCGTCGCCGAGATCGGCTTCGGCTCGGGCCCGACCAAGATCGAGCGGCTCAACCTCCAGCGCCGGCTGGTGGTCGGCGCCGATCTCGCAACCGATCCGGCGACCGGCAAGGCCTTCGTCTCGGGCGTCGCCCAGCAGCAGATCCACGACCTGCCGATCATGAAGAATTTGCCCAACGGCGTCGTCGAGCTGACCGTCGGCGCGGCCAAGTGGCAGGCCGAGATGGTCACCAACTTCCTGATCGCGCTGATGTCGGGGACTTTCCTGGTGTTCGCGGTGCTGGTGCTGCTCTATCGCCGCTTCGTCTCGCCGCTGGTCAATATGGGCTCGCTGCTGCTCGCGCCGCTCGGCGGGCTGCTCGCGCTGCTGATCACCGGCAATCCGCTGTCGATGCCGGTGCTGATCGGGGTGCTGATGCTGTTCGGCATCGTCGCCAAGAACTCGATCCTGCTGATCGATTTCGCGCTCGAGGAGATGAACAAGGGCGTCGACAAGTTCACCGCACTGGTCGACGCCGGCCACAAGCGCGCGCAGCCGATCGTGATGACCACGGTCGCGATGGTCGCCGGCATGGTGCCGACCGCGATCTCGCTCTCGGGCGATTCGTCGTGGCGCGCGCCGATGGGCATCACCGTGATCGGCGGGCTGATCCTGTCGACGCTGCTGACGCTGGTGATCGTGCCGGCGAGCTTCAGCCTGGCGACCGGCGTCGAGATGTGGATCGGGCCGAAGCTGCGCCGCGGCCTGCTCACCTACAAGCCGGGCGACAACGGCGACCCGCGCGTGATCGATCACAAGCCCGGCGGGCACATCGGCTACAGGCCGGGTGACGAAGGTCCCCAGCCCGCCGAGTGAACCTCGCCGGCCGCCGCGCATTGGGAGCCGCATGAACCTGTTCGCGCGCTCCCGCCCCTCGGTCGATCCGGTGGCTCCCGGCCTTCGCCGGATGCGCTGGCTGGCGGCGGGGCTGCTGGTGGCGATGGCCGCGGTCTATCTCGCCGCGCGCCAGCTCGATCACGGCCAGCCCTGGATCGGCTTCGTCCGCGCCTTCTCCGAAGCGGCGATGGTCGGCGGGCTCGCCGACTGGTTCGCGGTGACCGCGCTGTTTCGCCATCCGCTCGGGCTGCCGATCCCGCACACCGCGATCGTGCCGCGCAACAAGGACCGGATCGGCGGCACGCTCGCGCTGTTCCTGCGCGACAATTTCCTCACGCCCGGCGTGGTCGCGCGGCGAATGCGGCGGCTCGACCTGGCTGGCGCGGCCGGGCGCTGGCTTGCCAATCCGCCGCAGGCCAACGGCCGGATCGGCATCGGCGCCTCGCGGCTCGCCGCCGATCTGCTCGAATCGCTCGATCAGGAGCGGCTCGGCGGGATGGCCAAAGGCGCCGTCGCGGCGCGGCTGCGCGCGATCGACATGGCCCCGTTGTTCGGCCAGGCGCTCGGCGCGGCGATCGCGAGCGGGCGCCACCTGCCGCTGCTCGACGGGATGGTCCGCTGGGCGGCGCGGATGCTCGAGGCCAACGAGCATCTGATCCGCGAGATCGTCCACGCGCGCGCCGGCGGGCTGATGCGCTGGACCGGGCTCGACGAGACGCTCGCCAACAAGATCATCGACGGGCTCCACCGATTGCTCGCCGACATGGCCGACGACCCCGATCACCCGCTGCGCGCCAAGGCCGAGGAGGGGATGGCGCGACTTGCGTACGATCTCCAGCACGACGCGCGGCTGCGCGCCAAGGTCGAGGCGTTCAAGGCCGAGATGCTCGAGAACCAGGCGTTCCAGCGCTGGATCGACGGGCTGTGGGAATCGAGCCGCGCCGCGCTGCTGCGGCTCGCGCGCGATCCCGAAAAGGCACTCGCCGGACGGCTGGGGGATGCGCTCAAGCAGTTCGGCGCGACGCTCCAGGCCGATCGCCGCCTTGCCGACACGATCAACCGCTTCGCGCGGCGCGCCGCCGTGGGCGCCGCCGCCGATTACGGCGACGGCATCGTCCGGCTGGTCTCGGACACGATCCGCGGCTGGGACGCGCGCACGGTGACCGGCCGGCTCGAGAACGCGGTGGGCCGCGACCTCCAATATATCCGGATCAACGGCACGCTGGTCGGCGGGCTCGTCGGGGTGGCGATCCACGCCGTCGACGTGCTGCCCTAGCCGCGCCAGTCGAGCAGCGGCCATCCGCGTTCGAGCGCCATCGCCCGGAGCGGACCATGCGCGTTGACCGCGAACGCCGCATCCGCCCAGGCGAGCAGCGGCGCATCGGAGACGTGATCCGAATAGGCGCGGACGTACACGTCGGCGCGGGCGATCCCTTCGCCGGCCAGCAAGGCCTCGACCATGCGGAGCTTTACGGCCCCGTAACAGTTATCCCCCTCGATGATGGAGAGAATATGGCCCTGAGCATCGCGCGCCGCCGCGGTGGCGACGACATGGTCGAACCCCAGCCGCCGCCCGATCGCGGCGGCATAATAGCCGTGCGAGGCGGTGGCGAGCACGAGGGTATAGCCCGCGGCGCGATCGGCGGCGATTCGGTCGCGAGCGCCCGGGAGCACGCCTTCCGCCGTCACCGCGTCGGCGAAATCCTCCGCCATCGCCGCCATCGCCGCGGGGGATACGGCGCGGCCGAGCATCAGCCGCTGCGCGATCTGCTTCAGTCCGCCGCGATTCGTCAGCCCCACCAGATAGCCGATCCCGGCGGCCGCGACCGCGGGCAGCAGCGCCAGCCGCCACCGCGCACGTGCCCAAGCCGCGTGGACCAGGAAGCGCGTCCAGGTCGGCGCCGCCGTGATCGTCTTGTCCATGTCGTAGATCGCCAGGTGCCGCATTGCGGCATCTAGGGCGCTCTCTTCTTGCCGATCCAGCGTAAATCGCGGAAAGAATGTCGCAATGAGCGCATGGGCCGATTTCGAACGCGATGAGCAGGGGGGCGGCGCGCTTCGCTTCACCGGCGATCTGTCGCTCGCGCGGATCGGTGACCTGCCCCAGCGGCTCGACGCGATCCACGGGCCCGTCGCGCGGCTCGACGTCGCCAAAGTCGAGCGGATCGATACGGTCGGTGCTTGGCTGCTCCATCGCTTCGCGCGCGATCACGCCAGCACGATCGAGGGGCTCGGCCCCGACGAGCAGCACCTGCTCGAGCAGGTCGCCGCCGCCGAGGAGCCGGTGGTGCTGCGCCCGCGCCGCGGAAGCCCCTTCATCCGGCTGCTCGACGAGCTCGGGATGGCGGTGGTGGGCGCGGGACACACGCTCTACGGGCTGCTCGGCTTCCTCGGCGCGACGCTGATCGCCTTCGCGACGATCGCTATCCACCCCCGGCGCTTCCGCTTCAACGCGACCGTGCATCGCTTCGAGGTGGTCGGCGTCTCGGCGCTCGGCATCATCGGGCTGATGAGCTTCCTGATCGGCATCGTCATCGCGCAGCAGGGCGCGGTGCAGCTCCGCCAGTTCGGTGCGGAGATCTACACGATCAACCTCGTCGGCCGGATCACGCTGCGCGAATTGGGCGTGCTGATGACCGCGATCATGGTCGCCGGCCGCTCGGGATCGGCGTTCGCCGCGCAGATCGGCACGATGAAGCTCACCGAGGAGATCGACGCGATGCGCACGATCGGCGTCTCACCGATGGAGGCGCTGGTGCTACCGCGCACGATCGCGGTGGTGCTGATGATGCCGCTGCTCGGCTTCTACGCCTCTTTGCTCTCCATCATCGGCGGCGGGCTGCTGTGCTGGATCCAGCTCGGCATCCCGCCGATCACCTTCATCCAGCGCATCCGCGAGGTCGTGCCGATGACCGACCTGTGGGTGGGGCTGATCAAGGCTCCGGTCTTCGGGGTGATCATCGCCGTCGCCGGCTGCTTCCAGGGCATGCTCGTCGAGGGCGATGCCGAGCAGGTCGGCCAGCGCACCACCACCGCGGTCGTCCAGGCGATCTTCCTGGTGATCGTGCTCGACGCCTTCTTCGCGGTGTTCTTCAGCCAGGTCGGCTGGATATGAGCGCCGACCCCGACGAGACGATCATTTCGGTGCGCGGGCTGCGCAACGGCTTCGGCGACCAGATCGTCCACGAGAACCTCGACCTCGACGTCAAGCGCGGCGAGATCCTCGGCGTCGTCGGCGGATCGGGCACCGGCAAATCGGTGCTGATGCGCTCGATCATCGGGCTGCAGACGCCGCTGGCGGGCGAGATATTGGTGTTCGGCGAGCCGACGATCGGCCGCGACGCGGACGCGGTCGAGATCCGCAAGCGCTGGGGCATCCTGTTCCAGGGCGGCGCGCTGTTCTCCACGCTGACGGTGTCCGAGAACGTCCAGGTGCCGATCAAGGAATTCTATCCGCACATCGATGCCGCGCTGCTCGAGGAAATCGCCGCCTACAAGGTGGTGATGAGCGGCCTCCCCGCCGACGCCGCGCCCAAATATCCGGCCGAACTCTCGGGCGGGATGCGCAAGCGCGCCGGGCTCGCCCGCGCGCTTGCGCTCGATCCCGAGCTGCTGTTCCTCGATGAGCCCACCGCCGGGCTCGATCCGATCGCCGCCGCCGCGTTCGACGAGCTGACGCTGTCGCTCCAGAAGACGCTCGGGCTCACGGTGTTCCTGATCACCCACGATCTCGACACGCTCTACGCGATCTGCGACCGCGTCGCGGTGCTCGCTGATCACCGCGTGATCGCGGTCGGGACGATCCCCGAGCTGCTCGCGTTGGACCATCCGTGGATCCAGGAGTATTTCAACGGGCCGCGCGGCCGCGCCGCGACCGCCAGCGCACGCCAACCCGAGCCCGCCGGCGACGCGAGAGGATGAGGACCTGATGGAAACGCGATCGAACCATGTACTCGTCGGCGCCGTCGTGCTGATCCTGCTCGCGATGCTCGCGCTGTTCATCGTCTGGCTCGCGCAGGTGACCGGGCGCAACGACCGCGAATACGACATCTTCTTCAAGCAGGCGGTCGACGGGCTCAGCCCCGGATCGGCGGTGACCTTCTCGGGCGTGCCCTCGGGGCAGGTCAAGGAAATCGCCTTCTGGCAGCCCGATCCGCAGTTCGTGCGCGTGCGCGTCAGCGTCAAGCCCGAGGTGCCGATCCTCGAAGGCACCACCGCGACGATCCAGAGCAGCTTCACCGGGCCGAGCAACGTCCAGCTCGACGGCGCGGTGAAGGGCGCGCCGCCGATCGCCTGCCCGGATATCAATCCGCGCGCCGCCTGCCCGCTCGGCGTGCCGGTGATCCCGACCAAGCCCGGCGCATTGGGCGCGCTGCTCAATTCGGCGCCGAAGCTGCTCGAGCGCATCTCGACGCTGACCGAGCGGCTGACCGAGATGCTGGGCGACAAGAACCAGAATTCGCTCGCCGGCATCCTCGCCAACACCAACCGGCTGAGCAAGGCGCTGGCCGACCGCGGTCCCGAGATCGCCGCGACGCTCGCGGAGACGCGGATCGCGATCCAGAAGGCGGGGGTCGCCGCCGAGCAGATCGGCCAGCTCTCCGCCACCACCAACGGCATCCTCTCGAAGGACGTGCCGCCGATGATCGCCAACCTCAACAAGACGATCAGCTCGGCGCAGCGCAGCATGGAGACGCTCGACGCGACGATCGGCGATGCGCGGCCGGGGCTCCAGGCCTTCTCGAAGAAGACCGTCCCCGAGGTCGGCCAGCTCGTCCAGGATCTGCGCGAGATGGCGCATTCGCTGTCGTCGGTCGCCGAGAAGCTCGATCAGGGCGGCGCCGGCGGGCTGATCGGCGCGCCGGCGCTCCCCGATTACAAACCCAAGAAGTGAGGGCCATGATGAAGCTGCGCGCCACTCTCCTCGCCCTCCCGGTCGTGCTGTCGCTCGGCGGGTGCATCTCGTTCGGCGCCAAGCCGCCGCCCTCGCTGCTGACGCTGTCGCCTGCGGTGACGCTGCCGGTCGGCGAGACCCGGCGCTCGAGCGACGCCGCGACGATCACGATCGCCGTGCCCGCGGTGCCGCAGGAGCTGGCGACCGCGCGCGTGCCGGTCCACGCGGGCGGCACCGCGATCGCCTATGTCAAGGGCGCGCAATGGGTCGAGCAGCCCGCGCGGCTGTTCGCGCGGCTGCTCGCGGACACGGTTGCCTCGCGCACCGGCCGCGTCGTGCTCAGCAGCCGCCAGTCGCAGCTCGATCCCGGCGCGCAGCTCACCGGCGAGCTGCGCATGTTCGGGGTCGATTCGGACACCAGCGAGGCGGTGGTCGTGTTCGACGCGACGCTGATCCGCGGCGAGGCGGCGGTGTTCGAGAAGCAGCGCTTCGAGGCGCGCGTGCCGGTGTCGCCGATCGCGGCCGCGCCGGTCGCCAAGGCGCTCGGACAGGCCGCCAACGAGGTCGCGACGCAGGTTGCCGACTGGGTCGGGAAATAAGCGTTCAGGGCGCGCGGCGCACCGGCGCCATCGCGTTGCAGATGTCGACGCCACCGGGGGAGACGGTGAAGAACGGCGGCGCGCGGTTCTCGCGCGCGGTGATCCAGGCGGCGAAGCGCGGATTGTCGGTCGCGCGATACTGGAAATGCGGGCGCTCGTCGTCGGGAAGCTGGCTCGCCAGCCGCGCCGACAGGATCGGGACGCGCGAGCCGTCGTCATAGACGCCCATCGCCTTGGTTCCGCGCGGCAGGCTCGAGAGCAGTTCGATCCCCTCGATCACGCGCCCGACCAGCGCGATGTTGCGGTCGAGGTGGCGCGGAGCGTGGCCGATCACCGTGTAGAGTTCGGACCCGCTGCCGGTGCTCGGCGCCAGGTCGCGCGCGACACCGACCATGCCGTAGCAATGCGTCAGCCAGCTATGCTTGCCGTCGGTGCCGAGCGGCCAGCCGTCGGCGCTGTACCCGGTCTTGGCGGCATAGGGATCGGGCTTGCCGAGCGCGACGACGCCGTCATAGCCGGTCCACTCATATTCGGGCGGCGGATTGGCGATGACGAGCGGGGGCAGTTCCTTCTTCTCGGTCGCGTCGCCCCATTGCGCGACATAATTGTCCTGGACGCGATAGACGCTGGTGCCGTCCCACCAGCGCGCATCGGCGAGCCTGCGGATGTTGCCGACGTGCGCGGGCGCATAGCGCGGCGCGAGGCGGATGAAGAGCTGGTGCCCGCCGGCGAGCGTGATCACCAATATGTCGTCGTCGGGGATCGCGTGCCAGTCGCTGTCGGCGGCGTCGGCGGGAGTGGGCGCGGTCTGGGCGGCAGCCGGGAGCGCGACGGTGAGCGCGAGGAGCGCGAGCAGGGGCTTGAGCATGACCGCAAGGGTGCCACGCCGCCGGGCGCCGGGCAATCCCGCTCGCGGCTTGCCTAGCGCGGGCGCACGCTTTAGGGCCGGCGCCTTCCGGGACATGCGGAGCGGTGGCCGAGTGGTCGAAGGCGCTCGCCTGGAAAGTGAGTATACGCCAAAAGCGTATCGAGGGTTCGAATCCCTCCCGCTCCGCCATTCCGCCGGCCACGGGGGTCCGCAAGGGTCCACTGGTATCGACTTTTTCTCCCTGATTACCGACGCTTAGCTGACCGGTTCGGCCTCGGCCGTCCATACCCGTCCATGCCCTTCCGGCGATTCGGAGGTACGCAAACGTGGTACGCGCGGTCGAAAAACGTGGTACTTTTGGAGATCGCAGATGCTCACCGATGCGAAGGCCCGCGCAGCCAAACCGCGCTCAAAATCGTACAAGCTCACCGACGCCAACCGCCTGTTCCTGCTCGTGACGCCGAGCGGCGGCAAGCTGTGGCGCTGGAGCTACACCTATGACGGCAAGCAGAAGGGCATGGCCTTCGGAGCCTATCCGCTCGTCTCGCTGGCGGATGCGCGCGCAAAGCGCGACGAGGCCTATACCGCCCTGTGCGAGGGTCACGACCCGGCCATCGCCAAGAAGCTCAGGATCGAGGCGAACATCGAAGCCAACCGCCAGACGTTCGAACTCGTGGCGCGGGAGTGGCACGAGAATGCAAAGTCGCAATGGGCCACCATCCATGCGAACGACATCATCCGCACCCTACGATCGAGGACAACCATGTACCCGGCGCGCACTATTTCGACGCCAGCCTCCGTTACAAGCTGCCGTTTGGCATGGAGGCTTATCTGGCCGTGGACAATCTTTTGAATACAGATCCCGTCATGGTGGCTTACGGGCCCTCTATTGGACAGGCGCCAATCAGCCTGAACCCGAATTTCTATGATGTCCTTGGACGCACCTTCCGGGTTGGTCTTCGTTTCAAGCTTTAAGTAATCGGCGCTGCGGCTCCCCCGCTCATCCAGGGAGCCGCAGCGCTCGCTTTTTTCCGGGCGCGCGTCTGTTATTTGCTGAAGACTGGGTTGATCTTCATCCGACTGTAGAATGTCCATGAGTACCGCCACGACCGGATCAAAGGCTCGGGCACCGTTCCAACGAGAAGTGAGTTGCAGGTTTTGAGACCGAGTCATTCGAAATTTTCCAAGATCATCGGCGCCAGTGTTGCGCTCGTCATGGCATGCGCCGGAGAACTTTCTGCGAATCCTACAGGCCATTTTCGCGAGGCGAGGCCGGAAAGGGCTGGCGCCCAGTCGGCGAGCCATATTCAGGCGCGAGCGCGGACGGCCCGCAGCAAGAGTGGAAAAGCACCACGGCGTCATGAGATTGTCGTCGCAAAACATAGCTATTTCTTCGTTGGTGGCACGTATGTAGGCGATGCAGCTCCCGACCGGGTGCGTTCACCGAACCTCGATGGCGTGGCCGCACCAAGAGTCATGCACGGCCAAATGTATGTTGAGAAGCTGACACCATCACGGCCAATTCAGCCCTATCCGATAATACTTATTCACGGTGGTTCGCTGACCGCTACAGGATGGATGGGCACGCCCGATGGACGGGAAGGCTGGGCACAGTTCTTCGTTGGGCAAGGCTATGTGGTCTCCCGTGAACAATCTGTCCCATAGCGCATCCTTCCATTGCTGGCTGAACAATGCACCATCAAATGCCGGGACTAAACACCTAGCGTCTGAATCGCATGAGCAGCCTCGGTCCACGCCAGCGTCCACAATCACTTCAATCTTGAACGCCATTTAGTCGACCGACAGACCTGCAAGGAACGCCCCTCAGCGGCCCGGGCGGAAGAGTGGCAATCCGTCGCGAGCTAGGTTGCCTGCTTCAAAGGCCGCTCGAACGAGACGATCTTCACCAGCCTCACCAACGCCAACGCTATCGGCTTGATCGGCATGTGCAACTGCTTTCCGGCAAGATTTCCTCGGCCGGGTACTGACTGCTATCCCCGCTGAAGCCGTCTCACACTGCCGACCATCTCGTTGAAACGCGAGATATCGAACGACAGGACTGGGTTTTCCAATCGCAATTGATCAAGGGCCCGCCTGTTCGAACGGCTGGGTTCCGATCGCGCAATCGTAACCAAAGCCAGGACGATCTCGGAAAGCTCGGTGCTCTTGCCGGCCCTTGCAACTTGATCCTTCAGCAGGTCGAAGACGTCCTCCAACTCGCTCCATGTTTGCCTGTCGGTCAGATCAGCGAACTGGAGACGGAGCGACAGACCGGCGCGGCAGCACATTTCCACGGCCTTTTGCAAAGCTCGTTCAGAAAGGCTTCCGACCGGCAAAGACCCAAGACGCAGGCTCGCCCGCCGGGCAAGTGTCAGGAAATGCTCGGCAACCTGCAACGCGGACAGGCGGAGCTCCACTGAGCGCGCCGCGTCCCGTGTAGTGATCGTGCCAAACCACTCCAGTTCGAGGCCCATGGCCCGCACTGCCAATAACTCAGCGACAAACCTCTCCGCCACGGGATCGACAGCGTCGCCCTGGCCGGTCGAGGCGTGCACCGAAATGAGATTCGCCAGATCGTCGAACGAAGGCTGCGCGACACCAAATTCCGAGCTGACAAGGCGGATCGCGCGCCGGCAATGTTGTTCGGCAATCTCCAGGTCCGCAACACTTCTCGCGGTGAGCCGGAGACAGCACGCCTCGACATAGGCCGATTCGCGTCCGTTGTTTCCGCTTGGTTCGAGCTTGTCTGCTTCGCTGACACAGTCCGAGGCGAGCGCGGCCAGAATGGCGGCGGTTCGCCACTGGCCTTGATGTGCAAGCAGATAGGCGTGCGCGATAAAGTCCCCGTAGCTGGGATCGCGCTCGGTGCTGCTGGTTGCCGTCTGCGCTTCCTCGGACCGTACCGCCTGCCGCAATTCGCGGTACCGGTCGTGCGAATATCGGGCGGGATGATCAAGCCAGTCGGCCGCAATCGTCAGAAATTCCGTCAGCCGCGGACGTTCGTGCATGATGAGGACGGGTGCGTCCCGTGGAACGTCAGCACGCGGCGTTACGACTTCCACAGCAAATCGCGCCGCGACGCTGACCTCCAAGACGGTAAGCCAGGCTTCCCGCTCGTCGCGTTCGAGTTCTGAGATGAGAGCCTCGGCATCGATGGGCCGTCCATCCTCGGCCGCACGCCGAAGGCGCTCCAGGAGTGTCGCAGGTCTCTTGACCGCGCTTTCCGCAAAGCGACTCCAGGATTGCTGTATCTCGCCCGCCGCGGCTGCATCGCGGGTTTCCACCTGACGAATTCGATCGATCAACGACCGCGAAAACTCGATCTGGCCGCGGTCGCCCGGAATCTGCTCGAGCATGTCCTCGAAGCGGCCGAGAAGCACGGTCAACCAATCATAGATCGTTTCGTTTAGATCCTCGCCTGACCGGGAGGTGATCCCAAGAACTCCCAGCTCATCAAGGAAGGCGCGCGGGTGTCGAATGTAGCGTGATGCGAAGGTCTCATTGCTCTCCGGCCCGGGCCAGGGGTAAGCCTCCGCGGCCCGCATTACGGAAGTATCGCCGGTCACATAGAGCAGCCGCGGAAGCGAGGGCGGCTCGGTTTCTGCCTGTTCCAAATGATAGTTCGTCAATTCGAGGCGGGTCAGCGCCTCCACGTCGCGTTCGCGTTGATCGGAATCCGAGCGCCCGATCGCAGAGAAACGGTCGCGCCAGAGGCGCCGACGGCGTGAATACTCCCAGGTTCGTTCGACCGAGTCGAATGGCGGCGCCGCCGACTTCAAAGCCCAGCTCAGCTGGTCGCCATGGGTGGAGGGCGTGATCCGACCTTCGCGCAACAGGCGGCCTTTGCGGATGATGAGTAGAACCCTGCTCAGGGCGTCGCTGTGGCTCAGCCGCAGAGCTCGCCTGATGACATCGAGCGAGAGGGGGGCGTTGCCGTCGGGGTAGTTCGCCGAAAGGAGCGCGTGCAGCTTGACCGCTTCATCGTCTTCTCCGCCATGGCCTCGCAGGAAACGATTTCGATATTTTTCGAAAACGCCCTGTATTTCCTTGTCGATCGGCGACAGGAGAATGAACGGGTGGTTGGGGCTCAGCTCGACCATGATGCGATCGAGCAACTCGCCCGCAACGGCTTCTTTCGTATCGCGGCCGTCGGAGCGGAAAATCTCTCCCATCCCGATCGCCTGATCCGGCGAGGCGATCGCATTGGCGGACGGCGCGAGGAATGACGCAACCACATCGGTGTCCATCGCATAGAAAACGGACCTGGCGGGCTGTTCCGCCACTGGGCGCATGAGATAGCGCTGAAGTGCGGCATCCTGGTAGCACTCGACCAGGGAAGCCTTGGTTGCCATCAAACCAGTGCCCCTTCCAGAAACTCCTCGACGGTCTCATAGCCGGCGACGGCGTTTCCGCCTCCCGATGATTCGATCGGGGCGGAACTGACCGGCTCGGGATCACCGATAACACGATCGACACGTTCCCGCACGCTTGCGAGCCTTGGATCCTCAAGACTTTGCAGCCACCAGCCATCGGTGTCGCCATCGATGAGGGGGTGTGCCAGCATTTCCGTCTGATCGTCGCCGAGTATCCGGGCAATTTGCCGAACCACAGCCACGCGCTCGGCCCGCGTCTCCGTCGCCGTGAACCACTTTGCGGGCTCAATCCGATATGCCGTATTCATGCGCTCACGAAGGACGACAAAATGGTCTGAGAATTGCTCGGGCTCGGCCCGGGTCATGCCAACGAGCGCCCGTCCGATCCAACCGGGAGGGAACAAGGGCGATTCGACGAGCTGGCGAAGGCAGTGAACGGTGTCATGCGGCTCGCGAAATCCTGCCTGGGTTGCGATGTCGAAGGCGGTGGCGAACAGCTGCTGGCCAACAGCGTTCGACGGTATCGTCAGGCGCTTTCGCGCGATGATCGCGGGCAGGCCGAGAGCCTTGATATTCGCACCGAGCTGCAGGAGGTGTCCCGCGACGACCACCTCCTGGGCGTCTCGAAAATCCGCCTTCTGCAAGAGCCCTGCGGTGGCGACCCTCACTCGGTCGAGGAACGGGCGGTCCAGCTTCAGGAACAATTGCCCCAGGTCGGAAGCCAAGCCGCCCTCTACCTGCTCAATGAAGGGCTCCGCTCCGGGAAAGGCCGAGCGTCCCAGGCCATCGAATATATAGCCGAAAAGGCCGTTCCAGATCCAATCGGCGTGTTCTTCGGTTGTTCGAGCTTCGAGGATCGTCAACTCCTCGGGCAGGGGATCTCGGATCATCCCCTGCGCCTTTTCCAGACGCCCTCGGCCAATTCCGGCGGGGCTTGGTCTGGCACAAAGCGATTGTCAGTCACCCGCTCGAGCAGGGCGACCTGAAGCTTCTGTCGAGGGTGAAAGTGGTGGCGTGCGATCGGCAGGGAAACCCGCTCCGCGCAGCCATCGC
Source organism: Sphingomonas sp. (assembly GCA_037200705.1). Taxonomy (GTDB): domain Bacteria; phylum Pseudomonadota; class Alphaproteobacteria; order Sphingomonadales; family Sphingomonadaceae; genus Sphingomonas. The sequence continues at coordinate 30,117 of JBBCID010000001.1, read as the reverse complement.
ACGGAATCGTGGCGAGTTTCGCAAGATGGGCCGTCTGCCCCCAATTGCCCACCTTAGCGAGCGGCCGGCTGCTTCGCGCCATAAAAAACCGATGCCGCACGGCGTCCGCAAAGGTTGGCCTGTAGTGCCCTGCCTTCTGAACGACAGATCCCGGAATGGTAATAAGCACCGCCATCTCGTCGACCTTATAATGCCCCAGGCCCAAAGTTTGAGTGAAAAGGTCGGCATCGGTCTGCCCGCTGGCTCGATGCGACAAGCGGGCCCGCTCGACCGCGGTCTGGTTCGTAATCCAGATTATGGGCCTGCCCCAGACCGACTCCAGATCGAAGCGGCGGTGCGTTTCCGTCGTGTCGCCCCAGGAGAGAATGAAACCGTCCGGATCGGTCGGCTCGGTATCGATCGGCAAGTCTACGATGTTTCTCAGGCTGGCGCTGCCCGGCACCAGGTAGTGAAGGTACCGCAGTGGCATCACTGAATAAAGATTCTGACCCGTCAGATTGGGAGCATTGACGAACGGCAACATGGTGCCGGCCTTGCCGAGGCTAAATAGAGTCTTGTCTCGGATATTCTTGAGTTGATCTTCAAATTGTATTGCTGATGGTAGACCAAGGGCGACTTTTCCCGCCTCGTCATGGGCACGTTCGAACAGCGCGATTGCTTCGTCAGCGTCGATCAAGCCCATTCGGATAAGGGCGAGCGCGTTCCCCAAAAGAAGACGCCCGTTGCTAGTCCGAAGCAGATACTTCCGAGTAGGTCTACTAAGCGGCATTTAATTCCCCCGACCGCCTCATTGCATCTTTTCTCTACATCGAAAAGATCAACATGGCGCGACCGAAAGCGGCCGGAAAGATTGATCGGTGCCGAGAGGTCCTATGACGCGCCCCTTGTGGCCGGGCCCGTCGACCCGCTTCACCAGCGCGGCCCTGGCTTCCCATTTTTCGAATAGTCGCCGCCCGAGGCATCGCGCCCTTCTCAACCCCGGATAGTCGCCGGCTTCGACAAGGTGGCGTCCGATGCGGACGCGGAATGCATGATCGAAGTCCATCCGCTGCGCTGTGTCTTGGCCGCGGCCGACACCGGCATCCTTAGCCGAGCGCTCAATTTCGATTTCCCATCTGATACCGCCGTCGCGAATATGGGCTCATAATTCATCGAGAGCGAATAGCAGGCTCCTCTCGATTGGCGTGTTTTGGGCATGGCTCCAGACACGTTGATATCCAAGGCCATCATGAAAGAGCGAGCCTCTGCCTCTTGACAGTTGGAACTAGGGGCAAAAGATCGGGGGCGTATGACCTTTGTTTCCGGCTAGAAAGATTTACCGTTGACGTAAGTCATTCCGCGGATTGCGGGCATTGTCATCGTTTCCGCCTGCAAGATCCGTTGAGCATACTGCATCACAAGCTTTGCAAGCTCTTCATCCCGCGCATATCGGACAGTCAACGCGATATCGTATGCACCCAGAATTCCTGCTGCATGTTGCACATGCGCGATGTCGGATTCAGGCTTCAATGATCTCAGTTGCGCCAGAACCTGCCCCGTCCGCCGAGCCTGCAATTTTAGTAGGAGGAAGGCAAAGCGATCTTCGCGAGAGGATGAATGGATTTGAGGCTGATCGTTCCGTACAATGTGTGTTTCCGTTCGAAGAATTTGAGAATGCGTTTGTATCTCGCTCAAGAATCTGACAAGCGATCGAGCAGTCCCTAGTTGAACGCGCGCTATAACGTCCCACTGTCCCCAGACGGCTGCCGCAAATTGTACTCCTTCCTTCTCGCTTAGTTCGCGCGATATGGAGTCACTATACTCTGGCTCGACTTCGAATAGTATATATGCCTCGCCTCCTTCTTCATGGGTATCGAAATGCAACTGGGCGGGCCTGTCCTTATTCGCTTCGCCGCGAACGAGGAGGAGCAATAATAAAGTGGCTACAGGGATGATTCCTACTATCCATGCTAGCAACCACACCGGGACTGGCAGCCTGTTGCCAAATGTCGGAATTATATCCGTCAGCCCGTAGAGGACGGGCGCGGACAAGATATTGACACTAATACCAATTACGACAGCTCTAAAGAGGCCGTCCTTCTTCCAAGACGAGTCAAGCCGCTCTCTCCAAGTCATTTCAGCCCCCTTTTTTACTGACCTTATTACGTCAGACTGAAATGGACGAAATGATGCAAGTCGCCCACGCCGTCGTAGAGACGCGCCAATGTTCTGAAGATCAAGTCGAACTTGATTTTGTGTTGTGACTTGCTACCGCTTTCTGCACCGATCCTCGGCAAGACGATGGGAGTCGTATTGCACGGGTTCCTCGCGCCACACCGATCCGTCCTGCCATCCGATCTATCGGCGTTCCTTAACAAGGAGAGAACTGCGGCAATGTCTCCGCTCGCGCTCGATGCCTACCATTCGGCTATCGGCCAATTTGTGCCCTTCCAGTATCATCCGGGACGACGCTTCGAGACGGTGCCGGGCGCGAGACTGAGACGGGAGTCGAGTTCAAGGAAGCGCTTCCAAGCGGCGCCGATCTCGCTCTCTGTAAGGTGATCCCCCTCCCTGCGCGAAGGCTGTTGCGCGGCGTTCGGCCGCTGCGGCGCGTGCCGGCGCCCGCGAGGCGTCGAGGCTTGGCAGCCGATAGCAGCGCGGCTAGACAATGCGACCAGGGCAATCGCTCGCGTGTGCGGGCGCGGCCGGGGGGAGCCGCCTTCGGATGGGTGAACAATCCGCCGTCATCGCACGGCCCAAGCTGCAGAAGCCGGCGGACCCCGTCTCCGCCAGCGCCCAACGTCAGCGGAGCAGGATGACCGCCACCCAGCCGCTATCGCGCAAGGCCCGCCCCAAGTCGCTCCGGCTGCACGGCACGGTGGCGCGCGAGATCGGCATCCGCATCGTCACCGGCGCGCTCGCGCCCGGCGAGTTGCTCGAGGGCGAAATCGCCGCGAGCGGGCAGTTCAAGGTCTCGCGCACCGCCTATCGCGAAGCGATCCGCATCCTTTCGGCCAAGGGCCTGGTCCATTCGCGCCCCAAGATCGGCACCCAGGTGAGCGCGCGCGCCGGCTGGCATCTGCTCGATCCCGACGTGCTGTCGTGGATCTTCTCGGTCGAGCCCGATCCCGAGCTGATGGAGAATCTGTTCGAGCTGCGCCGGATCGTCGAGCCCGATGCGGCGCGGCTTGCGGCGATGCGCCGCACCGACGAGCAGCTCGCGCGGATGCAGGCGGGGATCGACGGCATGGCGCAGCACGGCTTCGCCACCGAGGAAGGGCGCCGCGCCGACCAGCAATTCCATGCCGCGCTGCTCGAGGCGTCGCACAATGATTTCGTGATCTCGCTGACCAGCGGCGTCTCGACCGCGATCGAGCTGACCACGGCGTTCAAGCAGCGCCGGCTGCCTGCGCCGCGCGACGCGCTGCCGCACCATGTCGACGTGTTCGAGGCGGTCGCCGCGGGCGATGCCGAGGGCGCGCACGACGCGATGGCCAAGCTCGTCGATCGCGGCCGCGCCGACACGATGGAGGCACGCGAGGAATCGGCCGGGCGCAGGCGCGCCGCGCGACCCTGACCGGCCGGATTAGCGTGGGCCGGCGGCCCCCGGCACGGTTGAACAAGCGCGCGCCGATCCCTAAGTGCTGCGCGCGACATGTTATCGCTAACGTGGCGGGCGAACGGAGGGATTTCGAAATGGCGCTGACCGGCGAATTGTTCATTGCGACCAGGCGTGTCGCGAACGGCGAGGGCAGCTTCCGCGCGGTTTCGCCCGCGACCGGCGCCGAGATCGAGCCCGCCTTCAGCATCGCGACGCCCGCGGATGTCGAGGCCGCCTGCGCCGCCGCCGAGGCCGCTTTCCCGATCTATTCCAACCTCCCGCGCGCGAAGCGCGCCGAGTTCCTCGAGGCCGCCGCCGACGAGATCGATGCGTTGGGCGATACCCTCACCGAGCGCGCAATGGCCGAGACCGGCCTGCCGGCCGCACGCCTCAACGGCGAGCGCGGCCGCACCTCGGGCCAGTTGCGGCTGTTCGCGAAGGAGCTGCGGCTCGGCGAATATCTGCGCGCGCGGATCGACCACGAGATTCCCGACCGCCAGCCGGCGCGCAAACCCGACCTGCGGCTGCGCATGGTGCCGCTGGGGCCGGTGGTGGTGTTCGGCGCGAGCAATTTCCCGCTCGCTTTCTCGACCGCCGGCGGCGACACCGCCTCGGCGCTCGCGGCGGGTTGCCCGGTGATCGTCAAGGGCCATTCGGCGCATCCGGGGACGGCCGAGCTGGTTGCCGGCGCGGTGACGCGCGCGGCCGAGAAGACCGGCATGCCCGCGGGCGTGTTCAGCGTGATCAACGGCCCCGGCAATTCGATCGGATCGGCGCTGGTGAGCGATCCGCGGATCAAGGCGGTGGGTTTCACCGGCTCGCGCGGCGGCGGCACCCAGCTGATGGAAGTTGGCGGCGGCCCGCCCGGTGCCGATCCCGGTCTATGCCGAGATGAGCAGCATCAATCCGGTGTTCCTGCTTCCCGCGGCGGCTCGAAGCGCGCGCCGAGGCGCTGGGTGCCGCGTTCGTCGGCTCGCTGACGATGGGCGCGGGTCAGTTCTGCACCAATCCGGGGCTGGTGCTCGGGGTCGAGGGGCCGCCGCTCGATCGGTTCCTGACCGCCGCTGCCGATGCGGTGGGCGTGGCGCCCGCCGCGACGATTGCTCTCGCCGGGGATCCACAAGGCCTATGAGAGCGGCGTCGCGCGCATGGCCTCCGCGCCCGCGCTCAAGCTGCTCGCCGAGGGCAACGAGCCCGGCGGCCCGACCTGCGGCCGCGCGGCGCTGTTCTCGATTGCCGCCAGCGACTTCATCGCCGATCCCGAGGGACATTCAGAGGAAGTGTTCGGGGCCGCGAGCCTGGTGATCCGCTGCGCCGATGCCGACGAGATGCTCGCGGTGATCGGGCACCTCGAGGGCCAGCTCACCGCGACGGTCCATCTCGGACGAGGGCGACATCGAGCTCGGCCGCAAGCTGGTGCCGCTGCTTGAGCGCAAGGTCGGGCGCATCCTCGCCAACGGCTGGCCGACCGGCGTCGAGGTGACCGACGCGATGGTCCATGGCGGGCCCATACCCGTCGACCTCGGACGGGCGCAGCACCTCGGTCGGCACGCTGGCGATCGATCGCTTCCTGCGGCCGGTGGCGTACCAGGACCTGCCGGCGGCGCTGCTGCCGGCCGAGCTAACCGACGAAGACGCGGGAATCCCGCGCCGCGTGGACGGCAAGCCGACCTTTAAATCCTCCCCCGTTCCGGGGAGGGCTTTAATGCCCGAACGCCTCGTGCTTGTTCCGCGCCGTCCGGAACCCGAACTTCATCTTGTGGACGTAGCGCTCGCCCGGGTTAAGCCGGGCCGAGGGGAATTGCGGCTTATTCGGGCTGTCGGGATATTTCTGCGGTTCGAGGCAGAAGCCACCGCGCGCAGGATAGGTCACGCCCGAAGTGCCCGGCGCGCCACCTGCGAGATGGTTGCCAGTGTAGAATTGCACACCCGGCTGGCATGACAGCACGTCGAGCACGCGCCCCGACGCGGGGTCATAGGCGGTCGCGACGCGGCGGACCGGCCCCGCGGGCGCGTCCACCACGAAATTATTGTCGTAGCCGTGGCCGAGGCGAAGTTGCGCGTCGTCGGCATCGATGTCCTGGCCGATCGGCTTGGCGGCGCGGAAGTCGAACGGCGTGCCCGCCACGTCGGCTAGCGCGCCGGTGGGGATCTGGCCGGCGTCGGTCGGGGTGATCCGGCTCGCGGGATCTGGAGCCAATGATCGAGGATCGTCGCGCCGCTCGCCTCGCCGGCGAGGTTGAAATAGGCGTGGTCGGTCAGGTTGACGACGGTGGCGGCGTCGGTGGTCGCGGTGAAGGTGATCGCCAGCCCATCGTGCTCGAGCGCATAGCGCACGTCGACGTGGAGGTTGCCGGGGAAGCCGTTGGTGCCGAGGGACTGAAGTGCGCGAAGGTTGCCGAATGGCGGTCGTGATGCTCGAGCGTCCAGTCGGCCTGGTCGAAGCCGTTCGGGCCCGAATGGAGGTTGTTCTCGCCGCTGTTCCTGGGGAGCTGGTAGGCGACCCGCCGAGGCTGAACCTGGCCCCGCCGATGCGATTGGCGTAGCGCCCCGCCACCGCGCCATAAAAGCGCGGGTGGCCGCGATATTCCGCGCGGTCCTTATATCCCAGCACGATATTGGCGCTCGTGCCGTGCCGGTCGGGGGCGTCGAGCAGGTGGAGCGAGGCGCCGAGGCGGATGAACTGCGCGCGGTACGGCCCCCGCATGATCTCGACGATCGCCAGATCCTCGTCTTCCATCAGCGCCAGCTCCCCAGGCGGACCTTGAGCACCACCGGACGCCTCGGGAAGTTGAGCCCGTAATCGGTCTCGTCGCCGTTCCACACACGCTCGAACTCCCAGGCACCGGCATGATCGAAATGGCCCTGCTCGACGCGCAGGAACTGCACCTGCTCGCCCGGCGCGGGCCTGGCGAGGGCGAAGCGCAGGCGGGTGAAGCTGCCCGCCACCAGGAATGCGTCCGGGCCGAGTTGCGCGGCGACCGCGCCGCCGAGCGGCAGCCCCTTGGTCGGGTGCGGATCGGCATGGATCCAGCTCCAGTCCTTCTCGCCCATCTGCCATTGCTCGAACTGGGCGGTGAGCCGCCAGCGGCCGATCACGGTCGATTGGTCGGCGGCGTCGGGGCCCTTGGCGACGCCCCAGGTCGGATGCTCGAACGCGATTCCTGCCCATACGCGCGCCATCGGCGCGAACAGCGCGTAATTGGCGGCGAAGGCGTCGAGCGTCGCATCGTCGAGCGTCTTGGCGCCGAGCGGATAGTTGGAATAATCGTCGCCATCCATCCCGAACGGCGAAAAGCCGATTGCGCCGTGCCCGATCACCGGCCAGAAGAAGCGGGCGTATTCTTGTCCGTTGCCGGTCTCGGGGATCATCAGCGCATTGTCCGGCCGATCGTAGAGATCGAGATAGGCGAGGTAGGATTTCCAGTCGCGGTTGTAGATATCGGGCGCGACCAGATCGACGTGCGGCGCGGCGGCCTTCCAGATCGCGATCATGCTCCAGTCGGGCCCGCCGCTGGGGCCGCCGCCCGCATCGGGGGCGGCGAAGGGATCGCTCAGCGCCGAATTGCAAACCATCGGCAGCGGCTTGACCGCCTTGCCCGCTGCGGCGATCGCGTCGACGTAGCGCGCGGTGTGCCACGCCATGAACGCGCGCTCGGCGCCCCTGCCATAGGCTTCGGCCCAGCTCCCCGCCTTGCCCAGCGCGGCGGGCACCGGCCCCTCGAACAGCGCGGTGGCGGCGGGCGAATAGTCGCGCGGCAGCCCCCAGGCGCCGGTCTCGTTCTCGGGCTGGACCATGATGACGGTGTTCTGCCGGTCGTGGTCGCGCAGATAGGTCATGAGCTCGACGAACGCGCGCCTGTCCGCTGCGAGCGTATCGGCGCCGAATGGCGACAGGGAGGCATGGCTGCCGGTGTGGGTGCGGTTGCGCGGAAAGCGGGCGATGTCGGTCTTGACCCATTCGGGGGCGTAGCCGGCGCCGCCGTTCTTCCACGTCGCGAACCACAGCAGCACCAGGCGGACGTTGTGCGCGCGCGCCTGCGGCAGCAGCGCGTCGAGCCACGAGAAATCGAACCGGCCTTCCCGCGGCTCGATCTGTTCCCAGGCGACGGGGATCTCGAGCGTGTTGGCGTGGAGCCGCTCGACCGTCGGCCAGACGAGCGGGAGCATCGCCGGATAGTTGCTCGAATTGTTCGTCTGTACGCCGAGCATCAGGAAGGGCGCGCCGTCGACGAACAAAGCGTGGCGGCCGCGATTCTCGACGATGCGCGGCAGCTCCTGCGCGGTGGCCGCTCCGCACAACAACGTCATCCCCGCGAAAGCGGGGGCCCATCTCCTGCAGAAGCCGCGGAGAAAAGCGGCTGCCGTGCGCGTGGTGCGTCCGGGAGATGGGTCCCCGCGTTCGCGGGGATGACGATGGAGGATCATTTCCCCGGGCAGATCGAATTGTTGGGATCCGACAGCAGCCGCGCCTCGGACAGCGTGAACACCAGCGGCCCCGATGCATCGACCACCAAGGGCGCGGTGACCTTGCTCATGTCGATATGCGCGGCGGCATAGCATTTGAGGATGATGTTCACCGTCCGCCATTCGCCGGTCGGGCCGGTGAACAGGCTGGTCGCGTCGATCGCGCCGGTGTCGCTGCCGCCTTCCATCGACAGACGGACCGGGCCGGTCGCGGCGCGATCGAGCCGATAGGTGAGGCGCAGCGAGATGTCGGCGTTGGTCTCGCGTGACAGATCGAGGTTGCCGCCGCCGATGCGCAGCTTGGCCGGGCCGTTCGGCCAGCTCAGCTGGACAGCGCCTTCCTGCTGCGCCTGCGCCTCGACCTGCTTGTGGCCGATCGCGCCCTCGTCGGCGAAGGCGAAGGGCGCGGGGGTCATCCCCCGCATGTAGAAATTGTTGATGTTGGCGACCGAGGCATCGACGCCCGACACTTCGGACAATTTGGCCACCGTCCCACCGTGCGCGTAGCTCAGGCCATAGCCGAGCGCGAACAGCGGATCATATCCGGGCGCGCCCTTGTTGAGCGCGAACTGGCCGGCGGTCTTGGGCCAGCTATAGGCGAGGCTGCCGTGGAAGTCCGTGCGCGGCTTGCCGGCCGCGTCGCCGATCAGCACGTCGGCGACGCCCCCGCCCTCGGTCCCCGGCAGCCAGGCGGCGACGAACGCGTCTGACTGGTTGAGCTCGGGATTGACCCACAAGGGGCGCCCGGAGAGGAACACCGAGACCGTTGGAATCCCCGCCGCGTGGAGCGTGCGCAGCAGCGCCAGCGCCTGCTTGTCGCCGGCCTGGAATTCGAGCGTGCGGATGTCGCCGCGCATCTCGGCATAGGGCTGCTCGCCGAACACGACGATCGCGACGTCGGGCTTGGCGGAGTAGCTGCCGTCGACCGAAAGCGTCGCGGTGCCGCCGCCGGCCTTCACCGCCTCGGCGATGCCGGCATAGATCGAGGTGCCGCCCGGGAACAGCTCGTTGCCGTTGCCGTCGCCCTGCCACGACAGCGTCCAGCCGCCGGTCTGCATCCCGAGCGAATCGGCGGCGGGCCCGGCGACCAGCACATTGGCGCTCGCCTTCACCGGCAGCACGCCGTCGTTCTTGAGCAGCACCAGCGATTCGGCGACCGCCTGGCGCGCCACCGCGCGATGATCGGGCGTGCCGAGCACGTTGGTGCCCTCGATCGGCCGCGCCGGATCGAACAGCCCCATCTTGGCCTTGACGCGCAGGATGCGGCGCACCGCGTCGTCGATCCGGCTCATCGGGATCGTGCCGTCGTGGACGTGCGCGATCGTCGATTCGAACAGGCCCTTCCAGCTGTCGGGCGCCATCACCATGTCGAGCCCGGCGTTGATCGTGGCGGCGCAATCGGTGGTGGTGCAGCCGGGCAACTGGCCGTGCGCGTTCCAATCGCCGACGATGAAGCCCTGGAAGCCCATCCTCCCCTTGAGCACGTCGGTCAGCAGCGATTTGTTGCCGTGCATCTTGGCGCCGTTCCAGCTGTTGTACGATGCCATCACCGTCAACACGCCGGCGTCGATCGCGGGCGGATAGCCGGCCGAGTGGATGCCGATCAGCGTGTCCTCGTCGATTCGGTCGTCGCCCTGGTCGATCCCGTCGAAGGTGCCGCCGTCACCGAGGAAATGCTTGACCGACGCCGCGACGCGCCCGGTCTGGATGCGGTGCTCGGTGCCCGGCGGGCCCTGGAGACCCTCGACCATCGCGCCGGCATAGGAGCGCACCACCTCGGGATCCTCCGAATAGCCTTCGTAGGTGCGGCCCCAGCGATCGTTCTGCGGCACGGTGACGGTCGGGCCGAACGCCCAGTCGATGCCCGTCGCGGCGGTCTCGTCCGCGGTGACCGCGCCGATCTGGCGGATCAGCGCCGGATCGTGCATCGCGCCGAGCCCGACATTGTGCGGGAAGACCGTCGCGCCGACGACGTTGGCGTTGCCGTGGACCGCATCGATCCCGAAGATCAGCGGGATGGGCGCATGCCCGGCGTGGGGCTCCATCGCCACCGCGCGGAAGGCGCGCGCGGTATCGACCCAATCCTTCTGCGGCGAGCGGTCGTTGCCGTTGAGCGGGGGCGAATTGCCCCCGGCGAGGATCGATCCGAGCGGATATTTGCGCAAATCCTCGGGCCGGATCGAGGTGATGTCGGCCTGGACGATCTGGCCGACCTTCTCCTCCAGCGTCATGTGCGCGATCAGATCGGTGACGAACGCCTCGGTCTTGGGATCGACGAGGCCCTGGCTGCGCGCGATCGGCCATTTCTCCGGATGCGCGACGGTCGGGCCGGTGGCGTCCTGCGCGACGGCCGGCGCCGCGCATAAAATGGTGGTCGCCAGCAACAGACTGAGCCCAGGGCGCATCGCATTCTCTCCCGTTTTGTTTTCGCGGCCTTGGATAGCCGATCAGACGAGGAATGCCAGACTCCTTGTCAACGATGTCAACGGCTGGGAGCCTCGCTTTTTTACGGGGCGGCCGGAGCCGCGATCCGCCGCTCGAGCCAGCGCGCCGCCTCCTCGGGGCTCGCCTTTGCCCGGTCGCGGTCGACCATATAGTTCGCCTGGCGCATCGCCTCGACCGGAATCGCGCCGACCAGCGGCCTCAGCGCCGCCTGGAACCGCATGTCGCCGGCGCGCCCGGGCGCGAGCAGCAGGATCGCGTCATAGCCGGGGATCGCGCCCCTCGGATCGGCGAGCACCGCGAGCTTGTCGGCGGCGATGCGGCCGTCGGAGGAGAAGGCGGGGATCACATCGGCGCTGCCGCTCTCGAGCGCGCGGTACATGAAGGTCGGCTGATAGGGGTGGGCGGACTTGAAGCTCAGCCCATAGGCCTTGCGCACCGCCGCCCATTCGGGCCGCTCGAGGAATTCGACGTCGGTCGCGAAATCGAGCTGCGGCGCGATCGGCGCGAGATCGACGAGCGAGGCGATCCCGCGCCGCCGGGCATCGTCGCCGCGCATCGCGAAGGCATAGGCATTCTCGAACCCCAGCGACCCGAGCAGCGTCACGCCGCGCGCCTCGCGAGCCCATTTGCCCACGCCCGCGACGATCGCGTCGCGCGGGGGCACGTCGGCGCGCTTCATCTCGTTGGTCCAGATCGTCCCCGAATAATCGACATAGACGTCGACGTCGCCGCTCGCGAGCGCGCTGAACGCGACCACCGATCCCAACCCCTCGCGATAGCGGACCTGATATCCCGCCGCCTCGAGCCGGTGCCCGATCACGCGGGCGAGGATATATTGCTCCGAAAAGCCCTTGGCGCCGACCGTCACGACGCGCTTGCCCGAAGGAAGCGCCGGCGCGAGCGCCACCGCGACCCCGACCAGCAGCACCGCCAGGCTGCCCCACGCCAGCCTGTGCCGCCGGTGCGCGATGCCGTATTCGGCGAGCCCGAGCAGCGCGTCGACCGCGAGCGCCAGCCCCGCCGCGGCGACGCAGCCGGCGAGCACCAGCGCCCAATTCTGCGTCTGCAGCCCGGCGAAGATCAGGTCGCCCAGGCTCGGCTGGCCGACCGTGGTCGAGAGCGTCGCCGCGCCGATCGTCCAGCTTGCCGCGGTACGGATCCCCGCCATCAGCATCGGCGCGACCAGCGGCGCCTCGACCAGCCGCAGCTTCTGCCACGCGGTCATGCCCACCCCGTCGGCGGCTTCGAGCACCGCGGGATCGAGGTTGGTCAGTCCGGTCACGCCGTTCCTGAGGATCGGCAGCAGCGCGTAGAGCGATAGCGCGAGCAGCGACGGCAGGAACCCCAGCGCCGGAATCCCCCCGCCGACCAGCGCCGACAGCGACAGCAGCAGCGGATAGAAGAGCGCGAGCAGCGCGAGGCTGGGGATCGTCTGGACGAGGCTCGCGAAGCCGAGCGCGATCCGGCCGACGGTCCGGTGGCGCGCGGAGACCACCGCCAGCGGCAACGCGATCGCCAGCCCCAGCAGCAGCGCCGCGAACGCGAGCAGCAGATGCTGCGCGAGCAATTCGGGCACGCGCGACCAGGCGGAGGTCACAAATCCTCCCCGGAACGGGGAGGGGGACCGTCCGAAGGACGGTGGAGGGGGGGCCGCGCAGACGGTGGAACCCTGCCGCCCCTCCACCAGCCTGCGGCTGGTCCTCCTCCCCGAGCAAGCTTGGGGAGGAATTGCGGGACCATCCTCTTCATGCTTCCATCGCCGCCAGCCGGTGCGCCTGCTCGCGCGGCACCGCGACCAGCGCGTCGGCCGCCGGCCCGCCCTTGCCCGCGAGCAGATCGGCCGGGGTCGCGTCCGCGGCGATCCGCCCCGCTTCCATCACCAGCACGCGATCGGCGAGCAGCAGCGCCTCGGCCATGTCGTGGGTGACCATGATCGTGGTCAACCCAATCCGGTCATGGAGCGCACGGATCGCCTTGCCGAGCCCATCACGCGTCACCGGATCGAGCGCCCCGAACGGCTCGTCCAGCAGCATCAGGCCCGGCGCCGCGGCGAGCGCGCGCGCTACGCCGACGCGCTGGCGCTGCCCGCCCGACAACGCATCGGGGAAGCGCGTCGCCATCGCGGGCGAAAGTTCGACCAGCTCCAGCAACTCTGCCACCCGCGCCCCCGTGTCGCGCTCGCCCGCCAGCCGCAGCGGGATCGCGACATTCTCCCCCACCGTCATGTGCGGAAACAGCCCGACGTTCTGGAAGACATAGCCGATCCGCCGCCGCAACGCGTGCGCCGGCCCCGCGCCCACCGCCTCGCCGCCGATCGCCACTTCGCCCGCGCTCGGCTCGATCAGCCGGTTGACCATCTTGAGCAGCGTCGACTTGCCCGATCCCGATTGGCCGACCAGCGCGACGAAGCTGCCCCCCGCCACTTCGAGCGTCACGCCGTCGACCGCCGTCGCGCCCGGATAGCGCTTGCTGACATTTTTGAAGGTAACGGCGCGCGATTGCTCTGGCATCGCGCGCCGTTGTGCTGGATGAAGCGGGAAAGGTCAAAAAAGGCAAGGGAGGGCGGCGTGGCCAAGGGCATCTTCATCACCGGCGGCGCCTCGGGCATCGGCCAGGCGGTGGCCGTCCATTTCGCGGCCAGGGGCTGGCGCGTCGGGCTCGCCGACGTCAACGTCGCGGGGCTCGAGGCGACCAGGGCGATGCTTCCCGCCGGCATGGCGACGACGCACGCGATGGACGTGCGCGATCGCGGCCAATGGGCCGAGGCGCTGGCCACCTTCGCCGCTGCCAACGGCGGCGGGATCGACGTGCTGTTCAACAACGCCGGGATTGCGGTCGGCGGGCCGTTCGCGCAGGCGACGCCCGACGAGATCGACCGGATCGTGGGGATCAACGTCACCGGCGTGATCAACGGCGCGCGCGCCGCCTACCCGTTCCTCAAGGCGACCCCGGGCTCGTGCCTGATCAACACCGCCTCGGCGGCGGGGATCTACGGATCGGCGGGGCTCGCGCTCTATTCGGCGACCAAGTTCGCGGTGCGCGGGTTCAGCGAGGCGCTCGATGGCGAATGGGCCGGCGACGGCATCAAGGTCCGCGTGCTGATGCCCAGCTTCATCGACACGCCCCTGCTCGATGCGGTGAGCCCGGGCAGCAACCGCACCGCGCGCGAAAGCGTGCGTGAGGCGGGCCTCGAATTCACCCCGCTCGAGACGGTGGCCGAGGCGGTGTGGAACGCGGTCTCGGGCGACAAGGTCCATGTAATCGTCGGCAAGACCGCCCGCCAGCTCGCCTTCGCCGCGCGCTGGATGCCGGGCGCGCTGCGCAAGCGGATGCGCGCGCGGGTGATGGGGTAGGGCGATATCGGGCTTGGCGCTCGGCCTGGCCACGAATTGTCACCCGGGGGAAGCCCTTTCCGGTTCCGGTCCCACGCAAACCATCGTATAGCGAGTCCCCGACAGCCGAGGCGGGAGCGCCTTCCCTCTCGGCATTCTGACCGCCTCCCTTGGAAATGCTCCGAGGCCGATGCGGCGCGTGTTTGGGGGATCACATGGGGCGAATTCTGCAGCCGGCTGCCTGGGCTTTTTTCGCCCTGCTGGCTTATTTTCTCGTCGCGGGCATCGTCAGCCCGTGGCTGTCGTTGCCCGCGCCGGGCGACACCGTCTTCGTGCCGGCGTTCACGCTCTTCTCGCTGCTGCATGCCAGCGTGATGCTGGGCTGGCGGCGCGCGGCGCTGTTCTTCGGGCTGACCGTCGTCATCTCCTACATCGTCGAGGAGACCGGCGTGCGGACGGGGCTGGTGTTCGGCCCCTATCACTATAGCGACCAGCTGGGCATCAAGCTGGGCCATGTGCCGGTGCTCATCCCGCTGGGCTGGTTCATGATGATCTATCCTTCCTGGGTGGTGGCGCAATCGCTGCTGCGCGGCGTCGACGTGCGGCGGCCCGCCGGCATGGTGGCGCTGGCGCTGTTCTCGGCGCTCGCCATGACCGGCTGGGACATGGTGATGGATCCGCCGATGGTCCGCGGCGGCGTGTGGGTGTGGGAGCAGGGTGGCCCCTATTTCGGCGTGCCGCTGCACAATTATCTCGGCTGGGTGCTGAACACCTTCGTGATCTATCTCGCGTTCGACGCGGCGGACCAGGCCACGGCCAGGCGCGACGGGGCGGCATACCGATTCGGGGGGATCTTCGCTGCCCTGCCGGTCGTGATCTACACGCTGTTCGCGGTGGAATATCTGGTGCCCGGCCGGCTCCCGCCGCTGATCCTCGTCGCCGTCTTCTCGATGCTGATGCCGGCCGCGCTGGCGCTGGTGCGGCTGGTCCTGCCGGCGGCGGACGGAAGGTCGCCCTAAACCACTCCCTCGATCGCCTGCGCCATCTGCACGTCGCGCGTCGAGAGTCCGCCCGCGTCGTGCGTCGTCAGCAGCACGTCCACCCGGTTCCACACGTTCGACCACTCCGGATGATGGTCGGCCTTTTCGGCGAGCAGCGCGACGCGTGTCATGAAGCCGAACGCCGCGTTGAAATCCTTGAAGGTGAAGCGCCGCGCGATCGCGTCGCGCGTCGGGTCCCACGTCCATTCGGGCAGCGTCGCGAGCGCTTCCTCGCGCAACCCGTCGGTCAGCCGCGTCACCATCATCGCCTCCTTGCCGTAGTTCCGCCGAGCGGCCTATGCCCTTGGCGATGAGCGGGCAAGCACCCCTGGCGCCGAGCGCCGACACGATCGAGGCGCTCGCCCGCGCCGCGCTCGCGCGCATCCCCGAACCGTTCCAATCCCATCTCGCCGACGTAGTGCTGATCGTCGAGGAATTCGCCGACGACGAAACGCTCGACGCGCTCGGGATCGAGGATCCGTTCGATCTCGCCGGGCTCTATCACGGGCGACCGGTGGGGCAGAAATCCAGCTTCGATTCGGGTGCGCTGCCCGATCGCATCCATCTCTATCGCCGCGCGCTGCTCGACGAGTGGGTCGCGACCGGCGCGACGCTCGAGGCGATCGTGACGCATGTCGTGGTCCATGAGGTCGGCCACCATTTCGGCCTGTCCGACGCCGACATGCACGCGCTGGAGGATTCGGCCGAGTGAGCGCGGCGCTGACGTTTCGCGACGTGACCTGCGCGCGCGGCGGGCGGATGCTGTTCGAAGGGTTGAGCTTCGCGCTCGGCCCGGGCGGCGCGGCGCTAGTGACCGGGGCCAACGGCGCGGGCAAGTCGAGCCTGGTGCGCGTGGCGGCCGGATTGCTTGCGCCGCTTGCGGGAACGATCGAATGCACCGGCGCGGCGCTGCTCGCCGAGCAGGCGGCGCTCGATCCCGAGCTGACGCTCGCCGGCGGGCTCGGTTTCTGGGCAGGGATCGACGGACGCGCGGGCGCGGTTCGCGCGGCGCTCGCGGCGGTCGGCCTCGACGCGCTCGCTCAGGTGCCGGTGCGGCTGCTTTCGACCGGGCAGCGCCGCCGCGCCGGGCTGGCGCGCGTGGTCGCGAGCGGGGCCGGGGTGTGGCTGCTCGACGAGCCCGCGAACGGCCTCGACGCGGCCTCGGTGACGACGCTCGAAGCGCTGATCGCGGTGCACCGCGCGGGCGGCGGCGTCGCGCTGGTCGCGACGCATCTGCCGATCGACCTCCCCGATGCGGTCGAGGTGGCGCTATGAACGCCCTCCTCGCCATCGTGCTGCGCGAGCTGCGGCGGAGCTGGACGAGCGGGGGCCTGCTGCTGCCGGTCGCCTTCTTCCTGCTCGTCGCGATCCTGTTCCCGTTCGCGGTGGGGCCCGATTCGAGGCTGCTTGCGCGCGTCGGCGGGGGCGTGGTCTGGGCGGCGGCGCTGCTCGCGGCGCTGCTCCCGGTCGAGCGGCTGCTCGCGCCCGATGCCGAGAGCGGGGTGCTCGATCAGCTCGCGGTGCGCGGCATCCCGGAGAGCGCGGTCGCGGCGGCGAAGATGGCCGGGCACTGGCTGGGGTTCGCGCCCGCGTTGCTTGCGGCAACGGTGATTGCTGCGGCTTTGCTGCACCTCGAAAGCGCAGCATTGGCCGGCGTCGCGCTCGGGTTGCTGGTCGGCACTCCGGGCCTCGCCGCGCTCGGCATCGCCACCGCCGCGCTGGTCGCGGGGCTGCGCGGCGCGGGCGCGGTGGCGGGGCTGGTGATGCTGCCGCTCGCCGTGCCGCTGCTGATCTTCGGCGCGGGATCGATCGACGGGACGCCGGGGGCGCTCAAGCTGCTCGGCGCGGTGAGCCTGCTGCTGGTGGCGGGATGCCCGTTCGTCGCGGGCGCCGCGGTCCGGATGGCGCGCTCGTAGCGCCGTTTCGGCGCTAAAACGCCTTGGTCACACCCATGAAGAAGCCGCGCCGCTCGCCATATTGCGGCGCGCCGACGCCGACGCCGGAGCCGTCGCGGATCTCGTAGACATGGTCGAACACGTTGATCATGTCGGCGCGGACCTCGATTCCCGGCCGCTTGAACTCGTGGCTCGCCGACAGGTCCCAGGTCGCATAGGGGCGCAGCTTGCCGCCGTTGGGCACCGCGCCGTCGCGGCGCAGCCCCGATCCGTAGAGCATGCTCGCGCTCAGCTTGCTGTTCGCCAGCGCGCCATGGCCGAAGCGATAGGTCGCCCCCGCCGAGCCGGTGTAGGTCTGATCGTGGTCGAGATAGATGAAGTGCGTGGCGATATAGGCGAGGTCGGCGGGATCGAAATTGAACTGACCCGAGACGATCCGGCTCCCCTTGGCCTTCGACCAGGCGAAATTACCGTAGAGCAGCAGCGGGCCGCGGGTATAGCTGAGGTTGGCCTCGACCCCGTCGATATGGCCGCGGCCATAGTTGAACGGCGTCAGGATGATCGGCGCGCCGAACTGGCCCTCGTCGACCAGGTTGCGCGAGCGGCGGTGATAGCCGTCCAGGCTGAGCGCGAGCCCCGTCGCCAGCCGCTGCTCGACCCCCACGTCGAAATAGTCCTGGCGCTCGGCGAACGGCGTCGTGCCGGTCGTCCCGGGCGCCGCGGCGCTGGTGCCGACGAACTTGGCGACGGTGGTGTTGGCGACGTTGGAGAAGGGCGCGGGCGAGAAATAGCGCGCGTAGCCGGCGTGGATCGTCGTCTCCGCTACCGGCTCCCACACCGCGTTGACGCGCGGGCTGAACTGCTGCTCGGAGCGGAAGCCGTCATAGCGATCGAAGCGCCCGCCGAAATTGAGCGTGAGCCCCGTCGCGAGCTTCCACTCGTCCTGGAGATAGGCGCTGTAGGTCATCTCCGTCGCCGTGCCGTTGTCGACGATCGCGATCGGCTGGCCGGCCTGGTCGCCGGCGGCGTCGACCGGGAACACCTGCGTCGTCGTCCGGCTGTCGCCATGGTCGCGCGAGACGACCAGTCCGGCGCGCAGCGTGTGCGCGCTGCTCAGCCGATAGACCGCCTCGATCTGGCCGCCCGCGGTCAGGTCCCGCTTGCTCGCGCGCTGCGCGACGCCGTTGAACAGCAATTCGCCGAGCGTATCGGGGAAATAATCGAGGCTCGAGATGCGCCCGAACAGCGATGCCTGGAGCGTCACCGGCCCCGCGTCGTGGAGCAGGCTGAGGATCGCGAAGCCGGTCTTCTCGTGCTGGCGCTCGTCGAGGTCGTCGCTCGCGAAATCGGTCCTGCCGCCGACTTCGTACGTCCCGTCGGGGTGGAGGCCGCGCGGGTTCGGGATCTGGAAGCGCTGGTCGGCATAGCCCGCGAGCAGCGAGACGCGGTCGTTGTCGCCGAACGTGTGGTCGACATAGGCGAAGCCCTGGAACTGGTCGGTATCGTCGTGGAGCGCGGTGCGCCCCGGGTCGACCGCCTCGATCCCGAGGCTGCTGTGGCGATAGCTGGCGGTCGCGAAGTAATTGGTGGTGCCGCTCGATCCGCCATATTCCAGGCTCGGCTCGATCGTATCGTGGCTGCCGCCGTAGATCGCGACCTCGCCGGCGTTCTTGAAGTCGTTCTTGGTGGTGATGTCGACGATGCCGGCGGTGCGCAGCCCGTATTGGGCGGGGAGCGCGCCGGTCTTGAGGCTGAAATTCTCGACGATACGCGGCGACAGCGTCTGCCCGAACGCGGCGACGCCCTCGGGCAGGATCGTCCCGTTGATGCGATATTGCAGATCGCCGTGATCGGCGCGGACGTGGAGCTGGCCGAACCCGTCCTGCACCACGCCCGGGAGCTGGAGCATGATCTGGTTGAGCTGGAGGTTGTCGCCGCCCGGCAGCGCCTCGAGCGTGGCGCTGCTGACCGCATAGGTGGTGGCGCCGAGGCTCGGCTGGATCGAGGCGCGCGCGGCGTCGAGATGCCCGGTGACGACGATCGTCGTGTCGTTCGCCGCGTCCGCATCGTCGGGCGTCGGCGATGCGGGCTGCGGCGCGGTGGGGGCGCGGGGCGCCATTTGCGCCATCGCCGGCTGGACGAGGCAAAGAGCGGTACCGGCGACGAGGAGGAATCGAATCATCAAGGGGGAGCGCTCCGCTGCGATTGTGCAGTGCGGTAGAAGCAATGATATAAAGTATCAAGAACTTTCGTCGGCGCCGGCACGGCCGGGCGCAAGCCGGGGTGGTGGGTCCGCCGGGGCTCGAACCCGGGACCTCTCGATTAAAAGTCGCTTGCTCTACCAACTGAGCTACGGACCCACGCCGGGCGCACCTAGGCGCGGGGGGCGGTGGGGTCAACGCTTGCGCGGACGGTCGAGCAGCGCGCGGAGCTGGCGGATCGTCCGGCTGGTGATCGGATCGCGCCAGTCCGGCGCGATCGCCGCCAGCGGGCCGAGCACGAACGCGCGCTCGCGGAAACGCGGGTGCGGGATGACGAGCCCGGGCCCACTCCAGGCGCCGCCCGACCAGAGGATAATGTCGAGGTCGAGCACGCGCCCCCCCCAGCGCCGGCCGCGTCGGCGCCCGAACGCGCGCTCGATCGCCTTGAGCCGGGCCAGCAGCGCCGGCGGCGTCTCGCCGGTCTCGAGGATCGCGACCATATTGGCGAAGTGCCGCGCCGAGGGTCCCAGCGCGGCGCTGCGCACGATCGGCGAGGCGGCGCGCACGCCGCCCAGCGCGGCCAGCGCGGCGGCGATCTCGCGCTCGGGCGGGCCGTGGCGGCCGGGCCGGTTCGATCCCAGGGCGATCACATAGGTTGAGCTTGGGGTTGAGCTTGGCACCCCCGCGCGCCTATCCCCCCGCCATGCCCGCGCCAACCCCCGCCGAAGCGCCGCATGATTGTCCGCGCTGCCCCAGGCTGATGGCGGTGCGCGAGGAGTTGCGGATCGAGCAGCCCGAATGGTGGAACGCGCCGGTCGCCGCGCTCGGCGATCCGGAGGCCTGGCTGGCGATCGTCGGCCTGGCGCCGGGCCGGCGAGGCGCCAACCGCACCGGGCGCGCCTTCACCGGCGACGCATCGGGCGACCTCTTGTTCGCGACGCTCGAGCGGTTCGGCCTAGCCCGGGCCGGCGAGCCGCGCGGGGTGATGATCCTCAACGCGGTGAAGTGCCTTCCGCCCGGGAACAGGCCGACGCCGAGCGAACTCCATGCCTGCCGCCCCTTCCTCGCCGCCGGGATCGCGGCGCTCCCGAACGCCCGCGTCATCGTGGCGCTCGGGGGGATCGCGCACCGGTCGGCGGTCGGGGCGCTCGGCGGGCGGCTGCCCACGGCGCGCTTCGCGCACCTCGCCGAGCATCGCATGCCCCGCGGCGAGGTGCTGATCGATAGCTATCATTGCTCGCGCTACAATGTGAACACCGGGCGGCTGACCGTCCCGATGTTCGATGCGGTGTTCGCCCGCGCGATCGAGGTCCGCGGCGGCGGCTGAGGCGCCGGGCTCGCCCCGGCGGCGCAATTCTGCTATGCGCGGCGGCTCCCGGAAGAGGAGAGTGAGGGATGCTTTTCGCCCTGTTCTTGATGGCCGCGCCGCAATCCGATGCGCTCCCCGACCGCGCGCAGACGCCGCGCTTCACCGCGGCGCCGGCCGCCCCGATCTGCCGCAACGCGAAGATGGTCCTCACCGGCCGCGACGATGCCCCGGTTCGCGTACGCAGGCTCGGCGAGGAGCCGACCGCCAACCTCTATCTCGGCGTGCTGCGCTACGAGGGCAAATGCGAGAAGCCGGTGATGATCCGGCAGGATATCGGCGGCAGCGCGGACGACCAACGCTAGCCCGATTCCCGTCAGACGTCCTCCACCAGCCGTCCGTACAGCTCGGGCCGCCGGTCGCGGAAGAAGCCGAATGCCGCGCGGTGGCGCTTGACGCGGTCGAGGTCGAGCGTCGCGACGATCACCCCGGTCTCCTCGCGGCCCAGCTCGGCGAGCACGTCGCCGCGCTCGTCGGCGATGAAGCTGGTGCCGTAGAAGGTCTGGCCGTGCTCGGTGCCCACCCGGTTTGCGGCGACCACGGGGACGACGTTCGAGACCGCATGGCCCACCATCGCGCGGCGCCACAGCCGGGCGGTGTCGAGCGATTCGTCGTGCGGCTCGTTGCCGATCGCGGTAGGGTAGAAGAGGATCTCGGCGCCCATCAGCATCATCGCGCGCGCGGTCTCGGGATACCATTGGTCCCAGCAGACGCCGACGCCGAGCGTCGCCCCGGGCCCCTCCCATACCTTGAAGCCGGTGTTGCCGGGGCGGAAATAGAATTTCTCCTCATAGCCGGGACCGTCGGGGATGTGGCTCTTGCGATAGACGCCCGCGACCTTGCCGTCGGGGCCGATCATCGCGAGGCTGTTGTAGAAATGCGGGCCGTCGGCCTCGAAGAAGCTGGTGGGGATGTGGATGCGCAGCTCGGCGGCGAGCTTTTGCATCGCCAGCACCGCCGGGTGCGCGCCGACCGGTCGCGCATTGGCGAACAGGCTCTCGTCCTCGACGCGGCAGAAATATTCGCCTTCGAACAATTCGGGCGGGAGGATCACCTGCGCGCCGCTGCCCGCCGCCTCGCGGACGAGCTCGGTCACGTTGGCGATGTTCGCATCCGTGTCGCTCGTGAAGGCGAGCTGCAGCGCGGCGACGGTGATCTGGGTCATCGAATCCTCAAAGCCGGACGCCGAACCGGGCGGCGATGCCGATCGTCGCGAGATAGGCGACCAGCGTCAGCGCGCAACCCGCGAGCAGGGCCAGCCAGAAGCCAACGCCGTGCCGCAGCAGCCCGGGAATGAGCAGGAACATCGGCAGCGAGGGCAGCACGTACCAGAAGGTCGCTTCCACGTGCCGCGCCATCTTCTCGCCGTCGCGCGTGTCGTGCCACAGCCACAGCATGCCGAGGATCGACAGCAGCGGCAGCGACGCGACCAGCGCACCCGCCGCGGGATTGCGCCGCGCGATCGTCGCGATCGCCGCGACGATCACCCCCGAGAGCAAGGCGCGGACCCAGAATTGGGTCACGGCCTGGGGATCTGCTGGCTGATGCAGTGGAAGCTGCCGCCGCCGGTGAGGATCGCGTCGGCGCGGATGCCGACGACCTCGCGCCCCGGGAACAGCGCCTCGAGCGCGGCGGCCGCCGCCTGGTCGTTGGGCTGGCCGTAGAGCGGCACCACCACCGCGGCATTGCCGATGTAGAAGTTCATGTAGCTCGCCGGCACGATCTCCTCCTCCGGTCCGAGCACGCGGCCGGGCGAGGGGAAGCGGACCAGCTCGACGCCGAAGCGCTCGGCACGCTGCGCGGCGTCCTGGTAGACGCGCCAGTTGGGATCGTTGTCGGCCGCCTCGGGGATCAGCAGCCGCCCCTCGCCGACGAAGCGCGCGAGATTGTCGACATGGCCGTCGGTATGGTCGTTGAGCAGCCCGTCGCCGAGCCACAGCAGCCGCGCGATCCCCATGTCCTCGTGGAGCCGCGCCTCCACGTCGAAGCGGCTCATCCCCGGATTGCGGTTGCGGTTGAGCAGGCATTGCTCGGTGGTGACCGCGAGGCCGGTGCCGTCGCCGTCGATCGCGCCGCCCTCGAGGATCCAGCCGTGCGGCTCGACGTGCAGATGCTGGCGCCGCGCGAGCCGCAGCCCGACGTCCTCGTCGCCGGGCAGGTCGTATTTGCCGCCCCAGCCGTTGAACGGGAAATCGTGCGCGATGCGATCGGCGCCGACGATCGTCGCGGTATCGCGCAGCCAGATGTCGCCGAACGGCTCGACCAGGATCCGCGCGTCCTGCCCGACATGCGCCTTGGCCGAGGCGGCCGCCTCGTCGTCGGCGGCGACCAGGATCACCCGCTCGCCGCGCCCATCGGCATGGACCGCGCGGACGAAGCGCGCGACCTCCTCGCGTGCCTCGGCGATGTCGTCGAGCCACAATTCGGGATGGCTCGGGAAGCCGATCCACACGGCCTCGTGCGGCGCCCATTCGGCGGGGGGAGGGAGGGGAGGAGCAGTCATCGGCTGGGGCTATTACCCGATCCTCCCCGGTACGGGGAGGGGGACCATGCGCCGCTTCGCGCCGCAGTTCCCCTCCCCGTACCGGGGGGGATCGGAAATCACTGCCCCGCCCGGCTCCGGTCGCGCACCGCGCGGAATTCGGCGGTGGGATACCAGTTGGGCCATGCCGATCCGTCGGCGAGCTCGCGGCCGAGCTGGTAATAGAGCGTCAGGTCCTCGACCGCGCCCGACCAGTCCCATCTGGGATCATATTCGTCCTGCGGCTTGTGATAGCGGTTGGTGACATAATCCTCGGTCGCGGCATGGCCCGCGGCCTTGCCGCCGACCACCAGATCCTCGCCGCTGCCGCCGTCGAGCATCGGCACGCCCAGCTTGGCGAAGCTGAAATGGTCCGAGCGGTAATAGCCGCCGCGCTCGGGGTTCGCTTCGGGGGTGAGCGTGCGGCCCTGCGCGGCGAGCAAAGGCTTGACCAAATCCTCGAGCTCGGACTTGCCCGCGCCGGTGATCGTGAAATCCTTGGCGCGGCCGACGAGGTTGAGCACGTCCATGTTCACCCCGCCCACGGTCTTGGCGAGCGGATAGACCGGATTCTCGGCATAGAATTTGGAGCCGAGCAGGCCCGATTCCTCTGCGGTCACCGCGAGGAACACCACGCTCCGCTTGGCGGGCCCGGCCTTGGCATAGGCCTCCGAGAGCGCGATCAGCCCGGCCACGCCCGAGGCATTGTCGGCGGCGCCGTTGCAGATGTCGTCGCCGTCGACCGCGTCGCAGTGGCCGAGATGGTCCCAATGCGCCGAATAGAGCACCACCTCGTCGGGCCGCTCGGTGCCGGGGAGGATGCCGACGACGTTCTTCGATGCCTGGCGGCGGATCGCATTGTCCCACGATACCGATGCCTTGACGCCGAGCGGCACCGCCTTGAATCCCGGGTGCTTCGCCGCCTCGACCAACGCGGCATAATCCTTGCCCGCGCTGGCGAACAGCGCCCTGGCCGCGTCCTGCTGGATCCAGCCGACCGCCTGGCTCTGGTCCATGTGGTTGCCCGGCGTGTCCTGCTCGAGCTGCGGCCCGGTCCAGGAGGATTGGACGACGCCCCAGCCATAAGCGGCGGGCTCGGTATCGTGGACGATCAGCACGGCGGCGGCGCCCTGGCGCGCGGCTTCCTCATATTTGTAGGTCCAGCGCCCGTAATAGGTCATCGCGCGGCCGCCGAACGGGCCGTCGAGCGTCATCGTCTGCCAGTCGGGGTCGTTGACGAGCACCACCACGGTCTTGCCGTGGACGTCGATCCCGGCATAGTCGTTCCAGCCGCGCTCGGGGGCGTCGATGCCATAGCCGACGAAGACGACGTCGCTGTCCTTCACGTCGATCCGCGGCGTAACGCGATAGGTCGCGAGCACCGTATCCTTGCGATACTCGAGGCTGACGGGGTTCTTGCCGCCGGTGAAGGTCAGCGGGCTGACGTGGTTCGCGGTGATCTCGACCAGCGGCACGTCCTGGAACCAGCCGCCACGGTTGCCCGGCTGGAGCCCAGCCGCCGTCATCCGCTCGACGATGTAGGCGAGCGTCTTCTCCTCGGCGGGCGTGGTCGGCTTGCGGCCCTCGAACGCGTCGGACGCGAGCGTCTGGTCGACCTGCTTGAGCGTATCGACTGAAATGGCGGGTGCGGTCTGCGCGGTGGCGCCGGCGCTCGCGAGCAGCAACAGGCCGGCGGAAAGGGCAAGGCGCATGGGGACTCCTGGGCATGGGGATCGGGCCGGCGCGACATTGGCAGCGCGCCCCGCTCGCCGCAACTCTTGCGCGCTCGCTCGCGCTGGTGCAGCTATGGTAGCGATAACATGAGGAGGGTGAGGATGCGCGCAGCCGCCGGGGCGATCGCCCTGATCTTGACGCTTGCCGGGGGCATGGCGGCGGCGCAGCAGGCGCCCGACTATCGCGCCGCCGATGCCGATCGCCAGGCGATGCTCGACCGGCTCGGCATCAGGGAAATGCGTGCCGGCGCCGACGGCTTCAGGCGCGACCAGCCCAATTCCGCCAATTACGACGAAGCCAAGGCGGGGGACTATGTGCTCCCCGACGTCCTGCGGCTGAACGACGGGCGCCGCGTCACCACCGCGAAGCGATGGTGGACGCTGCGGCGCCCGCAGATCGTCGAACTGTTCGATCGCGAGATCTACGGCCGCGTCCCTGCGACGGCGCCGGCGATCCGCTGGAGGATGGTCAAGCAGGAAACCGCGACCGAGGCGGGGATGCCGGTGGTCAAGCGCTGGCTGGAGGGCGTGGCCGACAACCGCGCCTGGCCCAAGGCCTCAGCGACGATCCTGCTGCGCTACACGCTGCCCGCGCATGCGAAGGGCCCGGTGCCGGTGATCCTGTCGTTCGGCTTTCCCGAGGGCTTCCGCTTCCCCCGGCCCGCCGCGCCCGCCCGAGCCGGGGCCGAGCTACGCGGAACAATTGCTCACCAACGGTTTCGGCTATGCGACGGTGGTCGCCAACTCGATCCAGCAGGACAATGGCGGATTCCTGGACGACGGGGTGATCGGCATCTCGCTGCGCGGCAAGCCGCGGTCGCCGACCGACTGGGGCGTGCTGCGCGCCTGGGCCTGGGGCGCCGACCGCGCGTTCGACGCGCTGGCGCTCGACACGCGCATCGACGCGCGCCGCATCGGCATCGAGGGGCTGTCGCGCTACGGCAAGGCCTCGCTGGTGACGATGGCCTATGACCGCCGCTTCGCGATCGGGCTGATCGGCTCGTCGGGCGCGGGCGGCGCCGCGCTCTATCGCCGCGACTATGGCGAGCGGATGGGCAACCTCACCGCGGGCGGCGAATATCATTGGTTCGCGGGCAATTTCCTCAAATACGATGGACCGCTGACCGAGCGGGACCTGCCGATCGATTCGCACATGCTGATCGCGCTCGCGGCGCCGCGCCCGATCTTCATCGGCGGCGGTACCGCCGCGAGCGGCGACGGCTGGGTCGACGTCAAGGGCAGCTTCCTCGCCGCCGCCGCGGCCTCGCCGGTGTGGGCCTTGCTCGGCCGGCAGGGACTCGACACCGCCGAATTCCCGCGCTTGCTGACTCCCCGTCACCGGCGGCCGGATCGGCTTCTACGAGCATGAGGGCGGGCACAACGAACGCCCGAACTGGCCCGTTTTCATCGACTTCGCGCGGGCCAAACTGGGGATGCAGCCGATTCGCCGTTGAAGCCCCGGGGAAAGCGGATAGGCTGCCGCAATCGGAAACCTGATCGGGTGCTGGATGAACGGACCGGCTTTCGCGGCGCTGCTGGCGCCGCTGTTCATCGCGCTCCCGGCGCAGGCGCAGAGCGCCGATGCGGTGCGCTTCGGCGCGCGCGAGGCCGTGCTGCAGGCGAGCCTTTCGCCCGATGGCGCGCGGGTCGCGGTGATCGAGCCGGTGGAGGGCGCGGGCGCCGCGGTGCTCGTCGGCCCGGTCGACGGCAGCAGCGCGCTCGCCCCGATCCTCAGCTCGAGCGGCAAGCCCGACCGGCTGACGCGGTGCGACTGGTCGACCCCGACGCGGCTGATCTGCTCGATCTTCATGGTCGACGATCGCGGCGGGCGGATGATGGGGTTCACGCGGATGGTCGCGATCAACGCCGATGGATCGGGAATCAAGGAGCTCAGCGCGCGGGCCAGCTCGACCGCGCTCGGCGTCGCGCAGTTCGGCGGCGACGTGATCGATTGGCTGCCCGACGGTTCGGGGAGCGCGGTGCTGATGGCGCGCGAGTTCGTGCCCGAGAGCGGCACGGGCACGCTGGCGGCGCAGACCCGCGAGGGGATGGGCGTCGAGCGGGTCGACACCGTGACGCTCAAGCGTTCGACCGTCGAACCCGCGCACGGCAGCGCGTTCGAGTTCATCACCGACGGGCACGGCGAGATCCGGATCATGGGCGTCCAGCCGACCGGCGGCACCGGCTACAGCGCCAATCGCCTCGCCTATTCATACCGCAAGCCGGGCAGCCGCGACTGGCAGCCGCTCAGTGCGGCGACGATGGACGCGCAGGGAACGAACGGGTTCATTCCCTATGCGGTCGATCGCGATCTGAACGTCGTCTATGGGCTGGACAATGCCGAGGGCCGCGCCGCGCTCTACAAGATCGCGCTCGACGGCAGCCTGAAGAAGGAGCTGGTATTCAAGCGCGACGACGTCGACGTCGATGGGCTGATCCGGATCGGGCGGCAGCAGCGCGTGGTCGGCGTCACCTATGTCACCGACAAGCGCCGCGCCGCCTTCTTCGATCCGCAGCTCAAGTCGCTCTCCGCGGCGCTGTCCAGGGCGCTGCCCGGGCTGCCGCTGGTGACCTTCACCGACGCGAGCGCCGACGAGAACAAGCTGCTGCTGTTCGCCGGCGGCGACACCGATCCCGGGCGCTATTTTCCTGCTCGACCGCACGACCAAGCAGATGGGCGAGCTGATGCCGGTCCGCCCGCAGCTCGCCGACGTCAAGCTCGCGAGCGTGCGGCCGGTGACCTATCCCGCCGTCGACGGCACGCAGATCCCCGCCTATCTCACGCTGCCGGCGGGGAGCGACGGCAAGAACCTGCCCGCGATCGTGATGCCCCACGGCGGCCCCAGCGCGCGCGACGAATGGGGGTTCGACTGGCTGGCGCAGTTCTTCGCGGCGCGCGGCTTCGCGGTGCTCCAGCCCAATTTCCGCGGATCGAGCGGCTATGGCGACGCCTGGTTCCAGCAGAACGGCTTCAAGTCGTGGCGGATCGCGATCGGCGACGTCAACGACGGCGGTCGCTGGCTGGTGTCGCAGGGGATCGCGGCGCCGGCCAAGCTGGCGATCTTCGGCTGGTCCTATGGCGGCTATGCGGCGCTGCAATCGGCGGTGCTCGATCCCAACCTGTTCAAGGCGATCGTCGCCGTGGCGCCGGTCACCGATCTCGAGACGTGGCGCGACGAATCGCGCAACTTCACCAACTACCGGATCGTCGAGGCCTTCATCGGCGCCGGGCCGCATCTCCACGAGGGATCGCCCGCGCAGAACGCCGACAGGATCAAGGCGCCGGTGCTGCTGTTCCACGGCGATAGGGACCTGAACGTCGGCATCGGCGAATCGCGGCTGATGGCCTCGCGGCTGCGATCGGCGGGCGGCAGGGTCGAGCTGGTCGAATACAACGGGCTCGACCACCAGCTCGACGACAACAAGGCGCGCACCCAATTGCTCGACAAGAGCGACACCTTCCTGCGCGCCGCGCTGGGGCTGGCACCGAAGCCGTGACCGCGCACGAAGAAGGGCGGCCTCGTGGGGCCGCCCTGTCCTGGATAGCGCCGCGGCAAGGCCGCGTCGTCGGCCGGTGCTTTTTGGCGCCGCCGGCCGAGCCGCTGACCGCTGCCGGATTTAGCGTGCGCTAAACCCCGGCGTCAGCGGCTGTAGAACTCGACGACCAGGTTCGGCTCCATCTTCACCGGATAGGGCACTTCGTCGAGCGTGGGCACGCGGGTGAAGGTGATCTTCGAGGCGCCGTCCGGCACCACGTAATCGGGGATGTCGCGCTCGGCGAGGCTCTGCGCCTCCATCACCAGCGCCATTTCCTGCGCCTTGGGCGCCAGCGAGACTTCCTCGCCGGGCTTGATCCGGCGCGAGCCGATGTTGCACTTCTCGCCGTTGACGCGGACGTGGCCGTGGTTGACGAGCTGACGCGCGGCGAAGATCGTCGGCGCGAACTTCGCGCGATAGACGATCATGTCGAGCCGCATCTCGAGCAGCCCGATCAGGTTCTGCGAGGTGTCGCCCTTCATCCGCGAGGCGTCCTCATACGCCTTCTTGAACTGCTTCTCGGTGACGTCGCCGTAATAGCCCTTGAGCTTCTGCTTGGCGCGCAGCTGGATGCCGAAGTCCGACATCTTGCCCTTGCGGCGCTGGCCGTGCTGGCCGGGGCCGTATTCGCGCTTGTTGACGGGCGACTTGGGCCGGCCCCAGATGTTCTCGCCCATCCGGCGGTCGAGCTTATACTTGGCGCTGGAGCGCTTCGACATTCGATATTCCTTGCAATTGCCAACGACGTTGACCGTCCCCGCTCGAACTCGAAGGGAAGCGATCGCGATTCCGGTCATCGCTCTGCCGCCATGGACGACAGGGCTACCGCTTCACCGGAGTGCGGAGCCATTTGCGAAGCCGGGGCCTGTGGCAGAAACCCGGCGCGGCGTCAACGCGTACGGATCCTCAGTCGTTGGGGGACGTACCGCGACCCGCGTGATCCCTCATGCTCTGGGTGGTGCCGGCGTTATTGCTGTCGATGGCCTGCCATTCCTGCTTCGTGCGGCAAACGCGCTTGGCGGGCAGGATGCTGCCGGTGACGTCGTAGCGGCGGCAGACCTTCTTTTCCGGAACGGGCGTCGCCGCGGGCGCCGGAGCCGAGCCGGTGTCCTGCGCGGTCGCGGGCAGTGCCGTCGCCAAGCCGATTGCCGCCGCAAGCATGATCACGCGCATTCCCGAATCTCCGCTACCCCGCGCCGGAATCGCCCAGCGCCTCCAATAGACCACATAACCTACTGCATTGCAGCGTAAAGTATCAAAGTGCTTCTGAAATGTGTCTAGCTCCGCGGCCGCTTCCGGCCGTCGAGCGCGGACAGCACGCCGCGGACAGTGCGCACCTCCGGCGCGGTCCAGCCGGGCTTGGTGAGCAAGGTGCGGAGCGTGCGGCGCGTCACGTCGGCGCGCTCGGGCGGGTGATAATAGCCGGTATTCGCGAGCATCGCCTCGAGTTGCGCGATCATTCCCTCGAGCTCCTCCTGCGGCGCCGGCGGGCCGAGCGTCTCGACGGTCGGCTGGACCAGCGGCTCGCCCTTCGACCATTCATAGGCAATGAGGATCACCGCCTGCGCCAGGTTGAGCGATCCGAATCGGGGATTGATCGGAACGGTGACGATCGAGCGCGCGAGCGCGACATCCTCGGTCTCGAGCCCCGCGCGCTCGGGGCCGAACAGCACCGCTGAGCGCCCCGGCGCCGAACGGATCTCGCGCGCCGCCGCCTCGGGCGTCAGCACCGGCTTGGTGACGCCGCGCTTGCGCACCGTGGTGGCATGGACATGCGCGCAATCGGCGACCGCGTCCGCGACGCTTTCGAACACCTGCGCGCGTTCGAGCACCAGATCGGCGCCGCTCGCGGCCGGTCCGGCGCTCGGATTGGGCCAGCCGTCGCGCGGGCGCACCAGCCGCAGCTCGGTCAGCCGGAAATTGAGCATCGCGCGCGCGGCCTTGCCGATGTTCTCGCCGAGCTGCGGGCGAACGAGGACGATGACGGGGGGCAGGGTCAC